>CBDFNB010000024.1:0-573482 GCA_965249855.1 Lacunisphaera sp.
GGCCTGTCCGCCGAGCAGGCCAAGCCCTATTCGCTGCTTTATACCTATTCCCTCATCATCGCGCTGGTCTGCGGCACGGCCGGCCTGCCGCACATCTTGGTGCGCTTCTACACCAACCCCGACGGTGTCGCGGCCAAGCGCACGACAATGTGGGTCATGATCCTGATCGGCATCTTCTATGTCTTCCCGCCCGTGTTCGGCGTCATCGGCCGCAACCTGATGCCCGAGCTCTACGCCGCCACCGGCGCCAAGGGCACGGACAAGATCGTGCTCGAACTGCCGCGCGTGGTCGGCGGCGTGTGGGGCAGCATCCTGAGCGGCATCACCTGCGCCGGCGCCTTCGCGGCGTTCATGAGCACCTTCAGCGGCCTGCTCGTCTCAATGACCGGCGCGCTCGCGCACGACGTCTACGGCCGCATGCTGCGGCCGAACGCCACGCCCGAGCAGCGCATGCGGATGTTCAAGATCTCCGCGGTCGTCATCGGCGGCGTGGCCATCGGGCTCGGCTCGCAGGTCGAGCAGCTGCAGATCAATTTCATGGTCGGCCAGGCCTTCGCCATCGCGGCCGCGAGCTATTTCCCGCTGCTCTTCATGAGCGTGTGGTGGCGCGGCATGACGATGAAGGGGGCGGCCACCGGCATGCTCGGCGGCGGCCTCGCCGCGCTGGCCTGCACGACGATCATCAACCTGAGCGACCTGAAGCTGGTCGACCTCGCCGCCTTCTGGGTCGCCAACCCGCTGACCCGCATCCTCTGCGAGCAGCCGGCGATCTGGACGGTGCCGCTCGCCATCGGCCTCATGGTCGTGGTCTCCAAGGCGACCGCGGCGTCGGTGCCCGCGGACATCCGCATGAAGATGCTCGTCCTGCATGCGCCCGAGCAGCTCGGCCTCAAGCAGGAATACATCCAGGAGCACCAGGCCGGCGCTGGGCATTGAGCCGGCTTACTCCCAAGGGTTGAATAACTCGGCACCGGTCTCAGCAAAATCGGCGGTGTTGCGCGTTACCAAGGACAGGCCATGGGCCAGTGCCGTAGCCGCCAGCAGTGAATCGAGGGACGGCAGCGGGCGGCCCTTGTTTTCAGCCCGGGCTTGAATCCGGCCCCAGATATCTGCGGCTTCCTGGTCGAGCGGAAGAATGCGCCCGGCGAATCGCTCCGACAGATCGTGCTCCAGCCAGCGTTCCAAGGCCCGGCGCTTGGGACCGGAGGACAATCTGGAACAACCACGGCGGATTTCGCCAAAGGTCAGCACGCTCAAATAGAGTGTTTCTTCGGGTTGCTCTCGCAGCCAGTTCACCACGCGGGGCGACGGGCGCGCCTGCGTTGGCTCGCAAATCGCACAGGTATCGAGCAACCAGTTCACAGCGTCACTTTGCGGGGCAGATCACGCGGACGCTTGGGCAGCTCGCCCAAGGTGTGCAAGGGCGAATCCGCCAGGAAATCCACCAAGGATTGCCGGGGCGGCTTTAGCTTGCGGAATTCCTCCACCGACATGATGACGACGGTCGGCTGGCCGTGGCGGGTGACGACCTGATAGCCGTCGGTCAACGCCTTCTCCACGACGGTGCTGAAGGAGTTTTTAGCCTCTTGAAGCTGCCAGCTTTTTGCCACGCTTGGAATCTGGCCAGACTGGCCAGACTGGCAAGCGGGATATTTTTTGGGAGCGGGAGAGGAGGCCGGCTTCCGCGAGTGTGGGAGGGGCCTTAAAGCAATTACCTGATGGTTTGAGCTTTTCGTAGGGGCGTCGCTTGTCGGCGCCCGCGGGCGCACACGAGGTGCGCCCCGACAGTCCCAATTCAAACCGTAACTGGTATTGCGCCCCGACTGGTGTGCGATGCGTGATCGGTCGGGGTATAAAACCCCTCCCACCTAGGCTGCCAGGGCTTATGCCCCTTCTTCGGGCGGCGTGAAGCCTCGCCGCATCACGTTTTCGGCGACGCTGCGCGGGAACAGGAAGTTCTCAAGGTAGCCTTTGCCGCCGGCTTTGGTGCCGCCGCCGGACATCTTGAAGCCGCCGAAGGGGTGGCGTTCGACAATGGCGCCCGTGCAGCCACGGTTGAGATAGAGGTTGCCGACGAGCATCTCGTTCTGGGCGCGCTCGAGCGCCTTCGGGCTGCGGGAGAACAGGCCGCCGGTGAGGGCGTAATCCGTGCCGTTCACGAGGGCGAAAGCCTCGTCGAGGTTCTTCACGCGGAGCACGGCGACGACGGGCCCGAAGATTTCCTCGCGGGCGATGCTGTGCTCGGGCTTCACATTCACGAAGACGGTCGCCGGCACGAAGTAGCCTTCGGCGGGCGCGGTGCCCTGGAAGGCGAGCTTCGCCTCCTTTTTGCCCTGCTCGATGATGCCGAGAATCTTCTTCTGCGCGTCGGCGTCGATCACGGGACCGAGAATAGTGCCGGGCTGGGCCGGGTCGCCGATGGGATACGAACCGCAGGCGGAAACGAAGCGCTCGATGAAATGGTCATACACCTCGTCGAGGACGATGAGGCGGGAAAGGGCCGAGCACTTCTGGCCGCTGAAGCCGAAGGCGCTGTAGAGCGCGGCCGGGATGGCCTCGTCGAGGTCGGCGTCGTTGTCGATGACGAGCGCATTCTTGCCGCCCATCTCGCAGACGACCTTCTTGAGGTTCTGCTGCCCCGGCTGGGTCCTGCCGGCGGTCTCCCAGATTTTCGTGCCGACGGCACGCGAGCCGGTGAAGGCGACGAAATCCACCTGCTTGTGGCCGACGAGATGCGCGCCGACGTCCTCGCCGAAACCGGGGAGGAAGTTGAGCACGCCGGCCGGCACGCCGGCCTCGGTGAGGAGGTCCATGAGCACGCCGCCGATGACAGAGGTCTGCTCGGCGGGCTTCATGATGACGCAGTTGCCCGCGACGAGCGGGGCGACGACGAGGCCGGTGAGGATGGCCAGCGGGAAATTCCACGGCGCGATGGCGACGCCGACGCCGCGGGGTGTCCACGTCTGCACGCAGCGCTCGCCGGGGACGGACTGGGTGACGACGGGCTTCGCGAGCTTGCGCATCTCGACGGCGTAGAAGCGGCAGAAGTCGATCGCCTCGGAGATGTCGCCGTCGGCCTCGATCCAGGGCTTGCCGGCCTCGAGGATTAGGAGGGCGTTCAGTTCCAGGCGGCGCGACTCCATGAGGTCGGCGGCGCGCTCGAGGATTTTCGCGCGGTCGTCGGCCGGGGTGGCGCGCCACTTCGGGAACGCGGCCTGCGCGGCGGCGACGGCGGCCTCGGCGTCGGCGATGGTCGCGCGGGCCCATGAGCCGATGACCTGCGAGGGCTTGGCCGGGTTGACGGAGGCGATGTATTCGCGGTCTGAGATCTTTTTGCCGTTGATGACGAGCGGCCACTTTTGGCCGAGCCTGGCGGTGCAGGCGGCGAGGGCGGCGCGCTGCTTGTCGCGGTTGGCCGCCTGCGTGTAGTCGGTGTTGGCGGCGTTTTTAAAGGTGGAACCCGCGATCCCTCGCGGGTTCAAGCCCGCGCGGAGCGCGGGCTCCACCTCGGGCTTGCGCGCGAGGGGCTCGGGCGCGGCGGCGATGGCGTTGACCGGGTTGCCGAGCAGCTGGTCCTTGGTGGCCTCGCCCATGTTCTTGATCCGGAGGAAGCCCTCGTTGGAGGTGTTCTCGAGCAGGCGGCGGACGAGGTAGGCCATACCGGGGAGCAGCTCGCCGATGGCGCAGTATTCGCGGACGCGATGACCCATCTGGAGGAGCGACATCTTCAGCTCATCGGCCATGCCGTAGAGCGCCTGAAACTCGTAGGCGCGCGGGTCGATGCCGAGGCGCTCGGCCTGGGCGATGACATGGGCGCAGGAGCGGACGTTGTGCGACGCGAAGTTCGGCGTGACGATGTCGATGTTCTCGAGGAGGAAGAGGGAGAGCTTCTCGTAGTTGGCGTCGGACTCGGGCTTCTTCTGCCAGACGGGGATGGGCCAGTCGCGCTGCTGGGCGATGATGGTCTCGTAATCCCAGTAGGCGCCCTTGACGAGGCGGACGCTGAGCGGGCGGTTGTTCTGGCGGGCCCAGGCGACGAGGTCGCGGAGGTCGGTCTCGCAGTCGCGCAGGTAGGCTTGGATGGCGATGCCGATGGCCGGCTGCGTGCGGAACTCGGGTTCCTCGAAGATGGATTTAAAGAGCTGGAGGGTGAGGTCCTTCAGCTTGTAGCTCTCCATGTCGAAATTGATCAGCGCGCCGACCTCGGAGGCGCGGCGGAGGATCGGGCGGAAGCGCTCCTTGAGGGCGGCGATGGAGTTCTCCGGGTCGGCCGGGTGGACGTCGGGCGTGAGCGCGGAGATTTTGACCGAGAGGTTGAGGCGGGGCAGGGGGCCCTTGGGGCCGAGGTCGCTGAAGCAGGGCGCCGGTTCCTTCGCGTAGAATTTCGAGACCGAGTCGAGGATCTCGAGGTTGCGCTTGAGGAAGACGTCGGCCTCGGCGTCGTTGAGGACGGTCTCGCCGAGCAGGTCGATGGTGGTGGCGAGGCCAAGCTTGGTGTTCTTCTTGATCTGCTTGAGCAGGTCCTCGCCGGATTCGCCGGCGACGAACTGGCTGGCCATGTCCACGATCTGCGCCTTGACCGGTGTGGCGACGAGGGCGGGGGCGAAGGAGGACGCGGCGAGGCCGGCCTTGAGGGCGGGGTTGAGCTCGACGGCCTTGTCGCCGAGATATTCCTGCAGGTGGCGGACGATCTCGGCGGACGAGTTGAGCGAGGGCAGGACGTCGACGAAGCGGAAGAGCTGGGTCTTGAAGACCGGGTCCTTCATGGACCACTCCATCAGGCGGGCGTAGGCGCCCTTCTTGGAGAACAGGGCCGGGGGCGGCTGCTGGTCCATGAGGGCGAAGAGCTTTTCGCCCTTGGTGCGGATGGCGGCTTCGATTTTCGGGTCGGGAGTCAGGAAAGCGGACATGGGGAAGTGTGCGGCGGAGTCTCGCCCGGTGTCATAAATAGGCAAGGGCGGCCCGGTCGGCCAAAAGGACCAAAACCACGGCTAATCAGGCACGTTAGGGCGGCACCGGCGCGGGCGTTGCGACTATCCGCCGGGCCGGGTGTTCTGGTTGCTTATAGGCTTGGCGTAAAGTGGTTTGCGTGGCAGGAGGTTTCTGCAACTCTGCGGAGAGGCGCCGTGTTCTTAGCATGAATGAAGATCCTACAGTGCACACAACCACTACCGAAGGCGTAACGGCCCCGCCCGACTTCACCACGTTCATGCGCAACTACCAAGACATGGTCTACTCCACCGCAGTGCGGCTCATCGGCAACGAGACGCAGGCGGAGGACATTGCCCAGGAGGTCTTCATCAAGGCGCACGAGCACTTCGACAATCTCCGCACCAGCCCGTCGGCCGGCGGCTGGCTGAAGACGGTCGCGACCAACCTTTCGATCAACCACATCCAGCGCTACAAGAAGCGCTGGAGCTTCTTCTCCGACCTCGTCCACAAGGACGACGAGGGCAGCGAGAAAGAGGTCGAATTCGCCGCGCCCGACACGTTCTTCGCCGGCGTCGATTCCTCCGAGCGCCGCGAGTGGGTCGAGCGCGCGCTGGAAAAACTCCCCGAGCACCAGCGCGTCCCGCTGGTCCTCTATCATTTCGAGGACATGCCCTACGAGGACATCGCGAAGAAGACCCGCGTGTCCCTGAGCAAGGTGAAGACCGACATCCTGCGCGGCCGCGAGGCCCTCGCGAAGATTCTGGTGCGCAGCGGCGCCAGCCACGAAAAATTTGCCAACTGAAGGTGCCCCATGAACGAAAAAATGACACCTGAAGACCTCGAGAAATTCATCCATCGCGAACTGCGCGCCCTGCCGCCCCGCAAGGCGCCGGCGGGTTTCGAGACGCGCTTGCAGGCCGCCGTGGCGGCGCGCCTCGCCCTCCGGACCCAATCGGCCGAGCAGCTCGAACAGCTCGTTCATCGCGAACTGCGCAGCCTCCCGCTGCGCAAGGCGCCCTCTACGCTGGAGTCCCGCGTGCTCGCCGCGATCGAGCATCAGGCGGCCGTCGCCTGGTATCACAAATCTTGGACCTACTGGCCGGGCGCCGTGAAGGCCGCCTTTCTCGGCGTCGCCACCGGCGTGAGCGGCGCCGCCATCGCCGCGTTCTACCTGGCCACCCAGGGCGCCGACACCAGCGCCCTGACCTCCGCCGCCGGCGAACGCTTCGCCGGGGTCGCCGCGCTCTTCCATGTCATCCGCTGGATCGCCACCTATACCAGCGACACCATCGCGAGCATCCCGCCGCTGTGGCTTTACGGCGGCCTGGCGTTTGTCGCGGCCCTCTATGCCACCTTCTTCGGTCTCGGCGCCGCCGCCTACCGCACCCTTTACCGCAATAATTGAGCGAATCCCCCATGAACAAGTCCCGTTACTCCTTCCTTTTTGCCGGCTGGCTGGCGCTCACCCTGGCGCTGTTGCCCGTGTTGCGCGCCGCCTCCTTCGCCGAAGCTTCGGAGCCCACGCAGGAGGCGCCGCCCGCCCCGCCGGCCCCCGCCGAGCCCGCCCCGATCGTGACCCCGGCCGAACCGGTGGCGACACCCGCCGCGCCGGCTGAGGCGCCTGCAGCGGAAAAAACCGACGCGGCCGCCCCGGCCGACGACAAGGCGGTCGCGCCCGAGGAGAAGAAGGCTGAAGGCGAACTCCGTGAACTCGGCGCGACGGAAGAACAGCCCGCCACGCCGACCAAGAAGAAGTCCACGCGTTCGCGCTCTTATGGCGCCGGGACCCGGCACAGCGACGGCCCGCCCATGGGCGACCACACCGTTTCCGCCGGCAGCACGCAAAACGAGGCGGTTTCCGTCTTCGGTGACACCACGGTGGACGGCCACGTCACCGACGCGGCGGTCTCGGTTTTCGGCAACACCACGGTCAACGGCTCGGTGGACGATGCCGCCGTCTCGGTTTTTGGCACCACGACGGTCAACGGCCACGTCAAGGGCGAGGCGATCGCCGTGATGGGTGACGTCATCCTCGGGCCCGATGCGGTGGTGGACGGCCAGGTCGTTGCCGTGCTCGGCAAGGTGGTGCGCGGCCCCGGTTCCAAGATCCATGGCGGCACGCAGCAGATCGGCAGCTTCGGACCTTTCGGTGATTTCACCGGCCTGCGGGTCTGGTTCACCAAGTGCCTGCTGATGGGCCGGCCGCTGGCCTTCGACAGCCGCCTGATGTGGGCGTGGTATGCCGCTTTCGGCATCCTGGCCTTCTACGCGCTCATCGCGCTGATCGCGCCCGCCGGCGTGCAGAAGTGCGTCGACACGCTGGAACAGCAGCCCGGTTCCTCGCTGGTAGCCGCCCTGCTCACGATGCTGCTCACGCCGGTCGCCTACCTGCTGCTGGTGCTGACGCTGACCCTCGTGATCGGCTTCGTGCTGCTCCCGCTGTTCTCATTCGGTCTCTTTTTCGCGGCGATCTTCGGCAAGATCGTGATGCTGGCCTGGCTGGGCCGGCGCTTCACCAAGCTGATGGGAGACGGCCCGCTGGCGCACCCCGTGTTCGGCGTGCTGATCGGCGGCGTGATCATGCTCCTGTTCTACACCGTCCCGATCGGTGGCTTCGTCCTCTACATGCTGACGGGCATGCTCGGCCTCGGCGTCGTGGTCTACACGCTGATCCTCATGTTCAAGGCCAGCCGTCCGCCGAAGCCGGCGGTCGTGGCCGCGGCCAGCGCAGTCCCGCCGGCCGGCGAGGCGCCGCCCCCGGTCGCCGCGATGCTGCCGCCCGTCATCTCCTCGGCCACCCTGCCGCGCGCCGGGTTCTGGATCCGGCTGGCGGCGGTGGTCCTCGACGCCATCCTGGTCGGCATGATGTGCGGCTTTCTCGGCAGCATCTGGCACGGTTTCGGCGTGTTCCCCTTCTGGTTCGCCGTCTATTGCGCCGCCATGTGGGCGACGAAGGGCACGACCATCGGCGGCATCATCTGCAGCCTCAAGGTCGTGCGGCTCGACGACCGGCCCCTCGACTGGGGCGTGGCCGTCGTGCGCACCCTCGGCGGCTTCCTGTCGCTGTTCGTCGCCGGCCTGGGCTTCATCTGGGTCGCCTTCGACGACGAGAAGCAATCCTGGCACGACAAGATCGCCGGCACGACCATCGTGCGGGTGCCGAAGGGCACGCCGCTGCTTTAATCAGGTCATAGGTTCTAGGCGATAGGTTATGGGTTGCGGCTGGCCGGCCGACCCATCACCTATGACCCATCACCTATGGCCTCACCTTTGGTCGGAATCATCATGGGCAGCTCCTCGGACTGGGAGACGATGTCGCATACCGCCGCGACCCTCACGGCGCTGGGTGTGCCGTTCGAGAAGCGCGTCGTCAGCGCCCATCGCACGCCGAAGCTGATGGTTTCCTATGCCGAGTCGGCCGAGAAGCGCGGGCTGAAGCTCATCATCGCCGGCGCCGGTGGTGCCGCGCACCTGCCGGGCATGACGGCCTCGCTCACCACGCTGCCGGTGCTCGGCGTGCCGGTGGAGTCCAAGGCGCTGCACGGCCTCGATTCACTCCTTTCGATCGCGCAGATGCCCGGCGGTGTGCCGGTGGCGACGTTTGCGGTCGGCAAGGCCGGGGCGATCAACGCCGCGCTTTTCGCCGCCTCTTTGCTGGCGCAGTCCGACCCGAAGACGAAGCGCGCCTGGGAGAAATTCCGCGCCGCGCAGACGAGGAAGGTCCTCAAGACCAAGCTGCCGTGAGCGCGGGCCAGGCGATTCTCCCCGGGAAAACCATCGGCGTGCTCGGCGGCGGTCAGCTCGGCCGCATGCTCGCGCAGGCCGCGACGCGGCTTGGTTACCGGGTCCACGTCTACGAGCCGGCGGCGAATTGCCCGGCGGGCGCCGTGTCGCACAAGGAGGCCAACGCGCCCTACGGGGACACCGCGGCGCTGACGGCCTTCGCCAAGGAGTGCGACGTCGTCACCTACGAGTTTGAGAACGTGCCGGCCGCGCCGTTGAAGGCGATCGAGGCGGTCACGCTGCTGCGGCCGCACTGGAGCGTGCTCGAGACAACGCAGAACCGCTCGCGCGAGAAGCGGTGGCTGCGGGACAACAAGTTTCCGCACGCAAGATTCTCCGAGGGCACCGACGTGGCGGCCGGGATCCGCGAGGTCGGCGTGCCGTGCGTGGTGAAGACGGCGGACTTCGGCTACGACGGCAAGGGCCAGCTCAAGGTAATGACCGAGGCCGACATTCCGGCCGCGGTGAAAAAATTCGCCGGCCAGCCGGTCGTCATCGAGCAGTTCATCGACTTTGCCTGCGAGGTGTCGGCGGTCGTCGCGCGCTCGCCCGGCGCGGCGGTGCGGGTATTCCCGATCGCGGAGAATATCCACACGAACCATATCCTGGATTTTTCGATCGTGCCCGCCCGCGTGAAACCGGAGGTGGCCGCCGCGGCCGAGAAGCTCGCGCGGCTCATCGCGGAAAAGATCAACCTCGTCGGCGTGATGGGCGTGGAGCTCTTCGTGACGAAGGCCGGCGAGGTGCTGGTCAACGAACTGGCGCCGCGCACGCACAACAGCGGGCACTGGACGCTCGATGCGTGCATGACCTCGCAGTTCGAGCAGCAGGTGCGCGCCATCTGCGGGCTGCCGCTCGGCGCGGTGACGCTTTCGTCGCCCGTCGTGATGGTGAACATCCTCGGCGATGCGTGGGCCAACGGCGAACCGAAGTGGGACACGCTGCTCGCGCAGCCGAACGTGCGGCTGCACCTCTACGGCAAGGCCGAGGCGCGGCCCGGGCGCAAGATGGGCCACTTCACCGTGACGGCCCGCGATGCCGACATGGCGCTGGAACTGGCTGAAAAATACAAAGCGCGGCTGGCGTGCTGAAACTCAGTTGCCCGCCGGCTTGGCGGCGGGGGCCGGCGCGGCGGGAGTCGCGGGCGGAGCGGGACGATCCGGCGCGCCGTTGTCCATGACGTATTTCCAAGAGCCGTCCGGTTGGCGCTTCCAGATGGTGAGAAACCAGCCGCCGCCAACCCGCTCCCTGCCGTCCGGGCCGGGGCTGCGGATTTCATAGCGGCCGTAGTTGTAACCGAGCGTGCCGTCGTCGGAGACGTCGGTGAAATACGCCGACCACGTCAGGCTGACGCCCGGGCGGTTCTCGCCCATGCGCTGTTGCACGGCGGCGGCACCGCGCCACTGGCGCGGATCGGTGTCGATGAAGGCGACATCCGGCGCGGCGAAATGCTGGAAGGCGGCGAGCAGTCCGTCCTTCTGGCCCATGGCGCAGAAGGCGTCCTCCATGGCGGCGACCTCCGCCTTGAGTTTCGCCTTGTCGGGCAGGGCTTGGGCGGCGAGGGCGGCAGGCAGGGCGGCGCAGAGCAGGCAGAATACCAGGGGGTTTTTCATGCGGACAGAATGGACGCCATGCCGTCCCGCGGCGAGCGCGCAGCGACCAACGCCCAACCGGGAAAGCCGGGGTGCGTTCAGGCTTGGGCGGGCAGCACGCGGCCGCGGCATTCGCCGAGGCCGATGCGCCGGGCGCCGGGACGCTCGGCATAGCCGCGCAGGATGACCTCGTCGCCGTCCTCCAGGAAGCGGCGTTCCTCGCCGTTGGGCAGGCGGAGCGGCTCGGTGCCGCGGGCGGTGAGCTCGAGCAGGCAGCCGCGCGAATCCGGGGTCGGGCCGGAGACGGTGCCGCTGCCGAGCAGGTCGCCCGGCCGCAGGTTGCAGCCGTTGCTGGCGTGATGGGTGAGGAGTTGCGCGAGCGTCCAATACATCTGCTGGAAATTGCCGGAACTCAGGCGGTGCGGGGCGGAGCCGGCGGCGCGCATTTTTTCCGTGAGCAGCCAGACCTCGAGCCTGAGGGCGAGGCCGCCGTGGGCCGCGTCATTTCCGTCGGTGAGGTAGGGCAGCGGAGCGGGATCGCCGGCCGGGCGGGCGAAGGCTGCGGTGCGGAACGGGGCGAGCGCCTCCATCGTCACGACCCACGGCGAGATGGTGGTTGCGAAATTTTTCGCGAGGAACGGCCCGAGCGGCTGGTATTCCCAGGACTGGAGATCGCGGGCTGACCAGTCGTTGAGCAGCACGACGCCGAAAAGGTGGCCGGCAGCGGCGGCGAGCGGGATGGCTGCGCCCTGCGGATTGCCCGGGCCGACAAAGGCGCCGAGCTCCAGCTCGTAGTCGAGGGACTTGCTCGCGCCGAAGCGAGGGACCGGTTGATCCGCCGGTTTGCTCTGGCCGTGCGGCCGGCGCACCGGGGTGCCGCTGACGGCGATGGAGGAACTGCGGCCGTGATAGCCGATGGGCACCCATTTGTAGTTGGGCAGGAGCGGCTGGTCGGGCCGGAACAGCAGGCCGACATTGGTGGCGTGGAAGATCGACGCGTAGAAATCCGTGTAGTCGCCGATGGCGGCCGGCAGTTGCATCGTGGCGGCACTTTGCGGGACGAGGCAGCGCCGGACTTTTGCGCGCAGTGCAGCGGGGCAGGAATCGGCGCCGAGCAGTTCGCTCAGCCGGGCACGGAGCGCGCTCCAGGCCGCCGGGCCGGCCGCCATCAGCGGGTTCAGCGTGGCCTGCTGGCAGACAGAGCGGGCGGCGATGGGGAGAAGATCCAGGCCGGCGGCGGCAGACAGGTCGAGCATCTGGTCGCCGATGGCAGTGCCGATGCGAGCCGCAGGATTTTCCGCGGTGCGGAAGACGCCGAAGGGCAGGTTCTGCAGGGGGAAGTCAGCCGCGGCCTGGTTGGCGGACTCAATCCAGCTGGTGCGCGCGGGATTGTGGGTGGGGTTGAGCATCGGGCAGGGGAACGACGGGCGGAGTTTCGGAGACGAGGCAGGCGGAGTCAATTGACTCCGCCTGCGGCAGAAAACGGCGCGATGCGGGCCGGGATCAGTCGGTCTTTTCCTTCGCGGGCATTTCCAAGACCTTCAAGGGTGCCAGCCGGGCATTGGCCAGGTTGCGGTCGAGGAAATCCACAAGCTTGTTGTAGAAGGCGATGCGGCCGCCCTCATTCCGGAACCCGTGGCCCTCGTCACCCTGGATGATGATCTCGTAGGGCTTGCCGAGTTGTTTCAGTCTGGGTTCGAGGCGGGTCCAGTGCTTGATGTCCACGCGCGGATCATTGACGCCATAGGCGTGCAGCGTGGGCACGCGGATGTTCTCGACGAAGTTCAACGGTGAGCGGCTGAACTTGTAGTCTTTGTCGTCACCCACCCACTCGCGGTAGAACATGTCGGTGCCCCGGCCGGCGCGTCCGCCCGCCCAGCTGGTAATGAGGTTGAGATCGGAGACACCGACGTAGTTGACCGCGCAGCGGTAAAGCTCGGGCGTGAAGGTAACCCCCGCGAGCGCCGCATAGCCGCCGTAGCTGGCGCCATAGATCGCGATCTGATCGGGATCGGCGATGCCTTGGGCAACAGCCCATTTCACGCCGTCGGTCAGGTCGTCCTGCATCTTGCCGCCCCACTCGCGCTGTCCGGCCTTCATGAAGGAGTAGCCGTAACCACCGGAGCCGCGGTAGTTGATCTGGAGGACGGCATAGCCGCGGTTGGCCAGCATTTGCACCTCGGCGTTAAAGCCCCATTCATCGCGGATCCCGAATGGCCCACCGTGCGGATTGATGATCAAGGGGGCTGGCTTGGATTCTGATCCGGCAGGCCGGGTAAGATACCCGTGAATCTTGAGCCCGTCGCGGGCGATGTAGGAAATTGGCTCCATGGGCCGCATCTCGGCCGGGTTAATGCGGCGGTTGACCTTGCCGATCAGCATCAGAGCAGGCTGGCGGAGGTTGAGCAGGTAATAAGAGCCCGGGTCGCGGTCGCTCGAGGCGACGACCACGAGGACCTTTTCGTCTTCCGAGGTGCTGATGATCCGGTTGTCAGTTCCGGGGAGAGAGGCGTCGATTTTTTGCTGAAGGGCGGCGCGGGCGGGATCGGTGAAATGATAGCGGCCTTTGTCCGTCAGGTAGCGCACCCCATAGAATTTACTGTAATCCCATGAGCGCAGGACATTTTCGATTTCTCCGTCCGGGTTGTGGTAAAGAACCGGGCTGAGCGTGCGCGTGCGGACATTATAGCTGTGCAGCGCGCCGGTGTCGGTCTTGTCCGTGGTGGTGAGGTATAGGGTCTCGTTGTCCGCGGCGAAACCGAGGAAAACCCACTGCGGGTTGTTGGCCGGAAACTCGGCGACCTTGACGAAGCTGCCCTCGGCCTCGGGGCGCAGCTCGAAAATGACCTTGTCTCCGAGCAGGTAGCTGCGGCCGCGGATGACGCCATTGTTATCCACCGCCAGGTCCTGGGTATCCGGCTTGGGGTCATAGCTGGCAACGGCCCGACGTTCGCCATTGCGGACGTCGAGCAGCCAGATGCCGAAGTTGAAGCTGCCAACCCCGCGGTTGCCTTGGATCAACATGCGGTTGGGATCGAAACGCAGGCGGTCGATTATGCCCGCCTGATTGGCCCGGTCGGAATAACGTTCGCGAAAAGACTCCGCCAGTGCCACGACCTTGCGCTTGCTCAGGCTGATCGAGCGAAACGCGGCGGACTCATTGCCTCCCAAGTCGCCACCATAGACCACCCAGTCGCTATTTTTCCAAAAATAGAACTCGATGTTCTCATCCTTGGCTCCGACCAGCGGCTCGACCTTGCCGGTATCGAGATGCATCAGGGCAATTCCAACCTTGCCGGTGCCCAGCGTAGTCAAAAAGGCCAAGGACTTGCCGTCGGGCGAGACTTGGACCGAACTGACATCGGCTTCGGCAAAAAAAATCTCCACTGGCAGGCGCGGGGCGATTTGGGCCAGAAGGAGCGCAGGGAGTGCGAGGGCAGAGAGGCTTAGTATCTGCCGGAATAAGGTGAATGTGTGGTTATGCTGTGTTGGCATGCGAAAGAAGGTGCAAGGGTGTGAATTCGAGTCAACGGGCAGTAACCCTGTTAATGTGTGCGAGATGTCATAATCAGGCTTCATGGATGATATTTTTTATCATCTGCTTAGGCCAAAAGATTCATTTCCAACATGACAAATGCGTCAGGATTATTTTTAATTATATAAACTGTTTATAGTAAAAGATAAAAGATAGTGTCTGTTAGGAGAGTGGTATTTTACAATTTACGAAATAAGTTGCTGTTCGTCGCTGAAATAGTTCCTTTCGGCGCAAGAAATTAGCCGGTCACGGGTAGTTTCCTACCAACACAACACCTAGAACTATGAACAATAGCTCCGTAAGTTATCTACGGAAGCCGTTGGCGCTGTTAGGCGCCGGGCTTTCCTTGTTCGCGGCGAATGCCGCTTTTGCCCAGACGGCCGCTCCGGCGGACGACACTGTAAAGCTCGAGAAATTCGTGGTCACGGGATCCTACATCCCGTTCGCCGGGACGGCGACGGCGGTGCCGGTCACGGTGCTGAATTCCGAGGCGATCGCCGACACCGGCGTGACGACCAACGTGCTGGAAGTGCTGCGCAAGGCGGCCCCCCAGTTCAGCGGCAACGGCAACTTGGGTAACTCCAACGCGAACATCTCCTCCGGTTCGACCGGTGGCGGTTCGTCGGTGGCGTTCCGCAACACCCAGACGCTGGTGCTGATCAACGGCCGCCGCGCGGCCTACGCCCCGATCCTGTCCTCGGGCGGCAGCCAGTATGTCGACGTGAACCTGATCCCGATCTCCGCGGTGGAGCGCATCGAAATCCTGCAGGACGGCGCCTCGGCGCTCTACGGCACGGACGCGGTCTCCGGCGTGGTGAACATCATCCTGAAGTCCGACTTCAAGGGCTTCGAGGTGGGCGCCTACTTCGGCACCTCGGACAACAACGGCAACTATGCGCAGCGCAAGGTTTCTATCGTCGGTGGCACAAGCACCGACAAGACGGGCATCACCGTCTCGGCCGAGTGGTCCTACTCGGATCCGCTCTGGCAGTTCGAGCGCAGCTTCAGTAATCCGTCCTACGGCACCCCGACCTTCGGTGGCGTCGTGAACATTGGCGGCCAGTTCTACGTGCTCAACCCGAGCCTGAACGCCCCGCCGCAAAACGTGGATATGACGGCCGCCCAGCTGGTGGCCGCCGGCACCTACATCCCGGTGAACAGCACCAACCTCATCCTGGGCCTAGGCACCGAGCAGAAATATGCGTTCAATCTCGCCAACTACGTCACACTTATCCTGCGCAACGAGCGCAAGAGCGCGACGGCCAACTTCGAGCACAAGTGGACGGACAATCTGACGGTGTTCGGTGACCTGCTCTACACCCAGACTGGCACCACCTCGCAGCTTAACGCCCAGCCGACCAACCATGCGGCGGCCGCCAGCTATCCCTACAATCCGTTCGATGTCACGGTCACCGTGCGCAACCGCTTTGTGACCAACCCTCGCGTCTATAGCTATGACACCGACAGCATTCGAGGCGTCATCGGCATCAAGGGCAACATTAACGACAAGTTCTCTTGGGAAGCTGCGGCCAACAAGAACATCATCAAGCAGCAGTATCAGAATGACGGCGTCATCGACACGGCCACCCGCATCGCGGCCGTGGCCGCCGGCCAGCTGAACTACTTCGCGCGGGTGCAGGCTCCCGGCGCCGTTGAGACCTCCGGGATCTTCGGCACGGCGCTCGGCACCGCGACCTCGACGCTGACCACCTACGACGTTCGTCTCGTTGGCGAGGCGTTTGAACTTCCCGGCGGCCCTGTGGGCTTCGCCATCGGCGCGGAATACCGCACCGAGACCCTCAAGCAGACGGCTGATCGCGGCAGCCAGACCCTCAGCTTCACCTGGGACTCGGCCACCACGCTCGACCCGTTCAACTCGGGCCGCAACATCTGGGCCAGCTTCGCCGAGGTTCGCATCCCGGTCTTCGGGGGCAACAACAAGCAAAGCTTCGCCAACCTGCTCGAGTTCACCGTGGCCGCCCGCAAGGAAAAATACAGCGACACGGACGATCCGTTTGTGCCGAAGTTCTCGATGCGCTGGCTCCCGATCGACGACCAGTTCGCCGTCCGTGCGACCTACTCCGAGTCCTTCGCCGCGCCCACGCTGTTCAACCTCTTCGGGCCCGGCGGCGTCGGTTTCACCAGCTCGCTGAACCTCGCCCGCTTCGGCGGTGGCGCGCCCATCACGGGCCAGGCCAACGCCCGCTCGGGATCGAACTCGGCCCTGTTGCCCTCCAACTCGAAGAACATGACCTTCGGTGTCATCTGGTCGCCCAAGGCGGTCAAGGGTCTGGCGGTGTCGGTTGACTACTTCGACATCAAGCAGACGGACCTGGTGAGCACCATCGGTTCGGCCACCATCCTGCAGAGCGTCGAGTTGCTCGGCACGGCTTCTCCCTACGCGTCCTTCGTGAAGGTCAGCCCCCTGCAGGGCACCGCCGGCTTCTTCAGCGGCGCCCCGATCACGGCCGCCGGCCAGATCGGCAGCAACCCGATCGACGACATCTTCGTCACCGACACGCTCGTCAACATCTCCCAGCAGTCGCTTTCCGGTGTTGACCTCAAGGTGAATTACACCTGGAACTCGGACCAGCTGGGTCGTTTCGACTTCGGCCTGGCCGGTGCTTGGTATAAGAGCTACAGCTACATAGACCTCCCGGGCAACCCCGAGACCGAGACGGCGGGTTACGCCACCAACTTCAACGGCACGATCCCGAAGTGGATGACCTACACCAGCGTCGTCTGGAGCCGCGGCAAGTGGCGCGCCAACCTCGGTTGGACGCACATCCCCGAGGTGGAGGACGTCAACGCCGATCCGGCGGAGACCGATGTCCGCTTCGACTCCACGGTCGAGGCCTATAACGCCTTCGACGTCTCGGTGGCTTACAGCTTCGGCTCGGAGGTCTCCTGGCTGAACGGCCTGAGTGTCCGCGTGGGCGCCAACAACGTGCTCAACGAAGGCATTCCGATGGCGGGCAGCACCTTCACCCAAGCCAACGCCGACACCTCGACCTACAATCCGATCGGTCGCCTGATGTTCATCGAGGCCCGCTACAAGTTCTAAGCGGTCTCAGCCTTACGGCGCTCATTCCCCAAGGCGGCCCGGAAACGGGCCGCCTTTTTCTTGCCCATCCATAAAATAATGGAATCCGGTCAAACTCTGGTTAACGCTCGGGTCATGAGATTCCTTCCAATGGCGGCATTGCTGGCCGTGTTGACCCTTCCGGGTCTGGCGGCGGACGATTTTTGGCAGCATCTTACCCCGGACGAGCGCAAGGCGGCTGGCTTCGACCAGCTCAGCGCCGAGCAGCGGGCCTTGATCGACCGGCTTGCCAGGCGTTTTGCGGAGGCGCAGGCCAACCAGAAAATCCCGGTGGTGACTGAAAAGGCGCGTGAGGAAGGCCGCGCCGAGGCCCGGGCGGCGGCGTTGGAACAGAAAAAAGCCAACATCGGCCTGGCGCCGCGCGAGGACGACGAGACGGAGGTCATCCGCACGCGCATCACGGGTGATTTTCGCGGCTGGACGGGTCGCACGCGTTTCACCCTGGCGAACGATCAGGTCTGGCAACAGGACCAGGCGGAGAGCCGTTTTTTCCCCCTGGTGGTGGACCCTGAGGTGGAAATCAGGCCATCACGCCTAGGGGGCTGGAAAATGACCTTGGTGAAGGAAGGACTCTGGATACGGGTCAAACGTGTCCGCTAGCTGTGACGTCCAGCCGGTAAGAATGATAATTGGTTCATAAGCCCCCGTATACACGGGGCCGGCCGGTCGTTGGTTCATGCCCAAGGGGTGTGGTTCAAATGCGACGAATGGCACTCATCGCCCGGTAAAAGATGTTGAATCTCACCGGTAAAAATGCGCGGATGGGCCCAAGAAATTAGCCGGTTAGCTGGTTTTTTCTTACACACACAACACACCGAACAATGAACAATAGCTCCGTAAGACACCTACGGAAGCCTTTGGCGTGCCTCTTTGGCGCCGGGCTTTCCCTGTTCGCGGCCTCGGCCGCTTTTGCGCAGACG
Source organism: Lacunisphaera sp. (assembly GCA_965249855.1). Classification (GTDB taxonomy): domain Bacteria; phylum Verrucomicrobiota; class Verrucomicrobiia; order Opitutales; family Opitutaceae; genus Lacunisphaera. The sequence continues at coordinate 17,866 of CBDFNB010000024.1, forward strand.
ACCCCCACCACCGAAGAAGAAGGCAAGGCTCCGGTCAAACTCGAGAAATTCGTGGTCACCGGTTCCTACATCCAGCGTATCGACACCGAGGGACCCGCCCCGGTGCAGATCATCAACCGCGAAACCATCGAGCTGTCCGGTTCCAACACCGTGCAGGATGTCCTCAAGCGCATCCCGTCGAACTTCGCGGGCGTGAACGAGAACATCAACAACCAGGGCTCTACGGGCGGCGCCGGCAACGTGTCGCTGCGCGGCCTCGGTGCCGAGACGACCCTCGTGCTGATCAACGGCCGTCGCGTCGCCCCGTCCGCCGCCGCCGGCGCCACCTCCTTCGTTAACATCAACTCGCTGCCCCTGGCCGCCGTTGATCGCATCGAAGTGCTGCAGGACGGTGCTTCCGCCCTCTACGGTTCCGACGCGATCGGTGGCGTGGTCAACGTCATCCTCCGCAAGGACTACACCGGCGCCGAAGGCACCATCCGTTACGGCAACTCCTTCAAGTCGGACGTGAGCGAATTCCGTGGCAGCTTGGTCACGGGCGCCTACACGGGCAAGGCCAGCGCGCTGATCGTGTTCGACTACTTCACCCGCAACAGCCTGCTGCGCAATGAGCGCCCCGGCGAGCCCCTCGGCACCGCCGATCACCGCGCCCTGCACCCGCACGGCACGGACTTCCGCAGCCCGACCGGCAACCCCGGCACCATCACCCTGCGCCCCGGCAGCGCCTACCTGACCGGCACCAACCCGCTCGGCCTGCCCGCCAATCCTTCCGGCGTGTTCGGCATTCCGGACGGTTCGACCGGTCTTTGGACGAACGCCGCGGCCTTCGCCGCGACGCTGCTCCCCGGCCAGGTCCGCACGTTCGACTTCGCCGGCCCCAACCAGATCATCCCCGAGGTCCAGCGCGTTGGTCTCACCGCGATGGGCAGCTATGACCTGACCGAGAAGATCGAGATCTTCACCGAGCTCTCCTACAGCCGCACCAAGTCGAACGTCTACCTCGCGGCGACCCCGGTCACCGCCAGCGGTGCGGTCAACGTCGTGCCGGCCAACAATCCCTACAATCCCTTCGGCGAGCCGGTGAACTTCTCGTTCCGCCCGCTCGATGTCGGACCCCGCACCAACTACATCACCACCAACAACAGCCGCTACCTGCTGGGCTTGAAGGGCGAGGTGATGGACAACTGGAACTGGGAAGTGGCCCTGATGATCAACTCCGACAGCGTGGCTGACATCGGCGTCAACTTCATCGTCACGACCGACGTGATCGCTGCCGCCTCCGGCACCTTTGCGCGGGCCCCCGGCCTCTTCCTGAACGTGTTTGGTGACAAGCAGGGCAATGATCCCCGCCTCCTGGCCGCGTTGAACAACACCGTCACCACGAACGGCGAGCTGACCCAGCGTTCGCTGGACGGCAAGGTCACCGGCGAGCTCTTTGAGCTCCCGGCCGGCCCGATGGGTATCGCCATCGGCGGTGAGCAGCGCTTCGAGAAGCTCGAGAGCTTCCTCGACCCGCTCACCCAGCAGGGTGCGTTCGCCGGCTCCGGCACGCGTGAAAACACCTTCGGTCGCCGCAATGTGAGCAGCGGTTACGCGGAAATCAGCATGCCGCTGGTCTCGTCCAAGCAGAACTTCAAGTTCATGAAGAGCGCCGAACTCCAGGTCGCCGCCCGCACCGAGAGCTACGACATCCAGGGCAAGACCAAGGCCAAGTTCGACTCCACGAAGCCCAAGGTCGCCATCAGCTTCCGTCCGATCAAGGACCTGATGATCCGCGCCTCCTATGCCGAGGGCTTCCGCGCCCCGTCGCTCTTCGAGCTCTTCTCGGGCGCGAACGGCAGCTTCCCGAGCTACAATGACCCGCTGCGCAGCGCCGCCGGCCACACGATCACCAACGCGGCCCAGATCAACGCCCTGCGTTACTGGGTGCCGTCCACCCCGGCCGGTGCCACTTCCGTGACCCTCGCCGGCACGGGCTTCGCCGCGGATGACAACCAGCAGGTGCAGCAGGCCCAGCAGGGCAACACGGCCCTCCTCCCCGAGGAGTCCGAGTCCACCTACCTTGGGCTGGTCTACGATGTGCCGGTGGTCAAGGGCCTGACCCTGTCCGCGGGCTACTTCAAGATCACCCACAACAACATCATCCGTCTGCCCAGTGTCACGGCCGCCAACATCGGCGTGCTGAATGATCCTGACCTGCAGTTCCTCGTCCGCCGCGAGACCCCGACCCCGGCTGACGTGGCCGCCGGCCGTCCCGGCAAGCTCGTGACCGGCAACGTCGCCATCTTCCTCCAATACGTGAACCGCGCCCTCAACGAGGTCACGGGTTACGACTTCGAGGTCGACTACCAGTGGAAGAGCGCGAGCTTCGGCCAGTTCAAGCACTCCATCTCCGGTGCCTACATGGCCAAGTTCCTCGGCCAGACGACCCCGACCTCGGCGATCGTCAACGGCGTCGGCAGCGCCTTCACCTCCTCCGGCACGGTCCCGCGCCTGAAGCTGGTGCTGCAGAACAGCTGGAAATGGCGTGATTTCAGCGCCAGCGCCTTCGTGAACTACAGCGGTTACTACGAGGAGTTCTCCACCCGCATCAACGACGTCCGCGAGGTCGAGGCCTACACCACCGTGGATCTGCAGGGTTCCTACACCTTCCGCACTCCCTGGCTGGGCGGCAAGACCACGCTCACCGCGGGCCTGCTGAACGCCCTGGACGAGGCCCTGCCTTACGTCACGGAGCAGGTCTCCGGTTCGGGTAACACGGGCTTCGACGCCCAGATCTCCGACCCGCGCGGCCGCTTCTTCTACGTGCAGCTGCGTCAGTCGTTCTAATCCCGGGTTCGCGTTTATACGAACGTGAGCCACTAAAATTACAGGGCCGGCTGGATTATCCAGCCGGCCCTTTCTTTTTCCAACTTTTGCGATCCCGATGAGAAATATCCTCCTGCTCCTGCTTGGTTTGCTCTCCCTGTCGCGGTCCGTGGCCGCCCCGCCGCCCGAGATCCCCGTGGCCGAGCTTTTCGGCCTGACGTCCATCAGCCAGATGCGGTTCTCGCCCGACGGCCGCTATCTCGCCGCCCTGCAACCCTGGAAGCAGCGTATGAACGTGATCGTGGTCGACCTCCAGACCATGCAAAAGACCCAGATCACCTCGATGACCGAGAACGATGTCGGGGGGCTCTTCTGGGCCGGCAAGAATCGGCTCTTCTTCCTGATGGACGAGGACGGCAAGGAACAGGTCCGGCTCTACGCAGTCGACGCCGACGGCCGCAACGCCGAGCAAATGGACTCGATGCGCGGTCTTTCCCCCCTGGGACGCATTCATGGCGATGACACGCGTTATGTGATGCTGGGCATCCGCGACACCCGGTTCACGCATCCCGATGTGTATCATTACAACGTCAAGACCGGCAAATTCCAGCTGCATGCCCGCAATCCCGGCACGATCGATTCCTGGATCATCGACCGGGCGGGCGTGGCCCGCCTGGGCATCGGATTCGAACTGGGTGTCCGCACCATCTATTACCGGGATTCGGCCAGCGCCGAATGGGAGCAGCTGGCCGCTTTCCGTGACGGGGAGCCGGGCTGGAGTCCTGTCGCCTTTGACGGCGACAACCGGACGCTCTTTGTCACTTCCGACATCGGGCGGAAAACCGCGGCGATGCAGCTCTACGACACCAAGACCCGGCAGCTGGGGGCCGTGGTCTACGCCGACGACAACTACGATGTCACCAGTGTGATCTACAACGAGGCGCTGAATCGAGTGGTGGCCGCGACCTACCAGGCCGACCGGCCGGTCACGGTCTGGCTCGATGAGAAATTTGCCCGGCTGCAGGCGTCATTGGACGTTACCTTTCCCGAGACCTTGGTCGCCTTGCGCGAGGCCTCGGCGGACAACTCCAAGCTGCTGGTCTTTTCGTTCAGCGACCGGCACCCGGGCAGCTACTATCTTTTCGACCAGAAACGGGGCGCGCTGGAAAAACTGGCCGACCTGAAGCCAGGCCTCAAGCCGTCGCACCTGGCGGCCATGCAGCCGATCAGCTACCCGGCGCGTGATGGGCTGGTGATTCGCGGTTACCTGACCCTGCCGGTTGGGCGCGAGCCGAAGAACCTGCCGCTGATCGTCCATCCGCACGGCGGGCCTTATGGGCCCCGCGACAATTGGGGCTTCAATCCGGAGGTGCAGTTCTATGCCAACCGGGGGTTTGCCGTCCTCCAGATGAATTTTCGCGGTTCCGGCGGCCATGGCGACTGGTTCGAGCGCGCGGGCTATCAGAAGTGGGGGCTGGAGATGCAGGACGATATCACTGATGGCGTCCGCTGGGCCATTGCCCAAGGCATCGCGGACTCCGGCCGGATCGTCATTTCCGGGGCGAGTTATGGCGGTTACGCCGCCATGGCCGGTCTCGTTTACACGCCGGAGCTGTATTGTGCCGGCATCAATTATGTGGGCGTGACCGATCTCATGATGCTCGTCGACCGGCCGGGTCTGGGCACGAACGACGCGCGCAATGGCGATTGGTGGCGCCGGACCCGCATCGGCGACCCCTTTAAGGACAAGGAGCGCCTCAAGGCCACGTCACCGATAAATCTCGCGGAGCGCGTGCGGGTGCCGCTCCTGATGGCCTACGGCGAGAATGACCCCCGGGTGGAGATCGCCCACGGCAGTGTCCTCGTCCGCAGACTGAAGGCCGCAGGCCGCGTTGAAGGCCGCGACTTCTGGTTCCTGACGGAGAAATACGAGGGCCACGGTTTCGACAAGGAGGAGAAGCGCATCGCGTTCTACCAGGAGATCGACCGCTTCCTGCGAAACGCGGTGCCGGCGCGGTCTGGCGACGTCAAGCTGGGCCCGCTGGAGGTGATCTCCATGCCGGCGAAACCAACCGGGGACAACTGACTCACTCCAACCGGACCGGCCGGACGCGGCACCGCTGGGTCACACCCTCGATCTCAAGCCAGAATGTGCCGAACGAGGCCGGGAAAATTTTCACCTTGGGTGATTTCACGGCGGGCGTCCACACGTAGGATTCCTCCCGGTTCACCTGCTCCCAGACTTGGCCGTTCTCCAGCTTGAAGCTCGTCCGGCCGCTCCAGCCATCGAACTCGCCCGCGATGCGGCTCTCCAGGGCCTGCTGCTTTTTGGCCGGGACGCTCTCCGTCCGTTTCAGCGTGATCAGGGCGCCGACCCAGTCGGGCAGGATGCCGCCGGATTTCGCCTCGGGTGCCGGCTTCACGGCCGGCGCCGGCGGGGCGGGCGGCACGGCGGCCACGGCCTGCTCCACGGCGCCGATCTTGTAGTTTTCGATCAGGGTTTCGAGCTGGGCGATCTCTTCCGGGGTCAGCTTCACCAGGCCGGCGGCGCGGAGCTTTTCCGGGCTCAGGTTCTTGGTGAATTCCCCGCCGGCCGCCGCGACATGCACCGACAGCAGGATGGCGAGCAGCAGGACGCGGGTTTTGGAGACGGACTTCATGAGGGCAGGCTGACGGGAAGGAGCGTGCCGGTCAACCTGGCGGCAGCTCCAGCACCTGGACATTTTTCGTCCAATCAATCTCCGGCAGGCCCCGGGAGGGCGCGCGCCGTCCGAGGGTTTTCCTGAGACTGTAGCTGCGGCTCCGCCGGATCTCGACCCCATTGGTCAGTGCCACATGACTGACCGCCACCTGGCCGATCCCGCGGACGGCAATGCGCAGCCGGGCATCGGGCAAATCGACCGGCACGGTGAACTCGCGCTTGAGCCTGCTCTTCGGGCGCGCCGCCTGGGCGCGAAACTCGATGGTGAACCGGCCCGCCAGTTCGCGCCACGTGCCGTCAGGCGCCTGTTGTTCGACGATGACCTTTTGCACGGCCGGGGCAAAATTGTGCACCATGAATTGGAGCTGCCACGCGCCGCACACCGGCGTGGACTGCCAGGCCAGATCGGAATGCTTGCGGGCGCGTTGCAGCCAGTCGCGCCAGCCGGTCAGCCGGGCTTCGTCCGCATCCAGCATCGCTTCGTTCTGGCCGTGCGCCTGCAGGTCGCGGGTCCGGTCCCACATGGCCCGCGCGGCCAGACGGCAGGTCTTCACGGCCCTCGCGAATGTGGCCGCAGTCACTTGCATGGCCTTGAGGTGGAGCGCGGCCTCTGCCCGCGATTGTCCCATCCGCCGCAGCTTGAACACATCGCGCGCTGCCTGTCGGACGAACACGTCGCGCTGCGCCAGATAATGCCGGAAAGCCAGGCTGGCACTGAAGGCCCGGGGCCACGGCAGGTCCGCGGCGAGCAACCGGGCAAAAAACCGCTCCTCGGTTTGGTAGGGCTTGAGGCTCTCGGTGCCGGCAAAGACATCCCACCGGTCGTTGATCTGCCAGCGGGCATAACCGGCAAAGGCGTGTTCGTCGGCCGCGAGCAGGGCGCGGGCAAGGGGACGGGCGGCCTTGGACTTGAACATGCGCTCGAAGCCGCAGGCGAGCATCGCGGTGGCGTCATCCTGTGCTGGTTCCAGCCAGAGATTGGCGGCCGCGGCGTCCACCACCGTCGTCGTTTCCAGGGCGAGCCGGTAGGCCTCCCAGGAAGTGACCAGAAAGCCCTCGGCCTTCACGGCCGTGCAGCGCTGCCACCAGGAACGAATGTTGGCCAGGCGGTCGCCGAACACCGGCAGCGGCTCGTGGCGGAAGGCGCCGTTCATCGGGCAGCCGTAGTAGGCGATGCCCTGCTTTCGCAGCGCGGGCAGCAGGTCGCGCTCCGCAAAGTTGAAGAACTCCACGCGCGGCTTCTTCGCGAACGGGTAGTAATACCAGTCATAGGCCGTGATGCCGCGCGGCAGCAGGGGTATGGCCTCGGGCACGAAATACAGCATGTCGGCCCAGATGCCCAGCTGCAGGCCCTGCGCGCCGGCAATGGCGTGCAGCCGGTGGACGTGATTGGCGAAGTGCCCGCCCGGGCCGGCGCGGGCGACCTCCTCGCGGCAGCGCGGGCACTTGCCGAGATGAAACGACTCGTCGAGTCCCACGTGCACCTTGCCCGCCGTGCAATACGGCGCGAGGTCGCGTAGCAGCCGCTCGGCGACCTCCAGTGTGCGCGGGTGCAGCGGGCAGATCTGGCCGTGCGGCAGCGGGCGGTCACGCTCGTCGCGGAGCTCGTTCAGGTCGCGCCAGTCGGGGTGCTTGATGAGATATTGCGTGTGGCCGAGGAGGTTGACGATTGGCACGACACGGATGCCATTCTGCGCGGCGGAGAGCACAAGTTCACCGAGCTGCTCGTAAGTGTAGGCGTCGTCGCGGGCGACGCCGGGCAGGCTGGGGTAATGCACCGCGTCCTCGAGGTGCAGGTAAAGCTCCTGGTAACCCCACGCCGCATAGCGCGGCAGCAGGGCCAGCAGGAAATCCAGCCGCTCCACCTGGCGCGCGAGGTCCCACTGAAAGGCGCGGATCATGGGCGGAGACTCGCGCGGAGGATGGCGGCCGCTCAGCCGCGCTTCTGCTTGATGAGCTGCTCCAGCTTGACGATGTCGGCGGCGAACACGCGGATGCCCTCGGCCGTCTTCTCGGTTGCCATGGCGTCCTCGTTGAAGGCGAAGCGGAAGCCCTTCTCGTCGAAGCTGACCTTCTTGAGGTCGGCACCCCGGGCCTTGACCGGGTCGAGCTTGCGGACGAGCGGCTCGGTGCTGGCCTTGAGCTCGGCGAGCAGCTGCGGGCTGATGGTGAGCAGGTCGCAACCGGCGAGCTCGGTGATCTCGCCCTTGTTGCGGAAGGAGGCGCCCATGACCTCGGTGGCGTGGCCGAATTTCTTGTAGTAGGTGTAGATCTCGGTGACCGACTTGACGCCGGGATCCTCAGTGGGGGCATAGTCCTTGCCCGTGCTCTTCTTATACCAGTCGAGGATGCGGCCGACAAAGGGCGAGATGAGCTGGACCTTCGCCTCGGCGCAGGCAACGGCCTGGGCGAACGAAAAGAGCAGGGTGAGGTTGCAGTTGATCTTCTCCTTCTGGAGCAGCTCGGCGGCCTTGATGCCCTCCCAGGTCGAGGCGAGCTTGATGAGAATGCGTTCGCGCGGGATGCCGGCTTTTTCGTAGAGGGCGATGATTTCGCGGGCCTTGGCAATGGAGCCGTCACGGTCGAACGAGAGGCGCGCATCCACCTCGGTGGAGACGCGGCCCGGGACGATCTTGAGGATTTCCTGGCCGAAGAGCACGAGCAGCCGGTCGATGACCTGCTCGGTGCTGGCGGCGGCGCCGGCGTCCTTGACGGCCTGGTCCAGCAGGTGGGCGTAGGCGGGCAGGGCGGCGGCCTTGAGGATCAGGCTGGGGTTGGTCGTCGCGTCGCGCGGCGCATACTCCTTCATGCTGGCGAAGTCGCCGGTGTCGGCCACGACGGTGGTGAACTGCTTGAGTTGGTCGAGTTGGGTGGGAGTGCTCATGGCGTGGAGGTGGAGGACGAGGATAAAACCGGTGGATGGGCCCGCAAATAGTTTCGCATCCACTCGAGGCCGCCGGCCTCGTCATAAAACGCGCCGTCCAGCTGGGATTCGAACGCCGCCTCCAGCGCGGGCTTGAACTGGGGCCCGGGGTGCAGCCCGAGGCTGATCAGGTGACGGCCCAGCACGATCGGCTTGGGGGCGGCATGCTCCAGGGCCAGCCGTTTGGCGGCGGTGCGCAGGTGGTCCAGGCGGCGCACGGTCTCGGCGGAGACCAGCGGTGGTCGGCCGAGATGATCGGACTGCATCACGGCGATCAGTTCGTCGATGGTGGCCGGCTCGATCTTACGGGCGAGGCGCCGCACGGTGGTGTCGCGGTATTCCTCAGCGCCCTGGTGGTGCAGGAGGTGGTTCACCACCAGCTGACGCACGCGGGGAATCAGGTCGAGTGGTGCGCCGATGCGCGCCAGAAAGGTGTCGGTCAGGGGACCGCCGGCAGCCTCGTGCTCGGGGCTGACCCAGCGCAGCTTGCCGCGGCGCTCGGCCTGCTTCGTCGTGGTGGCCTTGCCGAAATCGTGGGCGAGCACGCCGAAGGACAGAAGCCGACGCGTCTGCGGCGGGCCGTTGCGCCACGAATCGAGCCCCACCAAGGCATCGAGACAGTGGTTCGTATGGACGAGCACATCGCCCTCGGGGTGCCACTCGGGCTCCTGGGGGACGCCATCGAGCGCGGCGATCTCGGGGAAATGCTTCAGCCACCCGGTCTGTTTGAGCGCGATGATGCCGCGCGAGGGCTTCACGGCCTTCGTGGCCCACTTGTCCCATTCGCCCCACACGCGCTCAACGGCCAGTTCGGCATAGGTGCCGCTGATTGAGCCGCAGAGTGCAATCGTCTCGGGCGCGAGGGTCAGTTCGAACCGGGCCGCGAATTGGAAAGCCCGCAGCACGCGCAATGGATCCTCGACGAAAGCGGGCCCGGTGTGGCGCAGGATCCGCCTCTTCAGGTCATCGGCGCCGCCGTGAAAATCGAGCAGCCGGTCGTCCAGCGGGTCATAGGCGATCGCGTTGATGGTGAAATCACGCCGGGCGGCGGCCTCGGCCTCGGTCAGCGCCGGATCGGGTGCGACGGCGAAGCCGCGGTGGCCGGCGCCGGTCTTGGACTCGCGGCGCGGCAGGCTGAAATCGTATTCGACGCCCTCGAGCCGGACCTTGAGCACGCCGAAACTGCGGCCGACGAGATCCGTCGGGCCGAAGGGTGCGAGCGCCCGGCCGAGCGCCTCATAGTCGAGGCCGTAGACCTCGATATCAAAGTCCTTGGGTTCGAGACCGAGCAGCCAGTCACGCACGCAGCCGCCGACCAGCCGCGGCCGGCCGCCCGCGGAGCGCAGGGCGGAAAGGGCGGCGAGCAGGGGCGGGGGCAGCTTCATGCCTTGGGTGATTTAAGGGCGTGCCAGGCCAGCAGGGCCCAGCCGGCCAGGAAGGCAACTCCGCCCAGCGGCGTGACGGGACCGAGGATTTTCGGCCCGCCAAGCGCGAGCCAGTAGAGCGAGCCGGAAAAAAGCACCACGCCCGCAATCCAGCACCGGCCGACCCAGGCCCAGCCCGGAAGGGCCACCAGCGCCACCGCGTGGATCAGGTGGTAAAGGACGGCGGTCTGCCAGGTGGTCGTCGTGCCGTTGGCCGCCAAGGTCTCCTTCAGCGCATGCGCTCCAAAGGCGCCGAGTGCAACGCCCGTGAAGCCAAGCAGGCCGGCGGCAATGAGGTTTGGACGGGTGGCGGGATTCATGGGTGAAACGAGTGTGTGGACAACAACGGCAAAAACAAACACATCCATGGCCAGCGACTGCCATGCGTTTCCCTCTTAAATTTTCCGTCGTCGGGCTCGGCTTGCTGGTGTGGGCCCAGGGCTGGGCGCAGGAGGAGTCACCGCCGCTGCGGGTGGACGTGGCTTACGCCTCGAGGCATGTCTTCCGCGGGGTCGAGCGCGCCGGTGATTCCGCGCAGGCGGCCGTGGAGTTCAGTCGCGACAGCTTCCGCGGCGGACTTTGGGTCAACCAGCCTTTTGCCGGCGATGACCCGCGCGAAGTGAACCTGAATGCCGCCTATGCGTGGCAACCCGCGGATGGATTCACTTTGGAAGCCTCGGTGGCTCATACCTGGTTCGACGAAGTGCCTGGCGGTGGCGTGGATCGCTCGCTCGAGGCCGGGTTGACGGCAACGTTGACGCCGGTTGGAGGCTTCACTCCGAGCTTCGGCTATTATCACGACTTTCGTTTGCGGTCCGACACCGTGCAAACCTCGGTCGCACGCAGCATCGCGCTGACCAAACTCGGGGCGTTTCTTGAAGTGAACGTCTTTGCGGGTTGGGTGAGCGGTGATGACTGGCGCCCGGATGCGCCGGGACCGCGGCGCCATGACAGCTATGGTTATTGGGGCGGGGAAGTGCACCTGCCTTACCGTGTCGGGGCGCACACGACGGTGGTGGCCGGGCTGCATTACGCCGACAGCTTTGGGCGTTCGGCAACAAATGGTCCGTTTGGTCGCGCTTCGCGCGGGAATCTGTGGGTCACACTTGGCGTAACCCTCGATTTTTGAGGGGTTAAGCCATCCGCGGGGTGGTATTCAGGAATGTGAAAGGTTCGGGGTTGACAGGGGTAGGCGAAATCCTTCCCTTTGGCCCCTTTCCGCAAATGAAAACCTATCTGGCCAAGAAAGAGACTGTGCAGCCCAAGTGGTATCTGATCGATGCCGAAGGCAAGGTGCTGGGCCGTCTCGCCGTTAAAGCCGCCAACATCCTCCGCGGCCGTCACAAGCCCACTTACACGCCCCACGTCGACACCGGCGACTTCGTTGTCGTCATCAACGCGAACAAGGTCGTCCTCACCGGTAAGAAGGAAGAGACCACCGAATACATGTCGTTCTCCGGCTACGTCGGCGGCGAGAAGTATCGCAAGCTGACCGATGTCCGCCGCCAGAAGCCCGAGTTCATCGTCTCGCAGGCCGTCAAGGGCATGCTCCCGAAGAACCGCCTCGCGGCCAAGATGCTCACCAAGCTCCGGGTGTTCCCCGGCGCGACGCATGACCATGCGGCCCAGAATCCCGTCGTCCTTAAGTAACCCATGAGCGCTGAAACCTCCGTTTATCTCGGCACCGGCCGTCGCAAGACTTCCACCGCCCGCGTCCGTCTCGTCGCCGGCTCCGGCCAGCTTTCCGTCAACGACCGCAAGTTCGAGGTCTATTTCACGCACGACAACTTCGTGCGCCGCGCCGTCGCCCCCCTGGTCACGGCCGACAGCAAGGACAAGTTCGACGTCTCCGTGAACGTCGCCGGTGGCGGCATCAGCAGCCAGTCCGGCGCCGTCGCCCACGGCATTGCCCGCGCCCTGTTGAAGTTCAATCCCGAGCTCCGCGTCACCCTCAAGAAGGCCGGTCACCTCACCCGTGACCCCCGCGAGAAAGAGCGCAAGAAGGCCGGCCAGCCCGGCGCCCGCAAGCGCTTCCAGTTCTCCAAGCGTTAATCGCCCTGACCTGGAACACGTTTTCCCCCGAAGCGGAGCGCCTCACGGCCTCCGCTTCTTTCTTTTGGCGGTCACGAAACTTCTCGATTCCCCCGCGGGAATTCATAATTCTACCACTCCCTTAAATGAATGTCGGCATTGTCGGCGCGTCGGGTTACTCCGGCGAAGTTCTGGTCAAACTCCTCCTCGGTCACCCGCAGGTCAAACTGACGGCGGTCACATCGCGTCAGCACGCGGGCAAGCCGGTTTCCGCCCTTATCCCGTCGTTGCGCGGCACCGCGGCCGACCAGCTGAAGTTCAGCGATTCCGACGCCAAGGCCCTCGCCGCGCGCAATGACATCGACCTCTGGTTCCTGGCGCTGCCGCATGGCGCCGCAGCCGACTTCGCCAAGGCTCTTGTGCCCGCCGGGCGCAAGGTCGTCGACCTGAGCGCCGACTTCCGCGTCGCCGACCTCGCGACCTACGAGAAATATTACGGCGCCCACCACGCCCCCGAACTGCTGCCGGCGGCGAAATTCGTGCTGCCCGAGCTGACCGACCCGAAATGGAAGTCGGAGCTGAAGCTCGCCGCCGCGCCGGGCTGCTACCCGACCAGCACGCTCGTGCCGCTCCTCCCGCTGCTCAAGGCCGGCCTCATCTCGCGCGAGCACATCGTCGTCAACTCCTTCAGTGGCGTCAGCGGCGCCGGCAAGAAGCTCGAGGAGACCTACCTCTACGTCGAGCGCACCGAGAGCGCCAAGGCCTACGGCCTGACCAAGCACCGGCACCTCGCCGAGATCGAGGAGCAGCTATCCGCCGCGACCGGCGCGAAGATCGTGCTGCAGTTCAACCCGCACCTGGCGCCGATGCGCCGCGGCATCGCCACCACGATCACCGTCCCGGCGGCGCAGGGCGCCACCATCGAGTCCCTCTACGCCGCCTGGCACGCCGCCTACGCCGGCCGTTCCTTCGTGACCATCCTGCCGTCCGGTGACACCCCCGACACGGCGCATACCGTCGGCACCAACCGCATCGACATCTCCGCCGTGCTTGATGCCCGGACCGGCAACTTCGTGATCACCTCCGCCCTCGACAATCTCGTCAAGGGTGCCAGCGGCCAGGCCGTCCAGATCATGAACCTGTGGCTCGGCCTGCCCGAGACCGCCGGGCTGGCCTGATTTTTCGCCCCACCCATGACGACCCATCTGCTCGTTACTCCCGACAGCGCCGGCATCACGGATGTGCCCGGCTTCGAGGCCGCCGGTGTGGCCTGTGACATCCGCGAGAAACACGACCTCAAGCGCCTCGACCTCGCGCTGCTCTTTTCCCTGCGCCCCTGCACCGCCGCCGGCACGTTCACCAAGAACGCCGTCAAGGCCGCCCCGGTGCTGCTCTGCCAGAAGCACCTCGCGCACGGCGGGCCGTTCCACGGCATCGTCGCCAACTCGGGCAACGCCAACGCCTGCACCGGCCCCGACGGCCTGGCGGACGCGCACACCACCGCGCAGCGGATCGCGGCCTCGCTCAACCTGAAGCCGACCTCCTTCTTCGTCTGCTCGACCGGCCGCATCGGCCAGCCGCTGCCCATGCCGAAGCTGCTCAAGGGCCTCGAGCGCACCGTCAGCGAGAAGGGTCGCACCTCCGACCACGGCCACAAGGCCGCCAGCGCCATCCTCACCTCCGACACCAAGCCCAAGACGGTTACGGTCAGCTTCACCTACGACGGCAAGAAGCACTTCGTCTCCGGCATCGCCAAGGGCGCCGGCATGATCCAGCCGAACATGGCCACGATGCTGGCGTTCCTCGCCACTGATTTCTCCGTGCCGCGCAGCTTCCTGCAGAAAACCCTTTCCGAGGCCGTCACCGGCACGTTCAACTGCATCACGGTGGATGGCGACATGAGCACCAACGACACCGTGCTCATGCTGGCCAACGGCCACTCCGGCGTCAGCGTTGGCGACAAGAGCCCGCGCGAGCTGCGCGTCCTGTTCGCCGAGGCGGTCTGGAAGGCCTGTGAGGTCCTGGCCGACAAGATTGTCTCCGACGGCGAGAAGATCACCAAGGTCGTTGAGGTGAAGGTCAACGGCGCCGCCTCCGCGGACGACGCCGAGAAGGTGGCCCGCGCCATCGGCAACTCGCTCCTCGTTAAATCCTCCTGGTATGGCGAGGACCCCAACTGGGGCCGCCTGGCCGACGCCGCCGGTTACGCCGGCGCCAAGCTCGTCGAGGCCAAGCTGGACATCCTCTACAACGACACGCCGGCGATGACCGCGGGCAAGCCGCACGCCGACCTGAAACCCAAGTGGAAGGAGATCGTGAAGGCCCGCCGCTTCACCATCACGCTCAACCTGCACCTCGGCAAAGCGTCGTTCCGGCTGCTCGCGACCGACCTCACCGAGGGCTACGTGCACTACAACAAGAGCGAGTGAGCCGCGTGACATTTGCCGCCCCCTGCATTTTTTTAGTGAAATCTGCGCGCATTGCCTTAACAGATTCAGCCACACGACAACTGATGAACACCGCGCCGCAGACTTTTGCCCGCTCCTGACCTCCTGATGGACGTTTCCGAGGTCATTGCCAAAGCGCGCGTGCTTCTTGAGGCCCTGCCTTACATCCAGGACTTTCGCGGCGCCACCTTCGTCGTCAAATACGGCGGCAGCTTCATGGACGATCCCGACCCGACCGTGCGCAAGAGCGTGGCCACGGACATCGCGTTCCTCGCGGCGGTCGGCATCAATGTCGTCGTCGTGCACGGCGGCGGCAAGGCCATCAACCGCGCGATGGATGCGTCCGGCCTGAAGGCGAATTTCATCAACGGTCTCCGCGTCACCGACGAGGCGACGATCGCGATCGTCAAGAAGACCCTCGACGAGATCGTGAACAAGGAGGTCTGTGACACCCTGGCCGCCGTGAAGGCCAAGCCAAAGGGCCTCGCCGGCGACAGCGTGCTCGTCTGCCAGAAACTCGAGACCGACGACGACGGCAACAAGATCGATCTCGGCTTCGTCGGCGACGTCACCGAGGTGAAGGTGAAGCTTATCAAGAAGGAGATCGCCGACGGTTTCATGCCGGTGATCTCGCCCGTGGCCGAGGGTTACGACGGCAAGCCTTACAATGTGAACGCCGACACCGTGGCCGGCCGCGTGGCCAGCGCGCTGCGCGCCCGCCGCCTGGTCTACATGAGCGACGTGCCCGGCCTGCTGGCCGATCCGAAGAATCCCTCGACCCTCATCTCGACGGTCAAGGTCGGCGAGGTGGACGGCCTCAAGAAGAAGGGCATCATCGACAAGGGCATGCGCCCGAAGGTGCAGAGTGCCGTGCGCGCCCTGCAGGACGGCGTCCAGCGCGTGCACTTTGTGGACGGCCGCATGCCGCACAGCCTGCTGCTCGAGATCTTTACCGACCAGGGCGTGGGCACCGAAATCGTGCACGGCTGAGCGCCGGCACGCGGCGCATTGCGCGCGTGCATTTGCCCATTGGATCCGTAAACTGCCGACTTCCTTCTTTTCCATGAGCCTGCCGACTATCGTCCGCACCAATACCGCCGAGCTTTACGACGCCTATGTCATGAAGAACTACGGCCGTGCGCCCCTCACGATCGTGCGCGGCGCGGGCGTCTCGGTGTGGGATGACACCGGCCGGGAATACCTCGACTTCACCTCGGGCGTCGCGGTGGCGGCGCTGGGGCACTGCCATCCCGTCTGGGTGGAGGCCATCCGGCGCCAGGCCGGCGAACTCATCCATTGCAGCAATCTCTTCCGCAACCCCAACCAGGGCGAGCTGGCGCGCCGGCTGGTGCGTCAGGCCGGCCCCGGACGGGTGTTCTTCTGCAACAGCGGCACCGAGGCCAACGAGGGGCTGATCAAGCTTGCCCGCCTGCACGGCATGCGGAAGTCGGGCGTGGAAGGAAAGTGCATCGGGATCATTGGCGCCAAGAACGCCTTTCATGGCCGCACGTTCGGCGGCATGAGCGCGACCCCGCAGGAGAAGATCCAGAAGGGGTTCCGGCCGATGCTGACTGGTTTCGCCTTCGGCGAGCTGAACAACCTGCAGAGTTTCGCCGATCTCGTGGACGAGAACACCGCGGCCATTTTCCTCGAGACGATCCAGGGCGAGGGCGGGGTCACGCCGTGCACCGACGAGTTCCTCTGGGGGCTGCGGCAGCTGTGCGACAAGCACAACCTGTTGCTCATGCTCGACGAGGTGCAGTGCGGGCTCGGCCGCACCGGGACCTTCTACGCTTTCCAGCATTCCGGCGTGCGGGCCGACGCCATCGGCATGGCCAAGGGCCTGGGTGGCGGCTATCCGATGGGCGCCATCTGGGCGGCGGAGAAACACGCCGACCTCTTCACGCCGGGCTCGCACGGCTCGACCTTCGGCGGCACGCCGCTGGCCTGCGCGGCGGCGCTCGCCGTGCTGGATGTTCTCGAGCGCGACAATATCCTGCAGAAGGTGCAGACCAACGGCACCGCCTGGAAGGCCCAGCTGGAGAAACTCGCCGAAGAATTCCCCAAGCAACTGAAGGCCATCACCGGCCGGGGCTACATGATCGGCCTGCTGCTGCACGGCGAGCCGGCCCCCTACATCGCGGCGCTCCGCGACGAAGGCCTGCTGGCGCCCGCCGCCGGCACCAACACCGTGCGGCTGCTGCCGCCGCTCATCGCCACCAAGGAGCACCTCGACCGCGCGACGGCGATCATCCGCGCGGTGCTAACCAGGAAAAACTGAGCCGCCATGAAACACTTCCTTCAGGAAACCGATTTTACGCGCGACGAGGTCGTGCAGATCTTCTCCATGGCCCGCCATTTCAAGCAGGAGCGGGGTCGCCATGAAAAGCCCCTGGCCGGCCAGACCTGGGCGATGATCTTTGCCAAGTCGAGCACCCGCACCCGCGTGTCCTTTGAGGTCGGTATCCACGAGCTGGGCGGAAATCCGCTGTTTCTCAACACCAACGACATCCAGATCGGCCGCGGCGAGCCGATCAGCGACACCGCCAAGGTGCTGGGCCGTTTCGTGCACGGGCTGGTGGTGCGCACCTATGCGCATGGTGACATCATGGGCTTGGCGCAGGACAGCGGGGTGCCGGTGGTCAATGCCCTGACGGATTTCCTTCATCCCTGCCAGATCTACACCGACGCCTTCACCGCGGCCGAGCGCTGGGTCGGTCCGGATGGCGACCTCTTTGCCTCGCTCAAGGGACGCAAGGTCGCGTTTCTCGGCGACACCGGTTTCAACATGGCCAACTCCTGGATCCTTGGCGCGAACCTGTTCGGCATGAAGGTCTCGCTGGGCGGACCGGCGAGCGACGGTCCGGGCAAGGTGATCAAGATGATGGCCGAGAAAATGGGCGGCACATTCCATTTCACCTCCGATCCCTACGAAGCGGTCGCCGATGCCGACATCGTCTATACTGATGTCTGGGCCAGCATGGGGCAGGAGAGCGAATCGGCCGAACGGCAGAAACGCATGATGCCCTTCCAGGTGACGAAGAAATTATTCGAAGCGGCCAAGCCCGACGCGCTTTTCATGCATTGCCTGCCCGCGCACGCGGGCGAGGAAGTGACCCAGGAAGTGCTTGATCACCCGCGGTGCGTGATATTCGACGAGGCGGAGAACCGCCTGCATGTGCAAAAGGCCATCCTGGCCATGCTGGCTCGGGAGCGCGGCTGACGCGGCTCGCGGCCGTTACGAGCCCGTCGCCAGGACAAACATCACGCGGGTGGGCGTGGTCTTCTGGAAGTTGCCGGTCGTTAGGTCACCGTCATCAATCTTCTCGTCGATCTGCGTCAGTTGTTCGTCGGTGCAGGTGAAACCAGCAATGCAGATGCCGGCATTACCCCCGGAGCCAAGGTTGTTGTCCCAGTTCCACCGACCACCGACCACCGTGACCGCCTGCCAGGAGGCGACCTTGAAATCACCGGTCATGGGGACAGGGGAAGAGGGCACGACACCCGAGCCGGCATTGGCCGGCCAGGAGCCATTCTGGGAGTTGTAGATCTCAAAGGCCTGCGAGAAGACGCGAAAATCATTAATGATGCGGGCGTTTTGCGAGGCGCGCTGAACGCGTTGGAAGGCCGGAATGGCCAGAGCGGCCAACAGCCCGATGATGACCACGACAATCATGATCTCCACGAGCGTGAATCCGCTCGCTGGAACACGGCTGAACCGTTGTGGGGTCTTGCTCATGCAGCTAGGGCGGATCATCCCCGGCGTTGGGGTAAACGCAACCCCGGAGGGGCCATTTGGCCTTAAATACCTGATTTTTACTTTGCGCAGGCGGGATGATTACCAACACTGCGAATCCTATCATGAAGATCGTCCTCGCATACTCTGGAGGCCTAGACACCTCCGTCATCGTCAAGTGGCTCAAGGAAACATACGACGCCGAGATCGTCACCTTTGCGGCTGATATCGGCCAGGAAGAGGAGCTTAAGGGCTTGGACAAGAAGGCCCTGAAGACCGGCGCCTCCAAGCACTACACTATCGATCTCGTCGAGGAATTCGCCCGGGACTTCATCTATCCGATGATCCGCGCCAACGCGATCTACGAGGGCCAGTATTATCTCGGCACCTCGATCGCGCGCCCGCTCATCGCCAAGGCGCAGGTTGAGATCGCGAAGAAGGAAAAGGCCGACACCGTCGCGCACGGCGCCACGGGCAAGGGCAACGACCAGTGCCGCTTCGAGCTCACCTACATGGCGCTCGCGCCCCATCTGCAGATCATCGCGCCGTGGAAGATCGAGGCCTATCGCGACCTTTTCCCGGGTCGCGCCGAGATGATCGAGTATTGCCGCGTGCACAAGATCCCCGTCGAGGCCTCGCTCAAGAAGCCGTATTCGATGGATCGCAACCTTCTCCACATTTCCTACGAGGCGGGCATCCTCGAGGATCCGTGGTTCGACCCGACCACGAAGGCGAACAAGGCGATGTTCAAGCTCTCGGTCGCCCCCGAGGACGCGCCGGACAAGCCCGAGTATGTCGAGATCGATTTCGTGAAGGGCAATGCCGTCGCCGTGAACGGGAAGAAACTCACCCCCGGCGGCGTGCTGAAGGCGCTCAACAAGCTCGGCGGCAAGCACGGCATCGGCCGCGTTGACCTCGTGGAAAACCGCTTCGTCGGCATGAAGTCCCGCGGCGTCTATGAGACCCCGGGCGGCACGATCCTCATGCAGGCCCACCGCCAGGTGGAGTCGCTCACGCTCGACCGCGAGGTGCTGCACCTGCGTGACGGCTTCATCCCGAAATACGCCGAGCTCGTCTACAACGGCTTCTGGTTCGCGCCCGAGCGCGAGATGCTCCAGGCGATGGTCGACGAGAGCCAGCGCTACGTCACCGGCACCGTCCGGCTCAAGCTCTACAAGGGCAACATCATCACCTGCGGCCGCAAGTCGAGGTATTCGCTCTACGACGACAAGATCGCTTCGATGGAGGGCGTGAAGAGCTGGTATAACCAGAGCGACGCGACGGGCTTCATCCGCCTCAACGGCCTGCGTCTCCGCGCGCGCAACCTCGCGCAGGGCGGACCCAAGGCATAAGGCGTAGGGATATTCCCCGGCAAAAACGAGGCGGCCCCACCGGCCGCCTTTTTTGCGCCAGTGCGCTTCGGCGCGGAATTATGCAGACTCGTCGCGCCTTCCGGCGGACTGGCCACACGCTGGTTGTAGGGGAGCGGCGCATTGCCTTGGCTGGGAGCGTCTGCTAGCTAGGCCAACGAACACAATGACTACGACGCCCCGCGATCACTGGTGGATGAGCCTGGCGTTGCTGGTTCTGGGCGGGGGGCTGGCGCTGGTTTTTATCGGCCCGCGGGAATCGTTGCCCGGGGTGGGGCGCGGGACACAGGACCGGAATGTGCTGCGCATCGTCTACACGCAGGCGCTGCGTCCGGACCCGCATGTGCGGATGCTGCCCCTTTCGACCTACAATCAGTTTATCCTCAGCCTATGGGAGCCGCTGGTGGAATGTGATCCCCTCACCGGTGAACCGCAGCCGGCGGCGGCGGCGAGCTGGGTCTGGTCGGACGATCACCGCCTGCTGACCCTGCGGCTCCGGCCCGACGGCCGCTGGAGCAATGGCGACCCGGTCACGGCGCAGGATTTTGTGCGCGCCTGGCAGCGGCTGCTGCGCGCGCGCCTCGAGCTGGCCTACACGCTTTTCCCGGTGAAGAACGCGGAAGCCTACCACCGCGGCCAGCGGGAAAAGCCGGAGGCCGTGGGTTTGCGCGCCCTGGATGATCTCACGCTCCAGGTGGAGCTGGACCAGCCGCGAACCACGCTGCTGGCCGAGCTGTCCGATCCGCTGCTGGCCCCGTTGCACCACTCGACCGAGCGGGTCTTGGCGGATCAGTCGTTTTATGAACAACCGGCGGCCTTGGTCACCAACGGACCCTTCCGGTTGCAACAGGCCAACGCCGACGGTTACCGGCTGGAGACCAGCCCCGCCTATCATGGACGGGCGGGAGTGTGGCTGGCCGGCGTGCAATTCATCCGGGCCAACAGCTCGAGCATGGGAGCCCTGCTGGTCTCGGCGGGCAAGGCGGACCTGATGCCGTCGGTGAATCTTTCGGCCGAGCGCCGCTGGCCCACGCGGCGGGCGATGGCCGTTGAGTCGGAACTCGCGCTGGGCGTGGTGGCGAACTACTTCAACGTCACGCGCGGCCCCCTGCGCGACCTGCGGGTGCGCCAGGCGCTCGCGCTGGCGATGAACCGCGAGGACCTGATCGAGGAATCCGACCGCTCGCAGCTGGTGCCGGCCTGGTCCTGGGTGCCGGACATGCCGGGCCGCCCGGGCCTCACACTACTTACGGAGGACGCGAACGAGGCCCGCCGGTTGCTGGCGGCCGCGGGTTATCCGGAAGGGAAGGGTTTCCCGGTTTTGCGCATGTCGCTGCCGCTCTGGATGGAAGGCAATCCCTATCCCGCAGCCTGTTGCGAGCGCTGGTTCCATGAGCTCGGCATCCGCACCTACGTGACGTATGAGGCTTCCGTCCAGCGCGCCGAGCGGATCAACGCAGGTGACTATGATGTCATCTACGGCGTGGTCGTCGCGACGGTGCCGGATCCTGCGGACCTCCTGACCACCTTCACGATGCCGCCCGATTACAGCGAGACCCGGTGGCGGGACGATGTGACCGTCGGTCTGCTGGCGGCGGCGAACCGCAAGACCGGCCCGGAGCGGCTGGCGATCTTGGAGGAACTGGAGCGCCGGGCCATGGCGGCGGTGCCGGCCATCCCCCTGATGTTTGAGCGGCGGCACACCCTGCGCTCCACCGAGGTGCGCGGCTGGTATGGCGACCCGCTCGCCCGCCAGTCGCCGAAGCGGCTCTGGCTGGACTTGCCGCCCGAGGCGTCCCTGCCTCAAGCCATGCCCGGCACATGAGACCCTTCAACGGCAACAACGGAACTCCCTGGTGGCGCCACTGGCGCTTCTGGCTTCTCGTCTGGGGCGCCGGCACGCTTGTGCTCGCCGCGGTCCTGCTCTGGGATGCGCGTTCCTGGCTGCAGGGCGCCCCCCGGGCCACCTTCCGCGCGACCAGGCTGAACCTCTGGCCGCTCGAGATCCTGTGGTGGTTGTTCATCCCCGCGATCCTGCTGGTGCAGAAAAGCCTCACCCGGGTCGACCGGCACTGGCCCTGGGCGATCGGCCTGCATGGCTTGCTCGCGGTGATCATCACCGCGCTGTTCGTCGTGGCCCAGGCGGTGCGGCTTTTGCTGGTCAACCACCTGCCGGCATCCTTCCTGCCGGTGGTGGTGAACGACCTGCGCTGGGTCGGTGGCTGGAGCTACGTGCCCGCGCTGGTCTACTTGGCGCTCATCCTGGCGCTCTACGCCGTCAGCTTCTACCGCCAGTGGCGGGACGGCCAGCGCCTGACGGGCCAGCTGCAGGTCGCCAACGCCCAGCTCGAAACCAAGCTGGTTCGCGCCAGCCTCGATGCGCTGAAGATGCAGCTGCACCCGCATTTCCTCTTCAACACGCTCAACTCCATCACCAGCCTGATCCGCAACAACCGCACCCGCGAGGCGGAGGACATTGTCGCCGGGCTGGGGGAGTTGCTCCGCCGCTCGCTGGATCACAAGCAGGAGGCGATGGACACGCTGGAGCGCGAGCTCGATTTTCTCCGCCGGTATTTCGAGATCGAGCGCATCCGCTTCCAGGACCGCCTCAAGGTGGAGTTCGACATCGATCCCAAGTGCCTCCGCGCCCTGGTGCCGAGCCTGCTGCTCCAGCCGCTGGCGGAGAACGCCATGAAGCACGGCATCTCCAAGGACCCGGCCGCCCGCCTGCTGCGCGTCAGTGCCGAGCGCGACGGCACCCGGCTGTTGCTCACGGTGTATAATGACGGCCCGGCCCTGCCCAAGGACGACGCCGCGCTCGGCCGCGGCATCGGCATGCAGAACACCCACGCCCGCCTGCTCATGCTCTACGGCGACGAGGCGCGCCTGCGGCTGCGTGACAACACCCCGCAGGGCGTCCGCGCCGAGATCATCCTGCCTTTCCGCACGAGTTCATCCCCATGAATACCACAACTGCCACGATCCGGACCATGATCGTCGATGACGAGGTCCTTGCCCGCCAGAACGTCGAGGCGCTGCTGCGCCACGACCCCGATATTGCGATTGTCGCCCAGTGCAACAACGGCACCCAGGCCGTCGAGGCCATCAAGCAACACCAGCCCGACCTGCTCTTCCTCGACGTGCAGATGCCCGGCATGACCGGCTTCGAGGTGCTGGCCAAGCTGCCGGCCGCGCTGATGCCCCAGGTCGTCTTTGTGACCGCCTACGACCATTTCGCCCTGCAGGCCTTCGAAGTCCAGGCGGTTGACTACCTCCTGAAGCCTTTCAACCGCGCCCGGTTTGCCGACGCCCTGGCCCGGGCGAAGAGCGCCGTGCGCAGCCAGGAAAAGCGCGATTTCTCCAAGCGCCTCGACGAGGTGATGTCCGCGCTGCAGAAGCTGCGCGAGGGCACCCCGGCGGACGGCGCCGCGGCCGCCGCCAAGCCGCGCGAGGGCGACGGCCGCCTCTTCATCCGCTGCGACGGCGAGATCCACGTGATGGCGCCCGAGGACATCCTGTGGATCGAGTCCGACGGTGACTACGTGCGGCTGCACGTCAGCGACAAGTCGCGCTTCGTGCGCATGTCGCTGCACAAGATGATGGAGAAGCTGGATCCCGCGCACTTCGTGCGCATCCACCGCTCGACCATCGTCAACCTCCGGCACATGCGGAAAGCCAGCCCGGCGCTCTACGGTGAATACACCGTCGAGCTGACCAACGGCGCCAAGCTCAAGGTCAGCCGCACATTTGTGCACGACTTGAAGGCTCATTTGTAGTCCGGCCGTCGTTTCTCGCGCTTCATCGCGGGGCGATGCTGGTTCAGTCGCGGCCAGATGCGGCTGGAATCGTGCGTTTGTAGCTTCGTCGCACGGCCATTGAGCCGGCGGAGCATCACGCGACAACTGCGGTGTCATAACGAGAGGCAGACCAACTGCCCCGCTCGGAAAATACACCAGTAAAACGCATGAACTCAACACGCACTCCACGCTCGTGGGGTTTGGCGCGACTGCTCGCGCTCACCCTCCCGGCGTTCGCGGCCACGGCCGCTATTGCCCAGACAGCCGAAGAAACCAAAGCCGAGGCCGAGAAGGCCGACAAGGTGAAGCTCGAGACCTTTTCGGTCACGGGCTCGCGCATCCGGCGCATCGACGCCGAGACCCCGCAGCCCGTCGTTCGGCTCACCATGTCCGACTTCCAGGCCACGGGTTTCTCGACCCTTGGTGACGCGATCCGCGCCATGCCGCAGATCAGCGGCGCCTCGCTCGTCTCCACCGACGGCGGCACCAGCTTCACTCCGGGCGTCAGCTCGTTCAATCTCCGCGGCCTCGGGGCCAACAATACCCTGGTCCTGATCAACGGCCGCCGGGCGGCGCCGTTCGCCTCCGCGGGCTTCAACGGGTTCCAGACCGTGTTCGATTTCAATTCGATCCCTGTCGCGGCGATCGAGTCCCTTGAAGTCCTGAAGGACGGCGCCTCCGCCATCTACGGTTCCGATGCGGTCGCGGGGGTGATCAACATCAACCTGCGGAAGGACTATAACGGCCTGACGACCGAGATCTCGATGGGCAATACGGTCGGCACGGATTCCAGCGAGCAGTCCATGTTCGCCATTTTCGGCACGCAGTCCGGCAAAATCTCCATCGTCGGCACCTTCGACTTCAACCAGCGCGCCGCCATCTACGGGCGGGATCTGGACTACACCGATGAGAGCGACGGCACCCCCTACGGCGGCATCGACCAGCGCTCGTCCCAGCCGGGACCGATCGGCGGCGTGCGCGGGGTCACCGGGTTCCCGCAGTTCGCCAACGGCCGCGTCAGCTATCTGACGCCCCAGACCAACCCGACGGTCGCCGGCGCCGCGAACATCACGCCGCTCTACAACTTCCAGCAGGATGCCGGCTTCACCCCCGAGACCCGCGCCTACGGTTTCTACTTCCGCACGGCCTATGACTATTCCGACACGCTCACCGCGTTTGCCGAGCTGTCGTTCCGGCGCTCCACCGTCTACATCGATGCCGCGCCGACGAATTATTTCTCGGGCAACGAGCTCGGGGACAGTCCGGGCGGCGCGGGCGTTTTCCCCGCGACCAACCCCTTCAATCCCTTCGGGCAGAACATTCTCGATCTGCGCTACCGGTTCATGGAGCTCGGCAACCGCGTCCAGGAATCCATCGCCGACTCTCCGCGCATCATCCTCGGCCTAGAAGGCAAGCTGCCCGTCAGCAACTGGACCTGGGACGCGGGCGTCACCTACTCCAGGAACACGGTCAACCAGCTCTCGCACAACCAGACCTCCGACCGCCTGGTGCAGAATGCGCTGAACGGTATCTCGCTCAACGGCAGCGTGCGTTATCTGAATCCGTTCGGCCCGAACGATCCGGTGCTGATCAACTACCTCCGCATCACGAATCCGAACTATGACACCTTCGAGGTGCGTTCGATGGACCTCGGAGCCTCGGGCGAGCTGTTCAACCTGCCCGCCGGTCCGGTCGAGCTCGCCGTCGGCGGCGAGCTGCGCACGGAAAAGATGGAAAACCTCGGCACCCAGCTCAACCGTGACGGCCAGCTGGTGGCCGGTGGCCAGGCTTCCGACACCCGCGGCGACCGCCGGCTCTACTCGCTCTACGCCGAGTTGAGCGTGCCGGTCTTCAAATCGCCGGCCATCGGCAACCTTGAGCTCCAGCTCGCCGGCCGCCACGAGCACTACAGCGACTTCGGCCGGACCACCAAGCCCAAGATCGCCGCCGTCTACCGCCCGATCCCCGAGGTGCTGATCCGCGGCTCCTACGGCGAGTCGTTCCTCGCGCCCAACATCGCCTTCCTCTACACCTCGCAGAGCGTCAGCTTCACTGCCAACTCGCTGCCGGATCCCCTGCGCCCCGGCGATCCCGCCACGCAGATCCGCCAGTTCGGCGGCGGCAATCCCGGCCTGCAGCCCGAAAACACCAAGGTCGGCTACGCGGGCCTGGTGCTCCAACCCTTCACCCGGCAGAAAGGCTCGATCTTCCGGGACCTGTCGTTTGGCGTGGATTACATCGAGTTTCGCCAGACCAACCTGCTCTCGCGTCTCTCGGCCAACCAGATCCTCGGCAACCTGGCCGCCTTCGGCAGCTTGGTGTTGCGCAATCCCCCGGCCGCCGGCCAGACCGTGGGCACCATCAACGGCGTGCTGACCACCTGGCAGAATCTCGCCTCGGGCCAGACCACCGCCTGGGACTTCAATGCCCGCTGGGTGCTGCCGAAAAACCGTTTCGGCCAGTTCCGCGCCGAGGTGAACGCGACCTATGCCCAGGTCATCGAAGGGATCGGCGCCACCGGCGTGCCCTTCGACCAGGATGGCAACTACAACACGCCGAACTGGCGCGGCAACGCCACGCTCGCCTGGAGCAAGGACAATTGGTCGGCCTCGCTGCATACCACCTACATCGGCTCCTATACCACGTCGGGCTCGGGCCTCGCCGGCCTGCCTGACGTGAACAGCCAGGTCCAGTTCAACCCGCAGGTCGCTTACCGCGGCCTCTGGGGCACCAACGTCACCGTGGGCGTCCGCAACGCGCTGAATGCCCGGCCGCCGCTGGACCCCTCCGACAGCAAGCTGGTCAACGAGAACGTGAACCTCGTCGAGCCGGCCTTCTGGTATGTCCGGGTGAGCAAGGACTGGTAAGCCGCCTCCATTGTTTCGCCTCGCGGCGGCCCCGTCCGGGTCGCCGCTTTTTTTGGGCGGTCCGGCCCGGACCTGTTGCGGTCCTGCCAGGGCGGGACAGGCTGGCTGCATGAGAATCCCCGCCCGTCTCCTTGGTTTGCTCCTCGTCATGACCCTGAACGCATCTGCCCAGACCCCGCCGCCCACACTCCCGCCCGAGGCGCGACAGTTCGATTTCTGGATAGGCGAATGGGATGTGACCAACCCGGCCGGCAAATTGGCGGGCACGAGCCGGGTCGAGTCCGTCGCGGCCTCGGCCGGCGTGCTGGAAAACTGGACTGGCGCCACCGGCTACACCGGCCGGAGTCTCAACGCCTGGAACGCCGCGAAAAAGCAATGGCAGCAATACTGGGTCGGCAGCGACGGCGGCGTGCTCGAGTTGAGCGGAGGTCTTCTGGACGGCCGCATGGTGCTGGCCGCCGAGCATGAGGTGAATGGGGCACGCCGGATCGAGCGCATCACCTGGACCCCCAACGCCGACAGCACGGTGCGCCAGCACTGGGAGCAGTCCATCGACGGCGGCAAGACGTGGACGACGGCCTTCGACGGACTCTATCGCAAGCGGAGCTGATCAAACGCCGCGGACCGTGTGCCCCGCAGCCTCGATCAACCGGCACGCCTCTTCGAGCCGCGCGGCTTTCACGAGCACGTAGTCGGTATCAAAAGTCGCCGTGGCCAAGATGCCGATTTTCGCGGTGGCCAGCGGGACGAGCACCGCGGCGAGAATGCCCGTCTCGGTAAAGGCGAACGGCCCCTGCAGTTTCAACAACCGCCACCCGGACTCGTGCTTGATGCCCGCCGGCACCTGGGCCGCAGGACACATGATCGAGAGTTCGTCCGCCGTGCGCGTGACCGAGCTGAAAACACCGGAGCCGGCCCAGGCGGGGACCGGCTCGGTGGCGGGCAGCCGGCACACGGCGAACTCGCCGGCCACCACCTGGAGAACCAACGGCATCAGAACAGCGCGCCGGCCACGACGCCGACGGCGGTGATCGGGCCCTGGTCGCCCAGGCCGTCGAGCGCGCGGTCCGCCTTCTTCATCGTGGATTGCACGTTGAGGTAGAGGCTGTCGTCGGCGATCAGCTTGCCCAGCGTGCCCTGGCCGCTGTTCAGCTTGTCGGAGACCTCGCGCAGGTTCTTCATCGAGGTCTTGAGGCTGTTGGCGGTGGCGTCGTCATAGAGGAGCAGGCCGAGCGTGCCCTTGCCGGCCTTCACGTCGGCGACGATGCCCTTGGTGTCGCTCATGAACACACGGGCGTCGGCTGCGGCGAGCTTGATCTCGCCCACGCCGGCGAGCAGGTCGTCGTGCAGCTTGGAGTCATTGACGAGTTTGCCGAGCGTGCCCTCGCTGGTTTTGATCTTGGCGGTGATGTCCTGCAGGTTGCTGATGGTCTCGGTGAGCTTGGGGCCGTTGTCGGTCACGAGCTTGTCGATGCGCTGGAAGAGCCCGCCGCCCTCGCCGCCGGCGCCCATGGACTTGCCGATCTCGCCGATGACGGACTCAAGCTTGGAGCCGAGGTTGCCGAGCTGGCTGATGACCTCGCTCATGTCCACGGTGGCCTTGGTGCTGATCTCGTCGCCGTCCTTGAGCAGGGTGACGCCGGGCGTGCCGAAGGTGACGCCGAGGTAGTTGCTGCCAAGCAGGCTGGATTGCTCGACACTGGCGACAGCGTCGGAGGGGATCTTCACGCCCGGTTCGATGGCGAGGACGGCCTCGACGCGGTGGCCGGCGAGGCGGGTGAGCTCGACGGCGCCGACCTTGACGCCCGCCATGCGGATCTCGTCGCCGGTCTTGAGGCCCTTGAGGTTGGCGAAGCCGGCCACGAGGGTGTAGCCGGGCTTCTTGAAGAGCCGCCCGCCGTTGAGCGACTCGAACGTGATCCAGGCGAGCGCCAGCCCGAGCAGGAAAAAGAGGCCGACGCGGATGCTTTGTGACATGTTATTCATGGCTGTTCTCCAGTTGTTTGAAGCGGGGATTCTTGAGGTCGATGACCGGGTTGAGGAAATTGGCGATGACGGGGTCGGTGGGGTTCTTGAACTCCGCCGGCGTGCCGACACCGCGGATCTTGCCGTCCATCACGAAGGCCATGCGGTCGGCGATGGCGAAGGCGAGGTCGCGGTCGTGGGTGACGACGACACTGGTAACGGCGGTCTGCTCGCGGAGGGTGGCGATGATCTCGGTCAGCGTGGCCGACATCACCGGGTCGAGCTCGGAGGTGGGCTCGTCGTAGAGCAGGAGCTGGGGCTCCATCACGAGGGCGCGGGCGATGGCCACGCGTTTCTTCATGCCGCCGGAGAGGTCGGAGGGGAACTTGCCGGCCGCCTTCTCGAGCGAGAGGATCGAGAGGGCGTGCATGACGCGCTCGCGGATGCCGGCCTCGTTGCACTCGCGGTGCTCGCGGGGGTAGAGGGCGAGGTTGTCGTAGACGGAGAGCGAGTTGAAGAGGGCGCCAGCCTGGAAAACGAGGGCGAGGTGGACCTTGTTTCTGGTCTCGGGATCGGCGGCGTCGAACTCGCCGATTTTGACCTCGCCGCTGGTGGCCTGCTCGAGGCCGGCAATGTGCTTGAGGAGCACGGTCTTGCCGGAGCCGCTGGGGCCCATGATGCAGAAGATCTCGCCGGGCTTCACCTCGAGGCTGACGTCCTTGAGCACGGTGGTCTTGCCGAAGGTCTTCGTGACGTTGGCCACGGTGACGCCGAACGTCTTGCCGACGAAGGGGGAGGCGGTGTAGGTCGAGCTCATGAGAAGAGGAGGGCTTTGGTGACGAAGTAATCGAGCACCAGGATGAGGATGAGCGAGGCGACCACGGCCTTGGTGACGGAGGCGCCGATCTCGCGCGGGCCGCCGCGGGTGTTGAGCCCGATGTAGCAGCAGACGGTGATGATCACGAAGCCGAAGACCTCGGCCTTGACCAGGCCGTCCATGATGTCCTTCGGCTTCATGTAGGCCTTCAGGGCGCTGAAGTAGGCCTCGGAGTCGACGGAGATGGAGGGCGTGTATTGGCTGATGAGCGCGCCGCCATACCAGCCGCAGAGGTTGGCGATGATGGCGAGCACCGGCATCATGACCACGATCGCCGCGAGCCGGGGCAGCACGAGCATGCGCTCGGGCGGGATGTTCATGGTCGTGAGGGCGTCGATCTCCTGGTAAACCTTCATCGAGGCCAGCTCGGCGGTGATGGCCGAGCCGACGCGGCCGGCGATGAGGATGGCCACCATGACGGGGCCGAGCTCGCGGGCCATCGTCAGGCCGACGAGCGTGCCGATGAACTGCTTGGCGCCGAAGTTCTCCATGCTGTAGCCGCTCTGGAGCGCCAGCACGCTGCCGATGAAGAAGCTCAGGATGGTGACGATGGGCAGCGAGGTGTAGCCGATGAGATAACACTGCTCGATGAAGCGCGGAAACTGGCGCGGCAGCGTCGGCAGGTATTTCATCGTGCGCACCAGCAGGAGCAGGGTGCCCCCGATGTGGCCGATGATGGCGGTTAGGTAATTCATGACGGCGGAGCCCCGGTTGGCTTGTTAGTTGGTTTCCGGTTAAAATCGAACAGGAAGAGTCGCCAGGCGCGCTCGCCCGGCCGGCGGCTCAGCCCGATGACCCCGTTGCCCAGGGCGATGCGCTGCTTCTCGACGCCGGTCTGGACGCTGAAGATCGGGCCGAGGTGAAACTCCTTGCCGGTGGCGCTGCGGCGCCAGGTGACGGCCTTCCAGAGCAGGGAGTGGCGCGAGGTTTCGGCGTCCGTCCGGTCGTAGCGGTAGAGGGCGAAGATCGGTGTGTAGAGTTGGCGGACGATGTCGTTGGTCGGGAAGAAAACCTCGAGCGGGCTGAGCACCTGCACCTGGCGGCGGCCGGCGCCGTTGTCCCAGGCGCTGAGCAGGGGCCAGAGGTGGGTCTTGTGGGCCGGCGCGGCGGCGGGGTTGGTCAGGCTGCGCTGGGTCTGCGACCAATACAGGAAATAGAGGAACTGGTTTTTCTCCTGCGCGATGCCGGGATCCTGCCACTCGGCGTGGCGGTAGAGCGGCCAGAGCACCCAGGTCTTGTCGTAGCCCTTGATGACCGAGTGGGTGTAGACGGGAGCCCAGCGGTTGATGCGACGCTGGTCGCCGCGCGCCTGCACGACGAACGGCCAGAGATAGCGCTGCTCGTCGTAGCGGTAGGGCTGCGTGCGGTGCGTGTAACCGAAGAAGGGCCAGCCGTAGGTCTCGCTGATATAGCCCGGGGCGGTGTCACGGGTGTAGAAGGGCAGGGCGCCGACGCTCACCGTGGGTTCCGGCTCGGAGAGGTTCTTCGCGGATTTGTAGAAGAGCGGCCACAGATAAAAACTGCGGTCGTAATCGCGGTCCCGGCCGCGATGGCCGAACAGCGGCCAGAACTCGAAACCATGGTGCCCCGCCCCGTCGATGAAACGCAGGAAGGGCCAGGGGGCGGTGGTGATCTCCATCCCGGCCTTCTCGCTGTGCATATAAAGCGGGAAGGCATACCACGACAGCTCGTCCTTGCCGAAACGGTTCTTGATGGTGCCGGCGACGGGCAGGAGCGCATGGTAGCTCGTTGCCGGATCGCCGGTCTCCTTGGAGAAATAGAACGGCCAGACATCGAACCCGCGTTCCCCGGGCTGGCCCGGCTCGTCTGATTGACGGAGGTTGATGAGCTTGAAGAAGCTGAACTCGCGGTAGCCGGGCTGCTTTTGCCAGCTGAAGAGCGGGTAGAGGAAGGTGGCGGTTTCCTTGTGGTCGACCCTGGCCTGCAGGTAGAGCGGCCGGACGCCTGACACCTCGCCGGCGGCATGCTGGGCAAAGATCAGCGGTCCGAAATATTGCACGTTTTCCGCCGGGGCATCGGGCGGCGACTGGCGCACGATCAACGGCCAGCCGTTCCGCTCCTCCGCGGGGAGGGTAACGGCAGCGAGCAAGGCAGCGCAGAGCGGCCAGACTAGGCGTCGGGAAAACATGCTTGGTGGACTGGGTAAGGCATTGCCTTCGCGCGGCACGGAAGCCAGTTAGGTGGCCGGCTTGAGGTCGCGGGGGGAAGAGCTAAGTCGCCCCCCGTCCCCGTGCAAATGCTATGTTAATACAACCACTGGCAGCAGAAAGTGTTCCCACATTCCGGCGAACCGGCCGCATCGGGCTGACCGGCCTAAACGAGGCAGGCTCATGCGGATAACCGGAGGCCAGGCCCGGGGCATCCCCTTGGTGCTGCCCAAGGGCGACGCGGTCCGCCCGGCGACCGACGCCATGCGGCAGGCAGTCTTCTCCAGCCTGGCCGCCCGCGTGGCCGGGGCACGGTTTCTGGACCTGTTTGCCGGCAGCGGCGCCTACGGCCTTGAGGCGTTCAGCCGCGGAGCGGCCGGCGGGGTGTTTGTGGAAAAAAATGCGCGGACGACGGACTTCATCCGCCAGAACATCGCGGCCGTCTGCAAGAGCCTCGGGCGGCCGGCCGACGACCTGCAGGTCGTGACCGCCGACGCCACCCATGTGATGCCGGGCGAGGTGCCGGACCTGGTGTTCATTGATCCGCCGTATGAAATCATCCGGGAGGTGGCGCCGAAACTGTTTGGCCGGCTGGATGAGCTGCTCGCGGTGAAACCGGATGCGCTGGTCGTGTTCGAGATGCCCGGCGAAGTGGAGCTTTCCCCCCCGGGCTGGACCTGCGTGAAACAGCTCGGCAAGGGCACGCGCCAGCCCACGGTGCGGATCTTCAGGTCAAACCGAGCTTCGCCCTGATGAGGGTGATGGCGGCGAGGCACGCCGTCTCCGTGCGCAACACGCGTTCGCCGAGGTGGACGAAGGTGAAGCCGTTTTCGCGCAGCAAAACCCTTTCGGCCGGCGACCAGCCGCGCTCGGCGCCGAAGGCCAGCACCACGGCCCGGCCCGCGGGCACGGCAACCTGGCTGAGCGCCGCCGGTGACTCGTAGTTGTCGAGCGCGAGCCGGATTTCCCCGGCGGGTTGCGCGGCGATGGTGTCGGCCAGCGTCCGGCCGTGCGTGACCTCCGGCAGCCGCGTGCAGAAGGCCTGGGCCGCGCCGTTTATGACGCACTCCTCCCACGCGCCCGAGTGCCAGAGGGAGCTGTCGGCGTAGCTGGCCTCGCCCCTTTCGGTGCGCACAAAATGCATGGCCGCCACCCCGAGCGTCGTGGCCTCGCGCAGGATGTCGCGCGCGGTCTGCGGTCGCGGCAAGCCGATCAGCAGGGTGAGCGAGGCCGGTGCGGGCGGGGATTCACCCCACGCAAACGTGACCAACACCCGCCCCTCCTCGACCGAGACCAGCGTGCCCTTGCCGCGCGGTCCGTTGATCACGCCGGCGTCAAAGGTGTCGCCCGGCTGACGGCGGAGCACCGTGAGCAAATGATGCGCGCGCGGATCGCTCCGGGACAGGGGAAGCTCGACTTCTGAAGGACGAAACAGAATGATGTTCACGTGAAGAAAATGGAACCGCAGCAGGTTAAGACCAAGGGTGCGTGAAAACACTTCCGGTAACGCCGCCCCGATCAAATCGTCCCTGCCCGACCATATCTGAACACAAACCAGTGAACTCAGCGGACACAATCCCAGGAAAAAGCCCCGCCGGCCCCCCGGCCAGCGGACGCGTGGTCATTGTGGAGGATCAGCGGATCGTGGCGGAATTCTTCACCTATCACTGCCGTGACCTCGGCCTGCAGGTGCTGCAGGCCTGCGGGACCTGCAAGGACGGCCTGGCGGCGATCCGCCGGCACAAGCCCGACCTGGTGCTCATGGACATCTCGCTCCCGGATGGTGACGGATTGGAAATGGCCAAGATCGTCCTCGACGAGCTGGCCTCGGTGAAGATCCTCGCGATTTCCTCGCACCGCGACCCGTGGACCATGCTGCAGGTGCAGCGCATCGGGCTCCACGGCTTCGTGGACAAGAACGAGCAGCGGCCGGAGGTGCTGTCCGAGGCCATCCACGCGGTGCTGGGCGGGCGCGTTTACTACACGCCCATCGTGAACGAATCGAGCGCCAGCATCCGGCGCGATCCCAAGGCTTTCATCCGCGTGCTCTCGGACTACGAGACGCGCATCCTGTCGATGATCGGCGAGTCCAAGACCGACGACGAGATCGCCACGGTGCTCGCCATCAGCCCCGCCACCGTGCAATCGCGCCGGCGCGACATCATGCGCAAGCTCGACATCCACACGACCCCGAAGCTGATCCACTACGCGATCGTCAACGGGCTCACGCGGGCGGAGCAGCTGGGCCGGAAGAAGCCAGTCTGATCCGCAGACCGGCCAGCTGCGCGGCAAACTCAGCGCCGAGGCGCCGGGCCTCGGCCCATTGTCCGCTGCCGACCGCGGCCTCGATCTTGCGCTGGGTCTGTTCGAGTTCGCGCTCGTAAACAAAACTGCAGCGACCGCAGAGCATGTGGGCATAACGACCGGCCTCGGTCGCGTCCCCCCGTTCCAGGGCTCCCTTGAGCTGGTCGAACTCGACCTCGAGCTCGGACAGATAAAGCGCAAGTTCGTCCGCAAAGGGCACGTTTTTCTTGCGCGCGAGGAGGCGCAGGTTGCCCAGACGATCGGCCGGACCGGTGTTGGCCGGCGGCCGGGCGGTCTCGACCGCCAGCGGGGCGGCGATGGGCGCGAGGCTGGCCAGAGCCTTGGTCAGCCGGTCCTTTGTGACAGGTTTGCCGAGGAAGGCGTCCATGCCGGCGTCGAGGCACTGCGCGCGTTTTTCCGGGGTGGTGAAAGCCGTGGTGGCGAGAATGAGGGCGTGGGCGGTCGGGCCCGGCAGGGCGCGGATGCCCCGCGCGACATCAACCCCGCTCAAGCCCGGCAGGTTGAAGTCGAGGAAGACCACGTCGAAGGCCTGCTTCGCCGCCAGGTTCAGGGCGGCCGTGCCCTCCTGGGCGCAGTGCACGGTGAACCCCATCCCCTGCAAGAGATCGGCCAGCACGATGCGGTTGTATTCCTGATCGTCGACCACGAGCGCGGTGCGGGCGGGGGCGGCTCCGGGGGTGACCGCGGCCGCCGGCTCGGCGGGTGCCTCGGCCAGGGCCAAGGGCGCGCTGAAATAAAAGCACGAGCCGTGGCCGAGCTCGCTTTCCAGCCAGATGCGGCCGCCCATCTTCTCGGCGATGCCCTTGCACAGCGCCAGGCCCAGGCCGGTGCCGGGCACGCGGCCCTTCTGCGCCGCCGCGCCCCGCTCGAAGCGGGTGAACAGCCGCGCCTGTTCCTCGGCGGAGATGCCGGGGCCCTCGTCGGACACCGCGAAGATGACCTCGGTCTGCGCCGGTCCCAGGTTCTTGCACCAGACCGTGACGCTGACCTGGCCGCGGCCGGAAAATTTCACCGCGTTACTCACAAAATTGATCAGGATCTGGCGGATGCGGCGCGCGTCGCCGACCAGCTCGCGCGGCACGGCGGGGGAAACGGCGAGTTCCACGGGGATGCCGTATTTTTCGCTGTCGGGGCGGGTGATCGCGCCCACGGATTCGACCAGGTCGACGAGGTCGAACGGCTTCGGGTCCAATTCGATCGCGCCCGCCTGCACCTTGGAGAAATCGAGGATATCCTCCAGCAGCGAGGACAGGTGGCTGGCGCACTGACGGAGCAGGCTGAACTTGCGGCGGCTCTCCACGTCGAGGCCCTCGGTGCGGAAATTCTCGGCGATGCCGATGACACCGTTCATCGGATTGCGGATCTCGTGGCTCACGCCGGCGAGAAACTCGTCCTTGGCGGCGCTGGCCTTGACCAGCTCGGCGGTGCGGACCTCGACGAGGGCCTCGAGCTCCTGGTTGCGGATCCGGATCCGGCGCTCGCGAAACCGGATGTAGCCGAAGACGGCCAGGGCGAGGATCGCCGCGTAGCCCGCGAAGGCCCGGCCGGAGCGATACCACGGCGGCAGGATCCGGAAGGTGAACACAGCCGGCGGGCCGGCCACGCCAGCGACATTGATCGCCCGCACCTCAAAGCGGTAGTCGCCCTCGGAGAGGTTGGTGAAATCAAAGGACCGCTGCGTGGTGGCCGCGGACCACTCGCCCTCCCCGGTGCCGAGGCGCGTCTGGAAGAGCCAGTCCAGGCTCCGGAGGTAACTGCCCGTGAACACCCGGAAGCCGAGCCGGTGGTTGGCGAAGGGATAGAGCGGTATGCCGTCGGCCGTCGTGATGCTGCCGGGTGTGTCCGTGGTCCTGATGAGGGGAGCGGTCGGCGGCAGCAGGGTGGGGATCTTTTCGTAGTCGAGTCGCAGGATGCCATTCATGCCCCCGAGCCAGAGCACCGTCCGCCCGTTCTCCTCCGAAAAAGTCGCGGCCCGGATCGAACCGATGGCGCCGAGCGAGGAAAGGTCGAGTTCGCGCCAGGCGGCGGTGCCGTCGGTGGCAAAGCTGATTACCCCGGCCGCATGCAGCGGGCCGCTGATGATCGCCGGCCGCTGGTAGGCCACCAGCACATTTCCGCTCCCGGGCAGGTAATGGACGACCGCGGAATTGAGCGCTGGCAGGCCGGGCAGGACGCGCAATTTCTCTCCTTGGGGGCCGGCTTGCAAGACGCGGCCGTTTTGAAAGAAAAGCATGCGGGTGTTATCACCCATGATGCGAACGGTGCCGGTCAGGGGCCGGCCACCGGCGGGATCATCGACCGGAGCGAGTTGGCGCGTGACCGGATCGTAGGTGAAGGCGCCATTCCGCACGGTGCCGATCCACAGGCGGCCGGTGGGGTCCTCGTGCAGGCTGACCGCGTTGTCGGACAGTTCCAAAAACCGGTCACGCTCAAAGGAACCATCGGACTTGTATGTCAACCGCGCGATGCCAGCGCTTTCAGTGATGTAGAAGACGTTGCGGTTGGCGCGGGTCGGCACGATTTGGTAGGCGGAGCTGGCCGCGATCTGATAGACGGGACGTGTCGTGGTGCCATCGAACCAGTCAACCCCGCCAAAGCGCGTGAGCAGCATGCCTTCGCCGTGGACCCGCATGTCATTGTATCTGACCGCCAGGGAGGGAATGTGCTCAAACCCCGGTTCTTGGCCCGCAGTGGCGGTTTGCCGGTAGGTGCCGTCGTCGGTTGCGGCATAGAGGGTCGATTTCCAAAAAGTGAAGCGATTGACCACCTCGCCGCGCAATCCGTTCAGGGAGTTGAAAACCGTGCGATCCCCGCTGGTGGGAAAATGGAAGAAATCCGTGGGGGAGGTCCCCAGGATCTCTCCCGATGGATCGGTGGCCAGGCCGATGATCGCCCGGCCGGGGAGGCCACTGCCGGAATCGGCCCAGATTCGGATGATCTCTCCGGTTCGGCTGGCCAGAACCAATCCACCCGAAAGGGTGCCGATCACCAGATTGCCATCCGGTAGTTCTGCAAAAGCGCTGACTTTGTGCTGGGTGAGATAGGCGTTCAGTTTCGCCGTGGAAAACGCGGCAGCCTGGCCCGGCCGGGTCAGGCCGTCATTGGTGACCACGACCTCGCCGGTGGCCTCACGAAACAATCCGAGGATAAGGGGAACCGGCAGTTCGCTGGCGGCGTATTTTAATTCCGGGCCCGCTTCCGTCAGGCGATACAGGCCGGTCTCAAGATGTTGAAACCAGTATTCCTCTCCCAGTTTGAGCGGAGACAAGCGCAGCCTGGTCGGGAAGGGTGTGATCTGAAAGGCATGGCCGTCCCATCGCAGCAATTTGTCCCTGCCAACAAAATAAGTCACCGAGCCGACCGGTGCGGAGCCCCAAATCGGACCCGGATTGCGCGAACCGTCTGGCAGGTTTGCGAGCAAGGAGTTGAAATGGAATTCCCCGGCGGTCGTTTCCTCAAAAAAACCGAGATCGTTATTGGTGGTTGCCCACAGCTGGTTCTTCCGTCCCGAGACCAGGGAAGTCAGGACATAACTGCCGGGCTTCGCGTGGGCGGTCCAAGACTGCCCGTCAAAGACCAACAGCGAAGTCGAACCAATGAAAATCCGACCCAGCTCGTCGTGGAGCACTGACATTTTGTCGGTGTCGGCGCCCATGGTTTTGGCCGAAATAATTTCGACGGGTGGCAGGCCCGCCGAGGCATCCTGCCAGGCTCCAAACAGGGCCAGATGGGTGAGTCCCGTGAGTAAAACCACGGAGTAACCCCCAAGTCTGGAGTGAGATAGGCGCACTTTGTGAATAAGACAGTAGTGAACCCATGAAGCACGCCGCAATTATGAGACGCACCTGCATTTAGGTGAGAGGGGCTTTCCCCTATTTCAGCCAGAGTGGGGAGAAATCAGGTCGTTTTCAAAATCTGTTTTCCATCGCGTTCGTGCGAGACTGTGGCCGATGAAATCAATCAATCACGCCATCAACGGGCTCGCCTCGAGCCTCCTCCTCAATGTCGGCCTCACGAGCGCCGCAGAAAAATTCGACACCGTGGCCAAGCATGACCTGAGCGTCGTCACCGTGCAGGGTGCCGCGCCCTCCGAGATCTGCGACTGGGCCTGCAACTTCCGTCCTGAAGCCGGTCAGTAATTTCGGTTTGCCGGCTGTCGCCGGCGAATCGATGGTCGGTCCATGCTCAGCCTTGCTGCCTTTCGGTATCGGAATGTGCTGGCGGAGGAGGGTGGGCCGGTCGAGCGGTTGGAGATGTCCGACACCCTCGTGATCGGACAGCGGGAATTCCTCGCCAATGCCTATCTCAAGAAGGATCTGGCGAGGAACAAGGAAGGCGGGTCGCTCTACAGCCAGGCGCATGGCACGGGCACGGCCGCCTCACCGATGGTGGCGCGTTTCATGGCCATCTCGGAGGCCATGGAGCGCTGGGCACACTGGCAGCTGCAGGCCGGCAGCGCAGGGGCCAGATACGGCTTCGACGTGGATCCCTCGAGCAACGGCATGGCGGCCTTTCCAGGTTTGTTCAAACGGCAGGCCCGGGCCGGCGCCCAGCTGGAGGCGGCGGAACGCTTTAATATTCTGAACTGGTGGGAAGGCCGGCTGCCGGCGCTGGAATCGGAGACGCGCTGGCCGGGGGTGCGGGCGGTGACGATCTGCTCGGAGGCGCCCGGGATCACGGTGATCCTGTTCCAGCGAACGGAAGCCGGATTCGTCGCCTACGGCCATGCCGCCGCCGCGGATTATGCCGGGGCGTGCCGCAAGGCGGCGGTGGAAATGGAGCGGCACGCGCAGGTGGTGACGCGTTTTGCGGCGGCGCATGCCGGCCGGATTCACGGCATCCTGCCGCCCACGGCCCATCCCATCGAGCGTCGCAGCCTCTTTTTTGCCCGGGAGGAAGGCCACCAGCTGTTCCTGGGGCGATTGAGCTCCACGCCGGCCAAGGCCGCGGCCAAGCCCAAGCTTGTTTTTGACGGACCGGTGCCCGGTCCGTGGAGCCGTTATGCGGATGTCTGGCGGGTCGTCTATGAGCCGCCCAGCCGCCGATTCCTCGGGATGGAGGAAAACTACTTCCTTTGGTGAAAGGCGGGCAAGCGTTCTGCAAAAACGTGTAAAGCTGAAGCGGTTTTTTGAGTGAGACGGCCTATGCCTCCGACACACTGACCGGGCTGGCCGTGCCATGCGTAGCCACTCGGTCCTCAATGCGAGTGAAGTGCCCTCCTGCGCCAAGGCCTCGGAGGGCATGCTTCGCCCTCGCTATGCTCGGCGAAGCATGGAGCGGCTAGTCGGAATCGAACCGACGACACCTGCTTGGAAGGCAGAGGTTTTACCATTAAACTATAGCCGCGCTTTCGACTGGCGAGAGTGTCCCGGCCCTCCGGGCCTTCAAGCTTTTGTTGGTTCCGGTTCCGGTGCCGCGGGATAGGCGGGAAATGGATTGCCGCCGCATCGGGAATAAGCCTAGCTGGCCGGCATTATGGCGACTCCAGCGGCAGCGAAACCCCAACAGTCCAGCGTAAAGGCGGCCCAAGCGTTGGCCAAGCAGAAGGCCCTCGAGAAAAAAGCCAAGACCTACAAGCTCGACCTCGGCGAGCTCTCCATCTTCACCAGCCAGCTCGCTTCCCTGCTGCAGGCCGGTCTGCCCCTCGTCTCCTGCTTGGAGGCCCTGCAGGACCAGACGGAGGACCAAGTCTTCCGCATCGTCATCCGCGACGTGCGCAACGACATTTCCACCGGCACGTCCTTCTCCTCGGCGGTCAAGAAATTCCCGAAGGCGTTCCCC
Organism: Lacunisphaera sp.; assembly: GCA_965249855.1. Classification (GTDB taxonomy): domain Bacteria; phylum Verrucomicrobiota; class Verrucomicrobiia; order Opitutales; family Opitutaceae; genus Lacunisphaera. Next base: position 57,086 of record CBDFNB010000024.1, read on the forward strand.
AACCTCTTCATCTCGATGGTGGAAGCCGGTGAAGCGTCCGGCGGCCTCGCTGAGATTCTCGGCAAGGTGGCCGGCTACTTCGAGTCCACCGTCAAGCTGACCAAGAAGGTGAAGTCCGCCATGACCTACCCGATCGCGGTCATCGGTCTGGCCGTCGCGCTGGTAAACGTGCTGCTGATCTTCGTCATCCCGGTGTTCGCGGCCATGTTCGCCGACTTCGGCGCCAAGCTGCCGGCGCCGACGCAGATGCTCATCGACCTGAGCGATTTCATGAAGGCCTGGTGGTGGGCCCTCGGCCTGGGTGCGTATGGCTCCTTTGTGACCTTCAGCAAATACATCGCCACGCCGAACGGCCGCGCCCAGTGGCATCGCTTCCTCGTCCGCGCGCCCATTTTCGGCAACCTGGTGCACAAGATCGCCCTCTCCCGCTTCTGCCGCACCTACGCCACGCTGATGCGCTCGGGCGTGCCCATCCTGCGCACCCTTGAAATCGTCTCCTCCGCGAGCGGCAAGGTGCAGGTCGAGGACGCCTGTGCCGAGATCGCCAAGCACGTCAGCCAGGGCGGCCAGGTGTCCGACATCATGGCCGTGAATCCCTTCTTCCCGCCGATGATGAAGCACATGGTCAAGGCCGGTGAGACCACCGGCAACGTGGACGGCATGATGAACAAGATCGCCGACTTCTACGACACCGAGATCGACGCCACCGTGGCTGCGCTCACGTCGCTGATCGAGCCCCTGCTCATCGTGTTTCTCGGCGTGGTGGTCGGTGGTATCGTCATGGCGATGTTCCTGCCGATCTTCCAACTCGGCGCGGTGGCCGGCGGCCTGCAGTAAGCCTCCCCGGGTTTGCTCCTGAAGCCACTTGCGGCCTGCGGTGACGCAGGCAACAGGCCCGTCCACCTTTCCATGCCCTCCCTCCTCATTGTCGACGACCTCATCTCGATCCACGAGATGCTGGAGGCTGTCATCTCGCCGACCGGCTACAAGACCGCGTTCGCGACCGACGGCGAGAAGGGCCTGGCCCGCTACAAGGCGGAGAAATACGACCTGGTGCTGGCCGACATCGACATGAAGCCGATGGACGGCATCACGCTCCTCAAGCAGCTCAAGGCCTACGATCCGACGGTGGTGGTCATCATCATGACGGCCTACGCCAGCACCGAGAGCGCCATCCAGGCGCTGAAGTTCGGGGCGTTCGACTACCTGCAGAAACCCTTCAAGGTCGACGAGCTCATGCAGGCGCTGAAGCGCGGGCTGGAATTCCGCCGCACGGTGCTCGAGCGCGAGACCCTCGGCGTTGCCGCCCCCGAGGTGCGGGCCGAGGATTTCGAGGCCCGGCTCGCGGGCGACAGCCCGAAGATCAAGCGGCTCATCAGCCAGCTCAAGAAACTCGCGACCGCGCACACGCCGGTGCTCATCTCCGGTGAGCCGGGCAGCGGCCACGAGGTCGCCGCCGAGCTGCTGCATGCCGCCGGGACGCCCGCCGGCAGCCCATTCGTGCCGATCGATTGCCGGCAGGTCACACCCGAGGCCATCCGCTCCGGCCTGCTCGGGCAGAATGGCGCCGGCGGCACCTGGGTGCAGCAAGCAAAGGGCGGCACGCTCCTGCTTCAGCACCTGCAGAATCTGCCCAAGGATGCGCAGCCCGAGATGATCTCCGTCATCCGCAACAACGCCCATATTTTCCGGCTGGTGTGCACGACCGAGGAGGACCTGGAAAAACTGGCCGAGGAGGGTGGCTTCAACGAGGAGCTTTTCTACCGCGTCGCCGCCCTGCCGGTGCACCTGCCCCCGCTGCGCGAGCGCATCGAGGACCTGCCGCTCCTGCTCAAGGAAGCCGCCGCGAAAAGCGTGAACCCGCAGTTCGACGCCCGGCAGATCGAGTTCTCCGCCGACGCACTGGCCGCGCTTTACGCCTACCGCTGGCCGGGCAACCAAGCCGAGTTCAGCCAGACGATTTCCCGGCTCGTGGCCGGCACCGAGACCCGGGTCATCACCGCGGCCCAGCTGCCGCTGCAACTGCGCGAGCTGAAGGACTGGCCGGCCTTGGCCGACCACCTTGCCGCGCAGGAGAAGGAATACATCGCCCGCGCCCTCCACGCCTGCGGTGGCGACAAGGCCCGCGCGGCCAAGGCGCTCGGCATCGATGTCAGCCGGCTCGGCTGATTTACCGGACCCAAAGAACCGGGTTTCGAATGGGAAAATTCCGGCGGATCTCCTCGATCTGCGGATCCCCCTCAAGGCGCTGCCAAAGTTCGAGCCAGTCGCGCCGTCCGGCGGCGAGCGCGCCGAAAATCAGGAACGGCTGCCGCACCGGCCAGTTGTCCCAATACATCACGTCGGGTTTCACGAGCTCGTTGGTCGGCCGGGCAATACCGTCGGATCCGGGCGCGGTGCGTCGCACGGTTTGCAGCCAGAGGTTCTTGTCTGCGATGAACGGCGCGAGCCACGCCACGCCTTTGGCAAGGCTGCGCCCGTCGGACAACGACCAGGTCATCAGGTTTTCCTGCGGGGTGGAGCTCACGACGGCGAGCGCGGCCATCACGTCGAGGTTGAAGATCGCGTAACCGTAGGGCTTGGTGCGCCGCAGCTCCTCGGGGAAACTGCCGTCGGCGGCCATCTGTCCGGGGAGCAGGACTTCCTTCAGGCGAGCGCGGCTTTCGGCGAGCGTGGCTTCGTCGCCGGTCAGCCGGGCAAAGCAGGCGATCTGGAGCCAGGCACAGGTGCCGTGGTTGTTCTTCGCGTTGCTCTCGTCGATGCCATAGGGATGCGTGCGCATCCAGCGCAGGTAGTCGCGGAACCAGCCGGTAAGGGCGGCGTCCTCGGCCGGGGTGAGGGCTTTTGACCCACGCAGGGCCTCGACGCCGAGCGCGACCTCGGCGAGGTGCAGGGTATCGATCACGCCGATGCTCCGGCCGGTGCTCCGGCCCTTGATGGCCTGGGAATAGAGCAGGGTGGGGTTCATCCGGGTCACCGGGTCAACGAACCACCTGTGCGCATGGCGCACGGCGGCGGCGGCAAAACGCTCGTCGCCGCTCACCTTCCAGGCCGCCGCCAGCGCCCCGAAGTCCCGGGCAAAGCCCAGCAGCAACTGCCGGTGGGCGACGAAATTATCCGGATTGGTCAGGCCGTCGCGCTGGACGTAGGGCGCCGCCGGGGTGGCCGGGTCCGGCCACCAGTAGTCGCCCTCGGAGGAGAAGTCGTTGGGGCCGCCGGCGCTGCGGGGGTTGACCGCGGTCGTGATGCTGCGCGGCTCGGTGGCCAGGGCGGCCTCGGCGAGATGGACGATGCGGGGACGTTCGAAGGCCTGGAGGTCGAAATCGAGGGGCATGGGGCAGGGTCGCCAGCCTGTCGGGACCGGCGGGAACCTCAAGGAATGAGATGGTTGCATCGTTGAGCGCCGGCCGGCCGGTTATGTCACCGAAACGCCGCGGGTTTTGCTCAATTCCCGCTTGCGCCACCCTAGGGGCGACACAAGCCTCAGCGAAATCTACGCGCATGCCCAAACGCACCGACCTTAAGTCCATCCTCATCATCGGCGCCGGTCCCATTATCATCGGCCAGGCCTGTGAATTCGACTATTCCGGCACCCAGGCGTGCAAGGCCCTCAAGGAGGAGGGTTACAAGGTCATCCTCGTGAACTCCAACCCGGCCACGATCATGACCGACCCGGAGTTCGCCGATGTCACCTACATCGAGCCGCTCACGGTCGAGATCCTCGAGAAGATCATCGCCAAGGAGCGCCCGTCCGCGCTGCTGCCCACGCTGGGCGGCCAGACCGCGCTCAACCTCTCGATGTCCCTCCACAAGGCCGGCATCCTGGAAAAATACGGCTGCGAGATGATCGGCGCCAAGCCGCCGGCGATCGAGATGGGCGAGGACCGCAACCTTTTCAAGGAGGCCATGCTCCGCATCGGCCTCGATGTCGCCAAGTCGGGCGTCGTCCATTCCCTCGAGGAGGCCCGTCTCGCCGCCGAGAAGATCGGCACCTTCCCGCTCATCATCCGCCCGAGCTTCACGCTCGGCGGCACCGGCGGTGGCATCGCCTACAACCGCGAGGAGTTCGAGCAGATCGTCAATGGCGGCCTCGAGGCCTCGCCGACCCACGAGGTCCTCGTCGAGGAGTGTCTCCTCGGCTGGAAGGAATACGAGATGGAGGTCATGCGCGACCACAAGGACCAGTGCGTGGTCATCTGCTCCATCGAGAACTTCGACCCGATGGGCGTCCACACCGGCGACTCCATCACCGTCGCCCCGGCCCTCACGCTCACCGACAAGGAATACCAGGTGATGCGCGACGCCTCCTTTGCCGTCATCCGCGAGATCGGCGTCGAGACCGGCGGCTCCAACATCCAGTTCTCCATCGACCCGCAGACGGGCCGCCAGGTCGTCATCGAGATGAACCCGCGCGTGTCGCGCTCCTCCGCGCTCGCGTCGAAGGCCACCGGTTTCCCCATCGCGAAGATCGCGGCCAAGCTCGCCATCGGCTACACGCTCGACGAGCTGCGCAACGACATCACGCGCCTCACGCCCGCCAGCTTCGAGCCGACGATCGACTACATCGTCACGAAGATGCCGCGTTTCGCCTTCGAGAAGTTCCCCGGCGCCAACACCACGCTGACCTCGGCCATGAAATCCGTCGGCGAGGCCATGGCCATCGGCCGCACCTTCAAGGAGTCGTTCCAAAAGTGCCTGCGTTCGCTCGAGATCGGCGCGCGCGGCTGGGGCGGCGGCGGCAAGTTCGGCGGCGACGAACTGCCGGACGAGGCCACCATCCGCCAGAAGCTCGGCACGCCGAACGCCGAGCGCGTGTTCTACCTCCGCTGGGCCTTCATGGCCGGCCTGACCGAGGAGGACATCTTCAACCTTTCCAAGATCGACCCGTGGTTCCTGCGCCAGCTGCGCGAGCTCCACGAGATGGAGCTGGAGCTGAAAAAGCACACGCTCAAGACGATCGACACCGCGCTCCTGCGCCGCGCCAAGCAGTTCGGCTTCTCCGACGCCCAGCTCGCGCACATCCTGAAGTCCGATTTCGACACCGCGCGTGCCTTCCGCAAAAAGGCCGGCATCAACACGACCTTCCGCCTGGTGGACACCTGCGCGGCCGAGTTCGAGGCCTTCACACCCTACTATTATTCAAGCTACGGCGACGAGAACGAGGTCACGCCGTCGAAGAAGAAAAAGATCATGATCATCGGCGGCGGCCCCAACCGCATCGGCCAGGGCATCGAGTTCGACTACTGCTGCGTGCACGCGTCGTTCGCGCTCCGCGAGGCCGGCTTCGAGACCGTGATGATCAACTCGAATCCCGAGACCGTCTCGACCGATTACGACACTTCCGACCGCCTCTACTTCGAACCGCTGACGCTTGAGGACGTGCTCGAGGTCTATGAGCAGGAAGGCTGCATCGGCGCCATCGCCCAGTTCGGCGGCCAGACCCCGCTCAATCTCGCCAGCGCCCTGAAGGCCCGCGGCGTGAACATCATCGGCACCTCGCCGGAAAGCATCGACACCGCCGAGGACCGCAAGCTCTTCGCCGCCGTGCTCGATGCCACGAAGCTCAAGTCGCCGGCCAACCGCATCGCGATGTCCGAGGCCGAGGCCATCTCCTCCGCCGCCGAGCTCGGTTATCCCGTGCTCGTGCGCCCGTCGTTTGTGCTGGGCGGCCGCGGCATGTTCATCCTCTACAGCGAGGCCGAGCTGAAGGACGTCGTCCGCCAGGTCTTCGACGTCATGCCGGGCAAGCCGGTGCTCATCGACAAGTTTCTCGAGGACGCCATCGAGCTCGACGTGGACTGTATCAGCGACGGCGAGACGACGCTGGTCGGCGGCATGCTGGAGCACATCGAGTATGCCGGCGTGCACTCCGGCGACGCCGCCATGGTGATGCCGCCGCACACGCTCTCCAAGGAGATGCTCGGCACGGTCAAGCTCGCCACCTACGCGCTGGCCAAGGCGCTCAAGGTCGTCGGCCTGATGAACGTCCAGTTCGCGATCAAGGACAATCAGCTCTACGTGCTCGAGGTCAACCCGCGCGCGTCCCGCACCGTGCCGTTCGTCGCCAAGGCCATCGGCGTGCCGCTGGCCAAGCTTGCGGCCCGCGTCATGGCCGGCGCCAAGCTCAAGGACCTCGGCTTCACCAAGGAAATCCAGCCGAAGCACTGGTGCGTGAAGGAGGCCGTGTTCCCCTTCAACCGCTTCCCCGGCGCCGCCATCGTGCTCAGCCCCGAGATGCGCTCGACCGGCGAGGTCATGGGCATGGACGACGACCTCGGCATCGCCTTCGCCAAGACCCAGATGGCCGCCAAGCCGGCGCTGCCGCTCAAGGGCAAGGTCTTCATCAGCGTCAAGGATGCCGACAAGCCGCACGCCGCCGAGTTGGCCAAGGGCTTCATCGAGCTCGGCTTCACCGTCTGCTCGACGACCAACACGACCAAGCTCCTGCAGGCGCAGGGCATCCCGGTGCAGCCCGTCTTCAAGCTCAACGAGGGCCGGCCGAACTGCGTCGACATGATCAAGAACGGCGAGATCTCGCTCGTGGTGAACACACCGCGCGGAATGATCCCGCGCAACGACGAGAACGCGATCCGCGCCGCGGCGTATGCCAACAACGTCTGCATCATGACGACCATCACCGGCGCGCGCGCCGCCATCAACGGCATCCGCGCGATGAAGAACAAGCTCGTCGATGTCCGCGCGCTGCAGCTCTACAAGGGCAGCGTCGTGCCGATGTAACGCCCCGCCTGGTGAAGACGCCCGCCACGCTCGTCGCGCTGCTGCACGGCCCCGACCAGCCGGGCATCGTGGCCAAGACGGCCGGGTGGATCTTTGCGCGGCAGGGCAACATCCTGCACGCCGACCAGCACCGCGACATGGAGGCGGGCGAGTTTTTCCAGCGCATCGAGTGGGTTCCCGCCGGCACCGACGCGGCGAAGGAGGCCGCCGAGCTCCGGGCGTTCGCGGCGTCACTCGGCATGGCGGCGTGCGTGGCCGTGTCGACCCACCGCGCGAAGGGCGCGATCTTCGTCTCGAAGGAGGACCACTGCTTCCACGATCTCGCGCTGCGCGGCCGGGCCGGGGAATTTGCCGGGGATTTCGCGTGCGTGATCTCAAACCACCCCGACCTCGGCGATGTGGCGTGCCACTACGGGCTGGCCTTCCACCACGTGCCGGTGACCGCAGCGACCAAGCCGGAAGCCGAGGCGCGGCAGCTGCAGATTTTGCGCGCGGCCGGCACCGAGTTCGTGGTGCTCGCCCGTTACATGCAGGTGCTGACGGAGGAATTTCTACAGAAGGTCGGCCAGCCGGTCATCAACATCCACCACTCGTTCCTGCCGGCCTTCGCCGGCGGCAAACCCTACCATCAGGCCCATGAGCGCGGGGTGAAGCTGATCGGCGCCACGGCCCATTACGCCACGGCCGTCCTCGACGACGGTCCCATCATCCAGCAGGATGTCGTGCGGGTGACGCACCGGCACAGCGTGGAGGACCTGGTGCGCAAAGGGCGTGATTTGGAGAAACTTGTGCTGGCCCAGGCCCTGCGCTGGCATCTGGACAACCGGGTGCTGGTCTACGGCAACAAGACCGTGGTTTTTGACTGAACCGGGTGCACTTTGGCGTTGAGGCGGCCCGGGGCGCCGCTCAACCTGCGCGGTTCCATGAGTCAACTTCCCCCCGCCAACCCGACCCCTGAGGGCACCACGCCGGTCTACGTGCCGACCCTCGAAACCGCCGTCCATGGCTTCTGGGCCAGGAACCGCCAGGCCATCCTGGTGCTCTGTGTCGCGGCGCTGCTCGCCATCATCGGCCGGGAAGCCTGGCAGTATTTCGCCGCCAGCCGCGAACAGGCCGTCCAGGCTGAGTATGCGAAGATCGCCGACCAGACCGCCAAGCTCGAGGCCTTCGCCAACGCGAATTCCGGCCACGCGCTCGCGGGTGTCGCCTGGCTGCGCCTGGCGGACGAGAAGTTCGCCGCCGGTGACTTCAAGACCGCCGCGGCCCATTACCAGAAGGCGACCGCCAGCCTGAAAAATGCGATCCTCCTCGGTCGCGCGAAGCTTGGTGCCGCGGTGAGCCAGCTCAACGGCGGCGACCGGGCCGCCGGCGAGGCTGCACTCAAGGCCATCGGTGCCGATACCAGCCTCGACAAGGGCGTGCGCGCCGAGGCGACCTACCATCTCGCCGTGTTCGCCGTCGACGCCGGCAAGGCGGACGAGGTCAAGAAGCTCGCCGAGGAAGTCTCGAAGATCGACCCGTTGAGCAGCTGGGCCCAGCGCGCCACGCTGCTGCTCACCAGTTCGCCCGCCGCGGCCCAGCCCGCCGGCGCGGCGGCCCCGACCCTCAGCTTCAAGCCCGGCGGCGAGTAAGCCTTGCCCCGCCAGGCAAAAGCCCGCCGATCGGCGGGCTTTATTTTTGGCAAGGGCGATGGTTCACGCCGCGCGCCGCCGCCGGATCGCGGTCCCCGCGAGGATGATCGCGCCGAGCACCGCGGCATAAGTCCCGGGCTCGGGGATGGCGTTCACGGATCCGGAGACGACCAAGTCGCTTCCGGACAGGGTTCGCAGCCGGAACGTCGAGGTGCCGGCGCTGTCGCGCCACCCATAAAGCCGGAACTCGAGCGCGCCGGTGACGTTCTGCAAAGCGGCGGTGCCGGACAGGGTGATGGACTGGTTCGGGGGCGTGGTGGTGGCAAAACTGTAACTGTGCAGGGCGCCCGCAGGATTGAAGCCGGTTGCGCTGCTCAACAACGAGGCATTGAAATTGGTCACCGCGGTGGAGACGCCGCTGTTGAGCGACACCGAGGAAATACTCAGCGCGTAGCCGGCGGCGGGGGTGATCGTGAAGCTCAGGTAATCGCCCCCGCTGATGGCCGCGCTGAGCGAGGTCGTGTTGAAACCGTTGGCGCTGAAAAAATCGGTCGTGTTTGAGGCCGTGACTCCGCTGCCGAACGTCAGGCTGCCACCGGCCACATGGGTTGCCAGCGAACCGGCCGGTTGTGGATTGGTGACGGCGGCGTTGGCGCCGGTTATCTCCCACACCGCGAGCTGACTGAAGGCCGTCGTTCCGGAAGCCAGCAGGAAACCACCCAGCAAACCAAGGCGCAGTGTTTTCATTGGCGCATTTTACGATGCGGCTGGCCGGCTGCCGAAAATCCAAACGGCCCGTTTTAAGGCGGTGGTTTGCAAACCCGCTGGCCGGGGAGATCCCGGATGTTGGTCGGGGCGATAGGATTCGAACCTACGACCTCCTGGTCCCAAACCAGGCGCTCTACCAGACTAAGCTACACCCCGCTGACCGGCACGCATGGGACGCGCTGGGGTAGCGGGTGTCAATGGCGGGTTCCTGAACTTGTAAAAAGCGTCACCCCCACGGCCCGACAAGGGTTTAGGGAGCCTCCGGGGCCCAAAAACTGCGTATAAATGCTTCTTGCCTCATTACCTGAACCGCCCGTATATACGCCCCCTCAATCTCTTAAACAAATGGACACTCTTTCCCGTGATAGTAACAGCTCCGGCAGCATCTTGCCTCTCGTTGGCGTGATCGCCGGCGGTCTCGCCCTGGTCCTCTCGATCGTGGCACTCGTCAAACTCTCCACGCTCCAGAAGAGCGTCGCCGCGCATGACGAGGCGATCAACAGCAAGATCCCCGCCCTCGAGGCTTCCATCAACGCCGCCTCGGCCAAGACCGAGGCCGACATCAAGAACCTGCGCACGGGCGTCCAGAGCGCGCTGACCGACGTCGGCACCGCGATGGGCGAGATCAATGGCAAGATCGCCAAGATCGAAGAGGCCATGAAGAAGCCCGCCCCGGCCGCCAAGGGTGGCGCCGCCGCTCCGACCGGCGTGCTGAACGCCGACGGCACCTACACCATCGCTTCCGGTGACACGCTGTCGAAGGTCGCCCGCAAGTTCGCCGTGCGCACCGATTCCATCGAGGCGGAAAACCCGGGCCTCGATCCGGCCAAGCTCCGCGTCGGCCAGAAGATCCGCATCCCGAAGAAGTAAGCTTCCAGGAATTATTTCAAATGCCTCCCAGACCTTGTGTCGCGGAGGCATTTTTTTTGCCATGGCCGAACAACCGCCGTCCCCGCAGCGCTGGAAAAAACTGGGCTCCCGTGAGGTGGCCCGGACGCGCATCTTCAGCGTGGAGAGCGTGGACTTCCATCACCCCAAGCGGGCGAAGCCGCAGGATTTTTTTGTCATCAACGCGCCCGACTGGGTGAACGTGCTCGCGCTGACGCCCGGCGGGCACCTCGTGCTCGTGCGGCAGTTCCGCTATGGCATCGATGATTTCTCGGTGGAGATCCCCGGCGGCGTGATTGACCTGGGCGAGGATCCGGTGGCGGCCGGCGTGCGCGAGCTGCGCGAGGAGACGGGCTACGTCGGCCGCTCCGCGCGGCTGCTGGGCAGCGTCCGCCCCAATCCCGCGATGCAGAACAACCGCTGCCACCTGGTGCTCGTCGAGGGCGCGCGGCCGGAGGCCAAGCTTGATTGGGATCCGGACGAGGAATTTGAGATCATGACGCGGCCGGTGGACGAGGTCTACTCGCTCGCCTACGCCGGCGGCATCACCCACGCGATGGTGCTGGACGCGCTGCTGTTGTTCACGCCGGTGTGGGCGGGGCTGAAAGCGGGCCGGGTCGTTTGACTTTGCCGGCGGCCAGCGTTAACTCCCCGCACCCAATGGAATCCACCGCGACCGCCTCCGTCTTCGCCAACGCCCCCGAGGCATTGGGCGCGGCCGGGCCGGGCGGCCTGCCGGTGCCGTTGGAACAGGAGGTCCGCGCCATCTACCGCCGCAGCCCGCTTTACGGGCAGCGCTTCGCCCTGCACACCGAGCCGCTGCAGTGGTCCTGTTATCGCGAGATCCCGGTGCTGACCAAGCAGGAGATCCTGGATCGCGGCCACACCGCCTTCTTCGCCGACTACGCCGAGATCGAGCGAGGCTTCGCGCAGAAGAAATATGAATACGAGCACACCTCGGGCTCCACGGCGCGGCCGATGACGGTGGTGATGGAGGACGGCTGGTGGAACGCCCAGCTGAAACGCGCCTACCTCGCGCACCCGCAACTGGCGCAATACGCCAGCCGCCCCTACCGCAAGGCCGTGCTCGCGCCGATCGGCTGCTCGAGCAACCTGTGTCCCTACGAGGACCATCCGTTCCCGCACCGCTATTTCGACGGCACGGTCTACCTTAATCTCTCGAGCGACCCGTTCGTCTTCGCCGAGGCCGAGTGGGACCGCATCGTGCTGGAATTGCAGGCGCTCAAGCCCGAGGTCATCGAGGGCGAGCCGGTTTACCTCTCGCTGCTCGCCCGCGCCGTGAAGAAGCGCCGCGTCAGCGTGCCGAGCGTGAAGACCGTGATCCTCACCTATGGCAAGGCCAGCCGGCAGCACAGCCGGCGCATTGCGGAGGTGTTCCCGGGTGCCGTGCAGGTGGACCTCTACGGCTCGACCGAGGCGGGCTACATTTTCGTGGGCGACGCGTTCGCCGACAACCTGCGCGTGATCGACGGCAACGCCTTCGTCGAGCTCGTGGCCTGGCGCCCGGAGCTGCCGGACGTCTTCCAGATCAACGTGACGACGCGCGACCGCGAGGCGATGCCGCTGCTGCGTTATTTCACGGGCGACATCGTGCGCCGCACACCCGCGGGCTACCGGATCCTCGGTCGCGAGCGGGACCTGTATTTCAGCGCTGACGGTCGCGTGGTGTCGGCGTTCGAGATCGACGCGGCCATGCCGGAGAACTTTGCGTGCTGGCACTGGAGCCTGGTGCAGGGCTCGGACAACCGCTGGGACTTCCAGTATGTGGCCGACGAGGCCGCCCCGGCCGGGTTGGATCAGGCGCTCGCGGCGGCGCTGGGCCCGGACGTGCGCGTGAACCTGTTCCGCCGGAAATTCATCCAGCCGGCCGCCAGCGGGAAGTTCGCGCTGCTCAAGCCGCTGGCGCGCTGAGGCTCCGGCGGTAGCGCCGCCAGCCGAAGAAAGCCGCGCTCAGGCCGACGAAGATCGCGCCGTAGGTCGAGGGCTCGGGCACGCGCTTGTTGTAGAGCACGCCGTTGACCGCCGAGAGGTCGATGCCGCCACCGCCGCTGTTGCCGTCGGTCGTGGTGGAATAATAGGTCGTGTTGTTCCAGTCGACGAGGTTGGCCATGTTGCCGCCGATGGTCGTGGCGGTCACATCACCCGCCATCAGGGAGTAGCCGTAGATGGTGGTGCCGGCGGAGATGCCGAGGTCCGCCATGGAAATCGTCGCTCCGCCGATGCCCTGCGCGCCGGTCTCGGTGTTGGCAGTCCAATACGGCGAACCCAGGTTGCTCCCGTTGGGATAGCGGAAAAGGTGGTAGTTGAAGTTGGCGGTGGGGTTGGTGGTGCCGTAGTTGGCGGGGGCCAGCGTGGCGAGGACGCCGCCGTAGGAGGTGGGCACGCTATTGACCGAATCCCAGCCCGTGATCACGGCGATCGACACGGTGTCGTGTTCGGTGGCGTTGCCGCGGTCAAAGACCGCGAAGGCGGTGGCGATGGTGGCGGTGATGCCGGAAGAATTGAACAGGAAGTCGAGCCGCTCGATGTTGCCCTGATTGGTGCCAGTGCCGTTGGCAAAGGTATTGTCGGAGCCGCGGAGGAGATTGTTGCCGAGCAGCAGCGAGTCGTAGCTGGTGGCGTAGGTCGCGGCGAAGTTGGAGTTGCTGCCGTCCGCATACCACACGGAGGAATTGTTGGCGTTGCCGGCGCCGGTGTTGCGGCGCACGTAGGCGTTGCCCGCCACGCTGTTCGCATCGTAAATGTTGCCCGCGACGTCCTTGAACGTGGTGACGGCGACGGTTTCACGGCCGAAGGTGGCGCCGTTGATGGTCTGGTTGGACAGGTTGGTCGAGCTGGTCGTGATCTGGGTGACCGCGATCTGCGCCAGCAGGGCGGGGGCCAGCAACAAAACCGCCCCGGCCGCGGACAGGGTGCGGGTGAGGCGGGTCGCGGAGCCGGAGCAAAGAGCCTGGGCGGGGTGGATCACGGTGCGGCCTGGGTTTATTGGTCAGGCGGCGGCCGGACTTGAGCGCCGGAAGCGGCGCCAGCCGAAGAAAGCTGCGCCCAGGCCGACGAAGATGGCCCCATAGGTCGAGGGCTCCGGCACCGGGCGCGAGATCTGCGCGCCAAAGCCCATGAAGTCCATGTTGCCGTAGCCCGCCGGGTCGGTGTTGGTCGGGTAGTAGGTGGCGTTGTTCCAGTTGACGAGGTTGGCGGCCGTGGCGGGCGCCACGTCGCCGGCCATCAGGGAGTAGCCGTAGATGGTGGTGCCGGCGGAAATGCCGAGATCGGAGAAGCGGATGAGGATGCCGACCAACTCCAGCGTGCCAGCCGTGGCCGTGCCGGAAGCGGTGCCGGAGAGATTGTCGCCGTTGGTGAAGGTGGAGCGACGATAGGTGGCGTTGGCGCCGCCCAGCGGGTTGTTGATCGGGCCGCCGAAGGAATCGGCGGGCACCAGCAGGCCGGAGTTGGCGTAGGTGGTGGGCGCGTTGGTGGCCCCGTTGACCGTGCCGACCGAGGTGAAGGCGGCGATGCGGAACCCGTCGCCGAAGTTACCGGCATTCTCGACGTCGAAGAACACGAGGGCATCGTTGGCCTGGACGGTGTAGCCGCCCGAAAAATAAAAATCGAGGCGCTCGATGTTGCTGTTGGTGGCGGTGCCGGCGCCGTTGGCGAAAGGATTGCGGATACCGGTGTGCAGGTTGCCACTCAGGAAGACTTCCTCGAGGGAGGGCTCGTAGGTGCCGTAGTTGCGGTTGTTGCCGGAATCATACTGGTAGATGATCGTGGTGTTGTTCGGATTGTCCGAACTCTGGTTGGGTGTGCCGTTGCCGCCCGAGTCGGTGTTGCGGCGCGCGAAGACGTTGGTCGCCAGCGGGCCGTCGAAGCGGTAGTCACCCAACCCCGTGATCACGGTGCTGACCGGAGTAAAGCGGTTGTCGTAATTGATGCCGCCCTGGGAGGTGTTTGCGGCGTTGGTGGCGGTGCCATAGGTAATGCCGGTCACCGCGGTCTGTGCCTGGGTGGCCACGGCGGCCAGCACTGCTCCCGCAAGAAACACGAGCTTGCACACCGGGAGGGTGCGCCGCTGTATTGGCTTGAGTAGGGAGTAGTCTTTCATCTAGGTGTTAATACCTAGGAATAACTAGGTGATATGCCAGACCAAATATCCGCGTGAAGCGTGTTTTACCAAAAAATACAATCGAGTCGGAAATTGAAGCCAAGAAGGCTGCGGCGATCTATTGGAAAAGACTTAGGTTCATAGTTTTAAGTGTAGCTTCGGTATTTTTACTAAGCCTGATTGGATATTATCTGGCATGGCCGGAAGTTCGTAAATGGAGGCAGGAAAGGAGCCTTTATCAGGCCGAAAACTATGAAAAAGCAGGTGATTACCGGCGGGCGCTTCTGACCTTGGAACAGACCGTTCAGATCTATCCGCAAAATTGGGATGCGAGACGAAGACTGGCAAATTTTCTTGAGCGATTGGGTCAGCGCCAGGGTTTGGACGCATGGAAGGAAATCGCGCGGGACGACCCGAAGGATCCGAAAAACCTGCTGGGGCTGGCCGGAGCTGCGCTGCGTTTCGGTGATTTCGTGACGGCTCGCCAAGCCTTGGAGCAGCTGCGTCAGATGGGCCGGACGGATGCGTCTTATTACCGGCTGTGCTCTGGACTGGCGTTGGTGACCCGCGATACCCGGGCCCTGGAGGCGGCGTTGACCGAGTTGGCCCGGCTCGAGCCGGCGGATCAGCGCGTGCAGCTCAACCTCGCCATTGCGCGGCTGCAGGCGGCCGATCCGGCCCTTGCCGAGGCGGGGCGCACGACGTTGATCGGTCTCGCTCGCTCGGAGCCGGTGCGTATCCGTGCGGTGGTTGAACTGCTCAACGACATGGCACGCCGCTGGCCGCGACCCACGCGGGAACGTGCCACCGCTTTCCAGCAACTGGCGGCGGAGCTGACTCCGGCCCGGGGCCCGACCTTCGATTCCCCCAGGATCGATGATCCAGTGGAGCGTCTGGTCTCGTTTGCGATGCACCAGCCGGCGCCGGAGGCGGAGGATGCGGGCGCGCTGCTGTCCTGGCTTATCCTGAATGGCCGCGCCGCGGCGGGCTTTGAGTGGCTCGACAGCCTGCCGGAGAAAACCCGCCAATCGCGTCTGGTTACGGCGGCGGCGAGTGAGGCGGCGCTCCAAACGGCCGACTGGCCCCATCTCCGGCAGCTTTTGCTCGCCGGAGCCTGGGGTGCCCTGCCGCCTCTGGCGGTGAACGGCGCTTTTGATGCGCGCGAGAATCGCGGCCAGCTGTCGCCGGCCGCCCAAGCCAGCCGGTGGGCGTCCGTGCTTGAGTTCTGTCAGGCCTCGTTGCCGGCCCTGCGGATGGCGCTGCGGTTGAGCGAGGCGTGGAACTGGCCCGAGGAGCAACAGCAGGTGCTGGCCGCCATCACGCGCGCCTTCGCCGGCGAAACCTGGGCCTGGCGCCGGCTCATCTTCCAGGCGCTCGCGCATGGCGAGGCCGAGCAGCTCTGGCAGATCTACCAGCGCTGGAGCCGGGCCGCGCCCGGGGACGCCCAGGTGCAGACCGAGGCGGCGATCATGGGACATCTCCTGCAGAAACGCGGAGCGCCCTCGGTTGCGGTGACGGCCGAACTTGTGCGCCAGCAACCGGCCGCCACCGGCGCCGTGGTGGCGCACGCCCTGGCGCTGTGGCGCGGCCAGCGGCTGGCCGAGGCCCTGCCGTTGCTGACCGCGCTGCCAGCGGACGCCTTTGCCGAGCCCCGCTATGCCCTCGCTTACGGTCTGATGTTGTCGGAGGCCGGCCGGGCCCGGGAAAGCGAACAGCTGCTCAACCGGGCGTCCGCCGACCGGATGTTGCCCGACGAAATGCTGCTGATCGAGCAGGCCCGGGCGCGCAACCAGCCCCGCCTGCCGGTGACACGTAGTCCGTAGGTCTGGAACCCCCCGGCGGCCGGCCTTCTCAGTCGATTTAGGCCCCCTAATTAATCGGTAGGCCGGGCCGGCGAGGCCTTTACATTGTTCGGCGGGATTGGTTTACCTACCAGCGTCAGTCCGCCCGCACCCCCGCCACGCCTTCCAGCCCCCACGCGATGAATCTGCTCGGTTCACTCTTTCAGTCGTCCATCGGAAGAAAATTCCTGATGGCCCTCACCGGGTTGGTGCTGTTCGGTTTCGTCACCGGCCACCTCGTCGGCAACCTGCAGATTTTCCTGCCACCCGCCAAGATCAACGCCTATGGCCACATGCTCGAGTCGCTGGGCGCCGGACTGTGGCTGATCCGCGGATTCCTGCTGCTCTGCCTCGTCATCCACGTGTGGCTGGCGATCCAGCTCACGCTGGAAAACCGTGCCGCCCGCCCCCAGGCCTACGGCGTCGAGCACGTCAACCGCGCCACGCTCGCCTCGCGCATCATGGCGCGCACCGGCATTGTCGTGCTGGCGTTCATCCTTTTCCACCTCGCGCATTTCACCGTCCGGGCCGGCAGTCCCGAATGGAGCGAACACACCTTCACCCTCGCTGACGGCGTGACCAAGGTGCGCGACGTTCACACGATGGTGGTGCAGGGCTTCAGCAACGTGCTGGTCGCGGGTTTCTACATCCTCGCGGTCGGCATCCTCAGCTACCACCTCGCCCACGGCTTGGTGAGCCTGTGCCAGAGCCTTGGCCTCAAGAACGAGAAATGGACGCACGGCCTCGAGCGCTTCGCCGTCGCCTACTGCTGGATCTACTTCCTCCTCAACGCGGCCATCCCGCTCGCCGTGCTCGGCGGTTTCGTGAAGCTTGCTGTCTGACCTTTCCGCCATGGCCAAACTCGAATCCAAGGTTCCCTCCGGCCCGCTCGCCGACAAGTGGCGCAAGCACAAGACGGAGATCAAGCTCGTCAACCCGGCCAACAAGCGGAAATACGAGGTCATCGTCGTCGGCGCCGGCCTCGCCGGTTCCTCCTGCGCCGCCACGCTCGCCGAGCTCGGCTACAAGGTGAAGAGCTTCGTCTTCCATGACAGCCCGCGCCGCGCCCACTCCATCGCCGCCCAGGGCGGCATCAACGCCGCCAAGAACTACCAGAACGACGGCGACTCGGTCCACCGGCTCTTCTACGACACGCTGAAGGGCGGCGACTACCGCGCCCGCGAGGCCAACGTCCACCGGCTCGCCGAGGTCTCGGTCAACATCATCGACCAGTGCGCCGCGCAGGGCGTGCCCTTTGCCCGCGAATACGGCGGCCTGCTCGCCAACCGCTCCTTCGGCGGCGCCCAGGTTTCGCGCACCTTCTACGCCCGCGGCCAGACCGGCCAGCAACTCCTCCTCGGCGCCTACAGCGCGCTGTCGCGCAAGGTCGGTGACGGCAGCATCCAGCTGAACACCAACTCCGAGATGCTCGACCTCGTCGTCGTGGACGGCCACGCGAAGGGCATCATCGTCCGCGACCTCATCACGGGTGCGGTCACCCGCCACAGCGCCGACGCCGTCGTGCTCGCCACCGGCGGCTACGGCAACGTCTTCAACCTCTCGACCTACGCGCGCGGCTCCAACGCCACCGCCATCTGGCGCGCCTACAAACGCGGCGCCTGCCTCGCGAACCCCTGCTACACGCAGATCCACCCGACCTGCATCCCGGTGAGCGGCGACTACCAGTCCAAGCTCACGCTCATGTCGGAGTCCCTCCGCAACGACGGCCGCATCTGGGTGCCGAAGCGCAAGGAGGACCGTCTCAAAAAGCCCGCCGACATCGCCGAGACCGACCGCGACTACTATCTCGAGCGCATCTACCCGAGCTTCGGCAATCTCTGCCCGCGCGACGTCGCCTCCCGCGCCGCCAAGCGCATGTGCGACGAAGGCCGCGGCGTTGGCGAATCCGGCCTCGGCGTCTATCTCGATTTCTCCGACGCCATCAACCGCCTCGGCGAGCCCGCCGTGCGCGAGCGCTACGGCAACCTGTTCGACATCTACCACGAGATCACCGCCGAGAGCGCCTACCAGACGCCGATGCGCATCTTCCCGGCCGTGCACTACACGATGGGCGGCCTGTGGGTGGACTATAACCTGATGTCCAACATCCCGGGCCTGTTCGTCCTCGGTGAGGCCAACTTCTCCGACCACGGCGCCAACCGCCTCGGCGCCTCGGCGCTCATGCAGGGCCTGGCGGACGGTTACTTCGTCCTCCCTTACACCATCGGCAATTACCTTGCCGACCAGAAGCCGGGTTCGCGTCCCGCGACCGACCGTGTCGAGTTCAAGCAGGCCGAGGAAAACGTCACGGGCATGACGAAGCAGTTCCTGTCGAACAAGGGCAGCCAGCCGGTCAGCCATTTTCACAAACGCCTCGGCAAGATCATGTGGGAGCACTGCGGCATGGCGCGCACCAAGGAGGGTCTCGAGGCCGCGCTCCAGAAGATCCCTGCGCTGAAGGAGGAGTTCAACGCCACCGTCAAGGTCCCCGGCTCCGCCGACACACTCAACCAGTCGCTCGAGCAGGCCGGCCGCGTCTCCGACTTCATCGAGCTCGGCGAGCTGCTCTGCCGCGATGCGCTCACCCGCGAGGAAAGCTGCGGCGGCCACTTCCGCGAGGAACACCAGTGGCCGGACGGCGAGTGCAAGCGTGACGACGAGAAATACGCCCACGTGGCCGCCTGGGAATACCAGGGCGAGGGCAAGACCCCGCTGCGCAACACCGAGCCCCTCAACTACGAGTTCACCAAGATGAGCGTCCGCTCCTACAAGTAAGCCGAGGAATCCCGCCATGGTCGCTCCCACCAGCAAGAAACTCTTCTCCGTCACCCTCCGCGTCTGGCGCCAGGCCGGCCCCGCCGCCCCCGGCAGGTTCGTCGATTACCCGGCGAAGGACGTGAACCCGGACATGTCGTTCCTCGAGCTGCTCGACGTCGTGAACGACGAGATCACGGTCAAGGGCGACGAGCCGATCGCGTTTGCGCACGACTGTCGCGAGGGCATCTGCGGCACCTGCTCCTGCACAATCAACGGCAAGCCCCACGGCCCGGGCAAGGGCATCGCCACCTGCCAGCTCTACATGCGCAGCTTCCAGGAGGGCGACACGATTGTCGTCGAGCCCTTCCGCGCGAAGGCCTTTCCGATTCAGAAGGATCTCGTCACCGACCGTGCCGCCTTCGACAAGATCCAGCAGGCCGGCGGCTTCATTTCGGTCCGCACCGGCGCGGCGCCCGATGCCAACAGCATCCCCGTGCCGAAGGAAGACGCCGACCTCGCGATGGACGCGGCGACCTGCATCGGCTGCGGCGCCTGCGTCGCGGCGTGCAAGAACGCCAGCGCGATGCTCTTTGTCGCGGCCAAGGTCTCGCACCTCGGCCTCATGCCGCAGGGCCAGCCCGAGCGCGACAAGCGCGTGCTCGCGATGGTGCAGACGATGGACGAGGCCGGCTTCGGCAACTGCACCAACCAATACGAGTGCAGCGCCGTCTGCCCGAAGCTCATCTCGCACGACTTCATCGCCCGCCTGAACCGCGATTACGTCGCGGCCCTCTTCAAGTCCCGGTTCCAGCCGGCCTCGAATGCGGCGGCCGGCGGCGGAGCCTGAGTTCGTTCATCGTCGGGCCGGTCACAGGCCGGCGCCAGGACAGCCACTTGCGCGATTCTGCAACTTCCGCGCGGCAGCCGTGTTTTTATGGCATCAACCCACTGATCCCATGAAAACCGCTCTTATCTCCGTTCTCACCGCGACCCTCCTGGGCTTCGCGTCCCTCGCGAGCGGTCGTCACTTCGACGCCGCCGACTTCACCGCCATCATGTTCACCACCGGCCTCGTGGCCTGGACGATCGACCAATACAGCCGCGCCCCGCGCGCCCTGACGCTGGTCCGTCCGATCCGCTTCCCGGTCCGGCTGAACGTTCGCTCCGCCAAGGCGCCGGCCATGCGGCTGGCCGCCTGACCGGTCCGGCTTCCTTCCACGGCGGCCCCGGGGCAACCCGGTGCCGCTTTTTTATTTGGTCGTGACCGGCACGGTGCCGGTCGACGACAGGCCGCTGCGCTCCGTCGAGTCGCCGTAAAGGCGGATAATAATGTCCGACTCGATGCGGTAGGAGGCGGACTTGGCCGTTGCGGCTGCCGCCAACGCACGCTCGGCCGCGGCGCCGGCACTTTTCAGGGCGGTGGACCGCGCCGAGTGGTTGTTGGCCGGGAGCGCCATTGCGTCCTTGTCGGTGATGGTGCCGATCAGCACGCCGTCGAGATACACGCGGTGGCTGGACTGGGCCAGCAGGTAGGGAACCACATTCGGATTCACCACGCGCCAGTCGGCCCGGGTGGTGCCGTCGGCGGCGTGGGCGAGGCCGGTCAACTCGACCCGGAGGCCGGCCGTGATGGTGTTGGAGCTGCTGCAGCCGGCGCCGAGCAGGGCCAGCAGGGAAACCAGGAAAAACGGGGCAAGAAACTTCTTCATTGCCCCGCATATTGCGCCACGGGCCGGGCGCGGCAAGTTTACTCCTCCTTGTCCTTGGATTTCTTTTTCGCGCCGCTGCCGCCGAGCTCGAACTGGGCGATGACCCCGACGACGGCCAGCGCGAGGATCGAGGGAAACATCCAGGGGTTGCTGTCGATCAGCGCGGGCAGCTGGTCGGGCTGCCGGAAATAATACAGCCAGTCGATCGAGTTGGTGAAGTAGGCCAGTGCGAGCACCGCGCGGAACGCCCCGAGCAGGGCGGTGGACAGCATGATCAGGATCCGCTGGACCTTCACGGCCAGGAAACCGCCGATGATGCCCAGCACGCAACCGCTGAGCAGGGCGACCATGTGGTGGTAATTGGCCAGCAGCAGGATCCCGAGCGTGGCGCCGAATCCGAAACCAGCCACGAACACCGCGGCGATATACATCAGGAACGCCAGGCCGGCGCCCAGCAGGCCGCCCGCGATCAGGGAGGCGGTCACGCCCCCGGGGCCGAGCCCGGCGGCGGTGGCCGCGGCGTGGGCGGCGACCGCGCCGATCAAACCACCAATCAGCGCCAGCGTGATCTTGAAGACCTTGTAGCCGAAGAAGCAGTCCAGCACGCCCCACGCGATGGCGGCGACGGAGAACCACGGGTAAAGCTCGGCAGTGGGTTGCACGGGCCGCACTAAGCCACGGTGTCCCGCCGGCGGTCAACCTGGTTTGCGGCGGCCCGCGAAGACCGGCTGATCACTCAAGGCGAGCTTTTCGATCCGGAGCTCGACGTCCTGGAGCTCCTCGGCCAGCCGGTCCAGCATGGTGTCATCCCAGCGCTCCAGCTGGGCGCGCAGCGCCTTCCGGTGGAGTGCATCGCGGTATTCCTCCAGCTGGTCCAGTTCCGCCACCGCATTGCGCGGGCTGTTGGAGACGCTGAACCAAGTGACGACAAAGATGATGACGGCTACGGCAAAGACAAAGAGGATGGCGAGCGCTTCCATGTTTCGCCTTTAACAAGGGCGAATGACCAACCTCGGTCAAGGGACCAAGCCCTAGCCAAACGGCCCAGACCGGCCGCTCAGAACAGCATCACGGCCCGCGCGCTCTCGAGCACGATCCAAGCGACACCAAACGCGGTCGCCCACAGGAACAGGCCCTTCGCGACACGCCGGCGGTGCAGGCTGCGCTCATAACGGTCGACATTGTGCGTCCGGAAGCCCGTTTCCTCCAGATAACAGGCGAATTGGGCGTGTTTCACCTTGGCCGTCCGCAGGCGCTTGTCGCTCCGCATACCGAGGGCGATCGGCAGATGGTTCAGCAGGCGGCGGAAGGCGTAGGACATGGCCCAGTTACATCGGAAAATAGCGCTTCCACTCAAGGGGAATCTGGCTATCTGGACTCCTTTCACGCTCACTTTACCTCGATGCACCACTTCCACTACACCGGCCAGAAACTGCACTGCGAATCCGTCGACCTGACGGCGGTGGCCCGGCTCCACGGCACGCCGACCTACGTCTACAGTGCCAAGACCATCGAGGATAATTACCGCCGGCTGGCTGCCAGCCTGGGCGGGCTCGACCTCCAGATTTGCTACGCGATGAAGGCGAACTCCAACCTCGCCGTCCTGCGCCTCTTCGCGAACCTCGGCGCCTCCTTCGACCTGGTCAGCGGCGGCGAGCTGAAGCGTGTGGTGGCCGCCGGTGGCAGCACGGCCCGCAGCGTGTTCGCGGGCGTCGGTAAGACCGAGGCCGAGATCAAGCTCGCGCTCGAGACGGGCGTGTTCGGCTTCCACGTCGAGAGCGAGCCCGAGCTCGCGCGCATCAACCACGTGGCCGGCCAGCTCGGCCGCAAGGCGCCCATCGCCATCCGCGTCAACCCCGACGTCGACGCCAAGACCCACGCCAAGATCACCACCGGCAAGAGTGACAACAAGTTCGGCATCCCGCTCAAGGTGGCCGCCGAGGCCTATGCCGCCGCCGCCAAGTATCCGCATCTCGAGATCAAGGGCGTGCAGATGCACATCGGCTCGCAGCTGACCTCCGCCGAGCCGTTCGTCGAGGCCGTGAAGAAGGTCATCCCCTTCGTCGAGCAGCTCAAGCGGACCTACGGTATCACCTATTTCAGCGTCGGTGGCGGCATCGGTATCATCTACCAGGACGCGCTCGCCAGCGGCGCCGCCGCGTGGTGGAGCGCCAAGCCCGAGGGCGAGCGTCCGCTCACGCCCGAGGCCTACGGCGCCGCACTCAAGCCGCTGCTCGCCCCGCTCGGCCTCAAGATCCTCCTCGAGCCCGGCCGCTTCCTCGTCGGCAACGCCGGCGTGCTGCTCTCCCGCGTCGAATACCTCAAGCGCGGCTCGAACAAGAATTTCCTCGTGATCGACGCGGCCATGAACGATCTCGTGCGCCCGGCCATGTATGAGGCCTACCACGAGCTGGTCCCGCTGGTGCGCGACTCCGCGCGTCCCGCGCTCAAGGCCGACATCGTCGGGCCGATCTGCGAG
Source organism: Lacunisphaera sp. (assembly GCA_965249855.1). GTDB lineage: Bacteria > Verrucomicrobiota > Verrucomicrobiia > Opitutales > Opitutaceae > Lacunisphaera. The sequence continues at coordinate 80,020 of CBDFNB010000024.1, forward strand.
TCGGGCGACTGCTTCGCCAAGGACCGCACGCTGCAGACGGTGGGCGAGGGCGAGTTTGTCGCCTTCATGAGCGCCGGCGCCTACGGCTACACCATGGCCAGCCGCTACAACACCCGCGGCATGGCGGCCGAGGTGCTGGTGTCCGGCAGCCGGTTCGAGCTGGTCAACGCCCGGGAAAATTTCGATGCTATGCTCGCCGGCGAAAAGATCCCCGGCTTCCTCAAAACCTGACGGCCTGCCTCATGCCCGACCCGCGCCCCCTTAATTTCGCTGTCATCGGTGCGGGCGCCTGGGGCACCGCGATGGCCGTGCACCTGGCCCGCCGCGGCCAGCACACCACGCTCGTCCCGCGCCGGACGGAGCACGCCGCGCAGATCCTGGCCGCGCGCGAAAACCGCGATTACCTGCCCGGGGTCCGCCTGCCCGACGGACTCCTCGTCACGGCCGACTTGAGGTCTGCGCTCCTCGAGGCGGACGTCGCCCTCATCGCCTGCCCGTCGCAATCCCTGCGCGCATGGTGCGAGCAGATGCGCGCGGTGTTGCACGACACGTCGCGGCTCCAGCTTTTCCTCAGCCTGGTCAAGGGGCTCGAGATCGGCACCCACCTCCGGCCCAGCGAGGTCATGGGGCAGGTGCTGCCCGGCCTGAACTGCGGCACGCTGACCGGCCCGACCAACGCCGGCGAGGTGGCCCGCGGTCTGCCGGCCGCGATGGTCATGGCGGCGCAGCGGGCCGACGAGTTCGTGCCCAAGGTGCAGGCGGCCATGAGCGGGACCACGCTGCGCATCTATACCAGCGACGATCTCGCCGGGGCCGAATACGGCGCCAGCCTCAAGAATATCTACGCCATCGCCGCCGGGTTGTGCGACGGCCAGAAGCTCGGCGACAACGCCAAGGCCGCGCTGCTGACCCGCGCCGTGACCGAGATGCTGCGCGTCGGCGTCGCGCTCGGGGCGAAGCCCGACACCTTCTACGGCCTGAGCGGTTTCGGCGACCTTGTGGCCACCAGCCACGGCACCTGGAGCCGCAACCGCGAGTTCGGCGAGATGATTGGCGCGGGCAAGTCCGTCACCGAGCTCCTCGCCGGCCGCAAGACGGTGGTCGAGGGTCACCGCAGCACCGAGGCGCTCTACGGGCTTTGCCAGGAGCGCGGCATCACCGCGCCGATCCTCGCCGAGGTCTACGCCATCCTCTATCAGGGCAAGAAGCCGGCCGACGCGCTCCACGCCCTGATGACCCGCGAGCTCAAGCGCGAGACGGCGGCACCGTTTCCGAAGAAGTAGCCGATCGGCCGCCGGGCATGCGGGCCGGCCTGCACGGGGAGGTTTGCATCCCGGCTTGCCGCCGGGTGGGTGCGCCGTAAGCCTCGCCGGGTCCCGCGCCGGCCTCACCCCGAACCATGACCTGGACACAGAATTACACCCCGTTGGGCGGAAGCCTCGCGGCCTCCACGCTGGTGGCGGCCGCCCCTTTGGTGGTGCTGCTCGGTCTGCTGGCGTTCCTCAAGGTGCGGGCCCATTGGGCGGTGCTCATCAGCCTGGTGTCAGTGCACCTGGCCGCGGTCTTTGTCTACCACATGCCGGCACCGATGGCGCTCGCGGCCTCGGCCTATGGCGCGCTCTTCGGCCTCATGCCGATCGGCTGGATCATCCTGCATGTGGTCTTCCTCTACGACATCACGGTGAAGACCGGGCAGTTCGACATCGTCCGGCAGTCCATTGCCGGCCTCTCCGCCGACCGGCGCATCCAGGCGCTGCTGATCGCGTTCAGCTTCGGGGCGTTCATCGAGGGGGCGGCGGGCTTCGGGGCGCCGGTGGCCATCTCCGCGGCGATGCTCATCGGGATCGGCTTCCGGCCGTTGCTGGCCGCGATGCTGGCCCTGATCGGCAACACGGCGCCGGTGGCGTTCGGCTCGCTCGGCATCCCGATCATCTCGCTGGCGCAGGTCACGGGCCTGCCTTTGCTCGAACTCAGCGCGATGACCGGCCGGCAACTGCCATTCTTCAGCCTGTTGATTCCCTTCTGGCTGGTGGCGGCGATGACCGGTTGGCGCGCGATGCGGGAAGTCTGGCCCGCGTGCTTCGTCGGCGGCCTGAGCTTTGCCAGCGTGCAGTTCCTCGTCAGCAACTACCACGGTCCGTGGCTGGTGGACACGGCGAGCGCGCTGGCGTCCATCGGCGCGCTGTTGGTTCTGCTGCGTTTCTGGCAGCCGCGCACGACCTGGCGTTTCCCAGACGAGGCGGCGGCCGGTCAGGCGGCCCGCCCACCGGGCGCGGTGATCTTCCGGGCCTGGATGCCCTGGATAATCCTGACCGTGGTGGTCTTGATCTGGGCTTTGCCCGCCACGAAGGCGGCCCTCAATACGCTCTGGTCGCCGAAGTTTCCCGTGCCGTTTCTGGACGGGGCCGTCTTCAAGGCGCCGCCGCTGGCGCCCGAGCCCCGGGCGGAGAGCGCAGTGTATGTCTTCAACCTGCTCTCGGCCACGGGCACCGCGCCCTTGTTGACGGCACTCATCGCCGGGTGGCTGCTGGGTCTGCGTCCCGTGGAACTGATCCGCATCTACGGCCACACGATCCGGCGGGTGCGTCTGTCCCTGCTCACCATCTCGGGCATGCTGGCGCTGGCGTTCACGTCGCGTTTTGCGGGACTCGACTCGACGCTGGGCCTGGCCTTTGCCAGCACCGGCTGGTTTTTCCCGTTCTTCTCGCCGCTGCTCGGGTGGCTTGGCGTGGCGCTGACCGGCAGTGACACCGCGTCCAATGTGCTGTTCGGCAACCTGCAGCAGGTGACCGCGCAGCAGGTCGGCATTTCCCCTGTGCTGGCCGCCGCGGCGAATAGCACGGGCGGCGTCATGGGCAAGATGATCGATGCCCAAAGCATCGTGGTTGCCAGCGTCGCCACCGGTCAGCACGGGGAAGAAGGAAAAATTCTCCGCTCCGTGTTCTGGCACAGCTTGGCGCTGGCGGCGCTGGTCGGCGTCTTCGTGATGATCCAGGCCTACGTTTTCTCGGGCATGGTGCCATGACTCGCGTTCTGCTCGCCTTCGACAAATTCAAGGATGCCCTGACCGCGCAGCAGGTGGGGGAGGTCGTGGCCGCCGCCTTGCGCGAGCAACAGCCGGGGTGGGTGCTGGATCTCGCGCCGCTGTCGGATGGGGGCGAAGGGTTCGCGACAATTCTCACGCAGGCAGCCGGCGGACGCGAAGTAACCTTCATGGCTACCGGACCGCGCGGGGAGCGCCGGCCGGCCGAGTTTGGGTTGGTGCCGGTGCCGGCCATCCCGGCCGGGGCCCGCGCCCGTCTGCATCTGCCGGCGGTGTCGGCGCCGGGTGCGACGGTGGCGGTGATTGAAATGGCCGCCATCAGCGGGCTTGCCTTGTTGCCGCAGGAGCAACGCGACCCTTGGCAGACCACGACCTTCGGCACAGGTGAGCTGATGCGCGAGGCCGCGGACACCGGCGCCGTGGCGATCCTGCTCGGCGTGGGTGGCAGCGCGACCAACGACCTGGGTCTCGGTGCGCTAGCGGCCATGGGAATGACACCGGTTGACGAGCAGGGCGCTGCGATCGGGCCGACGCCTGAACGGTGGTCCCGGATCGCCGGATTCACGGGCCGGATACCGGCGACTTTCCCGCCGGTTTATATCGCCTGCGATGTCACCAATCCGCTGCTCGGTCCGCGCGGGGCTGCCGCGGTTTATGGTCCGCAAAAGGGTCTGCTCACGGCGGATCATGCCCGGCTCGAAAGCGAGAGCGCCCGGCTGGCGGACCTGCTTTGCCGGCATTGTGGCCAGGCACCGGCGTTGAAAGACGTGCCGGGTGCCGGTGCGGCGGGTGGGATTGCGTTCGGCCTGATGACGGCGGCGGGGGCAAAACTGCTGCCGGGTTTCGACCTGGTCTCGGCGTGGCTGGACTTGGAGACGAAGCTCGCCAAGGCCGACATCGTGATCACGGGCGAGGGCCGTTTCGACGAAAGCTCGCTCGAGGGCAAAGGGCCGGGTGCGGTCGCAGCCCGGGCGCTGGCACGCGGGAAGAAGGTGCACGTGTTTGCCGGTCAGGTGACCGCCGCGGCGCGGCCGGGTCTCGCGCTGCACGCCATCACGCCGCCGGGCACACCGCTCGCACAGGCGTTGCGTGAGGCGCCGGCAAACCTGGCCGGGGCGGTCCGCCGGGTTTTCGCGCCGTGAGCCACCCGCGGGCCGGGAGGTTCCGGCTCTACACCTGGCCTGGCGTCGTGTCGCCATCCCGGTGCGCCACCAGCAGGCGGGGCAGGAATGGAATGGCGAGCAACACGAGGGCGGTGGTGCCCGAATCCAATAGTATCATGCTCGTGAAATTGCGCCCCAGCCGCTCGTAGATCCAGGAACCCAGCACGTCGGAGCCCGACACCGACAGGCTGCCCAGACTGAAGATCAGGGCATATCCGAATGCGGCGATATGTTTGGGGGTGGCCCGGGCCAGCAGGTCGAAGATCGGCATGAAGGCCAGGGCGGTGCACAGCCCATACAGGGCCTCGATGGCGACGGCTGAACCAATCGACCGGTAGCCAAAGAAGGTCAGCGAGGAAACGGTATGCAGGCTTATCCCCAGCCAAAGCAGCCGGCTCAGGGCAAGGCGGCGGCAGATGCGCATATAAAACAGACTGCCCAGCATGCCGGCACCTGCAGAAACGAAACCGAGATAACCGATGACTTGCGGCGTCAGTCCCAGGGTTTCGCTCTTGTAATAAAACAATGGGGTCCCGAAGCCGGGCGAAAACTTGACGAGCACCCAGAAGCCGGCGGCCGTCCAGAGGATGCGATGGTGGAACAGCTCCTTGAACTGCGCCAACGTCCACGGCGATGACTCCGGGCCCGCCGGGCAGTCTTTTTTCTCCCGCAGCATTTTCGCGAAGATGACCGCCAATACGATCATGAGGAAGGCATTGATCAAAAAGCCCTGGTGCAGCAGGTTCACCGCGATCCAGCCGCCCACGAGTCCGGCCAGCAGCCAGCCGAGACTCTCGGTGCCGCTGCGCATCGCGCTGATCCGGCCGGTGGCGCCCAGCGCCTGGCTCACTTCCACAAGCAAACCACCCAGCGTTGTATGAACCATCATCAGCGCAAAGTTGATGGCCAGGACCAGCCAGAGCATTGAAAGGTAGGTGTGGTGGAAAAAAGCCAGGGCCAGCCACAAGCCGGCTGCCATGATCGAAAAAACCATCAGATAACCCTTCCGCCGGTAGCCCAAGAACCGCACCTTGTCGGCGAGCAGGCCGGCGAACGGCTTGCAATACCAGGCAAGTTTCGTGATCAAAAAAAAGCCCGCCAGTTGCGTGGCCGTCAAATGCAGTTCATCCTTGAGCAGGTAACGCAGAGCCAGGCTGGCGAGGCCCTCCCGATAGTCACAGAGCGTCAACAGCAGATACCCCATTCCCACCAGCAGCATGGCCGAGCGCAGCCGGGCGCTCTCGGGCAGGTCCGCGTGCCCGAAGGATAGGCCGCCGGCGGGGGCGGTCGGTGGGCCGCTCATGAGCGGGTGGTGGCTTCGACCGCGATCCCGGTCGCGAGCAGACGGGCGTAGGCTTCGTCGTTGACCCCGATTTCCTGCAGCAGCACCCGGTTGTGCTCGCCCAAGTCCGGGGCGCGCGAACGGATGGAGCCCGGCGTGCCGAGCAATCGCGGCACGACGTGATGCATCGGCAGCGTGGTCGTCTCCGCGTCGGGGTAGTCCGCGACAATCTCCCGCTGGATGAAGTGGGGATCCTCGAGGATCTGCGCCACGTCGTAGATCGGTCCGACGGTGACCTCGGCCTGCTCGAAGAAGGCGACGGCCTCCGCCTGTGTATGCCGGCCGATGAAAGCGCCGATGATGGCGTCCAGTTCCTCGGCGTTTTTCACGCGGTTGGCGTTGGTGCGGAAGCGCGGGTCATCGATAAGGTCGGCGCGACCGATGGAGCGCAGCAGGCGCTCAGCCATGCCCTGGGTCGAGCCGGACACGGCGACATACTTGCCGTCGGCGCAGCGGTAGACATTGCGCGGGCCGGAATTGGTGGAGCGGCTGCCGGTGCGCGGCTTGACCTTGCCGGTCAGGCGGTAGTTGGCGGCCTGCGGACTCAGGATGGCAAACAGCGGGTCCAGCAGCGGCAGATCGATGACCTGGCCGCGCCCGCCGTTCTGCTCCACCTCGCGGAGCGCGATCATGACCGCCGAGGCGCCGTAGAGCCCGGCGACGCCGTCGGCAAGATACATGGGCGGCAGCACGGGTTCGCGGTCCGCGAAACCGTTGAAGGAGGCGAAGCCCGACATGCCCTCGATGATCGTGCCGAAGCCGGGGCGCTGGCTGTAGGGGCCGTCCTGGCCCCAGCCGGAGATGCGGACGATGACGAGTTTCGGGTTGAGCTTGAGCAGGTCGGCGGGGGCGAGCCCCATTTTTTCGAGGATGCCCGGGCGGAAACTTTCGATGAAAAGCGTGGCGGAAGCCACCAGCCGGCGGATGAGATCGATCGCCTCGGGTTTGCGCAGGTCGAGGGCGAGGCTCTTCTTGTTGCGGGAATAAATTTTCCAGTGGGTAGACACCCCGTTGGTCTGCCAGGCCCGCAGGGTGTCGCCTTCGGGCGGCTCGACCTTGATGACCTCCGCGCCGAAATCGCCGAGGATCTGAGTCAAGACGTTGCCCGCGAAGAGCCGGGAAAGATCGAGCACGCGGATCCCCTGCAACGGGCCGCGGGCGCCGGAGTCGTAATCGCGTTTTTTCAGGGGCATGGCTGCGAGTTCACGCCGTGGGCGGGAGCTGCCGGGCGATGGCCAGGACGGCGCGGGCGCGCTTGATGAAGGGCGCATCGATCATCCGGCCGTCGACGGTGAAGGCGCCGGCGCCGGTTTTCTCTGCGGTCTCGACCACGCGCCGGGCAAAGCTGATTTCCTCGTCGGAAGGGCGGAAGATCTCATTCGCCACGGCAATCTGCGTCGGATGAATGCAGCTCTTGCCGAGGTAGCCCATCCGTTTGGCGGCGAGGGCCTCGGTCCGGTAGCCGTCGAGATCCTTGATGGCGCCATAAGCCGCGTCGTAAGCCCACAAGCCGGCTTCGCCGGCGGCCAGCCGCACGGCAAACTGGATCTGCTGGACGGCCGACGCATTGCCGCGGTCGATGCCGAGCGGTTCCATCAGGTCGGCATACCCGATCTGCAGGCCGGCGACGCGCGGGTCGGCGCCGGCGATCTCGGCGGCCAGCCGGAGTCCGCGGGGAGATTCGATATTGGCCAGAATGCCAATGGGGCGGGTGAGGCCACGGCCCGATTCCAAGGCGGCGAGGGCCTGCGCGGCGGCCCGGACATCGGCGGCGGATTCGACCTTGGGCAGGTTGAGCAGGTCGAGCCGCGGGCCGACCACCGCGGCAAGGTCCGCGGCGAAATGCGGTGAACCCACTCCGTTCACGCGCACGATCAGGATTTTTTTCGAGGCGGAAAACTCGGACGACTGAAGCGCCTGGCCGACGAGGCGCCGCGCCTCGGCCTTGCCGGTTTCGGGCACTGCGTCTTCCAGGTCAAACGACAGGCTGTCCGCCTGGCTGGCCAGGGCCTTGGGAAAGAGCTCGGGGCGTGAGCCCGGGACAAACAGCTTGCTGCGCATGGGGTGAGCTTGCGGGTATTTCAACCCGCGTCGACCACGCAGCGGAAACCGACCATGCCGCTGCGATCCTTGCCGGGTGACATGAGCAGGTATTTGCCGTGCTGGTCGAGCTGGTAGGCCTGCGGAAAATACCAGTGCGAGGTTTGCGGGTGGTAGGCGCTGCCGCCGCGCAGCACCGCAGTCCGCGTGTGGTCGTCCTTAAATTCGTCGGTCCACTGCCAGATGTTGCCGACGAGATCCATGACGCCGAACAGACTCGCGCCGCCCGGGTGCGCGTCGACGTCGGCCGGTGGCAGGAGGGTGCGGCCGCGATTGGGCGCCGGCACGCTGGCCGGGTTCCAGGCGTTGCCCCACGGATAAAGCCGCCCGTCCTGGCCTTGGGCGGCATATTGCCACTCCCACTCGCGCGGCAGGCGCTTGCCGGCCCAGACGGCATAGGCTCGGGCGTCCTCCAGCGAAACCCACGTCACGGGTTTGTTCTCCCAGCCGCGCGGGGGGGCGCCGCGCTTCCAGTCGCGCAGGAAATTATGGTCGTCGGCCGGCCGATATTTGGCGGCGGAGATAAAAGCCCGGAACTGCGCGTTGGTGACCGGGAAGCGATCGATGTGGAAGGCGGGCAGTTTCAGGCGGTGCACGTGCGAGCGGCGCGGGGATTTCTCCCAGGGATACTGCACATCCTGTCCGGCCCAAGTATAGCCCTCGATCTCGACGCCCGTGACCCGGAAATCAAACTCGCCGGCGGGAATCGTGACCATGCCCTCGGGGGCCCGGGCCGCCCGGCGCGTCGCCTTGACGGACGTGATCTGCTGCGGAAGGCAGCGCCACTGGGCGGAGAGGCTTTGCAGCGGCATGCGCGCGAATGCCCGCCGCTCCCGGAGATAAGTGGCGAGATGTTTGACCTTGGCCCCACGCTCCACCGCGAGCACGGCGCCGAAGCCGCGCGACTCGAGCGGGAACGCGAGCATCGCCTGGCCGGCCTCCAGCCGGGGCGTGAGCTCCGTGCCATGCCACGCGTCGTAATACTTCCGGCCGTCCCGGTGCGTCACGCGGAGCTGGTCGCCCTCAAGGCCGTATTCGTTGCGGTTTACGACGGTCCACAGGGTGACGGTCGGGGTGGGGAACATCGACGCGAACACGTTGTGCTGGCAGGCGTGCGCATAGGGTTCCCAGCCGGGGCTTACGAGGGGCGCGGGAAAATTCCGATAAAGGTGCGCGATCCGGCGGAGGGCGGCGGCATCCCGTGGCGTGAATTGGTTCCAGAGGCCCCAGATGTTCTCCCACGAGTTGTAGCCGGAGCCGTTGAAGAAGATGTAGTGAAAATCGTTGGTGCGGTCCCGGCCCCAGCGGTTCTCGGTGTTCGACATGTGCCGCGGCTCGAGCCACTTCAGCTTGCTGACCGGCAGGACGATCTGGTCGGGCAGCAGCTTGCCCCAGCTCTGGAGGTTCCAGGCCAGCGCCTCGTCGGAAAGCGGCACGGCCTCGGGTTCAAGGACGAGGGGATGACGCTGCTTTTCCGCCGCGTCGAAAAACGCGCGTGGCACGCCGCTGTAGGTGTCGCCGTTGACCCCGTCGGCGTCGATTGCCTTGGCCAGGCGCGCAATCGCCTCCCAGTCGGGCAGGCCCTCGGGCCGGGTGCCGCTGTCCCACGGCTTTGTCGGAATGAACACCTTCACGCCGCGGCGGTGGAAGTCGGCGACCGCGCCCTTGAGACCGGCCAGGCCGCCGGGCAGGTCGGCTGCCAGGTCGAACTGGTTGCGGTCGTCGATGCCGATGTTGGGGTAGACATACCAGATCAGCACGCTGTCGATGCCGCCGTAGCGCCGCTCAAGGTCGTCGAGGTAACGGTCCACCGTGTAGCGCCGCTTCACCGGGTCGTAGAAATAGCGGTCCTCGACCATCATCTGGGCGTGGACGAAGTTCCGCTGCGTCCACTGGAACTCGGGGCGCTCGTAGTTCGCGCCGTTGTAGCCCATGCGGATGAGGTGTTCGTCGCGCCATTCCCGGAAATCCCGCCGCCAGGCCTCCGCCACGGCATTCACGTCCTGCTTCCACTGGCCGATCGTCTGGAAGGGCCAGCCGGGCATGCTCACCGGAAGCGGGAGGTGGGGACCGTTGCGGGCATGCGACAGCTGGAACTCGGCGATACGAGTGGAAGGCGCGCGGGAGGGCTTGCTCATGTGGTGGGTGGGGTAACGCCGGTCAGGATGATCGGGTTTGGGCGGGAAGGCATGACTAAAGTGGCCGGGCTTGGGGCCGGGCGGCGGGGTAATGCGTGCAAACGTTTGCCTAATCCGGTTGGCCATGTCTATCCAATTCGTGCCTTGCTTGCGGTGGGGGATGAACGCAAGTTGTCGCTCCGCCGTTTAAGTCCGTCGCGAAAACCACCCCATGAAGAAGCCGTCCAGCCTGATCGATGTAGCCCGCCGCGCGAAGGTGAACATCTCGACCGTCTCGCGCACGATCAACCAGACCGGCAAGATCGGCTCCGAGACCCAGGCCCGCGTGCTCAAGGCCATGCGCGAACTGGGTTACAAGCCCAACCGCGTCGCCCGCCGGCTGCGCACCCGGGACAGCAGCAGCCACCTGCTGGGCCTGATCATCCCCAATATCCAGAACACCTTCTTCGCCGACCTGGCGCGCGGCGTCGAGGACGTGGCCTACAAGGGCAACTACGCGGTGCTGCTGTGCAATTATGACGAGGACGAGGCCAAGGAGCGCTTCTACCTGGACGTCATGCAGTCGGAATCGGTCGACGGCATCATCCTGCCGCCCATCCACGAGAACGACCCGGCGGTGCTGCAGGTGGTGCGCACCGGGACCCCGGTGGTCTGTGTGGACCGGAGCCTTTCCAGCGGCAACCTGGACAAGGTCGAGGTGGACAACCACACGGGCGCCCTGAAGGCGGTGGAGCATATCATCGCCCAGGGGCACAAGCGGATCGGCCTGATCGGCGGACCGGCGGATTCTTCAACCGGCCGCGAGCGTCTGCGCGGCTACAAGGATGCGCACAACCAAGCCGGGTTGCCGATCAGGTCGGAGCTGGTCCGGTTCGGCGACTTCAAGCAGGAGAGCGGCCAGACCCTGGCCCACGAGCTGCTTTCCCTGTCGGATCCACCGACCGCCCTGTTCGTCTGCAACGGGCTGATGACCGCCGGGGCGCTCGAAGCCATTGCCGCGCGCGGGCTGAAGATCCCGAAGCAGATCGCGATCGTGGGTTTTGACGAGCTACCGCTCTCGAGCGTGTTCAACCCGCCGCTCACCGTCGTGCGCCAGCCCGCCTACGAGGTGGGTAAATATGCCGCCGAGCTTCTGCTCAAGCGCATCGAAGACGCCAAGCGTCCGGCCACGAGCCTCAAGCTCATGCCCGAACTGATCATCCGCAAATCCTGCTGAACCGCTTCCCGGGCGGGGCCGGGGAAAGGTTTCGCTTGACGCAAAGGCAGGGCAAACGTTTGCATGGCATTGCCCCTCGAACTATCCCCCGTGCCGAGACCCGGCCCTGCCGTCCGAGTGCGGCGGCCACCCCATCCCTCTGCTTCCATGTCCATTTCACCCCAGGTCGTCGTCGTCGGCAGCATCATGCATGACCTGACCTTTGCCTGTGCGGACTTTCCGCGGGCCGGAGAGACGGTCATGGCCCGGATGGCGAGCGGTCAGGGCGGCAAGGGGTCCAACCAGGCGATTGCCTGCGGCCGGACCGGGGTGCGGACCGTGTTCGTCGGCGCGATGGGGCGCGATGGTTTTGCAGAGCAGGTGGCGGCTTTCTACCGACGGGAGAAGATCGGCTGCCAGCTCGCCCTGCAAAACGGCCGGGCCACGGGCACGGCGGTAATCCTCATCAACCGCGACGGCCAGAACCAGATTGTCATCGAACCCGGGGCCAATGCCCGGCTTGCGCCGGCGGATGTGCCCCGCTCATTGCTGACCCGGGCCAAGGTCGTGGTGACGCAGCTGGAATCCAATCTCAGGACCACGGCGTATGTTCTCCGGACGGCCCGGCGCGCCGGGGTGACGACCATCCTAAATCCGGCGCCCATGCGCGCGGATTTTTCCCCGGCGCTGCTGCGGAACGTCGACATTCTGATTCCCAATGAGAGCGAGTTTGTCGCATTGGTCCGCGCGCAGGTCCGGTTGCGGCGGCGCGGTTTCGACGAGCGGGCCCTGCACGCCCTGTCCCGGGACGGACTCCACGGGCTTTGCCGCCAGTTCGGCGTGCCCACGGTGATCGTGACGCTGGGCAGCAAAGGCTGCTTCATTTCGGAACATGGCGGGCATGATTTCATCCCGGCTCACCGCGGCATGCGCGTGGTGGACACCACCGGGGCGGGCGATGCTTTCTGCGGCGGATTTGCCGCCGGGTTGGTCCGCTACAAGGGGGAAATTGTGCCCGCCGCCCGGCTCGGCACCGCAGTGGCCGCACTGTCCATCACCAAGCCGGGCGCGGCTTTCGCGATGCCGACGCGCGCTGAGCTGGTGCGTTTCCTGCGGAAGAACCGGGCGGCCTGAAGGTCGCGTGCCGGAGGTTTTATTCGGGCGCAACCTGCAGCCAGGTCAGGCGCCAGGCGCCGTCGGCCCGGCCCCCGGCCTCGACGTAGGGCAGGAAGGTGAGGGACGGCCGATTGCCCAGATTGAGACGCACGGCGCGGGCCTCGCTGCCGGCGGGCGCATCGAGCAACTCCAGCGCGGTCTCGGGCTGGCGCGGCAGCCGGATGGTCTCCTCGACTTTGAAACCGTCGATCAGGTCCGTGGCGTAGACCAAAGGTCCGCGGGTGATGGCGGCGTAGTCAAAATGCAGCACCTCCTGGCAGACCGGCGAGCCGTCCGGCGCCCGTGACTCCTGGATGTTCCGGTTGACCTGCCGGTGCAGCTTCGGGGGCATCGGCAGAGACAGCGTGATCACATCCCCCGGTTGCCAGTGGCGTTCGATGGCGGCGTAAGTGCCGGCCAGCGCGGGGCCGGAGAAGGCCTGGCCGTTGACCTGGATGGCGGCCGAATCCGCCCAGCCCGGGATGCGCAACAGCAGGGTGAACTTGGCGGCGCGCTCGGGTCGCACCGAGATGCGGATGTCACCCTCGTAAGGATAGCGGGTGACCTGTTGGATCCCGACGGCGCCGGCCGCGGGAGTCGAAAGCGTGGCTTCACCCGGGCCGTAGAGATTGATCGCGAGGTGGCCTTCCGCGGTCACGCCGTAGGCGACCGGGGGCAGTTCCTCGAGGGCCCAGGGGCCGCTGGATTTGCAGCAGCGCCAGTAGGTCGTGTAGACGCGTTTGCCGTTCGGGAAGGAATAGTAGCACCAGTTGTCACCCTCCGGCGTCTGGGCGCCGAGCAGGTCATTGTAGGCGGATTTCTCGATCTCGTCGGCGTATTTGGCCTCGCCGGTGACGGCGAGCAGCTCGCGGTTGAGCTGGATCCAGGAGAAGGTGGAGCAGGTCTCGACGTAGCCGTAAGGGCTGAAGACATGCGGGGGATTGAACACCTCGCGTGACCGGTGCGCCACGCCGCCCCACGGGCCGCCGCCGAGGGTTAGATGGTGCTGCTGGATGCTGGCCCAGACCTTCAGCGCGGCCTGCAGGTAGGAAGACTCGCCGGTTGCCCGGTGCAGCTTCACCAGGCCGACAAGGTTCCACGACAACTGATAGGCCTTGCCGGTGGCGATGAAGGCGGCATCGGTGCCCGCCAGCGCCTGCGACATCAGCTCCAGGGTGGGAGCTTCACTGGCCTGCTTCACGATGAGTTTGGCGAGCTCCAAGTATCTCGGCTCGCGCGTCTCGAGGTAGAGTTCCACGGCCGGGTCCAGCAGCACCGTGGCGGAGAGGCCGTGGTGGTTGCCGAGTGACGTGATGTCGATGCCGCCGGCGGAGAGCGTCTGCCAGCACAGGTCGCCGATTTTCCGCGCGGCGGCGATGTAGGGCGGATGGGCGAGGGCCCGGCCCGCCTCGAGCAGCCCCAGAATCAGGTAGCTGTGCACCCAGATATCCCACGTGCGCTGGCCCGGAGCGCCGTCCCATGTGCGAGGGCCGGGGACCTGCCGGCACATGAAACGCCGGGCGGGGGCATAGGTGCCGAGGTAGCCGCTGGATTCCTGCACGCCGACAAGGTAGTCGGCGACCCGGCGCAAGCTGGCGGTGAGCTGCGGGTCAGCGGTGCGCTCGACCGCGTGCGCCGCGGCACAAAGCCATTTGCCCGCATGCTCGCCATACCAGTCGCCTTCGAGGTTGCGGCCGGTGTGCTCGGGACAGAACAGGGCGATCGGCGGGCTCGTCTCGTCCCGGATGAAGCGGGCCAGGTGCATGGCCTGGCTTGCGGCCAGGGCCCGGCCCAGCGGGCCATCGAGCCTGACTGAAGCGGCGGAGGGGAAAATCATGAGTGCGGGCGGACGGGGGTGTGGAAGGAGTAGAATGACAAAAAAGTTGACACCAAGGTTAAAAACAAAATGGTCGTCGTGCAAACGTTTGCTTTACCCTTTTGCCCGGCCACCCCGCCGCCCGCTTTCGCCCCACCTCCCACCCCCTGCTTCCGTCCGCCCGGAATCACCCCAGTCCCATTCTTTCCCGCCGTGCGCCCGAACCCCGGCCGCGGCTTGATTAACCGCAATCTAATACCCCGAAGAGCAAACGTTTGCTTTACCTGCACCATGAATACATACCCCGCCCGTCCCAAGTCTGCCGCAGCGCTGCTTGCCGCGCTGCTGTTTGCCACCCTCGCCGTCGCCGGCCGCGCCCAGACCAGCGCCCCGGCCTCGCCGGCGGCCAAGGAGGAAGAAAATTCCTCCGAGGTCGTGAAACTGGAGAAGCTCACGGTCACCACCGGTTACCGCTCGCCCAAGGCGATCGACCAGATTCCCGGGGCGATCAAACTGGTCTCCAACGAGGAGATCTCCAACACGCAGCTGCTCACGGATGACGCGACGGCCGTGCTGTCGCGCACCGTGCCCGGCTATGCGCCCGGCACGCAGCAGATGCAAAACACGGGTGAGACGCTGCGCGGCCGCGTGGCGCTCCGCCTATTCGACGGCATTTCCCAGACCACCCCGCTGCGCGAAGGCAGCCGCAACGCCACCTTCACGGACATGGACATCGTTTCTCAGATCGAGGTCATTAACGGACCCTCGGCCTCGGAAGGCATCGGCGCCGCCGGCGGCATCATCAACTACATCTCCAAGAGCCCGACCAAGGATGGCAGCGAAGCCGTCCTGCGCACCAAGTTCTACACCCAGGGCTACGACGATAGCAGCGGCTACCGGGTTGGCCTTAATTACATGCACAAGGAAGGCGCAAACGACCTGATCTTCGGTGCGGCCTTCGCCAAGCGCGGCATGTCCTACGATGCCAACGGCCGGCGCATGGGCATGGGCGCCAGCGGCTCGATGAACGACACGAATTCCGCGAACCTGTTCATCAAGGCCGGCCACAACTGGGGCGAGAACAACGCCCAGCGGCTGACCCTCACCGTCAGCAAGTTCAAGGTCGAGGGCCAGGGTCACTACGTGCAAGACCTCGGTAACCGCGCCCTGGGCATCACCGACTCCGCCAAGCGCGGCGTGCCGCCGGGGGCGAAGGCCGAGTTCAACGATTTTTCCCAGTATGCGCTCGCCTACAAGAACGAGGCCCTTTTCGGCGGTTCGCTGAACGTCCAGGTCTACAAGGCCAGCCAGGCCATGCGTTTCCTCGCCGAGGTCGTCGGTCCCGACAAGGCCGATCCGCTGGTTGCCCCGCTGGGCGTGGGGCTAGACCAGTCCGAAATTAATTCCCAGAAGAAGGGCGTGCGCAGCTCCTGGTCGCGCGACGACCTGTTCGCGGTCGAAGGCCTCGATATCAACGTCGGCTTCGACTACATGGAGGAAACCGCGCAGCAGCTGCTGGCGCTGACCAACCGCGTGTGGGTTCCTCCGATGAACTACACAAGCAAGGCGCCCTTCACGCAGGTCTACTATACCCGCGGTCCGGTCACGGTAAGCACCGGCGTGCGCCGTGAAGGCGGCGAGCTGCAGGTAGACGACTACACCACGGTCTTCTTTGCCAACAGGTCGTTTGTCACCGGCGGCACCCTCAAATACAGCGACACGCTGCCGAATGTGGGCGTCATCGTGCGCCTGCCCCAGAACTGGTCGGTCTTCGGCTCCTACAGCAAGGGCTTCACCCTGCCGAACGTCGGCATTCCCCTGCGCAACGTGAACACGCCCGGTCAGTCCGTGGCCGGCATCGTCGACCTGCAGGCCGTCATCGTGGACAACAAGGAGGGTGGTATCAGCTGGCAGGGCAAGCGCTTCAGTTTCAGCACCTCGTATTATCATTCCTATTCCGACCTCGGCTCGAGCCTCACGACCGATCCGATCACCCGCGATTTCGTGCTGCAGCGCCGGCCGGTCAAGCTGACGGGGTATGAGTTCACCGGTGAATTCAAGGCGACCAAGACCCTCAAGTTCACGGCGCTCTATTCCCACGCCAAGGGCATGACGCGCACGACCGAAACCGGCCCGCTGATCCGCGAGCAGGGCATGGGCAACGTCAGCCCGGACAAGCTCAACCTCTCCTCGACCTGGAAATTCATGCCGAAGGCGAGCATGACCCTCGACGTCGAGCACCTGTTCGCCCGTGACATCAACGTCGGGGCGGCGGGCGAGGAGCACACCACCTCGCTCACCCTCGCGCACCTGACGGCCAGCTACACGACCAAGTGGGGCGATATTGCCGTCGGCATCGAGAACCTCACGGACAAATACTACATCCTGCCCTGGGCGCAGATCGACCAGTTCCAGAACTACTTCGCCGGCCGCGGTCGCGTGATCTCGGTGTCGTATGCGCTAAAGTTCTGAGTCACCACCCGGTGACCAGTGTTCTCCGCCCGATGCCCGGCCGCGGCCTGCTCCCAGGTGCGGTTGGCATCGGGCGTGTTTTTTCAACCCCGCTTTTCCCAACTTTACCGTGACGAGCCGCCGGTCACCAACTATTGTGCCATGATTCTCCCCGCCCCGTTCCGCTTTCTGAGAAAGGCTGCTGTCCCGCTGGCCGCACTGGGCTTGGCCGTGTTGCTCGACGCCGCGCCGCTTCTGCCGGTGCGCGTCACCGCCCAGGGCCAGGTTCCGACCGGGGCGGACGCGCATCTGGTTGCGGTCGATGGGGTGCCGCTGGTCGTCGCCCGGGACCGGATGTGGACGCAGGACGGAACGGGTGGATGGCGTGAGCAACCCTGGCGGTCCGAGGGCGCGCTTGCGGCGGTCTTCGGTGACGGACGGACCGCCTTCGCCCTCTTCTCGGACAAGGCATCGAACCCGGTCCAGCGTGTGCGGCAGCTCCTGCTCGCTGATGGCCGGCTTTCGGCGCGGGAATTGCCGCCGCTGCCGTCGCCGCTGAAGAACGTCCTCGGTGCGGTCAAGGATGCCCGGCTCTTCGTGCATGGCCTGGATGCGACCGGTCTTCCGCAGCTCTACACCCTCATCCTGAGCGAGGACGCTCCGGGTTGGCGCCACCATGCCGGTTGCGCGGCAGCCGGCGGCCGGGTCGAGGCGCTCGTGGCCCAGCAGGACTCGGTTTATGCGGTGCTGACTCCCGTTGAGGGCGGCCAGCGGCTTTACCGCTGGTCCCCGACCCAGGATTGGACGGAGGCCTCACCGCTGCCGGGAACACTTGTGCCGGGTGCGATCAGGGCCACGGGTCAGGCACACCTGATCGGGATCGTCGGCGACGCGGGTGCGCAGCGCATGGTGAGCTATTACGCGATCACGGATGTGTGGGGCGAACTGGGTGCGATCGACGCCCGCGGGCTCCAGCCGGCCGCGGCCTGGGGCAACGGTTTCCTGGTCGCGCAGGATTCCGGCGGCAGCCTGGCGCTCGGCCTGGCCGAGCTCGTGCCGACCAAGCAGCTACTCCGGCCGCTCGATTGGGTGATGATCGTGCTCTACCTGGCGATCATCGCCGGCATCGGCGTGTATTGTTATCGCCAGGAAAAGAAAAAATCGACGGCGGATTTCTTCGTGGGCAGCCGCACGATCCCGTTCTGGGCGGCCGGCATCAGCCTCTACGCCACCAACTCCAGCGCCATCGGCTACATCGGCACCACCGCCAAGGCCTTCGCGACCAACTGGCAATACCTGCTGGGAAATATACTGGGGGCCATCGCGCTGGTGTTTGTCGCGATCTGGATCGTGCCGCTGCTGCGCCGGCTGGAACTGATGTCGGTGTTCACCTATCTCGACCAGCGCTTCCACCGCTCGGTGCGGCTGGCGGCCAGCGCGTTTTGCATCGTCATGCACATGGGCGGCCGCCTGAGCGTCATCCTGTTCCTGCCCTCGCTTGCCATCGCCACCATCACCGGCCTCAACGTGGTCTGGAGCATCCTCATCATGGGCCTCGTCACGATCGGCTACACGGCGCTGGGCGGCATGCGGGCGGTGATCTGGACGGACCTGGCGCAGGTGATCGTCAAGATCGGCGGCCTCGTCTTTGCGGTGGGCTTCATCGCCTCCAAGCTCAAGGGCGGCGTGGGCGAGTTCGTGGCGATCGCGCAGGCGGACGACAAGCTGCGGATGTTCGACTGGAGCTTCGACCTCACGAAGGCGACCGTCTGGTGCTTCATCTTCCTCACGCTCCTCGAGACCGTGCTGACGTTTCCCAAGGACCAGATCCTGATGCAGCGCGTCTTCACCACGAAATCCGAGAAGGAGGCCGGCCGGTCGGTCTGGGTTTACGCGGTCATGGTCATCCCGGCCAGCGCGCTCTTCTATTTCATCGGCACCGGCCTCTATGTCTTCTATCACACCCATCCCGAGCGCATGAACCCGCTGCTGCCGGTTGATGCGACCTTCCCGCTGTTCATCGCGGCGGAACTGCCGGTCGGCATTACCGGCCTGATGATCGCGGGCTTGTTCTCGGCCGCGATGGGCACGAGCTCCAGCATCCTGAACAGCGTGTCGACCATGGTGTCGGTGGATTTCTACGAGAAGATCGCGAAGAACCCGAGCCAGACCTTCAGCATCAAGCTGGCGGAATGGGTCACGGTCCTCGCCGGCCTGATCGGCATCGGCCTGGCCATCCTGCTCTCGCGGATGAGCATCAATTCATTCTTGGACACCTCGATCGAACTGGTCGGCCTTTTTGGCGGATCCTTCGGCGGCGCCTACACGCTCGGCATGTTCACCCGCCGGGCGAACTGGCAGGGAGTGATCATCGGCATGATCCTCAGCTTTATCATCACTTTCGCAGTCTGGTGGGCCCAGCTGGTGCATCCCTTCCTCTATCTTGCAGTGTCGATCCTCGTGTCGATCGTGGTCGGCTACGTCGCGAGCTTCTTTTTCCCCGCGCCGTCCGAAGAGCAGATCGAAGGGCTCACCATCCTTACCCCCAAGCGAAAGAAAGCTGCCGTTCCGGCCTGATCAGCGGCCGGGCTTGAGTTGCCGGAAGACGTATTCCGCACCCTCCACAAAGGTCGGGCGCCAGGTGGCCCAGTCATGGGGGCCGTCGACGACCCGCAATTGGGCGGTGATCAGCGGCACGCGACGCACCCTGTTGTAAAGGGTGTGGGCCTCGTAATCGAGGTCATGCGCGGCTTCCGCCGGATCGGCCAGGGCCTGTTCGTCGTCCCCCACGGCAATAAACATGACCAGCGGCAGGCCGCGGGCGACAAACGCGGGAATCAGGGCGGGATAGTTTTTTGCCGTGTAAATCTCCGGGTCAAAAACCATGGCGCCGTTGCCGAAGGCGCCGAATTCACGGGTGCTGGAATCCGGTGGGGGCAGGGGAAAATACACCGCGGGGCTGAGCACGATGGCGGCTCCGAACAGCTCCGGGTGGGCCAGGGAGTAGCGCAGCGCCCCGTAGCCACCCATGGAATAGCCGGCGACGATCCGGCTGAGGCGGTCCGTCTTGGTCGGATAGGTGGCGTCGACATGCGCGACCAGATCCTTGGTGAACGCACTCTCGGTCGCTTCGCCGGCCGGCAGCTTCGGCTGATCCGAGCCGGTGAACTGCGAGTCAATGTAGTAACCCGCCCGCCGGCTGGCAGGTGCGTCGGGCATGATGGCGATCACCGGGGGAATCCGCCCGGCGTTGATCAGCCGGTCAAGGTCGGGCTTGATGGTTGTCCAGGCCGCCATCTTGTCCCCGCGGCCATGCAGCAGATAAAGCACGGGATAACGCGTGGCCGCCGCCGAATCGCAGCCCGGCGGCAGGTAAACATGGTAGGTGAGTTCATGGGCCAGGATGGCCGATGCGAAGCCACGTGACTCGATCGTGCCGGCCGGTTCGGCCGCCTGGACGGCTGGGCCGGCCGCAAGCAGGCAGAGCAAGGCAAGGGTCGGGCGGGGCGGGAAGCTCACCGCCCGACTCTCGGCCAAAAACTCACTTCACGCAATCCGCGAAGCGCGGCTGGGCCAGCGCGTGGCGGCAATGGACGTCGGCGTAGACCTCGTCGACCATGCGGTCGAGCTCGGGGCCGCCCATGAATTTCCTGCTGAAGCCGGGGATCTGTTCGTCGATCGCCCGCGCGGCGGCGAGGAAGTCTCCGATGAGCTCGCGGGGCGACTCGTCGCCGATGGCGATGCGGATGGTGGTGCCGGTGATGCCGGCCTCCCTGAGCGCCTCGGGGCTGAGCTCGGAGTGGGAGGTCAGCGCGGGGCAGAGCACGAGGGTGTTGCTCTGGCCGAGCGACACCATGTGGCCGAACATCGGCGCCAGCGAATCGAAAAACCGCTCGAGCGTGACGCGCGTGACCTTGGCCGCCTCGAAGTTGATGGTGAAAAGCGGCGCAGGCAGGCCGAGGTAGGAGAGCCGGGCGGCGATGGGATGATTCGGGTCCTGCGGGTTGGCCGGGCCGCTGACGGTCACGAGCGGGTTCGACGCGAGCCACCGGGTGAAGACCAGCGTGTTGATGCACTTCTTCAGCATGCGCAGCTCGAGCGTCTTCATGCCGGTGAGCACCTCGAAGGCCTTATCGGAGTCGAGGAACGCGCCCTTGATGTAATAGACATTCCAGAAAAGCGTGTCGTGCCAGCTCTTGCCGGACGGCGAGGTGTCGCCCTTCGGGAGAAACATGTCCTCGTTGCGGCCGATGACGACGCCGGCGGTGGTCGTGCCGTGGCCGGTGAGATCCTTGGTGTAGCTGTGGATGATGTAGTCCGGACGCTCGGCGGGATCCTTCTGCTGGAGCGGGCGGACGAGGAAGGGTGTGCCGACGGTGGCGTCGCAAATGACCGTGAGGCCGGCGGCGTGGGCCGCGGCGCAGATGCCAGGGACGTCGAGGAACACGCCGTGCGGGTTGCACGGGCTCTCGAGGTAGACGTAGACCTTGCGGCCGGCCTTGAGGCGGTCGGCATATTGCTTCTTCACGCCGGCGAGGGCCTTGGTGAAATCGCCGGCGGTGAAGCCGTCGAAGAACACGACGCCGACGTCGAGGTTCGAGCGTTTGCCGAACCAGTCGTGGAGGAGCTGGTAGGCGCCGCCGTAGATGTTGCGCGAAGAGAGGACGACATCCTGGTAGCCGACGAGGTGCGAGAGCGCGGCGTCGATCGCGCCCATGCCGGAGTTGAAGTTCCAGGCCATGTATTCGCCCGACATCGGGCCGGCCTCGATGTCCACGATGTGGTTCGCGAGCGAGATCGAGGTCGGGTTCATCAGCCGCGAGTAGATCTCGTGGAGGAATTCCTTCCCCTGGAAAGCGTCGTCGATCCACTCGGAGCAGGCGTAGAGATAGGTCGCGGTGCGGGTGATGACGGGCGTGGCCGAGAAGATGGCCGTGACGTTGTCGAAGATCGGGTAGGGGCCCTTCGCGAGCATCGTCGCGTTGCTGTAGCGGAGCGACTGGTGGGTCTTGCGCGACGGGTTCTGCAGCGTATCGAGGAGCTTCGCCAGCTGGAAGGAGAGGAACTTCTTGGCGTTGAAGAGCGCGAGGCGGTCCTGGCGCGGCAGGCGGCCGAGCTCGCGGGTGGTCGCCTCCCAGAGGTCCATCACGTCGCCGTGCGCACCGTAGAGTTTTTCGGCGAGGGCGAGCAGCGGCTTGCCGGCCTCGCTGCGGGGGTCGATGTGGAAATGCTCGAGCTGCTCGACGGCCAGTTCGTGCAGCGTGGTGGCCTGCGTGGTCTTGCGGCGCGGGGAAAGCAGCCGGGCCGCCGGGGCCTCGGGTTTGGCGGTCTTCTTGGCGGGGGCAGGGGTCTTTTGCATGGCGCGAAATTGCTGTGTCATAAACGCGGTTGCAAGCAGTGGCTGGTGGCGGTCAGCTCATTCACCCATTTGGATTTAATGATACATCCCGACCAGGCCCGGCGGCTGCTTTGCCGCCTGCAAGACACAATCCGTGACTCGGTGCGGGCGGCGCAAAGCCGCGGTGCCCGGCGCATGACCCGCGTCGCGGCGGTCACCCCGGCGGACACGATCTATGGCATCGACAAGGTCAGCGAGCACGCGGTGCTGGCGTGGTTTGCGCAGAACTGGCCGAAACGCTGGCCGGTCGAGCTGGTGATGGAAGGGCTCGAGGGCGAGGCGGTGACCTTTCCGCGCGGCACGCCGGTGACGCAGACGCTTTTCAAGTGCATCCTCGACCCGATCGACGGCACGCGCGGCATCATGTATGACAAGCGCAGTGCCTGGAGCCTCGCCGCCCTCGCACCGCAGCGCGGGGCAAAGACAAACTTGAGCGATATCATCGTCGCGGCGATGACCGAACTGCCCACGAGCAAAGCCGGATTTGCGGACCAGCTCAGCGCGGTGCGAGGAAAGGGCGCGCAGGCGGACCGGCTGGATTTGCGGACCGGCCGGCGGAAGAAATTCGGGCCGCGGCCGTCCCGGGCGCGCGATCTGGCGCATGGCTTTGCTTCGTTCGCGAAGTTCTTCCCGCCGGGCAAGGTGTGGCTGGCGGAGCACGAGGCGCAGCTTTGGCGCGCCCTCGGCGACAGCCCGCACATCTTCGATGACCAATACCTGAGCAGTGGCGGGCAGCTCTACGAACTCCTGATGGGGCACGATCGGTTCATCGCGGACCTGCGGCCCCTGGCGTTTGCGCGGCTCGGCCTTGATGCCGCGCTGACGTGTCATCCCTACGACATCTGCACGGCGCTGATCGCGCAGGAGGTGGGCTGCAGCATCACCGCGCCGGACGGCAAACCGCTGCGCGTGCCGCTCGATACGACGTCTCCGGTGGCCTGGGTGGGCTTCGCCAACCCGGCGCTGGCCCGGCTGATCGGGCCGAAGCTGCGGAAGATCCTCAAATTGTAGGCGGAATCAGCGATCCCGCCCTGCGGCCAATAAGCCTCAGTCCTTCGACTGCTCGATCGCGATCGCCTTGCCGTCCTTGAAGCTGACGCGGATGCGCTCTTCCTTTTCCTGTGCGTAGGTGTCGGCGTAAACCGGACGGTAATATACGCGGTAGGATTTCAGGTAGGGATCGTAATAAACGTTGCGGTGGTAGCCGGCGAAGCGCGTGCCGTCGTAGCGTTCGTAATAGGTGTTGTAGATCCACGTGGTGGATTTGCCGTCGGCGGTGATGGATTCGCGGCGCTGGTCAGGTTTGCCGAGCGCGAGATAAACGGCGTCCTCGGTGAAGCCGAGGTCGATGATGCCCTGCTTGACCTTGTCCTGGGTCGCAGTGTCGAGCTTGGCGAAGACCTCGGGCTTTTCCTTGATACGGTCATCGACGGTCTGGCAGCCGGCGAGAAATCCCAGGCTGGCGGCGAGCATGAAGGTGGAGAGGAGGCGGCGATTCATAGGGTGATGGGACCGCGACAAACTAGCCGGGTTTCACGAAATTGCCAGCAGGCTACCGTTCAACCGGCCCCGGCGGCTTCAGGCGCGTTCGCGCGCGGGCCCGGCCGGGGCGACGGTAATGGCCGGCGCCGCGGGGCTCTTCTTGGTCTTTGCGATGGTGATGGTTGCGACGCCGGCGATGATGACGCCGGCCGCGACAAAGATGCGGGGCGACACCGGTTCATGGAGCACCAGCCAGCCGAGGAAGACCGCGACGACGGGGTTGACGTAGGCGTAGGTCGACACCCGCGCCGGCGTGCTGTGTTTCATCAGCCACACAAAGGTGGTGAAACCGACCAGCGAACCGGCGACCACCAGGTAGGCCCAGGCGGCGATGGAGCGGCTGGATACATCGGCGAAGTGGAAATGCCATGGCTCGCCTAGCACCATGCTGGCGACGAGCAGCCAGGCGCTGCCCGTCACCTGCTGGATGGCGGCGCCGGTGAAGGTTTCGGCGGGCTGGCGGGCATAGCGGGTGTAGATCGAGCCCGCGCCCCACGAAAAGCAGGCAAGGCCCAGCCCGCCCACCCGCCAGGGATCGAGTTTGCCCGCATGCTCGCCCAGGTCGGGGCCGACCAGCAGCGCGAGGCCGAGAAATCCGAGGGCGAGGCCGACAAAGGTCGCCGCGGTGGGCCGGGTGCCGCGGGTCTCGTCCTTGCCGACAACGAGCATCAGCCAGTCGAGGAGCACAATGAACAGCGGGCTGACCGAGATGATGAGGGTGGCGATGCCGGAGGGGACCTTTTGCTCGGCCCAGGCCACCATGCCGTTGCCGCCCAGGAGCAGCAGGCCGCCGATCAGCGTGTTGTCGAGCCACTGCCGCGGCGTGGCGCGGAAGCCTTTGGTGCAGGCGATCCAAGTGGTGAGCAGGGCGCCGGCGACCATGAAGCGGGTGCTCGCCATCAGGAAGGGCGGGATCGTCTCCACGGCAATGCGGATGCCAAGGTAGGTCGAGCCCCAGATGAGGTAGATGGCGGCGAAACCGGCGATCAGGGCGGCCTTGGAGGGATGGGCGGGAGAGGAAGTCACAAAGTGAGGGTGAAAGTGAGAGGGGAGGGAGCAGAGGGCGGAATCCGGGCAAGTGATTCGTGGTAGGGCGGAGCGGTTCGCTCCGCCGTCGACGGCGCACCGGACCGTTGCTGCCGCCACCTACAGCTGCTTCTTGATCAGGTCCCCGAGCGTCTTCAGCGCCGCCTCGATCTCGTCGGACCAGGGCAGGCCGCAGCTCATGCGCAGGCAGTTGTGGTAGCGGTTCTTGACCGAGAACAGCGCGCCGGGCGCGGTGTTGATGCGGTGCTTGAGCGCCTCGTGGTGGAGCTTGAGCGTGTCGACCCTGGCCGGGAACTCGACCCAGATGACATTGCCGCCCTGCGGCCGGCTGTAGCGCGTGCCTTCCGGGAAATAGCGCTGCATCGACTGGGCGAACTGGTGCAGCTGCTGGTGGTAGGCGCGGCGGAGCGTGCGCAGGTGGTGGTCGTAGCCGCCGTCGCGCAGGAACTCGGCGATGGTCTTCTGCAGCACGACGGGCGTGCCCATGGTGTTGGTGAACTTGAGCCGGCGGACGCGCTCAAGGTAGCGGCCGGGTGCGGTCCAGCCGATGCGGAAGCTCGGGGCGAGCGTCTTGCCGAAGGAGGAGCAGAGCATCACGCGGCCGGCCTTGTCCCAGGCCTTGAGCGGCTTGGGGCGGAAGTCGCCGCAGTGCGTGTCGGCGTAGACGTCGTCCTCGATGGCGGGCAGGTCGTATTCGCAGAGCAGGTCGTAGAGCCGCTGCTTCTTCTCGTCGGGCATGAGGCTGCCGAGCGGGTTGTGGAAGTTGGGCATCACGAGCACGGCCTTGATGTCGTTTTGCTCGATGGCGTCGCGGAGCTCGTCGAGGCAGATGCCCTCGCGGGAGGAGGTGGGGATCTCGAGGGCACGCAGGTTGAGGCTCTCGATCATCTCGAGGAAGCCGAAGTAGGCGGGCGTCTCGATGGCGACGGTATCACCCGGCTTGGTGACGGCGCGCAGGCAGAGGTTGAGCGCCTCGGAACAGCCGATGGTGACGACCAATTCGTCGTGCGCGAGCGGCACGCCGCCCTGCAGGTAGCGGCGCGAGATCTCGCGCGTGAGCGGCTCGTAGCCCCAGTTCATGCCGTGGCGGCTGATGAGCGTGGGATCGCGGCGGGCGACGGAGCCAAGGAGGCGCGCAAGTTTCTTGTTCGGAAACAGGCTGTGGTGCGGGCACGCGGCCCCGAAGGGGATGAAATCGCCGTCGGCCGAGCGCTCCATGATCTCGGTGGTGAGGTCCTTGACGCCGACGTAGGCCGGCTTGGCCATGGGCTTGGCCATGCGCGGCTCGGGGCTGAGGAAAGGCGGGCGCGGGCGGACGTAATAACCCGACTGCGGCCGGGCCTCGAGGTAGCCGCGGTTCTCAAGCACCGTGTAGGCCTGGAGCACGGTCGCGATGCTCACGCCGCGCTGGAGCGACATGCGGCGCACGGACGGCACGCGATGGCCGGGGCGCAGCGTGCCCTGCTCGATGAGGGTCTGGAGGGAGGCGGCCAGCTCGGCGTAGAGCGGCTGCGACAGCGGGGTTTCAACCGGCTTCGCGGGGGGCGGAGGCAGCGTTTGGATCATGCGTGGAGGGAATTGCGGTCACAAGGTAGCCGAAACGACCGGAACACGGCAGCAGCAGCGTGGTTTAATTGAAACCAGCACAGTTGCCATTAACAGGTGCTGTGACCATCACAATTTTCCCGCTTTTGGGAATTCTGGGACAAAAAAAGACGGCCCATGACGGGCCGTCTTAAGTGAAAACCAGGGCGGAAGGCTCAGAAACTTGCCCGAAGTCCGAGGGTGCCGTAGATGCTGGCGTCGCCATCGATGCGGTAGTCCCGGTCAAAATAGTCGAATTTGCGGTCGGTAACGGCACCGAGCTCAGCAACCAGCTTGAAGCCCTTGCGGAGGGACAAGTCGGCGCCGAGCCCGACGCGGACCTCGCGAAAATCAAGATAGGTGTTGGCCAGTCGCGCCCGGCCGGGGCCCGGGACCCCGAGGCTCTCGGACACCCGGAAGCTGCCGCCGTTGAAGCCGACCCCGGCGCGAAGGGTGAGGGTATCACCGTGGCGCCAGCTGAATCCGCTCTGAGGAAATCCGACCGTGAAGGTCCAGTCGGGGGCGAAACGCCAGCGGAGGCCGACGATCGGCAGGACGGGGTTGTCGGAAAAGGCGTTGAGGTTCAGGCCGAAATTCCACACGAGGTCCGGACTGCGGGTGTAATTGAACATGGCGAGCACCGGCAGATTCAGGCTCTGGCTGCCGAGATCCTCGAAATCGCCATAGAGGCCCGGGCGCGCGAAGATCGCGGCGCTCCATTGCGCGGAGAAGCGGCGTTGCAGGCCGAGATTCAAGGTTAGCTCAGCCAGCTGGTCGGGCAGGAGGGCGGTTGTGGCGTCCAGGTCGTGCCGCCGGTAGGCGAAACCATAGGTCAGCATGGTGGTGGGATCCCAGGCGTGCCGTCCGGTGAGGCTGAGCGAGATGCTAAGAACCGACACCGTGCCAAGGCTGGCACCGCCTTGTTGGAGATTTTCCTCGGACGAGGCGGAAATCTCCACATCCAGGGATTCGAGCAGGGCCGAGCGCATCGTCGCGGAGGGCTGGGCGAGGGCGGTTACCGGGAGGAGAAGCAGCAGAAGCGCGAGGCGGAGATTCATGGGGATGTCTTCCACTACGCGCGAGAGGGCTTCTGGATGCAAGCGATTCGGCTTTCCCGCTCCTCAGAGCAAGATTTCACCCCGGAGGTAGAGGATGGCATGGCCGGCTATCTTCACCCGGTCGCCGGAGAGTTCACAAAGCAGGTCGCCGCTGCGGGCGGAGACCTGGCGGGCGCGGAGCTGTTTCTTCCCGAGCTTTTCGGCCCAGTAGGGCACGAGCGTGCAGTGCGACGAGCCGGTCACGGGATCCTCCGGCACGCCGCAGTTCGGTGCGAAGAAGCGCGAGACAAAGTCAGTGCCATCGGCGCCGGGTGCGGTGGCGATGATGCCGATCACATTGATCTGGTTGAGGAGGCTGAAGTCGGGCTTGAGGGCCAGCACGTCAGCCATCGTCGGATAAACACAGAGGTAATCGCGGGCCTTGCCGATCCACAACGGGCGCGGGCCACGCAGGCCGGGGAGGAGGGTAGCCGGAAGCTGGGTCTCCGGCACCGGGACCGGCGGGCGCGAGGGGAAGTCGAGTTCAAGGCGGCCGTCCGGCCGGCGCGTGACGGTGAGCGGCCCGCTGCGCGAGTCGAAGATGATGCGGTCGCCGGCCTGCCCGAGGTGGTGGAACACCACGAACGCGCTGGCGAGCGTGGCGTGACCGCAGAGATCCATCTCGAGCTCGGGCGTGAACCAGCGAAGGTGGAAACGATCCGGACCGGTGCGGGCAAAGAACGCGGTCTCGGCCAGGCCGTTCTCGAATGCGATCTTTTGCATGAGCGCCGCCTCGGCCACGTGTCGAGCGGCACGACGCCGGCGGGGTTGCCGTGAAATGGCTTATCGGTGAACGCGTCGATCCAGTAGAGCGGAAACTTCATGCCGCCAGCCTAGCCGAAGGCGGGTGTCGTGAACAGGCGCAGTCGGTGATTCGCGCCGCGCACAGTCGGCTGCTGTATCAGGCGTATTGGGCCAAGGCTGGACCGGTTTGCCGAGCGCCCCGGACACGCACAGCCGCACAGGCCATTTCAGGCATATCGAGTAAGCGCCGGTCCGGTCAGCCGGCAGATCTGCCACTCCCTCATGCGCCGGGCGCCGAGCGCCTCGTAGAACTTTATCGCCGGCTCGTTCCAGTCGAGGACGGACCATTCCATGCGGCCGCAGCCGCGCGCGTTGGCGATCTTTGCGAGGTGCAGCAGCAGGGCCTTGCCGGTGCCGGCGCCGCGGAATTCCGGTTTCACGAACAGGTCCTCCAGGTAGAGGCCGGGTTTCGCGAGAAACGTGGAGTAGTTGAAGAAATACAGCGCGAAGCCGGCGGGCCGGCCGTCGACCTCGGCGATGACCACATGCGCGGCCGGGGGCGAACCGAACAGCGTGTCGCGCAGCGCCGCCTCGGTGGCGACGACCTCGTGCGACAGTTTTTCGTAACTGGCGAGGCCGCGGATGAACTCAAGGATCAGCGGCACGTCGGCGACAGTGGCGGTGCGAATGGAACAGGACATGCGCGCGATCTAACAATCTTCGGAATCCGAAAGCCAGCGCATCAATGGAGCAGGACAGGAACACCGCGCGTAAAAAACCGGTGAACAGCGCGAAAGAAATATCGGAGCAAACCAGACCGGGGCCGGTCAGATGGGGGCTATGAATAAATCCATCCCGTCTGCAAAGATGTCCGCCCGCCGCCTCCTGGTCGCCCTTCTGCTTGGCGTATCCGCCGCGGGCCTGAGCGGCTGCATTGCCGTGGTGGCCGCCGGGGCCGCCGGCACCGGCGTGGCCTGGTATCGGGGCCAGCTTGAGGCCAACCTGGATCAGAATATCGAGGCCGTGTTTGCGGCCTCGCAAAAGGCGCTCAACCAGCTCGAATTCGCCAATATCAGTAACAAGAAGAGCACGGTCGACGCGCAACTGGTCTCGCGCACGGCCCTCGACAAAAAGGTCGAAGTCACGCTCCAGAAGGTCACGGACCGCTCGACCAAGGTGATAATCCGGATCGGGGTTTTCGGCGACGAAACCTTGTCTATGTCCATCTTGGACAAGATTAAAGCCGCGCTTTGATCCCCCGGGTCGGCCGGATTAAGATGCAGGGTTGCAATGCGGACAGTGGGCCCTGATATCAGGGCCCACTATTCCATGCTGCGTAAGTTAATTTCCAAGATCCGGCAGACCTTCACCGCGGACGCCAAGCGCCCCGAGACCAAACCGGCCCACAAATCCAGCCGGCCGGCGCCCAAGAGCGGCCCCCAGCGGCACGAGAAGCGGGGCGGCCATGCCCCCCGCCAGGCCGCCCCGGCGCACGCCCCCGCCAAGCCGGCGGCCCATGCGCCGCGCACCGTGCATGCGGCCAAGCCCCTGCCCGAGGTGCCGAAGATGGACACGACCTTCACCGCGCTCGGTCTCGGTGACCGCATCGCCTACGCGGTGCAGCAAAAGGGCTACGAGAACCCGACGCCGATCCAGGCGCAGGCCATTCCCGTGGTTCTCTCCGGCAAGGACGTGATCGGCTCGGCCCAGACCGGCACGGGCAAGACTGCGGCGTTTTCGCTCCCGATTCTCCAGCGCCTCGGCGCCCACGGCAAGATCCGCTGCCTCGTGCTCGAGCCCACCCGCGAACTCGCGCTGCAGGTTGAGGAGTCGTTCAAGGAATACTCCAAATACACCGACCTGCGCACGACCGTGATCTATGGCGGCGTCGGCTACGGCAAGCAGCGCGAGGACCTCGCGCACGGCATGGACATCCTCGTCGCCACGCCCGGCCGCCTGCTCGACTTCATGGAGCAGGGTGAGATCCGCCTGGACCACATCGAGACGCTCGTGCTCGACGAGGTGGACCGCATGCTCGACATGGGCTTCCTCCCCGACGTGAAGCGCATCGTGGCCAAGGTGCCGAAGACGCGCCAGACGCTGTTCTTCACCGCCACGCTCCCGCCCGAGATCGAGCAGCTCGCCGCCTGGGCGCTGCGCGACCCGTTCAAGATCTCCGTCAGCCGCGAGCGCTCGACCGCCGAGACCATCTCGCACGCGTTTTATCCCGTGGTGCAGGCCCAGAAGTTCGAGCTCCTCGCGCACCTGCTCGAGCAGACCCAATACCACAGCGTCATCATCTTCTCGCGCACCAAGAGCGGCGCGGACTACGTCGCCAGCCGCCTGAAGCAGGCCGGGCACACCTGCGCGGTCATGCATTCCGACCGCAGCCAGCAGGAGCGCGTCGACGCGCTCAAGGGCTTCAAGTCCGGCAAGCACGAGGTGCTGGTCGCCACCGACATCGCCGCCCGCGGCCTCGACATCGCCGACGTGTCGCACGTCATCAACTTCGACGTCCCGGAGAACCCCGAGGACTACGTCCACCGCATCGGCCGCACCGGCCGCGCGCAGAAGACCGGCGACGCCTTCACCCTGGTGACCGAGGAGACCTGGCGTGATGCGCGCAGCATCGAGCGCTTCATCGGCATGAACATCGAGTGGAAGAAGGTCGAGGGCTTCAGCTACACCTACTCGGGCATCTTCGACGGCGGCGGCATGCCGCAGCCGGCCCCCGACAAGCCGAAGAGCCGGCTCATGCGCGGCGGCCGGCGCTGATCGGAAGCACGCAACCACGAAACCGGCCCGCGCGGCCGGTTTTTTAGTTTCCTGCTCCGGCGGGTGACATTCCGGTGACAGGAGGACATCCCGCTTGATCTATATTCCTTGATAAGTATATAGATTCGCCATGGAGCTGGTCCAAATTTACGAATGCCTCTGCGACCCCACGCGGCTGCGCCTGCTGAACGTGCTGGCGCAGGGTCCGCTGTGCGTCTGCCATTTCCAGGAGATCCTCGACGAGCCGCAGGTAAAGATCTCGAAGCACCTGGCCTATCTCCGCGCCCGCGGGCTGGTCGAGGCTGAGCGCCATGGCAACTGGATGGTCTATGCGCTGCCGGCCCGGCCGTCGCGCGAGCTGAAAGCCAACCTGGCCTGCCTGCAGGACTGCGCGCAGGAGGACCCGGGTTTCAAGCGCGACCTCGCCCGCCTGAAGAAACGGGCCCCGGGGTTTGCCGAGACCAGCCCGTGCGGCTGCAGCTGAACTTACCATGACCACCAAGAATCCCTACAAGGTTTTGATCCTCTGCACCGGCAACTCGGCGCGCAGCGTCCTCGGCGAATACCTGCTCCGGGAAAAGGGCCGGGGCCGCTTCGAGGTGCACAGCGC
The DNA here is from genome assembly GCA_965249855.1 of Lacunisphaera sp. GTDB lineage: Bacteria > Verrucomicrobiota > Verrucomicrobiia > Opitutales > Opitutaceae > Lacunisphaera. Next base: position 111,220 of record CBDFNB010000024.1, read on the forward strand.
CGGCTCGCATCCGACCGGACGCGTGAACCCGCTGGCCGTGCGCACGCTGCGCGAGAAATACGGCATCGACGCGGGCGGCGCCCGTTCCAAGTCCTGGGACGAGTTCAAGGCCGTGCAGTTTGATTTTGTCATCACCGTCTGCGACAACGCGAAGGAAGCCTGCCCGATCTGGCCGGGCGCGCCCGTGCTGGCCCACTGGGGCTCGCCCGATCCCGCGGGAGCCGAGGGCAGCGAGGAGGAGAAATTCCGCGTCTTCGTGAACGTGGCCTCGCAGATCGCGCGGCGCGTGGACCTCTTTTGCGCCTTCCCTGATGACAAGCTGACGCAACTCGCGGTGCGCGACATCGGCGAGCAATTCAAACTCGAGGGCGAAGCCGGCATGAAGCGCTGAGATGCACTCGACCGAAAATCTTTAACGAACCAACCACCATGAACGTCCCCGAACTCAAGGCGCAGCTCCGCGCCCATCCCGAACTCAACGTCCGCATCCTCCGGCCCGACGGCACCCCCATCCCCGCGCATTATCACCTCACGGAGGTGGGCCATGTTGTGAAGAACTTCGTCGACTGTGGCGGCAAGTTCCGCGCCAGCGAGACGTGCGTCCTGCAAACCCACTTCAGTTCGCCGCGCGACGACGGCCACCGCCTGACGGCCGGCAAGTTTGCGATGATCCTCGACCTGGCGAAGCCGATCCTGCCGACGGAAGCCCTGCCGGTGGAGGTCGAATACGAGGCCGGCGTCATTTCCCAGGCTCCGCTCGCCGGGGTCAGTGTCGTGAACGGTGCGCTGCTACTGCAACTCGCGTCGAAGCACACCGACTGTCTCGCCAAGGAGAAGTGCGGCATTGATGATGGTTGCGGTTGCGCGGGCGAGGCCGAGCCGGTCGAGGCCGGAGCTTGCTGCGCCGCCCCGGCGGCCGGACAACGCTGCTGCTGACCGCCCGATGCAACCCGTCGCCGCCCGGCTTTCGCTGCTGGATCGCTACCTGACCGGATGGATCTTCCTCGCCATGGCGGCGGGATTGCTGGCCGGCCGGTATGTGCCGGCACTGCCGCAGGCTTTGACGGCCTGGAGCGTCGGCACCACGTCCATCCCCATCGCGCTCGGCCTGATCATCATGATGTATCCGCCGCTGGCGAAAGTGCATTACGAGCAGCTGGGCGATGTGTTCCGGGACCGGAAGGTGCTCGCGCTGTCGCTCGTGCAAAACTGGCTGGTCGGCCCCGTGCTGATGTTCGCCCTCGCCGTGATCTTCCTGCGTGACCAGCCGGAGTATTTTGCCGGCTTGGTTCTGATCGGCCTGGCGCGGTGCATTGCCATGGTGATCGTGTGGAACGATCTCGCCGGCGGCAGCCGGGAATATTGCGCGGGCTTGGTGGCCTTCAATGCCCTCTTCCAGGTGGTCTTTTTCGCCCCACTGGCGTGGCTCTTCCTGAAGGTGCTGCCCCCGTTGGTCGGGGTGGACCTCGGTGAGCTCGACCTGTCCACGGTCACAATCGGCCGCGTGGCAGAGAGCGTGTTCATCTATCTGGGCATACCCTTTCTCGCCGGCTGGCTGGGCCGGCTGGTCCTGCGCCGCGGGCCGGCGGGGACGGCTTGGTATGACGGCAAGTTCATCCCGCTGATCAGCCCGCTCACGCTGGCGGCGTTGTTGTTCACGATCTTTGTGATGTTCAGCCTCAAGGGCGATGCGGTGCTGCGGATCCCGCTCGATGTCGTGCGCATCGCGGTGCCGCTGCTGGTGTATTTTGCGCTCATGTTCGGCGCCACGTTCTGGATGAGCGCGCGGGCCGGCGCGGACTACCCGCGGGCGGCGACGCTGGCGTTCACGGCGGCGGGCAACAACTTCGAGCTGGCGATCGCCGTGGCGGTCGGCGTGTTCGGTCTGGCCTCGGGGGCGGCGTTTGCGGCCGTGGTCGGTCCGCTGGTCGAGGTGCCGGCGTTGATCGGTCTCGTCACGGTGGCGCTCATGTGGAAGCGCCGGCTGCCGGCCGGACCTCAGCAGCCGTAGACGCCGCCGTTGATGTCGAGCGTGGCGCCGGTGATGAAACCGTCGTATTCGCCCGCCAGAAAGACGGCGGCGCGCGCCACATCCTCGGCGGAACCGCCGCGGCCGAGCGGGATGCCGGCGACCGTGGCGTCGGCGGACTGTTTGGTCGTGTGCGTGTTGTGGAAACTGGTGCCGAGGATCAGGCCGGGGGCGAGGGCGTTGACGCGGATGCCCTGCGGTCCGAGTTCGCTCGCGAGCGAACGCGTGAAGGTGAGGATGGCGCCCTTGGCCGTGGAGTAGACGAGCGAGCCGGCATGGCCGCCCTTGCGGCCGGCGAGAGAGGACAAGTTGACGATGCTCGCGCCGCCGCCGGAGTTCGCCGCGGCGGCGAGGTGGGGCAGGGCAGCGCGTGTGACGCGGCGCATGCTGCCGACGTTCAGTGACATCACCTCGGCCCAGAAGGCATCGTCGGCCTCGGCGAGGCTTTTGCGCGCCACGAGCGAGCCGGCGTTGTTGATGAGCACATCGAGGCCGCCGAGGAATTTCACGGCCTCGTCCACGAGCCGGTCGCAGCCCTCGGTTTCCGTCAGGTCGGCACTGGCGTGGGCGTAAAGGCGACCTAGTTTCTTTGCCTCGGGTTCGACGGCCTTGGCGGCGTCGGCGCTGCTGCGGTAGTGGACAAAAACATCGCAGCCGGCGGCCAGCAGCTGGCGGGTGATGGCGAGGCCGATGCCCTGGGCGCCGGCGGTGACGAGGGCGCGTTTGCCCTGGAGCTTCGACATGGTGGAGCACTTGTGACGCAATAGGCCCCGGGGCGTCAACGTTTGGCGTTGCGCGGGCCGGGGCGGGCGCTTCGCTGGCCGGCACTGATGAAACTCGACATTCCCGCGGGCGATTTCTCCGGCTACATCTTCGACCTCGACGGCACGCTGGTGGACACCATGCCGCTGCACTACCGCGCCTGGAACCGCGCGATGCAGCACGCCGGTCTGAAGGAGGAGTTGAGCGAGGACCTGTTTTATTCGCTCGGCGGCATGCCGACCCGCGGCGTGGCCAAGGTCTTTGCGGACCACTACGGGCTCGTGATCGACGTGGAGAAGGTCTTCCACCAGAAGGAGGCGCTGTTCCTCGAGCTGAAGTCTGAGATGAAGCTGATCGAGGCGGTCGTGGCGTTTGCGCGGAAGGCCGTGACACAGGGCCGTCCCGTCAGCGTGGCTTCGGGCGGGCCGCGCGACATCGTGCGGCACACGCTGGAGCTGATGCACCTGCAGGCTCTGTTTCCCGTGGTGGTCACACCCGAGGACGTGGTGCACGGGAAGCCGGCGCCGGACATGTTTTTGCTTGCGGCGAAAAAAATGGGTGTGCCTCCGGCCGACTGTCTGGTGTTCGAGGATGCAGTGCCCGGGATCCAGGCGGCGGAAGCTGCCGGGATGAAGTGGGTGCGTGTGCCGAGCCGGCCCTGAGACCGGACCGGCCGAACGGCGTAATCCGTCCGCCGCGGGCGGATTTAGATTTGAACCGAAGCCCGCCCCGCGGTGGGCTGGCCGCATGACTTTCGCCGAACTCGCCAACAAGGGGATCTTGACGCAGCCGGTGTATGAACCCGGCAAGCCGATCGACCAGGTGGCCCGTGAGCTTGGGCTGGACCCGGCCGGCATCATGAAGCTGGCGTCGAACGAGAATCCCTTCGGGCCGTCGCCCAAGGCGATGGCGGCCGCGGAACGGGCCGTGCGAGAGATGCACCTTTATCCCGACGGCGGCTACTACACGCTGCGGCAGAAGCTGGCGGCGAAGTGGAGCCTCGGCATGGACCAGTTCATCATCGGCGATGGCTCGAACGAACTGCTCGAGCTGCTGGGGCACGCGTTCCTCGCGCCGGGGCTGGAGTGCGTGATGCACCGGTCTTCGTTCATCGTCTACAAGCTGGTGACGCTGATGTTCGGGGCGACCCCGGTGGAGGTGCCGCTGGCCGGCATGCAGCAGGATCTCAAGTCGCTCGCCGCCGCCATCACGCCGCGCACGCGACTGGTCTTCCTCGCCAGTCCGAGCAACCCGGTCGGCGCCGTCAACGGCGCGGCGGAGATCGCGGAGCTGGTGCGCGCGTTGCCGCCGCATGTCATCCTCGTGCTCGACGAGGCGTATGCGGAGTATCTTGACGAGGCGCCGGACCTGCGGCCGCTGATCGCCGAGGGGCGGAAGGTGATCTGCCTGCGGACCTTCTCGAAGGTTTACGGCCTCGCCGCGCTGCGCGTCGGTTATGGTTACGCCGCGCCGGAGCTGATCGCGATCCTGCAGCGGGCGCGCCAGCCGTTCAACGTGAACGGCATCGCGGTTGCGGCGGCAATCGCGGCGCTCGACGACCACGAGTTTGTGGAGAAATGCCGCCGCGAGAACCGCGCGGGTCGCACGCTGCTCGCGGAGGGCTGCACGAAGCTCGGCCTGGCGTTCGTGCCGGGCGGCGGGAATTTCCTGCTGGTGAAGGTGGGCGACGGCGCCGCGGTGTTCGCGGCGCTGCAGGCGCGGGGCATCATCACGCGGCCGGTGAAGCCCTACGGCCTGCCCGAGTGGCTGCGCATCACGGTGGGCACGCCGGCGCAGATCGAGCGGTTGCTCGCCGCGCTGGCCGCGGTGATCCGCGGCTAGGGCCGGGGCGGGCCGAGGGCCGCTTGCAGCGAGGCGAGCAGAGTTTTTTGCGCAGGCAGCAACAGGTGGCGGTCGCTGCCGAGCACGGTGCTGGCTTGCGCCAGGATTTCGCGTGAGGGCTGCCGCGTGCGCAGGAAGCGCTCGAGGTGGGCGGGCAATTGCGCGAGGTTGCCGGTTTCGAGCTCGAGCCGGATGAGGCTGGCGAGGGCGGCCTGGTTGAGCGGGTCGGTCCCGACCGCCCGGTCGAGCGCCGAGAGCGCCAGCTCGCGGGCGCTGCGGTCCATCAGACGGCCGGCCACGGCGACAAGGTTCTCCGCGCGGAGATTCTTCCGGGCCAGGAGATGGTCGAGACTCAGGCGGGCCTCATCCGCCCGGCCAAGGCCGCTGAGCGCAACCACCTGCAGGCCGTTGACGACCGGGGCGAACTGGCCGGCCCACCCGGGATATTCCCGCGCGTAACCGGCGATGAGATCGAGGGCGGTCTGGTAGTCACCGGCGACCAGGTGGGCCTCGGCGACCAAGAGCGCGGCGGTGCCGGCGTGCTCGGGCCGGCCGGCCAGGGCACGCTGCACGCGCCGGGCGAGGGTGGGCCGGCCGGCATTGGCGGCAAAATCCGCGAGCAACAGCAAGGCGGCGGGATCGGTGTCGAACTGCTGGAGGAAAGCCGTGGTCTCGCGCTCGATCCGGGCCTCATCCCCGCGCCGCTGGTGCAGTTGCAGGTAGGCCACGCGCGGGGCGGGCGCAAGCGGGTCGCCGGCCACGCGTTCCACGAGCGCGGATTCCCAATCGCCAGTGCGGCCGAGCGAGAGGTGGTAACCGGCCAGCAGGGCGCGCGCTCCGTCGTGACCGGGGTGCCGGGCGAGGTGCTCCTTCAGCCGCAGCAGCGCCAACTCGGGGAAACCGCGTTCCCACGCGATGCGGGCCTGCAGCACGGCTCCATCGGGAGACAGGTGCAGTTGGTGGCTCTCGATGAGATTTTCCGCCTCGTCATAGTTGCCCCGGTGGTAGGCGGCGGTGGCCGCAAAGGTGGCGACCAGGGGACGCGTTGCGGGATTTGCCGGACCGGCCAGCAGCCGGCTGGTGATCTCGAGCAGTTGCGTGTCCTCCTGAAACTCCAGCAGGAAGGTCAGGGTGGCTTGCAGATAAACGGGATCGTCCGACAGGTAAGCCAGCCCCTCGAGCAGCACGTTCCTGGCGAGGTCCGGCCGGCGGTGGGCGAGATACACATGTGCGAGCAGCGTGCGCCCCTGCGCGTTGGCGGGTGCCTTGCTGACGCCCACCCGCAGCTTGTGCAGCGCGAGTGAATATTCACCCTGACGTAGCAAGGATTCGCTTTGGCTGATGTAGAAATTACCCTGGCTGACTCGGTATTGCGGCCACCGGCCCGGCCACAGCAAGTCGGCATACTTTACGGTGGGGAAGTCCCGGCGGTATTTGACGAAGAGCCATGCGCCCAAAGTAAGAAGCAGCCACAATCCGGCGCCAGAAATCATCAACCAAGCCCCTAATCGTCGCCAATGAACATGTAAAAACGAACCACTTGCTCCCGAAACGCGCGATATGGGGTTCAAGGCCATTGATGCTGCGCTGACTTATTTGCTGAATTCCACCGGCAGGCAAACCTTCATCTGAGCGGGATGATCTCATTTGTTACGTAAAAATTGGCATAGTATAGGCTTGAACACGAAAGTGATTTGCAGTTTTTTTGCCGCGTAATTTGAAAAACACCTACCTTGTTACATGCAAGGAATCTGACCATGAAAAACACCGCACGAACCCTCATCCTCTCCCTTTCGGCCGGCCTCGGCCTTTCCGCCACAGCGGCCCCCTTCATGGCGGTCGGCGACAATGCCGAACTGTTTGTGACGGCCGCCGCCCAGGTCCAGTTCGACGATAACATCTATCTCGATACGAAGAACGAATCGGATGACACGATCCTGGCCTTCACACCCGGCGTGGACCTCGTGTTCGGCAAGGGCTCCGTCACCAAGGGCAACCTGTATTTCCGCGAGGAAATCCGGCGCTACAGCGACCATGACAATCAGGATGTCGAACTGGCCAATCTCGGCATCAACAGCCGCTACGACAACAGCGTGACCAAGGCTGATTTCAACGCCTCCTATGCCCAGGTCGCCCAGAACGACAATGATCTCCGCGCCACCGGCACCATTGTCCGCCGCGATCTGACCAACCTCGGCGCCAAGCTGGAATTCGGGCTCTCTGAAAAGACCAGCCTCGCTGCCGGCATCTCCTTCAACAAGACCGACTATGATGTGGCGTCCTACTCGGACAGCAGCATCTGGAGTCTCCCGGTTGACGCCTACTTCAAGGCCAGCCCCAAGCTGGACTGGAGCGTCGGCTATCGTTACCGCAGCACCGATCTCAGCGGTGCGGCCGTGGACAGCACCGACCACTTCCTCAACGTGGGTGCGCGCGGCGAGTTCACGCCCAAACTGATCGGCCAAGTCCGCGTCGGTTACGGCAAGCGTTCCTTTGATGTCGGCAAGGACAAGTCGCTGTTCGGGTTTGATAGCAACCTCACCTATGCGTTCTCGGAGAAAACCAGCTACGCTTTCAACCTGAGCAACGATTTCGGCAGCTCCGGCACGGGTGACTCCACCGAAAACTTCCGCATCGGTCTGACCGCCAACAGCAAGATGTCGGAACAGTGGTCCTTCACCGGCGGCCTGAGCCTCAACAAGACGGACTACCCGACCCGCTCGGATGACTTCCTCGTGGGCCAGCTGGCTGTCACCTACACCCTGAATGCCATGGTCAACTTTGGTGCGTCCTACACCTACCGTGACAACAGCTCGGACCGCGCCACGGCGGAGTTCACCAACACCGTGTTCGCGTTCGGCGCCAACATCCGTTACTAAGCGCATTTCCCGGCTTGCGAACGGAAGAAGGTCGCTGATCTTCTTCCGTTTTTTATTCTCCATTCTCATGCGTTCACGATCCCTCCGGCTGCTGCCGCTCCTTGTCTTCGGCTTGCTGGCCCCCCTGTCCGGCGCCGAGACCCCGCCGCCGTCCCCGCCGGCCGAGTCGACCGATTACGTGATGCAGCCTTCGGACCTGATCCGCGTCCTGATTTTCCAGCAACCCGACCTGCTGCGCGAGGTGCGCATCACGCAGGAATACACCATCACCCTGCCGCTGATTGGCACCATCGACCTCCGGGGCCGCACCGTGCGGCAGGCCGAGGAGATCATCCGCAGCCTGTATGACAAGGACTACCTGGTAAACCCGCAGGTCAACCTGACCGTGCTGGAATACACCCAGCGCACCGTGCAGGTCGTCGGGGCGGTCAACCAGCCCGGGGCCGTGGTTTTCCCGCCCGAGCAGAAGATGGGCCTGATCGAGGCCATCGCCCGCGCCGGCGGCCAGTCCCGCATCGCCGACCTGAAGCGCGTCCGCCTGACCCGCACCAACGCCGAGGGCAAGGCGGAGAACCAGATCATCAATGTTGACGACATGATGAAGGGTAATTCGAACGAACAATACCTGCTGCAGAAGGGCGACGTCATCTTCGTGCCCGAGCGGCTGCTTTGATTTTGAGCAACATGGACACAGCGCCCAAAGCGGACAAGGCCACCGGTTCCGGCGAAGCCTATCCCTACACCTATTACGGCACGAGTTACAGCGGCTACGGCTCGCCCGGGTCGGGCGACAACCAGATGCAGCGCAGCATGCAGGACTACGTGCTCATCCTGCGCGAGCGCGCGTGGTATATCGTGCTGGTCTTCACGCTGGTCTTTTCCGCCGCGACGATCTTCACCTTCACGCGCACGCCGCTCTTCCAGTCCGTCGCCAGCGTGCAGCTCCTGCGCAACGGCCCGGTCGTCATGCAGGTGCAGGAGGTCGTCAACAACGACATCCGTTCGGCCGAGGACCTGAACACGCAGGTCAAGGTGCTCGAGAGCTACGCCATCGTCCAGCGGGTCGCCGACCGCCTCAGCGGCGAGGACCTGAAGTCCTTCCTCGCGCCCTACCAGAAGTCCGAGACCAGCGAGCCGCTCAGCCCGGCCGGGATCATCTTCAAGAACCGCAAGATCGTCCCCGTGCGCCTGAGCCTCGTGCTGCAGGTGCAATACACCCACCCGGACAAGGTGATCGCCGCCAAGGTCGCGAACCTCTTCATCGACGAATACATCGCCTACAACTCCCGGCAGCGCATCGAGGACTCGATGAAGGCCGTCGACGACCTGAAGGAGCGCGCCGAGCAGCAGAAGAAGAAGGTCGAGGAGCTGGCGATCAACCTCCAGGCCTACCGCGAGAAAAACAAGATGGTCTCGCTCGACAAGGGCAAGGACATCGTCACGGAGAAACTCAAGGCGCTCAACGCCTACGTCACCCAGACCACCTCCCGGCTCAACGAGGCCGAGATCCGCTGGCGCCAGGTGCAGGAACGCAAGGCCACGCCGGCCCTCCTGCTCGACCTGCCCTTCGTCTCCAGCCAGTCGCTCATCACCCAGCTGGTCCAGCAGGTGTCGGCGCAGAAGATCATCATCTCGCAGCTGCGTGACCAATACCGCGACAAGCACCCCAAGATGATCGAGGCGGTCAATTCCCTCGCCCAGACGGAGCGGGAACTGAGCCGCGCCATCGACTCGACCGCCGCGATGTTCGAGGCCGATTTCCAGACCGCCAAGCGCAATGACGAGGAGGCGCGCGCCAACCTCGTCCGGCAGGAGGCCGAGTCGCTGGAGATCGACCGCTTTGCCGTCGAATACTCCAACCTCGAGCGTGACCTCGGCATCAACGAGCACCTGCTGAACAACATCCTCGGCCGCATGCGCGAGACCTCGATGAGCAGCACCATCGAGACCCAGAGCGCGCGGGTCGTTGACCGCGCCGCCCCCGCCCTCAGGCCGTTCTCGCCCAATATTCCCCTGAACCTGGCCCTCGGTTTCCTCGGCGGCCTGGCGCTCGGCACCGCCTTCGCGTTCTTTGTGGCCTATATCGACGACCGGGTGAAGAGCTCCTTCGACATCGAGTCCGTCGTCGGCCTGCCGCTGGTCGGCATCGTGCCCGAGATCAAGCGGATGGAGCAGCCCGAGAAGGCCCAGATCGTCGCGAACAACCAGGACAAGCAGGTCGTGGAGTCCTTTCTCACGCTGCACTCCAGCCTGCGCCTCAAGGACGAGAGCAAGCGCGCCCAGGCCATTCTCGTCACGAGCACGATCCCGGGCGAGGGCAAGTCCTTCACCACGACGAATCTCGCGCTGACCTTCGCCACTCACGGCGAGAAGGTGGTCATCATCGATTGCGATCTCCGCAAGCCGAACATCCACAAGTCGTTTCGGCTCGAGAACATCAAGGGCGTCATCGACATCTGCGCCGGCACGCAGACCATCGACCAGGTGGTGTGCCGGAACGTGCACCCGAACCTCGACGTCATTCCCGCCGGCGGCCGGGCCAAGAACCCCACGCAGATCCTCAACAGCAAGAATTTCGAGCTGATGCTCTCCGACCTGCGCAAGCGCTACGACCGCATCCTCGTCGACACGCCGCCGCTGGCCGCCGTGAGCGACGCGCTCATCATCCTGCCGCTGATGGACGGTTCGCTGTTCACCATTTTCTTCAACCGCGTGCGCCGCAAGGCCGCGCAGTTCAGCGCCCGCAAGCTCCTCGAGGTGAACGTGCCGTGCTTCGGCGCCGTGCTCAACGGCCTCAACCTCGCGGTGTCCGGCTACTACTACGCCCAGTATTACGACAAGTCCTACAAGGACTACTACGTGACGATGGCGAAGCAGGACCCGGGCACGGCCGACCGCTGAGCGCTCAGCGTTTCGCCGCGGCGCGCTTCAACCGGTCGTTGATGGCCGCCGCCAGTCCGCTCGCATCCGCCGGCAGCGGCTCCACCCGGATCAGCCGGTAGCGGCCGGCGTCGGCCCGCCGCAGCACGTTGTAGAGGTTGCGCGCCACTTCCGTGAGCGCCCCGTGCCGGCTCAGCCAGAAGACGTTTTTCGCCGGCTTCTTGCCCGGCGGCTGGCGCAGGAGCACGACGGCGACCCCGGCCGGCGCCGAGGCCGTGGTAATGCGGCCCAACACCAGCGGCGTGCGCGGACTGTAGTGCCGCTCCAACATGCCGGGCGCGAGCTGGCGTGCGCGGTCTCTTCGTGATTTGGCGCCGTGCACCTTCACCCCGAGAAATTTCGCAAGCTGGGCGGCGGTCACGGCGCCGGGTCGCAGCACACGGGGTTTCTTCGGGTTGGTCATGTCCAGCACGGTGGACTCCACGCCCACGGTGCAGGCGCCACCGTCGAGGATGTGCGGGATTCGGGCGCCCAGGCCCTCATGCACGTGCGCGGCGGTCGTGGGGCTGATGTAGCCGAAGAGATTGGCGCTGGGTGCCGCCAGAGGAATCTTGGCCAGCCGCAGCAGCCGGCGGGCGAGGGGATGAGCCGGGGCGCGGATTGCCACGGTTGGGCCACCCGAGGTCACAATACCGGGCACGGCGGCTTTTTTTGGCAGCACCAGCGTCAGCGGACCGGGCCAGAAACGCCGCGCAAGCCGCCGTGCCGCCGGGTTGAACTCGGCCAGCTCTTCCGCATGGCCCAGGTCCAGGACATGCACGATCAACGGGTCGTTGACCGGCCGGCGCTTGGCCCGGAAGATCGCCCGGCAGGCCTTGGCATCGAGCGCATGGGCCGCCAGCCCGTAGACCGTCTCGGTCGGAATGGCCACGAGCTCGCCCTGCTGCAGCGCCGCCGTGAGGCGGCGGAGGTTGGCGGGGGTGGGGGCGTGGACTCGGGCGGGCATGGATTCGGGCAATAAAAAAGCCGGAGCGGATGCTCCGGCGGAAAGGCTAAGCCGGCAACGGCTTATTGCATCGTCAGCATGTTGCGGGCGCGCTTGATCTTGGACGTGACCTTGCGCTGCTGCTTGGCGGAGAAGCCCGTGTATTTGCGCGGCAGGATCTTGCCGGTGTCCGTGATAAAGCGGCTCATCAACTGGGGGCTGGTGAAAGGAATTTCCTCAGGCTTGAGGGTCTGGGTCTTGGTTTCGGTCGTGCTCATGATTGAAAAAGGAGTCGGAAGGTTGGCTTTCCACCCCTCCCTGTCAACGGGCATTTTTGATTTGCCAAACCCCGTCCACGGGCATGTCTGGAAATGGCTTTAGTCCCCGTAGCTCAAATGGATAGAGCAGGCGTTTCCTAAACGTCTGATCCCGGTTCAATTCCGGGCGGGGGCACCAGCCTTCGCCGAGAATGACGAGGACGGAGGCGCCTTGCGTAGCTTTAGCGAAGGAGGACATGACATCCGTTGGCGCGAGCCCGAGTGGCTACGGCTGGCAAGCCAGCCAGCCCTGCCTCCTACATCCCGCTCGGGAACGCCTTGTGGTCGACCGTGCCGCTGGCGCGCACCAGCTTCAGGGCCTTGCCGTATTCGGCTAGGACCTTCAGGGCATAGCGCAGGCGCTTGCGTTGCATGGCATCCTCCTTGCCGGTCTCCGTCGCGCCGTCCGGCAGGTTCAGGTTCTGCTCGGCGTGATGGATGATCACGTGCTCGGGAATCCAGCACAGGCGGTTGTTCTTGGTGCCGCTCATCCGCAGTTCGGCGACAGGGTAGCTGCCGCCGCGCGACGCCGACACCGTCACGATCAGGCCGGGCTTGTGGCCGATTTCGCCGGCGGTGCAGTTGAGCAGGAAATTTTTCACGCCGGGCGTCGCCATGCCGCCCCATTCCGGCGTCACAACCACGAGCGCATCCGCCGCCTTCAGCTCGGTCGAGATCGGATCCCACAGCGCGTCGGGCGCGCCGCCGGTTGTCTCATCCCACAGGGGCAGGGGATTACCGCTGAGGCTGTAGAGGTGTGTCTCGGCACCGGGATGTTCGCGGGTCAGCACCGACTGCACATATTTCGCGACCTTGAGCGTCTGCGCCTCCGCCCGGTGACTGCCGCTGAGGATGAAAAACTTCATGCGACAAGCTATGCCTTACCTAGGGCTTGCTTGCAAGCGGGCCGGGCGCAAACATTCCGCGCCGTGTCCAACTCCTTCGGCCAGAATTTCCGCATCACCACCTGGGGCGAAAGCCACGGGCCGGCCGTGGGCGTGGTTATCGACGGCTGCCCGGCCCGCCTGCCAATCACCGCGGAGGAAATCCAGGCCGATCTCGACCGTCGCCGTCCGGGCCAGAGCGACATCACGACCCCGCGCAAGGAGGCCGACAAGGTCGAGATCCTCTCCGGTGTCTTCGAGGGCCTGACGACCGGCGTGCCGATTTCCCTCGTGGTGCACAGCGCCGACCAGCGCCCGGGTGCCTACGACGAGATGAAGGAGAAATACCGTCCTTCGCACGCCGACTACACTTACCAGGCCAAATACGGCCACCGCGACCACCGCGGCGGCGGGCGTTCCTCGGCTCGCGAGACCATCGGCCGCGTGGCCGCCGGGGCCGTCGCCCGGAAGATCCTTCATCTGGCCGGCCAGCTTGAGATCCGCGCCTATGTGACGCGTATCCACGACATCGCCGCCCCGGCCGTGACCGGGTTCCCTACGCTCGCCGAGGTGGAGGCCAACGCCGTGCGCTGTCCCGATGCCGCCACCGCGGCGAAGATGATCGAGCGCATCAAGCAGGCCCGCGGCGAAGGCGATTCCGTCGGCGGCATCATCGAGTGCCGCGTGCGCAACGTGCCCGTCGGGCTCGGCGAGCCGGTGTTCGACCGCCTCGAGGCCGATCTGGCCAAGGCCATGCTTTCCCTGCCGGCGACCAAGGGGTTTGAGATTGGCAGCGGCTTCCCGGGCAGCCTCCTCAAGGGATCGCAACACAACGACGCCTTCGTGTCCAAGGGCGGCCGGATCCACACTGCGACGAACCTTTCGGGCGGCGTGCAGGGCGGCATCAGCAACGGCGAGGAGATCGTCTTCCGCACCGCCTTCAAGCCCACCGCCACCATCCTCCAGTCGCAGCAGACCGTCGATGTGCGCGGCCAGGAGACCGAGCTGCGCGCCCGCGGCCGCCACGACCCTTGCGTCGTGCCGCGCGCCGTCGTCATCGTCGAGGCCATGACGGCGCTCGTGCTCGTGGACCACTGGATGCGCCAGGCGGCGCAGAACCAAACCTTCAAATTCTGACGGGCCGCCCGCCGGCTTGTCTTTTGCGCGATTTGCGCCTCTTTGCGGTCAGATGAGCTCCTCCGTCTATTTCATCCTCGGCACCCCCGGCTCCGGTCGTCGCGCCGTTGTGCGCGACCTGATCGAGAACGGCCTTGCGGCCGGGGAGAAGGCGTTGGTGCTGCTCGCGGACCGCGAGGCCGCCGATCCGGCCGATGCCCGGCTGGCGGCGCTGGAGAATGCCGAGGTCCGGCGCTGGACCTGGACCGAGCCGGCGCTGCCACCGGTGGAAGGGCTCGACGGGGCGACGGTTTTCTTCATCGCCGACTCATTGGCCAGCCCGATGGACCAACTGGAGGCCCTAAAGCCCTGGCTCGAAGAACACGGGGCGACGCTCGCGCGGGTCTTCTGCGTCGTGGACTGCCAGCTCGCCGAAAAGCAGCCGGTGCTGCGCCAGTGGTTCGACGCCTGCATCCATTTTGCCGATGTGGTCTTCCTCACCCGGCGCGAGGGCCTCGCCAACAAGTGGCTCAGCGACTTCATCGCCCATTTCAAGGACCAGCACTTCCCCTGTCATTTTGTGCAGGTGAAGACGAAGGGCGACCTGACGACCCCGCTCGTGTGGCTCGATCCCACCGCGCGCCGCGTCTCGCAATACTTCGACGAGGGCGAGTCCTCCGAGATCGAGGGCCTCGAGACTGACGATGAGGACGATGACGAGGAGGATACCGGGCTGCTACCACCCGAGCCGTATTTTGTGCGCCTGACCAGCGGCCGGCGCGACAAGGAGTTGCCCGACATCCGCGACTACCTGCCCAAGAAATAACCTGCCCGAAAATCGGCCGCGGCCTTTGGCGGGAATCGGCTATGATGGGGGCATGATCCAACCAGAACTTTCCATGGCCGCCGCCGTCCAGTCCCTGCCCACGCCCCGCACGATGTATCGTGCGCTGGCCCGGCGCGATGCCGCTTACGAGGGCGTCTTCTTCACGGGGGTGAAGACCACTGGCATCTTCTGTCGCCCGACCTGCCGCGCCAAGAAACCGAAGCCCGAGAACGTCGAGTTTTTCCCCACGATCAACGAGGCCCTGCACGGCGGCTACCGGCCCTGCCGCCTCTGCCGGCCGATGGATTCCACCAAGCCCGTCCCGCCGCTTGTCGAGCGCCTGCGTCGCGCCGTAGAGGACTCCGCCGAGGGCCGCGTCTCCGACAAGGATCTCGCGGTGATGGGCATCGAGCCCTCGACGGCCCGCCGGCAGTTCCAGTCCTACCACGGCATGACCTTTCACGCCTACCAGCGTGCCCGCCGGATGGGCTTGGCGCTGCGCGATGTGAAGTCCGGCAAGCCGGTCATCGACGTGCAGCTGGCCCGCGGCTACGAATCCACCAGCGGTTTCCGCGAGGCCTTCACGCGGATCTTCGGCACGCCGCCGCGCGGCGCCAAGGCCGGCCACTGCCTTCTCGCGCAGCGGCTGGAGACCCCGCTCGGCACCATGCTGGCGGTGGCGGACGATCAGGGCCTGCGCCTGCTGGAATTTGCCGACCGCCGCGGCCTCGAGTGCGAGCTCGCCGGCCTGCGCCGCCGGTTGAAGTGCGCCATCGTGCCCGGCAGCAATCCAGTGCTGGAGAAAACGCAGCGGCAGCTGACCCGCTACTTCGCCGGCGAAGAACTCATCTTTGACCTGCCGATCGCGCCGGTCGGTTCGGATTTCCAGCGGCGCGTCTGGGCCGAGTTGCAGCGCATCCCGGCCGGCAGCACGCGCAGCTACAAGGAAATGGCCCAGCGCGTCCGGTTGCCCAACGGCCACCGGGCGGTCGCCCGGGCCAACGGCTCGAACATGCTGGCCCTCGTGATTCCCTGCCACCGGGTCATCCGGTCCGATGGCGACCTTTGCGGTTATGCCGGCGGCGTCTGGCGCAAGCAGCGGCTGCTGGAGCACGAGCGCAAACACGCCGGGAAGGCTTAGTTAGGCCGGTCGCACAAAGTTCTTGCGCCACCCGGGCCGGGGCGTATCCATGCACCTTCTGTTTTTTGCCCAGGTGGTGGAATTGGTAGACACGCAGGTCTCAGAAGCCAATTTGGCATTTTTCCCGGTTGTGTCAGGCTGTGTCCCGGTGGGTCTATCATAGGAGAAATCAATGTTTTACAATCTCAGGCTGATCCACGGGAAGCCCCGTTTTTCGGGAGTAGTATAGAATAATGGGGTAAGAAAAAACGGATTTGGCCCGGCCGAAAGCAGGCTCTTTTCTGGGCAAAAATTGGGGTCAAATGGGCCCCGTTGGCGGGGCTAGCGACAGCCGGAAGGCGCGTCCGCGGCGGGAATCACGTCGCGGGGATTTGGACCAGGCGCCTAAGCCCCTAGATATACCATCGGATGTTTTCTGTCCGAGCGACAAAGCAGGACTCTTTTCCCGTTATAGAGACCGCTCCCAAGCCTTACCTCATCGAGCGGTGACGAGCATCGCTGGCATACTCCGGCGCCCCGGGATAGAATGGCCTCCGGCTGTTCGGGCAGAAGTATTTTCTTTGGTGGAGACCAGGTTGGGGTCGGTGGGTGACCGTAAACGGGGACAAAGAACGATGCTGTCACCGGAGCGGGTTTAGGGATGATCGGGGTTATTTTTTTGATCTGGCTTCTCAATTTTCGCTCAGCCTCGGTGCGATCCTCGTGGGCAATCCACCCGCGTCCTTCTGCTGAACCAGCGAGCCATTTCCTAAATTCATCAATCGCGGATGGCGGAAGACCCGTTTCGCGCAGGTTCCGCTGATCGCAGACGCGGCGCCATTGCCATGCAAAGGCCACCAAGTTCACCGCCAGCACCCGGGAAAGCGCAGTCGAAGGCACCGCACTCTCAATCGCGGGCAGACGCTTTCCGTCCGACAAGAAATGGAGCGCCAAATTGGCCGGCTTGCTCTCCACCTCGGGCGTCTCAGGTCGCGAATCCTCCACCCGAAGGGAATGCACGACCGGTTGAAGAAGCACCACCTTCGCTCCCCGCAACCGGTCGTCGAGACCTGAATCGATCATCGCCTCCCGCACGTCGCGCTCAGATCGCCCAATCCGCGAGCTCATTTCATGAACGGAGTAGGCCGGTGGTATCTGGACCTCGGCGCCCACTTCTCCCAGGATTTTGACCGCCATTCCATACAGCGACGCCTGCAAGGCGTTTTGGCACTCTCGGCGATCGGAATGCGCAAAATGATGCACCCGAATCTCGCCTTTACGGGCAATTAAAGGCGCTTTGCACTCCGCACAGAAACAGGCGCATTCTTTACCCCGGTTGACCGCATCAACATCTCGCCAATTTCCCGTGGCGTCGACGGCGAAGGGAACGCCAGAGCTGAAGCCGGCTGTCATATCCCACCATGCCCGTTCCATGGGAGATAGGTGGCCTACAAGAGCCGGCGCCAAGCCAGGATCTTCTCCCGGCATTTTTCAGGAGGCAGCCAACATCCAGGAAGCGCCAAAAGGCGCTCAAGTTTCGCGATGGCGACCTCGACGGGTAGCGCGGCCGGCCGGCCATCTTGAGGGACGATCATGAGGTCGAAGAGCCCCAGGAGCCCGCATGCGGCGACCTTCTCACGCTCCGCCGTTTTGCGCATGGCCTTGTCGCCGGTGGCCAACCTGGCGCCATCCCCCAGCTCCTTCACGAGCATGATTGCGGACCGATCAGGGATGGTGAGTCCGCTGCGGATTTGGCTCAGGAGTTCGATCTCAGCGGGTGTGACCGTCCGGATCAGGAGCTTGCCGGCCTGAACATAGCCATCCAGCACCGCGCGCTGCTCCGGTCGGTCAATCTCGTGGGGGTAGATCAGATTTGTCGTCCACGTCTCGATACCAGAGGCGAACCAGGCATCGACCGTTTCGCTGAGGGCGAGGTCGATGAGGATCGAGGCATCGTGGACAACAAGTTTCATTCCACGATGGGGCCGGTTTCCAATCTGAGTTCACTCAAAGGCTTGCCGAGCAGTCCGGCGCCACGTGAAAGGGAGATGAGGCCTTCTGATATCCCCCGCCGCACGAGTCGCTGGAACCGCGCGGGCTGTTCCCGGTAAGCTTTGCCGAGGGCTTCGTCACCCGGCTCGCCCTCGCCAGCCTTTTTCCACATCGGCACGATCTGCGTGTAGAAGCGACGATGGGCGCTCTCGTTAATAATCCCGAGTGCCCGGAGGGCGTAAACGATCGCCCCGATCGAGATTCCAAACCTCAACTTCACTTCTTCGAGCTCCGCTATCGTGATGGAGGTCCGGTGCTCACCTAGGTAGCGTTTAAGGGCGGCCGTCGGCAGCAGAAACTCCGAGGCGAACGTGTTCATGACCGATTCAGCCTCCTTCTCGGTGAGGCCGAGTTTGGTGACTGATTCGTTGAGGAGTGAGTGGGCCAGCTCATGAGCGAGCGTGAGACGCATTCTTGCCACTGAATTATCCGGCCAAGTGCCGATGATCAGCGCGCGAAACTCCGCGACCTCGCATCCATCAAATCCTTTTTCATCCAAGCTGATCTGGATGACTCTGTAGCCGTGGTCTTCCAGCAGCTCCACCAAGTTTGGGATGGGCTCCTCGTTTAAGCCCCACTCTTTGCGCAAGTGGACCGCCAGTTTTCGAACCGGCTCCAAATTGTCGGGTTTGAAATTGGCGGGCAGTGAGAGTTGTTTCGGAGCGGACTTCACCTGCTCTGGCACGAATTCTTCGGCTTCGAGATAGTCTTCGAGTCGGCTACGGACGAGCTCAAGGACCATGCCAGTCTGTTTTTCGGAATAGCTCTTCCGCTTACGGAAGCTGACATTGGACAACGACGCGCGGACCGGCCGGAACATCTGATCGGGCGTCCGCCCTAAGGCCTTGCAGAGGGCAACCAGCATCTCGGAGGAGGGCTTCATCTCACCGCGCTCATATTTGGTGAGCGCAACATGGCTGACCGTGCCGACTCGTTCACTCAGCTCTCGCAGGGACAGCCCCAGCAGCAGGCGGGCCTGCTTGAGGCGCAATGGGAAGGGTGACTCTTGGGGGTTCATGGTGTTAACACTATCACTTAAATATCCTTGACTGGCAACCAAATTGCCTAGGAAAAGGCGTCTTTAGGGGGATTTCCCGTTAATAACGGGTTAACGCTTTATTATTGCACACGCCAAACTGTTAACCATCGTTAGGGCGTTGAAATGAGAACAGCCCGGCTTTCGCCGGGCTGTTGGAAATTCAGCAGCTTTCGCCACCGGATCTCTCTAGTAATTGAACCGTGGGTGAAGTTGCTGGCCGTTGCAACACCGAATGCCGGCGGCTCCGGCGCAACCGTTATGAACTCCCACGAAAATAAACCCGATCCGGGTCCGAAGCCTCCGCGAGAGGTGTCGATTGTCATCAATGGCCAAACCTACGAGGTGCAGCCTGGCAGTCACCCTGTCGCGCAACTGAAGACCATCCCGCAGCCGAACATACCCAAAGAGGACACCCTCTGTCAGATGATCGGCGGCGTTCTTACCCCGCTGGATAACAAGGCCCACGTTACCATCGTGGGCGGCGAAGTGTTCGCGAGCAACTGCCCCAGCGGCGGAGCCTCCTGAGCCATGCTCGCCGCGGATCAAATCGCGGCGCTGAAAACGCTCTATCCGGTGATCTCGGCAGCGGAGGAAGGTCAGGTGACCTTCCTCCGCATCGAGAACTTGGTTTTGCCCGACGGCGCCAATCCTCAGACCGTCACCGGCCTTCTGTGCCCGGTGTTTCGGGACGGCTATCAGTCCCGCCTGTTTCTTTCCGCCAAAGTTGCCCACCTCGGCAAAGGGACGAATTGGAACGCTGATGGGGTATTGATCCTCGGCCAGCGCTGGTGGGCGGTGTCGTGGCAGACCAAGCCCGGCCAAACTTTAACCGAGATGGTCATGGATCATCTACAAGCGTTCCGCCAATGAACCATATCGCGAAAATTCCCCGCGCACTTTTGCTCGCAGCCCTGGCCGACCTTGAGCGGCCGCATCCCTTCGCCGGCGAACGCCTGGGCTTCTTCTCGTTTCGTCAGTCGCTCGATGCAGCGGAACCCCTGCTGCTTTGCTTCGAGTATCACAGCATCCCGGACGACCACTATGTCGAAGACTATTCAGTGGGCGGTCGCATCGGCGGTGCAGCAATCCAAGCGGCCATGGGCCGGGCCTATGCCACCGGTGCGGGTCAGCTCTGGGTCCACACGCATGGACGGAATGGCATCCCCTGGGTCAGCCCGACCGATCGGGAAAGCGGACCCAAGGTCGTCCAGAGCTGTGCCAATGCCCAGCCCAAGGTGCTCCATGCTTGGGGCGTAATTTCAGAACAGGGGATTTGCGGGCAAGTCCGCGGTCTGGACGGCGCTTTCCATCCCCTTCTTCGTCTCGCCGTCATCGGCTGGCCGATGGTCATTCCCGCGCAGCGCGAGATTACCTACCGGGCCTTTCGCGCACGGGCGAAGGACCGTGCGCCCGCGGACGAACGCTACGATCGCCAGAGTTTTCTCGGCACTGGCGCGCAGGATATCATTGAAAACGCCCGAGTCGGCATCGTGGGCCTCGGCGGCGGCGGATCGCACCTTGCTCAGCAGCTCGCCCATCTGGGCTTCCAGGATGTCGTGCTTTGTGATCCGCAACAAATCGCAGACACGAATCTGAACCGGCTGGTGGGTGCAAGCGTGGAGGATGTTCGCACCAAGGCATTCAAAACCCACATTGCCGCCCGGCTTTACCGTGGCCTGCAACCGAAGGCCAAAATAGACGATCGCCCTCTTGGCTGGGAAGCCAAGGTCTCCGCCCTCCGCCGCTGCGACGTGATCTTCGGAGCGATTGATGGCTTTGCGGCGCGCCGCGACCTGGAGGCGTTTTGCCGAAATCATCTGATTCCGCTTGTTGATATCGGGATGAAGATCCTGCGACCGGAAAATGAGGCTCCAGAAATTCGCGGCCAAGTCATCATGTCCATGCCGGGGGAAACGTGCATGCATTGCCTCCAGTTTCTCACCGCCGCCAACCTCGCGGAAGATGTGCAGGACTACGACAAAGCCCCGCAGCCCCAAGTCGTCTGGCCCAATGGAATTCTTGCTTCGTCTGCCATCGGATACGCACTCGGTCTGCTGACGGGATGGTCTGGCTCATCGATGCCATCATGTCGAATGGACTACCGCGGCAGTCAGATGACGATGTCGCCTTCGCATATGGCGGCAGCACTCAAAGGGCATCCCTGCACCCACTTTCCCACGAGCCAGTGCGGCGATCCGCGGTATCAAAAACTCTGAACTGGAACGCTAGCCCAGCAAGACTGCCGCCGGCACGCGTAACGCCTTCGCAAGGAGCCGGAGTTCAATGTCGGTGACTTCACGTTCACCGTTCTCTATCCGCTTCACTGTGTCGCGACTGATATTCCAGCCGATAGCAGCAGAACGTCCAGCCAGGTCTTCTTGAGTTAGATTTTGCTGTCGCCTGATTTGTGCCGCGGCCTTTCCAACGGAATTGCGGTCGTGGCGTCTTCTGGCGACATGTCGCTTACTTGGCATGGGCGATTTGTGCCGCCAACGTTACAGTAGAAGCCTAAAAGGGAGGGGCGACATGTCGCCCATTACACTTGACACTTAGGTGCGAATTTACGCCCTGTTCCATTGCCGACGTGGGCCACCGCCGGCGGTTTCCGAATTACACCAGTCCAATGGCCCCTGCCCGCCGTAACCCATGCGTCCACGTCATTTGCCCTCATCAGGGTGGCAGCGTCTGTCCAGCACTTCGCCCATGAGCGAAACATCGGTCGAGCCACTCCATGTATTGTCCGCCGAGGATCAGCGCCTGTATGCGGAAATGGTGAGCGTTCTTTTTGCAGAAGCAGGGCACACGGTTGTCACCGCGGAAAACGGTCAGGAAGCACAGGACATCGCTTCCATGGTCAAATTCGACCTACTGGTTACCGACTACAAAATGCCTCAGGTAGATGGCCTGGCGTTGGTCAGCCGATTGAAGGAGACCGGGTTTACTGGCAAAATCATCGTCCACGCCGGAAATCTGCCGCTCGAAATACGAGCTCAGTTTGAGCGCCTCCAAGTGGATGAAATCCTCTCGAAGGGCCCGGAAAGCGACCAGTTGGTGTCGTTGGCGGAACACCTGTGTCGGGGTGCTCCGCGTAACTTTCGCGACGATGCATCCCAATAATATGCCCACCAAAACCATCTCCTCGGCATTCGTAAACACCTTCAAGGGTGTTGGATTCTGGTCCGGCACCAGACACCGGCACCTGCTTATCATGGGCCTTGCTCCAGCGAAACAGAGCCGATTCACGGAATTCTTTTTTAACCTGTGCGTGATCGCGAATTTTCTGTTTCCAGTGCTCGCATCGGTTTCTTGACCCAAGCGCCGTCGTTTGGAAAAGACTCCCAGGCGGCCCCCATTGAGGCGGTGGTCCTTTCCCTGTATGTTGGGTTCTTCGCTGTTGCCGGCTTCTCGTTCTATCGCCGGGTTCTCGTTTGGCCCAGGCTGGCACGCGACCCCCGGGAAATGGCCGAACTATTCGATGATTCCTCTTACGGACTGCTGACGCTAAAGGGAATGGCACGATGGAAGTTGTTTGGCATCTCGCTCGGCCAAATTTCCGTCACGGGCCTGGCACTCTATTATTCCGGAGGACTCAGGAATAGTGCGCTCCTTCTCGCCATTTACCTCGCGCTCTGGCTTCCTGCGATCCTTGCGATCGTTCTGGCCGCCAAGGTTATCAAAGGGGTTTATGCGGGTAACGATACTTTCGGCGACGCTGACAAACTCCTGATGGGCATGCGCCTGACGGCGGACCTATCGGCGGTTACCGCGCTGATTGTCGGTCTTGTTGTCGCCATAGCATTTCAGGTCATTTACCTGGCATATTTGGCGGTCCTCGCGATCGGCGCTTTTATTCTCTGGCGAGCGTATGCTGCGCAAACTGATCCCGTGAATACCGCTGGACTGTTCGACACACCCGAAAGGAAAGCGACCCGCCAATGGCAGGACACTTCGGCTTCAACACACATCGACGGTGATGGGCGCATCACCGAAGCCCACACCGGCGCCTTCAAGGGAACCGTGGATGCTGCTGGCCGGGTGACCGGTGCCTCCGGCGACCACGTGGGTCAGGTGGGTGGGGACGGCAAGCTCCGTTGACCGGCACAAACTTCATAGCGTCAAAAATAACAAATAGCCCAACGTTCCGTTCCCTCATGAAACCAAACGTCTCCCGCCATACTGCCCTCTTAGCGCTTTGCCTCCTTATTGCTGCCAGCGGCCTCCTCTCCGCCTGTGGACCGAGCGCCGAGGATAAGGCTTGGGCGGCTCTCAACTCTCCGGTCATGCGAGGCGGAAAAGACCCGAAACCTTACTACGATTTTGCCGAAAAATACCCGAAGAGCCCTAATGCTGAAGCGGCGAAGAACTACGGTATGGAATTGGAGGTCGCCCAGACCAAGGCGATCTACGAGAAGCCTTAAAATCGCCGCCGGCCTCCAAATGGCCAAGCGTTACCGGCGAGGCGCCTGAGATCAGTCAGCCTTCTTCGTGTCGCCGCCGATTTTGCCTTCCTGAGGCATCGGGCCTTGGCCGATAATTGGCCCGCGAAATACATGTTGGGTGCCGACGTGAAAAATCGCGGCCTTCTTAAGGCCGGGAGACACCCGGCACCCCGCGAACATGATTCCGGTTTGGGCCATCGGCTGTTGGTTGATGGACAAACATCAACCAAAACTAACCAAGCCCTGCGCCCACTGCGGCCATCGCTTCACCATTAACCCACGAGTCGGTCATCGCCACCGCTTCTGTGCCAAACCCGATTGCACGCGCGCCAGTCGCGCCAAGTCGCGCAAGCGATGGCTCCGAAAAAACGGTGGCCGGAAGTATTTTGGCGGAAAGGAGAATACCGACCGCGTGCGCACCTGGCGCGATCGGCATCCGCGTTATTGGCGGAGGGAAACTCGCATTCAGCGCTCGAAGCGTAGCGGATTTGTATTCAGCAAGCGTCTCGCCTCGGTCCTGAGATACGTTGCGCTACAAGATACGATTGACACGCATCTCGCTCTGAAAATCGGCATCATCTCGCACCTCTCGGGGGCTACGCTACAAGATGCGATAGCCAAGGAGCTGCGGCGTCTCATGCTGCGCGGACATGCGATTTTGCGAGGCCGCCGGCCCAAATCATAACCTCAACCAACTCCCGTCACCGTCACTAGCTTGGCGGCCGACGGTGTGATGCCACATGAGCGGTCAGGGCCAGCTACCGCTCCCGGCAGCGACGGGGGGACTAATCCCCGTCGCTGCTTATGTGCGCATGTCGACGGAGCATCAGCAGTATTCGACGGAGAACCAACTCGACCGGATCAAAGAGTATGCCGCGAAGCGCGGCATGGAAATCGTCCGGGTTTTTGCGGATGAAGGGAAAAGCGGCCTGAGCATGAAAGGCCGGGAGAGTCTCCGGCAAATGATCGCCGAGGTTGAGACGGGGAAAGCCGATTTCAGGGGCATTCTCGCTTACGATATCAGCCGTTGGGGACGGTTCCAGGACGCGGATGAAAGCGGATATTATGAATACATCTGCAAGCGCGCCGGCATCGCTGTCAGCTACTGCGCCGAACAATTCGAGAACGACGGCAGCCCCACCTCAAATATCATCAAGAGCGTCAAGCGCTCGATGGCTGGTGAATACAGCCGCGAACTCTCGACCAAAGTCTTTCAGGGTGCCTGCCGACTGATCCAGATGGGTTTCAAGCAGGGTGGCGCCGCCGGGTTTGGTCTACGGCGCATGCTGATCGACCAGGCGGGCCAGCCCAAAGGCACGCTAAAGATCGGCGAACAAAAAAGCCTGCAGACCGACCGGGTTGTCTTGGTGCCAGGTCCGGAGGACGAGCAGGACATTGTTCGATCAATTTACCGATGGTTTCTCGCTGACGGGAAATCGGAGAGGGAGATAGCTGACGAGCTCAATGCCCAGAAAGTCACCACGGATCTCGGCCGTGCCTGGACCCGGGGCACCATTCACCAGGTCCTCACAAACGAAAAATACATCGGCAATAACGTCTATCACCGCACGTCCTGCAAGTTGAAGCGCAAGCATGTCGCCAACCCTCCGGAAATGTGGATCCGCGCCGACAATGCCTTCCCGGCCATCGTCGATCCGATGCTCTTTGTGCGGGTGCAAGAGACCATCCTGGCGCGGGCCAGACGGTATTCCAATGACGAGATGCTGACAGCCCTCAAGGACCTATGGTCGCGCTACGGTCGCATTTCAGGGCTCCTGATCGATGAGCAAGAGGCGATGCCCTCCAGTGCCGCCTTCAGGAATCGCTTCGGCAGCCTGATTCGCGCCTACGCGCTGATAGGCTACGCCCCCGAGATCGACTATTCGTTTGTCGAGATCAACCGCTACCTGCGGGGACGGCACCCGGAGGTTGTGCAGGAAGTGATCGGGCGTCTGGCCGGATTGGGCGTGAAGGTGGAGCGGGATCCGAAGACCGAGTTGCTCATCCTGGACCGGGAACTGACCGTATCATTGGTTCTCGCGCGCTGCCACCGGACGGCGACCGGCTCCGCCCGCTGGATGCTTCGGTTTGAGGAAAACTACCGTCCAGACCTCACCATCGCCATCCGAATGGCTGAGGACAACCAGGGGATCAAGGACTACTATTTGCTCCCTGGCATTGACCTGACCGAAACAAAGATGCGCCTGGCCGACAACAATCACACCCTCCTCGACTCATACCGGTTCGATGATCTGGAGTTTTTCTTTCAGATGGCCGAGCGGATCTCGGTGGAGGATGCCGCTGCATGAGCATCCAGAATGAGTCCCGGGTCAGGATGATACCAGTAGACCGCGTCCGGGTCGTAAACCCGCGGGTGCGGGATAAGAAAAAATTCGACCGGATCGTGGAGAACATCTCGGCGATTGGCCTCAAGAAGCCGATTACCGTGACCGCCGGGAAGCCCGCCGAAGACGGCAGTGAGACATTTGACTTGGTCTGTGGCCAGGGCCGCTTGGAGGCGTTTATCGCTCTCGGGCAAAAGGAAATCCCGGCCTTGGTGCGCGGCTTCTCTACGACGGATAGCCTCCTCGCCAGCCTCATTGAGAACATTGCCCGGCGCCGCGGGCGGGTGCTGGACCAGATCAAGATGATCAATTGGATGAAAGAGCAGGGGCACACGCACACGGATATTGCGGCCAAGACGGGACTGGGGGCTGACTACGTGAAGAGTATTCTCAATCTCCTTCGTAACGGCGAGGACCGCCTACTGGAGGCCGTGCTGCACGGGAAAATCCCGATCACGATCGCCGTCGGCATCTCCGGCGCCGCGGACGACGATGCCCAGCGGCTACTCATGGAAGCCTATGAGCGAAAGGAGATGACCCAAAAAACGTTGCGTGCGTTCCGGCGCATTGTCGATCTGCGCCGGACCTTTGGGAAGACCTACAGTCAACACAAAGGCCGGGGCGGCCATCGCACCACGGCGGAGAGCCTGGTCCGGGCCTACCGCCTGGAAACCCAGCGGCAAAAGATCATGGTCAAGAAGGCGAAGCTTTGTGAGGCGCGGTTGTTGTCCGTGTCTGCGGCCTTTCGGGTGCTGGTGGCGGATGAGGATTACATCAACCTCCTCCGCGCCGAGGAACTCAACACGATGCCAAAATTTCTGGCCGAACGAGCGAGGCACGCGGGATGAGTGACAAGGTGCGCACGGCATTTGCACTTGATGGGGTGACCCTGCCGCTTTCCGCCATTCACCCCATCCGGCAGGTCAAGCCGACCGATCATGCCTTCGGAAAATACAAGGCCGTGCTTTCCTCAATTAGGGAGGTGGGCGTGATCGAGCCGTTGATGGTGTTTCCGCAGCGTGGCGCCAAAGGATCATATTTGCTCATGGATGGGCACATGCGCCTCAAAGCCCTGCAGGAACTTGGCTTGGCCGAAGCCTTCTGCCTGGTGGCGAGCGACGACGACCCTTTCACCTACAACGACAAGGTGAACCGATTGTCGCTGATCCAGGAGCACGCGATGATTGTGCGCGCCATCGAACATGGCGTCACCCCGGACCAGATATCAAAGGCGCTGGGCGTCGATATCGGCAAGGTGAAGGCCAGCCTCAACCTCCTTGACGGCATCGACCCGGAGGCCGTCGAAATCCTGAAGGCCAAGCCGATCACGGCGGCGGCGCTGCGGCTGTTCCGCAAGGCGAAGCCCATGCGCCAGGTCGATATGGCCCAACTGATGGTCAGCGGGAGCAACTACACTCGGGCCTATGCCGATGCCTTGATCATCGGAACTCCCGCGGAGCAGTTAGTGAGCGGAAGCAAGCCCAAGAGCCCCCACGGCATCTCGGATGATGAGGTCACGCGGATGGAAAAGGAGATGGAGGTGCTGGAGCGCGACTACCGGCTGCACCAGGATGGATTCGGTGAGAATTCACTGCACCTCAACGCGGTGCAGCGCTACGTGAAACGCCTGCTCGAAAACGCTAAAATCAAGCGGTTCATGACCAATCGATATCCCGAGCTGCTGGAGGAACTCCAGGAGCTGGCCGTCCTCGAATCGCTTTAGGCCCTATTTACTTTCCCAAGGTGTAAACTGAAACAAAGTTCAGAGGGCTGGCACCCGCACGCCGCAACGTCCAAAGCCGCGAGGCGAATATGGGCACGAGGCCATCGGCCTGGTGAGAATTTGTTCTTTTTGGGAAACCGACGGAGTCCGCCCCTGAACGGGGCGGGCTCCATTCGGCTAGGTTCGATTTACCACGTGCCAGCAGCGATTTGTCTGTCAGTAGCTTAACTTCGGAAGCGAATCTATCCAGCGCGGTATGCCCCTAAGCTTGCTCGTGGCGTAGCTTATAGGTAACCTGAACATCAGGTTCGATCTAAAGAACCCTGCTCCGTGCCCAGCCCTTATCTCAGCAAGTCCGATTTCAAGGCGTCCTTTGATTGCCGGACCAAACTCTATTACCGCAAGTGCGGTTATCCAACCACTCTCGATGAGAACGAATACCTTCAGTTTCTTGCCGAAGGAGGGTTCATGGTCGAGACAGTCGCCAAGGCCCAGTATCCAAGAGGGATCGACTTGGTGGCGGACCGTGACCCGCAGCACGCATTCGCACGCTCGAAGGAACTGATTGCCGGCCAACCCGACGCAGTGGTCTTCGAGGCCGCGGTCCTCTGGGGTAAGCTTTACGCGCGGATCGATATTCTGCGCCGGGCCGGAAACATCCTCCACCTGATTGAGGTGAAGTCATCCTCTATCAAGGTCACTGCAGGGGCTGAAGACGACGAGGGCGATGACGCCCAATCTCCCTTCGTGAACCAGAAGGGGAAAGTTTCGTCCAAGTGGCAGCCATATTTACTCGATGTCGCCTTCCAGGCCTACTTGCTGCGGAAATGTTTTCCGGATTTTGAGGTGAAGCCGTGGCTTTGTGTCGTGAATAAGTCTCATGCAGTGAATCCGAGTGAAACATTGGCCCGATTCGGGCTCAGCCCCGACCCGCAAAACCCGAGGGCCCGGCCGGAAGTAACCTACTCGGGAAACATCAGTGACCTTGTGGGCAGCCAACTGCTCGCTCTTCGCGAAGTATCGGCCGAGACGGCAAGCTTGATGCCAGAAATGGAAGCACAGATGCACGCCCTGACTGTATTGTTGAGTGGCAGTGGCGAGACCACGCGAGTTCAAGAGCCGGTCCCGGATTTCTACAAGACCTGTCGGAGTTGTGAATTCCGGTTTTCCGCTGGGCACCAGCCCGACCGAAATGGATTTGCCGAATGCTGGGGCACGATGGCGAGTGCACAGCCCCACATCCTTGATCTGCATCGTGTCACCCAGATTGGTTCGGGCAAATATCCCGACCCTGTTCCTGGTTTGCTTGCTCAGGGCCATGCGTCCCTCCTGGACCTTGAAGACGGACAACTGGGCGTCGCCGGAAAGCGACGGGAGCGGCGTTACCTGCAATGGTCACACTCCCGGGACGGTGGACAGGAGTATTTGCCGCAGGCGCTGAGAAATGAGCTGCGTGCCCATCAGGCGGATCCGGGCTGGCCTTTGCGGTTCGTCGATTTCGAGGCCTGCAACGTCGCCTTGCCCCACCATGCCGGCCTTCGGCCATACGAGCGCGTGGCGTTCCAGTGGAGTTGCCATACGCTCGATCAGCAGGGAAACCTGACTCACGCGGAATGGCTGAACACAGAGCGTGATTTTCCCAACTTCACTTTTGCGCGGACTCTGCGGCAGCAGATTGGCGAGACAGGCACGGTCTATGTCTGGTCGCACTATGAGCAATCAACGCTCAATCTCGTAATGGGCCAAATCGAGAAATGGGTGCGCCGGGACCCCGCGGAGGCACTCCGGCTTTCAGGCTTCCAGGCGGTGGCTGAACTTAATGACCTCGCCGACTGGATCAACCGGCTGCTCGGCCCGGAAGATGCCAAGGGTAAGCGCCAACACTCACCGCGGATTCGCGACCTGCACAAGCTTGCGCTGGAACACTATTTTCACCCCGGAATGCTTGGCCGGACCTCGATCAAGGTAGTGCTGCCTTCGATCTGGAATCACTCCTCGGTCCTGCGCGCGCACCCATGGTTCACCGAATATCTGAAACTCGGCGCCAACGGGCTGCCGTTGGATCCCTACAAGACCCTGCCTCCACTGCCACTCGGTGAGAGCGACGAAGACGAGGAAGCCATCATCGAAGGCACGGGCGCCATCCGCGTCTATCAGGACCTCATCTTCCGGCGGGAAGCCGATCCGCAGTTGCGCCGCAACCGGGAGCGACTCTTGCTCCAATACTGCAAGCTGGATACCTGTGCCATGGTGATGATCTGGAAGCACTGGGCGGAGACGGCCACTCTGAGTCCAGCACGTGACCTATAACTGTGAGCTCCATCATCCAGGCACCGACCCCTGAAATAGTCGCGCTCTGCGATATCATCGATCGGACGATCGAAGCGTATCTTGCCGCCCTGGGTAAAGGGAAGACCAAGCTCGGACGCTTTGAGGCCGAGACGGAGGCTTATTGCCTTCTAAAACTGGTGATCCGTCACGCAGAGGCGTTCGTGCTCATGGCGCGCCATGACCTCGTGCTGCTCCCGGCCGCCCAGGTTGCGGCCCGCTCCGCCTTTGAGGCGCACCTCAAAATCCTCTGGATGCTGAAGCCAGTGGATCCTTTTGAGCAGGAAGCTCGGTGGGTTTTACATGTTCGTTCGTCGAGCGAGCATTGGGCCAAGCTGGCCAAGAGTGAATCGCTTGCGGAGGAGTTTCGGTCAGACTGCCTGAAACAAAAGGACGTGTTCGATTCCTTCTCCTCCCAGATAACCCAGCGCCTAACTCAGCAGGGTTACGCGGTTCCGCCAAAATCGGTGTCCCTTTGGGACATCCTGAAGGATTTGGATCAAAAACATCTCTATCCATTTTACATCCATCTCTCGGCCTTTGCCCACACGAATTACGAGGCGGGGTCATTGTATCGGAAGCATCTCGGCACTGGCAAACAGCTCGGGGAATTTATCACTCCTGCGGGCTGGGCGCTGCCGATCGAAGCGGTTTGGAAGAGCCTTTTTGTGGCATCACGGCGCGTCCTTGAGTTGGTTGAGCCACCCGAGAGCGCGTTCCCTGAAGGCCCTCTGCATGAGGAGTTCCAGCGCCGGCTGAGCGACCTCAACGCGTCGGGAGCGGACAGCTAACCCCGGCCTCCTCGCGAATCAGACAATTTATAGGGAACCAGTTGTTTGCTCCGCGGGGGACCTTGTCAGATCGGAGTCCGGTCGTTTTTGGGCGGCCAGGTGTAGACTACGGCCCGATGAAACAAGGTGTTTCATCCGCGAAACAAAACACGATCAGGGTAAAAACCATGAAAACGACAAACGGACCGGATGAGGATAACCATGCCAACCAGTGTAACCCCAACAATGACGAGTATTGGGACAGTAGAGGAGAAGACGGGCGACCCGATGACTGGGAAGAGCAGGCAAGTGACGACGACGAGTGATCGAGGAAGAATTGTCACCCGTTGAACGCCTAAACTATAACTGAAGAGCCTCGGGGGCGGGGACGCTCGCCCCCTTTATCTCGCATAAAAATGAAGACCATTACCGAGAACACCCCGGGGGTGCCCGCCAGCGGTTCCGTGCTCAAATTTCTAATTCGGGCAGTTGATCTGCCGACGAAGAGCCTCGATGGCATCAACGACCAAACGCTTCATCGATTGAGCGCGGGTGGGCTCAGCAAGGAGAATTTGCGCGAAGTGGCGCTGAAGCTCATCGACCGCTTGCTGCAGGCGGATCAGGTCCGACCAGCGGAGGCCGACTTATTGAAGTCGGCCGACGAGCGATACGTCGTAGGTGCGCCTTATGCTGAGCGCTGGAAAGAGGATGAGCAGGGCAACGTCATTTATGATCGGGTTGAACTCGCCAACCAGCTCGCCCGCTTCCTCATCCTGAATGGGGCGCTGCGGCAATCGCTCGCGCCGGATTTCACGGGGCCGGCGGCGCGCAAGATTTGGATCTTCCTTTTCGTCATTCCGTTTCTTGCGGGCAAACTCGCGGAGCTCAAATCGATCGGCGTCGATTGGGAGGCGGGCATGCCAGGTGGCAGGCTTTGGTATATCCCCGCAGAAATTGGCGCTCCCGGCGGTAAGCCGGTCTTCCGGCAATGGCCCTGTAACCAGGTCCTGAAGTGGTGGGCCGACCTGCTTGGGCGCGGTTTGGAGAACTATCCGGTCCAACTTTGCGGTGCGGATTCAGAAGAGGCCCGCCGCCAGATTCGGCAGTGGTTGAAAACCGCCCGCCCGCCTTCTTTTGATGCGATCCTGCGGTGGACGGACGCGAAGCAGCGCTGGGAGTATCAGGGGGCCTTCCGCGACCGCCCGGATCTGCCGCTGCGCGAGCGGTGGATTCTGTGCCGCGACTTCTTGGCCAGAAAAGGCATGCGAGGAGGAGAGAACTGGATGGCTCAGTTGCCGGCTGATGCCAGTGGCGACCGGCTGCGGGCGGCCTACCGCGGCGAGGGCTTGGAATTGGAGATTCCGCCGTTCCGGGCGGTCGATGTGGCCTTCGAGAGATTTTTCGCTTCGCCCGATCCGATTGCGGAAGGGCTGCCGGTGGAGGAATTGATCGAACGAGTTGCTTGCCGCTGGCGGCAGCCGAGCCTGACTGAGGTGCGGATCCGACTGCTAGTAGCGGTGGCGGCTCAGAATGCCGTCCGCGACCTGAGCGAAGGTTTTTCCATGGAGCTGGCGGGGAATGCCTGCCGTTGGTTCACCGGCGCCTACAACAGGCTTTTCGATGCGCAACAGGGCGCGGATCCACATGCGGACCCCGAACTGGCGAAGCAACAGGCCATC
Organism: Lacunisphaera sp.; assembly: GCA_965249855.1. Taxonomy (GTDB): domain Bacteria; phylum Verrucomicrobiota; class Verrucomicrobiia; order Opitutales; family Opitutaceae; genus Lacunisphaera. The sequence continues at coordinate 143,235 of CBDFNB010000024.1, forward strand.
GCGATCCTGCGGCAGCAGCGGCCGAGAAACGAAGGCGAACTCATACCGCTAGTGGCCGCATTTAGTTCTGACGCCTCCCAGTTGATCAACTTTATGCAGTCCGAACTGAAACGAGCGCGTGAAGCGGGCTTGTGACGGCCCGATTCATTACCCCCGGCGGATGTGGGTGCCTCTCCAGCCAGCTAACTGAGCCTCCCGGCGAACGTCACAATTTATTCTGTAACGGACCAGCGCGAAAATGAATCCCTGGATTTGATGGGTGGAATTGACGCCGTTCGCGGGCTTTGCGCGCCGCGAGGCCCCGGCGCCCCGTGAACAAAATCTCGGTTTTGACCGTTGACCGATAGATGATGACAAAACACCGCCAAAAACAAACCAAGCCCTGCGCCCACTACGGCCAACGCTTCACCATTACCCCAAGGGTCGGTCATCGCCACCAGTATCTGCTACTTGGCGGAGTGGAGCAGCCTCAGAGAGTTGGCTACGACCAGCAGCGTTGCGCCTGTATCAGCCATGATTGCCAGCCACAGGCTCGCATGGCCGAGAAGGGTCAGCACGAGGAAGAGCGCTTTGAGAGTCAGGGCGAAGGTGATGTTGAAGCGGATGATACCCATCGTTCGCCGGCTCAGGCGAATGGTGTCGGCGATTTTGGCGAGATCGTCGGTCATCAGGGTGACATCGGCCGTTTCGATGGCGGCATCGGTGCCGGCGCCACCCATCGCGATGCCAATCGTCGCGGTCGCCATCGCCGGCGCGTCGTTGACCCCGTCTCCAACCATGCCGACGGAGCCGTGCTTTTTGCGCAGGGCTTTCACGGCTTCGACCTTGTCCTCGGGCAGCAGATCGCCACGGGCTTCGTCGATACCCACTTGCTTAGCGATGGCGTCAGCGGTCCGTTGATTGTCGCCGCTCAACATGACGACGGAAGTAACTCCCGCGGCATGCAACGAGCGGATGGCTGCGGCGGCATTAGGCCGGACCGTGTCGCCAATGGCCAAAATTCCCAGCACCTCACCGGCGCAGTTGTCGTGGGGCCGGTGGCCAACCACCACCACCGATTGGCCACGGCTCTCGACGGCGGCTAGCCGTTTTTCGATTTCCGGTGAGCAGACGCCGAGCTCATGAGTGAAGCGGTGATTACCCACAAAGTAGGCGTGGCCTTCAACCACGCCTTCGGCGCCTCGCCCACTGCGCGCCTGATAGTTTTTCGCGCGCGAAAATAGGATGCCATGTTTCGTCGCGTATTCGACCACGGCTTTGGCGAGAGGGTGAGGTGAGTGGGCATCAATCGCTGCGGCGATGCGCAAGACCTCTTCGGTTGATTTGCCGTTGAGTGCTTCAACTCCTTGCACCTGCGGCTTGCCCTCGGTGATGGTGCCGGTCTTGTCCACCGCGAGCGCCTGGAGCTTGGCGATGGCCTCTAAGTGCGCGCCGCCTTTCACGAGGACGCCCTGCTTAGCCAGCGCGGTCAGGCCGGCAACGATGCTCACTGGGGTCGAGATGACCAAGGCGCACGGGCACGCGATGATGAGCAGCACGCAGGAACGGTAAAGCCAGTCCGACCAGTCGGCTCCGAAGAAGAGCGGCGGAACGAGAAAGGTCAAAAACGCTGCGACCGTGACGACAGGGGTATAGTAGCGGGCGAAAACATCCACGAAGCGCTGGGTCGGGGCTTTTTCCTCCTGCGCCTGCTGCACCAGGCGGATGATCCGGGCCAGGGTCGTATCGCCGGCGACCTTGGCGACGCGAATTTCCAGTGATCCCTCACCGTTGATGGTGCCCGCGAACACCATGTCGCCGGGTTTCTTGTCCACGGGGACTGATTCCCCGGTAATCGGCGCTTGGTTGACCGACGACTCCCCGGTCACCACTTCGCCGTCCAGCGGAATGTTCATGGCGGATTTCACCGCGATGGTTTCGCCAGCCGTCACCAGTTCCACCGGCACGTCGACGAATTGACCGTCTCGCTTGACTGTCGCCGACTTGGGCGCGATTTCCAGCAAGGACTCGACCGCGCGGCGCGCGCGGCGGTCTGCCCAGCCTTCGAGCCATTCCGCCACGCCAAAGAGAAACACGACCGTCGCAGCCTCGGCCCATTGCCCGATGACGGAGGCGCCAACGGCCGCGATGACGACCAGGAGATTGATGTCCGGCCGGAACTTGAGCACGGCCCGCCATGCCTTGGGCAACAGGAACCAGCCACCGGCCAGCATGGCTGCGGTATAGATGCCGATCATGGCAGGTCGCGGTAACGTCGTGGTCCATTGCGCAACCAATCCGATTGCCACCAGCGTCCCCGAGGCCATCAGGCTGCGGGTTTCCCAAGGGTTGTCACTGTGGTCGCAGCCCTCGTGCCCTCCATGCTCGTGGTCATGGTCACCATGGTCGTGCGCGTGATCCGCGCCGGGGTCGTGCTTTAAGTGGTCGTGTTCGTGACCATCCGCCTCGGGCTCGCCAGACTTTTCTTCAGGATGACGGTGCGATGGCATGATAAAACAGGCTATTTAATATCCGAGCCGATACAACGCGAACACGCCCAAGGACGCAGCGAGACAATAAATCCCGAAATAATGCCAACGCCCATGCTCCAGCCATCCGGCCAGCCACCGCAACGCGACGAGGCCCGCGAGGAAGCTAAAAACGAGTCCGAGCGAACTCACTCCGAACACATGCGCGGTAGTTCCGGTCGCCAACGCCGTGCTGGGACGGTGCGCGAGCACACGCACGACCTCCCGGATGACAACGGGTGGCGTCAGGATCACGGCCAACGCAAAGCTATACTCCTCGACCCGGGGTTTTGCGGCGCCGAGAAGCAGGCCGGTCGATATCGTCGCCCCGGAGCGTGAAAAGCCCCGGAACGGAAGGCAAAGTCCCTGGATCGCGCCCATCCAGCCCGCTTCGCGCCAACCTATTTCACGCGCTTTCGCCGCGAGGGCAGGCCGCAAGCCGGAGTAGATGATCAAAAAACCCACGACCGCGAGCGCTCCGGCGACCACTGCCAGATTCCCGAAAATCATTTCTATCTCCGCGTTTGGAGTGCCGCGGAGAACAGTTTTTTCGATGACCAGTTTAATGGGATAGCCGACCAGCGCCGTAAGTAGCGTCGAAAAAACCAGCAGAGTGGCGGTTCGGCGGATTTTCTCCCGCGAAGAAAAGAAGGCCTCTCGCCACGCCTTCCAGAAGTAAACGATTACCGCGATCATCGTCCCGCTGTGCAGCATCACCAACAGCAGCGTCATCTCGGGACTGGCGGGATCGATGCGCATCAGTTTTGCAGCAACGATGACATGCGCCGAGCTGGAAACCGGCAGCAGTTCCGCCAGCCCCTGGATCACCGCGAGGATCACGACCTGAAATACATTCAGCATGGTGCCTCGGTTTGTCCGGCGGCTGGCTCAGGACAATTCAAAACGCCGCCGGTCATTCCCCACGCTTCGATTCGCTTTTGGGGTGGCAGATCGTGGCCGACACGCAAAACGGATCACATTGCCCCGGCTGGCGGGAGATTTCCTCGGAGTCGGCCGCGCATTCCGCCTCGCACTTCTGTTGCGCAGCAGGCGCCCGGGCAAGCCAGTAGGAACCGATGACGATCGTAGCGGCAATCGCTTGCGCGGCCAGCGTCTCGACGGTCGGGAAAATAGAGAACCAGAGTCCCATCCAGCCGGGAATCACATTGGCCAGGCCGCCCATCTGCGTCGTGGGAATCCAATGGGCGAGTTGCATCTCCTGCGCTTCCTCGCCCACCATGACGAGCAGCACGACGCCAAGCATAATACCGGTCAGCACCAGCATTCTCCGGTAGGGCAATTTTTGATGGGCGATGAAGGTCAGGACCGCGACGATGCTGGTGAACAGTAGGCCCCACATCACGCCTTGCAGCACTATCTCGCTACCGAGCTTCAGACGGTAACTTTGGAGGAAAAGGACGACCTCAAATCCTTCCCGGTAGAGCGAAGAGAACCCGAGCAGGCCCATGCCCCAAAGCAAGCGACCGGCCGCAAGCTCGCGGCTTTCCGCTCCCTGCAACAACCGTCGTTTCCGTTTGTTGTGCAGCCCAATCCAGCCACCCCAGTATAGTTTGTGGAAAAACCAATTCATCACCACCAGCAGCACCACAATGGCCAAGAGCCCCGTGGCCGCCTGAACGTGAAGTGCGGAAAAGTTTTCGGTTAGGTCACCTACAATTGCGATGGCCGCAAACCAAGTGACGATCGTCGCAATCAACCCGACACCGGCGCCCCACGCGACCGGCTGCCGATGCACCCGATTGGCACCGACCATGCTCGCGGTGATGGCCGAAAGCACCAGAATGCATTCCAAGCCTTCGCGAAACACCAGCACCCCCGTGTTCAGGATGGCCGCGCCCCGGCTGACGTTTTCTGCGGTTGGGTTTGGATTCCCGTGCGAGGTGATTCCCTGCCACACGAGCACCGCGATAACCACCAGCGCTGCCGAACCGAAGAGCGAGCGAAGCAGTATTGCGCGATAGTTGATTGAGGCCGCATGCGACATTGATTGATAGTTGAGACTCATCCGCAACAGTCTCAAGATGTTTATGAGAGTGGCTCTCAATCCGTGAATTGTTAAGCACTTAAGCGGGATAAAATCCCATGATGCTTACGGCTTTACGTTCAATTGGAAGGCTACCGGCTCGGGTCTGCGGAGGTCTCGTGGTTACCCCGCTAGCGGGGTATCCGCGAATCAGACAATTCATACGGCCACGGCCATTCGCGGAATTTACGGCGAAGCCGCCGGCGCCGGCGCGGGCAAGGGGCGGCGAGGGATACGCTGGGCGGCCGGGACCTGGGCCGAGAGCAGGCGGAGTTCTTTCAAGGGGAAGGCGAGCAGCTTGCTTCCGATGCCAGTTCGGTGGGCGAATCGATCAAAGATTGGTTGGCCTGGCCCATTGTAGACCTCCTCGTGGTTACCGTCGGGAAAGAGCTTAAAACCCAGGTAGTAGTCCGGAGTTGTGCTGAATGTGAGGTGATCCTTGAAGGTTGCCTTGACCTGCACCCGTAGACCGGTCGGCGTGACCGCGTCGTAGTCCTTCTGGGAAACCGTATGGAGGGTGAGTTCGTATTCGAGTTCTGCGATGATCTCGCCGATGTCGCCGACCAGGCGGCCGTCCGCCGTGAATTGGCGATGGGGATAGGCCTGCCGTAGGTGTTGGATACCTTGGAAGATTAGCGCCAGGCCTTCTTTGATGGCGCGGCGGTTGGGTGGGTTGGGCGAGGCGTTACCGACCGGGGTATTCATAGGAGCGGCCACATACCTAAGGGAGGCCGCGAGAAACGCGACCGTTATGCCGCCAAGGGACAGGCCCCCTGTAGTCATCCTCGCACAAGGGCCAGGACACAAACCGAGGGCCGTATCTATAGAGCACCATGAGCACCGCGCGATTCATCACCCCCGACGAGCGCCAGCAATTGTTGGCCCAACTGGCGAGCCCCAGGGATATCCTTTTCTATCAGGTCGCCGTAAATACGGGCCTGCGGGTATCAGAAATTTTAGGTTTACGATGGCGACAACTTATCCGCAACGGCGCACCGGCGCCGGCGTTCGAGATCGCACGCCGTAGTTTGAAGGGAGGTCGCTCAGAAAACCGGCGGCGCGTTTGCACGCGCCGCATCCCGATCAACGCCGCGGCGGCCGCAGCGATCAGGGAATACGCCTTCGCCGCATTCGGCTCAGCCGAGCCGCCACTGGAGAATTATGTTTTCGCTTCACGCAAAACATCCCCAGGCGTGATCTCCCGCAAACAAGCGCATCGTATTATTGCGGACGCCGCGCGACGCGCCGGCCTGGAAGGAACGGTGGCCCCACATTCCCTTCGCCGGGTATTCGCGCGTGCCTGCTATTCCGCCACAAATCATGACCCCGTGGCACTTCAGGTTTTGATGGGCCACGCCAATTTCCAGACCTCGGTAATCTACATAAAACCCGACCCCGGCGAACTGGCGCACATCTATGATGGGCTCCATTCGCCGGAAGCGGAAGCCGCCGGCGCCAGCCGTCCTGTAGCTCTCAACCATGCTCAATGAAATCATCCGATACAACGAGTCCGCGATCAACGAAGCTTTCACCCTGGCTCTCAAGCGGGCCAAGACCGAGTCCGATGATCCCGCCCAACTGGAGCAACTGATCTTCAACCTCGCTGGCACAAATATGCACCTGCTCGAAATAATGGCTGACAATTCGAAAATGATCCTGGAATGCGCGGGCACGGTATACAAGTTGCTGGCGCATGCGCAGCGTCGCGCGATTACCCCGGAGGCACGGGTGCGAATCCGACTCCTGGCGACCAAGCTTGGCTTCTGGCCGCAGTTGCAGAAAGAGACCCGCAACCTTGAGTCGTTCACCCAGTCGCAAAAGGACGCGCTCAAGGCGCTGCACGCGATCGCGGAACTGTCGCAGGACAACACGCATCAGTTCGCGGATATTTTCAGGTGCATGCCCCTCATTGTGGGTCCGAGTGGGGTCGGGAAGACCCACACCGTTCGCGCCTTCGCCGAGCAATTGGGCCGGCCCATGCTCCGGCTGGCCGTGGGGGACTGGATCGTGAGTGGCGCGGCCAAATACGAGTGCACCTACCAGACCGTGCTCAGGCATCTCGATGAGCACGGCAAGCTCGTGATCTTCATTGATGAAATCTGTAAGCTCGGACATCACCACGAAAACACCGCCTGGTCGGCGGCGGTCATCACCGAGATTTTTGCCCTGCTCGATCGACAAGTCAGCTACCAAGGCAACTCGGAATTGCCCTGGAAGCCTGGACATAGCGTGATGCTGAAGCACGATGTCATCATCGTCGGAGCGGCCACCTTCCAGAACGTCTGGAACACCCTTAATGCGCCCAAGATGGGATTTGCGTCCTCGCCGGTCACCTCGGCGAGCGTGGTTCAGGCCGTCCGCAAGGCCCAGGTCTTGCCCGTGGAGATGATGAATCGGTGGATGGATAACTGGCTGATCATCGAGCCATACACGGTGGCAGACTTTGCGCGCCTTACGAAGCAGCGAAAGATTCCGCGCCGCATTGTCGATCCGGTGAAAGCCGCGGCGTCTGGGCTGAACTATCGCTACTTGGAGTCCGCGGTGACAAGCGATGCGGTGAAGAAGCAGATCAAGCTGATGGCGGTGCGCACCGCACAAGCCGTCACCCCCGACGTGGAGGCCGCATGATGACCATGAACACGAAAAATCCTCTTCGCGTTTTGCACTGTAGTGACCTCCATTTCGAAAAACGGTGGTTCGACTGGATCCGCGGTCAAAGCCCTTTCTTCCAGGCCGCCGTCATCTCAGGGGACCTGGTCGGCCGCGCGGGCAAAATTTCCATGCACGAGCAGGTGAGGTGGGTCACCGAATGGATCGCGAACTTTCCCGGCCGGCGGCTCATTCTCTGTTCAGGAAATCATGACCACCGCCCGGACGACGTGCCGCCGGCACTCCAGAATTGGATGCAGGACCTCGACTACCCGCACGTCACCACCGATCGACAGAATATCCAGATCGGCGACTGGAACTTCGAGTGCGTTCCTTGGAACGAGATGCCGCTGCGCGGCGGCCCGAGGCAGATCGCGGTCTGTCACTGTCCGCCGGAGGGAGCAAAGACGGCGATCGCCGAACCAGAGTGCGTGGATTTCGGGGACTTTGAATTGGGCGAATGGCTGCGGCAACCGCAGGGAAATGCTGGCGATGGATTATTCCCTCCCGCGGCCGTCGTGCTTTCGGGCCACACCCACCGTGCACGACGCTGGTGGGATCGGGTAGGCGCCAGCAGCCTCTCGTTCAATCCAGGAGTGGGGGCGTTGGCGCCTTCCGGAGCCCCGAACCACATCATCTTGGACCTGACAGCCCAGATCGCCGAATGGAATTCCGCGGACGGACGCACGGAGAGAATCAGCCTGAAAGTGAAGGCCCCGGGGCCCTGAGGGCGCCGCATTACCGGCGACCTCACCGGGGCTGCATCGTGTTGAGCGATGCAGCCACCAAAATAACCCAGCGCGCGAAATAATCGAGGTTTGAAATAAACCGTCCCGGGTGGCCAGGTGGTAGACTGGTGCAATCCCCGGACCCTGTCTCAGCATTGTGCATGCCCCGGTTGTTCCGAGGGCAGGTAGATCATCGTGAAGTTTTGATCTGGCACGGTGAGTCGCGACACATCAGCGACGCCTCTCTCGAATCTCTACGCTTTGGGGAATAGGACGACGTTTGGGGCCACGGCTTCGTGAAGGCCCTCTGGGGTAATGTTAAAGGCCACATGGAGGACCTCGTCGGGGAAGGGGATTTCATTTGGAATCTCCCAAAGGTGAATGACGCCGCCTTGCGTGAGCAATTCGATGCTGCGCTTCCCAACGCTGCTATTTACCTCGGGAATGAGATCGTCAAGCGGCTCGCCCCGCGCCTTACGCCAACCTTTCGCACTCATCTGGCGAAAGAGTTCCGTTCGCCGATGCTCGTCGATTAACCCAAGTTGAAAAGACCGGACCACCATCGCTTGCGCTGAAACGCCCCACCGTTCCTTTAGCCGCAAAAATCCATTCAGCGTTGTGTCGAAAATCTCCTGCCCGAACGTCGAGGCTGGCATCAGAAAAGCGGAAGCAAAGGAGTTGGCTTGCTGCTCCAGCTCTTTGTGGTCGTCGGCATCACTCAAATGCCGCTCGGCGTAGTGCTGATGAAGGATGAGATGCGCCAGCTCATGCGCGGCGTCGAATCGACTTCTCGCCCGATCTAGTTTGTCGGAGCCAAGAAAAACGAATGGACGACTGCTTACCAGGCACGAGAACGCATCCAGCTTCTCATTTCCCAGATTTGCGCGGGCCACGATGATTCCCTGTGATTCCAATAATTCGCCCAGTTTAAGAATCGGTCGATCACCAAGATTCCACGCACGTCGGCAAGCTTGTGCCGCTTCCTCCGGGGTAACCCCGGGAGCGCCGACATCGGGTAGGTTTGGCAATGGCAGTGCGACGCGCTCACTCAACCAAACGTAAGACTCGGCAACCAGCTTCGCCAATTGCTCGGCGCGGACGTTTGCCCGGCGCGTTGTCGCATTGCTACGTGCTCGAAAGCTAAGCGGCCCAGGTTGAGAAAATCCCACTGGTTGCGGCCGTTGGAAGGCCGCAATTGGGAAGCCAACCTCGCGCGCGAGTAGCGCCAAGTTCTCAGCCGTCGGGCTCTTTACCCCGCTTTCCCATTGCGCGACAGCGGCCGGGGATACTCCAAGGGCGGTAGCAATCTCTGTCTTGGTCCGTCCCTGAAGTTCCCTAGCTTGCGCGATGCGTTCTGGCAGAACGGCGCTCATGCTCCGGTGGAAGGTTTCTGATCTGCGATGCCCTGAATAAGGGCGACGCTAGGCTCAGAAACCGCTTCGCTGTCATTGGCCGCAGGCAATACCGCGCCGGCCATAATGTTGCCCGTAAAAGACGTGTAGCTGGATCGATTATCTGGGTCGTCGTATGCGCGCAGTTCAGCGAACTCCGCATTTTTATCTCCATGCACGAGTAGGAGGCTGAGCAGTTGCTTTGGGGCCTCCGGGGCTTGGTGCGGATCTACAAACCCGGTGAGCAAGGGATACTTCTCATTGCGCACGCGTTGATCGTAACGATAGCCTGAATCCCGAGGCAGTTCATCTTGCTCTCTCAAGTGGAGCGCCAAAACGGAGGTGTGCGCGCCTCGAAGCTCAAGCGTGGAAAGCGGGGTTCCTGCTTTACCGCCAAGTGAAACCCAATGAGCCGAAATGCCAGCGATCCAGCCTGCATTGCACGCCTGAAGCAGATGATAATCCACAGCCAGCCACCGATTATAGCCAATGCCGTATGGGCGATTCGGGGTGTCGTAAAAAGCGTGCCGCTTGGGGTCGCACGCGTCCTCAACGGCGTTGTAGGCCAGCCGCAACGCACGCTGGATTCCGATGAGGTTTTGAGGGGTCCAGTCCACTTGAACCAAGCTATTGGCGGTCTGCATTCTTGGCTTAGGTTGGCACCGGCTGCTAATAATACAACACTTTTCTTAACCAAAACCTCATCTAGTCCTTGACTAGGGGGTCTCCCGATCCACGGTTAAATCCGCCTACTAGGGAAAAAGGAGGTGAAATTATGGCACGAAATCAACACGTTGTTCGACATGGTGACGGCTGGGCAGTGCGCGGCGAGAATGCAAGCCGCGTCACTACGCAGACCGAGACCCAAGGTCAGGCTATTCGGATTGGACAGCAGATCGCCGAGAATCAAGGCAGCGAATTGTTTATCCACGGACGAAATGGCCAGATCAGGGAGCGGAATAGTTACGGGAATGACCCGTTTCCACCGCGCGGGTAGTCAATGACTGACCTGACATGAAGCAAGCCGCTTTCGCCTTTGGCGGGAGCGGCTTTTTTGTGTCAGCCGCTCCGCTATCCGCCTCCAAAATCAATCCGGCGCGTTGGTCGGCAGCCATGTCTAGCCAGGCGGCACGGCTATCGCTGAGTAACCGCCAGCCCTGAGGGCGACCTTTATTGAGGTGGTGTTTTAATCAGCGTATGCGGTCGGGACATCCTTCCTTGCGCTAGATTTATCGCTCCGCTGTCATTAGCGCACTGACGTAATGCCCCAACCTGACCAAAGTTCCGGAATACGTGATAACCATTCGCGTGGTAGCGTTGGAGATTTTCTTCGGCAGCAACTTAAGCCGGGGGCCAACCTCGACCTCGTTACGGCATACTTCACGATCTTCGCTTACGACAAGTTACGGACTGAACTGAATCAACTTGGACGCATTCGCCTGCTCTTCGGCGAGGCGGCCTTCATCAAGGCCATCGATCCTGACGCAAAAGACGGCGCCGCATATGTGCTCAAGGACGATGGGCTGACTCTCGCAAACGGACTCAACCAGCGCCACCTCGCCCAAGCTTGCGCCGCCTGGATGCGCGACAAGGTCGATGTTCGATCCGTCACCAAGACCGGCTTTCTACACGGCAAGATGTCGCACATCACACGCGGCGAAGTCACAGCCGCCATTGTGGGCAGCTCGAACTTTACCACCCGCGGCCTCGGCTTGGCTGCCGCCAATAACAACGTGGAGTTGAACCTCATCGTTGACGGTAATCGCGACCGGGCCGACTTGCATGCCTGGTTCGAGGAACTTTGGAATGATCAGGCTCGCGTTGAGGATGTGAAGGACCGTGTCCTGGACTATCTTCTTCAAGTCTACGCAGACCAGTCACCCCAGTTCGTATATTACAAGACCCTCTTCGAGCTGTTTAAGCGGTTCATTGAGGAAGGCCAGTCGCTCGACGAAGCGCTCCGGCAGATCCGGCTGCCTGATACGGGCATCTGGAAAGCCCTGTATTCCTTCCAGCGCGACGGTGCCAAGTCGGCAATCAACAAGATCAAGCAATACAACGGTTGCATCCTCGCCGACAGCGTCGGCCTCGGCAAAACCTACACGGCCCTTGCGGTCATCAAATACTTCGAGCTGCGCAACGACAAGGTGCTCGTCCTCTGCCCGAAGAAGCTTCGCCGCAACTGGACGATCTACACCCAGCCCAGTGCGCTGAACCCCTTCCAGGGAGACCGGTTCGGCTTTCATGTGCTGCACCACACCGACCTCTCGCGCACCAATGGCGATTCGAACGGGCTCGATCTCCGGACGCTGAATTGGGGCGCCTACGATCTCGTGGTCATCGACGAGTCGCACAACTTCCGGAACAACAAGCTCGCGACCCAGCGCCCCGGGGACCAGGAGGAGCGCCGCAGCCGCTACCAACGCCTGATGGAAGACATCATTGCTGCCGGCGCCCGCACCAAAGTTCTGCTGCTCTCGGCCACCCCGGTGAACAACCAACTCGCCGACCTGCGTAACCAGATTTCATTCATCGCGGGAGGCGACGTGGCCCGCGATGGCGTGGCCGACGGCGCCTTCGCCGAAAAGCTTGGCGTTCCCTCGGTCAAGGAGACCACCCGCATGGCCCAGGCCCATTTCACTACCTGGTCGAAGCTCCCACCCACTCAGCGCAAGACTCGCGACCTAATCGCCGCGATTGGTGGCGATTTCTTCAAGCTGCTCGACGGTCTGAGTCTGGCTCGTTCCCGTCGGCAGATTGCGGGATATTACGCTGACGAAATGAAAAAGCTGGGCGGTTTCCCGAAACGGCCTGCCCCCAAGGCCATTCATCCGTCCATCGACCTGAAGCGCACATTCCTGTCGTTCGAGCAACTTGACGACGAGATCAACCGCCTCCGCCTGGCGCTCTATCACCCCACGAGCTTCCTTCGCGACAAGGGGGACCTGCCGGATGAAATTCGCGCCGCCTATCAGGACAAGATCCTTGGCGGGTTCACCCAGGAAGGCCGCGAGAAAATCCTCATCTCGATGATGAAGGTGAATTTCCTCAAGCGGCTGGAGAGTTCCGTCGACTCGTTCCGGCTCACCCTCGAACGCACCATCGCCAAGATCGACGAGCTAGAGAAACGAATCACAGATTTCGAAAAACATCAGAACGAGAATCCGGATCTCGACTACGATTCACTCGCCCCCGAGGACTTTGAGGATCCTGATTTCGAGGGCGAAGACTTCACCATCGGCGGTCGCCGTCGCATCCATCTCGGACATCTAAAGCTTCCCGAGTGGCTCAAGGCGGTGCGAACGGATCGCACCCAGCTCCAGTTTCTGTTGGAGAAAACTCAGACGGTGGTGCCCTCCCGCGACGGCAAACTCGCCGAGCTCAGGGAGATCATCACCGCGAAGGCGCAAGGCCCGACTATCAACCGTGACGGCAAGGCCAACCGCAAGGTCCTCGTTTTTACAGCCTTCGCCGATACCGCCCGCTACCTCAATGAGAACCTCGCCTCATGGGCTCGGAAGGAGCTGAAGATCCACACCGGCCTCGTCTGCGGCGACGGCGGCAACGCCGCCTCGCTCGGCCGGACCGACTTCGACGACATCCTCACCAATTTCTCCCCTATCTCGAAGCGCCGCGTGGACCAGGTCGCAGCCTTTCCGAACCAACGCGAAGAAATCGACCTGCTCATAGCCACCGACTGTATCTCCGAGGGCCAAAACCTGCAGGACTGCGATCTGCTGGTGAATTACGATATCCACTGGAATCCCGTCCGTATCATCCAGCGCTTTGGTCGCATCGACCGCATTGGTTCGCGCAATGATTTCGTGCAACTTGTCAACTTCTGGCCCGTTGCCGACCTCGACCGCTACCTCGGCGTTAAGCACCGGGTCGAGGCACGCATGGCCCTCGTAGACCTCGCCGCCACCCAGACCGACAACTTACTCGATACAACCCAGCTCGAAGACCTCATCAAAGAGGACATGCTCTTCCGTGACCGTCAGCTCAAGCGCCTCAAGGATGAGGTGCTCGATCTGGAGGATCTGGACGACTCTGTCTCGCTTACCGACTTCTCTCTCGATGAGTTCCGGCAGGACCTGATCAACTTTCTGCAAGCGCACAAGGGCGAGCTGGAACGCGCCCCGCTTGGCCTCTACGCTGTCGTCCCGCCCGTCGCCGATATTCCCATGGCGCAGCCGGGCGTCATTTACTGCCTGCGTCAGAAAGTTGGCACAGCCACTCCCGTCAACGAGCGCATCAACCCGCTCGCGCCGCACTACCTTGTCTATGTCCACGCCAGCGGTGAAGTGCGCCTCGCTTTCGTGCAGGCCAAGACTGTGTTGAATCTCTTCCGTTCGCTCGCTCTCGGTAAGTCCGAGCCCCATATCGAGCTCTGCCGACTCTTCGACCGGCAAACGGAGCAGGGCGGAGACATGCGCACCTATACCAGCCTCATCGCTAGGGCTGTCGAATCGATAACGTCCTCCTACCAGCAGCGTCTCGCCGATAACCTTCAGGGCAGCCGCTCTTTCGTTATTCCCGCGGCCAATGAGCAACCCAAGCTCGATTCTGCTTTCGAGTTGGTCACGTGGTTGGTTCTACTGGCTCCTGCCCATAAGCCCTGACCATGTCCGCTAACCCCGAAACATTGAAAGGACTGATCAGTGCCGGCCTTGCGGCTTTCGGCTCCCTGCCGCTGCCGCAGGCGGCGCGCGCCTTCTTCAGCACCCTCGGCTACGCCTCGGACCGCACTTTGGATTTCGGCTCCGTGAAAGCGTTCTGTCAGACATTCGATCGAGACGGCAGTAAGCTGGTCAAGTTCAGCCCTACTGAAAATTGGTTGGCGCTCAACCTCCTCTTCCAGCTCACGAGCCCCGACATTGCCCGGGGAAGCACCCGCCAGCTCGACCTCCTCGCTTCAGAGCCGGCCGATCTCCGAAAAATAGATTCATATCTCTTTATTGCTCTCGATCTCCGCCCGCTTACTGCCGGCGAGTTGCGCACACGCACAGAGCTTTGCGATATCGCGCGCGCGCTCAACCGGCTCTTTCCCATGCCGGCGCTCGTTCTTTTGAAGGAGGGCGACAAGCTATCCATCGCTATCACCTACCGGAGGGGCAACAAGAAGGACCGTTCCAAAGATGTCGTCGAGCGCAAGGTCACCCTAATCAAGGAAGTCTCCATTTACCGCCCTCATCCCGGCCACCTTGCCATCATTGAGGATTTCTCGCTCGCGAGCCTGAGCGCCTACCGCGGACGGGACATTAGAACCTTCGCAGACCTCGACAACGCCTGGCGTGAGTCTCTCTCCGTCGAGCTTCTCCGCAAACGCGCCTACCGTATGCTGGCCGACTGGTATTTCTGGGCTCGCGAACACGCTCAGTTTCCGCCGGACGCTGAGCCCGATGCCGGCGGCAAGCCATCGCTCCACTTAATCCGCCTCCTGACGCGCGTCATTTTCTGCTGGTTCGTCAAAGAGAAGACCCTCCCCGATGGTCGCCCGCTTATTCCTTACGACCTCTTCGATGCCCCCCGCATCCGTGAGCTCCTCAAGGATGCCTCTCCCAAGGCCAACACATATTACACCGCCATCTTGCAGAATCTCTTCTTCGCCACGCTTAATACCGACATGGATGTCGTCGGCCAGCCAGCCGGGCGACGGTTCGCTCGCAAGGTTCCTACCGACCACATGGTCCATACTCTCTGGCGACACGAGGATCAGCTCCGCGATCCCGCTCAGTTCGCGGCTCTCTTGCGCGACGTTCCGTTCCTTAATGGAGGTCTCTTCGAGTGCCTTGACGACCGCGTTGAGATCGAAGGCTCAACGCAGACGCGCGAGATCCGCGTGGATGGGTTCTCGACCAATCCCGCCAAACAACCTCGCATTCCCAATATCCTTTTCTTCGGAGGCGAGCAGACCGTCGATCTCTCCGCCGCTACGGGCAACAGCGCCCGCACCGAGGTGCGGGTCACACCGCTACTCGACATCTTAAACGCCTTCGTTTGGACCATCACCGAGAGCACCCCCCTCGAAGAGGAAGTCGCTCTCGACCCTGACCTGCTCGGCAACGTCTTCGAGAACCTCCTCGCCGCCTACAACCCCGAGACTGGCACTGTCGCTCGTAACGCCACCGGCTCCTTCTACACCCCCGATTATGTTGTAGATTGGATGATCGATCAGGCTCTTGAGCCTCTATTGCTCGCAGTTCTCCCGTCTCAGTCCAAGAAGAACGCCGCGCGCATCCGCCGGCTACTTGATTGGGACGAGCCTAGCCACGATTTCGACGCTACCGAGTCCGGTCTTCTTATTGACGCCATCTCTCGCCTCCGCGCCCTCGATCCTGCATGTGGCTCCGGTGCCTATCCGATGGGGCTGCTCAAGAAGATGGTCCGTGTGCTCTTTAAGCTCGATCGCGACAACACCCTCTGGAGGCAACGACAGATCGCCTTCGCCGAACAGCTCGACAGCGTTCCAGCTCGCGACGAGGCCCTTGCCGCGATCGACCGCGCTTTCTCCCGCAATAACGACGATTACGGTCGCAAGCTCTACCTCATCGAAAACTCCATCTACGGTGTCGATATCCAGCCTCTTGCTGTCCAGATCGCCAAGCTCCGCTTCTTCATCACACTCATCGTCGATCAGCCCATTGATCCGGTTCTGCCAAACTACGGCATCCTTCCGCTGCCAAATCTTGAGACCAAGATTGTTCCCGCAAATACCCTTCTCGGCCTCCAGCGCGGGCAGCTCCTCCTCGGTTCGGACGAGGTCCGCGTCCTTGAACGCGAACTGAAGACCGTCCGCCACCGATATTTCACTGCCCGCCGTTATCAGGACAAGAAAGCTCTGCGCAAGCGCGACCGCGACCTCTGTAAACGACTCGCTGTTGCCCTCGTGGATGCCGGCGAATGCTCCCCCTCCGATGCTAAACGCCTAGTTGAGTGGAATCCCTACAACACCAATACCTATGCCAGCTTCTTCGATCCAGGCTGGATGTTCGGACTCGAAGGCCAGGGTGATGCTCCCGGCAAGTTCGACCTTGTCCTCGGCAACCCACCTTACGTCCGGCAGGAGGAGTTGAAGGCCATCACCGTGCGCGGCAGCTCCGGCGAGAACCGTCCCTTTAAGGATGTGCTTAAGGAACAATACGAATGTTTCACCGGCACCGCCGATCTCTACGTCTATTTCTTTGAGCGCTCACTTCAGCTTCTGCGGCTTGGCGGTGTGCTTAGCTTCATCACGTCAAATAAATACTTCCGCGCTGGTTACGGTGAAAAGCTCCGCGCCTATCTACTCTACTCGACTGCGCCCCGCGCCATTCTTGATTTTGGCGATACCGACATCTTCACCGCCATTGCATATCCCTGCATCTTGGTAACCGAGAAAATCCGCCACATTGAAAGAGGTGGGCTCCCCCCACTTGAAAATTTCGAGGTGAAAGACCACTTCGCCCAGCTTGTTCCCCATGCCGAACGAGAGTTTCCCGTTCTTGCGTGGCAGCCCGGCCCTTCAAAGATCGAGTTTCCCGTCGTCTTCGATCGCGATAGCTTTGTCCTTCGCCAGCGCGACCTCAAGCCATCCAGTTGGCTTCTCGAAAGCGTCGCCGGTCTCAGTTTGCTTGATCGCGTTCGCAAGACCGGCACGCCCTTGGGTGAATACTGCAAAGGCCATTATTATCGCGGCGTTCTCACCGGATACAATAAGGCCTTCATCGTTGAAGGTGCTACCCGCGACCGACTCATCGCTGAGCACAAGTCATCAGCCGATTTATTGAAGCCTTTCCTGCGTGGCCGAGATGTGAAGCGCTGGCGGTGTGAGTCACACGACTTGTGGTTAATCTTCACCCGGCGCGGTATAGATATCAGAGCTTATCCAGCGATTCACGATTACCTGAAGCCATATAAAAAGCGCTTGATGCCTGGCAGTGCCGAAGGACGTAAACCCGGTAGTTACGAATGGTATGAAATCCAGGACAACATCGCCTATTGGGAAGAGTTCGAGCAGCAGAAAGTTATCGTCCCGGCTATATCTGGCACGGTTAATGTCGCGGTTGATTGCGACGGTTACTTCGCCAACAACAAGGCTAGCATTTTCATAAGCGAAGAAGCGCCATTTCTAGCGGCCATTGTAAATTCCCCGATTGCGTTTTGGTTCGCTACCCAAGTTTTCGCAACAAAGCAGGGCGGCTTTTGGGATTTTGAGCCACGCTACTCCTCGCAGTGGCCCATTCCCGACGCCACGCCCGAACAAAAGGCCATCTGCACAACCCTAGCTGGAGCCTTAATTGAGCTACATAAGTCGGAGACGGCCAAATTGCCTGAACGCGAATTGATGGTAAGTTGGTTTGAGCAATGGCTCAATGGGCTCGTCTACGAGCTCTTCTTTCCGGGAGAAGTTCACGCTCGTAAGCTCCACCTCTTCGCCGAAACGGCTAAGCTTCTCCCAAGCGCCAAGCTTTCACGTGCCCGCATCGCGGAAGTTTTCGCCGCTTCCCGCGACATGAAACGCCCTCTGCGCGCTATGTTGACCGACCTCGCCACCATCGAGGAGGTCCGCCTCATCGAGTCGGCCAGCCAATAGTCATTTTCTTGTCCGCATGAGCGCACCGAACAACCCCGCAGGCACCCAAGCTGCGGCCGTTGCGGTCGTTGAGCAAGTGACCCCGGTGGATGAAGTGACCGCGGTTGTTGTTGCTCCTCGAATTAAAAAAATATCGGTGAGCGGCTACCGTGCCTTCCCGCCATACAAGCCGACCAGTCTCGAAATCGATCTCGGGGACACTGGCAAGAACCTGTTGCTCTACGGCGAGAACGGCAGTGGCAAGACATCCCTATTCCGCGTTCTGCGGGACCTCTTCGACACGAGCCCGATTGTCCGGACCTACGAGGAGCACCGCAACATCTTCCAGCAGGACGAAGAAGACGCAATAGTGGTCCATCTCACCTCTGGCAATCCGTCTGATTACAGGTGGGAAGTAGGAGAGCCGCATCCAA
The DNA here is from genome assembly GCA_965249855.1 of Lacunisphaera sp. Lineage (GTDB taxonomy): Bacteria > Verrucomicrobiota > Verrucomicrobiia > Opitutales > Opitutaceae > Lacunisphaera. Next base: position 161,542 of record CBDFNB010000024.1, read on the forward strand.
AGCAAACTGGCGGAGACCCGTTCCACAACTTTGCCCGCTCTTGTCTCTTCCTCGAATATCGTGATCTGCTTCAAACGAACTTCGTTCACCGCACCGGCACGCCCAATCTCTTCGACCTGTTGGTGAAGGTAGTTCTGCCCGAACTTCCAACACCTACCCGTCCGCTGCGCGAACTGCACGAGGCAATGCGTGCAGCCATCCCTCGCGCTCAAAAGCAGACCAAAAACCCCATCCGTCGGGCCAACCTTCGGGCGCAGGCCATGGTCTCTGCGCTCACCAATCATCTGCCCGAGCTTGAGCGTGAAACCAATCGGCTTGTCGCCCAGCTTCAGCCCAAGACGGCAATCAAACTCACTCCACCACCCGGGATCACATACAACAAGACCGCCCGCGACTACGACGGTCAGACTTTGACTCTTGGTATCGAGCTCGATGGTAAGTCGATTACGGAACCGCAGCATTTCCTCAACGAAGCGCGGCTCACAGCCATCGCCCTCGCGCTCTACCTCGCTGCTGCGCGTCTGACTCGCTCCGGCCGTCCCGGCATCATGGTTCTGGACGATGTGCTCATCGGCCTTGATATCTCCAATCGTCTTCCACTGTTACGAGTCCTTCAGACTGAATTCTTCGACTGGCAGATTCTGCTGCTCACACACGACGCTACATGGTTCGACATGGCGGCCGACCGCCTGGCCGAAGCGACCTGGACATTTCAGCGACTCCACAATGCGCGGGAGCCGGGAACTGGTCGAGATCGCCCGTTACATGTGGTTGAGGAAAGCTACTTGACGCGTGCCGAGGGATTTCTTCTGCACGGTGATTATCCAGCGGCAGGTGTTTATCTCCGGTCGGCGTTTGAAGCTATGCTACGGGACTTCGCCGAGGAAAAAAGACTGACTGTTCCCTTCAAACGTGAATTGCGCGAACTTAGCTCCGAGGATTATTGGCCCGGCATGAAGGGTTGGGCGCCCAAGAGGGGTGGTGATCCCTTGGTTTCCCCCGCGGTAGCCGAAGAAATCGAGTTTTGTCGCCGGTTCATCTTAAATCCGCTCTGTCATGAGGCGCTGGGGCGCCCTAACCGGTCGGAAGTCGAACTTGCCCTGGCTGCTCTTCGGAATCTCAAACAAACAATTGAATCGGCCAAGTCGTGGCGTGCCGAATGGGAGCAGAAGCATCCCCGAGGCGATGCGCTCCCGACACACTGGCACATGGCGCTTTGCGAGTGGATGCGCGGACGGAACCCGGCCATTCCAGTCACTGAATGGGCCTGCGCAGTGCGAAACGCCTTAATCGTCGGTCTGGACACTTACAACGAACGTCACCACGCAACTATCACCTACACTGCTGATTCTTACGCTACGCTCCAGATACGTTGGGATGCGGCGAAAAGCGCCGGGCTAAATGCGGCTCAACCTGCTTTTGTCGCTCTGATCGAAAGCCATACCGTTTGGCTTCTAAAAGAAATTCCCACCGACGCGGATTGGGCTTCGGTGACAGTCGACAATGTTAAGGCCGTCTTTGACGTGCTTCGCGGCGCCACCACGGGACAAAGCATAAAGTGCGTTCTCCACTCTTGGTGATCGCGACCCAGCAAAATGCTTCTTTCGGGTCTCAAGCCCCAGTCGAAACAATTGGTCTATTATCTCGTGAGGCTGGCAGGCTTGGACACCAGTTACTGGATAGCTCGAATCGCTTTCACCCGCAGCGCGATCCTCTCTGAGCAATCGAGTTCAGTGCTGAGTGATTCTATTGCCTTGCCCGCTATGATGGCGCCAATACCTATATCCCGTGGCTGAGATTTATATTATGCCTGTAGCGGCTTCACAGGCTTGCAGGAATTACGAGCGGACGGTTATCGGTAATTCACCACATCATTACTGGGGGCTGCGACTCGGCGAGGGCAACCGTCGCAAGTGGGCTAAAGTGAACAAGGGCGATTACATAATCTTTAGGGGGGCTTGGCGATACTCCGTGTGCACACGCATTACAGGAAAAAAGCAGGACGGGATTCTGGCGCAAAGCCTTTGGGGGACGGACAAAAAAGGATTCACCTGGGATCTCATGTTCGAGTTATCTCCGCCAAGACCGATTAGTGTTTCTGTAAAAGAATACGAAGCGGTTCTCGGAGTAAGAGCTGGGGCATTCGAGCGAGTGGCCCACCAAAGACTCGCAGTGGCCTTCTCAACATTTGGAAAGGATAAATTCCTTCAATCGTTCGGAATCGAGGAATCGTGCCTCTTGAATTTATAGATAACTGCCGGAGTTCACGGCAGCGGAGCAAATTCCCGGGAATCCTTGAGGTCGTAGCCGTTTTCTCTCGCAAGCTGCTTTACCTCAGGGGAACGACGATAGCGGTTTTCATCGTCCATGGCGAGGAGCTCACGTTCCGGGATGAAGCGGTCCAGGTCCAATTTCGCACCTGGCTTGCTGGCGTCTGCATAGGCGGGCGCGAGGGCTAAGAGAAAGTTGGCGATCCTGAACCCGGCCACGGGATGCTTCTTCAGCTCGGGCCGCATGGCCACGTAGGAGGTGAGCAACCTGGCCGGCATGTCCGGCCAATACATCGCCTCGACCTTTGCCGGCTCGTTGGGGTCAGTCACCAGCGAGGAAATGTGCGGGGACCCGATCTGCGGAACGACCGGCAGCGTTACCGGGAAGAAATCTTGGGCGCTCAACGGAGGCAACGCCACGAAGCCCGTGACACTACCGTCGCCGGCGATCTCCTGGACCAAGGGTTCATTCGGCGAACCGAAAACGAGGGTCTGGAGACCGAGTGGGCACAAATTTCCGGCGAGGGAACGGTCACCGGCGGTGAGGTAGCCGATGGCGGCGGTAGGATATTTTTTCATGATGGTGTTGGGTTGGATGTGCAGAAGCGCACCCCCTTAAGTAGCACACCGGTTTCGGCGGTCTGCGGGAGGCCTGGCCCGAGCCAAGGTAAACAACACCCTGAGGTCTGCCCTCGCTTGTCTCACTGGGTCGCCTAATAATTCCGTTTCAACCGTCTATTGCTCCATGGCTGAATCAACACTGCGGCATCATTCTGGAGAGGGCTATCCCCTGCGTGGAGAACGAGCCACCGTTCTTTGCTACCGGCTCATCTGCGGATTTCTGGCGAGTCCGCGTCTGGCGAAATTAGCTCAGGCGCCCATGGATGATCCGATATCTCAACTTCGTGATGAATACGAGTTGTCGGAGGCGGCCCACCACCTGGTCGAAATTGCGATCTACTGCCGAACTGCGCAGGACCATTTTATCAAGCTGACCCCCCTCAATAAGGACTGGCTCTCGAATTCCGTGGGAAAACTCAAATATCCCGCCGCCAGCCGAAAAACTGAAATCCTGACCTTTAGAGAAGCGTGCAACAAACTGATTCATGCGGAGGACATCACTTGGGAAGCTGCCAATGAAAAGGGAAGGCACCAGAGATACTTGAAACCTTTCGTCTATCTTTACGGCACGAAGCAGAAGAAACAGTGGAGGGCGACTCTGGACGTTATCCTCTTTGTTAAGGAGGCGTATTCACTCTTGAGGATGGTGTAGGTTTCTGGCCGAGGGCTTCTGGAGATTTAGCTGAAGGAAACTGATTGGGGCACCTCACACTCCTCCCTCCATGAGGGAATAACGCGGGAAAAACGCCACGCGGATCACGATAGGCCGGGCGTCACCGGCCAGGCGAAAAGGGCTGCTATGTAATGGGCATGGCCCGATTAACCCCACCCCAGCCGACCGAATCTGTCACCCCGCGTAGCGGCCAGACTTGGTTTCGGTATCAGCCCGATCCGGCAACATCGGGGGCGGACCCAGGTGCGCCGGCAAACTCCGCCCAACTCCCCGGCGCCGTCTCTCAAACGCCAACTGCACCGCAGTCGCCCGATGCCGACTCGCCTGCAGCAATACCCGCGAAGCCTCGAACCCGCCGGCGCCAGCCGCCGCCGCGGGCAAGAATTTCGTTTGAGGCCCCGATCCGCCTTAAGGCCAGGCTAGATCGGCTGGCGCGCGAGTTGGACCGCAGCAAGACGACCCTGCTGCGCGACGGGCTCAGCCAGTATCTAGCCGAATTGGCCGCGAAGGGAGGGGAAACATGAAGGTGCGCCAGCCCACTGCGAAACGGCGCCATCGCGGATCAATCCGCACCCAGCACCGCGTCCGCTACCTCGCCGCCGGCCTGGCCGCTGCGCTCGCAGACCCGGAGATGCGCGACCATATCGTGCTCCTCGGAAAACTTTTTCGCGGGCGGACCGGGGTGAAGGTGACGGTCGCGCACTTGACCAGGGCCTTGGCCGCCGCCCATCCCACCACCGGGCGGATCCTGCGTGCCCGGGTCAACAAGGGCACGCGTCAGGAAGGGGCGAGCCGCGTCGCCAATACCTGCCACGGATTCGACGTAACGCTGTCGGCCGACAAATCCGTTTCAATCGCCGCGCTGCTCCTCGGCGACAAAATCGTCCTAGTGACCGCCCTCGCAGCCATGACGAGTGCCGCCCGTTGGCTCACACGAAAAGTGGACCGCCGGATCCGGGCAGGCGGGCAGAACCGCACCGTGGAGACCGGGTTGGGTGCGGCCTTTCTCTTACCGGAAAAAGCGGGTCGTGACGGTCAGCCGCAACTTCACGCCCATATAATTTTCCCCAATCTCACGTGTTTTCAGGAGGGTGAGCGCACCCGTTACTGTGCCGCCCACTTCCAGCGGATTGCCCAACTCGCTCTCGCCGCTCAGCGGCGGATGCACGCCCAGCTCCACCGCGACCTTGCCCGGCTGAATTTCGCGGTGGATTTCACGACTGGGGTATGCCGGCTGACGAGTATCCCTCGGTCGCTCTGCGACCAGCTCTCGCCGGCCACCCAGCGCATCCATGCCACGGCCCGCCACCGTAGCGGCGCAGGCACCCGCACCTCGCGGCGTCTGGCCCGGATGCGTGAGGACGCCCACCTCTACCATCGTCCGCCCAAGACGCTGAAAACGTTGGCGGAGTGGCGGGCCGGCTGGGCGTTGGCCCTGCATCCCCAGAACCTCAACACACTCAGGCGCACCTACGCTGCAGCCCGTTTGAACCCGCCGCCGATCGCGTCCCGACCGGCTGATGCGCCAGATTCAGTCACGGTTCCGATGCCCACGCCCCGAGGTCCCAGCGTAGAGGAGGCGGAACTGGTGTTGCGCCCGCGCCGGGCGCACGAGCGCGAAGAGGATGATCCCACGCTCACGGTTCGCCAGTTGGTTGGCTCGTTCCGGCATAAATTCGAGCGGGAGTGTCCGCCCACACGACGGAATGAGACGGTCGAGGTCTCATACCTCTGTCCGGAAGCCACCCCTCATCTCGTCGAATACACCGAGGCCCTCCGGTCGTCTCTGCGCCGGATCTTCCCGCGTCTTATCGTGCACCAAGCATTTACTGCCGAGTCCAAGGCAACGTTTACGGTCATCGGAGAAGCAGCCTCCAACCCAGCCGTCCGGGAAATCATACTCCAGGCAACGCGGATGCTTGAACAGGAATTGGCGCGCCCTGAGATCCGCGGCGGCTGGCCGGCACTGACGCGGTGGCTGGGTCATGCGAACGTCGCTAGTCCGGGTCAGAAAACCAAACCCAAGCCGGCAGTCATTGCCATCCCGACAATCAAGCCTGCGCGCGTCATTGCTCCGCAGAAGCCTGTTTCTGCGCCAGCTCGCCGAGACATGCAACCAGCCGCCCCTATGACGGTGGCACCTGTGATCGCCCCTCTCAGCACGGTGCCGGATGCGTCTGAAATTGAACTCCTGCCATGAAAGCTAACATCGGCCCCGAACAGGACCACCAACCTCTCCTGCTATTTTTCCCCTGCACGCGGCAGGTCTATGATTGGTTCGCCAGCCAAGTGGATGCTGGGCATCCCCCGGTGACAACGGAGCTTCTACTGCGGCAGAGGGCGTTCGAATCAGATCCAGCGAACGGCATCGACCGGCGAGTCACCTGCCACCTTTGCGGGAAGGCCGAGGCTCGCTACATCATTTGCCGGAGAAAGGGGCAGGAGACCGACCTGCTTTTCCCCCGCCGCTTTCCACTCACCAAGCATCTTCACCGCCCGACGTGCCCCTCCTTTCAGCACGAATCTATCGGGAACGCGTCGGGTTCGGCCGACAACGATGGTCAAAAGCCGACGCGTGCGGCTCGGGGAGATTTTGCGGCTCTCTGGACCCCACAGCTCGATCCAGAACAGCGTGCCGTGCCCGACACGCGGGTTAAGCGGGTGCACTCCCACTTGGCCCACTCGCCGGTCCAGCGCACCCGGACCACCCGGCCAACCATCAGCTTGCGGCGCTTCGCGAGTGAGCTTTTGCAGCGTGCGGGCGTCTGCGACTGGCGCCCGTCGTTCCAAGCCAGCCGAAGCGAACGGGGCTTCAACGGCCTGATCCTGGGCGCCCTATCAGCACTCATCGAAGGTGAAAAAGAAGGGAAGGCTGCCGCTCTCTTACGGGGCCTGCCTCCGGGCACCCAAATCGTGCCCTGGTCTTTCCATGATCCGCAATATCCGCAAAGAATGCCGCCCTCGGTGGCGACGTGCGTCGGATTCGGGTTCATCGAATCACTTGGCATTCCAAACCGCCACGGCGCACGTGCGATGACGCTGAGCAATTTTCCCGGCCACCCGGTTTTGGTGCCGGCGGCGGTGCTGGCGAAGGAGGCGGCTGATCCGCGCAGCCCCTTCTATCCCGGCGCGCCCACGAGCAACGTATGGACCATGTTTGTTGCCGAAGCGTTCGGCGGCGTTTGGAAAATTCACCATCTCACCTGGTTTCGGCTCTCTGCCCGCGGGTTGATCCCGATCGACAGTAGATTCGAGGAGATGATGATCGAGCGCATGATCGGAGAACGCCGGTCGTTCCGCCGTTGGCTTCTGCCACCACCGGAACTTCGCGGAGCAAAATGGATACCCGATTTTCAATTGGTCACCGACGGTAAGTATGGGGTTTTTGTCGAGGTGGCGGGACGCATGGATGATCCTGCATACCTCGCGAACATCCGTCGCAAAGAGGAGCGGTTGAGGTCACGGCTACTCGTTTGGGACACCCGCTCGCCACTGCGGGAATTCGTCCTGCCGGCACAATGAAGTCGGCAATAAACGCTGCGGCGCTGTGCGGATGAACAGCTAAGGCTGCCAAGGTTGGGGCGGTTTGCGTTTGCGCTTCTTCCCATTGGCAATTGCCGCGGCTATCTTTGCCTTGGACCGAGACTTCCCACCGAGGCGGCCGTTGGCTCTCGCGGCCTTTGTTTTTTTCCGTGATGTTGCCCGCCCAGCAATAACGAGATGATCGTAGCTTGGCGGGCTGGCGTGTGGTGGTTGAACAGTGGCCGCGAGAGCACGCAAAGCATCATCATGCTGCAATATCTGATTCACGCCCTCGATCTCATTGCGGAGAAAATAGTCGCCCTCTCTCGGCAGCCCTTTTTTTCGATTCGCCTCCGTCTTGGACCGCTTTCTAGTGCGGGCCCATTGCTCAATCGATGACAGACCCTGAATTGAATAGAAGAACTTCAATTTAGGCAGCGCCAGTTCAGCGGCGACCGATTCCCACTCCTTTTCGACGGTCGTGAGGGCTTCGCGTGCGGATTGGAGGTTTGCAATGATCCCATCGAGCGTCGCCATAAGCCAAGCCAACATTAGCTTGGCTTGGACCTCCAGCCTGTTTTGGCCCGTGCCAATATCCCGCATGGCAAAAGACAATACCAGTTCCCAACGATGCACGCGCGAAGGTCCGTTCTGCTGGCAGTCTAAAAACGCGCTCTCCCGAATCGAGGATGCGTGCGACAGTCGCACGGACAAGGCCTATGTCCTCGCCGTTTACCTCGCCCTGACTTGGCATGCCTCCAACTGCCAGGTGGAGGAGTTCAAGCTGGAGAAGCGGAAACTGGCGGCCCGGGCCGGCGTTGGCTACAGGAAGGTGGCGGACATCCTGAATCTGCTGGCCGAGCTCGGCCTCATTTCCTCGAAGGCCGAGTATATCGAGGGCAGCCTAGCCCAAGGGCCCAATACCTACACCATGCACTCTGCCTGCACGGCCCCGTGCATGGTAAGCACGCCCCCCATGCATGGCTCGAAAAACGCCGCCGTGCCGAGACTAGGAGAAGAATCTTTAGTAGAATCATCAGAACAATCTATTGCGCCTGACGGCGCGGCTGGGGAAGGAATGAAATCCAGCCAGCCAGGCATAAAGGCCCAGCAGTCAAACCATCGGGACCTAGCCCTGCATGCGCTGGCCGCCGTAGGCGGCGCCGATCCGGCGCAAGTGACCAAGTCAGCCTGGGGAGCCGTCGCCAAGGCCTTGAGGGAAATCCGTTCCGTCTACCCAGCGGTGACGCCGGATGAAATCAAACGCCGCGCCCAGAATTACCGCGGGCACATGCCAACCGCGATGCTCACCGCGAGCGCGCTCGCCAAGCACTGGTCGGCCTGTGACCGCCCGCCGGCGGCCTCAAATCCATCTCCGCAATCCAATCGTAACTACCAGCCGTTTAAGAAATGAAACCATCCGACCTTCCAACCTCCCTGGCCATCGAACAGCGGGTTCTCGCGTGTGAGATCGACCGGGGCACCGAAGCCCTGCTCACCATCATCGAGAACGGTATTACCCCCGCGACGTTCGCCGACCCATTTTGCCGGCGCATTCACGAGACCGTCCTTGGCCTGCACGCCACCGGCCTGCCCTTTGCGCTCCAGGACATTCTGGAATGCATGAAACCCTCTTTCACGGAGGCCTCATCCCTCATGGACATCACTCGCTCGCCGGACGAATCGATGATCGTCCTGCCCCGCCTCTGCTCCGAGCTCCGCGCTCTTGAATGTCGCCGTCGAACGATGGTGCTGACCGCCAAGCTCAGTATGGCCGCGAAAGACGAGCCGGAGCAGATGTCGGGAATCATCGCGGAATTGCTGGCCACCCAAGCTGACACCGCCAAGGCGATCTCATGGTCCAAGATTTGCGACGCGGCCGCCGCCCGCGCCCTTGACGCGATCAATGGCAAGACCAACACCGCCGCAATGCTCTCCTGGGGCTGGCCGGAACTTGATCAGCGCTTTGAAACGATGGGCAAGGGCGAGCTGGTGATCATCGCCGCCCGGCCCAGTGTTGGTAAAAGCTCCTTGGCGCGGGCCGTCGCTTCGACCGCCGCGATCGGCGGCCGGCGTGTCCTCTTTGAGTCGTTGGAGGTCCCCGCCGACCAAATGGTCAACGGCATGGCGACCAGTCTCAGCGGCCACTCTTTCAAGGAGCTGCGCGATCTGCTTCCGGTTCACCAGCAGCGCTTCCTCCAATCGATCGCAACGTTGCGCGAGGCGCCGATGCAGGTTCACCAGGATCGCACCATGGCTGGTATCATCGCGCGCACCAAGGCCACCCACGCTCAAGCGCCCTTGGACGTGCTGGTGATTGATTACCTCGGGCTGATTGCCGACTGCGAGCCAGCCAAAGGCCAAACGAAGGCCCAGGCGGTGGGAACCGTCACGAAGGCGCTCAAGCGCCTCGCGATGGAACTCCAAATCGTTGTGATCTGCCTCTCGCAGATCAACCGGCAGTCGGTTAATGAGGGTAATCGTGAGCCGCGTCTCTCCGACTTGCGCGACAGCGGGGATATCGAGCAGGATGCAGACCGCGTCTGTTTCATCCATATGCCCGATGAGTGCCCGTTCACCAAGCAACCACAAAGCCAACTGGATGATGTAAGCGAACGGCCCCGCTTCGGCTGCGCCCTCATCCAAGCCAAGGGACGAAATTCCGGCACGGGATACGGCGCCGTTTGGTTTCACCGCCGGTTGGCCCGGTTTGAATTTGAGTAGAGTTCAGGCTGCCTCAAGCCCCACCGGCAGCACCACTGGCTCAATACTCGCCAAATGGAAGATCCAGCGGGGTAACCCTGGTCGTGGGATCTTGCGTGATATTAACCGCAATTGGTTCTTCGGCTGACACCCTGATCGTGGGAGTTTGCGTGATCTTAGCGGCGATCGGTTCTTTGACGGGCACCACGGGTTCGGGTAGTTTCCTTTTCCATTTCCCAGGCGGTCGACCGCCGCGCTTCCCATTTCCCCGAGCCGCGGCCTTTTTGAGGTCCGAATCGGACCTGCCCCCCTTGCGCCCATTTTCTATCGCCGACCGCTTTTTCCTTTCGCTCGTCTCTCGGACGACGCGCACCCGACCCAGCCTACGCGGGTGGGCGGGGGCATCGGTGAGTGTATTGTGCTTCACGTAGGCCAGTCTGAGTTTTTCGTGCTCCGCGCAAACCGCCAGCGACTCCAGATGCCGTCTCACCCGACTGAAATCCATCTGAGGGTAATAGAGGCCGTTGGCAGCCGTGTCGGCGGCCCTTTTTAGCTGTTCCGCTGCTTCACGCAGGGCAGCCGCAAATTCAAGGAATGACGGATTTGTGGACTTTTCCGAGGTCATCTAAATAGCACAAATTTAACAACTATTTTTTGGAGCTGAATAAAACCCAAGCGAACAAGTTTTTATAGCACCACTTAAAATCAACGGTGCAAGATAGAAACGAGATATAACCCAAGCCAAAGCCTGTTTTTTGGCCGGTAACTCTCCCGCATGAAATCCATCATGCAGTTCGCTCAGCCCGCGGGTGACCAATCCGCTAAGTCAGCCCCCATCAAGATGTTTCAAGCCATCCACGTGGCCGAAGGGTCAATTCGCCCCCTTTCCTTTGAAGCAGTTGATTTGGAGGACGCACGCAAGTTCGCGGCGACGCTCGGGTTCGGCCTGATCGGGGAGGCCCCCGTCGTCGCTAACCAATCCAACATTGTGGCTTTCGAGCGCCCGGACGCCTTCGACGTGCCCCAAGCCCGTCACAAGCTGGGCGGTATCAGCCGCAGCACCCTCTATCGCCTTCTCAAACGCGGTAAACTTAGCCGTCTGACCGACACGCGAAAGGTCCTCATCACACGGCGCTCCATTGAGCGCTATCTCGCGTGCGCGGCGTAACAGGCGGCGCGCCATGGTTGGATGACTATTGCGCCGGCGGGGACAGCCCACCCGCAGCGCGCTTCATTCATCCGACCGTGCACGGTCCCTAGAAAACCGTCCGTAACCGTAGCTATTATTATCTCAAATCGCACCGCTCCCCCATTTATGCAAAACAACCAGTCCCCCTCCGTCGGCTCTGCCGCCGTCTCCCCAACCTACGTTTACCTCGTGGGCGAAACCGACACGTTCTTTTATGCGAAGACCGCACAGACCGTCGAAACGGCAATGCGCCTCCGGCCCAAACTGGCTGAAAAATACTCGAAGCTTTCCCGCGATGAACTTGCGACCATGTTGGCCAGCCTGCTGGACAACGACTGGCTGGAAAAACTCCTCGCCACCCATCCCACCGAAATGATCAACGCCAGGATGGTTCTCCTGCTTGATGCCTACATCAAATTCAGCCCCGCCTTCGGCACCGCTGTTGCAGCAGGTCTTGACTCTGTCATCTACACCGCCTTCCGGACGATGGACGGGAACCACATGATCCGTATTTGCGGGGCCGTCACGAAACGCCGGCTCATGACCTTTATGGATGCACTCGGTATCGCCCGGGAGCTCCTTCGCCACCCTTCGATCAGGAACCTCTATGAAAGCGATGCGCTGGCGCCGAGCTCGGCCTATCATTTGCTCGCCCGGAAAACCGCCTGAGCTTCCGGCGAATGCCGTCTCGCGCGACGTTCTCCGCCGACCCTCTAAAAGACGACCTTGGCCGCCTGCGCCAGGCTATGTTCCTGCCGCAGGTGCCCGTAGGTCTTCATGGCGAGGGCGCCCCCATCCGAATGGCCCAGCCACTTCGCCACCGTTGGGATCTCCACTCCTGACTCGATGCACCGCGTCGCGAAGAAATGCCGCAGGTCATGATGGGTCATTTCCGTTATGCCAACCTTGCCACACGCCCGCTTGAGCGTATCCAAGCAGCTTCCGACACGAGCAATGCGGGCACTGGGCGCCTCCGGGCCGCGGCGCTCCCGGAGCTCCTTCAAGAATCCGACCAGCGAGGGGGACAACGGCAATAGCCGATCCTTGCTCGCTCTGCTCTTTGTGCCCGGCACCAGCAGCAGGGTCTCATCGTTGTTCAGGTGCGACCACTTGAGCGCCGTGGCCTCCCGCAGCCTGGTGCCCGAATACGCCAAAAGCCGGGCCAAATCAGCCGCATCCCCCGACCATCGGCTTCCGGACGTGGCCATGTGTTTCACGACCTCGTTGAACTGGCTTACGCTCGGCAGGTCTAACCTTTTGGGCTCGGTCGGAATCCGTTCGACCTTCCACGCGTGGTTTTCCTCCAGCATGCCGCGCTCGGTCGCGATTTGCAGAATGCCTCTCAGGGCATCCAGGCATTTATTGAAATTGGAACCCGACATGCCCGTGCGGACCGTTTTCACGTTGGGGGCGATGAAGCCGGTCCCTTCCTTCAAGGCCCGTCTCGCCCAGGCCTGGCACTCGGGCGCATTCAGGTGCCGCACGTCCATTTTCGGAAACTCCGGCCAGGTCTTGATTAGCGTCTTGACCGTGTCTTTTGCGCGGTTCCGGGAGGATTCCTTCAGGGACGAATCGAGCTCCAGTTGCACCTCATAACACGCGATGTAATGCGCGACCTTCTTCTCATCTTCCGTGCCGTCTGCCCCTTTGCCTCGTTGCAGCCGGCCTTGCGTGCGCAGAACCTTTTGCTTGTCGGCCACCCGCAGCTCAGCCACCGAAAACACCTTGGTTTTGAGCGTCCGCCATTTCAGCTTGCCGTTCACTTTGACTCGCGCGTAGTAATTACCACTCGCGCTATTGCGAACCAGGTTTGTGACTCGCGTTCTTTCCCACAGCACCTTTTTCACGTCCTCAGACATAATCTGAGTATAGAAATAGGGGTGAGAGATTCGCAAGTCACAAAGTTGCAAACAGTAGCCAAGTCATTGAAAGTTAGTTTTTTGCCCAGGTGGTGGAATTGGTAGACACGCAGGTCTCAGAAGCCTGTGCCTAACCGCATGGGGGTTCGAGTCCCCCCTTGGGCACCATTTAAAAAGTCCGCTGGCTTCCCGCCAGCGGACTTTTACTTTGTCGGGCACCCCTGTGACCACTTTGCCGGCTCAACCAACCCCAAGCACGCGCCAAACCCTGTTGGCGGTGCTGGTCATCGCTGGCGGGGCGGCGCTGGCATATCACAACACGTTTTCGGTGCCGTTCCTGTTCGATGACAACTCGTCCATCGCGGAGAACCCGACCATCCGCAGCCTGGCCACGGCTTGGACGCCGCCGACGGGAGGCGGGCACACGGTCAGCGGGCGGCCGTTCCTGAATTTCACGCTGGCGCTGAACTACGCGGCGCATGGCACGGCGGTCTGGGGTTATCATCTGCTGAACCTGCTGATCCACGCGGCGGCGGGTTGCACCTTGTTCGGCATCGTGCGGCGGACGTTCGCGCGGGCCGGATTGCCGGAGCGTTTTGGTCGCGATACAGTCTGGTTGGCGCTGGCCGTGGCAATGCTCTGGACGCTGCATCCGCTGCAAACCCAGGCGGTGACCTACATCATCCAGCGCGCCGAGTCGCTCGTCAGCCTGATGTATCTGCTGACATTGTGGGGCTTCATTCGCTCGGTCGAACCGGGTGCTTCGAAAGGGTGGGGCGTATTGGCGTGGGTCGCGTGCCTGCTCGGCATGGCCACCAAGGAGGTCATGGTCACCGCTCCCGTGATGGTGGCGCTTTACGATCGGATCTTTGTGGCCGGTTCGTGGCGTGAGGTCTGGGCCCGGCGCAAATGGTTTCATCTCTCGTTGGCTTTGACCTGGCTGTTGCTGGCGTGGCTGGTGGTGGGCACGGCCGGTCGCGGCGGCACGGCCGGTTTTGGCGGTGGAATGTCGCCGTGGGGCTATGCGCTCACCCAAGTGGGCGCGGTCGCCCATTACCTGCGTCTTGCCCTCTGGCCACAGCCACTGGTGTTCGATTACGGCAAGGATCTGGTCGCCGGCTGGAGCGATATCTGGTGGCAGGCGCTGCTGTTGTTTCCGCTCGGTGCAGCGAGTCTTTGGGCGGCGTGGCGCGGCCGGGCGGCGGGCTGGCTCGGGGTGTTCTTCTTCGCGGTGCTGGCGCCGAGCTCGAGTTTTGTGCCGGTCGTGACGCAGACCATGAGCGAACACCGGGTTTACCTGGCGCTGGCAGCTGTCGTCACCTTGGTGGTCGCCGGGCTGTATGCCCTGCTGGGGCGGAAAAGTTTTGCGGTGTTTGCCGTCATGGCCGTCGGGCTGGCCGCCGCCACCGTGCGGCGCAACCATGACTACCGCACCGAGCTCGCCATCTGGGAGGACACCGTCGTGAAACGTCCCGTCAATGTCCGCGCCCTGGCGGCCCTCGGCGCCATCCATCAGGAAGCCGGCCGGCACGAGGAGGCCCGCGTGCTCCTGCAGGAAGCGGTGCGCGTCGCCCCACAATCCGTCGAAGCCCGCAACAACCTCGGCAACGCCTGGATGAAGGCCGGCCACTGGGCCGAGGCGATGCAGTGTTTCGAGGAAGCGCTCGGGCTCAAGGCGGACGAGCCGTATGCCCTGAACAATCTGGGCAACGCGCTGCTGCAACTGGGCCGCGGGACGGAGGCGATCGCCCGGTTCGAGGCGGCATTGCGGGCAAGACCGGACTTTCCCGAGCCACGCTTCAACCTCGCCAACACGATGGCGCAGGCGGGCCGGACCGCCGAGGCTCTGACGCATTATGATTTCTACCTGCGGATGAAGCCGGATGACGTCGAGGCCCGCAACAATTACGCCGCGACGCTCCAGATGACACGCCGTTTTGACGATGCCATCACGCAGCTGGAATTCGCCGTGAAGCTCCGGCCGGCCGACGCCGAGCTGCAAAACAACCTTGGTGCGGCGCTGGCGCAGGCGGGCCGGCCGGCGGAGGCGCTCAGGCACTTCCAGGAGGCGCTGCGCCTGCGGCCGGACTTCGCGAGGGCCCGGGAAAACCTAGAGCGTGCGACCCGGGCGGCCGGCGGCAGGTGATTTGGTCGCAGGCCGGCGAGCCGCTCAGCTTACGCAGGTCGTGAAGCCGTATTTCTTGAGCACCGCCCCGGCGTGTGCCCGCTTTTCGGCCAACGGCACGTCGGTGCGCCGCCAGACCACGTGGACCTCGTGCTCGAACGCGCGCATGGCTGGGGCCTTCTCGATCAGTTGGGGCACGGCCCGGCCCGGAAGCCGGATCACCACTTCGGCATTGGCGTGGATGATGTCGCCGGTGGCGATCGTGAGTCCGCCCACCGTCACCGGGACCCCGGGCGCATGAAAGCGCAGCGGGCCATGGTGGACGCAGACGCTCGTGCAATATGCGGCGAACTGGGTGTTCAACAGGCCCGGGATGTCGCGCACCCCGCCGTTGGTGACCAACCCCGAGCAGCCGGCGGCGGTCAACAACTTGGCCATGCCGTCGCCGATGACGCATTCAAACCCCGGGCGTGATCCCGTGGTTTGCACGACCCAGATCACGGGCAGGGCCAGGGCCTGCATCCGGGCCAGCTGCTGCCAGAAAGGCTCGATGTCACCGGCGTTGCCCGGGGTGCTGGAATCGAGCTGGCAGGTGAGGGCGATGCCACAGGTCGGGCCGAGCGAGGGCGTTACCGACCGGATGTCGCTCCCCATGTAGATCTCATGGGCGGGCACGGGATCGACATATCCGAGGGTGTTGGCGAGGAGGGCGGTGTCGAAATCGCGCAGGGCCTCAAGCTGGCCACGGGTGGGCGGAGGGATGTTCATGGCGGTCGGGGGACGTGGGCTACTGGATCAAGTCCTGCACCAGCGGCTCCTGCACCGGTGCGGCGGGCGTGAACTTGATGGCCTCGCGGATGAACGCCTCGGCCTTGGCGCCTCGGGCGTCGTCGTTGACATGCAGCGTGCAGAGCAGCGTGCCGCCGGTGACCGGCTCGCCGATCTTGATGAGATCAGCGATGCCGACGGCGTGGTCGACCTTGTCGGTGACGGCCGCGCGGCCGCCGCCGAGGGCCATGATGGCGTGGCCGCATTTGAGCGCGTCCACCTCGCTGACGAAGCCCTGGGCATCGGCCGGCGCCTTGACGGCGAGCAGTTTCCTGGCCGTTGGGAGAATCTTGTAGTCGTCGACAACCTTCGGGTCGCCGCCTTGGGCGATGCACATCTCGCGGAATACCTTGAGGGCGGCACCGCTGTTGATGGCCGCCTCCATCTGCTTGCGCGCATCGGCTTCGTCCTTCGCCTTGCCGCCGAGCAGGAGCATCTGGCCGGTGAGCGCGTAGGTGACTTCCATAAGGTCCGCGGGGCCGCGGCCACGGAGGCACTCGATGGACTCGATGACCTCGGTGGTGTGGCCGGCGGCGCGGCCGAGCGGCTGGTTCATCGCGGTGAGCAGCGCGCGGACGGGTTTGCCGCCGGCCTTGCCGACCGCGACCATGGCACGGGCGAGGGTGAGCGCGTCGTCCTTCTTTTTCATGAAGGCGCCCTTGCCGAACTTCACGTCGAGCACGAGCGAGTCGATGCCCTCGGCGAGTTTCTTGCTCATGATGCTGGCGCAGATGAGCGGGATGCACTCGACGGTGCCGGTGACATCGCGGAGCGAGTAGAGCTTCTTGTCGGCGGGCACGACCTGCGGCGTCTGGCCGATCATGGCGCAGCCGACCTTCTGCAGGATGGCGCGGAACTCGGGCACGCTGAGGTTGACCTTGAAGCCCGGGATGGCCTCGAGCTTGTCGAGCGTGCCGCCGGTGTGGCCGAGACCGCGGCCGCTCATCATCGGGACCTTGAGGCCGCAGGCTACGGCGAGCGGGGCGAGGATGAGCGAGACCTTGTCGCCGACGCCGCCGGTGGAGTGCTTGTCGACCTTGGCGCCGGGCAGGTCGCTCAGGTCAATGACGTCGCCGGAGCGCATCATCGCGTCGGTGAGCCACGCCGTCTCCTGCGGGGTCATGCCGCGCCAGAAGATGGCCATGAGCAGCGCCGTCGCCTGGTAGTCGGCGAATGACTTGCCGTCGGCCACGCCGCGCGCGAAGAACTCGATCTCGTCCTTGGTCAGCGCGCCGCCGTCGCGTTTCTTGATGATGATGTCCTGCGGGAAAAAGGTGGGGGTGCTCATGACAGAAAGTTTGTAGCTGGGGGTTGAGAGCTGAGAGACCGATTCAGGAACAAGTGATGACCGGTGCGTCGAACTCTCAACCCTCGACGCTCAACACTCAACTCCGCCTTTTCAGGCATACCTCTCTTCCTTCCAGGGGTCGCCGACGTTGTGGTAGCCGCGGACTTCCCAGAAACCGAGGCGGTCCTCGGCGAGGAAGGAGATGGTCTTCACGAACTTCGCGCCCTTCCACGCGTAGAGCTTGGGAATGATGAAACGCGCCGGGCCGCCGTGCTCGCGCGAAACGGGTTCGCCGCCGAACTTGGTGGCAAGCAGCACGTCGTCGTCGAGGCAGTGGGCGAGCGGGACGTTGGTCGAGTAGCCGTCGTAGCTGGTGAAATAGACGAATTTCGCCTCCGGCTTCGGGGCCGCGAGTTCGAAGAGGGTGGTGAAGGCGACGCCGCTCCACTCGCAGGCGTATTTGCTCCAGGTCGTGACGCAGTGGAAGTCGCTGATGTCGGTCACCTGCGGCAGGGCGTTGACCTGCGCCCAGCTGAGCACCGTCGGTTTCCCGACGAGGCCGTCGAGGGTGAGGCTCCATTCGGCGTGCGGGATGTCGGGCTGCACGCCGAGGTCGAGCACGGGGAAGCCGGTCGTCAGCTTCTGGCCGGGGGGCAGGCGGTCGGTCGCGGCGGTGTCGCGCGGCCGGAAGCCCTTCGCCAGCTGTTTCTCGGCCCACTTCTGCTTGGCCTCGATGTAGCGTTCCTTCGACATACGGGATCAGGTTAGGTTGTGGAAGCTGGCTGGCAAGCGATTGCCTTGGTCGGCTGCAAGCCGGCCGCTACAAGACCGAAGGATTGATCGGCTCCGGCGCCGGGCTGAGCGCGGCGGTGACCGCACCGGTGCGACTGCGGTAATAGAGCGTCAGGCCGCCCTGGAAGATAACACTCACAACGGCCACGGTGCCGTAGACCGCGTAGAACACGGTCTGCACCAGCGGCAGGACATCGGCCCGTTCGAGGCCCGCCTCCTTGAGCGCGACCTCCATGTCAGGTGTGAGGCTGGCCATGGCGGTCTCCCCGTCGAAGCTGCCCAGCCGGCTGACGCAATAGACCAGGATCACGCTGAGCAGGAACAGCTGGGCCCGCACCAGGAGCTTCATGCCGGCCGGATCGCGCTGCCGGAGCTGGCGACGACCGCGGAGTTCGATGACCCCGGCTGCCAGCACGAGCAGGCTAACCCCCACGCCAAGCAAATCCCCCAGCAGCAGGGTGAGCAAGGCACCCAGACCAGCCACGACCACGATGCTCCAGCCATCAATGGCGGAGACCAGCAGGACGCGCTGGAGAACCTTCTCGGGCGGCGTGGATGTGGGGGCGGTCATGCGGTTTGACTTTGCCATTATTGGACCCGCACGGAACCTCTAATTTTATCTGTCATGCCGCCTCGTCCCAAGAAACCCTGGCCCTTCCGGATCGAGTATCCGCCCGAACTGCCCATCAGCGCGCGGGCGGACGAGATCATCGCGGCCATCCGCGACCACCAGGTGCTGGTCCTCGCGGGCGAGACGGGCTCGGGCAAGACCACGCAGATCCCCAAGATGTGCCTCGTGGCCGGCCGGGGCGAAACCGGCCGCATCGCCTGCACCCAGCCCCGCCGCGTCGCGGCCACCTCGGTCGCCCGCCGCGTGGCCGAGGAGCTGAACGTGCCCTTCGGCCGCGAGGTCGGCTGCAAGATCCGCTTCGCCGACCAGACCTCCGACGACACTGTCATCAAGTTCATGACCGACGGCATGCTGCTCGCCGAGCTGCAGGCCGACCCGGAGCTCCGCGCCTACGACACCATCATCGTTGACGAGGCGCACGAACGCTCGCTCAACATCGACTTCATCCTCGGCCACCTGCGCCGGCTGCGGCTGCGCCGGCCGGAACTGAAGATCGTCATCACCTCGGCGACCATCGACACCGAGGCGTTTTCCAAGGCCTTCGACGGCGCGCCGATCATCGAGGTCTCCGGCCGGGTCTATCCCGTCGAGGTGATTTATTCCCCGCTGGAGGAGATGAAGGGCGACAAGGGCGAACTAACTTACATCGACGCTGCGGTCGAGGCCGTCGAACGCGTGCTGCTCGAGAGCAACGCGGGTGACGTTCTGGTGTTCATGCCCACGGAGCGCGACATCCGCGAGACCCGCGACCTGCTGGAAGGCCGCCGGCTCGGCCGGCTCGAGGTCGTGCCTTTGTTCGGCCGGCTGACCAATGCCGAGCAGCAGCGCGTGTTCGCCCCGACGCGGGGCCGGAAGGTGATCGTCTCGACCAACATCGCCGAGACCTCGCTGACGATCCCGGGCATCCGCTTCGTCATCGACACCGGCCTGGCCCGCTTCAGTCGCTACACGCCGTCGAGTCGCACGCGCCGGCTGCCGGTCGAGCCCGTCGCCCAGAGCAGTGCCGACCAGCGCAAGGGCCGCTGCGGCCGCGTGAGCGACGGCGTGTGCATCCGGCTTTATTCCGAGCAGGACTTCAACGACCGCCCCCGTTTCGCCCAGCCGGAGATCCAGCGCAGCAACCTGGCGGATGTCATCCTGCGCATGAAGGCCTTCGGCCTCGGTGACATCGAGGAGTTCCCGTTCCTGAACGCGCCGCCGGTGAAGGGCATCCGCGCCGGCTACGCGCTGTTGCACGAGCTCGGCGCCATTGATGATGTCGGCGTGCTGACCGACCTCGGCCGCGAGCTGGCGCACCTGCCGGTGGACCCGACCGTCGGCCGGATGATTTTGCAGGCGCGCAACGAAAAGGCCCTGCGCGAGGTGCTCATCATCGCCGCGGCGCTCAGCATCCAGGATCCGCGTGAGCGGCCGCTGGACCAGCAGCAAAAAGCCGACACGGCGCACCGGAAGTTTACGCATCCCGATTCCGATTTCCTCACGCTGCTGGCGATCTGGGAGGACTACCACGACGAGTTCGAGGCGATGACGCTCGGCAAGCTGCGGAAGTTCTGCACGGCGCACTTCCTCTCGTTCATGCGCATGCGCGAGTGGCGCGACGTGCACGCCCAGCTCGAGGACACGCTGCGCGAGCGCGACGGCTTCATGCGGACATCGATCTACGACGGGGTGAAGAAAGGGCAGGAGGTCAAGGTGATGCTCGGCACACCGGCCTACGCGTCGATCCACCGCTCGATCCTCTCCGGCCTGCTCGGCAACATCGCCACGCGGACCGACGAGGGCGACTACCACGCGGCGCACGACCGGCGGGTGAATGTTTTTCCCGGGTCCGCGCTGTTCGAACGCATGGAGCGAAAGACCACCGCCCCGCGCAAGGAGCCCGCCCCAAAGGCCAAGGTTGCGCGTTGGCTCATGGCGGCGGAGATCATGGAGACCGCCCGGATCTACGCCCGCACCTGCGCGCGGATCGACCCGCAGTGGGTGCTCGACCTCGGCGCGCATCTGTTGCGCGTGGCGCACAGCGAGCCGTTCTGGAACGCCGAGGCCGGCCGCGTGCTCGTGAAGGAGCGCCGCCGGCTTTACAACCTGGAGCTCGAGACCCGCTCGGCCAGCTATGGGAAAATAAACCCGGTTCACGCCACCGAGATCTTCATCCGCGAGGGGCTGGTCGGCGACACCGTCACGTGGCTGTTCGATTTCCTGAAAAACAACCGCCGGATCCGCGAGGAGGCTGAGACCCGGCTCACCCGCACCCGCAGCTCGGGTTACATGAACCTCGAGGAGGCGGTCTACCGGTTTTATGCGCGGGAATTTGAGAAGGTGGAGCCCGCGCTCCGCGCGGGCTTTCAAGACGCCCAGGCAAACCCGCGCGGAGCGCGGGTTCCACCCCAAGGCATCAGCAGCGTCGGGGAATTGGTGGACTTCGTGCGCCACCAGCAGACCACGCAGCCGAAATTCCTCTTCATGTCGGAGGACAGCCTCCATGCGGCCGAGGAAGCCGAGCACGATGCGGAGGCCTTCCCGGAGGCGCTGCCGGTGGACAACCGCGTGCTGCCGCTCGCCTACGCCTACCAGCCCGGCAAGGAGGCGGACGGTGTCACGGTGCGCGTCAGCCTTGCCGAGGCCGAGGCGCTGACGCCCGCCGCCCTCGACTGGGCCGTGCCCGGGCATTTGCCGGAGAAGGTCGAGTTGATGCTCAAGGCCCTGCCGAAGGAGCAGCGGCGCAGCCTGATTCCCCTGACCGAGACGGCGCAGAAGCTGGTGCGCGACCTCGCGTTGATCAGCGCCCGCCCGAAGCAGCCGACGCTGGCGGAGGCGCTGGCGGAGCTGCTGTCGCCCCGGCTTGGCGTGCGGATCGATCCGGCGCTGTGGGACGCGAGGCTTTTCCCCGATCACCTGCGCGTGCGCGTCGAGGTGGTGGACAACCGGGACCAGGTGCTCGGCGCCAGCCGCGACCTCGCGGAGATCCAGGCGCAGCTACACAGCCGCTCGCGCGACGTGAGCAAGCAGGCGGCGACGGTGGACAACAGTGCGTGGCGCGCCGCGCGCGCGAAATGGGAAGGCGAGCCGGCGGCGGAGTGGAAATTTGGCGACCTGCCGGACAAGATCCTGGTCAGCGAACACCATGGCGTGCCGGTGCATGCCTTTCCCGGGCTGAAGGCGATGCCCGCCGGCGTGGCCGTGCGGCTGTTTGCGACCCCCGAGGAGGCCGCGGCGGCGACCCGCGCCGGCCTGGTGAAACTGTTCGAGGCGCAGCTGCGTTACGACCTCGGCTGGTTGGAGAAGGACCTCAAGGCCCTGCGGATGCTCGGGACGCTGGCGGTGACGCTCACGACGCCCGACGCGCTGCAAGCGGATGCATTGGAATCCATCCGTCGCTGGGTGTGCGATCCGAAAAAAATGAAGGTCGGGGTAGGGGCCGTTGCCCCCAACGGCCCTTCCGGTGACGCAACCAAGGCGGTTGAGGGCAACCGCCCCTACCAACTGACCAAGGCCGTGTTCGAGCGTGCTCTCGCCGCGGCAAAACAGGACCTGCGCGGGCTGGTGCCGAAGCTCGGCGACTGGCTGAAGGAAATCTTCACGCTGCGTCTGGCGCTGCAGACCACGAAGCAGGCCTATCCCGGCCTGGCCGAGGACCTCGCGGCCCTGCTGCCGCCTGATTTTCTCCGCACGACGCCCTTCGACCGGGTGCAACACCTGCCGCGCTACCTGAGGGGTCTGCAGGTGCGGGCCGAACGGGCCCGGCGCGACCAGGCGAAGGACGTCGCGCGCGCGGCGGAACTGGCGCCGTTCGTCGCGGCCGTGAAAAAGCTCGGCGGCCGGGCCGGCGAGCTGCGCTGGCTGGTGGAGGAATTCCGCGTGAGCCTGTTCGCGCAGGAGCTGGGCACGGCGGAGCCGGTGTCAGCCGTGCGGCTTGAGCGGATGCTGCGGGAACTTGCGCCCGGCGACGCCAAGGAACCGGCCGCGCCCGCGGCCCGGGTGGCACCGGCCACGACCCGGAGGGGCGCGCCGCTCAAGAGCCTCGGATCGCTCGACCAGTTGTTCCGCAAATAATGCGCACAGATTGGCGTTGTCGTGTCCGGTGCGCGACGTAGGCTGCGGGCATACCCCAATACCCCATGAACACTTCGATAGCTACGCTGTTGGAAGGGAAGAGCCGGGCTTTGCATACGGTGCCCGCGAACGTGACGGTGTTTGATGCCGTCCAGAAAATGAACCAGCACCGTATCGGCGCGATGCTGGTGCAGGACGGACCGAGGCTCGCCGGCATCTTCACGGAGCGCGACGCCCTCACGCGCGTGATCGCCGCCAGCCTCGATCCCAAGACGACCCCGCTGGCCAAGGTCATGACCGCCAGCGTGCTCACGGTCGGCCCCGAGGCGACGGTGCAGCAGGTGATGGACATCTTTGCGGAGAAACGCTGCCGGCATCTGCCCGTGATCCGGGACGGCCAGCTCGTCGGCCTGATTTCCATTGGCGACGTGTCGCGCTGGGTGGCCAACGTGCACCGGGCCGAGGCGGAATCGCTGCGGCAATACATCGCCGGCGGCCTGTCGACCTGACCAGGTCCGGCTGGGGTGCGGCCGGGGGAATTCCCTTGCGAGGGGGGTTGGCGCTGTGGCTTTCTAGCGCCCGATGAGTCCCCCGAACGTCTCCCGCCAGCCGGTGGAACCCGTGCGCCAGGACATCGTCCTCCGCGTCGAGGCGGAGATGACCCGGCTGCTCTACCGCTCGGCGGGCTTCGGGCTTTATTCCAACTTCGTGCTGGCGCTGGTGCTGGTGGCGGGGGTGTGGACCTATTTTCCCGTCCGGCAGACACTCGGCTGGCTCGTGGCCATCTTTATCGTCAGCTTTGGCCGGCTGGTGCTGAACAGCACGTTCGCGCGCAGGCTCCTGCGCGACGACCAGCTCCGGCTCTGGCGCTCGCTGTTTTATTTCGGGGTGATCGCCGCCGGCTGCACCTGGGGCGTGGGCGGCTGGCTGTTCCTGCAGACCGACGAGCTGCTGCCGCGCTGCCTCGTGGTCTTCATCATCGCGGGCATGAACGCCGGCGCGGCCCGTTCGCTGGCCTCGGTGCGCCTGTGCTACCTCGCCTACATCGCGACCACGATGGCACCGGCGCTGCTCGCCTTCCTCGCCTATCGCGAACCCGGCAGCTGGACACTGGTGGCCTGCACCATCACCTACGCGCTCTTCCTGTTCAACACGGCGCGGCTGCACCGCCAGGACCTGCTCAAGCTTTTCTCCCTGATCTTCGAGAACGAGGAGCTGGTCTCCACCCTCAGCGAGGCCAAGCGCCGCGCCGAGGCGGCCAACCAGGCCAAGAGCGAGTTCCTCGCGACCATGAGCCACGAGATCCGGACCCCGATGAACGGCATCATCGGCATGCTGCAGCTGCTGCGCGACACGCCGCTGACGGCGGACCAGGGGCAGCAGATCGGCATCGCCGGCAAGTCCGCCGACACGCTGCTGCGGCTGCTGGACGATATCCTCGATCTCTCGAAGGTCGAGAGCGGCAAGCTTGACCTCGAGGAAATCGAGTTTTCGCCGGCCGAGGTGGGCGAGGAGGTGGCCGCGCTGTTCCAGACCCAGGCGGCGGGAAAGAACCTGCCGGTCGCCTATCACGCCGGTCCCGGGCTGCCCCCGATCGTGATCGGCGACCCGATGCGGGTGCGGCAGGTGCTGCTCAACCTCGTGGGCAACGCTGTGAAATTCACCGAGCAGGGCCGCGTCGAGTTCTACGTCGAGCCGGTGCGGGTGGACGCCGTCGAGGCGCTGCTCCGGTTCCGCATCAAGGACACGGGCATCGGCATGGATGTGGCGACGCAGGCGAAGCTTTTCCAGAAATTCAGCCAGGGCGACAGCTCGATGACGCGGCGCTACGGTGGCTCGGGCCTCGGGCTGGCCATCTCGCAGAGCCTCGTGCGCCGCATGGGCGGCGAGATCAAGGTGGTGAGCGCGCCCGGGCAGGGTTCGGAGTTTTATTTCGACCTGCCGCTGCTGGTCGCCCGGTCGATGGATGCCGATGAAGCGGTGCCGGCGAAGCCGAAGACCCGGCTCAGCGGCCGGGTGCTCGTGGTCGAGGACGACTGGGGCAGCCAGCGCGTGGTGGAGATTTTCCTGCGCAAACTCGGCCTCGAGCCCGTGATCGTGGACAATGGTGCCGAGGGCATCGAGCTGGCGGTGCGCGAGACCTGGGACGCGGTGCTCATGGACATCCAGATGCCGGGTATCGACGGCTTCGAGGCGGTGCGCCGCATCCGGCGGCGGATCGAGGGCCGGTGGCTCCCCATCATCGCCCTCACCGCCAACGTGCGCCCGGAGGACCGCTCGGCGGCGGAGGCGTCCGGCATGGATGATTTCCTGACCAAGCCGATCCGGCAGTCGGACCTGCGCTCCAGCCTGGAGCGCTGGCTCAAGGGTCCGAATTGATCGTGGCGGGGGTTGAGTTTTGCTCCCGGCGGCCTAGCGTGCCGGCATGAATCTATCCCGAATCCTGCTGGCCGGTCTCGCCCTAGGCGTGGCCGGGGTGTTGAGCGCCAAGGTCGTCACGAAGCCGGTCGCGTATGAGCAAGGCGGCGTGAAGCTCGAGGGCTGGCTCGCTTATGACGACGAAAAGGCCGCCGCGGACAAGCTGGCGCCCGGGGTGCTCGTCCTGCCGGAATGGTGGGGCCTGACGGAATACCCGAAGAAACGCGCCGAGCAGCTCGCCAAGCTGGGCTACGTGGCCTTCGCCGCCGACATGTATGGCGCCGGCGTAACGACCGCCGATCCTAAGAAGGCGGGCGAACTCGCCGCCCCGTTCTACGGCAAGCCGCTCATGGCCGAGCGCTCGCGCGCCGGTCTCGACCAGTTGCTCGCGACGGGCCTGGTCGACGGCGGCCGGGTGGCGGTGATCGGCTATTGTTTCGGCGGGGCCGCGGCCCAGGCGCTGGCCTACAGCGGCGCGCCGCTCGCGGGCATCGTGAGTTTCCACGGCAGCCTGATCCCGGCATCGCCGGCGGCGGCTGCCGCCAACCGGGCCAAATTCCTGATCTGTCACGGCGCGGTCGACCCGTTCATCAGCGCGGAGGAGATCGCGGCCTTCATGAAGGGGATGAACGACGGCAAGTTCGACTACCAGTTTGTCAGCTACGCCGGCGCCGTGCACGCCTTCAGCAACCCCGGTGCGGACAAGATCGCGAAGGCCACGGGCCTGCCCATCGCCTACAACGCCGCCGCCGACAAACGCTCGTGGACGCACATGCGGTCATTTTTCAACGAGATCTTCGCGGTCAAAAAGTGAGCCAGCTCACCGCCTACCTCCATCCCACGTGCAGCACCTGCGAGCAGGCGCGCGTCTGGCTGCACAAGCACAAGCTGGCCTTTGTGGAAAAGGACATCCGCACGACCCCGCCGACCGTGAAGGAACTGCGGGTCATGATGGCCGCTTATGGCGGTGAGCGGAAGAAACTGCTCAACACCTCGGGCATCGAATACCGCAAGCAGGGTTTGGCCGCCAAGCTGCCCGGCCTGGCTGATCCCGAAGCGCTCGCCCTGCTCGCCGGCAACGGGATGTTCATCAAGCGCCCCTTCGTGCTCGGCCCCGGCGGGGCGGGCGTGGTGGGGTTCGACGAGGAGAAATGGGCGGCGGCCCTTTTGAAGCCATGAGCCACACGCACCCCAACCAGGTCGAGGTGCGGTTGCGTGAGCTCTCGCAGCTGTTCAACTCGATGGACCCCTCGCCGTTCATTGACCGCGATCTGGATGCGGCGGCCGAGGAGTTCATCGTCAGTTGGGCGCGCGAGCTGCCGCACAAGGGCGAGCTGGAGCTGGTGATCCATCTCACCACCCCGCCCGAGCCCGACCGGGCGGCCGGCACGGCGGAGGCGGTGCGGCACTACTTCGCCAGCCGGGCCGAGATCAAGCGCCGGGAATTGCGCCTGCTGTTGCGCCGCGGGCGCTCCAGCGGGGTCATTGCCCTGCTTTTCCTCGCCGGCTGCTTTGGGCTGGGCGAGATGGTCCGCTCGGCCTCGACCCAGCCTTGGGCCGGGTTTGTGGAGCTGGGCCTGCACATCGCGGGTTGGGTGGCCATGTGGCGCCCGCTGGAGATTTTCCTCTACGACTGGTGGCCGATCCACAGCGACCAGCTCCTGCTGGAGCGGCTGGCCCGCATGCAGGTGCGCTTGGAGCTGCCGAAGGGCTGAACCGGGCGATATTGGCTGTAACTTTCTGCCCCGGGCCGTGTTTTATAGGGCACACGACCCATGAAATCCCTCATTCCCATCCTCGCGCTGGGCGCCCTGCTGGCTTCGCCGGCGGTGCTCTCGGCCAAGATCACGCGCACGGTCGAAAAGACCTTCACCGTCCAGCCGGGCGGCAATTTCAAGGCGGCCACCCAGGGCGGTGACATCACGATCCGCACCGCGGACGTCGCCGAGGTCCGCATCACCGCCAAGCAGGTCATCAAGGCTTCGAGCGAGCAGGAGGCGGATGAAATCCTCGCGAAGCTTACCCTCACCATGGAGCAGTCCGGCAACGACGTGACGGCCGAGGCCAAATACGAGAAGCGCACGGGCGGTTCGTGGTTCGGCAGCTGGCCGCCGGTCAATGTCTCCTTCGAGGTCACGGTGCCGAAGAATTTCAACCTGAACCTCAACACCTCCGGCGGCGACATCGAGGCCGCCAGCCTGCAGGGCAACGTCCGCGCCCGCACCAGCGGCGGCAACATGAAGTTCGACCGTGTGGACGGCGAGATCGACGCCCACACCTCGGGCGGCGACATCGTCCTCCGCGAGGGCACCGCCCGCGCCAAGCTCGGCACCTCCGGCGGTGACATCGAGGTCGACCGCGCCGGCGGCCCGACGCAGGTCTCCACCTCGGGTGGCGACATCACCATCAATTCCGTCGCCCAGCTCCTGAGCGCGACCACCTCGGGCGGCAACGTCCGGGCCACCCTCACCGAGCCCATGAAGCAGGATGCCGTGCTCAGCACCTCCGGCGGCGACGTGCGCGTGCGGGTCGTGCCGGGAGCCGGCTTCGAGCTCGACGCCAGCACCTCGGGTGGCGACGTCCGGGCCGAGGGCCTAACCATCACCATCGCCAAGGGCGGGGTCGGCAAGAGCCGGCTGGCCGGCAGCGTCAACGGCGGCGGTCCCATCCTGAAGCTCCGCTCCAGCGGCGGCGACATCTCGGTTCGCACCGAGTAAGACTTTCACCAGGCAGACTGGTGTGTGTGCAAAGGAAGCCAGCGCGAAAGCGCTGGCTTCTGACTTTTGGCGGGCTTCAATCGCCGCGTGGGCCTGATCGACACACACACGCACCTCGAAACCTTCGCCCGCCGCGGCGATCTGCCCGGGATTTTGACCCGGGCGCGGGCCGCCGGGCTGGAGGCGATGGTCACCATCGGCACCGACACCGACGACTGGGGGCTCTACCGCGACCTGGCGCGGGAGCACATCGGGTTTGTGCATTACACCGCCGGCCTGCATCCGTGCAGCGTGGGCGGAGACTGGGCCGGGCGCGTGGCGCAGCTGGAGGGTTTCTGGGCCGATGCGCCGAAGCCTGTGGCGCTGGGTGAGACCGGCCTGGATCGATTCCACCTGCCGAAGGACAATCCTGCCGAGGCGGAAAAGATTCTCGGTTGGCAAAAGGCCGCCTTTGCGGAGCAACTTGGGCTGGCGAAGAAACTCGGCTGCCCGATCGTGGTGCATTCGCGCGGGGCTTTTGCCGAGTGCGTGGAAATGATCGATGCGTCCGGCGTGGCGTGGGGCAGGGTGGTGTTCCACTGCTTCACCGAGGGGCCGGCCGAGATGGCCGAGCTGGTCAAGCGGGGGGGCTACGCGTCATTCACCGGCATCATCACCTACAAGACCGCCGAGGCGATCCGAGCGGCGGCGCTGGCGCAGGGGCTCGACCGGCTGATGATCGAAACCGATGCGCCCTACCTGACGCCCATGCCGCACCGCGGAAAACCGAACGAGCCGGCCTACCTAAGGCACACGGCGGAGTTTTGCGCCGGGGTGTTCGGCGTCAGCGCCGAACGGCTGGCGGAAGCCACGACGGCGAATGCGAAGAGATTCCTTTCGATCTAATCTCGGCAATACGGAAGAGGCATGAAAAAGCCGGTCGTCTGACCGGCTTCCGTGATTCCGCTCTTTCGCGATGGACCTCAGGCCTCGTCGAACCGCTTGGCGAACAGCGCCTCGAGCTCGGTCAGCATGGCGGGGGCGTCCTCGCCCGTGGCGATGAACTTGACCTTCGTGCCCTTGGCGGCGGCCAGCATCATGAGGCCCATGATGCTCTTGCCGTTGACCTGCTCCTCATCCTTCTCGACCAGGACCTCCGCCTTGAACTTGTTGGTCACCCGGACGATCATGGCCGCCGGACGGGCATGAATGCCCATCTTGTTCTGCACGAGGAGTTCCTTCGTGTGCGGACCGGCTGACGTGGGTGTGCTCTTTTCCATTGCGATGAGGCTGCTGGGTCGGATTAAAGGGTAACGCAAAAGCCGGTCGTGACCCGGCTTGCAATCACAAAGACCCCCGCATGCCTGCCTTCGCCATCATCGTGCCGTGCCGTTTGGAGTCCACGCGCTTTCCGCGCAAGCTGCTGCATCCGATTAAGGGCAAACCGCTTGTGCTGTGGGTGGCCGAGCGCATCAAGGCCCAGGCGCCGGACTTTCCGCTGTGGTTTGCCGTGGATCATGAATTGCTGGCTGAATGCATTGAGGGAGCGGGATTTAAGGCGATAATGACCGATGCCAGTCATCCCAGCGGCACCGACCGTATCGCTCAGGCCAACCGCACGGTTCGGGCCACGCATGTCCTCAATGTCCAAGCCGACGAGCCGCTGGTGACCGCCGGCCAGCTGCAGGCCCTGGCCCGGCTCATCCAGGGCGACTGCCCGATGGCGACGCTGTGCACGCCGTTCAAACGCATCGTGGACTTCTACAACGTCAACCAGGTCAAGGTGGTCATGAGCCAGACCAAGCGGGCGCTGTATTTCTCACGTTCCCGGATGCCCTATTCCCGCGACCTGGGCCTGACCATCGATGACGCCTGGCTGGCCCAGAACACCTGTTACAAGCACCTCGGGCTTTACGCCTACCAGGCCGACTTCCTCGAAAAATTCGTGGCGATGCCGCCGGGCCGGCTGGAGCAGATCGAGAAGCTCGAGCAGCTGCGCGTGCTGGAGGCCGGCTATCCGATCGCCATCGACATCACCGAGGATCCGACCATCGGCGTCGACACGCCGGAGGACGCGAAGAAGTTCGAAGCCCATCTGGGCTGAACCTCGCTCAGATCTTCCCGGCCTTCCGCTTCTCGACCATGTTGTAGAAGTCGGTGAAGAGCGGATCGGCGTCGTTCGGGCCGGGAGCGGCCTCGGGGTGATACTGGACGGAGAACACGGGCAGCTCCTTGTGGCGCAGGCCCTCGACGGTGTTGTCGTTCAGGTTGATCTCCGTGACGACCGCGCTGCGCTTCTCGAGCGACTTGGGGTCGGTGGCGAAGCCGTGGTTCTGCGCGGTGATCGAGACCTTGCCGGTCTCGAGGTTCTTCACCGGCTGGTTGCCGCCGCGGTGGCCGAACTTGAGCTTGAAGGTCGTGCCGCCCACGGCGTGCGTGAGCATCTGGTGGCCGAGGCAGATGCCGAAGATCGGGTAGTCGGGCAGCAGGCCGCTGACGTTCTTGTGGATGTAGGGCAGGGCGGACGGGTCGCCGGGGCCGTTGGAGAGGAACACGGCGTCCACGCCGTATTCGCGCACCTGCTCGTGCGTCGCCGTGGCCGGGAACACATGCACGTCGAACCCGTGGCGGACGAGCTTGCGGAAGATCGTGAACTTCGCGCCGTAGTCGAAGGCCGCGACCTTGAAGCGCTTCTTCGGTGTGACCGTCAGGCCCTGCGTGGTGCCGACGGGGAGATACTGGGCGTTGTGCCGCGCGGCGTCACCGGCCTGCCAGTGATAGGGCGCCTTGCAGGTCGTGTCCTTCACGTAGTCGCTGCCGGCCATATCCTGCCAGGCCTTGGCCTGCTTGATCGCCTCGGCGTCGCTGAGCGGCAGGGTGGAAAGGCAGCACTTCATGGCGCCGTCGACGCGGAGCTTTTTCGTGAGCGCGCGGGTGTCGACCTCGCTGATGCCGGGGATGCCGTATTTCCGCAGGTAGGCGTCGAGCGACATCTGGCTGCGCCAGTTGCTGACGATGGGCGAGACCTCGCGGACGACGAAGCCCGAGCACTTCGGCGCGGCGTGTTCCTCGTCCTCGGCGTTGATGCCGTAGTTGCCGATCTGCACGGCCGTCATGGTGACGATCTGGCCGAAGTAGGAGGGATCGGTGATGATCTCCTGGTAGCCGGTCATCGAGGTGTTGAACACACACTCGCCGGCGATGGTGGCCTCGGCACCGAAGGCGGCGCCGCGGAACACACTGCCATCTTCAAGGGCCAGGATCGCGGGTTTGGGAGCAGACATTAAAGAGGCACGAAAGGCATTTAGGCCCCGCCTGTCTAGTAGTTTTGTGGAAGTAAAAGATATGACGCAAACTGCCGGGTGTCGGGACAGTTGCGCCGCCTGGGGTGTCGGGTGCATTGACGCGCCGGCGGCGGCGGATTTGCTCGCCGGCCTTGACAGTTCAGCAGCCGAAGCCGCGTGACGTTCCCGTCGCGCGGCACGGGGGACCCAAATTGCCGGTGCGCTCACAGCGTGCCGGCCGGGGCGCACGGCACCGGGCAACCGGGGCCAAGGCCACTTTCCAGGCCAAGCCCGTCAGCTAACCTCGTAGGCACCGGGAAGGCGATCCGCTGGAGCGCGCATGGGCGCGCCACCTTGGTTGCCCGTTTCAACATAGCCTCCGCGTGCTGTCAGGCGGGGGTGTCACAAGGCAATCAACATGTCCGGCAACAACATCCTCCGGTCGGTGAAGCATGTCTTCATTGGCCGTTCCCGCGAACTGACCGAACACGGTCTGTTTCATAAGCTCTCCCTCGTCGCCATTCTCGCCTGGGTCGGACTCGGCGCCGACGGGCTCTCCTCCTCCTGTTACGGCCCCGAGGAAACCTACAAGGTTCTGCTCGCGCACCCGCCGCTTGCGCTGTTTGTCGCGGGCATGTCGGCGGTCACCATCGCCCTGATCTGCGCGAGCTACTCGCAGATCATCGCCCTCTTTCCCTCTGGTGGCGGCGGCTATGTCGTGGCCAGCCGGCTGTTGTCCCCGGCGGCCGGCGTCGTCTCGGGCTCCGCGCTGCTGATCGACTACGTGCTGACCATTGCCATCTCCGTGGCCAGCGCGATGGACGCGCTCTTCAGCTTCCTGCCACCGGAGTGGGCGATGTGGAAGGTCGCCGCCGGCTCGGCGGGCATCGTGTTGCTGACGCTGCTCAACCTGCGCGGCGTGCGCGAATCAGTGGTCATCTGGGTGCCGGTGTTCTTCCTCTTCCTCATCACCCACGTGTTTATCATCGGCTATGCCTTCGCCACCTGGGGTGATGGCATCGGCGCCCTGTTGGGTGGCACGACACAGTCGGTCCGCGCGGTTTCCGCTGAAATTGGCTGGCTGGGGCTGTTGGCCCTGTTGCTGCGGGCTTACAGTGTGGGCGCCGGCACTTACACCGGCATCGAGGCCGTCAGCAACGGTCTCCCCATCCTGCGCGAGCCGCGCGTCCGCACCGGTCGCCGCACGATGGTGCTCATGGCCCTGTCCCTCGGCGGCATGGTGGCGGGCCTGCTCATTGCCTACCTGCTCGTGCGCGTGGTGCCGGTGGAGGGCAAGACGCTCAACGCCGTGCTCTTCGAGAATCTCACCGCCGGCTGGCCGGCGTGGCTGGGCGGCACCTTCGTCAAGATCGCGCTCACCAGCGCGGCCGCGCTGCTCTTCATTGCCGCCCAGGCCGGTTTCCTTGATGGACCGCGCGTGCTGGCCAGCATGGCCCTCGACCGCTGGATGCCGGCACGTTTCGCGGCGCTGAGCGACCGCTTTGTCACGCTCAATGGCGTGCTGCTCATGGGCGGAGCGGCGCTGGTCGTGCTGCTGCTGACGCGCGGCGCCGTGGCGCTGCTGGTCGTGCTCTACAGCATCAACGTGTTCGTGACCTTCAGCCTGTCGCAGCTCGGCATGGTCCGGCACTGGTGGCAGGTGCGTCGCGAGGAAAAGGCCTGGCGCCGCCGGCTGGCCGTCAACGCCGTCGGCCTTGGCCTGACGAGCTTCATCCTCGTCACCCTTGTCATCCTGAAATTTCACGATGGCGGCTGGGTGACGGTGCTGCTGACCGGCGCGCTGGTCGCTGCGGCCTTCGCCGTGCACCGACACTATGAGGGCGTGCGCCGCAAGATTGTGCGGCTCGACGACATTCTGGAAGCAACCAAAGCCGGTGCGACGGACTCCCGCGAACTGGCGGCGCCGGCCGGCCCGGGCGCACGCACGGCGGTCGTCTTCGTCAACGGCTACAACGGCCTCGGGCTGCACACGCTGCTCGGTGCGGTGCGGATGTTCGGCGGAGGATTCAGGCAATTCGTCTTCGTGCACATTGGCGTGGTGGACGCGGGCAACTTCAAGGGCGCGGACGAGATCGAGCGCCTGCGGATCCACGCGGCTGCGGAGTGCGCACGCTATGTGGACTTCGTGCGGCAACGCGGCGGTGAGGCCGCGGCGGTCACCGCCATCGGCCATGAGATCCTGGCCGAGTTGGAGAAGCTGCTGCCCGAACTCACCGCGCAATACCCGGACGCGGTGTTCTTCGGGGGCCAGCTGGTGTTCGAGCGGGAGACGTTCTTCACGCGCCTGCTGCACAATTATACGGCGTTTGCGCTCCAGCGACGTCTGTTCCTGCGCGGCTTGCCCTGCGCCGTGGTGCCGATCCGCATCACTCAGCCCGCCTGAGGCAACTGGGCGGCCCATTTGGCCCGGCCACTGTGCCGGGGCGGGCCGCATCCGGCCGTTTGACACCCCGGGCAATCCAGCTATCCCTACAGTCCGCCCATGCCCTACACCGAAGACCGCACCCACTGGTTTGCCGGGCAGGGCCTGTGGTCACACGTCCCGGAGTCCGACTGGCGGGACTGGACCTGGCAGCTCAAGAACCGCCTGACGACGGTCGAGCAGCTCGAGCGTTACATGACGCTCACACCGTCGGAGAAGGCCGGCTGCCTCTTCGCCAAGGACAAGCTCGCCCTGGCGATCACGCCCTATTTTTTCAACCTGATCGACCGCAACGACCCGGACTGCCCGGTCCGCAAGCAGGTCATCCCGCGCAGCGACGAGATGGTCATCTCCACCGGCGAGATGCTCGACTCGCTCGGCGAGGACGAACACTCGCCCGTTCCCGGCCTCGTCCACCGCTACCCGGACCGCGTGCTCTTCCTCGTGACCGACCGCTGCGCCGCCTACTGCCGCTACTGCACGCGCAGCCGGCTCGTGAGCAACGCGCAGGACTACAACTTCCATCCGGAATACGAGCAGGCGCTCCGCTACATCGAGGCGCACCCGGAGGTCCGCGACGTGCTGCTCTCCGGCGGCGACCCGCTGCTGCTCTCGGACAAGAAGCTCGACCACCTGCTCGGCCGCCTGCGCGCGATCAAGCACGTCGAGTTCATCCGCATCGGCTCGCGCATCCCGGTGTTCCTGCCGCAGCGCATCACGCCGGAGCTGGCGGACATCTTCAGGAAGCACGGCCCGATCTGGATGAGCGTGCACCTCAACCACCCGAAGGAGGCCACGCAGGAACTGAAGGACGCGTGCGAGCTACTGTCGTTTGCCGGCGTCCCGCTCGGCAACCAGAGCGTGCTGCTCAAGGGCGTGAACGACGACCCCGAGGTCATGCAGGCCCTCGTGCACCGCCTGCTGCGGATGCGCGTGCGGCCCTACTACATCTACCAGATGGACCTCATCACCGGCGGCGCCCACTTCAAGGTGGATGTCCGCAAGGGCATCGAGATCATCCGCGCGCTGCGCGGGCACACGACGGGCTACGCGGTGCCGCAATACGTCATCGACGCGCCCGGCGGCGGCGGCAAGGTGCCGGTCAATCCCGACTACGTGGAGCAGATCACCGACGACGAGGTCGTCTTCCGCAATTTTGAAGGGAAGCAGTTCCGGTATCCGCTCAAGGCGGCACCGCTGCCGGCGAAGTCCGCCGGCAGCGTGATGCCGGCGGAGATCCACCTGTGATCCTCACCGCATCGCAAACGTCGTCGTGACGGTGGCGATGATGGTCTTCTCGACGGCGGACGTGTCGTTGTTGCCCTCCCAGCTCGTCGACGACGAGTAGAGCGGGTTGATCTGCACCACGCCCATGCGCGCGTTGAGCAGCGACTTGATCCGGCGGTTGCCCTGCGACGCGATCTGCTCGGCGCGGGTGCGCGCGTCCTTCGTGGCCTCGGCCATCATCTCGACCTTGGCCTCGCCGGCCTTCGTGTAGATAAAGTCGAAGCCGCCGGACACGAACGCCACGCCCTGCTGCAGCAGCTCGCTCGAGTCGTTGGCGAGGCGCGGCACGCGCTCGACGTCGTCCGAGTGCACCTCGACGAACTGCGTGAGACGGTAACCCACGCGCACCTTGGTCACCGTGTCGTCGTCCTCGTTGCGCTGCCGCGCGGTGAGCTCGGTGATCTGCACGGGCGAGGCGGTGAAGCCATCGATGCCGCGGTTGGTGAAGAAGGCCGCGACCTTCGCGTGGTCGGCGCGGAGCTTTTGCTGCGCCTCGATCAGGGTCGGGGCCTCGGCGGAAAAACTGGAGCGCCACACGACGAGGTCGGAGCGCACGTTTTTGCGCGCGGAGCCGGTGACGTTGATGACCTGGGATTCGGCGATGCGCGTCCAGGCGTTGGCGAGGACGAGGGCGGTGAAGACGAGGCCCGCGGCCAGCGCGAGGCCGGCGAGCAGACCGAAGAGATGCGGACGGGAGGCAGGGGGAGTGTTCATGATTTCATATGTTTATGACAAAACCGGGCGCGTTACCGCGCCCTGAAATCGGAACCTCACCGCCGCGTAACCAACTGCAGCCCAGTATTAAGCACCAGCCATTTCGGGAAGAACTTATTCACAAAAATTACCGCGAGAAAGATTCAACGTTTTCGAAACGGTCGCGTCTATCCTAACGACATCAGTGCGTCGTTTTCATAGACGAACATTGTTTGTAGTTCTTACGGTTTGCTTGGTGTTAGGTCATGCAGGGCGTCCCGCGAGGGGCGCCCTTCATGTTTATGGGGTTCGTTTCGGCCTGAAACCCTCCCCAAAGATTCTTTCGGAAAGATTCAACGTTTTCGGACAAGCCACGTCTATCCTAACGACATCAGTGTATCGTTCTCATAGGCGAACATTGCTTGTAGTTCTTACGGTTTGCTTGGTGTTAGGTCATGAAAGGCGTCCCGCGAGGGGCGCTTTTCATGTTTATGGGGTCGGAGATGCGGGGCGGGATCGCTGTATCCCAGCTCCAGCTGGGCCGCGGCTCAGCTCGGCCCTTCAATTCTAGCATGGCGCCATGTCCGGTGGCCTGCCAATTCAGTCCCATGCGCACTCTTCGCGTCCCCGCTGTGCTGGTTCTAACGCTGCTGGTGCTGGTCCGGTCCGTGGTGGCCGGTGTGCCGGTGACCGTTACCCCCGTGATTGCCCAGCATGGCATGGTGGTGGCCGGGCATCCCGAGGCGACCCAGGCCGGCGTCGCGGTGCTTCAGGCGGGCGGCAACGCCATCGACGCCGCCGTGGCCGTCTCCCTCTCGCTGGGCGTGGCCGAACCCTATGGCTCGGGCCTCGGGGGCAAGCTCATGCTCCTCTATTACGAGGCAGCCACCGGCAAGACCTACGCGGTCGACGCCATGGATGCCGCCGGCTCGCTCGATGTCGCCGCCTATCTGCCGCGCCCGGAGGAGGACCACAGCTACGGTTACGGCTCGGTTTGCGTGCCGGGGCTGGCGGCCGGTCTTTGGACCGCCCATCAGAAATGGGGCAAACTCAAGTGGGCCGACAATGTCGCGCCCTCGATCAGG
This sequence comes from Lacunisphaera sp., assembly GCA_965249855.1. Taxonomy (GTDB): domain Bacteria; phylum Verrucomicrobiota; class Verrucomicrobiia; order Opitutales; family Opitutaceae; genus Lacunisphaera. The sequence continues at coordinate 198,002 of CBDFNB010000024.1, forward strand.
CTGGCCCGCGACGGCTTTGAGATCCTGCCCAAGACCCGCGATTTCTTCGCCGAGCAGGAAAAGAAACTCCGTCGCGGCGACGCCGAGATCGCCCGGCTCTACCTGCCCGGCGGTCAGCTGCCGGTCGTCGGCTCCCGCCTGCCCAACGCCGACCTTGCGCGCACGCTCGAATTGCTCGCCCAACACGGTCGCGACGGATTCTACCGCGGCGCGGTGGCCGATGCCATCGTCGCGGCCTCGCAAAAGGGCGGGGGCGTGCTGACCTCCGCCGACCTGGCAAACTATGAGGCCCGGCTCTCCGAACCGCTGCAGCTTGATTTCCGCGGCTACCGCCTGCTGGCGAGCCCGCCGCCGACGAACGGCGCGCCGCTTTTCCTGACCATCCTGAAGGCGCTGGAGGACGAGGCCTTCGCCGGCCCGCTGCGTTCGCCGGCCAACCTCGATAAGATCGGGCGCGTCTGGCGCGAGGTGCAGCCGCTGGTGCAGCGCGGCATCGCCGATGCCCCCGAGGCGGTCTTCAACTACGAGAAGATGGTGGCGCCCGATTCGATCGCCGCGATCCGCGCCAAGGTCCGCGCGGCCGATGCCCCCGTGAAAAAGGTGGCGTGGCTGGATGACAGCGGTTGCAGCGAGGATGTCGCCGCCGCCACGACCCATTTCGCCGTGGCCGACGCCGACGGCAACATCGTCTGCGCCACGCAGTCGCAGAGCCTGCATTTCGGGGCCGGCGTCGTGCCGCCGGGCACGGGGGTCGTCCTGAACGACTCGATGAGCAACTTCGCCTACGGTGATGCGAAAAGCATCAACTACGTCGCCCCCGGCAAGCGCCCGCGCAGCACCATTGCACCGACCATCGTGTTCCGCGGCGGCCGGCCGGTCTTTGCCATCGGCATTCCCGGGGCCGCCCGCATCCCGACGGCGTTGCTGCAGGCGCTGCTCGACCGGCTGGCCTTCGACCGCCCGCTGGCCGGGGCCATCGGCGACACGCGCATCCACTGGGACAGCAACTGGCGCAAGGACGACGAGGTCTCGATCAACGCCGAGCAATCGTATCCGGCCGCCGACGTGCAGGCCCTGTCGGCACTCGGCTGGAAGGTCGAGCAACCCGAGCCCGCCGGCACCGGCCGCTATTTCGGCGGCATCAACGCCATCGAGCTGAACGCCGGCGGCGGCTACACCGGCTACGCCGACCCCCGCCGCACGAACACGGCGGCGGGGTATTGAGCCTTACGCGTGATGTGGCGCCGCCCCGTGCGGCGCCGCCTGCGCGGCGGGTGCCGCCGACTTCCGGCGGTCCTGCGCCAGCAGCGTGTAGAACGCCGGCACGACGAACAGGGTGAAGAAGGTGCCGATACTCATGCCGGTCGCGATGACCAGGCCGATGCTGAAGCGGCTCTCCGCGCCGGCGCCGCTGGCGCGCAGCAGCGGCAGCACGCCGAGCACCATGGCGGCGGTGGTCATCAGGATCGGACGCAGGCGCACGGCGGCGGCGTGCTCGGCGGCGTGGCGGATGGACATGCCCTGCTCCTCCTGGAGCTTGTTGGCGAACTCGACGATCAGGATGCCGTGCTTGGTGATGAGGCCGACCAGCGTGATGAGGCCGACCTGCGTGTAGATGTTGAGCGTGGCGAAGCCGAAGAAGAGAAAGACCATCGCGCCGGCGATCGAGAGCGGCACGGACATCATGATGATGAACGGGTCGCGCCAGCTCTCATACTGCGCGGCCAGCACGAGGAAGATGACGATGACGGCGAGGACGAAGGTCGCCATGAGCGAGCTGCCTTCCTGCATGAAGACGCGGGAGTCGCCGTTGTAGTCGATGGTAAAACCCTGCGGGAAAAACACGGCCGCCTCGGCCCGGAGCCAGTCGAGCGCCTCGCCCTGGGCGACGCCGGGGGCGGGGGCGAACGACAGCGTGGCGGAGTTGAGCTGCTGGAAGCGGCGCAGCTCGCGCGGTTGCACGACGTTCTCCGGCGTGGCGATGGTGGAGAGCGGCACGAGCTCGCCCTTCGTCGTGGAGATGTAGAAGTCGCCGAGCTGGTCGGGGTTGAGGCGGGCCAGGCGGGTGACCTGCGGGACGACCTTGTAGGCGCGGCCCTCGATGGCGAACCGGTTCACGTAGCCGCCGCCGAGCATCGAGGCGAGGTCGGCGCCAAGCTGCGCCATGTTGATGCCGAGCGCCGCGGCCTTCTCGCGGTCGATCATCAGGTTCACCTGCGGCTGGTCGAACTTGAGGTTGGTGTCGCCGAAGACGAACAGGCCGCTCTTCATCGCGCGCTGGAGCAGCTCGCCGGAGATCTCGGCCACGCGCGGGTGCGTCTCGGTGGAGCCGATGACGAGCTGCACCGGCAGGCCGCCGGCCGAGCCGGGCAGGCTGGGACGGAGGAAGGAGGACACGCGGGCGCCGGCGATCGCGCCGAGCTTGCCCTGGATTTCCTGCTGCAGCGACTGGGCGCTGCGCTTGCGCTGGCTCCAGGGCTTGAGGCGCCAGCCGATGAAGGCGGTGTTGGGCGTGCCGCCGCGGCCGACGAAGAGGAAGATCTCCGCCGTCTCATCCGGGTAGTCGTGCCGGATCAGCTTCGCGACCTCCTGGCTGAACATCATGGTCTGCTCGATGGTCGCGGTCGGCGCGCCCTCCGCGCTCATGAGGATCACGCTCTGGTCCTCCGACGGCGCAAGCTCGCTCTTGGTGAGCAGGAAAAACGGGATGATCGAGGCAAACACCAGGGCCGCGACGATGAAGATGGCCGCGCGGGCGTTCAGCGCGCCGTGCAGGAAGCGCTCGTAGGCGTTCTGCAGCCGGTCGAAGGCCCGGTTGAGGAAGGCCTCGAAGCCGCGCGGGTTGGCGCTGTGCACCAGGATGCGCGAGCACATCATCGGCGAGAGCGTCAGCGCGACGAAGCCGGAGATGATGACCGAGCCCGCCAGCGTGAAGGCGAACTCGCGGAACAGCGCGCCGGTCAGGCCGGACTGGAAGCCCACCGGCGCATACACGGCGGCGAGCGTGATGGTCATCGCGATGACCGGCCCGACGAGCTCGTGCGCGCCCTTGATGGCGGCGGCGAACGGCGTCAGCCCCTCCTCGATGTGGCGGTGGATGTTCTCCACCACGACGATGGCGTCGTCCACGACGAGGCCGATGGCGAGCACCATGGCGAGCAGGGTGAGCAGGTTGATCGAGAAGCCCATCGCCAGCATCAACGCGCAGGCGCCGATGAGCGACAGCGGGATGGCCACGATCGGGATAACAACGGAGCGGAACGAGCCGAGGAAGAGGTAGATGACGATGATCACGATGATCATCGCCTCGGCGAGGGTCTGCATGACCTCGGAGATGGAATCGTTGATGAACTCGGTGAAGTCGGCGACGACCTTGCCCTTCAGGCCGGGCGGGAGCTGGGCCTGGATGTCGGGCATGGCGGCGCGCACGCCCTTGATGACGTCGATGGCGTTGGCGGTCGGCAGGGCGGAGATGCCGATGAACACGCCGTTCACGCCGGAGAAGTTGACGAGCGAATCGTAGTTCTCGGCGCCGAGCACGACGTCGGCGATGTCGCGCAGGCGGATGATCTCGCCGCCGGTCTCGCGGACGATGATGTCCTTGAAGCCGTCGACCGAGCGCAGGTCGGTCTGGGCGGTGAGGTTGACGGTGAGCATGCTGCCCTTGGTCTGGCCGACGGCGGAGAGGTAGTTCTGGGCGGCGAGGGCGGCGCGGACCTGGGCGGCGCTGAGGTTGAGCGCGGCCATGCGCTCGGGCTTGAGCCAGATGCGCATGGCGAACAGGCGGCCGCCGAGCACGTCGGCCTTCTGCACGCCGGGGATGGTGGAGAGCTTGGGCTGGACGACGCGGGTCAGGTAGTCGGTGATCTGGTTGCCCTGCATCGTGTCGCTGCTGAAGCCGAGGAAGGCGGACGGCGTGGTCTCGCCCACGGCGACGTCGAACACCGGGTCCTCCGCGCCGGCGGGGAGCTCGCCCTTCACGCGGTTGACCTTGGCGGTGATCTGCGTGAGCGCGTCGTTCGGGTCGTAGTTGAGGCGCAGGCGGGCGGTGATGGTGGCGCTGTTCTGGCGGCTGACGGACTCGACGTAGTCGATGCCGTCGGCCGAGGAGATCTCGCGCTCGAGCGGCGTGGTGACGAAGCCCCGGACGAGGTCGGCGTTGGCGCCGGGGTAGGCCACGCTCACGGTCACCACGGCGTTGCTCGTGAACGGATACTGCCGGACAACCAGCGCCTGGATGCCCTGCCAGCCCGCGATGAGCAGGAAGAGGTTGAGGACCGTCGCGAGGATCGGCCGCCGGATGAAGAGCTCGGTGAAATTCATCGGCTCAGCTCTCGGCGGGTTTCGGCGCGGGGTTGTTGGCGGGCACCACGGTGTTGTTGATGGTGACCGGCGTGCCGGGGCGGAGCTTGCCCTGGCCGGCGGTGACGACCTCCTCGCCGGCCTTCACGCCCTCGAGCAGGGCGATCTGGTCGCCGCGCTTGGGGCCGACCTTCACGAAACGCTGCTGCGCGGCCAGCACGCCCTTATCGTCCTTGGCCACGACATAGACCGAGTCGCCGTAGGGGCTGTAGACGATGGCGGTGGCGGGCAGCACGATGACGTCGCGCTCTTCGGGCAGCTGCACGTTTACCGTGGCGAACATGCCGGGACGGAGGATCTCGTCGGCATTGGCCAGCGTGGCGCGGGCCCGGAGGTTGCGCGTGGTGCCGCTGACGCGCGGGTCGGTGGCCTCGATCAGGCCGTCAAACGTGCGGCCGGGGAAGGCGTCGATCCTGACCTGCACGGCGAGGCCGGGCTGGAGCGCGGTGACATCCTGCTGCGGCAGGGTGAAGTCGGCGTAGATCGGGTGGGTGGCCTCGAGGGTCACGACGGTGTCGCCCTTGTTGAGGAACTGGCCGGTGTTAACCAGGCGGAGGCCGAGGCGGCCGGCGAAGGGGGCGACGATGCGCTTCTTGGCGAGGGTGGCCTTGGTGGACTCGATGGCGGCGGCGGCCTGCGCGAAGGTGGCCTCGGCGGCGTCGAGGTCGGCCTGGGTGTTGGCGTTGGTCTGGCGGAGCTCGCGGGCGCGCTGCAGGTTCAGTTCGGCGAGGCGGGCGGTGGCCTCGTTGCTGCGGAGCTGCGCGGCCTCGGCGGCGGTGTCCATCTCGACCAGCAGGTCGCCGGCGGCCACGCGGGCGCCGGACTCGAAGGCCACGTGCACGATGCGGCCCTCGATCTCGGAGCGGAGGGTCACGCCTTGGAAACTCTCGAGTGAACCGACCGCGTGAAGGGTGTTGCGCCACTTCTCCGCCATGGCGGGCGCGGTGGTGACGGTGGCCGGGGCCGGCCGGCGGGCGGCGAGGGCGGCCTTCTCCTTGCGGAGCTGGACATATTTGAAGCCGAAAATGGCGCCGAGGACCCCGAGCGCGACCAACACCGTGAGCAGGATGCGTTTATTCATCGGAAACCGAGGATGTTGCGTGGAAATCCGCCGGGCGCAAGCGGGTCATAGGGGGAAGTTTTTCTTGCCTGCCCCTGCGGCCGGCGTATCGCTGGTGCCGCCTGTAGGGGTGTCCTCCGCGGAGGACTGAGATTGCGGCGCGCTCGGCCGCTCGACCCTTCGAACCTGGACGGATCATGCCGACGAAGGAAACAGCAGGCGCCGCGAGAGCGCCATGGGGCGCGTGGCGCCCCTTCTTTGGGAGTCTGTTCGGGGTCCGGGCCCCAACCTATGCAACTCCCGCACCGCATCCTCGCTCTCATCACGCTGACCGTGACCGCCTTGGTCGCGCGCGCCCAGCCTGTCCGCCAAAGCCTTGGCGAAGGCGGAACCGCGGCTGACGCCACGCCCGTCAAACTGGACACCCTCCGCGTCACCGCGGATCTCTGGGCCATGCCGCTCGCGCGCATCCCGGCCAGTGTCACCGTCTATGACGAGGCCGCCCTCCGCGCCGGCTCGGTGCGGCACTTCGGCGACCTCGCCGACCAGATTCCGAATCTTACCTGGACCGGCGGCACGTCGCGGCCGCGCTACCTGCAGATCCGCGGCATCGGCGAGAACTCGCAGTTCGAGGGCGAGACGCCGGACTCCGCCGTGCGCTTCCTGGTCGACGATCTCGACTTCACCGGGCTCGGCACGATCGCCAGCGCGTTCGACGTGCAACAGGTCGAGGTGTTGCGCGGCCCGCAGGCCGGGGCCTTCGGCGCCAACGCCGCGGGCGGCGTCGTCCGCCTCGTGACCAATGCCCCCACGCCGTTCTGGACCGGCCGCGCCGAGGCCGGCTTTGGCGGGGACTCGTTGCGCACCGGCGGGTTCGCCGTCGGCGGCCCGCTGGTTTCGGCCAGGCCCGAGCAGCTCATGATGCGCGTCGCCGTGCAGCAGACGAACAACGACGGCTTCCGCCGCAACCTCACGCTCAACGAGGACACGAACGCCCGCGACGAGTTCACCGCGCGGCTGCGCCTGACCTGGAACCCGAACGACCTCTGGCGCTGGGAGGCGGCGGTGCTCGCGGCCGACTTCGACAACGGCTACGACGAGTTCGCCCTCGATAACAACGGCCGCTACACCTATAGCGACCAGCCCGGCTTCGACACGCAGGAGTCGCTGGCCGCCAGCCTGCGCGGCACTTACCGAGGCTGGGACGGCATGCGTTTCACGACGGTCACGAGCGGGGCCCGCACGGATTCGCGCTACGCCTATGACGACGACTGGACCGCCGCTTCCTACATGGGTTTCAGCGACCTCACCCGCCGCCGCTGGGTCGTGAACCAGGAACTGCGCCTCGACTCCGAACCCGGCGCCACCGCCGGCGGGATCAGCCGCTGGACGCTCGGCGCGTTTTATTCGGACGTGGACGAGACCACGCGCTACACCGACACCGATCCCGACAACATCCGCGGCCTCAAGACCGCCTACCACTCGACCAACACCGCGCTCTTCGGCCAGCTCGGCCACGACTTCACGCCGCGCACGCGCCTGGTCGCGGGCCTGCGCGTCGAGCAGCTCGAGATGGACGGCGACGGCACGAAGACACGCTACCGTGCCGGTCCGGGCACGTTCGACCCGGTCGTGGTCATCCGGCCGTCCTTCGACGACACGCTGGTCGGCGGCAAGCTCACGCTCGAGCACGAGCTGGGCGACCGTGAACTCGCGTTCGTGTCGCTGACGCGCGGCTACAAGGCCGGCGGCATCAACATCGATGCGCGCATCAACCCCGCGGTCGACCCGCTGACCTACGGGACCGAAACCCTCTGGAACTGGGAAGCCGGTATGCGCGGTCACTGGCTCGACGAGCGGCTCACCGGTGAGTTCACCGCCTTCTACCTCCAGCGACAGGACACCCAGGTGCGCGACTCGGCCGGCTTCGGCGGCAACTACCGCTTCTTTACCGACAATGGCGACAAGTCCCACATCTACGGCCTCGAGGCCGCGGGTTCCTATGCGCTGACGAAAAACTGGTCGGTGCGCGGCTCGCTCGCGCTGATGCGTTCCGAACTGGAGTCTTTCACGCTCGCCAACGGCAACACCGGCGGCGGCCGCGACCTCGCGAACACGCCGCACTACGGCTACACGCTAGGCACGCGCTACGACGCCGGCCAGGGCTTCTTCGGCAGCGCCGAGCTCATCGGCCGGGCGGAACAGTTCGATTCGAACAACCAGAACGAGGCGCGCCGCGCCTTCCGGGTCGTCAACGCCAGCCTCGGCTACGCGTGGTCGCGCTGGACCTTCACGCTCTGGGCGAAAAACCTCCTCGATGAGACCTACGACAAGCGCGTCTATTTCTTCGGTAACGCGGATCCCGATTACATCGAGACCCGCTACGAGAACCGCGCCGACCCGCGCCAGGTCGGCGGGACGGTCAGCTACCGTTTCTGACCACGCCTCGTTGGTGCACCCCGCCAATGTCACCTATTAGGTGACATTGGCCTTTTGCGGCGACGGACGAAGCGGCAACAAAATTAATTCGGGTCGCGGCGTTTTCCCGGTTGCCGGCCGCGCCCGAAACACTGGCATCGGGCCTTTCCCTTCATGGATCTGCCCAACCCCGACCACGTGCTCCGCCTCGCGCAGGAGCTCAACCTCAAGGTCCACCAGGTGGCGGCCGCGGCCCAGTTGCTGGCCGAGGGCGCCACGGTGCCGTTCATCTCCCGCTACCGCAAGGAGGCCACCGGCCTGCTCGACGAGGTGCAGGTGACGGCCATCCGCGACCGGCTGGAACAGATGAAGGCCATGGACGAGCGCCGCGCCGGCATCCTCGCCTCGCTCAAGGAGCGCAACCTGCTCACGCCCGAGCTGGAGAAATCCATCAACGCGGCCACCACACTCACCACGCTCGAGGACATTTACGCCCCGTTCCGGCCGAAGAAACGCACCCGCGCCACCATCGCGAAGGAGAAGGGCCTCGAGCCGCTGGCCGAGCTGCTGTGGGCGCAGGACGCGACCACCAACCCTGTTGCCGCGGCCCAGGCCCATGTCGGCCGCGACTACACGCCCGAGGACGGCAAGAACCAGCCGCAGAAGATCGCGGACGTTGAGGAGGCGCTCGCCGGCGCGCGCGATATCCTCGCCGAGCGCATCAGTGACGACAAAAACGCCCGCGCCCGGCTCCGCGCGATTTACCAGGCCCAGGCCGTGCTTTCCTCCAAGGTGCTCACCGGCAAGCAGGCCGAGGCCGCCAAGTTCAAGGACTACTTCGAGTGGAGCGAGCCGCTGGCCAAGGCGCCGAGCCACCGCGTCCTCGCCATCCGCCGCGGCGAGTCGGAGTCGATGCTCATCATGCGCGTGACGCTGCCCGACGAACTCGCCGCCCCGGCCGAGCTTGAGCCGTTGTTTGTGCGGGCACGCAACCCCGCCGCGGAACAGGTGCGCCTTGCCGTGCAGGACGCCGCGAAGCGCCTGCTGGGACCCGCGATGGAGACGGAGATGCGCCTCGAGGCGAAAAAGCGCGCCGACGAGGTCGCCATCAAGGTCTTCGCCGACAACCTCCGCGAGCTGCTCTTCGCCGCGCCGCTCGGACAGAAGGCGGTGCTGGCGATCGATCCGGGTTTCCGCACCGGCTGCAAGGTCGTGCTGCTCGACCGCCAGGGCAAGCTGCTGCACAACGATGTCGTCTACCCGGACCGCCACGAGGCCGAGGCGAAGGAGAAGCTCACGGGCTTCGTGAAGTTCTTCAACGTCGAGGCCGTCGCCATCGGCAACGGCACCGGCGGCCGCGAGACCGAGGCCTTCGTGCGCGGGTTCGGCCTGCCGCCGGCGATCCCGGTCGTGATGGTCAACGAGTCCGGCGCATCGATCTACTCGGCCAGTGACGTGGCCCGCGAGGAATTCCCCGACCACGACCTCACCGTGCGCGGCGCCGTCTCCATCGGCCGCCGCCTGATGGACCCGCTCGCCGAGCTCGTGAAGCTCGACCCGAAGTCCATCGGCGTCGGCCAATACCAGCACGACGTCGACCAGCCGGCGCTGCGCCGCTCGCTCGACGACACGGTCGTCAGCACGGTCAACGGCGTCGGTGTCGAGGTGAACACCGCCTCGAAGCAGCTGCTCAGCTACGTCTCCGGCCTGAATGCCGCCATCGCGGCCGCCATCGTGGCCCGCCGCGACGAAAAGGGCCCGTTCAAGTCCCGCGCCGAGCTGAAGGAGGTCCCGCGCCTCGGCCCCAAGGCCTTCGAGCAGGCGGCCGGCTTTTTGCGCATCCGCGGCGCCGAGAACCCGCTCGATGCGAGCGCCGTCCACCCGGAGAGTTATCCCATCGTCGAGAAAATGGCGGCCGACCTCGGGGTCAGCGTCGCCGACTTGATGCGCGACGGGAAGTCCCGCGCGAAACTGAAGCTGGAAAGCTACGCCAGCGAAAAGGTGGGCCTGCCCACGCTGACCGATATCGTCGGCGAGCTGGCCAAGCCCGGCCGCGACCCGCGCGAGCAGTTCGAGGCCTTCAGTTTCTCCGCCGGCGTGAACAAGCTCGAGGACCTCAAGCAGGGCATGAAGCTGCCCGGCATCGTGACGAACGTCACGGCCTTCGGCGCGTTCGTCGACGTCGGCGTGCACCAGGACGGCCTCGTGCATGTGAGCCAGCTCGCCGACAGCTTTGTGAAGGAGCCCGCCGCGGTCGTGAAACCCGGCCAGAAGGTGATGGTCACGGTGACTGAGATCGATCTCGCCCGGAAGCGCATCGCCCTCTCGATGCGCAGCAAGCCGGAGCTGGGGGCGCGGCCCGGCAACACCGCCACGGGCAAGCCTGTCACCGGCCCCGGTCAGTTGCGTTCGGGCCATGGTCCGCGACCGGCTCCCGTCGCGCCGGCGGCACCGCAATCGCTCAACGGCGACTGGTTCACCGCCGCGCTGAACAAGAAAAAATAAGCGGGCAGGGGGGCGGAACAGGCTTTGGCATTGCCGCGATGTTGGCGCCTTCACAGGCTGCGCCTCACACACACCGGTTCCCATGAAATCATCCCCGTTTGGCTCGGTTGCGCGTGGTGCCCTGTTGGCTTTCGGTCTGGCATCACTTTTGAATGGTCCCGCCTCGGCGGCTTCACGAACTGTCACCACCCCTGTCGAGGGCTTGCGTGACGCCAGTCCCCGGGTCCACGCCCTTACCGGCGGCCGCATTGTGGTCGCGCCGGGCCAGGTCATCGAGAACGGCACGCTCGTCATTCGCGACGGCGTCATCGTGGCGGTCGGCGCCGGCCTGACGCCGCCGGCCGATGCCCGCGTGTGGGATGTCACGGGCCGCACGCTCTATGCCGGCTTCATCGAGAGCGGCACGACGCTCTTCCTCCCCGAGGCCTGGAAGCCCGCCGCCCCGCGTGCCGATGATGCCCCTGCCGCGGCACCGGCACCCGCCGCCGCCCCGCGCACCGGCACCTATTCTTGGAACAGCCGGGTCACGCCCGAGCGCTCCGCCGCCCGCGTGCTGGCGCCCGATGCCAAGGGCATCGAGAAGCTCCGCGCGCTCGGCTTCACCACGGCCAACGTCACCCCGGCCCGCGGCATTTTCCGCGGCACCGGCGCGCTGGTCGGCACGGGCACCGCCGGTTTCAACACCGGTCTTGTCCGCCCGGCCACGGCGCAGGAGCTGGCGTTTGAGTTCGGCAATTTCGCCGACCGCACCTACCCGACGTCGTTGATGGGCGCGATGGCGCTCGTTCGCCAGACGTTCCTTGATGCGCAGTGGTATGCGGCCACGCAAGCCGCCTACGTGGCCAATCCAGCGGGCCGCGAGCGCCCGGAGACCAACGAGTCGCTCGCCGCGCTCGGTGCGGTCGTGGCGGGCACGCAGCCCGTGCTGTTTGAAATCAGTGACGAGCTGGATGTGCCGCGCGTGCTGGGGCTGGCCGCCGAGTTCAAGCTCAACGTCGCCCTGCGCGGCAGCGGCACCGAATACCGCGTCCGCGACGTCCTGGCGAAGGCGAAGGTCCCGGTCGTGCTGCCGCTGGATTTCCCCGAGGTGCCTGAGGTCGAGGTGGCCGAGAAGGCCGTCGACGTGCAGCTGCACGAGCTGCAGCACTGGGAGCTCGCGCCGGCCAACGCCGCGCGCCTCGCCGAGGCCGGCGTGCCGATCGCCTTCACCACCGCGAAGCTCAAGAAACCCGAGACCGAGTTCTGGGCGCGCGTCCGCAAGGCCGTGACTCGCGGCCTCAGCCCTGACGCCGCGCTCGCGGCGCTCACCACCACGCCGGCCGGTCTGCTCGGCGTCGGCGCGACGCAGGGCACGCTCGAGGCGGGCCGCGTGGCCAACGTCGTCGTCGCCGGCGGCGACCTCTTCAAGTCCGACGATGCCGCCATCGAGCTCGTCTGGGTCGACGGCGACCCGTTCGAGCTGGAAGCCTGGGAACGGCTCGATGCGCGCGGCACCTGGTCGCTCGCCTGGACCGGCGGCAAGGGACCGGAGCAGCTGGTCATCAGCGGCGCCAGGCCGAACCGGCTCAAGGTGAAGGCCGGCGAGAAGGACGTGTCCGCCAGCGTGGCCGACAAGAACACCCTTTTGCTCTTCGCCCCCGCCGAGCTCTTCGGCGCGACCGGCGGCACCGTGCGCCTCAGCGCCACCGGCAAGGCCGGCGAACTCACCGGCACCGGCGAGCTGCCCGACGGCACGGCGCTGCGCTGGACCGCGAAACGCACCGCTGCCTTCAAGCCCGAGGAGCCCAAGCCCGCCGCCGCGGAGAAATTCCTCGCGACCGCCGGCGTCTATCCGGCCGGCGCCTACGGCCGCGCGGCGCTGCCCGAGCAGCCGGCCGTGCTGCTCGTGAAGAACGCGACGATCTGGACCAGCGGCCCGGCCGGCAACCTCGAGTCGGCCGACCTTTTGGTGCGCGCCGGCAAGATCGAGCAGGTCGGCAAGAACATCGCCGCCCCCGCGGGCGCCGTGGTAATCGACGCGACTGGCAAGCACCTGACCGCGGGTATCATCGACTGTCACTCGCACACCGCCGTTAACCGCGGCATCAACGAGGGGGCCAGCGCCGTCACGGTCGAAGTGCGCGTCGGCGATGTCATCGACCCCACCGACATCGGCCTTTACCGCCAGCTCGCCGGCGGCACGACGACGTCGAACGTCCTGCACGGCTCCTCCAACCCGATGGGCGGGCAGAACCAGGTCATCAAGCTCCGCTGGGGCGCCGGCGCCGAGGCGATGAAGTTCGCCGGGGCGAAACCGGGCGTGAAGTTCGCCCTCGGTGAAAACGTGGTCCGCGCCAACTTCGGCGCCACCCGCACCCGCTACCCGATGAGCCGCATGGGCGTGCCCGAGATCATGCTCGATACCTTCAACCAGGCGCGCGAATACGGCGCTGCCTGGGACACCTTCCGCGCCGGCAAGACCGCGCTCGCGCCGCGCCGCGACCTCCGGCTCGAGGCCGCGCTCGAGATTTTGAAGGGCGACCGGATCATCCACATCCATTCCTACCGCTCCGACGAGATCCTGGCCTTCATCCGGCTCGCCGAGCAGCTGCACCTCAACGTTGCCACCTTCCAGCACATCCTCGAGGGCTACAAGGTCGCCTCCGAGATCGCCAGGATCGGCGCGGGTGGCTCGTCGTTCTCCGACTGGTGGGGTTACAAGTTCGAGGTCTTCGACGCCATCCCCTACAACGGCGCGCTCATGAGCCGCGCCGGCGTGGTGGTCTCCTTCAATTCCGATGACGACGAAATGGCGCGCCGCCTCAACACCGAGGCCGCCAAGGCCGTCAAATACGGCGGCATCGCGCCGATCGAGGCGCTCAAGTTTGTCACGATCAACCCGGCCAAGCAGTTGAAGATCGATAACCGCGTCGGTTCGCTCGAGCCGGGCAAGGACGCCGACTTCGTGATCTGGAACGGCAGCCCGCTCTCCACCATGTCGCGCCCCGATTCAACCTGGATCGACGGCCGCCGCTACTTCGACCGCGAGGACGACCTCCGGTTCCGCGCCAGCGCCGCCACCGAGCGCGCCGCGCTGTTGCAAAAGGCGCTCGCCGAGCGCCAGAAGGTCCTGACGCGACCCGGCGGAGGAGGGGACGGGCCGCCGGCCGAGCCGGCCGCGGTCACGGTCTACGCTGACGACCACGACGAATTCCGTTCCATCTACCACAATGGCGGCAACACCCACACCTGCTCCGCGCAGGATGGAGGTCACCAATGAAAACCCGCATCCTCACCCTCTTTCTCGCCGCCGCCACGCTCGCGTGCGGCTCGACCGTCACTCCCGCCAAGCGCCCGGCCGCGCCGGTGCTGCTCAAGGGCGGCGACGTCTACACCGTCAGCGGCGGCGTGCTCGCCAAGACCGACCTGCTGCTCGTTGACGGCAAGTTCGCCCCGGTCGGCGCCGCCTTCAAGGCCCCCGCCGGCACACAGGTCATCGACGTGACCGGCAAGCGCATCTACCCCGGCCTCATCGCGGCCTCGAGCCCGCTCGGCCTCGAGGAGATCCAATCGGTCCGCGCGACCGTGGACACGAAGGAAATCGGCACCATCACCCCTAATGTCCGCGCCCAGGTCGCCTTCAACCCCGACAGCGAGATGATCCCCGTGGCCCGCGCCAACGGCGTGCTCACCGTCCACACCCGGCCCGCCGAGGCGAGCGACAACGGACAGCCGCGCGGCATCATCGCCGGCACCTCGGCGCTCATGCGACTCGACGGCTGGACCTGGGAGGACATGACCGTCCGCGCCCGCGTCGGCCTGCAGGTCTACTGGCCGCTCATGCCCGCCAACCGCGGTCCGCGCCCGGCGCCCGGCGCGCGCGACCCGCAGAAAGAGCAGCTCGCCTCGCTCCGCGCGGCCTTCACCACGGCGCGCGCCTACCTGCGCGCCAAGGAAGGCGCCGCCAGCTCGCCGGGGGAGACCGACCTCCGCTGGGAGGCGATGATCCCCGCGCTGAAGGGCGAGGAGCCCGTGTTCGTGCACGCCGACGATATCAAGCAGATCAGCGCTGCGCTCGACTGGGCGCGCGAGGAAAACCTGAAGATGATCCTCGTCGGCGGCCGCGACGCCTGGCGCGTGGCCGACCGGCTCAAGGCCGCGGACATCCCCGTGATCATCGATGGCACGCACAACCTCCCGCTGCGCCGTGACGACGGCTATGACGATGTCTACGCCAACGCCGGCCGGCTGCACGCCGCCGGGGTGCGGTTCTGCATCGCCAATGCCGGCGACACCAAGGGCGGCGCGACCAACGCGCGCAACCTGCCCTACGAGGCGGCGATGGCCGCGGCCTTCGGGTTGCCGCCCGCCGAGGCGCTCAAGGCGATCACGCTCTACCCGGCGCAGATCCTCGGCGTCGGCGCCGAGCTCGGCTCGATCGAGACGGGCAAGCGCGCCACGCTGATCGTGACGGATGGCGACCCGCTCGAGATCCCGACGCAGGTGACCATGGCCTTCATCGACGGCGCCCAGATCCAGATCCACAGCCGCCACACGCAGCTCTACGACAAATACCGCCAGCGCTACGGGAAGTAGTTCTGCGCGGCGGCCAAATCGGGTTGGCCTCCAGCCCTTTTCTTCGGGCGCTGATGTCAACCAATAGTTGACATCAGCGCCCGGATGAAACGCGCACACGAATCAGGCCCGCGACGCGGCGTTTGCTGCACTGGTGGAATCGGCGCCTCGCGCAGGTTCCATCAACCCGAACGGCAAGCCTAGTGCCCGCCCGCCGCGTCCTGCCGGCGCAGGAGATACATCGGCGTGGTCTCGAAATTCTTGGCCGTCGTGAGATGGCCGACGTATTCGGAGGTCACGCCGCTGTCCGGCTCCAGCCGGAGCAACGCGGCGAAACTGGTGGTCACGTAGACCTCGCCCGGCGGCGTGCGCGGCTCAATGCGCGCGGCGCGGGTCAGGCCGCGGCCCATCACCATGTTGATGCGCAGCACCGGGTCGTAGACGGGCACCAGCGGGGCGACATGTCCGCCGAGCCGCAGGGAGAGGTCGGCGGGCAGGCCCGCGGCCGCGAGATCGACGGAGTGCAGGCGCTCCTGCAGGTCGAGGGCGACGCGCGCGCCGTTCACGGCGTTGTCGACCACGAGGAAGAGGCCGTCGCCCCAGGTGTTGCGCACGATCACATGGTCGCTGTAGCGGTCGAGCACCTCGGCCACCGGCTGCATCACCGTGGAGAGGAAAAGCTTGATGTGCTCGTCGTGCAGGCGGCTGAACCCCTTGAAGTCGCCGAAGAGCACCGCATGGATCACCCGCTTGGCGGAGGGGATGATGAACGGCGCGGTCGGGGTGGTGCGGGTCGAGCGGACCGCAATGACCTCGGTCGTGCCGCCGGCGAGCCGCCATTGCTGCATGTCGTGCGCGGTGCCGGCCTTGTCGTGGGCCTCGTCGCCGTCAAACACGGAGAGCTGCCACACGCGCGTGTCGATGCTGGCGGCGCGGTTCATGGCCTGGCCCATGGCGATCCGGCCGGCGTAGGCGAAGAGCACGTCGTCGCCGTTGTAGGCGCTGTCGCTGGCGATCGTCACCGAGGTGGCCGCGCCGAGGCAGTGCCGGAAGCGCGCGATCCAGTCCGGGCCGGCCGGCTCGACGCTGATGGCGATGAACTCGTCGATGGCGAAGGGCAGCACCACGTGCAGCTCGACCCCGAGCTCGAGGGCGATCTCGGCGATGATGATGTCCGCGCCGCTGGCGAGCGAGCCGTGCGCGAAACCGACGTGGTGGCCCTGCAGTTTTTCGCGCACCTGGGCCGCCACGCCGGCCTGTTGCTCGTGGGGGAAACGCGCGCGCGCGCCCGGCGGGGCCGTCATGTGGCCGCAAAAATGGATCACCTCGGGCTGGGCCAGCACCTCGATGATCGCCGCGGAGTCGATGCCGGTCATCTCGCAGAGGAACCGGAGCTGGCGGCGGGTGGTGGCGTGGGCGCCGAGATCATCCTGGGCTCCGACGGCGGCGGTCTGCAGGGCGGCAATCGCGCCGTCGCGGTCGCCCAGCACCAGCAGGGCCTCGGCCCGGGTCACCCAGGCCCAGTAATAACCGGAGTCGGCTGGGCCGGTCAGGGCGGCGGTTTCGCGGATGACCAGCTCGAGGACGTGTTTTGCCAGTTCGTTGGCATGATCCTTGTTACCAGCAATTTGCCAGAGTGTAGCGGCGTTGACTCCGGCATAGGAACGGCCGAGGCGGCGATAGACATCCTCGTAGGCCGCCGCGGCGACGGCGGCCAGCGCAGGACGGTCGGGCAGGGCGGCGCGCAGGGCCTGGTCCTTGGCGATGCGCGCGGAAAGTGCGGCGATGTCCTCGGCGAGGGCGGGGGGCAGGAGGTCGGCCGGCAGGCTGGCGGCCAGGCCGGCCGCCTCGGCGGCGGCGCGCTTCGAGCTGCCGGAGCGCGCCAAGGCCAGCACGCGGAGATATTTGATTTCCGCCAGCGCCACCGGACTGAGGGCCGGTTGGAACGCGTGCACCTCGGCCTCCTCCGCCACGTCGTAGGCGGCAAGGTATTGGCCCCGCCTGATCAACCCGCGGATCGCGCTGATCGCCTCGATGCTGCTGGTCGCCGGCAACAAGGCCGGTTTTACGTTGGGAGCGAGGGAGGACATTCGGCCTTACTGGATATAAAACGGGTGCCAGCATGGGTTTGGGCTGGCAAGGCCCAATCCTTGGCGCCATGAATTTCGGGGATTTATGCCGGACAACACACACTCGCCCGGCGGTGTTTTTCTCAGCTATGCGCGGGAAGACACGGATGCGGCACGGCGCATCGCGGAAGCGATGCGTGCCTTTGGCGTCGACGCCTGGTTCGACCAGAGTGAATTGCGTGGCGGCGACGCGTGGGACGCGAAGATCAAGAAGCAGATCCGCGAGTGCGCGCTCTTCATGCCCGTCATCTCCTCGGCCACCCAGTCGCGCGGTGAAGGTTACTTCCGCCGCGAGTGGAAAATGGCCGTCGAGCGCACGCACGACATGGCCGCCAGCCGGACCTTCATCGTTCCCGTCGTCATCGACGACACGCCCGAGGCCGGGGCCGAGGCGCCGGAGGAATTCATGCGGGTCCAGTGGACGCGGCTGCAGCATGGCGCGCCGACCCCGGAATTCATCGCGCAAATCAAGCGGCTCCTCGATACCCCGCGCAAACCCGCGCTCAAGCCCGACCTGCCCCGGCCGCCGACGCTGCCGCCGGAATTCCGGCAGGCAGCCCGGAAAGCGGAGGACAGGGGACAGAAGACAGAGGACAGCCGAACCGGGCGCAAATCCGGCATCCCCGGCTGGATCTGGGGGGTGGCGGTTGCGATCGTGGTCGGCGCAGGATTCGTCTTCTTGCGCCAACCGGCACCGTCCGTCGCGGCGTCGGCTGTGGCCGCCCCATCACTTTCACCCTCATCTTCCACTCCGCCGCCGGTTGCGGCGATGGACAAATCCATCGCCGTCCTGCCATTTACCAACATGAGCGACGACAAGGACAACACCTTCTTCGCCGACGGCGTGCACGAGGATGTGCTCACCAACCTCGCCCTCATTCGCGAGCTGCGCGTCGTCTCCCGCACCTCGGTGCAATCCTACCGCGCCACGGCCAAGCCGATGAAGCAGATCGCGCAGGAGCTGGGCGTGACCTACATCCTCGAGGGCAGCGTGCGGCGTTCGGGCAACAAGGTGCGCGTCACCGGCCAGCTGATCCACGCCGCCACCGACGAGCATGTGTGGGCCCAGACCTACGACCGCGACCTGACGGACATCTTCACGATCCAGTCCGAGCTCTCGCAGCAGATTGCCGGGGCCCTGAAAGCCGCCCTGTCACCCGAGGAGAAGGTCTTCATCGCGCGCCGGCCCACGACCGTTTCCGCCGCTTACGATGCCTATCTCCAGGGGCGCGACACTCGTAACCGTGCGCCGACTGCCAGCCGCGAGGCCCTCAACCGGGCCGGGCAACTCTTTGCCCACGCCGTCGAACTTGATCCTGATTTCGCCGCCGCCTGGGGCGAGCTGGCCGTCGTGCATGCGCTCAAGACCTTCTGGGACATTGACACCACGGCCAGCCGCAAAGCACAGGGCGATGCCGCCATCGCCCGCGCCCGGCAGCTCGCGCCTGATGCCCCGGAAGTCATCCGGCTCAGCGGCACCCATGCCTACTACGCCAATCGCGATTACGTCACGGCCACTGCGCAATACCAGCGCATCATCGACCTCCAACCGAACGACCCCACGGGTTATGCCTCCCTCGCCTTGATCCAGCGCCGGCAGGGTCGCTGGGCCGAGGCAATCTTTTCCCATCGTCGCGCCATTGCGCTCGATCCTGGCAACATCACCTACCTGCGGGCCTATCTGTCGACGCTGGGTTATGTGCGCCGGTGGCCCGAGGCTGCCGAAACGCAACGCCGTCTCCTCGCGCTGCTGCCTGAAAGCCTGACGGAGCAATTCGCCGCCACGGCGGGTGAGTGGCGGGCGAGTGGATCATCCGCCGCCTACGACGCGCTGCTGGCGAGCCTGACTCCGGCGCAGCGGGAGGAACCCTTGGCGCTCTACCACCGCAAGCAGGCCGCCGTGGTGCGCGGCGCCTACGCCGAGTTCGTCGCGCTTCAGGCGCGCCAACCGGTTTATCAGGAACTGGAGTTCCCGCTCTTTTCTTTGGTTTTGGAAGCCCAGATGCATTGGGCCCATGGCCAGCCCGGCGCCGCCCGCGACACGGCGGAAAAACTGCGACAAGAAGCCCAGGCGCTCCTCGCGCGCGAGCCGGGCAATCTGCGCGCCCGGCTCGCGCTCTCCTCCGCCGAGGCGATTCTTGGCCGACGCGAGGAAGCGTTTCGCCAGTTGCGCGAGGTCACGGACGTGCTGCCTGTCTCCCGTGACGCGATCGACGGCGCCAGTTGTCTGCTCTGGTTCGTGACCACCCCCGCCCTGCTCGGCGACGTCGAGACGGCGCTGGCCGAGACGGCCAAGTTGCTGCGCATCCCGAGCCAGTTCACGGTCCAAATGCTACGTGCCGAGCCAGCGCTCACCCGCCTCCGCGGCGACCCGCGCTTCGAGGCGCTGCTCAACGATCCGAAGAACAATCAGCCGCTTTTCTGACGATGAGCGGAACGCTAAACTCCCAACGCTTAACTTTTAACGCCCGATGACGGAAATTAACCAACAAGCCCGGAGGTCTGATCCTTGAGCGTTGAGCGTTCAGAGTTAAACGTTGAACGTTCCGCGCCGAAGGGCGCGGTGTTCCTGAGCTACGCCCGTGAGGACACGGACGCCGCGAGGCGCATTGCGGAGGCGCTGCGCGGCTTCGGCGTCGAGGTGTGGTTTGACCAGAGCGAGCTGCGCGGCGGCGACCAGTGGGACGCCCGGATCCGCGGACAGATCAAGACCTGCGCCCTGTTCATCCCGATCATCTCCGCGACCACGCAGGCGCGCGACGAGGCCTACTTCCGCCTCGAGTGGAAACTCGCGGACGACCGCTCGCACCTCATGGCGCCGGGCAAACCCTTCATCGTGCCGGTCGTCATCGACCCGACGCCGGAAACCGGCGCGACCGTGCCCGAGTCCTTCGCCCGGGCTCAATGGACACGGCTCGACGGCGGCAATCCCTCCACCGGTTTCATCGAGCAGGTGAAGCATCTGCTGGAGTCGCCGCGGAAGCCCGCGCTGAAACCCGACCTGCCCCGGCCGCCGACGCTGCCGCCGCAGTTCAAGCAGGCCGCCTTGGCCAAGGCTGAGGCGTCCGCCGCCGCATCGGCCGCGGGGAAATCCGGCCTGCCCGGCTGGACCTGGGGCGTGGCCGCCGTCGTGCTTGCCGCTGTGGCCGCCGGGGTGATGTTTCTGCGCCAACCGGAACCGCCCGTCGCGTCGCCGGCTGTTGCGGCCCCTACGCTTTCACCCGCGCCCTCCACTCCGCCGCCGATCGCGGCGGCGGGCAAGTCCATCGCGGTCCTGCCGTTCGCCAACATGAGCGCCGACAAGGAAAACGATTTCCTGGCGGACGGCATCCATGAGGACGTGCTCACGAGCCTGGCGAAGATCCGCGACCTCAAGGTCATCTCCCGCACCTCCGTGCTCGCCTACCGCGACACCGCCGCGCGCAACCTGAAGAAGATCGCGGCCGACCTCGGCGTGGCCGTGGTCCTGGAGGGCAGTGTGCGCCGGTCGGGCAACAAGGTGCGGGTCACCGCCCAGCTCATCGATGCGCGCACCGACGAGCACCTCTGGGCGGAGAACTACGACGGCGACACGAGTGATATCTTTGCGCTGCAGGCCAAGCTCGCGCAGCAGATCGCCAGCGCCCTCAAGGCGACGCTGACGCCCGGTGAACTCTCGCTGATCGAACGCCGCCCCACGCAGGATGCGCAGGCCTACGAGCTCTACCAGCGGGCGAAATTGATGAAGCAGCAGTTCAGCGCCCAAACCGTGCGCGCGGACTACGAGGCTTCCGTCGCGCTCTACGAGCAGGCCCTCGCGCGGGACCCGAATCTGGCGCTGGCCCACGGCGACCTGACTTTTGTCCACGGCGTGATGTATTGGTTTGGTGCGATCGATCCCGCGCCCGAGCGGCGGGCCCGGTCCGCCGCGGCGCTGGCCGAGGTCCAGCGGCTCGCCCCCGGCGCCCCCGAAACCCGCATGGCGCAGGGCGCCTTCGCCTACCTGTGTGAGAACGACTGGCCCAAGGCCCTGGCGGAATTGAGCGCGGCGGAGGCCGGGCTGCCCAACGACGACCAGCTCAAGTATCTGCTCGCGATCACCCATCGCCGGCTCGGCCTCATGCCGCAGGCGCTCGGCTATTTGCAACGGGCGGTGGATCTTAATCCCTATGAGAAGCGTTCGGGTTCGAGCTATATCGAGACGTTGTTTGCGATGCGCCGCTATGCCGTGCTGCCCGCCCTGGCCCCGCGCTTTCTGGCGCTGTTTCCGGGCGACGTTGCCATGCAGAAATTTTTTGTGGACGCCCAGTTCGAGCTGGATGGCGATCGGGCGGCCTGGCTGGCCAAACTGGCGGCCCTGGCGCCGTTGCCCGCGGATCTGCATGGCCTGGACAAGGCCTATGGCGATGCCCTGCGCACCGGTGAGCTGGCGGCGGCCGACCGGATCCTCTCCGATCCCCGGCAGGAGTGGTATTCCACCACGGGTGGCGCCATCAATGTGCCGGCGCCTTTGCTGCGGGCTGAACTGGCCCGGCTGCGCGGTGACCAGGCGTCGGCAAAAAAATTCGCCGAGGCCGCCCTGGCGGCTTTCGCGGCCCGCCGCTGGGCCCCGCGGCAGGAAGCGGTGGTCCGGGTGGCCCGGGCCCGCGCCCGGTTGTGCGCCGGCGCGGACGGCGCGGTCCAGGACTTGATGCAGGCGATGGAGCAGTTGGTCCAGCAGGACAAATTCATTGCCGTGATGTGGGAGGAAGTCGCGCGGTCCCTCGCCGCCGCCGGGCACAAGGAGGAAGCGCTGGTTTCGCTCCGCCACATGTTCACCGGCCCGAACACCGTCACCCCCGCTGAATCGCGCGACGATCCCTTCTTCGCAAAACTGAAATCCGACCCGCGCTTCGAGGAAATCCTGCGCTCCGCCAAACCACTCTAAGCGGCGGAGCCAACGCTCAACTTCCAACGATTAACTTTTAACACCCGGTGACTGAAGCAGCCAAACTACCACGGAGGGCCTACTATGAGCGTTGAACGTTCAGAGTTAAATGTTGAACGTTCCGCGCCGAAGGGCGCGGTATTCCTGAGTTACGCCCGCGAGGACGCCGACGCGGCCCGGCGCATCACGGACGCCCTGCGCAGCCAGGGAATCGAGGTCTGGTTCGACCAGGAGGAACTGCGCGGTGGGGAGGCGTGGGACGCGAAGATCAAAAAGCAGATCCGCGAGTGCGCCTTGTTCCTGCCCGTCATCTCCGCCACCACGCAGGCCCGTGGCGAGGGCTATTTCCGCCGCGAGTGGAAGCAGGCCGTCGAGCGCATGCAGGACATGGCCGCGGGCATCCCCTTCCTGGTGCCGGTGACGATTGATGAAACGCTCGGGCCGGAGGCGCTCGTGCCGGAGGAATTCATGCGCGTGCAATGGACGCGGCTGGCCGGCGCGCAGCCCACGCCGGAATTTATCGCGCAGGTGAAAAACCTGCTCGGCGGCAGCGGCCGGAAACGGCCGTCCCTAGCCCCCACCAGCGCCACGGCTTCGACCAGTGTCACGGCCGCCCCGATGCGCACGCGGCCGACCATCGCGCCGATAGCCAGCGTCACGGCCGCTCCGATGCGGACCCGGCCGCCCATGACGGCGCTGCCCCCGCTGGCCCCCAAGCCCGCGGCCCCCGTGGTGGTGGAGGCACCGCCGCCCAAGAAGAAATCCGGGCGCGGCGCCTTGATCGGCGTCCTGCTGGTGGTCGTGCTGCTCGGTGCCGGCGCCGCCTGGTTTTTCTTCCTGCGTCCGGAGGAGGCGCCCCCGTCGAAACCCGTGTCCGTCAGGAAACCCGCCCCCGCCGCCCCGGTGGTGGCGCCCGCGGCCGCGGTCCCCGTCGTGCCACCGCCGGCCCCGGTGGTGGTTATCGACACGAGCGACAAATCCATCGCCGTCCTCCCGTTCACCAACATGAGCGAGGACAAGGACAGCGGGTATTTCGCCGACGGCATCCACGAGGACATCCTCACGAACCTCGCGCACATCGCCACGCTGCGCGTCGTGTCCCGCACCTCGGTGATGGAATATCGCGGCAGGACGGAGAACATCCGCGCGATCGCCCAGAAACTCGGGGTGGCCTTCATCCTCGAGGGCAGCGTGCGCCGCGCCGGCAACAAGGTGCGCGTCACCGGCCAGCTGATCCACGCCGCCACCGACCAGCATGTCTGGGCGCAGAGCTACGACCGCGACCTGACCGACGTCTTTGCCATCCAAGCGGAGGTCTCGCAGCAAATCGCCAAGGCGCTTTCCGCCGCCCTCTCGCCCCAGGAGAAGGCCCGGCTCGAACATCCGACGACCGTGAATCCCGAGGCCTACGATCTGGTGCTCCGGGCCCGGCAGATCGACCGCAACGGCAACGACACCCGCCAGGAATTGGAATCCGAGGAGGCGCTGTTGCAGAAAGCCGTGGCGCTCGATCCCAAATACGCCAGCGCCTGGGCGGCGATGGGCTCGCTCCATTCCCAGATGATCTTCAACGCCCTCGATACCTCGGAAGTGCGCCTGGCCAAGGCCAAGGCCGCGATCGACACGGCGCGGAAACTGGATCCGGAGAGCCCGGATGTGATCCTGGGTCTCGGGACGTATTTCTATTACGCGCTGCGGGATTACCCGCACGCCCTCGAGCAATTCGACCGCATCATCCGGCAGTGGCCTAATTTTTCCTACGGACCCTTCCTGACCGGCCTGGTCCAGCGCCGGCAGGGCAAGTGGGTGGAATCGCTGGCCAACCTGCGCCGGGCGGCGGAGCTCGACCCCGGCTCGGCGGAGCACGCCCGCAACCTGATGCTCTCCCTGACGGGGATGCGGCGCTACCCGGAGGCCATCGCCGAGCAGGAGCGGCGCGTGCGCCTGCTGCCCGAGTCGCTGCGCGAGTCCTTCGAGGTGGCGCGGCTGAAATATTACCTGGACGGCTCGACCAAGGAAGGCGACGAGCTGCTCGCCGGCCCGATCGCCGGGCGGGCGGATCCGGCGCTGGCCGCGGGCTACCAAAAGCTGTGGGCGGCGATGAAGGGAGACCTGGCCACCGTGGCGCAACTCGACCGGCAATTCCCCGAAGCCTGGGCACCCAACCTGGGATCGGGCAGCGGCTCGGCCGCGGATTTTGCCTGGAACAATGCGGTGGTCATGGCGGCGCAGGGCGACATCGCCGGCGCCCGCAAACGCGTGGAGAAATATCCCGCCGAGCTGCGGACCCGGCTGGCCAACGAGCCGCAGAACGTCGTGGTTTTGTGCCAGCTGGCCCAGATCGAGGCACTGCTGGGCCACAAGAAGGAGGCCTTGGCCGCGATCCAGCAGGCGCGGACCATCCTGCCGGAGTCGGCGGATGCGATCTCGGGTCGCATCCCTCACCAGGCGCTGGCCTTCGTGCTCGCCTGGACCGGTGACAAGCCGGCCGCCTGCGCCGCGCTGAAGCAGCTGCTCGCCACCGGCGGGCAACCCAATGTCTTCTGGCTGAAAAACGGCCCGTGGTTTGCGCCGCTCAAGGACGTCCTGGCCTTCAAGACCCTGCTCGCCGACCCGAAGAACCAGGCTCCGGTATTCTGACCTTTCCCCATGCTGAACTCACGCCCCCTCCTGTCCGGCCTGACTGTTGTCGCGCTGGCGCCCGTGCGACGGCGACCAGGGCGGAATGAACGCCCAACGTCTATCCCCTAACGCTCAAGTGAAAACAACCGCACCGCCTCCGGTCACCAAACGTTCAACGTCAAGAGTTGAGCGTTAGGCGTTCTTCCCACTCTACGTCGGTCCAACACAACACACCCTGATGCACTCCGAATCCCCCGCCGCCGGCACCCTGTCCACGACGCCGTTCCACGACGACGTCTGGGAGGATCTGCTCAACTACATCGAGGAAAAGCGCGTCATCCCCATCGTCGGCCCCGAGCTGCTCAAGGTGCAGACCGAGTCCGGCCCGCGCCTGCTCCTGGAATGGCTCGCCGAGAAGCTCGCCGCCCGCCTCAACGTCGACCCCGCGCCGCTGGCGAAGCCGCTCACGCTGAACGACGTCGTGTGCAGCTACCTGACCAACCACGGCCGCCGCGAGGAGGCCTACACCCGGCTCCGCACCATCATGCGCGAGGCGGCCTTCTCGCCGCCGCTGCCGCTGCGGCAGCTCGCGGAGATCACGGACTTCAACCTCTACATCTCGATGACGTTCGACCCGCTGCTCGAGCAGGCGGTCAACGCCGTGCGCTTCGGCGGCTCGGCCAACACCGAGGTCATCGCCTACGCGCCCAACCGCGTCGCCGACCTGCCGGTCGAGCGCGACGACCTGCAGCGCCCCGTCGTCTACCACCTGCTCGGCCGCCTGTCCGCGTCGCCGACCTACGTCATCTCGGACGAGGACATGCTCGAGTTCGTCTGCGCGCTGCAAAGCGAGCACCTGACGCCCGAGAAGCTCTTCCACGCCCTCGAGCACAACCACCTGCTCGTCATCGGCAGCGATTTCTCCAACTGGCTCGCGCGGTTGTTCCTGCGCATGACCAAGCGCCGCCGCCT
The DNA here is from genome assembly GCA_965249855.1 of Lacunisphaera sp. Taxonomy (GTDB): domain Bacteria; phylum Verrucomicrobiota; class Verrucomicrobiia; order Opitutales; family Opitutaceae; genus Lacunisphaera. The sequence continues at coordinate 223,530 of CBDFNB010000024.1, forward strand.
GTCCGACCCGCGCGACGTGGGCGAGATCCTCGCCGACAGCCACAGCCTGAAGGACGTGCGCCTCGTGTCCTTCCTCCAGCAGGTGAGCGTCCGCACGCGGATGTTCTCCGGCGCCGAGGAGTTCGTGGCCGAGCTGCACCGCCGCTGGATGGCCCGCCGCCGCGGCGCCCCCGCGGGCGCGGCCGAGCCGGCCCGTTTCCTGCCTCCGGCCCGCGAGATGCCGGAGAACGCCGTGTTCATCAGCTATGCCCGCGAGGACCTGCCCGCCGTGCAGAAGCTCAAGTCCGCGCTCGACGCCGCCGGCATCACGACCTGGTTCGACATGGACCGGCTGGAGAGCGGCGACGACTACGACCACAAGATCCGCACCAACATCGCGCGCTGCTCCTTCTTCATCCCGGTCGTCTCCGCCACCACGCAGCGGCGCCACGAGGGTTATTTCCGCCGCGAGTGGAACTATGCCGTGGACCGCACGCGCGGCATGGCGGACGGCGCCGTGTTCGTCCTGCCCATCTGCCTTGATGCCACGACCGAGGCCGACGCCATCGTGCCCGAGAAGTTCAAGGCCGTCCATTTCAGCCGCGTGCCCGGGGGCGAGCCACCGCCGGAGTTCGTGTCCCGCCTGAAGGAATTCTTTAACGCCCGCCGCGCGTGAGGAACGTTTAACGCTCAACGTTTAACTTTTAACGTTTAATGGCTGAACCGAAATACAACTTGGAGGAGCGACTGCTCGAGTTCGCGGTGCGTGTGATCCGGGTCACGGAGTCGATGAATCGTTCACCGGCGGGAATTTATGTGGCCGACCAAATGCTGCGTTCGACCACGTCACCTTACGGACATCATGGCGAGGCGGAGGGCGCGGAATCCCGCGATGATTTCATCCACAAGCTGAGAGTCTGCTACAAGGAACTGCGCGAAGCACGACGTTGGCTGCGTCTTGCGCAACGCACGCCGCTGGTGAAAAAGCCTGAACTGCTTGATGGGATCATAACCGAAGCGGGCGAGCTGGTGCGGATTTTGCCGCCAGCATCCGCACGGCCGAAAACAACCGCCCGCCGAGCCGGGCGAAACGCGCGCATCATCCAACGCTTAACACTTAACTCTTAACGCCCAACGCTCAATGCCTCCCAAAAACTCTCCTGCTCCGGATCCCAACTTAAGTGTTAAAAGTTCAACGTTAAACGTTGAGCGTTCCGTCGCCCCGGTGGCGACGGTGGATGAACAGAACCCCTGGCTCGGCCTGGTCTCGTTCACCGAGGAAACCCGCGGCTACTTCCACGGCCGCGAGGAGGAGGGCGCCGAGCTCGGCCGCCGCGTCCAGCGCAAGCTTCTCACGATCCTCTTCGGCCAGTCCGGCCTCGGCAAGACGTCCATCCTGCAGGCCGGCCTCGTGCCGCGCCTCCGCCCCGAGGGCTTCTGCCCCGTCTACGTGCGGCTCGACTACGACCCGCACTCGCCGCCGCCGGCCGAGCAGATCAAGCGCGCGGTCTTCCGCGCCACCGAGGCCGCCGGCACCTGGACCCAGAGCGGTTCCGCCGTGGCCGGCGAGACGCTGTGGGAGTTCCTCCACCACCGCGAGGACGTCCTGAAGGACGCGGGCGGCCGCGTGCTGACGCCCATCCTGATCTTCGACCAGTTCGAGGAGATCTTCACGCTCGCCCAGTCCGACGACGCCGGGCGGAAGCGCGCCCAGGAATTCCTGGCCGATCTCGCCGACCTCGTGGAGAACCGCCCGCCGGTGGCGCTCGAGGCCCGCATCGACCGCGACGAGGCCGACGCCTCCAAGTTCGACTTCGCCCGCGCGGACTACCGCATCCTGATCTCGCTGCGCGAGGATTACCTCGCCCACCTCGAGGGCCTGAAGGGCCAGATGCCCTCGGTCACGCAGAACCGCATGCGCCTCGCGCGCATGACCGGCCCGCAGGCCGTGGCCGCGGTGCGCGCGCCCGCGCCGCACCTCGTCAGCGAGGCCGTGGCCGAGGCCGTCGTGCGCTTCGTCGCCGGCGGCGCCGACCTGGCGCGCGCCGAGGTCGAGCCGTCGCTGCTCAGCCTGATCTGCCGCGAGCTGAACAACACGCGTCTCGCCAAGGGCGAGGCCGAGATCTCCGCCAACCTGCTGGAGGGCTCGCGCGACACCATCCTGTCCGAGTTCTACAAGCGCGCCCTGAAGGACCAGCCGCCCGGCGTGCAGACCTTCATCGAGGACGTGCTGCTGACCGACTCCGGCTTCCGCGAGAGCGTGGCCGAGGAGCGCGTCCGCAAGGGCTTCGCCGCCGCCGGCGCCGCCGAGGGCGCGCTCGCCCTGCTCGTCGACCGCCGCCTGCTGCGCGTGGAGGACCGCCTCGACCTGCGCCGCGTGGAAATCACGCACGACGTGCTGTGCAGCGTCATCGGCGCCAGCCGCGGCGTGCGCCGCGAGCGCGAGGCGCTGGCCGAGTCCAAGCGCCAGCTCGCCGCCCAGCGCGAGCGCGAGCTCGCGACCCGGAAGGCGCTCACCCGCGCCCGGCGCATCGCGGCCGTCGCGGTGGCCGTCATGCTCGTGGCCATCGGCAGCGCCGTCTTCGGCTGGATCAACATGCGCCGCGCCAAGGCGGCCGACATGGAGGCGCAGACGGCGCGGCAGCTGACCGAGCGCGCCCGCGGCGAGGCCGAGAAGCTCGTCGGCTTCCTGCTCGAGGACTTCTACGAGGAGCTCAAGCCCACCGGCCGCGCCGAGATCGTCGGCAAGCTGGCGGACAAGGCCGTGGCCTACTACGACGGCCTGCCCCCCGAGCTGATGACGCCGCAGACGCGGCTCTACCGCGGCATGGCCATGGTGCGCAAGGCCGCCGCGCTCTACGACTCGGGCAAGGAGCGCGAGGCGACGGTCCTCGCCCAGCAGGCCCGGAAGATCTTCGAGGACATGCGCGCCGCGGGCGACACCAGCGACGAGACGGTGACGGCGCTCGCCCTGTCGGTTTTCGCGGTCGTCTCGCCGGCCGCGCTGGGCGATGCCAAGGCCCAGCTCGCCAAGGCGACCGACCTGCTGCGGCCCATCGTGGCCTCGGGCCGGGCCAGCCGCACCGCGAAGCTCGCCTTCGGCGACATGCTGCAATACCTCGCCCACGCGGAAGCGGACCCCCAGCTGGCCGTGGCCCACTGCGAGGAGTCCCGCCGGATCCTCGCCGGCATGGGGGCCGTGGAACTGACCGATCTCACGGCGGCCTCCATCTACGGCGACGTGACGGACACGGAGTCGCGCATGACCATGCGGCTGGGCCAGGTCGACGAGTCGGACCGCCTCGCCGCGATTGTCAGCGAAATTGCGGACAAGGTGCTGCAGCAGCGGCCGGGCGACCTGCGGGCGATGAAGAACCAGTATTTCTCGCTCAACATGCAGGCCAATGTCGCCCGCAACCGGCACGACCTCGCCAAGGCGCTGGAATTCCACCTGAAGTCCGACGAGGCCGCCCGCTACTACACGCGCTTCAACCCCGCCGACGCGAGTGGCTGGGACAACCGGGGCAGCGGCATCCGGGAAGTGGCCTTCAGCTACTTTGACCTGGGCCGGATTGCCGAGGGCCTGAAGGCGCTGGAGGCGGGCGCCGCCCTGGCCCGGGATCCGCGCAACAAGACCGGCATGGGCTTTTTCCCCTACCAGGCGACGATGCTGGCGACGGCCTGGAACGCCCAGCTGGGCAACGTGGCCTCGGCCCGGTCGGGCCTGGCGCAGGCGCACCGGGTGCAGAAGGAATTCATCAAGGATCGCTCCATCGACGCCGAGCTGGAGGAGATCGGGACGCTCGGCCTGGGCCTGCTGGAATGCGCCATCGACCAGGCCGAGGGCAACTACGCCAAGATTCATGCCCGGGCGGTGGAAACCGCGGACAAGCTCGCCCGGATGAAGATCCAGGCCGAGGGCAATATCGAAACCCGGAACAATGTCCTGCGCCAGGGCCGCAGCCTGCAGGTCGAATCCGCCCTGCGGCTGGGGAACTTCGAGGAAGCCGTGGAAGTGAGCCGTGACCAGGTGACCAACCCGCGTTTCAGCCGCCGCATGGACGCCCTGGACCTGGCGACGGCCACCGCCCGCAACAAGCTGCGCTACGGCCAGGCCCTGCTGGGCGCGGGCAAGCGAACCGAGGCGCTGGTGGCCTTGCGCGATGCCGAGGACTTTTACCGGGAGCAGCTGGGGAAGGGCGCCAGCGACACCGGCTTCCGGCTGGATTTCACCCGCACCCTTTATCATCTCTCCCGGGCCCAGGCGGAGGATGCCGCCGGCCGCGCGGCGCGGCTGGCGCTGCTCGATGAGGCCATGACCCTGCTCGGCGGGCTCACGATCGAGGCCCAGCAGCTCCGCGACAGCAAGGAACTGATCAAGTGGGTGACGGACTCGCGCCGCGAGGCCCGGGCGGGGGAGTGAGCACGGGGAAATGCAGTAACGCTCAACGCCCAACGTTTAACTTTTAACGTTCAATGACTGAATCGAACCGCGAATTCCGGAGGCCGAAACCTTGAGCGTTGAGCGTTCAACGTTAAATGTTGAGCGTTCCGGCTTCGCCGGCCGCGCCGTCTTTCTCAGCTACGCCTCCCCCTCCTTCGCCGAGGCTACGGAGAGCACGGCAGGACACGTCGTGAACGGAGGTGATGTTCGATGAGCGAGGGCACCAAGGCGGTTTTCCTCTCCTATGCGTCTCAAGATAAAGACGTGGCGAAGCGCATCTGCGACGCCCTGCGCGCCGCCGGGGTCGAGGTGTGGTTCGACCAGAGCGAGCTGCGCGGCGGCGATGCGTGGGACGCCATGATCCGCAAGCGCATCAAGGAGTGCGCGTTGTTCGTGCCCGTCATCACGCCGAACACGAACGCGCGGGCCGAGGGTTATTTCCGCCTCGAGTGGAAGCTGGCGGTGGACCGCTCGCACCTGATGGCGGATGATGCGCCGTTTCTTTTCCCGATCGTCATCGGCGACGTCACCGACGCCACGGCCCGCGTGCCGGACAAGTTCCGCGAGGTGCAATGGACGCGCCTGCGGCTCGATGAGACCCCCGGCGAGCTGGCGGGCCGCGTCGCGCGGCTGCTGTCCGGAAATGTAGGATCGCCGCTTGCGGCGACCTCGGCCGCCAGGTCGTCGCAAGCGACGACCCTACAGCGGAGCCGCTGGCAGTGGTGGATGATCTTTCCGGTCATCGGCACGATCATGGGCCTGATGTTCGCGGCCGCGCCGCTGTGGAAGGCGTTCCAAGGTCCGCCGCCGAAGCGTGCCCACGGTGTCACCCCGGATCCAAAATCCCAGACCCCAGATCCCAAACTGTCCGAGGCGCGCCAGCTCACCGGCAAGGCGCGGACGCTCATCGAGGCGATCGATTCCACCGCGGATGACTTTGCCGCCGCCGAGAGTCTCATCAAGCGGGCGCTTGAGCTCGATGCCACGGACGGGGAGGTCTGGGCTGTCTCCTCGCGCATCAACAGTTCCTTTCTCAGTCGTGGTTTCGAGCGCTCCACCACCCGGCGCGAGACGGCCCGCAGTCAGGCCGAGCGCGCAGTGAAGCTGGCCCCGGACCTGCCCGAGGCCTGGCTTGCGCTCGGGCGGGCCATCGGCATGACGGATGCGGTCCGGGCCGAGGAGGCGCTCCGCCGGGGCCTCACGCTGGCACCGGAAAACGGGCGACTTCAGCTCGGCCTGGCCTCGATCTACCGGCAATCAAACCGGTTCGACGAGGCACTGGTGCTTTATGAGCGGGCCGCGACGCAGCCGGAGCACCGGGCGCTCGCCCTCTATGACCAATACCTGATCCATTTTTATGGCCGGCGGTTCGCCGAGGCCGACCGCTGCTTGCGCGAGTCGATCAGCGTTACCAAGTCCGCCAACATGGTGGCGGGACTCGCCCTGCTGAACGTCACCTGGCGGGGCGACGTTCCACAGGCCCAGCGGGTGCTGGCGGACACGTCCGCCGACATGCGCGGGCAGACGCGCGTCGTGCTGGCCGAGGTCCTCGTCAACCTGATGGCCGGCCAGCCCGACGAGGCGTTGCGGGCCTTTGACCGCCTGCCGGCCGATTACGTGAACGATGCCTGGTATACGGGACCGAAGGCCCTGCTCGCCGGCCTCGCTCATTTCCAGGCCGGACGGCAGGAAGCGGCGCGTATCGCCTGGGAGTCGGGCCTGGCCGTGGTGCGCCGCCGCCTGCAGGAAGCGCCCAACGATCTGGAGCTCCACCTGCGCCTCGGCGAACTGCTCGCCTGGACCGGCCAGGCCGAGGCGGCACTGCAGGAGGCGCGCATTTTCAACGAACTCCAGCGCGGCCGGGCCACGGACTGGACCTACTCGTCGGTGCGCATCCACGCCGCCCTGGGTCGCGTCGACGACGCGCTGCCCCTGCTGGAACAACTGCTGGCGGCACCGTCGTCCAACCGCTGGCCGCTGACGCCGGCGCTGCTGCGGATCGATCCGCTTTGGAGCAAGCTCCGTGGCGACCCGCGCTTCCAGAAACTCTGCGAGGAACCGTCCGCCCAGGCGGCGGCGCCGGCGGCCAAGCCGGCCGACAAGTCCGTCGCTGTGCTGGCGTTCGCCAACCTCTCCGACGACAAGGCCAACGAATACTTCTCCGACGGCATCAGCGAGGAGCTGCTCAACGTGCTGGCGAAGGTGCCGAAGCTGAAGGTGGCGGCGCGGACCTCGTCCTTTTATTTCAAGGGCCGGAATGAACCGATCCCCGGGATCGCGCAAAAACTCGGCGTGGCCTACGTCGTCGAGGGCAGCGTGCGCAAGGCGGGCAACAAGGTCCGCATCACGGCGCAGCTCATCAAGGCGGACGGCGGCTTCCATGTCTGGTCGGAGACTTATGATCGCGACCTGACCGACATCTTCGCCGTGCAGGACGAGATCGCAAAAAACATCCTGAGCATCGTGAAGGGCAGCCTGCTGGGCGAGGCGGAACTGCCGCACGCGGCCACGACCAAGATTGAGGCTTACACGCTCTTTCTCCAGGCCCAGGGGGCATTCTCCCGGCGGGGTGAGGCGGGGCTGCGGGAGTCCATCCGCTTGTTCGAGGCCGCCCTGGCCATTGCGCCTGATTATGTCCCGGCGCTGGTGGGGCTGGCGCAGGCCCGCGGGGTGTTGCCCAATTATGCCTACCTGAGCGGGGCCAAGGCGAAGGCCGAGACCGCGGCGGCCCTGCAGGCGGCCCGGCGGGCCCTCGAGCTCGACTCCAAAAATGCCGCGGCCTTTGCCGTCATCGGCTGGGCCAAGTTTCAGTTTGAATGGCGCTGGACCGAGAGCGAGGCGGCGCTGCTCCGCGCCCGCGATCTGGCGCCGAATGACGCCTGGACCTGGAATTGCCTGGGTGATTTCTACCGTTTCATCGGTGATCTTCCGCAGGCCCTCGTGGCCAAGCAACGCGAGTGGGAGCTCGATCCCCTGAGTCCCAACAGCCATTGGGATCTCAGTTACGTCCACCTGGTCGCGGGGAACCACGACCAGGCCATCCACTGGGGCGAGCTCAGCCGCAAGCTGGCGCCGCAGAATGTGGACAGCTACATGCCTGGCATCCTTGCGGCGGGTCGGGCCGGCCGGTTCGAGTTGATGCGGCAGACGCTCGCCTTGGCGCGGCAAAACGTCCACGAAGGCGAAGGCATGCTGCTCCTGCTGGAGGCCTACAGCGCGATCCTGGAGAAAAAGCCCGATGAAGCGCGCCGCGCCCTGGCCAAGGCGATGCCGCTGTCCGAGGACGGCACCGCCTCGCCTGCTTTTTTGGGCTATTGCCTCCTGCTGCTGGGTGATGCGGATCAGGCGGCCCTGTGGTTGCGCAAAGGTTACGACCGGTCCGACCCGGCGATGGTCTGGAACGAGATCGTCGATTTCGACGTGATCGCCGCGAATCCGCTGACCCGGCCCATCCTCGACCAGCCCGGCTTGAAGGAGCTTTATGAGTTCCGGCAGCGCAGCGCCCGGGCCGGCCTCAACAAACTGTGAGCGAACCGACCAAAGCTGTCTTTCTTTCCTACGCCTCCCAGGATGCGGAGGCGGCGAAGCGCATTTGCGACGCCCTCCGTGTCGCCGGCGTCGAGGTGTGGTTCGACGCCGAGGGCGGACTCGAGCACGGCGACGAGTGGGACGCCAAGATTCGCCGGCAGATCAAGGAGTGCGTGCTCTTCCTCCCGGTCATCTCGGCCAACACGCAGGCGCGGGAAGAGGGTTATTTCCGCATCGAGTGGGAGCTGGCGGCCCAGCGCGCGCTGGGCATCGCGTCGGGCGTGGCCTTCATCCTGCCCATCGTGATTGACGACACGCGCGAGCCGGACGCGCTCGTGCCCGACCGTTTCCGCAGCGTGCAGTGGACCCGCCTCCGCGGCGGCGAGCTGACGCCCGAGGTGAAGGCCCGCTTCCTCAAGCTCTGGTCGCACCGCACGGGCGCGTTAAGACACCAGTCCGGTGTAGGGGCGTCGCTTGACGACGCCCTCGGGCGCGCGCAAGGCACGCCCCTACACTCGAAACCAAGCTGGAAAGCCTATGCCGGGCTCGCCGCGGCGGTCTTCGCTTTGGTGGCGACCGCAGGGTGGTGGCTGCTGCGGCGCGAGGCCCCGGTCGTGGCCGGTCCGCCCGCTCCTCCGGCCCCGGTCATCGTCGCCGGACCGTCGCCCGCACCGCCGGTTTCCGAGGCCCGGCAGCTGATGGAGAAGGCCCGGGCGCTCTACATCAACCGCCTCGACACGTCCCGGGATGACTGTGCGCTGGCGGAGGACCTCCTCAAGCAGGCGCAGGGCAAGGAGGCGAACGACCCGGAGGTGTGGGCCTCGCTCTCGCAGCTGCACAGTTATGTGTTCCTGCGGGGTTGGGACCTCAGCAATCAGCGCCGGGAAGCGGCCCGGGTGGCCGCCCAACGGGCGATGCGGCTCGATCCGGCCTCCTTCGAGGGCCGGCTGGCCGAGGCGTTTCTGCTGGCCGACACGGGACCGGAGGCGCTGGAGAAGGAACGGTTGCTGCGCGCATTGCGGACGGAGCGGCCGGCCGAGAAGCGGTTGCTGCGGGCCCTGGGTTCGGTGCTGGACCGCCGGGGCGAGCTGGCGGAGGCCGACGCCCTGAGCGACGAGGCCGCGGCGCTGCCCGGCGGCGACCCGCTCTCGCTTTATAATAAAAGCCTCCGGCACTGGTTCGCGGGCAACACCGGCCGGGCGGAAGCGGCCATGGCCGCCGCGCTCGAGCAGGCGCCGTCCTTTACCGGCGCGCTGATCTTTACCGCCTGGTATGCGGCCCACCTCCACGGCGACCTCGAGCGGGCGCGGGCGACGATCAACCGGGTGCCGGCCGGCGAGATGCGCGAGGACCGGCCCGCGTTTTTTGCCTACTTCATCGAGCTGCTGGGCCGCCAGCCCGATGCGGCCATCGCCCGGCTGCAGGCGGTGCCCCGCGCCTGGATCGAGGACAACTGGTATCGCGGCCCGAAAGCCCTGCTGGTGGGCGATACGTTGCAGGCCGGCGGCCGGCCGGCTGCGGCGGCGATCGAATGGCGGAGCGCCCTCCAACAGCTGGAAGAGAAACTGTCGCAGACGCCGAGCAACCAGCGCGTCCTCATTTTGCGGGCGATGGTCCTGGCGAAACTCGGGGAACGGGCGGAGGCGGAAAAGCAGTTCAAGGCGCTTGTTGAGCGGACCGGCGTCAGCCTCACGGGTGACGCGCCTGTGCCGACCTGGCTGACGGACCTGCTGATCCTGCTGGGCCGGCACGAGGAGGCGATCCCCCAGATCTCGCGGGCGCTCCGGCGCGAGCGCCGCGCGGTGGAATACACGGCCGCGACGCTCCGGCTCGATCCGAAATTCGACCCCGTGCGCGCCTGGCCGGAATTCGCCCGGGTCATCGCCGAGGCCGAGGCCATCGAGCAGACCGCGGCGGTGGCCGGCCAGGCCCCGCGCGTCTGGCCGCAGCACCCCGACCTGAAGAAGGCCATCGACCTGATCGAGGGGACGGAGTCGATCCCCGACGATTTCGCGCTGGCCGAGCAGATCGTGCAGCCGATCGTCGACCGGGCGCCGACCGACCTCGAGGCCGTGACCGTCATGGCCCGCGTGCAGTCCCAATTCATGCGCCGGGGCTTTGACCGGAGCGACGAACGCTCGGCCCGGGCGCGGCTCTACGGCGAACGCGCCCTGCAGCTCGAGCCCAACGAGCCCGAGGCCATGCTGGCCGTCGCGACCTACCTCTACTCGCGGGTGACCGGCGAGGCCCGCGCCGAGCGGCTGTTGCGCCGGGCCATGGAGCTGGATCCCGCCAATCCCCGCCACGGCCGGGTGCTGGCCGACCTGTTGAACGTCCAGCCCGGGCGGCAGGCGGAGGCCCTCGCGCAGTCGCAGGAGAACGTGCGGCGCTTCCCGCAGGACGCGCTCACGCGCTACGACCTGGCCCGCCATTACAAGGACCAGGGCCGCTACGAGGAATTCGACCGGGAGCTGGATGCCGTGCTGGCCCTCACCCTGCTGCCCAACGCGGTGGCGTGGAAGGCGCGCCTCCAGTTCGGCCTGCACAACGACTTCCCGGGGATGAAGCGCTGGCTGGACCAGGTGCCGGAACGGGTGCGCGGCACCGAGCGGACGGTGTTCGGCTACTTTCTCTACGCCGCGTTCGGGGGCGATACGGAAACGGGTCTGGAGGCGCTGCGCGCCTTCACCCAGAAGTGGTTCACTGATTTCGAATATGCCGGTCCGACCGCCCTGCTGAACGCCGACCTGCTGGTGCGGCAGGGGAAAACCGAGCTGGCGCGCCAGCAATACGAGGCGGCGTGGCTGGACATCCAGCGCATGCGCACGACCGAACCGGCCCGGATCTGGCTGAACCAGGCCGAATTCTGGACCCTCCTTGGGCTGGGGCGGAAGGAAGAGGCCAGGCAGGCCTTCCGCCGCCTGGTGGAGGCCCAGCGGCGGCCGTATGCCCAGAGCCTGTTCACCGGGTGGTGGTTCACGCTGATCCCGGGGGCGTTGCTGATCGGGGAACGGGACACGGCCCTGGAATTCCTGCGGGAAAGCGTCGCCACCCTGCCGGAAGGGCGGGGGGCCATCCGCGTGCGGATGCAACTCGACCCGCGCATGGCGCCGTTCCGCGACGACCCGGAGATCAAGGCGCTGCTCGCGGACCCGGGGAGTGTATCCGCAGCCAGCACGCCGAAAATCGATGACAAGTCCGTCGCCGTGCTGGCGTTCGCCAACCTGAGCAGCGACAAGGAGCAGGAGTATTTCTCCGACGGCATCAGCGAGGAATTGCTGAATGTGCTGGCGAAGGTGCCCGGGCTGAAGGTCACGGCGCGGACGTCGTCATTCTTCTTCAAGGGCAAGGACACCCCGATTCCCGAGATCGCCCAGAAGCTCGGCGTGGCCTACGTCGTCGAGGGCAGCGTGCGCAAGGCGGGCGACAAGGTGCGCATCACGGCGCAGCTCATCAAAGCGGCGGATGGCTTCCACGTGTGGAGTGAAACGTTCACGCGCGACCTGAAGGACATTTTTGCCGTGCAGGACGAGATCGCGGGGCTCATTGCGCAGAATTTCAAGGTGAACGTGGGCCTCGCGTCCCCGGCCGCGCGCCGGGCCGTCAACCCCGAAGCGCACCGCCTGCTGCTCGAGGGGCGGCATTTCTGGAATCTGCGCACGATGGAGGACTTTGACCGCGCCGAAGCCGCCCTCAGCCAGGCCATCGAGCTCGACCCGGATTTTGTCCAGGCCCATGCCGCGCTGGCCGACGTGCGGTGGGTCCGGACGGTCTTCAAAACCTACTCCGGCTTCAACTACGTGCCGGGCACCTATGTCGGGAAGGAAACGGCGCGAGCTCAGGCCCTTGATCCCATGCTGGCGGAAGCTTATCCTGCGGCCGGGGCTCAGCTCCACTGGAACGGACGCGCCGAGGAAGCGGGGCAGCTGTTCCGGAAGGCCATCACCCTCAATCCCAACTACGCGCTGGCGCACCACTGGTATTCGCTCGTGCTCGAAGGGCAGGGCCGGCTCGACGAGGCGCTCGCGGAGATCGAGCGGGCGCTCGACTTAGATCCGCTTTCCCTGGCCGCACTCAGCACCCGGGTCCGCTACCTTTTCGCGGCGGGCCGGGTGGCCGAGGCGTTGTCGGCCTATGACAAGGTGCTGGCGCTGCGAAAGAATTATTTTTTCAGCATCGGGGTGTATGCGCAGGCGTTGTTGGCCACCGGGCGGCGCGAGGAAGCACTGGCAGTCGCGCGCTCCATCTGTGCCCGGGAGAGCATGGAGGTGCGCTACGTCGGTGATGCCCAGGCCGTGTTCGTCCTGCGGGCCCTCGGTCATGAGGCCGAGGCCGTGGCCCACGTCGAGCGGCTGCTGCCCCGCCTGCCGGCCGACAGCTACCTGCAGGGCGTGGCCCTGGCTTCCGTGGACCGCCTGGACGAGGCGATACCCTATCTGGAGCGGACGCCACCGGGTCTGACCGAGATTTTCTATTGGAACAAGACGTGGGACCGCTGGCGTGATGATCCGCGCTTCCTCCGGCTCCTGGCCAAGCTGAATTGCACGGAAGAATACAAGGTCGCGCGGGCCATCCTCGCGCGGATGCAGCTGGCGGCCGCCAAGAAATGAGCTCCACTGACCACAAAGCCGTCTTCCTGAGCTACGCGTCCCAGGACGCGGAGGCGGCGAAGCGCATTGCCGACGCGCTCCGCGCCGCGGGTGTCGAGGTGTGGTTCGACGCCGAGGGTGGCTTGGAGCACGGTGACGAGTGGGACGCGAAGATCCGCCGCCAGATCAAGGAGTGCGTGCTCTTCATCGCGGTCATCTCGGCCAACACCCAGGCGCGGGAAGAGGGTTATTTCCGCATCGAGTGGGATCTCGCCGCCGAGCGCGCCCGCGGCATCGCGTCGGGCGTCGCCTTCATCCTGCCCATCGTGATCGACGACACGCGCGAGCCCGAGGCGCTCGTGCCCGACCGTTTCCGCAAGGTGCAATGGACGCGCCTGCCGGGCGGGACCGTGACACCCGACGTCAAGGCGCGGTTCCTCAAGCTCTGGTCGCACCGCACGGGCGTCCTGAACCACCAGGCGGAGCGCAGCCCCGGCGTCGAGCCCCGGCCGGAGCCGCTCGCCCGGTCGCGCGCCGGCCTTTATACGCTGGCGGCCGCGGCCGTGGTGGCCGCGGCCGTGGTGGCCGCGGCCGTGGGCGGCTGGTTCGGGTTGAAGCCCCGGTCCGGTCCCCCGGCCGCCGCCAGCCAGGTCGCGAGTTCGCCAGGCAAACTGTCCGAGGCCCGCCAGCTCGATGCGCAGGCGCGCGCCCTGATTGACGACGACCTGATGGCGGTGCGGGAAAATTACCGCCTCGCCGATGAATTCAGCCGGCGGGCCGTGGCCCTGGATGCCACCGACGGCGAGGCCTGGGCCACGGCGGCCCGGGTTTCCGCCCTCATCCTCCAGCTGAAGTATGAGATGACGCCCGAGCGGAAGGAACTGGCGAAGATCCAGGTTGAGCGTGCCAACCGGCTGGCGCCCGCCTCAATCGAGACCGGCTTCGCCCAGGCCATCTATCTGGCCGTGAACGGCGATGTCCCGCAGGCTGAGCAGTTGCTCCGCCAGCTGATCCAACGCGCCCCGGCCGACAAGCGCCTCTGGCGGCACCTGGGCACCATCCTGATGGAGGCCGAGCGCTTCGACGAGGTGCTGGGACTCTTTCGACAGGCGGACGGCTTGCTCGACGGGGATCCACGCAGCGAGACGCTCCGCGGTTCAGTGCTCGTCCGCGTGGGGCGCTATCGCGAGGCCGAGGCGGTGCTGGAGCAGGTCTTGCAGCAGTCCCCGACCCAGCGGGCTTACTCCCGCCAGCTGACATTGCTGGGTTTTTACCGTTGCGACCTGCCGGCGGCGAGCCGGTTTCTGGACCGGATTCCGCCCGGGTTGATGCAGGAGGACGCCATGATCAACCTGGCGGCCGAAATCTGGCTGCGGCTTGGCGACGGCGACAAGGCCCTCAAGGTGTTGCAGAAATCGCCGCGGGACTTTTTGGAGGAGGGCTTCGAGATCCGGCCGAAGGGTTATGTCGCGGGACACGCGCTGCAGCTGGCCGGCCGGCCCACTGCGGCGCTGGCGGAGTGGCGGCAGGCGCTGGTGGTCATGGAGAAACGGCTGGCGGCGAATCCCAACCAGCCGCTCCTGCTGTATTGGAAGGGCGTCCTGCAGGCCCTGACCGGCCAGAAGGCTGCGGCGATCGAGACCCGCAAGCTCTACCGCGAACTGGAGACCAAGCCGGACGCCTGGTTCGACGCGATCCTGCTCGTCGCCCTCGGCGACAACGAGCAGGCGATCCGCGGGCTGCTGGAAGGCTGGCCCAAGGCGAATTTCAACCTGCGCAGCGACATCCGTGGCGACCTCATGTATGCCCCGTGGCTGGCTGCGATCCGGTCGGATCCCCGGATCCAAGCCCTGATCGCCGAGCACACGGCCGCGATCGAGCGCGACCGCGCCGGCCCGGTCGCCGCGCCGGTTGTCCCGAAGGTCGATGACAAGTCCGTCGCCGTGCTCGCGTTCGCGAACCTCAGCGACGACAAAAGCAACGAGTATTTCTCGGACGGTATCAGCGAGGAATTGCTGAATGTGCTGGCCAGGGTGCCGGGCCTGACCGTGCGGGGGCGGTCCTCCGGATTTTATTTCAAGGGCAAGCAGACGCGCTCGTCTGAAATCGGCCAGCAGCTCGCGGTCAGCTACCTCGTGCAGGGGAGTGTGCGCCGCGCCGGCGAGCGCGTCCGCATCTCGGCCCAGCTCATCCGCGCCGCGACCGACGAGGTGCTGTGGTCGTCGGGCGCCTTGGACCGCGAACTGAAGGACATCTTCGCCGTGCAGGACGAGATTGCGCGGCTGATCGTGCAAAACCTCGCGCTGAAACTGGGCGACGGCCGCGCCCAGACGAAGGCCGTGGACCCCGAGGCGCATCGCCTCGTGCTCGAGGGCCGCCATTACCTCGCCTTGCGCGGCGACGCGAATTTCGCCCGCAGTGATGCGGCTTTCCGTGCCGCGGTGGAAGCTGCGCCCGACATGGCGGAGGCCCACGCCGGTTGGGCGGAATTGGCGGCGCAGCGCGGACGCTATCAGCAAATGGCCGGCTTGGCGGCGCCCGGTGCCCAATGGGAGGAAGTGCAAGCTCACGCCGCGCGCGCTTTGCAGCTGGACCCCGCTTTGTCCGAGCCGCACGCCGCGCTGGCGGTGGCGCTCGTTGACGCCAGCCGCCTGGGCGAGGCCGACGTGGAAATGGAGCGCGGCATCGCGGCCAACCCCAACTACGGATCACACTACCTCTGGCGATGCCACTTGCACGCGGCCCGCGGGCGACTCGACCTTGCGCTGGCCGATCTGCAACGCGCCACGGACCTCGATCCGCTGGCGTTCGTGCATCTCTACATCCGCGGAGCCTATCTCGGTTATGCCGGACGTTGGACCGAGGCGCTGCCCCTGCTCGACCGCGGGGCTTCGCTCCGGGGCGAAAAATTCCTTCCGCTGGAGGGTGACCGGGCGCTCGCCCGTTTCTTCACCGGGCGGCGCGATGAGGCGATGGCCATCGCCCGCTCGATCCTGGCCGATCCCGAGATGATCACGCTGGCTTGGTGGACGATCGGCGAGGCCCTCTGGATTTTGCGCCAGGGCGGGGCCGAGGCGGAGGCCGGGCGGCAAGGTGAGGCCATCCTCGCGAAGCTCGCCCCGGACAATTACCTGCGCGGCTATGTGCTCTGCAGCCTCGGCCGGTTCGAGGAAGGGTTGCCCCTGTTGCGCAACATCCCGACTATCGCGCGCAACCGGTTTTATTTCGTGCCGATCTTCGATCCGGGGCGCGAGACCCCCGCCTTCAAGCGGCTGATCTCCGAAATGAAGGTGGAGACGGAATATACACTCGCCCGCGCCACCTTGGCCCGGCTGAAATCGACTCCAGCCCATGAGTGATCCCGGCAAGGCAGTTTTTCTTTCGTATGCTTCACAGGACGCGGAGGCGGCGAAGCGCATTGCCGACGCGCTGCGCGCGGCCGGCGTCGAGGTGTGGTTCGACCAGAGCGAACTGGTCGGCGGCGACGCCTGGGATGCGAAGATCCGGAAGCAGATCAAGGACTGCGCGCTGCTGATCCCGATCATCTCGGCCGCGACGCAAGCGCGCACGGAGGGATATTTCCGGCTCGAGTGGCGGCTGGCCGACCAGCGCACGCACCTGATGGCGAAGGGTCGGCCATTCCTGCTGCCGGTGGTCATCGACGGCACGCGCGATGCCGAGGCCCACGTGCCCGACTCGTTCACTGAGGTGCAATGGACCCGCCTTCGCCAAGGCTACGGCGGGCAAGCGCGCCCGGAAGACGCCGATCCCGCACTGACGGCTTTGGCCGCGCGGGTGCAGAAGCTTTTGAACGGGGAGCCGGGAGCGGGGAGCCGGGAGCCAGCACCGGCAGGTCGCAAAGGGGACACCCAAAACCTAGAATCTGGAACCGGGAACCGGCGGCTTGGCCGCCTGTGGTGGGCCCTGCCGATCTTCGGCGTGACGATGGCACTGGTGCTGGTGCTGAAGGAAGGGCGAAAGGTTCCGGCGCCGACACCCACGAGGTCGCAGCCGGCTTCCGTTGCACCCGTTTCCGAGGCCCAGAAGCTCGTGGCGCAGGCCCGGCAAATTTATGAGGGCGGCGACGAGATCAATCGCGAGAACCTCGTGTTCGCCGAGGACCTGGTGAAACGCGCGCTGGCACTGGATCCAGCTGAGCCGGGGGCGTGGGAGCTGGCGGCAAAACTCAGCCACGCGCTCGTCTGGTATTCCCTCGACGCCTCCGAATCCCGCCGCGAATTGCTGATGCAGCAGGCCAACCGGGCCCGGGCCTTGGCGCCCCAGTCCGTGTCAGCCCAGCTCGTGGCGATCGACGCCCGGCTGGCCTTGAACTTCGGCCGCGTGGCGGTGCCGCCGGATTTTGAAAATGAAGTGCGCGACCTCGTCATCCGCGAACCCGGCAACTGGAATGCCCAGCGGGCTTGGAGCACCATGCTCCGTTTCATCAGCGGCCGGCAGGAAGAGTCGCTGGCGGCCATCCGTCGCGCCGTGGAGTTGTCCAACGGCTACCCGGGCGTGGTGGCCGATCTGATCAACACGCTCGTGCGACAGCGCAAGTTCGCCGAGGCGGACGCGGTGATGGCCCGGTATCTTCCGGCCAATCCCACGGGGCGCATGCTCTGCTGGGATGTCATCCTCCGTTTGCGCTGGCGCGGTGGTCCGGTGGCGGCCCAGCAGTCGCTCACCCGATTCCCCACCTGGCTGCTGCAGGAGGATCGCGGCCTGTTCCTCGCCTGGCAGACCTGGTATTGGAGCCGGGACTCCGCCAAGGCGTTGCGGGCGGCGCAGGCCGCGCAGCGCGACTATGTGCGGGATTTTTCCTTCTACGGGCCGCGGGCGGTGCTCACGGCGCAGGCGCACGAGCTCGCCGGCAGCGTCGAGGCCGCGCGCGCCGACTGGCAGACCGCCCTCGTGCGCGCGGAGCGCGAACTGGCCATGGATGCCCAGACGGAAGACGCCCTGTATTGGAAGGCCTGGGCGCTGGCGCGTCTCGGCCGCACCCCCGAGGCCCGGACCATCACCGCCCAGCTCCGTCAGCGCAACCGCGACGGCTTGTCGGCATTTTTCAAGGGCACCAGTCTCGCCGCCCTTTTGGCCACGACCGGGGAGGTCGACGAAGCCCTCGCGGAAATTTCCACCCGCCTGAACACCCTCGACGACAGCATCGGCGTCACCCGTCCTACCCTGGAGCTTGATCCGGCCTACGATGCGCTGCGCGGCGATCCGCGGTTTGTGGCCCTGCTAAAACAGGCACCGGCACCGGACAATGAGAAGCTGGCGGCGGCGCCGGCGGCTGATGAGAAATCCGTCGCCGTGCTCGCCTTCGCCAATCTCTCGGACGACAAGGTCAACGAGTATTTCTCCGACGGCATCAGCGAGGAGCTGCTCAACGTGCTGGCCAAGGTGCCGGGGTTGAAGGTCTCGGCGCGAACCTCGGCTTTTTTCTTCAAGGGCAAGGAGGTGCCCATCCCGGAAATCGCGAAGCAGCTTGGCGTCGCCTACGTCGTCGAGGGCAGCGTGCGCAAGCAGGGCGACAAGGTCCGCATCACGGCGCAGCTCATCAAGGCGGCGGATGGCTTCCACGTGTGGAGCGATACCTTCACCCGCGACCTGAAGGACATCTTCGCCGTGCAGGACGAGATTGCCGGGCTGATCGCCAGGCAGCTCCAGCTCAAGCTGGCCGATGGCGGCGACCGCGGGACAGTGGATCCGGCCCTCTATGAATTGCTGCTCCAAGCGCGGTCACTGACGCTGCGCGAGAGCAATGAGGACTGGCGGCAGGCGATTGCGCTATACCGGCGCGCGTTGGAGCGGGAGCCACGGCTGGCCCTCGCGTGGGCGGAAATGGCCCGGACCTACGTCCAGCTGGGGCGGTTCGGCGGGATATCGATCTCCGAAGCCATGCGGGAGGCACGCTCAGCTGCCCAACGGTCTCTTGAGCTGGAGCCCGACCAGGCGACCGGGCTCGTGGCCTTGGGTTGGGTGCAACGCACGGCCGACTGGGATTGGCGCGCCGCGCGGCGATCCTTCCAGCGCGCACTGGAACTCGCGCCGGGCAATGCCTCCATCATGGGTGACCTGGCCGTCTTCTACTTTAATACCGGCCGCGTGGCCGAGGCGACGGCCCTGGCCCGCCAGGCCGTGGAGCGCGATCCGCTCAATGCCCGGGCCCAGGCCAGCTTGGGCTTCATTCTGAATTTGAACGGTGATTGGGAGCAGGCGTTGGCGCCGCTGCGGCAGGCTGTCGCCCTGGCTCCTTCCATCGAGGAAGTGCGCTCGCATCAGGCCCGCGCCTTGATGGCGCTGGGTCGCGTGCCGGAGGCCGCGGCGGCGGCGGAGCAGGAGCCGAACGAGGCCTACCGCCTGATCGCCCGGGCCTTCATCCCGGGGCCGGCGGCCGACGCGGCGATGGCGGAGTTCGTGGCCAAATATGGCGAGGAAATGCCGGGGTATGTGGCCAATATCCATGGCATCCGGGGCGAGATTGACCCGGCTTTTGCCTGGTTCGAGCGCGCCCTGGCCCGGCGTGACGCGGCCGTCGTCTGGGTCAAAACGAACGTCAACAACCGCTCGTTGCGCGCCGATCCGCGCTGGCCGGCTTTCCTGCGCAAGGTTGGACTGGCGGACGACCAGCTGAAATGAGCGCGGAAGGGGAACGCTTAACGTTTAACGCTTAACGTCCAATAACTGCTACGAACGAACAACTCTGGAGGGTCCGCGTCTCTGCGGACCGCGGCTCGCAGGGACGCGAGCCCTCCACCCGGCAGCCGAGACCTTGAGCGTTAAGAGTTCGGCGTTAAAAGTTAAACGTTCCGGCGCAGCCGGTCTCACAGTTCCGCGGCGATCTCGGCGACCTGGCGCTCGTAGGTGATGCCGCTGTCGGGCGGGAAATGCTTCAGGCCGTCGGCGCGGAGGGCGGGGGCGTGGTCACGGACGTAGTCGTCGAAGGCCTTGCGCGAGGGGAAGGTGTATTGCGTCTCGACCACGGCCGGGGCCGTGTCGCTGGCGCGGTCAGGGAGCACGATGCGCACCGACGTGGCGCCGCACTTCATCAGCTCGACGACGTGGTTGGGCGAGAGCCAGGAGAGGTAGCGGCCGCGTTGCGGGACGTCGCGGCAGTTTGCGCGGACGGTATAGAGGATGGCGGGCATGGCGGTAGTTGAAAGGTGAAGGTTGAAAGATGAAAGCCAGGAAAAAGAAAAAGCCCGCCGGGCGGCGGGCTTGGGGTAGGGGTCGTTGCCCTCAACGACCCGGGCGGTTGGGGGCAACCGCCCCTACCTGCTTGGAAACAGTGCCGGGAACGATCCGGCATTGTCGTCGGCCTTACTTCTGGTCGTAGAGGCGGCCTTTCTTCCAGGCTTCGCGATCGGTGAAGGTCGGGGTCTGCGGCGTCTTCGACTCATGCTGGCGGGCGAAGCCGAGGAAGGTGCGCATCTGGCGATGCTCGGGCGAGATGGCGTGGGCGAGGAGATCGCGGACCTGGTCCTTCTTCAGGCTGTCCAGCGCGGCGAGGGTCTCGGCGTTGCGGTCCCAGTCGCCGTCGCGGTCGTAGGCGAGGCCGAAGAGCCGGCCGGCGCGCGCGGCGACGCTCTTGTCCTTCTCCTCGAGCTGGGCGCGGACACCGCCGACGAGCTGGGCCCACTGGTCGTCGGGAATCGTGCCGAGCATGGCGGGCAGCCGGTTGATCATCTCGTCGGCGCGGGCCTCGACCTCGTCGGCCGGCTTGTCGCCGGACTGGATGATGAAGTAGGAGAAGGTGCGGTTCTCCTCGTCGCCGGCGCTGCCGGCGACGATGTAGCCGAGCTGCTGGCGGGTGCGCATCTCCGAGTAGAAGGGCTCGCTGATGAAGTTGGCGAGCACGGCGGTGGCGGCGCGCAGCGCGGGGGAGGCGTCGCCGAGGGCGTATTCGCGCCGGAAGGCGGAGTTGTTGACCAGGAGCTTCTCGTTGGTGCGGATCGTCTCGCCGGGCGTCTGCACGAGCAGGCGGCGGCGGAGGAGGTCGGCGTCGGCCACGGCCTTCGGCGCGAGGGCGGCGGCGACCGAGCGGGCGCCGGCGATGGCGTCGCCGGCCGAGACGTTGCCGTGGATGAGGGCCTCGATCTTGCCCTCGGCGTAGAGCTGCTTCGCGAAGTCCCTCACCGCGGCGAGGGTGACTTTCTCGGCGACGGGCAGCTGGTCGTCGGGGCGGTAGTAGAACTCGCGGGCGACGGCGCGGCGGGTCTCGGTGAGCGTCAGGTAGGCGTCGCCGCGCGTGAAGCTGGCGAGGCTGCGGACGATGCGGTCCTTGATCGCGGCGAAGCGCTCGTCGGAGACGGAGAAGTTCACGAGGTTGGCGGTGACGGACTTGAGGAGGAGCGGGGCGGAGGCGTCGTAGCCCTCGACGGAGAACTGCACGCCCTCGAGCGCGGCGGTGAGGTTGAAGTTCAGGCCGGCCTCGCTGGCGGTGTAGGCGGTCTCGTTGAGGGATTCCTTCACGCAGGCCTCATAGAAGCGGAGGAGGACGCTGGTCTCGAGGGAGCCGAGCTTGCGCGGGAGGCGGAAGCGGTAGACCTGCGCCGCCATCGGGCGGAGGAACTCGGCGTCCTGCGCGTAGTGCAGGCTGAGGGCGGGCTCGTCGATCAGCCGGACGGGCTCGATGGGCTTGAGTGCGGCGGAGGCGGGGACGAAGGGGTTGGCCTTCGGCAGCTGGATGGAGGCGACGGTGGGCGGGTTGAGCAGGGCGGCGTAGGCCGGGCCGGTGTCCTCGGTGTAGCTGTAGGGCGTGTTGTAGTATTTCTCGTGCTTGTCGGTCGCCAGGCCCTTGGCGGTGAGGACGGCGAGCATGTTGTCGGGGCGGATGCGGCCGAGGATGTCGGCGTAGGCGGCGGGGTCCTCCTTGAGCCAGAGGTAGGGCTCGCGTTCGGCGATCTCGAGCGGGTAGTCGCGGATCTGGTTGGCGAGGAGGACGGCGCGGTCGGCGCCCTCGCCCTTGTCCTTGTAGGCCTCGTCGAGGCGGGCCATGGCGGCGCGCTCCTTGAAAAGGTAGGACGGGTAGCCGGCGGCGGAGAGCTGCTTCACGGCGGCGAAGAAGAGTGCCATGACCCGCGGATATTTCTCGAGACCGGCGGGGGTGAGCTGGATCTGCACGTCGACGGAACCGAAATCCGTGGTGTTGCTGCTGATGCCGCCGCTGAGGCCGGTGGCGAGGCCCTCCGCCTTGAGCGCGGAGAGCAGGCTGCCTTCGCCCTCGTGGCCGAGGATGAAGCCGAGGAACGGGCCGGGCTTGCCGGCCCAGTGCTGGCGCATGCCGGGCAGCGGGAACTCGAGGGTGAGCACGCGGAGATCCTTGATCGGCACCATGCGGGCCAGGCGCAGCGCGGCCTTTCCGGGCAGGTAGTCGGCGGGGTAAACGATGGGCGCGAGCTTCCGGTCCTTCACGGGTGAGAAATACTTGCGGGCCCAGGCCTCGAGCTGGTCGAGGCTGTCCTTGCCGACGAGGGCGAGCGTCATGCGGTTGGCGCTGTAGTGGGCGTGGTAGAAGGCCAGCAGCTCCTCGCGGGTGGTGCCGCCGAGCGTGTCGCGGCTGCCGGTGCTGAAATGGTTGGCCGGGTGGCCGGGGCGGTAGAGGGAGTTCTGCAGCTGGTATTGGCGCCAGAGGTCGTTCTCGAGGTTCTTCTGGTTCTCGGAGTTGACGGCGTTCATCTCGCGCCCGGTGAACTCCGGCGTGAAGAGCGGGGCGATGAAGAACTGCGCCATGCGGTCGATGGCGCCCTCGAAGGCCTCGTGCCGGATCTCGAAGAGGTAGTTGGTGTGGTCGCCGGCGGTGTAGGCGTTGTTGTAGCCGCCGTTCGCCTTGAGGTAGTTGCCGTAGTCGGTGACGTCGGGATATTTTTCCGTCCCGAGGAAAAGCATGTGCTCGAGGAAATGGGCGAGGCCCTGGCGGTCCGCCGGGTCGCTGTAGGAGCCGACGGCGACGGCGAGCGACGCGGAGGACTTGTTGAGCTTCGGGTCGGAGAGGAGGATGACCTTGATGCCGTTATCGAGCGTGAAGCGGCGGTATTCCGCCTGGTCGTTGGGCACCTGCGGGCGGGGCGGGATGTCGGCGGGCTGGGCGCGAAGCCCGGCGGCCGAAACGAGAAGCGCGAGGAACACGAGGGAACGTTTCATCATAAGCATGGGGGAGGGAGCCGGGAACCTAGCGTTTCGGGTTGGCGCTGCAACAAGACAAACGCCGTTGTGGGGTTCTGATTTGTCATTGCGAGGAGTCGCGCGAAGGGCGCGACGAAGCAATCCAGCTAGATGGATCGCCACGGCCGACTCCGCCGGCCTCGCGATGACAGGGTAAATCAGGACACCACCAACGCCGTGCGGCCGGGCGGCGTGGTCTGGCGGTTCACCGCGCCGGACGAGCGGCCGGCCGGGCGGATCAGCGGCGGGGGAGTTTCTTCATCAGCTCCCGGACGGCGGCCTCGAGCTGCGGGTCGCGGCCGGCGGCGAGGGCGGCGGGGTCATTGGCCACGGCGATGTCGGGCACGATCTCCTGGTTCTCGAACCAGCCGGTCTTGAAGTCGCGCGCGCCGAGCTGCGGGATGCCCCACTTGAGCGCGCCCTTCATCGGCAGCATCCACCACACCGCGGTGCCGGTGCCGGGCACGCGGTCGCCGATCACGGGGCCGAGTTTCTGGCGCTGGTAGAGGTGCGGGAAAATGCTGCCGTCGGAATACGAGGCGGCGTTCTGCACGAGTGCCGTGGGCCGCGCCCAGCGGCCGGACGGGATGCGGCCGACCACCTCGTTGTCGCGGTTGGTGAAGCCGGCGATCACCTCGCCGGTGAAAAGCGTGACGAGCTGGTCGTGCAGGTTGCCGCCGGCGTTGTAGCGCACATCGATGACGAGGGCCTCCTTGTTCCGGTAGTCGCCGATGACCTCGCCGTAGGCGCGCTTGTAGGAATCGAGGTCCATCGCCGGGAGGTGCACATAGCCGAGGCGGCCGCCGGAAAGTTTTTCCACCAGCGCCTTCCGGCCGGCGACCCAGCGCGCGTAGCTGAGGGCGGCGGCCTGCTTCTGGGTGATGGGCACCACGGTCTCGATGAGCGTGGTCTTGCTGCCGGGCGGCTGGATGAGCAGCTGGACGGCGGTGTCCGCCATGCCGTTGAGCAGCTGGTCCAGGTTGGTGAACTCGTTGATCAGCTCCGAGTCGATGGCGAGGATCAGGGTGCCGGGCCCGAGGCGGCTGCCGGGCAGGTCGGCCGGGCCGCCGGGCAGCACCGCGGCCACGCGCAGGCCGGGCCCGGCGTAGTCGTCGTCAAAGTGCACGCCGAGCGAGGCGGTGTTGTCGGCGAGCGGTGGGGGCTTCAGGTAGTAGCAGCCCATGTGCGAGGCGTTCAGCTCGCCGGCCAGCTCGGACATCATCTCGGCAAAGTCCTCCCGCGTGTCGAGGTGCGGCAGGAACCGCGCGTAGCGGGCGCGCAGGGCGGCCCAGTCGCGGCCGTGCAGGGTGGGCTCGTAGAACTTCAGCTTCGTCAGGCGCCAGAAGTGGTTGAACCAGTAGGCCCCTTCCGCGTGGGCATCGACGTCCATGGTGGTGTCGAGCGGGAAGCTCCGCGTCTCGCCGGTGGCGAGGTCGGTCTTTTCTACGGCGCCGCCGGCCAAGGCGTAGAGCTGCTGCGCGGCGGCATCGACGGCGTAGGCGTCGGCGAGGGGCTTGGTGAAGAGCTCGGTGAGTTCGCCGGTCGCGACGTCGAAGCGGCGGGCTACGGCCTTGCCGCTCGGAGCCTTCTCCACGACAAGCAGCGAATCATGGCCGGGCGAGAGCGCGTAGAGCAGCGGGGTGAGCGAGAACGGCGTGAGCCGCTTCGTCCGGTGCTCGATGCCGACCGGTTGCGGCTGCCAGTTGGCGCCGTCGGCCTCGTCCTTGGCGTCGAAGCCGGCGCGGGTGAGGTAGGCGAGGTAGATGTCGAGCTGGCCGGTGGTGGCGTCGGCGTGGCGCAGGCCCTCGCGGCCCGAGGCCCACAGGATCGCCTTGCCGTCGGGGCTGAACCGCGGCCCGGCGTCGTGGTAGCCGCTGTGCGTGACGAACATCGGTGCGGCCTTGCCCGAGGCGTCAAGCAGCACGATGTCCTGGTTCGTCACGATCGAGCCGGTCGTGGCGGTGAGCCACCGGCTGTCCGGCGACCACTCGAAGCTCATGTCATCGTCCTGGTAGGAATAGAAATAACCGGCGGGCAGGGCCGTGACGGTCGCGCCGGTGGTCCGGTTGAGCACGCGGATCTGGTTGCGGTCGGCGAGATAGGCGAGGAGCCGGCCGTCGGGCGATATTTTCGGGTAAAGCACGTCGCCGTCCGTATCGACGAGCTTCCGTTCCACGACGGGGCCTGCCGCGTCACCGAGAGTCGCTTCGTAGATGTTCATGTCGCCGTCGCGCTCGCTGATGTAGACGAGCGAGCGGCCGTCGGGGGCGAAGCTGACGTCGCGCTCGTGCGCCGCGGTGCGGGTGATGCGGCGGGTGGCGCCGGTCGCGGTCGAGAGGACGAACACCTCGCCCCGCGCGACGACGGCGACCTGGCGGCCGTCGCCCGACAGCTTCATCTCGGTAAGATAGTCGTTCGCGCTGACGGTGGCGGTGGCGGGGCGGCCGGCGCCCGGCGGGAGGCGGACAGCCACGCGGGCGGCCTGTTTCGCGCCGGCCGGCTGGCGCCAGATCTCGCCCTCGAGGCCGTAGATCAGCGTGCCGTCGCCGGCCACGCTCACGAAGCGCACCGCGGCGCCGCGGTGCGACGTGACCTGCATGGGTTTGGCGCCCGGCTTGAGGCCGGCCTTCCACACGTTGAACGAGCCGGAGCGCTCGCTGAGGTAATAATAGCCGCTGCCATCCGGCGCCCAGACCGGGTCGCGGTCCTCGCCGCGAAAGTCGGTCAGCTTGCGGTGGGTCTTTTTCGCCAGGTCGTAGAGCCAGATGTCGTGGGCGCCGTCGGAGACCGCGCCCTTGCGCCACTCGTTCTCATAGACGGGCCGGTTCTCGTAGAGCAACTGTTCGCCCTTGGGATCGACCGAAACCTCGAGCGCCGGCGTCGGGATGATGAGGCGGGTGCGGCCGCCCAGCGCCGGCACGGTATAGAGCTGGTCGCTGGTGGCGTAACCGCCGGCGAGGATGGTCTCAGGGCTGCCGAGCCGGGACGACGCGAAATAAACCGCCGAGCCGTCCGGGGAAAAGGCATAGGGCTGGTCGTCGGCGGAGTGGTAGGTCAGGCGCGTGATCTTCCCGCCGCCGGCGGGCATGATGAAGACGTCGAAGTTCCCGTGCTTCTTGGCGGCGAAGGCCAGCATCGACCCGTCGGGCGACCATACCGGGCGCGTGGCATACTGGTCGGCGTCGGTGAGCGGGAGGGCGTTTCCGCCCGCCGCCGGCACGCGCCAGATCCGGCCGCCGGAGGTGAAGGCGATCGCGGTGCCGTCCGGCGAGACGGCCGGATAGCGCAGCCAGAGCGGATTATCCGACGGGGTTTGGGCAACGGCAGAGCAAGCGCCGGCCAGCGCGAGCAGGGTTGGCAGCAATCGCATGAACCTAGGACGTGGCATGGAGGATCTTTTCCTTGAGATGCGTGCAGCGGAGTTTCGACTCGGCGTTGCGGACGGCCATGCCGTAGGCGGCCGGCTCGCCGACGATGAAGACCTTCTTCCGGCCGCGGGTGATGGCGGTGTAGATGAGGTTGCGCTGCAGCATGACGAAGTGCGCCTTGAGCAGCGGGACGATGACGACGGGATACTCGCTGCCCTGCGACTTGTGGATGCTGATGGCGTAGGCGAGGGCGAGGTCGCCGAACTCGCCGCGCTCGAAGGTGTGCTTCGCGCCGTCAAAGTCGGCGGTGAGCGTGCCCTTCACGCCGTCGGTCGAGATGACCTGGCCGATGTCGCCGTTGAAGAGGTCCTTGTCGTAGTTGTTGCGCAGCTGGATGAGCTTGTCGCCCGGGCGGAACTCGCCGCTGACGGTCTTGATGCCCTGGGTGCGGCCGTTGAGCGCGGCCTGGAGCGCGGCGTTGAGGTTGCCGACGCCGGCGACGCCCTTGTGCATCGGGGCGAGGATCTGCACGTCGTTGACCGGGTGAAACCACCTGAAGTGCTGCGGGATGAACTTCGTGCAAAGCTCGGTGACCTTCGCGAGGCAGTCCTCGGGCGAGGAGGCGGCGATGAAGTTGAGGTCGCTCCACGCCTGGGCCTTGGCCACCTCGCTGACAACCGGCGGCGGGGAGTTGTCACCGCCGTTGATGGCGTGGGCCACGGTGACGATCGCACTCTGGTCCTTCTGGCGGTAGACCATGGAGAGCCGGGTGACGGGGACCTGTTCGGTGGCGATGAGGTCCTTGAGCACATTGCCGGCGCCGACGCTCGGCAGCTGGTCGGTATCGCCGACCAGCACGAGGTGCGCGCGGACCGGCACGGCCTGCAGCAGCGCGGCGGCGAGGCGCGAGTCGAGCATCGAGGCCTCGTCGACGATGAGGAAGTCGGTGGCGAGCGGGGAGGACTCGTTGACGGTGAAACCCATCTTCGTGCCCTCGAACTTGAGCAGGCGGTGGATGGTGGAGGCGTAGCCGCCGGTGGTCTCGGCGAGGCGCTGGGCGGCGCGGCCGGTCGGCGCGCCGAGATGCACGCGGGCTTTCTTGGCCTTCAGGATCTCGACGAGCGCGCGGAGGATGGTCGTCTTGCCGGTGCCCGGGCCGCCGGTGAGGATGCTGAACTTGTGCGAGAGGGCGTGGTGCAGCGCGGCGCGCTGGAGATCGTGAAACTGGAAGCCGGCCTTTTCCTGCGCCCAAGTGATGGCGGCCTCGACCTTGATTGCCGGCAGGCCGGAGGGCACGGCGTTGAGGCGCTGGACGACCTCGGCGATCTTGCGCTCGGCGCGGTCGTTGGCGGGCAATTGCAGGAAAGATTGCGGATCGCGGATGGGGGAACCTCCTTCGCCAAGGCTACGAAGGTCAGGTTGCGGATTGGCGGAGTGACTGACGATTGCCTTGTCCTTCAGCAGGGCGTCGATGCGGGCCTGCAGCAGTTCGGCGGAAGTCTCGAGGAGCGTGGCGGAATAATCGACGAGCTCGCCGCGGGGATAGGCGGTGTGGCCTTCCTCCTGCAGGGTCTCGAGGGCGTAGATGAGGCCGGCGTCGAGGCGCGGCGGGGCGTCGTTGGCGTAGCCGAGGTTGATGGCGATGCGGTCGGCCGTCTTGAAGCCGATGCCGTCGATCTCGCGGGCGACACGGTAGGGTTCGTTCGTGATGACCTGCCTGGCGTCGGGGCCGTATTTGTTGACGAGCTTCACGCACTGCGAGGTCGTGACGCCGTAGGTCTGGAGGAAGATGTGCACCTCGCGCAGGGTCTTCTGTTCCTCCCAGGCGGTCTTGATGGCGGTGGCTCGGACCTTGCCGATGCCCTCGACCTGGCGGAGCTTGCCGGACTCCTCGCTGAGGATGCGGAAGGTGTCGGTGCCGAAGGTGTCGACGATCTTGTTGGCGTAGACCTTGCCGATGCCCGGCACGAGGCCGCTGCCGAGGTATTTGCGGATGCCGTAGACGGAGGAGGGGAGCTCGGACTTGTGCGTGACGATCTTGAACTGCGCGCCGTGCTGCGCGTGCTTCGTCCACTCGCCGGTGAGCTGGAGGGTCTCGCCGCACTGCACGCCCGGCAGCGCGCCGACGATGGTCACCCGGTCCTCGGCGGTCTTCGCGCTCTCGGGGCGGAGCTCGGCGATGGTGTAGTGGTTCTCCTCGTTGAAGAAGATGATGCGCTCGAGGACGCCGGTCAGGGAGGTGGGAGCGGGGGAGGCCACGGAGGCAGAACAGATGCACACAGATGCGCGTCGAGGCAACACCGGCGCAATCGACTTCGCGGGAAAACCGGCTAATCAGGGGACATGCGTTATTTCGAGGACCTGAAGGCAGGCGATAAATTCAATACCGCCGAGTATGAGATGACGGAGGCGGAGATCATCGAGTTCGGGAAGAAGTTCGACCCGCAGGCCTTCCACACCGACCCGGCGGCGGCGGGCGCGACGCTGTTCGGCCGGCTCGTGGCGAGCGGGTGGCACACGGCCGCGGTGAGCATGCGGCTGATGGTGCTCGGCGAGATGGACCTCGACGGCGGCGTCATCGGGCAGGGCATGGAGTCGCTGCGCTGGCCGCGCCCCGTGCTGCCCGGCGACCGGCTGCGGGTGGTGACGGAGATCGAGGAACTGCGCCCGGCGCCGGCCCGGCCCGACCGCGGGCTGATCAAGCTCCGCTGCCGCACCTACAACCAGAGCGGCAAGGTCGTGCAGGACATGACGGCGACCCTGCTGGTGGCGCGGCGGCCCGCTTAATTTGGAGGCGGGGCCATCAGCCCCGCGAGGCATTATAAGCGCAAGGCGCGGGACTGATGGTCCCGCTCCAATAAATGGAGAGGAATGTTCGGAGATTGCGGCGTTGCGCCGGCGGGACGGGCCCGGTTGGCTGGGGTCATGAACACACACGGGTGGATCTATGCGGCGGCGGGTTACAACGTGGCGCTGGCGCTGTTCCACCTGGGTTTCTGGCGCATGTTTCGCTGGAGCGAGGAACTCCCCAAGCTGCACCCGGCCAACCGGGGCGTGCTGCAGGTGCTAAACATCATGCTGATCGCGTTCCTGCTGCTGATGGCGGGCATCCAGGTGCTGGTCCCGGCAGAGCTGGCGGCCACGACGACGGGGCGCCTGCTGCTGGCCGGGATGTGCGCCTGCTGGATCCTGCGCGCGGCGCTGCAACCGGTCTTCTGGCCCACGATGCCCAAGGGAACCAACGGCGCGTTTGCCTTCCTGTTCCTCATCGGCGCCGGGCTGCACGCCCTCGCCTTCAACCCCGCCTGAACCCCATGACCACCGCCGCCAACGTCCTGACCGCGCTCGTCGCGTTGCTCCACCTCTACTTCCTCGTGCTGGAAATGTTCCTGTGGACGAAGCCCTACGGCCGCCGCGTGTTCCAGCTGACGCCCGAGAAGGCCGAGCTCACCAAGTCGCTCGCGATGAACCAGGGCCTCTATAACGGCTTCCTCGCCGCCGGGCTCGTGTGGGGGCTGCTGGCCGGCGCGGACGGTCATGTCATCAAGGTGTTTTTCCTGTCCTGCGTGATCATCGCCGGCGTCTTCGGCGCGGCGACGGCCAGCCGGAAGATCCTGTGGGTGCAGGCGGTGCCGGGCGCATTGGCGCTGGCGCTGGTCTGCGCAGCGTAAGGTGGAACCTGCGCTCCGCGCAGGTTAAGCCCGCGCGGAGCGCGGGCTCCACCCGGGCCGTTGAGGGCAACGGCCCCTACCTCAATGCCGCACCCGCCGCCGCCAGGCCCGGAAAAATCTCCGTGCCGCCCGCGGCGCGCAATTCCTCCGCCGAGTGCGTGCCGGTGGTGACGCCGATGAACCCGAGGCCGGCGTTCTGCGCGGTGGCCACGTCAAAGGGCGAGTCACCGACGAGCGCGGTCGTGGCGGCCTCGCCGCCGACGGCGGCCAGACCGTGCTGCGTGAAGCGCGGGTCGGGCTTGATCCAGGGCACGTCGTTGGCGCCGAAGACGCCGGCGAGCAGCGGGTCGAGCCCGAGATGGGTGCAGACCTCGCGGGCCGCGTAGCCCCGCTTGTTGGTCAGCACGGCGCAGCGGACGCCGGCGGCGTTCAGTTCCACCAGCAGTTCGCGGGCGCCAGGCAGCAGCGTGACGTCATCGAGGTTGGTGGCGTTCCAGTGCTCGACGAAAAGCGGCAGGATCGCCGCCACGCGGTCCTTGCCCGCCAGCTTGGCGATGGCCTCGTCGAGTCCGCCGCCCACGGCATGGCGGACCTGCGCGAGGGTCGGCTCGGGCAGGCCGAGCTTCCGCATGGCGTAGGCATGGCAGCGGTGGATGGCGGCAAAATGGTCGATGAGCGTGCCATCGAGGTCGAAGAAGACGGTGCGGAAACGCATGCGGGGAACAATGTGCAGCAGGCGCACACCCATTGGCACGGATAAAATTCCGGATGCGGACTGTATCCGAACAAACACGCATGGACACGAATTCACCCCAATGGTTTTTAACCACAGATGAACACGGATTCACACAGATCTAATCCGGGGCATCTCAATCTTGGTTTGTCATTCTGAACGCAGTGAGGAATCCATCAGGATTTGGGCCGCTTCCCCTCGGCCGCAGGCATCCAACTGGATTCTTCGCTCCGCTCAGAATGACAGGCTTCGAAAGTTTGAGGGGTTTGAAACACTCCGTAATCTGTGCCCATCTGTGTCTATCCGTGGTTTAACGGCCTTTGATTCGTGTTTCTTCGGCTCCATTCGTGGTTACTCCCGAGGAAGATAAAATCTAGTCTGGCGCGTCCGCGTCCGTCCTTCACACTTCCCCCCGTCCCATGATGCCCGCCTGCCCTCCGACTGCCGCCCGTGCCGACGCCTCGTTGGCGGGCGACACACTCACGGTCCGGGTGGGGGGCGACTGGCGGATCACGGAAAAACACCCCGACTGGGCCGACCTGCTGGCCGGCCGCGAGCCGCGGTCGGTGGTGTTGTCCGGCCCGGAACTGGGCGCCTGGGACAGTTCGCTGGCGCTGTTCATCCGCTGCGTGCAGCTGTGGAGCGCCAAAACCGGCGCCACCCTGGCCCTGGAGCAGCTGCCGGCGGGGGCTGTCCGGCTGGCCGGCAGCCTGGCCCGCGAACCGCTGGCGCCGGCGGCGCAGCCCCTGGGCCTGCCCGACCTGCCCACGGCCGTCGGCACGGCGACCGTCCGGTTGTGGCGCGAGACCAAGGATTTTTCCCAGGTGGTCGGCGAGTGCGTGTTCAGCGTGGGCCGGTTCTTCAAGGCGCAGGCGCACTTCCGCTGGCGCGACTGCTTCGCCGAGATGCAGCAGTGCGGCGCCATGGCGCTGCCCATCGTGGGGCTCATCAGCTTCCTGGTCGGCGTGACGCTGGCCTACACGGGCTCGCTGGTGGTGCGCCAATACGGCGGCGACATCTGGATCGCCGACATGGTCGGCCTGGCGGTCGTGCGCGAGATGGGCCCGATGATGGCGGCCATCGTGCTCGCCGGCCGCACCGGCGCGGCCTTCGCCGCCACGCTGGGCAACATGAAGGCCAACGAGGAGATCGACGCCCTCTCGACCCTCGGCGTCTCCCCGATCGACTTCCTCGTCATGCCGCGGATCGTGGCGCTGTTCTGCATGATGCCGTTCCTCGCGCTCTACTCCGACGGCATGGGCATCCTCGGCGGCATGGCGATCGCGGCGGCCCCGCCGCTCAACATCCCGGTCAACCTCTACTGGGCGGAAATGCAGACCATCGTGGACCTCTCGGACATCAACACCGGCATCATCAAGGCGGCCACCTTCGGCCTGCTCATCGGGCTCGCGGGCTGCTGGCGCGGTTTGCAGGCGGACCGCAGCGCGGCCGGCGTCGGCCGGGCCGCGACCGCCGCGGTGGTCACCTCCATCCTGCTCATCATCGTGGCGGACGCCCTCTTCGCCGTGGCCTTCGACATCCTCGGCTGGTGAACGCGCCCATGAACCCCGTCCCGGTCAACCCCGCGCCCGCCATCGAGCTCACCGACGTGACCTGCGGCTACGGCGAGCGCATCGTCCTCGAGCAGGTGTCCTTCGCGGTGAAGCGCGCGGAGATCTTCTTCATCATCGGCGGCAGCGGCTGCGGCAAGAGCACGCTGCTCCGCCACATGATCGGGCTGCACACGCCGACCCGCGGGCAGGTGAGGTATTTCGGGCGCGACTTCGTCACGGCCACGGCCGGGGAGCGCAAGGACCTGCTCCGCACCTTCGGCGTGCTCTACCAGGGCGGCGCGCTCTGGAGCTCGATGACGCTGCGCGAGAACGTGGCCCTGCCGCTCGAGCTCCTGACCGGCCTCGACCGCCGCGAGCGCGAGGAGATCGTGGCGCTGAAGCTGGCGCAGGTCGGCCTGAAGGGCTACGAGGACTATTTCCCGGCGGAGATCAGCGGCGGCATGCGCAAGCGCGCCGGCCTGGCGCGGGCGCTGGCGCTCGACCCGGCCATCGTGTTCTTCGACGAGCCCTCGGCCGGCCTCGACCCGATCACGTCGCTCAAGCTCGACGAGCTGGTCCGCGAGATCCGCGACACGCTGGGCACCACCATCGTCATCGTGTCCCACGAGCTCGCCAGCATCTTCGACCTCGCCGACCGGGTGGTGATGCTGGACCGGGACGCGAAGGGGATCATCGCCGAGGGCGACCCGAACGCGCTGCGCGACGGCAGCGCCGACCCCCGGGTGCGGGAGTTTTTGAATAGACGCGGCGCGCCGCTTCGGCAACAAGAGGGGGCTTCCACGTGAAAACCAAACTGAGTCCCGCCGCGGTCGGCATGTTCGTGCTCGGCGCCATGCTCATCGCCGTCATCGGCTTCCTGTCCTTCGGCGGCTCGAACATCTTCGCCAAGCCCGCGCGGTTCCTCATCTATTTCGACGAGTCGGTCAGCGGCCTCGATCCCGGCGCCCCGGTCAAGCTCAACGGCGTCCGCGTCGGCCGGGTCGCGGCCATCAACGTTCGCTACGATGCGGCGAGCAAGGAGGCGCTGGTGGGCGTGACCTGCGAGATCAACCGCAACGTGCTCACCGACAGCACCGGCGCGCAGATCGACCTGACCAGCCCGGCCAAGCTGCAGGAGCTGATCGACCGCGGCCTGCGCGCCCGCCTGAACCTCACCGGCATCACCGGACTGCTGTTCGTGGAGCTCGATTTCGAGGATGTCCGCAAATACCCGGCCAACCCGCGCTTCATGGCCGAGGCGCTCCCGGTCATCCCCGCGATCCCGTCACCCATCTCCGAGGTGCAGCAGAGCATCGTCGAGATCGTCGCCGACCTGAAGCGGGTGGATTTCACCGGCCTCTCGAAGGAGCTGAAGACCCTGCTCGCCACGACCAACACGAAGATCGCCGCCCTCGACCTCAAGGTGCTCGGCGAGAAGGTCAGCGGCGCGGCCGATGCCATCACCGGCTTCGTCAACTCCCCCGAGGCGCGCCAGACCTTCCTCAACCTCAACGCCGCCCTCACCGACCTCCGCGTGGTGCTCGCCCGCATCGACGGCAACGTCGGCCCGATCAGCGACGAGCTGAAAAAGACGCTCGCCGACGCGCAGGTGGCGCTGAAGTCCCTCGAGACCACGGCCGCCACCACGCAGCGCTTCGTTGCCGCGCAGGGCACGCTGGGCGACGAGGTCACGCAGTCCCTCCGCCAGCTCTCCGACGCCGCCGTGGCGCTCGAGCGGCTGTCCGACGCCCTCACGCGCAACCCCAGCTCGCTCATCGTCGGCAAAAAGAAAACCGAGCAGCCCTAAGCCAGAGGACAACCACAGATGAACACAGATAAACACAGATGGAAGGGGTTGTTTCTGGGCTCCCTGCTCCTTGCTCCCTGCTCCTTGCTGTTGCAGTCCTGCAACCTCCCGTCGCCGCAGGCCGACACCGTGCGGAATTTCACGCTCAGCGTCCCGGCCGCCACGGCCCTGGACGGCGCCACCGTGCGGCCTGTGCAGCTCGCCGGGCATCTCCGCGGCCGCCTGATGGCGGTGCGGGTCGCAACGAACGAGGTCATCTATCTTGAGGATGTCCGCTGGGCGGAGTCGCTCGATGACGCGATCACCCAGCTGCTCCGGGCCCGGATCGGGTCCGCCGGCGCCGGCCGTGTCATCACCGTGCAGGTCTCGCGCTGCGAGCTCGTCCGCGTCGAGGGCAACAGCGTGCAGCTGGCGGCGACCTGGACGATCACGGCCGCCGACGGCACGGCGCGGCGCGGCGCCTTCACGGCGAGCCCGCGCACCTGGGACGGCAAGGATTACGGCGCGCTCGTCGGCCTGATCCGCGACGCGGTCACCGAGCTCGGCGATGCCCTCGCCGCGGCGGCGGGCGGCAAATGAGAGAGGACAGACGTCAGATGTCAGACGACAGAACGATGACGGTTACCCCAATCCACGTAAAAAATTCAGTTTCTGACCTCTGCCTTCTGATGTCTGTCTTCTGATGTCTGTCTTCTGATCCCCATGGCCACCGCCGTCGAATCCAAGCTGCGCGATCTCCTCGAACTGGCGCAGGTCGTCCTCGACGACCTGCCGATCGGCCTGCTGGTGGTTTCCGCCCACGGCAAGCCGCTCTGGTTCAACCACGAGGCGGAGGTCGTCTGCGCCGTATGGAACCGCACGCCGCTGCGCAAGGACGCGCTGCCGCTGAAGCGCGCGGATTTCACCGTGCCCGAGGTGTTGTGGAAGGAATGCGCGGCGTTGCTGGCGTCGGATAATCCCGACGGGGCGGCGCCCGAGCCCCGCATCCTCACCGAGGCGGACCGCGGCCTGCATGCCGTCATCCGGTTGCAACGCCGGCCCGGCCGCACCGGGCCGCCGGCCTGTTTTCTCCAGCTCGATTACCGCCGCCCGCGCGGCGACCGCGACCGGCCGATCTCGCCCGGCGCGCTCAGCCTGCTGTCGCGGCTGACCTTCCGCGAACGCGAGGTGGCCCTGCGCATCCGCGACGGCCTGACGACCGAGGAGATCGCGAAGGAACTGCGCCGCAGCCGCCTGACGATCAAGACCCAGCTCGCCGGCATCTTCCGCAAGCTCGGCGTCGCCAACCGCTCGCGCGTGACGGCGATGCTGAACCGGTGAGGAAGGTGGAACCTGCGCTCCGCGCAGGTTGATTCAAGCCCGCGCGGAGCGCGGGCTCCACCTACGGCGGTCACAGACCGCCGCTGCAGTCACTTCAGCGCCGCGGCGAGGCGGGCGAGGGCGGTGGTCACGTTCTCGCGGGAATTGAAGGCGCTGATGCGGACGTGGCCCTCGCCGCACTTGCCGAAGCCGGCGCCGGGGGTGCAGACCACCTGGGCCTTGTTCAGGAGCAGGTCGAAGAATTCCCAGGAGTCGCGGCCGGTGTTGACCCAGATGTAGGGGGCGTTGTCGCCGCCAATGCAGGTCATGCCGAGCTTCGTCACCGCCTCGCGGATGAGCTTGGCGTTGCCGAGGTAGAAATCCGTGAGGTCGCGCGTCTGCTTCTGGCCCTCGGGCGAGTAGACCGCGGCGCCGGCCTTCTGCACGGGGTAGGAGACGCCGTTGAACTTCGTCGTGTGGCGGCGGTTCCAGAGGGCGTGGACGGACTGCTCGTTACCGGCGGCGTCGCGGGCCTTGAGGGTCTTCGGGACGATGGTGTAGGCGCAGCGCAGGCCGGTGAAGCCGGCGAGCTTCGAGTAGCTGCGCATCTCGATGGCGACGTCGCGCGCGCCCTCGATCTCGTAAATCGAGCGCGGGATGCCGGGCGTGCGGATGTAGGCCTCGTAGGCGGCGTCGAAGAGGATGATGGCGTTGTGCTGCTTCGCGTAGGCGACCCACGCGGTCAGCTGGGCCCGGGTGGCGACGGCGCCGGTCGGGTTGTTGGGGAAGCAGAGGTAGATCAGCTCGGCGCCGGTGGACGGCGGGGACGGGACGTAGCCGTTGGCGGCGGTCGAATCGAGGTAGGTGATGCCGGTGTAGCGGCCGTCGACGTTCGCGCCGGTGCGGCCGGCCATGACGTTGGTGTCGACGTAGACCGGGTAAACCGGGTCCGGGATCGCGAGCTTGGTGTCGGCGGCGAAGATTTCCTGAATGTTGGCGACGTCACACTTCGAGCCGTCACTGACGAACACCTCGTCGGGCTCGACGTGGGCGCCGAGGGCCTTGAAGTCGTGCTGCGCGATGGCCTCGCGGAGGAAGGCGTAGCCCTGCTCGGGGCCGTAGCCCTTGAAGGTGGCGCGGTTGGCCATCTCGTCGGTGGCAGCGTGGAGGGCCGCGATGCAGACCGGCGGGAGCGGCTCGGTGACGTCGCCGATGCCGAGGCGGATGACCGGCTTGCCGGGGTTGGCGGCGACGTAGGCGTTCACGCGCTTGGCAATGTCGGCGAAAAGATAGGAGGCCTTGAGCTTCGAGTAGTTCTCGTTGGTGCGGATCATGGGAGGAAGTGAGAGTGAGTTGTCAGGCGCGCCGACGGGAAATTGACAGACGCGAAGCTTGATAAAGCTAATCGCTTCCGGTTAGTTCAAGCCCGTTCCGGGTCATGCAAAAGATCGACAAAATCAACGACATGCGCGCCGCGGCGGCGGCCTTGCGCTCGGCCGGCCGGCGCGTGGCGCTGATCCCGACGGCCGGGGCGTTGCATGCCGGGCACGCCAGTCTCATCCGGCTGGCGCGCGAGTCCGGCGCCGCCGTGGTGGTTTCCGCCTTCGTCAACCCGTTGCAATTCGGCCCGAGCGAGGACCTCGCCAAATATCCCCGGACACCGTCATCGGACGCCCTGCTCGCGGAGAAGGAAAACGTGGACGTGTTGTTCGCGCCGTCGGTCGAGGAGATGTATCCGCGCGGCTATTCGACCCATTTGCAGGAGGAGGTCATCAGCAAGCACCTGTGCGGCATCGCGCGCCCGGCGCTGTTCCGCGGCATGCTCACGTGCTGGCTGAAGCTTTTTAACGTCGTCCGGCCGGATGTGGTCGTGATGGGCGAGAAGGATGCCCAGCAGGTCGCCGTGGTCCGCAAGGCCACCGCCGACCTGTTGCTGCCCATCGAGATCCTGACCGGCCCGGCCGTGCGCGATCCCGACGGCCTGGTGGTGAGCGCGCGCAACAGCTACCTGACGCCGACGCAGCGCGAGGAGGCGCTCGCGGTCTATGCCTCGCTGCGGAAGGCCAGGGAAATGGTCGATTCGGGCGTAAAAAGCGCCGACCGGCTGGTGGCGGAGGTCACGCACCTTATCGCCGCCAAGCGGCGCCTGCGGGTGATCTATATTTCGGTGGTGGACCGCAACACGATGGAGCAATTGCGCGAGGTCGTGCCCGGCCAGTGCCTCATGGCGATCTCCTACTGGGTCGATGAGGTGCGGCTGACCGACAACATGCCGCTCTGAGGGTCCGGAGAGGCTGTGAATAACTTGTCAGTCGCCTCGGATTTTCACTCTGGGTAAAGCCCAGGACCATTCCTGTGAACAGCCCGTGGACATCGCGTGAGCGACGCCGCCAAGCCGTCTCGCCGATGGATTGTTCAGGGTCATCCCGGGCGAGCCGTGGGGCAAAGCCCTGCGCGGTGGACCTGTAAAACGCTGCAGCCAATGAGATAAGGGATATCTTCCCCTTGGCCGGCGGCAGTGGCACCGGCGACACCGTCCGGGCCCAGCCGGGGAAGGGTGGTCAGGCCCCGGCGCCAGGTGCCGTGACGACCGGGTGCCCGGGCGGGGGATTTACCGGGTCACAACCGGGTGGCAGGCCGGTGTGAATGAAAACCGGGTTGGCCGGGTGGAGCGCCTTGCCCTCAAGGCGCTGATGGATGTTCGCCGGCGGCCAAAGCGCGTTGAGGGCAACGCGCTCCACCCGACTGCGAGGTTGTATTTTCAACGTATCTTTGTGACGACTGAGGCGTTGTGAGTGCCAATCTTCCCGCCAATCCCCGCATCGCAATCGTCGGCACCGGCGCGCTCGGCTGTTATTACGGCGCGCGTCTGGCCAAGGCCGGTTATGACGTCCACTTTCTCGTCCGCAGCGGCCGGGCGGCCATCATGGCCCGGGGCATCCGGGTCAAGACGCCGGCCGAGCGCTTTACCCTCAAGAAAGCGCTGACCCATTCGACGGCCGAGGACATCGGTCCGTGCGACCTGGTGATCGTCACCGTCAAGGCCACCGCCAACGCCGCGCTCGCCAAGCTGCTGCCGCCGCTGATGGGTCCGAACACCCTGGTGCTCACCCTGCAGAACGGCCTCGGGGTCGAGGAACCGGTCGCGGAGGTGGTGGGTGGCGACCGCGTGCTCGGCGCGATCTGCTTTGTCGGCGTCACCCGCACCGCCCCGGGTGTCGTGCAGTGTTCGTTCCCCGGCCTAGTGATGCTCGGCGAGTTCGGCCGGCCGGCGCAGGCCCGCACCCGCGAGGTCGCCCAGCTTTTTGAGAAGGCCGGCGTGAAGTGCGAGGCCCAGGACAACCTTGAGGAGCTGCGCTGGAAGAAGCTCGTGTGGAACGTGCCGTTCAACGGCCTCGCCATCGCGGCCGGCGGCGTCACGACCGACGTGCTCATGGCCGACGAGGGCCTGCGCACGCTGGCCCGGCGCCTGATGGAGGAGATCCTCGAGGCCGCCGCCAAGTTCGGGCACACGATCCCGCGCTCGTTCATGGACCTGCAGTTCGACCGCACGGCGAAGCTCGGCAAATACGAGCCGTCCAGCCTCATCGATTACCGCGAGGGCCGCGCGATCGAGCTGGAGGAAATCTGGGGCGAACCCGTGCGCCGCGCCAAGTCCGTGGGCGTGCCCGTGCCGCGGCTCGAGATGCTCTACTGGCTCATCAAGCGCCTGCTGGCCGCGCGCGAGAAGACGGCGAAGAAGCGGTGAGGGTGGCTACTTGGCGTGACCATCAGTCCCGCGGGTTGCCGTGTGGTCTGATCATGTAGGTGGCGTGCTTGCACGCCACGTTGCGCGCAAGCGCGCAACCTACGCGAGCGATTCGGGCGCCATGTCTCGCGGGACTGATGGTCCTGCCTCCATTTGGAGATAATCGCGCTCCACCCGAGGCTTGCCGCCGTGCGGGGCGGCCGGCAACTTGCGCCATGCAAAAAGACCAGTCTGTCCGCGAACTCACGATCCGGGGTGTCATTCTGGGCGCCGTCATCACGCTGCTCTTCACCGCCGCCAACGTCTACCTGGGGCTGAAGGTCGGCCTGACCTTCGCCACCTCGATCCCGGCGGCTGTCATCTCGATGGCGCTCCTGCGGTTGCTCGGGAACTCGAACATCCTCGAGAACAACATCGTCCAGACGATCGCCTCCGCCGCCGGCACGCTGTCCGCCATCATCTTCGTGCTGCCCGGCCTCATCATGGTCGGCTGGTGGCAGGGTTTCCCGTATTGGACGACGGCCGCGGTCTGCGCGATGGGCGGCATCCTGGGCGTGATGTTCTCCGTGCCGCTGCGGCGCGCGCTCGTGACGGGCTCGGACCTGCCTTACCCGGAGGGCGTCGCGGCCGGCGAGGTGCTGAAGGTCGGCTTCGGTTCAGCCGAGGGCAAGGAGGAGAACGCCAAGGGCCTGCGCATGATCGTCATCGGTTCCATCACGTCGGCGGCCTACGCGCTGCTGGCAGCGATGCGCCTCGCCGCGGCCGATGTGGCGCATGCCTTCAAGATCGGTGCCGGCGCCACCGCGGTCTCGACGAGCCTTTCGCTGGCGTTGATCGGTGTCGGCCATCTGGTCGGCCTGTCGGTCGGCATCGCCATGCTGGTCGGCATGCTCATCGCCTGGGCGGGCCTCGTGCCCTGGCTCACGGCCCAGCACGGGGTGGGTGACAATGTCGCCGGCCTCGTCAACACGACCTTCCGCAGCGAGGTGCGCTTCATCGGCGCCGGCGTGATCGGCGTCGCGGCGCTGTGGAGCCTGTTCCGCATCATCGGCCCGATCATCAAGGGCATCCGCTCCTCCCTGGCGGCGTCCAAGGCCCGCCAGGCCGGCGAGGCCCTGCCGCTCACCGAGCGCGACCTCCCCATCGGCGTCGTGGGCGGGACGATCCTGGCGATGCTGGTGCCCATCGCGGGCCTGCTCTGGTATTTCGCCTCCGGCACCGCGATCGAGTCCGGCATCGGGCCGACCATCTTTGGCAGCCTGATCTACGTCGTCGTCATCGGCGCCATCATCGCCTGCGTCTGCGGCTACATGGCGGGACTCATCGGCGCGTCGAACAGCCCGGTGTCGGGCGTCGGCATCCTTGCCGTGATCGGCGCCTCGGTGCTGCTGGTGATGGTTTACGGCCACGGTGGCAACCCCGAGCAGACCAAGGCGCTCGTGGCCTACGCGCTCTTCACGACGGCCATCGTGTTTTCCATCGCCACCATCGCGAACGACAACCTGCAGGACCTTAAGACGGGCCAGCTGGTCGGTGCCACGCCGTGGCGGCAGCAGCTCGCGCTCATCTACGGCGTCATTTTCGGTTCATTGGTCATCCCGCCCGTGCTCGACCTGCTCAACAAGGCCTTCGGTTTCGCCGGCGCGCCCGGGGCCGGGGAGAACGCCCTCGCGGCGCCGCAGGCCGCGCTCATCTCCGCCCTCGCGAAGGGCGTGCTCGGCGGCGACATCCAGTGGAACCTGATCGGCTGGGGCGCGGCGCTCGGCGCCGCCATCATCGTCCTCGACGAGATGCTGCGCAAATCGGGCAAGATGCGCCTGCCCCCGCTGTGCGTGGGCATGGGCATCTACCTGCCGATGGCGCTCACGCTGCTCATCCCGGTCGGCGCCTTCATCGGCCACTACTACGAGAAATGGGCCGGCCGGCAGAAGAACCCCGAGTTCGTGAAGCGCATGGGCGTGCTCGGCGCGACCGGCTTCATCGTCGGCGAGAGCCTCTTCGGCGTGGCGTTTGCCGGCGTGGTCGCGGTGTCCGGTTCCGATTCGCCGCTGGCGGTGGTCGGGAGCAACTTTGAGAAACCCGGCATTATCATCGGTTTGCTGATGTTCACCGGCATTATCACCTGGCTCTACCGCTCGGCCCGCAAGACCAGCCAGACCGCCTGAACCTGCCCCTCAGGGCCGGATGGCATGGTGATTACAACCTGCACCCTCGTCGGGTGCGGATTTTGTGTTAGTCCTTCTGGCGCATGAAAACTACGCGCTGGGGATTCGTCGTGGCTTTCGCCACTTTATTGGCCGCCGGAGTTGCTCAAGCCCAGGTCCAATTCGTCTTTGTGGAGAAGATGGTGGTCTTCACGCAGACCAGTGAATTGGCGCCTTCAGTTGCAGCGGGAACACCTTATCAATTCAAGTTCGAGATCAACGGCACCGGTTTGTCCGGTTACGGCACCCCCCAGGCGGTCGAGATTACCACCACTGCGACCGGTAGCGGAGTCAGCGGTCCAGTCGGCACCAGTTACACCATCAACGGTAGCGAAGAAAGCTGGAAGACCGCCCCCTTAAACTACACCAGCCTAGGACTGATGGATGCTGACTTCGCGAACGGCGTCTATGGCCTGAACGTTAACAATACCGCCTTCAACCTAACCTTGGGTGGCGGCTTGGGTCCTTACACCAGCGGTTTCCCTGCCGCCGCGCCTATGCTTACGGGCTTGTCCGCCGGTGATTTCGACGGATCGGGCAACCTGAAGATCAATTTGGGCCTATCCAGCTATACCTTCACGCTGAACGGGCTCCCGGGCTATTCGTCAGGGGGGCACGTTGGGATATTCATCAATAGTGTCAGTGATCCGGCCTTCATTAGCGGTGGCAATCCGGGCGGCTATGTGCAGGGCGAGGCAATCAAGTTTGGTGTGATGAATGATCCCGAGTTGACCTTCCTGACCTTCAATCCGAGTGCGAGCAACATGGTGCTCGGAAATACCTACACCCTCGAGTTGGAATACAACCTCGCGCCCAACGCGGCTTCGAATCTGCTCGGTGCGGGCGAGCTTGACCTCGGATTATTTACCTACCGGACGACGGTGTCGCTCATCGCTGTCCCCGAGCCCGCGACCTACGCGGAAATCTTTGGCGTGGTGGCCTTGGCCGGCCTGATGTTCCGTCGCCGCCGGCAAACAGCCTAAGATCAAACCAGGTCGTTTTCACCAAGCCGGGCCTTGCGCCCGGCTTTTTGTTTTGGGGTGGAGCGGCTTGCCCTCAAGCCGCTTGAACGCGTTGAGGCAACGCGTTCCACCTCACTCCTCCCCGTCGAAGTAGTCGACTTCGTCGATCCTGAAAAAACGCCGGGGGCGGGACGTGCCCCATTTCTTCGAGTCGGGATAATGGCAGCCGTCGACGGGCGGGTTGTCGGCGATGATATAAAATACCAGGTCGCGCCGGCCGGTGTTGATGATCTGGTGCGCCTCGCCGGGCGGGTGCATGATCACGTCGCCGGCCTTCACCTGGAAGCGCGACCGGTTGGCGCGCACGGTGCCGGTGCCGCTGATGATGACGAACAGCTCCCATTGCGCCGTGTGGCTGTGGAAGGGGCACGAGGCCTTGCCGGGTGGCACCTTCTCGATCTCGAGGTTGAACGGATGCCCTTTCTTGGGCCAGCCGCCGCGGACGTCACCAACGGCGCCGGAGATATCCTTGTAAGACTGGGCGAACTTGCCCTTGGGCGATTTCCACTTCTCCCACTTCAGCTTGGTGATGTTGGTTTTCTTCATGGAAGGTTTTCACCCACGGATTTGACGGATGATCACTGATAAATGCCCTGAGAGGGGGTCTAAAAAGCCCCCTTTGCTTGTCATTCTGAGCGTAGCGAAGAATCCATCAGGAGATACACTGCTCTCAAGAGTTCCCCTAATCGCGATGGATTCTTCGCGCGGCTCAGAATGACGAACCTTTTTGACGCCCCCTGAGTGAATCGGGTGGAGGCCCGGCAGCGGAATTGAGACAGTTAACCGCCAATTGTCGCTAATGCATTCATGGCCCCGCGGCGTCCTGATTAGCGTCAATTGGCGCAGATTAGCGGTTAAACTCCGGGTTCATTGATCACCGGGTTGGTGAGCGTGCCGATTTTTTCGATCTCGATGCTTACGCTGTCGCCGGCCTTCAGCCAGACGGGCGGGTTGCGCGCGAAGCCCACGCCGTGCGGCGTGCCGGTGAGGATCACCGTGCCGGGCAGGAGCGTCTTGCTGGCGCTGAGGAACGCGATGAGCGTCGGCACGTCGAAGATCATGTCGTCCGTGTTCCAGTCCTGCATGACCTCGCCGTTGAGCACGGTCTTGATGCGGAGGGCGTTCGGATTGGGGATCTCGTCCTTGGTCACCAGCACCGGGCCGAGCGGGCAGAAGGTGTCGAAGCTCTTGCCCTGGCACCACTGGCCGCCGCCGCCGTCCCGCTGCCAGTCGCGGGCGGAGACGTCGTTGGCGCAGGTGTAGCCGAGCACGTAATTGAGCGCGTCGGCCTTGCTGACGTTCTTGCACTTCCGGCCGATGACGACGGCGAGCTCGCACTCGTAATCGACCTTGGCACTCGGGAGCTTCACCGGGATCTCGATCGGGTCGCCGGGATTTTGCACACTCGCGGTGTTCTTGATGAAGAGAACGGGATTGGGCGGGGGCGGGTTGTTGCTCTCGGCGGCGTGCTTCTTGTAGTTGAGCCCGATGCAGAGGAGATTGGTAGGCTGCAGCGGCGCGAGCAGCTTGCCGGGCTTGATGACCTGGTCGGTGACCTTGAAATCGCCGAGGATGTCGCCGGTGATGGCGCGGGCGGAACCGTCGGGTTCGAGGCACGCGTAGGCCGGACCAGAGGGGGAGAGGTGGCGGATCAGTTTCATAAGAGAGCTGTATTAACCACGGATCGCACGGATGATCACGGATGAAATTCAAGACAGTTGAACAGGAGGTAACGAAGGGAACAGAGGAAGGCGGTTGGATAGCTCTGTTGGCTCAGTTTCCTCCTGTGAGAGTCCGGGTGTTCTAAGCCGGATGGTTTCACGCAAAGCCGCGAAGGCGCAAAGCTGAAAAGGCCGTGGCTTTGGATCCTAGGCGGTGGAGCGGCTTGCCCCCAAGACGCTGGTTGAAACGCACTGGGGGCAGTGCGTTCCACCTCAGCTTTGCCCCGACTCAGGCGCCCTTTCCGCCCGCCCGCTTCGCCGCCTTGCCCGCGCCCTTGCGGGGTGTCGCGGTGAATTCGTTGCCCTTGGCCTCGGCCAGGGCAAGGGGCGGCTCGTCGAACTTGAGCAGTTCCCACAGCTCCCGGCCGGTTCCCTTGGCGATCTTGAGGAGGGTTTCCAAGCCGAGGTTGGGTTTCCGGCCGGCCTCGACGTGCTGGTAGTATTTGGGGTCCAAATCGGCGCGCTCGGCGAATTGCTCCTGCGTGAGACCATTCGCCAGCCGGAACTGTTTTACCCGGGCTACCAGGCGCTTCGTCGTTTCGTTGACCACGCACGACCATAGCCGGCGAGGGTCTTTTCAAACACCGCCTATAGGTAGTGTTGTAGGCTGGACAGCTACCCATAGGTAGGGCGAACTGGGCGGGCCATGCGCCACCTGCCTTTTCATCCGGCTGCACTGTCCGGGCCCATGACCCCATGCAGCCGTGGGTGCTGAGACGACAGCCACCGCGCCCATGAGTCTGGTGAAGTCCAAGCAGCGCGTCGCCGACCACGGGGAGGTCTTCACCCCCGCGTGGATGGTCGAGGCGATGCTCGACCTGGTGAAGGACGAGACCGAGCGGATCGACTCGCGTTTCCTGGAGCCGGCGTGCGGGAGCGGCAATTTTCTCGTGCAGGTCCTGCGGCGCAAGCTCGCCGCCGTGGAGCTCAAATACGGCAA
Source organism: Lacunisphaera sp. (assembly GCA_965249855.1). Taxonomy (GTDB): domain Bacteria; phylum Verrucomicrobiota; class Verrucomicrobiia; order Opitutales; family Opitutaceae; genus Lacunisphaera. The sequence continues at coordinate 268,303 of CBDFNB010000024.1, forward strand.
ATCCGATTTCGAGCGGCGGCACTACGCGCTGCTCGGGTTGATGTGCATCTACGGCATCGAACTGCTGCCGGACAACATCGCCGAATGCCGCGCGAACCTGTTGGAGGTCTTCGCCGGGTATCTGGCCATCGACCATGCGGACGAGCTGTATCGCGCCGCGTTCTATGTGCTTTCGCAGAACCTTGTCCACGGCGACGCCCGGACGATGTGTGCCCATGATGCCCGGCCAATCAGCTTCGCCGAGTGGGGCTATCTGGGCAAGGGCCGGTTCCAGCGGCGGGATTTCCGCCTCGACAGCCTCACGCAGTCCTCGGCCTTCAGCGCCGAGGGATCGCTCTTCGCCCAGCTCGGCAAGCACGAGATCTTCACGCCCACGAAGACCTACCCGCCGATGGCGGTGGGCGAGTTGGCTGCTCTCGCGCAGGAGGCAACCCAATGAGCGCACAGGCCAGTTTCACCTTGCGCAGCCGCAACCCGGACGTGCTGACGTGCATCGCGAACCTCTCCAACGACGAGGTGTTCACCCCGCCGGAGTTCGCGAACCGGATGTTGGACACGCTGGCCGAGGCGTGGGCCGCCAACCACGGTGGCGCGAACCTCTGGGCTGACAAGTCGGTGAAATTCCTGGATCCCTGCACGAAATCCGGCGTGTTTCTGCGTGAGATCACCAGCCGCCTCACCCAGGGGCTGGAGAAGGAGATTCCGGAGTTGGAGAAGCGCGTGAACCACATCCTGACGAAGCAGGTATTTGGCATCGGCATCACGCACCTCACGAGCCTGCTGGCGCGCCGGAGTGTGTATTGCTCCAAGCACGCCAAGGGGGAGCATTCCATCGCCAAATCCTTCGCCAGCGATGATGGCAACATCTGGTTCAAGCGGCTCAAACACACGTGGGCCGGCGACAAGTGCCGTTATTGCGGCGCGGGTAAATCCGTTTTCGACCGGGCGGCGGGACTGGAAACCCATGCCTACGCGTTCATTCACACCGACAACATCAAGGCCCGGCTAACCGAGCTCTTTGGAGGCAACATGCAATTCGACGTTATCATCGGGAATCCCCCTTATCAGTTGGCGAGCGACGGCGGGACAAGGGATGTGCCGATTTATCAACACTTCATCGAACAAGCGAAGCGCCTACAGCCGCGATTTCTCTCCATGGTCATCCCGTCTCGCTGGATGGCTTCGGGTCTAGGCCTCAGTGAATTTCGCCAAGCGATGCTCGGCGACCGGCGTATGCGTGAACTAGTGGACTATCCGGCGGCCAACGACGTTTTCCCTGGTGTCGAGGTTAAGGCCGGCGTCTGTTATTTTCTTTGGGACGCGTCTCACGACGGTGACTGCAAGGTGACAACGATTCGGGCCGGTGAGGTTGTTGGGCCTATTCATAGAAATCTTGGAGAATACGACGTTTTTGTCCGCGATGCGCGTGCGGTATCGATTCTACATAAAGTGCTGGGGCGTGGTGAAGCGTCCATCAACACGATCCTCGCTCGCGACAAAGAGTTCGGCTGGACATCGAACTTCGACGGGTTCCATGAAAAAGAGCGTTCGGGCGATGTGCCACTCTACTATATTCGGAAGATGAAGCGTGGTGTGGGCTACATCGGGCGAAGGTTAGTAACCAAGAGTGCCGACTTGATCGACACATGGAAGGTTCTCGTTCCACAAGCGTTCAATGGGGGAGATGCGATCCCTCATCAGATATTAGGAAAACCTTTGATAGCTCCGTCTCCATCAGTCTGCACTCAGTCTTTCCTCTTCTTCAACGTTGGCTCCCGCAGGGCGGCCGAGAGTCTCCAGTCGTATTATGCGACGCGCTTCTTCCGGTTCTTTGTCTCTGTGAGAAAGATAACTCAACACGCGACGCATTCCACATACGTTTGGGTGCCGATGCAGACTTGGGATCGTGCATGGACAGACCAAGTTCTTTACGCGAAATATGGCATCACGCGAAAGGAGCAGGACTTCATCGAGTCCCAGGTCAGGGTCATGAACTTGGACAGCGACGACGATGAGTAAGCCCACGGTCGAAGAGATCCTCATGCCCAAGCCGGAGGCCCGGCTGCGCATTTATGCCTACTCGATTGACGACAAGGCGCACAAGGGGCTCCTCAAGGTGGGGCAAACTACGCGCGACGTGAGGCAGCGCGTCGCCGAGCAGTTGAAGACCGCCGCGATCAAGAATTACACGATAGACCTCGATGAGTCGGCCGAGCGTGACGACGGCAGCGTCTTCACCGATCGCGAGGTGCGCGCCGCCCTTGTCAGGAAGGGCTTCGAAAACACGGAACTGGAATGGATGCGCTGCAGGCTCAAGGACGTGAAGACCGTCCTCACCGAGCTGCGCACTGGCCAGAAATTCACCGGCACGCATTCCGAGACATTCGCGATGCGGGCCGAGCAGGGCGCTGCCGTGGCGAAAACGCACGGCTATTTCCACTCCATCTGGAAGGAGGACATGCACGCTGTCCCGCGTTTCCTGTGGAATGCGAAGATGCGCTTCGGCAAAACCTTCACCGCCTACCAGCTGGCCAAAAAACTCGGGGCCAAGCGCGTGCTCGTCGTCACGTTCAAGCCCGCAGTCGAGGATGCCTGGCAGACGGACCTTGAATCCCACGCGGACTTCGATGGCTGGCAATACCTGTCGAAAGCCTCAGGCGGCGATCCCAGGAAGGTTTCTGCCAAGAAGCCGTTGGTCTATTTTGGTTCTTTCCAGGACCTGCTGGGTCGCGATGACGCGGGGAATATCAAGCCTCGGAACGAATGGCTTCATGCGGTGAAGTGGGACCTGGTCGTCTTCGACGAGTATCACTTCGGGGCATGGCGTGACACGGCGAAGGAACTGTTCGAGGGCGAGGAGGAGGCGGTCGCCAAGAAGGAGGCCAAGCTGGAATACGCGGTCGGCTTGGAGGCGGTGAACGAAGACATCGGCGAATATTCGATCCGGGAGACCGAATTTCTGCCTATCACCACCAAGGCCTACCTCTACCTCTCCGGCACGCCGTTCAAGGCCCTGGCCACGGGCGAGTTCATCGAGGAGCAGATCTTCAACTGGACCTACACCGACGAGCAGCGCGCGAAGGAGGAGTTCGCCATTAAGAATCCCGGCGAGTGGAATCCCTACGGCGCGCTGCCGCAGATGCGGCTGCTCACCTACCAGATGCCGGAGGAGTTGGTGGCGATAGCCAACGCCGGGGAATTCGACGAGTTCGACCTGAATGCGTTCTTCGAGGCCTCAGGCACGGGCGGGAAGGCGCAGTTCAAGCACCAGGGCGATGTGCAGAAGTGGCTGGACATCATCCGGGGCGGGTATGCGCCCAAGGCGGTCGAATATCTCAAGACCGGCACGCGGCCACCCTTTCCGTATTCGGACGTGCGGCTGCTGCCGTATCTCCAGCACTCGTTCTGGTTCCTGCCCAACGTCGCGGCCTGCCAGGCGATGGCGAATCTGCTGGCGGAGGCGCATAATGTCTTCTGGCACGACTACGATGTGATCGTAGCCGCCGGCGCCGGGGCGGGCATCGGCTTGGACGCGTTGCCACCGGTGCGCAAATCCATCGGCAGCGGGTTCGACACCAAGACCATCACGCTCTCGTGCGGCAAACTCACCACCGGGGTCACCGTGTCGCAGTGGTCATCCATCCTGATGCTGCGCAACCTCAAGTCGCCGGAGTCCTACTTCCAGGCCGCGTTTCGCGTGCAATCGCCGTGGTCCATCAAGAATCCCAACGGGGACGACCCGAACGAGGAGGAAATCCTCAAGCCGGTCTGTTACGTGTTCGACTTCGCGCCCACCCGCGCGTTGCGGCAGCTCTCCGAATACGGGATCGGACTTTCGCCCGGCGAGTCGAACCCTGAGATCGCCGTCAAGGACCTCGTGTCTTTTCTGCCGGTGCTGGCCTACGACGGCGCGAACATGACGCAGATTGATGCCGGCGGCATTCTCGACATCGCGATGGCCGGAACCTCGGCCACGCTGCTCGCGCGCAAGTGGGAGAGCGCCCTGCTCGTGAACGTGGATAACGACACCCTGCGGCGGATCCTCGACAATCCCGAGGCACTGGCTGCCGTCGGGCGCATCGAGGGCTGGCGCTCGCTCGGCGACAACATCATCGAGACCATCATCAACAAGAGCGAGAAAGTGAAGGCGCTCAAAAACAAGGCGAAGGACAAGGAGTTGTCGGCGAAGGAGAAAAAGGAACTCACCGCGGAGGAGAAAGAGTTCAAATCCAAGCGAAAGCTCGTGCAGGAGAAGCTCATCAAATTTGCGACCCGCATCCCGGCCTTCATGTATCTGACGGATTTCCGGGAGAACACGCTCCAAGACGTGATTACCAAGATCGAGCCGGCCCTGTTCGAGACGGTCACGGGTTTGACGGTGAAGGATTTCCACCTGCTCGTGCGGCTCAAGGTGTTCAATACTGAGCAGATGAATCAGGCGGTGTTCGCCTTCCGGCGCTATGAGGACGCCTCGCTGCGCTACACGGGAATCGAGAGCCACGAGGGTCTGACGCACTACGGGCTCTACGACACCGTGGTAGCGCGGGAGTAAGCCAAGGTTTGCGGGGGTGGGCAGCTTCCGGAAGGCCATCCCGCCGCTTGACGCCGGTGGGGGCACGGGCTTCACTGACGGCGTTGTGAGCACCGAGACCGTCAATTACTCCGAGGAAAAGCTTCAGCAGGTGATCCTCTATTTCTTGGAGCACATCAACAATGTGCACCTGGGCCGGACCAAGCTGATGAAGCTGCTCTATTTCGTGGACTTCAACCATTACGAGGCCCACGGAAACCCAGTCACCGGAGCGACTTACCGCAAGCTTCCCCACGGGCCTTATCCCAAGGACGCCGAGAAGCTGATCCAGAAAATGGACAAGGCCGGCCTGCTCCGCGAGGTGGCGGTCAACCACAAGGGCTTCACCCAGCGCCGCCTTCTGACGCTCAATGGTAAGTTTGATCCTGCCAAGTTTTCCGGGGCGGAACTGCAGACCTTGGAGCGCGTGGCGGCCGATTGGGCCGACGCTACCGCGCAGCAGATCGAGGCTGCGACCCATCGCGAGGCCCCGTGGGCCGGCACGGCCGACGGCAAGAAGATCGATTACGAGATGGCGGAATACCGCGGGGCCATCGGTTCCGAGCCGCTGGACGGAGCTCTCGCCAAGTCCTCCAAGTTTGCGGACTACGTCGCCTCGCTGGCCTGATACTCCGCCATGGCCGGCTACAGTGTCATCCGCACGCCGGCATTTGACCTGTTGATTGAGGAATACCGTCGCGAGCATCCGAAGCTGGCAGAGGACATGGAGTGGCTGATCGGCCGGTTGGCGCTGGCCCCTGAGCAGATGGGCGATCATGTGCCGGAGCTGGGTGGCCTGGCACTGCCCATCTTCAAGACCCGCTGCAAAGATTCCTGCCACCGGATCGGTGCGTCAGGGGCCTGGCGGGTTTATTACGCCATCAACAAGACGGCGGCGAAGGTCTTCCTGCTGTTCTTGCACCACAAGAAGGAATACGAGAACCCGGGCTCGAAGTTCCTCCTGCAAAAGATGGAGCGAGCTTTCACCACGCCGTCCAAGCCGGCGAAGTGAGCAGGGGATCCCGGTTTCTATCACAAGCTGTAAGAAAATTGGTCGCGGCTATGCGGAGCTTCTCCACCTCGAGTCTCAGGAGAATGAGGCTGTTTTTTGCCGCCCTGATCGCATCGGACTTTCTCGCGCAGCTTACGCGAGAATTGGCGGGAGCTATGTTGCCGACCGCGAAGCAGCTCACGGCCGTGGTCCGAGAGATTCTGCCGGCCTGATCAGGGTAGGGCGGGCGGTAGCCAGCGGGCCAAACCCGGGGTTTACCCGCCGGTGGCGGTGCCAAAGGCTACCAGGGCTTGCCGGGGCGAGGCTTTGGGGTAGGGTGCGGGCATGAGCAAAACTGAGATTCTGACCGAACTGCAGCGGCTAACGGCTGCGGAGAGGCAGGAAATCCAACGGCGCATCGCTGAAATCGAAAGCGGACGTGAGGTCGGAGTGGACGGCGACGAGGTCATGGCTGAGTTGCGGCAGATCGTTGGGCGGTGATGCATTTCAAGCAGCGGCCAGGCTACTGGGCGGAGCGGTTCACATGAAATAGCCCCGCCGGGTGGCGGGCTGGATCGAATGTAGGGGCGCCACTCTTGCCGGGCCGGAGTCTTGGCGAAGGCTGGAGCCACGTCCCTACAGGGGAAGCGGGATCGTTTATTGTGCTCCGATCCCAAACCAGCGCGTTGGGGGCAACACGCTCCACCTCGGAGTTGCCGATCACTCAACGCTCAACTTTCAACCATCAACTCGCGGCGCGGAGTGCCGCGCGGCTTGCCTTTCGCTCCGCGGTTTGCTCACTCGGCGGCGCATGGCTCCTCCGCGTCGCAAGAATATCTTCCGGATCGCTCCGCCTCCGGCCATGGTCATCTATGTGCGGCGGGGCTACGGCCGGGTGCTGGCCGAGGAATATGCGGCGCTCAAGGTGAAGCGCGCTGCCCTCGTCGAGGACAAGATCGAGGCGCACAGCCAGGGCGACCTGCGCGAGAACTTCGGCTTCAAGGCGGCCAAGGACGCGATCCGCGCCGTCGATCGCAAGCTGGACGAACTCGACCGCTTTTCCCGGCGCAACACCTTCATCGAGGTCGATCCCGCCGCCTGGCTCACCAAACCGACGGATTTTCTCCAGCTTGGCCACGTGACCCGGATTGAGAAGGAGGACGCCGGCACGAAGCGGAAGCACCGCTTCACGTTTCTCGTCGCAACCTACGGCGAGACGGCAACCGATCCGGAGAGCGGCATCGAGTGCCTGCCGCACAACTCCCCGCTGGCCGCGGTCCTGCTGGGCCTGACCGTCGGCAAACCGGCCCAAGTCGATCTGCCGGCCGGCCCGGCGGTCCTCACCGTGATTTCGATCCGCAACCCGACCCAAGCCGAGCTCGACCGCCTGCTCACGGCCATCAAGCCGCCGGAGACCGAGGGCGGGGAGTAGGTCGGTTTTTAACCACGGATGCTTCGCCTAACGGCTGCGCTACTTGGTGCGGCTCCGCCTAATCGGCTCCGCTAGGTGGCTTCGGGGGTCGGCTAATCGCCGACTGAGAAATAAGACATATATCCAAGCGGCGATTAGCCGCTCCCCGGAACCAAAGCCGGCTGTGTCCTCCGTAGCCTTGGCGAAGGAGGAAGCCGATCAGCCGTCGCCAGGCCTATGGCTGACAAGTCAGGCGGAGGGGACTTTCAAGCAGCGCCGTTAGGCGATGCATTAGTGGTTAGAAATCGGACTGCCGGACAAGGCACGGCCCGCAGGGACGCAAGCTCCCATGAGGCCCTAAAGCGGAACAATCTCTCAACTCTCAGCTTTCAACTCTCAACTTGCCGCGCTCGGAGCGGCATACGCTTCCATGCCGACGCAGGAGCACACCAGGTTGCGGTCGCCGTAGACGTTGTCCACGCGGCCGACGGACGGCCAGAACTTCGAGGCGCGCGTCCACTTGTCGGGGAACGCGGCGGTCTCGCGCGAGTAGGGGTGCGCCCAGTCGGTGGCGGTCACGGCCGCGGCGGTGTGCGGGGCGTGCTTGAGCGGGTTGTTGAGCTTGTCGCTCTCGCCGCTGGCGACGGCCGCCATCTCGCCGTGGATGGCGATGAGCGCGTCGCAGAAGCGGTCGAGCTCGGTCTTCGTCTCGCTCTCGGTCGGCTCGATCATGAGCGTGCCGGGGACGGGGAAGGACATGGTCGGGGCGTGATAGCCGTAATCCATCAGGCGCTTGGCCACGTCCTCGACCTCGAGGCCGTGCTTCTTCCACGGGCGGAACTCCAGGATGCACTCATGGGCGACCAGGCCGCTGCCGCCGCGGTAGAGCACCGGGAAGTGGTTCGCGAGGCGCGCGGCGATGTAGTTGGCGTTGAGGATGGCGAACTGCGTGGCCCGCTTCAGGCCGTCGGGCCCCATCATGCGGATATACATCCACGAGATGACGAGGATGCTGGCGCTGCCATACGGGGCTGCTGACACAGCCCCGAGGTGAGAGGCCTGAGGCGTGAGGTGTGAGGGTGGCACCACGACATGACTGGGGAGAAAATCAGCGAGGTGCTTCGCGACGCCGATCGGGCCCATGCCCGGGCCGCCGCCGCCGTGCGGGATGCAGAAGGTCTTGTGCAGGTTGAGGTGGCTCACGTCGCGCGCCGATGTCGCCGGGCGCGGCCACGCCGACCAGCGCGTTCATGTTGGCGCCGTCCATGTAAACCTGGCCGCCGTGCTCATGGATGCACCTTGCAGATGGTCCTTGATGGAGGTCTCGAACACGCCGTGCGTGGACGGGTAGGTGACATCATGAGCGCGGCGAGGTTGGCGCTGTGCTCGGTCGCCTTGGCCTTGAGGTCGGCGACGTCGACGTTGCCGTTGGCGTCGCAGGCGTCACGGCGACCACCTTGAAGTTGCACATCTGCGGCGCTGGCGGGGTTGGTGCCGTGGGCGCTGGTCGGGATGAGGCAGATGTTGCGGTGCCCCTCGTGGCGCGACTCGTGCCAGGCGCTGGATGCAGAGCAGGCCGGCGTATTCGCCCTGTGACCCGGCGTTGGGCTGCAGGCTGACACGGCGGCGTAGCCGGTGGCCTCGCTGAGCCACTTCTCGCAGCTGGGTCGAACAGCTTCGGCGTAGCCCTTCAGTCTGGTCGGCGGGCGCGAACGGGTGCAGCTTGCCGAACTCGGGCCAGGTCACGGGAAACATCTCGCTGGTGGCGTTGAGCTTCATCGTGCACGAGCCGAGCGGGATCATCGAGCGGTCGAGCGGAAAGGTCCTTGTCGCTCGAGCCGCTTGATGTAGCGCAGCATCTCGGTGCTCGGTGTGGAAGCTGTTGAAGACCGGGTGCGGTGAGGTAGCCCGACTGGCGCGGCGCAAGGGCTGGGAATCGCTGTAGTCGGGCAGTTGGGAGTTGAGCGGCTGAGAGTTGAGAGTCGAAGTCAACTGGACCAAACAGACCACAGCAGTGTTGCCACTTCTTCCGCGGTGGTCGTCTCGTCGAGCGAGATCCCGACGGTGGAGGCGTCGACGGGGCGCAGGTTGGATCTTTGCGGCGAGGGCGGCGGCGTGGACCTTGGCGGCGTCGATGCCGGAGACGGTCAGGGTGTCGAACACGGGCTCGGCGTTGACCTTGGCGCCGGCGGCCTTGAGGCCGTCGGCCAAGATGGCTGGTGTCAGCAAGCGCGTGCGCCGGCGCAATGCTGCTTCAGGCCCTTCGGGGCCGTGGTAGACCGCGTACATGCTGACGCCATGACGGCGAGCAGCACCTGGGCGGTGCAGATGTTGGACGTGGCCTTGTCGCGGCGGATGTGCTGCTCGCGCGGTGCCGAGCGCGAGGCGGTATGGCCGGGTTGCCGTGGACATCCTTCGAGACGCCGACCAGGCGGCCGGGCATCTGGCGCTTGAACTCGTCGCTGGTGGCCAGGAAGGCCGCGTGCGGTCCGCCGAAACCCATCGGCACGCCGAAGCGCTGGTGCCGAGCCGACGGCGACATGTCGGCGCCGAACTCGCCGGGTGCGCGCAGCAGCGTGAGGGCCAGCAGGTCGGTGGCGACGACGCAGAGCGCGCGCGGCGGCGTGGGCCTGCTCGCGTCAGAAGGCGGCGAAATCGTGGATGCTGCCGGTGGTGTCCGGGTACTGGACGAGCACGCCGAAGACCTTGCCCGCGCCATCATAGGACCGGTGGTCACCCGTCACGACGGAGACGTTGCCCAGCGGCTTGGCGCGGGTGCGGATCGATGTCGATGGTCTGCGGGTGGCAGTTGTCCGAGACGAAGAAGACGGAGGCGTCGTGGCTGTCGCACAGCTTCACGCGGTGGGCCAGCGTCATGGCCTCGGCGGCGGCGGTGCCCTCGTCGAGCATGGAGGCGTTGGCGATCTGCATGCCGGTCAGGTCGGTGACCATGCGTCTGGAAGTTGACCAGCGCCTCCAGGCGGCCCTGGGAGATCTCGGCCTGGTAGGGCGTGTAGGCGGTATACCAGCCCGGGTTCTCGAGGATGTTGCGCTGGATGACGCCCGGCGTGGCGGTGTCGTAGTAGCCCATGCCGATATGGCTGCGGAAGAGCTTGTTCTTCGACGCGATGGCGCGGAGCTCGGCCAGCGCGGTGGTCTCGCTGGCGGCGGCGGGCAGGCGCAGGGGGCGCTTCAGCCGGATGTTGGCGGGGACGGCGGCGTCGGCCAGGGTGTCGAGCGAGGCGTGGCCGACGGTCTGCAGCATGTCGGCGACGTCAGCGTCGGGGGAGCCGTTGTGGCGGCGTTCAAAGGTGTCGAGCGGGGCGAGCAGGTCGCGCGGGGATGCCATGGCCGGACGGTAGGCGGGGGCGGGGGCGGCGCAACCGAGATTTGGCGCCGAGGCGGGGCAATTAAGCGTTGTTTTGCCGGCGAAAGCCCATCTGTTCGTCCGCGTGGCGGATATGCCGGATTACAGCTCCAAACCGGCCCGGGCCGCCTTCGTGGCGCGCCGGCTGGCGGAGCTTTATCCGGAGACCCCCATCCCGCTGGACCACAAGGATCCTTACACCCTGCTCGTGGCCGTGCTGCTTTCGGCGCAGTGCACCGACAAGCGCGTGAACCTCGTCACCCCGCACCTCTGGGCGGTGGCGGACAATCCGGCGGACATGCGGCGGGTGCCGGTGGCGAAGATCCAGGGCATCATCCGCCCCTGCGGCCTGTCGCCGCAGAAGGCGAAGGCCGTCAGCACGCTTTCCGGGCTCATCATGGACCGGCACGGTGGCGCGGTGCCACGGACCTTTGCCGAGCTCGAGGCGTTGCCCGGCGTCGGCCACAAGACGGCCTCGGTGGTGATGAGCCAGGCGTTCGGTGTGCCGGCCTTCCCGGTGGACACGCACATCCACCGGCTGGCGCAGCGCTGGAGGCTGACCGCGGGCAAAAACGTGGAGCAGACCGAGCGCGACCTGAAGGCGCTGTTCCCGCCGGCCAGCTGGAACCAGCTGCACCTGCGGATCATCTTTTACGGCCGGGAGCATTGCACGGCCCGCGGTTGCGACGGCACGGTCTGCGAAATCTGCCGGACGCTGTTTCCCGCGCGGAAAGGCGCGGTGGCGACAAGGAAGTGAGGGTGGAACCTGCGCTCCGCGCAGGTTTTCCGGACTTGCATCAATCAGCCCGCGCGGAGCGCGGGCTCCACCTGCGGATCATCTTTTACGGCCGGGAGCACTGCACGGCCCGCGGTTGCGACGGCACGGTGTGCGAAATCTGCCGGACGCTGTTCCCCGCGAGAAAGCGGGCGGTGGCGACAAGGAAGTGAGGGTGGAACCTGCGCTCCGCGCAGGTTTTCCGGACGTGCATCAATCAGCCCGCGCGGAGCGCGGGCTCCACCTTTGAGGGCGACCAACCGGCGACCGCCTTTCACCCGTTCTGCCCCGGCCGCGGGATCTCGATCCGGATGCGCGTGCCGACGCCGAGTTCGGAACGGATCCAGAAGTGGCCGCCGAATTGCTTGGTCACCAGGAACGCCTTGGTCAGGCCGAAGCCGCCGCCCATGGTGCGCACCTCGCCCACGTTGCTCCCGCGCCGGCCGTAGTGCATAACCGTCTGCAGCTCATCAGCGGGTATGCCCCGGCCGGTGTCCTGGATCGTGAATTTCAGCGTCGCGGCCGTTTCGTAAAGCCCGGCGCTGATGGTGCCGCCGGGCTGGGTGTATTTGCGGGCATTGGCCAGCAGGTCCCGCATCACGTCCTTGAACACCAGCGGCAGGGAGACGGTGCGGCCATTCGGGCTCTCGATCGCGAGGTCGATGTAATAGTCGGACTGCTCCTGCTGGCCGAGGTTGTAGATGATGCGGAAGCGGCCGCGGCTGTTTTTCTCGATGGCGGCGAACACGCGCTGAAAATCGGTCCGGAGCTCCTCGATCGGCATCTCCACCCACTCGCCCGGCGCCTTGGCGCGGGCCAGGATTTCCCGGGCCCGGACTTCCATCACCTTGTAGACGGACCGGATGTTCGCGAGGGAGTCCTGCACGGCCGGGTCATTCTTTTTTTCCGGATGGCGGTCCAGTTCCAGGGCGATGGTCCGCTCGATCGTGAAGAGGGTCTGGTTCAGGGCGGCGGCCTGCCGCAGGCTGGCCGCCGGGTCGGTCAGGTCCTGCTGGAACCGTTCGCAGAGGTCCAGCGCCGGGCGGAGCAGCTGGTCGTCGTCCGCCAGGGTCAGGCCAAGCAGGGTCAGCTCCCCGTAGAGGACATTGAGCACATTGAGCACCGAGTGCATGTTCAACAGCGAGGTCTCCCCCGGGCTGAGCGGGGGGATGGCGACAATCTCCTGTTCCAGGCAGGTCATGGGCTACGGCTAACCCAGGCCCGCCGCGGTGCCATCCAAAACCGCCGGCAGGGAAGCCGGCGCCATGCTTAACGCAAGATATGCGGAGCGGCGGCCGGGCTGATTTGGGATACTGGTAGTCCGGCCAATGAAACTTCCCCACCTCATGGCGTTTGCCCGCCCGGACTCGCCGTTGAGGGTGACGTTGCACTACATTTTGTTCGGCACGCTCTGGATTGTGGGCAGTGACTGGTGGGTGGCTTGGCGCGTCGGGAAGTCGATCGAACTGCTGAAGGTCGACACCCTCAAGGGGATGTTCTTCATCCTGGCGACGGCGGGCCTCCTCTATTTGTTGATCAAGCGGCTGGATCGCCGCCACGTCGCGGTGGAAAAGGCGCTGCGGGAAAACGAACAGCGCCTCGAACTGGCCCTCGCCGCCGGCAACCAAGGGCTCTACGATTTGAATATCCTGACCGGCGAAGCAGCCGTGAATGACGCCTATGCCCGGATGCTGGGCTACGATCCCGCGGGATTCCGGGAGACTTACGCCACTTGGGCCGACCGGCTGCATCCGGGAGACCGGGACATGGTGATAGGCGCGATGCAGGACTACCTGGCCGGGCGGACGCCGGACTATCGGGTGGAATTCCGGATGAAAAACCGGACGGGCGGGTGGGTTTGGGTGCTCAGTCTCGGTTGCATCATCAAGCGGACCGCCGACGGGCGGCCGGAGCGCATGCTCGGCACGCACACGGACATCACCGAGGTAAAAAGCGCCGAGACCCGGATCATGGACACCCTGGCTTTTGCCAAGACGATCCTGAACAACGCCCCGATCGGGGTGATCGTCTACGGAGCCGACGGCCGGGCGGTGACGGCCAACGAGGCGGCGGCGCAGCTCGCCGGCACCGATGTGCCGGGCATACTCCGGCAGAACTTTCGCGAGCTGGAATCCTGGCGCCGCTACGGCTTGCTCGCCGCGGCCGAAGAGGCGCTGGACAGCGGCCGGCAGGTGGTCCTGCGCGGTCCGTTTCAGAGCAGCTTCGGCCGCGCCGGCTGGATCGAGGTCCGGTTCAAGCCGTTCTTCTACCAGGACGCCACGCATCTGCTGCTGCTGGTCACCGATGAGTCGGAGAAGCAGCGCGCCTTCGCGCATCTGCACCTGCTCGATGCGGCGGTGCAGGCGGCGCCGGTCGGCTGGGTGGTGACCGATGCCGACGGCACGATCAACTCGGTCAACCCGGGCTTCACCGCCCTCACCGGCTATACGGCGGCGGAGGTGGTCGGGCGCAGTCCGCGCATCCTCAAATCGGGCCGGCATCCGCCTGAATTCTATGCCGCCATGTGGGCGACGATCAAGCGGGGCGAGGTCTGGTCCGGCGAGATGTTCAACCAGCGCAAGGACGGCGGTCTCTACCATGAGTTCATGACGATCGCCCCCGTGCGCGACGAAGGCGGGTCCATCGCGCACTTCGTCGCCATCAAGCAGGACATCACGGACCGCAAGGCCTTGGAAAACCAGCTCGCCCGCGCCCAGCGCCTGGAGAGCATCGGCATGCTCGCCAGCGGCATCGCGCACGACCTGAACAACATCTTCGCCCCGATCCTTCTCTCGCTGGAGCTGCTCAAGCTGAAATACCCCATGGCCGACGCCCGCCGCATGCTCGACACGATCGAAAGCGCCGGGCAGCGCGGGGCGGGCATCGTGAAACAGGTGCTGACCTTCGCGCGAGGCATCGAGGGCGAGCGCACGGAGCTGCAGCCGAAATACCTGGTCAAGGAGATGGCGCAGATCCTGGGTGAGACGCTGCCGCGCAACATCCGGATCGAAACCGAACTGGCGGCCGTGCTTTCACCGGTGCTCGGCGATGCGACCCAGCTGCATCAGGTGCTGCTCAATCTCGCCATCAACGCCCGGGATGCGATGTCGGTCGGCGGCCGGCTGGTGCTGGGCGCGCACGACGTGTCGGTGGATGAGGCGCGGGCCGCCCGCAATCCGCCACTCAAGCCCGGCCGCTTCGTCGCCTTCACGGTGGCCGATACCGGAGGCGGCATCCCGCCCGAGGTGCTGGAGCGCATGTTCGAGCCGTTCTTCACCACCAAGCCGCTCGGCAAGGGCACCGGCCTGGGGCTCTCCACGGTCTACGGCATCGTCCGCAGCCACGGCGGAGCGGTGGAGGTGAAGACCAAGGTCGGGGAGGGGACGGAGTTTTGTGTCTTGCTGCCCGCGTTACGCCACACGGCCGCCGAACCGGAGACGGCCAAGCCCGGCCCCGGTGTGATCCAAGGTGCGGGCCGGCGGATTCTCGTGGTGGACGACGAGGAGGCCATCCGGCTCGTGACGGCCGATGCGCTGCAACGGCATGGTTTTGTGGTGGAGACGGCGGAGAACGGCGCCGAGGGGTTGGTGAAGTTCCTGCAGCGCGGGGATTATGCGGCGGTCATGACCGATCTCATGATGCCCCAGATGAACGGCTACGAAATGGCCCGCGAAATCCGCCGCCATGACCCCCGCGTGCCAATCCTGGCCTCCTCGGGGATGACCGGGGACTCCCCCGACACTGCGCCGGGCGCCGGGCTGGCGGCGCTGGGCATCAAGACGCTGCTGACCAAGCCTTACGCCGAGGAGCAGCTCCTGCGGGCACTGGCCGCGGAACTGGATCCGACGCCGGTGGAAAAGAAGGATTGATTCGCCCCGGTCGGTTGTTAACCGTCTGCCCCTCGTTTCGGACGCTTAGCTCAGTTGGTTAGAGCACCTGCTTCACACGCAGGGGGTCACTGGTTCGAGTCCAGTAGCGTCCACCATTTTTCTTTCCGGATCGGAAAGAAAAATGCCCTCCGTAGCCTTGGCGTAGGAGGGCATTTCATCCGCCTTGTGTCTCAAGTAGCTGCGGCTGTCAGGTCGTCTCCCATCGGGCGTCCCGCTTAACAATACCAGCGACATAAGCCATCGGCGGGCTTGCTGAAAAATTGCCGTCTGGCTGGACTGCCGGTGCATGCCCCGCTCCCCTAAGACCGTCCTGCTCGTGGCCAACGGCGACCTCCGCCAGTCGGCCAACCAAGTCTGCTGGCCCGCCCAGGCCGCCATGGAAAAGAAGCTCGCCGCCGCGGTGGCCGGCTTCGGCCGCAAGCTCGTCCGGGCCCACCCCTACAAACCGGCGGTGAAACACGGTTTCATCGCCTCGCAAAAGGAGGGCCTCGGGGTCTTCGCGCAGCTCGACCCGGACGCCCCGCTGATCGTGGCCGAGGCGGTCTGGCAGTATTCGCACCACCTGCTGGCGGGCCTCATGAGCCACCGCGGCCCCATCCTCACCGTCGCCAACTGGAGCGGCCAGTGGCCGGGCCTCGTGGGCATGCTCAATCTCAACGGCTCCCTGACCAAGGCCGGTGTCAAATACTCGACGCTCTGGAGCGACAACTTCGACGACGAGTATTTCCTGAACGGTCTGACCCGCTGGCTGAAGACCGGCGTCACCACCCATCGCACGCCGCATGTGCGGCCGATCAGCAAGGCCCGCGTGCCGGCGAAGGCCAAGGCCGTCGCCAATAAAATCGCGACCGACCTGCGCGTGAAGAAGTCCATCATGGGCATTTTCGACGAGGGGTGCATGGGCATGTATAACGCCATCATTCCCGACGACCTCCTCTACAACGTGGGCGTCTGCAAGGAGCGCCTGTCGCAGTCCGCGCTTTATTACGGCGCCATGCAGGTGACGGACGCCGAGGCGAAGGCGGTCTTCGACTGGTATATCAAGAAGGGTTTCACCTTCCACTTCGGCACGGACGAGAAAACCGAGCTCACGAAAAATCAGGTCCTCTGGCAGTGCAAAACCTACATCGCCGCCTGCCGCATCGCGGACGAGTTCGGCTGCGAGTCGATCGGCATCCAATACCAGCAGGGCCTCAAGGACCTGCTGCCGGCCTCAGACCTCGTCGAGGGCACGCTCAACTCGACCGACCGGCCGCCGGTGAAGAACGCCGCCGGCAAGGTCATCCGTCCCGGCCAGCCCATCGTGCATTTCAACGAGGTGGACGAGTGCGCCGGTCTCGACGGCCTGTTCACCAACCGTGTGCACGCGGCCCTCGGCCAGCCGGTGGCCAACACGCTGCACGACCTGCGCTGGGGTGATTGGGACAAGTCCGGCACGACGGACGAGTATGTCTGGGTGTTCCTTATCTCCGGCAGTGCGCCGGCCGACCACCACATTGGCGGCTGGGCGGGTTCGGATTCTTTGCGCCAACCCCCGATGTATTTCCGGCTCGGCGGCGGTTCACTTCGCGGCATCGCCAAGCCCGGGGAGATCGTCTGGAGCCGCGTGTTCGTCCAAGGCGGCAGGCTCAAGATGGATATCGGCCGCGCCAAGGGCATCGCCCTGCCGCGCGCCGAGACCGAGCGCCGCTGGAAGGAGACGACGGTGCAGTGGCCCATCATGCACGCGGTCACCTACGGCGTGACCCGCGACCTGATGATGGCCCGGCACCAGGCGAACCACATCCAAGTGGCCTACGCCAAGAATGCCGCGGCCGCCGATCTGGCGGCTTACACGAAGGCGTCGCTCGCCGCGCAGCTCGGGATCGAGGTGTCGTTCTGCGGCACCAAGGCGGACGGCAGCGGGTTTTAACCACTAATACACACTAATGGCTCACTAATTCAGCCAGCCCGATACTCTCGTTTCAGGGTGATATGATTAGTGTCAATTAGTGAAGATTAGTGGTTAAAAAAGTTTGGCGCATTACCGGTCGAACCACGGCCGCAGCGTGCGGCTGAGTTCGTCGTGTTTGGCCTGCAGGTCGCGGTAGAGCGCGCGGTTCTTCGCGTCGGGCGTGCAGCGCGTGCGTTCGTCGGGGGCCACGGTCGTGGCGGTGAAGTCGGTGAGCTTCGCCTTCCGGCCGTCGCGCAGCGCGACGCACCACGCGGCCTGCAGCGCGCCGCCAAGCGCTGCGCCCTCGTCCTCGACCATGGCGACGACCGGCACGCCGAAGATGTCGGCCATGAGCTGGCGCCACACGGCGGAGCGCGCGCCGCCGCCGGTCACGCGGATTTCGCGCGGCTTGAGGCCCAGCGCGGTCAGGCGGCGCAGGCCGTAGTTCATGTTGAGGGTCACCCCCTCCATCGCGGCGCGCGCCAGGCCGCCGGGGGTGAGCGAGGCGCGGTTCAGGCCGGTCAGCACGCCGGTGCCGCGCGGCAGGTTGGGGGTGCGCTCACCGTCGAAGTAGGGGAGCAGGTTCAGGCCGCCGGCGCCGGCCGGGGCGGACGCCACCGCGGCCTCCAGCCCGGCGAGATCCCAGTTGAAGAGTTGGCGGAACTGCTCGGTGACGAGCGTGACGTTCATGGTGCAGAGCAGCGGCAGCCAGCCGCCGGTAGACGAGCAGAAGGCGGCGATCTCACCCTGCGGATCGACGACGGGTTTGGCGCTGTGGGCGAAGATGGTGCCGCTGGTGCCGAAGCTCGCGCTGACCACGCCCGGCGCGACGTTGCCGGTGCCGATGGCGCCCATCATGTTGTCGCCGCCGCCGGCGCTCACGACCACGCCGGGCGCAAAGCCGAACTGCCGGGCCAACTCGGGCCGCAGCGTGCCGGCGGCCTCGTGTGAGCCGGACAGCGGCGGCAGCCAGTCGGCCAGGTTGCGGTCGATCGCGCGGATGACCTTGTCCGACCAGGTGCGCTTGCGCACGTCCATGAGCGCGGTGCCCGAGGCGTCGCCGTGCTCCATGAAATAATTCCCGGTCAGGTGAAAGTTGAGGTAATCGTGCGGGAGCAGCACGTGGCGCAGGCGGCGGTAGTTCGCCGGCTCGTGGCGTTTCAGCCAGAGGATCTTCGGGGCGGTATAGCCGGGCAGGAACGGCAGGCCGGCGGTGCGGATGGCGGCCTTGCTGCCGCCGAGTTTTTTCGTGAGCAGGTCGCATTCCTTGGTCGTGCTGGTGTCGCACCAGAGCTTGGCGGGGCGGATCACCGCGCCGGCGGCGTCGAGCGGCACGAAGCCGTGCTGCTGGCCGGAGACGCCGATGCCGCGCACGCGGGTGCGGTCGATTTTCGCGGCGACCTCGGCGATGACCGTGTCGAGCGCGGCGGTCCATTCCGCCGGATGCTGTTCCATGTGACCGG
Source organism: Lacunisphaera sp. (assembly GCA_965249855.1). Taxonomy (GTDB): domain Bacteria; phylum Verrucomicrobiota; class Verrucomicrobiia; order Opitutales; family Opitutaceae; genus Lacunisphaera. The sequence continues at coordinate 286,703 of CBDFNB010000024.1, forward strand.
CCGGCAGGCCGGGGATGAGGGTGTGCGGCGCGCGGGCCTCGGCGACGACGCGCCCGGTGTCGAGGTCGAGCGCGATGGCCTTGGTGCTTTGCGTGCCGCTGTCGATGCCGAGGAAGATTGCCATGGTGAAATTGGGGTGGAGTGGGGGCGGATTCGGCCAAAGGAAAACAACGAAAGGAGCCGGGTCACAACCCCGAAGCAACCACCCATGCCCCGCGGCGCTGTTCATGCCGATTCCGTCATCGCGCTAATGTTAGACTTAGCGCTCTTTTGATTTCCCCGCCGGGCTTCTGTTGTTTCGCGGCGCCGGCTACCCCCCCGTTGGCCGTTTCACCCCATCGCCCCATGTGCCTTACCTCCGCACGTCCCCATGGACGCACCCGCGTCGTGCTACGCTTATCCTAACCCCACCATGAACAACGTAAGAAAATCCCTGACCGCGCTTGCCCTGCTGGCGAGCGCGTTGCCAATGCTGGCCCAGACCGCCGCCCCGGCCCCCGCCCAGCCCGCCGCCAGCGACAAGCCCGTCCCGGTCGAGAACCGCCCGGCGGACGGCGATACCATTGAGCTCTCCCCCTTCGAGGTGACCGCCACCCAGGACACCGGCTACCAGGCCACCGAGACACTGGCCGGCACCCGCATCCGCACCAACCTGAAGGACGTGGGGTCCGCGATTTCCGTCGTCACGAAGGAGTTCATGAAGGACATCGGGGCGACGGACAACGCCACGCTGCTCCAATACACCCCGAACGCCGAGGTGGCGGGCACGCGCGGCACCTACGCCGGCCTGGGCAACGGCACGTCGCTGGATGAGACCGGCAGCCTGCGCGCCCCGGGTGGCGCCCAGCGCGTGCGCGGCCTCGCCTCCGCCGACAACACCCGCGATTACTTCGGGACCGACATCCCGTGGGACGGCTTCAACGTGGACCGCATCGACATCCAGCGCGGCCCGAACTCGATCCTCTTCGGCCTCGGCAGCCCGGCCGGCATCGTCAACGCCACGACCCGCAATGCGGATTTCGGCCGCAGCCACGGCAGCCTGGAGGCCCGTGTCGGATCCTTCGGCACCCTGCGCACCAGCGCGGACTTCAACCAGGTGGTCATCCCGAAGGTGCTGTCCTTCCGACTGGCCGGCCTGTGGAACGACGAGAAATACCAGCAGGAGGGCGCCTTCCAGGAGAGCAAGCGCTACTACGCCACCGTCCGCTTCGAGCCGCAGCTCTTCAAGCGCCGCGACTTCCGCACCAGCATCAAGGCGAAATATGAGCACGGCGACGTCGACGCCAACCGCCCGCGCATCCTGCCGCCGCAGGACAGCATCACGCCCTGGTTCCGCGCGGTGAACACGGATCCCAACAGCCTGGCCGGCGGCATGGGCAAGCTGGCCCTCGCCAACGGCTACACCGTCGGCTCCTCGCCTGCGACCTTCAGTCCCTGGCTGAGCGGCGTGGTCAACCAGCAGCAGCCGCTGTGGTTCATTGATGGCACGACCAGCCAGCTCCAACGCATCTACGGCGGTTATGTGAACACCGGCGCGCTGAACGCGGCGGGTGCGCCCCAGGGCGCCTCCAACGGCATCATCGGCCTCCGCTTCTCCGATGTGTTTTCCGCCCTGGGCAGTTTCAGCGCCTACGCCAACAACGCCCGGCTGACCAACTTCCAATACGGCCAATACCGGAACACGTCCCTGACCGACTCGAGCATCTTCGACTTCTACAACAAGCTGATCGACGGCCAGACCAAGAACGAGTGGGAAGGCTGGGATGCCTACAACATCGACCTGAGCCAGACCGGCTTCGACGACCGCCTCGGCGTGCAGTTCAGTTATGACCAGCAGAAATACCACCGCGGCGGCCAGGCGCTGATCGGCAATCCCACGCTCAACATCGACATCCTGCAGAATTTCCAAGATTACGTCACCGGGTCGGGCAACGCCAGCAACCCCGGCGTCGCCAATACCAACTTCGGCCGGCCGTTTGTTGCCGGCGGCCCGGGCCGCGGCAACTCCTATGCGAGCGACCGCCAGTATGTCCGCGGCTCGATCTTCGGCGAGATCCGCAGCTCCGACTTCCTCGACAAGGACAGCTTCTTGGCGAAGCTGCTCGGCAAGCACCGCCTGAACGGCGTCTACAGCAGCGAGAAATACAACACCGAGAACCGCTCGTGGCAGATGACGGCCAACTCCGCCGCCTACGCCTCCTTCAAGCTGCAGGGCAATCCGGACGGCCTGATCAACCTGCCCCCCACGGCGGTCATCTACCTCGGGTCGTCTCTGGCCGGTGCCTCCACGGCGACCGGTGCCAACATCCCCGGCATCAACTCCAACGTCACGCTCCAGGACGGCAACGTCTACCAGTTCGACATGACCTGGCTGAATCCGGCCGGCGTCAACTTCAGCGACCCGTGGAACGTGCCCGCCAACCTGCAGCCCTTCTTCAACGGCGCCCCGGTGATCAATCCGGCCACCGGCCTGCCGTTTGCCCAGCTGACGCAGGTTTCGAACCCGGCCAATTACCGGGGCTGGAACAGCGGCTTCCAGAACACGCTGCTGCGTTACAACAACGGCGCCAATCCTGCGCTGGTCACCGCCGCGGCCAAGAGCATCCGGCAGACCAAGTCCTATGCCGGTTCCTGGCAGGCCTTCATGTGGAAGGAAGCCATCGTCACCACGCTCGGCTGGCGCTTTGACGAGGTGAAGAGCAAGAACGTCTCCGCCTCGCCGCTCTCGGGCGCCGCCAACCGCGGCGCACTCAACCTCGACCCGACCGTCTACAAGCTGCCCGACCTGTTCCCCGCCAGCCAGACCTTCAAGGACCACTCGACCGCCGGCGGCGTCGTCGTGCACCTGAACAAGCTGTTCGGCGAGCGCGACCCGCTCCCGATCAACGTCAGCCTCTCCTACAACAAGTCGAACAACTTCCAGGTCACCGATCTCCGCCGCGACATCTACGGCAACTCGATCGGCAACCCGACCGGCGCGACCAAGGACTATGGTGTCCTGCTCTCCACCAAGGACGGCAAGTATTCGTTCAATGTGCGCAAGTATGAGACGAGCGTCGTCGGCACCAACACCCAGCTCGATCACAGCGGCATCTACAGCACCATCCGCGACGCCCTCAACTGGCGCAACATCAAGGTCTATTACATGTCGGCCTATGCCTGGTCCACGGCCGGCCAGACGAACCTGAATCCCTACACCGGCCAGCGCTACCTGTGGGATCCGGTCTATGTCGACAACACGACCGGTCGGCCGGTCGCCTCCGGCGCCCTGGCTTCGGGCCCCGCCAATTCCCGCCTCGAAACCGTCACCGAGGCCAACACCCGCCGCGACGCGGCGATCAAGGCCATCAATGACATGCAGATCTTCCTCGCCGCCAAGGGCTACTTCCCGGCCTGGAACTACGGGGCGGGCCCGACGACGCAGTCGGCCCTGCAGACCCGCGGGCAGTATGCGGCCAACCCCCTCTCGCCCGATCCGAACAGCGTGTATGACTATCGCACGGCTCCCCTCATGCAGGGCTTCGCGGTGACCGCGGATACGCAATCGAAGGGCTACGAGCTCGAGTTCGTCGCCAATCCGACCCCGAACTGGCGCATCAGCTTCAACGCGTCGAAGACCACGGCGGTCCGCACCAACGTCGGCGGCGCGGTGCTCGACGAGCTGGTGGCCTACATGGACACCATGCTGGCCGGCCCCGCCGGTGACCTGGTCCGGTTCAACTCCGATTATTCCGCCGCCAACGAGCTGCGCGCCGCCTGGAACCCCTGGCGCGGTCAATACACCCTGCTGAAGCTGCAGGAGAACACCGCCGCGTCCGAGCTCCGCAAGTGGCGCTACAACTTCGTGACCAACTACAGCTTCCGCGAAGGCATGCTCAAGGGCGCCGGTATCGGCGGCAGCTACCGCTGGCAGGACAAGGTCGTCATCGGCTACCCCGTCATCCCGGGCGCCGCCGGCCTGGCGAGCTTCGATCTGGCCAAGCCCTACTACGGGCCCTCCGAGGACGCGTTTGACGCCTGGCTGAGCTATGAGCGCAAGCTGACCAAGAAGATCAACTGGAAGATCCAGCTCAACGGCCGCAACCTCTTCGGCAAGGACGAGGTCATCCCGATCTCGGTCCAGCCCGACGGCAAGACCTGGGCCTCCGTCCGCATCGCGCCCAACCGCGAGTGGTTCGTGACGAACACCTTCACCTTCTAACCGGCCATCCTTGGGGTATAGTTACCAAGGGCGGGGTCGTTTGACCCCGCCCTTGTCGTCTCCACCCTCCGCCAGTAACCTCCGCCAACCCGTCCCCGCCCATGCAAGCCCTCGTCCTTGAGAAAACCAAGACACTCAACCTGCGGGACTTCCCGATCGAGGAGACCCTCGGGGCGCACGATGTCCGCGTCCGCATCCACACGGTGGGCGTGTGCGGCAGCGATGTGCATTATTACCAGCACGGCGCCATCGGGCCTTTCGTGGTCAAGGCGCCGATGATCCTCGGGCACGAGGCCGCCGGCGTCGTCACCGAGGTCGGTTCCGCCGTCACCACGCTCAAGGCCGGTGACCGCGTCTGCATGGAGCCGGGCATCCCCGATCCCAACAGCCGCGCGACCCGGCTCGGGCTCTACAACCTCGACCCCGCCGTCCGCTTCTGGGCCACGCCGCCCGTGCACGGCTGCCTGCGTCCGGGCGTGGTGCATCCGGCGGCGTTCACCTTCAAGCTGCCCGACAACGTTTCCTTCGCCGAGGGCGCGATGGTCGAGCCGCTGGCGGTCGGCATGCATGCCGCCAACAAGGCCCGCCTCCGCCCCGGTGACATCGCCGTCGTGCTCGGCGCCGGCCCGATCGGCCTGGTCACGGCGCTGGCGGCGCTGGCCGGCGGTTGCGCGCAGGTGATCATCACCGACGTGCAGGCGCCCAAGCTGGCGCTGGCCGCGAGGCTCGGCCCGATCACGCCGGTCAATGTCCGCGAGCAGGACCTGAAGGCCGTCGTGCACCGGCTGACGGACGGGTGGGGCGCCGACGTCGTCTTTGACGCGGTGGGCCTCCCGCAGTCCGCCAACCAGGCCATCGACGTGCTCGCGCCCGGCGGCTGCGTCGTGCTCATCGGCATGCCCGGCGCACCCGTGCCGTTCGATGTCGTCGCCGCGCAGGTGAAGGAGGCGCGCCTCGAGACCATCTTCCGCTACGCCCACGTCTTTCCCCGCGCCCTCGCCCTCATGGGCAGCCGGAAGATCGACGTGCGCCCGCTGGTCACCGACACCTTCGCCTTTGCCGACTCCGTGGCGGCGTTCGATTACGCGGTGAACATGAAACCAACCAGTGTGAAGGTGCAGATCAACCTCGTCTGAGCCGTGAAAAAATTCCTCCTTTCCCTTTCGTTCCTCCTCGCGCTGCCGCTGGCGGCGCAGACACCGGTGCCGCCGGGCGAGTCCCTTCTGCCCGCGGCCGGCGAGGACGCCTTCACCGCCACCGGCAGCGCGGGCAATGGCGATGCGATCCGCCTCACGACGGTCACCGTCGCGGGTCCCGGCTTCACGCGGGCCCTGCATGTCGAGACCGACCGCGACCTGAGCCCGGCCTGGGCGGTCGAGGTGAAGACCGCGCTGACGAGGGCGGTGAAGAAGGGTGACACCGCGCTGCTGCGCTTCTTTGCCCGCCGCATCAATTCCACCGACGAGACCGGCGCCGGCCAGGTGCGGGTGGTGGTCCAGCGGGCCGGCCCCAACTACGACAAGAGCCTGGAGAACACGGTGACGATGGGCGCGGACTGGCAAGAATTCCTCATGCCTTTCACCTTCGCGGGCGACTACGGCAAGGGCGGGCTGGAACTGGGCTTCGGGTTCGGCTTCAAGCGGGAGACGGTGGAAATCGGCGGCATCGAGCTCTTGCATTACGGCCGCAGCCTCGAGCCGGCGGCGCTGCCGAAGACCCGCTTCACCTACGCCGGGCGCGAACCGGACGCCGCCTGGCGGCGCGAGGCGCTGGCCCGCATCGAGCAGGTCCGGAAATCGGGCTTCCTCATCGAGATCAAGGATGCCGCCGGCCAGCCCGTGCCGGGCGCGACGGTGCGCGTCGAGCAGCGGCGCAGCGCATTTCAATTTGGTTCGGCGCTGCAGTTTGCCCGCCTGGTGCAGGACTCGCCGGACAACCGCATCTACCGCGAGAAGGCGCTCGCGCTCTTCAACGCCGCCAGCCCGGAGAACGACCTCAAGTGGCCGGTCTGGAACGGCGAATGGCCGGGCGCCTATGACCGCACGCAGTCCCTGGCGGCACTGCGCTGGCTGCGGGAGAATGATTTCCATGTGCGGGGCCATGTGCTCGTCTGGCCGGGCTGGAAGAACCTGCCCAGGAGCATCGTCGCGCTGAAGGACGGCAAAAAGAACCAGGCGAAGATCCCGCCGCTGGTCCTCTCGCACATCGCCGACATCACCGCCGCCACGCGCGAGTGGGTGCAGGAGTGGGACGTGCTCAACGAGCCCTATGACAATCACGACCTGATGGCGCTGTTCGGCTCCGACATCATGGTCGACTGGTTCAAGGCGGCGCAGGCCGGCGCCGCCCCGGGCGCGCCGCTTTACCTGAACGATTACAGCAACCACGACCTCGTGGCGGACAAGGCGCACTGCGCGGACTTCTTCAAGGTCGCGAAATTCCTCCAGGCGAAGGGCGCCCCGCTCGGCGGCCTCGGCCTGCAGGGCCACATCAGTGCGCAGCCCAACCCGCCCGAGCGGGTGCTGGCGGCGCTCGAGGTTTATTCCGAGTTCAAGCTGCCGATCCGGATCACGGAGTTCGACATCGATACGGACGACGAGCAGCTGCAGGCCGACTACACGCGCGATTTCCTCATCCTCGCCTACAGCCACCCGTCCGTCGTCGGCGTGCAGCACTGGGGTTTCTGGGCCCGGGCGCACTGGCGGCCGCGCGGCGCGCTCTTCCGGTCCGACTGGTCGGAAAAGCCCGCGGCGAAGGCCTATCAGGATCTGGTGCTCAGGCAGTGGCGCACCAAGCTGCAGGGCAAGGCCGGCGCCAGCGGCAAGGTCAGCGGCCGGGGCTTTCACGGCGACTATGTCGTGACGGTCGAGCAGGACGGCCGGCGCGCCGAGGCCACCTTCACCTTGCGTCCGGATGAGGCCAAAACCACCGTCGCGGTCGTGTTGCCGTGAAGTTCTGCTTTGGTCCAAGTATGACGAACCGCTCCCTGCTCCTGGTTGCCGCCCTCGCCGCCCTGGCCGGCCCGCTGGCGCACGCCGCGCGCGAGCGTCTCCCGCTCAACGATGGCTGGCGCTTCCAGAAGGATGATCCGCCGGGCAACACCGTGCCGCTGCTCTATGATGTGCGGCCGGAGGTGAAGGACGCGCGTGACGACAAGGCGGCCGACTCCCGGCCCGAGGAGGCCGCGCGACTCGCGGCGGCGGGCAAGGCCGTGCTCAAGCCGTGGATTCTCCCGACCGGAAACGACTTCATCAAGGATCCGGCGAAGCGCCACGTGCGTCCGGCCGGCGATCCGGGCGGCGATGTTTCCTATGTGCGGGCGGATTTCGACGACCGCGCCTGGCAGCCGGTCACCCTGCCGCACGACTGGGCCATCGCGGGCCCCTTTCTCACCGAGGGCAACCACGGCGGCATGGGCCGCCTCCCGAGCTGGGGCATCGGCTGGTATCGCCGGTCGCTCGATATCCCGGCGGCCGACGCCGGCAAATCCATCTTTCTCGAGGTCGACGGCGCGATGTCCTACGCGATCGTCTGGCTCAACGGCCGGCTCGTCGGCGGCTGGCCCTACGGCTACGCCTCGTGGCGCGTGGACCTGACGCCCTACGTGATCCCGGGCAAGGTGAACCAGCTGGCCATACGCCTCGACAATCCGCCGGCGTCGTCGCGGTGGTATCCGGGCGGTGGCATCTACCGCAATGTCTGGCTGACCAAGACAGCGCCGCTCCACGTCGGCCAGTGGGGCGTGCAGGTCACGACACCACAGGTCTCGGCGGAGTCGGCCACGATCGAGGCGGCGGTCACCTTGGCCAATGCCACGCCGCAAATCGCCTCCGTCGCCGTGGGCACGGAGATCTACGAATTAAATGCCTCCGGCCAACGCGTCGGCGCACCGGTCGCGCAGATCGCGCCGTTGAACGTGGTGCTGCCCGCTGGCGGACAGGGGACGGTCCGGAGCTTGGTCGCGTTGTCGCGGCCCAAGCTCTGGGGCCCGCCGCCCACGCAGCAGCCGAACCGTTATGTGGCGCTGACGAGCGTCACGCACGATGGCCGCATTATCGATGTTTACGAAACCCGCTTCGGCATCCGCGAGCTGCGTTTCGACCCGGCTCGCGGCATGATCGTCAACGGCGAGCACATCCCGCTCCGGGGCGTGAATCAGCACCACGATCTCGGCGCGCTGGGCGCGGCGTTCAATACCCGCGCTGCCGAGCGCCAGCTCGAGCTGCTCCGCGAGCTGGGCTGCAACGCGGTGCGCATGAGCCACAACCCGCCGGCGCCCGAGTTGCTCGAGCTGACCGATCGCATGGGCTTTCTCGTGATCGACGAATCCTTCGACGTCTGGGAGCTGAAGAAGACGCCGCTCGATTTCCACCTGATCTTCCCCGACTGGCACGACCCGGACATGCGCGCGCTGGTCCGCCGCGACCGCAACCATCCGTCCGTCATCCTATGGAGCGTCGGCAACGAGGTCGGCGAACAATACACCGACGCGGCCGGTGCCGCCGTCGCGAAGCGCCTGCACGACATCGTCCGCGAGGAGGATCCCACCCGGCCGACGACGACCGCGATGAACTGGGCCAAGCCCGACATGCCGCTGCCCGCGGCGGTGGACATCGTCAGCCTCAACTACCAGGGCGAGGGCATCCGGCAGGAACCCGAGTTCGAGGGCACGGACCGCATCCGCACGCCGCCGCAGTATCCGCGCTTCCGGGAGAAATTCCCGGACAAGGCGGTCATCAGCAGCGAGACCGCCTCGGCGTTCAGCAGCCGCGGCGTTTATCTCTTCCCGGTCTCGCCGATGGTCAGCGCCCCCGTGCGCGACGGCCGGGGCGGCGACTCGGTCAATCACCACGTCAGCGCCTACGAGCTCCACGCCGTGGACTTCGGTTCCACGGCGGACAAGGTCTTCGGCTCGCTCGCCCGGCATCCGTTCGTCGCCGGCCAGTTCGTGTGGACCGGGTGGGACCACCTTGGCGAACCCACGCCCTATTACACGTCGCGCAGCTCCTATTGCGGGATCATCGACCTGGCCGGCTTCAAGAAGGACCGGTTCTACCTCTACCAGTCGGTCTGGCGCCCCGACCATCCCATGGCGCACATCCTGCCGCACTGGACCTGGCCGGAGCGGGTGGGGCAGGCCACCCCGGTGCACGTGTTCACTTCGGGCGACACCGCGGAGCTTTTTCTCAACGGCCGCTCGCTGGGCCGGAAATTCAAGGGCCAGTATGAATACCGGCTGCGCTGGGACGACGTGGCCTACGAGCCCGGCACGCTCGAGGTCGTGGCCTACAAGGACGGCAAGGAATGGGCGCGGGGCACTGTGCGCACCGCGCAGGCCGCGGCTGCGCTGGACGTGCAGGCTGACCGCGCGGTGATCGCGGCCGATGGTCGCGACCTGGCGTTTGTCACGGTGCGCGTCACGGATGCCGCCGGCCTCACTGCGCCGCGCGCGGATAATCCACTGCAATTCAAGATCGATGGCCCCGGCGAGATCGTGGCCACCGACAACGGCGACCCGACCAGCTTCGAGCCGTTCCAGCGGCCGGCCCGCAAGGCATTCAGCGGGCTTTGTCTGGTGATTGTGCGTGGTGTGCCCGGCCAGCCCGGCACGATCAGGCTCACCGCCAGCGGCGACGGGCTCGCGACGGGCACCACGGTCATCACCACCGTCCCATGAAACTACGATCTATTGGGCAGTGTCTTCAAACCCGGTTTGTCATCCTGAGCGGAGCGAAGGATCCAGTGCGACGAGTCCGCTATCACGGGCGAACAACTGGCTTCTTCGCTACGCTCAGAATGACAGGTTTCGTAAGTTTGCTGGGTTTGAAAACACTCCCAAATCGAAGTATGCGGTGGACGGTATCGCTGGCTGCCTGTCTGTTCGCCTTGGTCGTGGCTCATGCCGCCGTCGGCGACGAATCATTCCTGGTGGTCTCGGGCACCCCCGGGTCTTTCGAGTTGGTTGGAAACCAAGTCGCGCCCCTCGTCGTCGCGGACGACGATTGGCCGGGCGTGCGGCGTGCGGCTGGGGATCTGCAGGCGGACATTGAGCGGGTTACCGGTCGCAAACCCACCTTGGGAGCCAAAGCAGCGGGCCATGTCGTCATCATCGGCACCGTCGGCAAAAGCGCGCTGATCGACGGCCTCGTCGCCGCCGGCAAGCTCGATGTCGCTGCCATCCGCGGCAAGTGGGAGGCCTTTGTCATCGAGACGGTCGAGCGACCCTTGCCCGGGGTGGAGCGGGCGCTCGTTATCGCGGGCAGCGACAAGCGCGGCACCATCTATGGCATCTACGAGATTTCCGGGCAGATCGGCGTCTCGCCCTGGTATTGGTGGGCCGATGTGCCGGTGAAGAAAAGCGCGGAGCTTTATCTCCGGCCCGGCCGGTCCGTCGTCGACAGCCCGGTCGTGCAATACCGCGGCATCTTCCTCAACGACGAGGCGCCGGCGCTCACCGGTTGGGTTTATGAGAAATACGGCCGTTTCGGTCACGAGTTCTACGGCCGCCTGTTCGAGCTGATGCTTCGCTTGCGGGCCAACTACCTGTGGCCGGCCATGTGGCTGCCTCGCGCCTTCAATGACGATGATCCCGAGAACCCCCGCCTCGCCGACGAATACGGCATCGTCATGGGCACCTCGCACCACGAGCCGCTGATGCGCGCCCACGCCGAGTGGGGCAAATACGGCCAGGGGCCCTGGGACTACGCGAAGAACGATGCGGTCCTCCGTGAGTTCTGGCGCGGCAGTGTCGGGCGCACGAAGGGTTTCGAGAACATCCACTCGCTCGGCATGCGCGGTGATGGCGACGAGGCCATGACGGCCGACACCAACACCCGGCTGCTCGAGCGCATCGTGGCCGACCAGCGCAAGATCATCGCCGACGTCACCGGCAAGCCGCCGGAGCAGACCCCGCAGCTCTGGGCGCTCTACAAGGAGGTGCAGGATTATTACGAGGCAGGCATGCGCGTGCCCGACGACGTCATCCTGCTCTGGTGCGATGACAACTGGGGCAACATCCGCCGGCTGCCGACACCCGAGGAACGCAAGCGTCCGGGCGGGGCCGGCGTCTATTACCACTTCGACTACGTCGGCGGCCCGCGGAACTACAAATGGCTCAATGTCACGCCCATCACCAAGGTCTGGGAACAGATGCACCTTGCCTGGCAGCACGAGGCCAACCGCCTCTGGATCGTCAACGTCGGCGACCTCAAGCCGATGGAGTTCCCCATCGAGTTCTTCCTGCGCTATGCTTGGGACCCGGCGCGCTGGCCCTACGAGAAGCTCGGGGAGTATTCCCGGCAGTGGGCGGGGCGTGAGTTCGGGGCGGAGCACGCGGCCGAGGTGGCCGCGCTCATCGACGGTTATTCGAAGCTGAACCGCCGGCGCACACCCGAGCTGCTTGCGCCGGACACCTACAGCCTGACCAATTACCGCGAGGCCGAGCGCGTGCTGCTGGAGTGGCGCGACCTGGTTGCCCGCGCCACGAAGCTCAACGCGGCGCTCGCGCCCGAATACCACGACGCCTTCTACCAGCTCGTGCTTTATCCCGTCACCGCGAGCGCCGGGGTCCACGAGCTCTACATTTCCGTCGGCCTCAACCGTCTCTATGCCCGCCAGGGCCGCACCGATGCCAATCTGCACGCCGCCCGGGCCCGCGAGCTTTTCGCCGCCGACCGTGCGCTCACCGACCACTACCACCAGCTCGGGGGCGGCAAGTGGAACCACCTGATGAGCCAGATCAAGTTCGGCTACACTTACTGGCAGACGCCGGAGATCGACGCCATGCCGGCGGTCCACGAGGTGCTGCCGCGGGCGGGCGCTGCGCTGGGCGCGGCCATCGAGGGCTCCGAGACGGGCTGGCCCGTCTACGGCGCGCCGCGCGCGGTGCTGCCCGAGCTGAATGCCCTGCAGGGTTCCGCCACCCGCTGGGTCGAACTCTTCAACCGCGGAAGCGAGCCGTTCGACTTCAACGTCACAACCGACCAGCCGTGGGTGAAGCTTTCCGCCACCACCGGCCGCGTGACCGACCGCACCGTGCGCTTTCGGCTCGGCGTGGACTGGGCCGCCGTGCCGGACGGCTTGGCCACGGCCAGCGTCACGTTTGACGGCGGCTCAGCCGGACGCTTCACGGTGCAGCTCCCGGTAAACAAGCCCGCCGGGCCCTTGCGTGGTTTTGTCGAGACCGACCGCCACATCGCCATCAACGCGCTCGACTTCGACCGCGCCGTGCAGGCCGGTGAGGTCACGTGGCAGAAGCTGCCCGGATTCGGCCGCACCGACGGCGGCATCACCGCCTTCCCGGTGACCATGCCGGCCGTCACGCCCGGCGGGGAATCGCCGCGGCTCGAATACGACCTGCACACCTTCTCCGCCGGGGACGTGAAGGTGGAGGTGCACCTCGCCCCGTCGCTCGACTTCCAGTCCGGCGAGGGGTTGCGTTATGCCATCTCGATTGACGATGAGGCTCCTCGTATCGTGAAGGTCGGCAGCTGGACGCCCCAGGCCAATTGGGAATCCGCGGTGTCCGACAGCGTGCGTCGCGTCGCGACGACGCACCAGCTCGCTTCGCCGGGCAAACACACGCTCAAGTTCTGGCTCGTCACTCCCGGGGTCGTGCTGGAGCGCATCGTCATCGACCTGGCCCCGGCCCCGGCGTCGCCGCCCGCGCGTGGTCCACGCCCGGCGTCCGGCGTGCGTCCAAGCTACCTCGGGCCGCCGGAAAGTCCGCGGGCGATGGTGTCTCCGCGCGCCGACCAGCCGGTGATGCGTGGTGATGCCAACTCGCAGCTCGGTCACGAGCAGCTGCTCGCGAAGGCCAGGGCCGGCGGCATCTCGCTTTATTTCCTCGGCGACTCCATCACGCGGCGCTGGGGCGCGACCGATTACCCGGACTTCCTGGCGCATTGGAAAAAGAACTTCCATGGCTGGAATGCTGGCAACTTCGGCTGGGGCGGGGACACCACCCAGAACATCCTCTGGCGGCTGCAGAACGGTGAATTGGATGGCGTGAACCCCAAGGTCATCGTCCTGCTCGCCGGCACCAACAACATCGGCAAGGAGCCCGCTGACGACGCCAAGGTCGCGGATATCACGCGCGGCGTCACCGCCGTGGTTGATCTCTGCCGCGCGAAGGCTCCCGGCGCCACGATCGTCCTCATGGGCATCCTCCCGCGCAACGACGGCCCGGCCATGCCCGCCATCAACCGCATCAACGCCAACCTGGCGAAGCTCGCCGACGGCAAGAGCGTGCGCTACCTCAACATCAACGACCGCCTGGCCGACGCGAACGGCCGGCTGTTCGACGGCGTGACCGTGGACCAGCTGCACCTCACCCTGAAGGGCTACCAGGTTTGGGCCGATGCGCTGAAGCCGGTCCTCACCGAATTGCTCGGCCCGCCGGCCGCGACCGACACCGCCCCGCCGCCGACGGGTGACCCAAGCGCAAAACGCTGAGCCACCGGGGCGGGTCTGGGCTATTGTTCGACTGAAACAGATTATCGCCAACCGTGACCCGGCCTGTAACCTCACCGTTTATCCTATGAAACTCGGACTGGGACTTTACCGCCACATGCTCACGCCGGAGAACTTCGCGTTCGCGAAGCAGGCCGGCGCCACGCACATCATCGCGCATCTCGTGGATTATTTCCGCGGCGGCGCGGGGCACTCGGCCTCGGACGACCAGCCGCTCGGCACCGACTGGGGCTGGGGTCTGGCGGGCGACCCGGACAAACTCTGGACCCTCGAGGAGCTCAAGGGCGTGCGCACCGCGACGGAAGCCGCCGGCCTGAAGCTCGAGGCGATCGAGAATTTCGATCCCGCGCATTGGGGTGACATCCTCCTGGACGGCCCGAAGCGCGCCCGGCACATCGAGAACGTGAAGACCATCCTGCGCCGCATGGGCGAGGCCGGCATACCGATCATGGGCTATAATTTCTCCATCGCCGGCGTCGCCGGCCGCACGAAGGGCAACTATGCCCGCGGCGACGCGCCCTCCGTCGGCATGGAAGGGGCCTACGACCTGCCGATGCCCAACGGGCTCGTCTGGAACATGGTGGTCGATCCCACCGCGCCGTCGCGCAACACCGGCACGATCCCGCCGGCGACCCACGAGCAGCTCTGGTCGCGCCTGCAGCGTTTCCTGGACGAGGTGCTCCCGGTGGCCGAAAAGGCCGGCGTGCGGCTCGCCCTGCACCCGGACGATCCGCCGATGCCGTTCATCCGCGGCCAGCCGCGCCTCGTCTACCAGCCGTCGCTGTATCAGAAGGTCATCGACCTCAACCCGAGCCCGGCGAACCAACTCGAGTTCTGCGTCGGCTCGCTCGCCGAGATGACCGAGGGTGACATCTACGACGTGGTCGACCAGTATTCTCGGCAGAACCGACTCGGCTACGTCCACCTTCGCAACGTCCGCGACAAGGTCCCGCACTACAAGGAGACCTTCATCGACGACGGCGAGGTCGACGTGTTGCGCGTGCTGGCGATCCTCCGGAAGAACAAGTTTGAGGGCGTCATCATCCCCGACCACGCCCCGCAGATGAGCTGCGCCGCGCCGTGGCACGCCGGCATGGCGTTCGCCATGGGTTACATCAAGGCCGGCATCCAGTCGCTGCGTTGAGACAGAATAAACTTAACCACAGATGGACACAGATGAACGCAGATTATTCACTAGGGAGTTTTTCAAACCCACCAAACAGCGACTTCCTGTCATTCTGAACAAAGTGAAGTCTAGCCAGCAGGCTGGTTCGACATCCAGTTGTTCGCCCGTGATAGCGGACTCGTCGCACTGAATCCTTCGCTTCGCTCAGGATGACAAGCCGGGTTTGAAAACACTCCTTGGTATATTTTATCTGTGTGTATCTGTGTCCATCTGTGGTTAAACACTCTGACTCATCATGAACTTCCCCGAAGCTTTCTCCCTGAAGAACGAAACCGCGCTCATCACCGGCGGCGGCACCGGCATCGGCCTCGCCATGGCGAAGGCCATGCACGCGGCCGGCGCCAAGGTCATCCTGGTCGGCCGGCGCGAGGCCGAGCTGGCCGCCGCGGTCAAGGAGCTCGGTGCCGGCGCCGCCCATGCCGTGCATGACGTCAACCGCCTCGAGCTCGCGCCCGCGTTCGCCGCGCAGGTTGAAAAAGAGCACGGCCCGATCACCTGCCTCGTCAACAACGCCGGCCAGAACATGAAGAAGCCGGCGGTGGATACGACCGCCGAGGAACTCGAGGCGATCGTGCGCACCCACATCTTCGGCGCCCACGCCCTCGTCCGGGCCTTCGCGCCGGGCATGATCGCGCGGAAGCATGGCAACATTCTCTTCACCGCCTCGATGGCGTCCCTCTTCGGCATCCCCAACGTGATCGCCTACACGGCGGCGAAGTCGGCCATGGTCGGGCTGGTCCGCGGCTACGCGGTCGAGTTCTCGCCGCACGGGCTGCGGGTCAACGCCATCGCGCCGGGCTGGATCGACACGGCGATGTCGCGCAAGGCGATGGAGGGCGACCCGGCCCGCAAGAACAAGATCATCAGCCGCACGCCCATGGCGAAATTCGGCGACACCGAGGACATCGGCTGGGCGGCCGCCTATCTGGCGTCGCCAGCGGCCAAGTTCGTCACCGGCGTCATCCTGCCGGTCGACGGTGGCGTGAGCATGGGCTTCTGATCACGGCTCCAGCCGGGCATAGGGGCCGATCAGGGCGCCGGTGAAGTGCAGCCCGCCGCCGGCGGCCTGCACGCTGATCGGGTAGGAATCGGCCTTGGGCAGGAGCGGCTGCCAGGCGCCGGGCGACAGGGCGTAGGCGAAGGCGAGCGTCAGGCCGTCACCGGTGAGGCGGAGTTCGATGGACTTCGTGTTCGCGGGCAGCGGCAGGGTTACGAGGGTCTCGGGTTTGGGGCCGTTCTGCACCTCGACAAAGGCGACCAGGCTGTCGGCAGTGCGTCGCACGCCGGAATAATAATGATGCGTCTCGTTCTGCATCGCGGCGAGCCCGGCGGATGTGCCGGCCGTGGCGGGCACCTGCAGCCGGAGCGAGGTTTCGAAACGCGAGTGCTGGAGGCGGCGGCCGAGGAAGGAGGGATTGCCCTTGCCCGAGAGGAGTTCGGCCTGCGGGGTCAGGCTGAGCTGGCCGCCGGCGAGCGACCACCAGTTTTGCCTGGGCGTGCGGAGCATGATCCACAGCGGGGAGAGTTTCCCTCCGTCGAAGCCGTCGGGCCACGTGAAGTTGCCGGAGAGCGGGACTAACTCAGTCTCACAGGAGGTAACAGAGGAAACGAAGGATTTTACATCAGGGTTGTTTTTCTTCTCTGTGGCCTCCGTTTTCTCCTGTGCAATGGCTGGAGTGGATTGGTTTTTAAAGACTGGAGCCTTCACCACATACGGCACGCGCTCGCCAGGCGGGAGGATTTGCGGCCAGCCGTCCTCGGTCCATTTCACCGGTAGCAGGAACGTCTCGCGGCCGGTGGCCCAGCGATCAGGGGCGTAGGGGCGGCAGGCGAGGAAAATGGACCACCAGTTGCCGTCCGGCCCGATCACGAGGTCGGCGTGGCCGGTGCAGGTGACCGCGTGCGGCGCGCCGCCGTCCAGGTCGCGCTGGGTGAGGATGGGGTTTTTGTCCCAGGGCGTGAAGGGCCCGGTGGGCGATTTGCCGCGGAGGATGACCTGCGAGTGCTGCCAAGACGTGCCGCCCTCGGCGCAACAGAGATAATACCAGCCGTCCTTCTTGTAGAGATGCGGGCCCTCGATCCAAACGGGCTTTTTCGCGAGATCGACGCCGCCGTTGACGATGATGGAGCGCGGGCCCGTCAGTTTCTTCGCGGCAATGTCGAACTCCTGGATCCAGATGGCGCGGTGACCTTGGTAGAGCGGCTGGTTGTCGGGCGGGTTGCCGTTGTTCACCAGCCACGCGCGGCCGTCTTCGTCGAAGAAGAGCGAGGGATCGATGCCGTCGAAGTCCAGCCACACGGGATCGCTCCACGGGCCGGCCGGGTCGGTGGCGGTCATCAGGAAGTTGCCACCGGCATCGACCATCGTGCAGACGACATAGAAGACGCCGTTGTGGTGGCTGATCGCGGGCGCGAAGATGCCGCGGGTGATGCCCAGGCCGTCGTATTTGAGCTGCGTCGGCCGGTCGATGACGTGGCCGAGTTGCTGCCAGTTCACGAGATCCCGGCTATGGAAAATCGGGATGCCGGGGAAGTGGGCGAACGTGGAATTGATCAGGTAATAATCATCGCCGACGCGGCAGATGCTCGGATCGGGGTAATAACCCGCGAGGATGGGATTGCGGAAGTGCCCGGCGGGCAGCGGGGCCTCGAAGGCCGGGTCGCGGCCGGTGTAGGTGAACGAGTCGAAGGCGATGGGAGCCGCGGCCCAAGCCGCGGAGGGAAAAGTGAGGGTGAGAGTGAGGAGAAGCGGGAGTCTCATGGGGGTGCGGAAAATTTATAGGCCATATTGGGCTTATAGGGCCTATAGGAGAGAGCTTCGACTGGCCTACCAGTCGTCCGTGCGAAACGGCGCGGCCGGCAGCCCGGCGCCGTTGAAGAGCGGGGCGGGCGGGTTGGCCTGCCAGGCATAGCGGACCGCGACGGGTTCGGGCACGGCGGGCGAGGAGACAACGACGGTCCCACCCTCGAGCCAGGCCTCAGCCCAGTGCCACACGCGGTCCGGGTCGGCGAGGGCGAAGCCGGCGAGCGGGCCGCGGGTGACGAGGCCGCCGTCGATATTCGTGAAGTGCAAACGCAGGCCGCCGGTCACCGGTTCCATGCGCGCGAAGCGCGGGCCGTCGGTCACGACATCGGTGCGGCCATAGGTGTGCCGGAGCGCGAGCAGGGCGAGGCGTTCGCCGACGGGCTGCTTGTCCACCGGGTGGATGTCGTTGGCATCGCCCGTGTCGAGGGTGATGGCGAGCGCGGTGTGCGACACGGTGCGGGCGGTGTGGGCCTGGGCCTCGCGGAGTTCCGTCCACGCGTCGGAGCCGGGCTGGTCGCGGCGGGCCATGAAGGCGGGCAGGCTGACGATATAGAACGGGAGGTCGGGTGCGGCGAATAGCGCGCGCCAGTCGGCGATCATGGCCGGCAGCAGCGTGCGGTATTGCCGGGCGCGGGTGAAGTTGGCCTCGCCCTGATACCACAGCGCGCCGGCGACCGCGAGCGGCGCGAGCGGGCGCAGCATGCCGAGGTGCAGCACGGCCGGCATCGTCGGCCAGTTCTCATAGCCGAGGGGCAGCGGGTGCGGCGGGCGGGCGTCGGCGCCAAGGGCGGCGCGCCAGCCGGTTTCGAGCGGGATCACGGTGCCGTCGCCGAGCACGAGTTGCAGGCGGTCGGCGGGGGAACGGAAACCGCCGTCGGCCGTGGTCTTGAGGACGCGGAGCGTGAGCTGGTTGCGGCCCGGGCGCAGCGCGTCGGCGGGGACCGTGTAGGCGCGGGGATTCTCGACCCAGGCGCTGGCGCCGATCCAGCGGCCGTTGATCCAGCCAGTGTCCATTTTCTCGACCACGCCGAGCAGCAGCTTCACGGCGCCGGCAGGCAATGGGTCGGGCAGGTCGACATCGCGACGCATCCACGCCACGGCCGGCGTCGCGGGCACGCCGAGCCGGGTGAACACGTCGTGCAACGAAGCGGACACCCAGGCGCCGTCCTCGAAGCCGGTTTCCGACCATTTACCCGCGATGCCGCGGTCAAACTCGTCATACCAGTGCATGACGAAGTTGCCGTAGGCGGGGGCGCCGCGCCCGCGCAGGCGCGCGATCTCCGCAAGGCCCGGGGCGAACTCGGGAAAATCCTGCAACGCCGCCGGGCTCATCCACGACTCGGCCGGCGTGCCGCCCACGGCGACCTGGACAAGGCCGATGGGCACGCCGGTCTCGGCCTGGACCTTTCTGGCGAAATAGTAGGCCACGGCCGAAAAACCGCCGGACTGGGCGAAGGCCGCGGGTTCGCAGCGCCTCCATTCGCCGCGCGGCGTCAGGATGGGGGTGTAGCTGGGCTGCGTGGCGACGCGAAACAAACGGATCGATTCGTTCGCGGACTGTTGCACGGTCGCGGCTCCGTCGCGGGAACGGGCGAGATCGAACTCCATGTTGGACTGCCCGCCGCACAGCCAGACGTCGCCCACGAGCACGTCGGTCAATTTACGACTTACGATTTCTGATTTACGATTGGTGGAAGAAACAACGAGGCCGCGCGCATCCGCCGATGCTTCCAAGGCGTCGAGTGTGACCAGCCACTTCCCTTGGACATCGGTGGTGGCGGTCTTTTCCTGGCCGGCGAAGGCCACGGTCACCTGCGTGCCGGGCTTGGCCCAGCCCCAGACAGGGATAGGTTTGCCGCGCTGGAGCACCATGTGCTCGCCGAAAACGGGGCTGAGCAGCGGCAGCGCGGCCGGTTCGCTGCCGGCAAGCGGCAACACGAGGCAGGCGAGCAGCAGCAGGACCCTCATGGTCAATTATGGCCGGGCATGTAGCGCGGCTTGATGGCCTCGTAATAACCGAGGTCATGCGCCGGCGGCTCCACGCCGGCGGGCAGCGGCCGGCGGCTGAAGGTCTGGAAATAGAGCAGGCAGGCGTCGCGCCAGATGACGGCGTCCTGCTCCTGGCGCTGGAGGCGTTGCTGCACGGCGGTGAAGCGTTCGGCGTCGATTTTGCCGGCGAGCGAATCCCACGCGCGGCGCATCCCGCGCACCTCGTCCACTCCCTGCTGGTAGCGCAGACAGAGTTCGTCCCACAGGCTGCGGCCGGATTTCATGCGGCGATCCCACGCGACATGGTGGAACCAGAGCAGCAGGTTTTCGGGGCAGGTGTCGGGGTTGCCCCAGAGCTTGACGAGTTCGGGCGCGTATTGGGCGACGGCGTTGGAGCCGTTGGCGCTGCGGGCGGCGCCGAGGCCGGCGGCATCGGCTTGGTGGTAATAGGCGGAACTCCAGTCGGCCCGTTTCGGATGGGTCGCCCACGGCCCCGGGCCGTAGTGATGGCCCTCGGTCATGATGTGGTGCAGGCCGAGCGGCATCGAGTAGTTGACGACCGTCTCATGCGAACCGAGCAGCAGCCGGCTGATGGTGGCCACGGTCGCCGGATCGTTGCCAAAAGTCAGGCGCGTCCATTCGTCTGCGATCTGCGCGGAGCTGAGGGCGTGGTCCCACGCGAGCCGGCCGAAGGCATACCAGTTGGCCTGGGCGAGCGGGTGCCCGGTCCAGTTGCGGTCCGTGCCGGTGTTGGCCACGCCGGCGATGACCGACAGGCGGTGGCCGCGGAGCGAGCCGTCGATGGCGCGCGCGACGGTCGAGCCGGGGCCCTTGGCAAACGTGTCGGCCTCGAGCACCTCCTTCCACATTGGCGCGAGGTAGGCGAGCTGGGTGGACTGGCCGAGGTATTCCTGGCTGATCTGCAGCTCGAGGGTCATCGGCGTGCGGGCCAGGCCGCCGAGGAGCGGCGAGAAGGGCTCGCGCGGCATGAAGTCCAGCGGGCCGTTCTTGATCTGCACAGCGACGTTGTCGCGGAATGTGCCGTCGAGGGGCATGAACTCATGCCACGCCTGCTTGACGCGGTCCTCGGTTTTTTCCGCAGCGTAGACGAAGGCGCGCCACATCACGATGCCGCCGTGCGGCGCGAGGGCGTCGGCGAGCATGTTGGCCCCGTCGGCATGCGTGCGGTGGTAGTCCTGCGGGCCGGGCTGGCCTTCGGAATTGGCCTTCACGACAAAGCCGCCGAAATCGGGAATGTAGCGGTAAACTTCAGCGACCTTCGCCTTCCACCAGGCGGCGACCGCAGGGTCGAGCGGGTCGGCGGTCTTGAGGCCGCCGATCTCGATCGGCGCGCTGAAGCGCGCGGTGAGGTAGACGTGGACGCCGTAGGGTCGGAATTCCGCCGCCAGGGCCGCGACCTTGGCAAGGTATTCCGGCGTGAGCACAAGGGCGTCGGCGTTGACGTTGGTGAGGACGGTGCCGTTGAGTCCAACCGAGGCGAGGGCGCGGGCGTAGTCGCGGTAGCGCGGGTCGCGGATTTCCGGGAGATAGAACCATTGCCAGAGGGAAAACCCCGCGTAGCCGCGCTCGACGGTGCCGTCGAGGTTGTCCCAGTGGTTCAGCAGGCGGCGGGCGATTTTCGGGGCGCTCGTGACGTCGAGCCCGGCCAGCGATTGCCCGGTCTGCAGATGGCGCAGCAGGGCGAAGACGCCATAGAGTGCGCCGGTGTCGCGGTCGGCGCTGATCACCAAGGTGCCGGGCGGCAGCCCTTGACCGGTGCGGAGGGAGTAAGCGTCGCCGTCGAACGCATTGGTGTCCTTGGCCATTGGGCGGCGGGCCAGCGTGATGGTGGGCGTAATCCCGAGAAGACCAGCAAGGCCATGGCGGAGTTCGTCGCGGGCCGAGGCCACGACGGTGCTTTCCGCCCCGGAGGAGGTTTGCAGGATGATGTGCTGGAGGGAGCCAAGAGCCTCGGCCCTGTAATGGTCATCCGGCATCCGCTCATAGCGCAGCCACAGCCGGTAGCCGTCCTCGGCGTGGGCGAGGCCCGTCAGCAGGAGGAGCAGCGCAAACAGGCGGCGGTGCATGGGCTCAGGCGGGCACGCCGGCCTTGCGGCGGCGCTCGGCGAGGTCGGCGGCCATCTGCAGGGTGGTCGCCTTGTTCAGCTTGCAGAGCGCGATGGAGAGCGCACCGCCGGCGAACAGCAGACCAACGATGAGGGAACTGGTCGCCCGGTAACCGGCGACCGCGTTGGCGGCGGTGGGCAGGTGGGTCTCGTAGTTGAAGAGGCCCGCCATCAGCCACAGGAAGACGGCCGAGCCGAGGGCGAGGCCGGACTTGAGGGCGAAGCCGATGGTGGCGAAGACCATGCCGGTGAAGCGGCGGCCGGTCTGCCACTCGGAGTAGTCGGCGGCGTCCGCATACATCGCCCAGGCGACCGCGATGGTGGGCGCGTAGACGATCGAGCCGGTGACGGCGAGCGCCAGCATGCCCCAGGTGTTGCCGGGGCTGAGCAGATACATGGCGAAGGCGTTGAGCGCGGCCAGGGCGAAGCCCGTGCCGATGACGGCCTTCTTGCCGAAGCGCGCGGAGAAGGAGGCGGAGAGCATGATCACCACGATGGTCACGGCCGTGCCGACCATGTTGACGATGCTGTTGAACACGTCGGCCACGTTGGAATTGGCGGCGGTCTCGCGCGTGCCGTGCACGATGTAGCCGAGCCAGTCGAGCAGGCCGCCGCTCTTGGCCGCCTCGCCCGTGGTCAGGCCGAGTTTTTCCACGAAGTCGAACATCGCAGCCTTGTCGGCGTAGTGGTGGTAGTAGTTGTAGTGGGCGCCGCCGCGGAACGACAGCATGGCGAAGTTGAACACCGTGTAGGCGACGAGGGCGATCCACGGACTGTTCTTCAGCAGGTCGGCGAAGTCCTGTTTCGGCGAGGAATGGGTCTCGGCGACGGGCTGCACGCGCTCCTTGGTGGTGAAGAAGGTGACCATGAAGAGCACGAAGCAGAGGACGGCCCAGATGGTCATGGTCATCTGCCAGCCGTGCTGGCGGTTGGAGCCCTCGGCGAACTTGGCGACGAGCGGCAGGGTGAGGCCGCCGACGATGAACTGCGCGATGTTGACCGAGACGAAGCGGTAGGAATTCAGCTTGGTGCGCTCGTTGAGGTCGCCCGTCATGACGCCGCCGAGGGCGGAGTAGGGCATGTTGTTCATCGAGTAGAGCGTCATCAGGATCGTGTTGGTGATGCCGGCGTAGGCGATCATCATGCCCATGCTCCAGCCCTGCGGGGTCGTGTAGGCGAGCACCATGACGATGGCCCAGGGCACGGAGGTCCACAGGATCCAGGGGCGGAACCGCCCCCAGCGGGACTTGGTGCGGTCGGCGAGCACGCCCATGATCGGGTCGAACACGGCGTCCCAGAGGCGGGGCCAGAGCAGGATGGCGGCGGCGGCGTTGGCGGAGAGGCCGAAGACGTCGGTGTAGAAGTTCAGCTGGAACAGCACCATCGTCATGAAGACGAAGTTCGCGGCGGCATCGCCCGCGCTGTAGCCGGCTTTCTCGACAAAGGAGAGTTTCTGCGAGGAATCGCTCATGGGTAGGGGGAGATTTGATTTTGATTCTCGATTGGCGGAAGAATCAACGCGCCCGTCAGAACTCTAGTCACCTGTCATCCTGAGCGAAGCGAAGGATCCAGTGCAACGAATGCGATGCCACGGGTGAACAACTGGATTCTTCACTTCGTTCAGAATGACAAAGGAGGGCTGTAGCTTTTTAAGGACCCGCCCTAGACCAGGGTGACTTCGCCGGTGGCGGGGGCGGCGGCGCCGAGCGCCTGGGCGCGCGCGCCGGGCGAGGCCGAGCCGACGACCAGCCGGTAAGTGCCGGGGGCATGCACGTGCTGACCGGCGGCATTGACCTGGGCAAAGGCGGCGGCGGGCAGGCGGAACGCCACCTCGACGGAGCCGCGGGCGGGCACGGTGACCTTCTGGAAGTCGACGAGCGTCGCGAGCGGGGCGTCGGGCCACGAGCGCGGCGGCTGGATATAGCATTGCACCGCCTCGCTGGCGGTCCGGGCGGAGGTGTTGGTGACCGTGACGCGCGCGGTCACTTCCTGGCCGGCCGCGATGCGCTTGGTGCTCAGGGCGAGCGCGCCGTAGGCGAATTTCGCGTAGCTGAGGCCGAAGCCGAAGGGGTAGAGCGGCTCGGTCGCGGCGAAGCGGTAGGTGCGGCCCTTCATGCCGTAGTCGATGAAGGCGGGCAGGTCGGCGGTGCGGCGCGGCACGGTGAGGGGCAGCTTGCCCGAGGGGGAGGCGTCACCGTAGAGCACCTCGGCCAGGGCGCGGCCGCCCTCGCAGCCGGGATACCAGACCTGCAGGACGGCGTCGGCGAAATCGTGCACCTCGGGGATGGCGATCGAGCTGCCGCCGGTGAGGACGACGATGAGTTTCTTCGCGTGCTTGCGCAGCTCGGTGATGAACTCGAGCTGGACCTTGGGCAGCTCGATCGTGTCGCGGTCGCCGCCGCTCGGGGAGGCCGGGCTGTCGCCTTCCTCGCTCTCCAGCGAGGAGTCCAGGCCGAGGATGGCGATGGTGATCTCGTTTTCCGCGGCGGTGGAGAAGGTGTAATTGACGCCGGGCGACATCGCGCTGAGCAGGGGCGAGCCCAGGCGGTAGACCGTGCGGGTGCTCTCGGGGGCGCGGGCGAAGATGCCCTCGGCCAGCGTGACGAGCCGCGGGGAGAAGCCGTAGTAGTTGCCGATCAGCGCCGTGGTGTTGGCAGCAGTCGGGCCGCAGACCAGAATGCTCTCGTGGTCCGGTCGCAGCGGGAGGATGCCGTTGTTCTTGAGCAGGACGATGGACTCGATGGCGGCCTCGCAGGAGAGCTGGCGGTGCGGCGCGCTGTCGATGATCGTGGGCGAAGTCCCGGACCACGGCACGCGGTCCTGCGGGTCGAGCAGGCCGAGCTTGAGGCGGGTGGCCAGCAGGCGGCCGAGCGAGGTGTCGATCTCGGCCTCGGTGATGAGGCCGTCCTGCACCGCGACGACGAGGTTGTTGTAGGTGCAGCCGCAGTTGAGGTCGCAGCCGTTCCGCACGGCCAGGGCGGCGGACTCGGCGGCGTTTTTCGTGACCTTGTGCTGCTGGTGGAAATCGTCGATGGCGCCGCAGTCGCTGACAAAGTGGCCCTTGAAGCCCCAGCGGCCGCGCAGGATGTCCTTGATGAGGAGCTCGCTGCCGCAGCAGGGCTCGCCGAGGGTGCGGTTGTAGGCGCCCATGACGGACTCCACGCCGGACTCCACGAGCTTTTTGAAGGCGGGGAGGTAGGTCTCGGCGAAATCCTTCTGCGTGGGGATGGCGTCAAAGCCGTGGCGGTCCTGCTCGGGGCCGCTGTGGACGGCGTAGTGCTTGGCGCACGCCGCGGTCTTGAGGTAACGGGGATCGTCGCCCTGCAGGCCGCGCACCATGGCGGAGCCGAGTTCGCCGGTGAGGCAGGGGTCCTCGCCGAAGGTCTCCTGGCCGCGGCCCCAGCGCGGGTCGCGGAAGATATTGATGTTCGGCGTCCAGAAGGTGAGGCCCTGATACTGGCCGCGGCGGCCGGCGGCGAGGGCGGCGTGGTGCTTGGCGCGGGCCTCGTCGGCGATGGTGGCGGCGACGCGCTTGACGAGTTCGCGGTTCCAGGTGGCGCCGAGGCCGATGACCTGCGGGAAGACGGTGGCGCGGCCGTTGCGGCCGACGCCGTGACAGGCCTCGTTCCACCAGTTGTAGGCGGGCACGCCGACGCGGTCGATGGCCTTGCTGTCGTGGACGAGCTGGCTGATTTTCTCCGGCAGGGTCAGGCGGCCGACGAGGTCGGCGACGCGCTGCGGCAGCGGGAGGTCGGGGTCGAGAAAGGGCAGGGGTGCCGCCGGAGTGGCGTGGAGGGGCATGTAGAAAAACTGCGCTCCGGCGGCCGGGGGTCAGCCGTGGAGGTAGGTATTGAGGAGGTTTTCGAGGTATTCCTGCTTGCCGGAGCGGGGCGTGGGTTCGCCGAGCTTGGTGAGCACGAGCTTGTTCAGCTCGCGGAAATTGGTGCGGCGCTTCTCGATCGCGCGGCCGTAGCCGGTGTCGAAGGAGCTGTAGCGCTCGGCGACGAAGCTCTCGAACTTGCCCTCGGCGAGGATCCGGCGGGCGAGCTTGAAGGCCAGCGCGTAGGCGTCCATGCCGCCGATGTGGGCGTGGAAGAGGTCGGAGGGGTCGATCGAGGGGCGGCGGAGCTTGGCGTCGAAGTTGAAGCCGCCGGTGCCGAGGCCGCCGGCGCGCAGGATGGAGACCATCGCGAGCGTGAGCTCCTTGACGTTGGTGTTGAACTGGTCGGTGTCCCAGCCGAGGAGCAGGTCGCCGGTGTTGGCGTCGATCGAGCCGAGCATCTGCTGCGACGCGGCGACCTCGATCTCGTGCTCGAAGGTGTGGCCGGCGAGCGTGGCGTGGTTGGTCTCGATGTTGAACTTGAAGTGCTTCTCGAGGCCGTAGGTGCGGAGGAAGGCGATGCCGCTGGCGACGTCGAAGTCGTATTGGTGCTTCGTGGGCTCCTTCGGCTTGGGCTCGATGAGGAACTGGCCCTTGAAGCCGATGCTCTTGGCGTAGTCGACCGCCATGTGGAGGAAGGCCGCCAGGTGGTCCTGCTCGCGCTTGAGGTTGGTGTTGAGGAGTGTCTCGTAGCCCTCGCGGCCGCCCCAGAACACGTAGTTCTCGCCGCCGAGCGCCTTGGTGACGTCCATCGCCTTCTTCACCTGGGCCGCGGCGTAGGCGAAGACATGGGCGTCGGGGTTCGTGGCCGCGCCGCACATGAAGCGCGGGTTGGAAAACAGGTTGGCCGTGCCCCACAGGAGCTTCACGCCGGTGGCCTTCTGGAGCGACTTGGCGTGGGCGACGATCTTGTCGAGGTTGCGGTTCGACTCGGCGAGCGAGCGGCCCTCCGGCGCGATGTCGCGGTCATGGAAGCACCAGAACGGCGCGCGGATCTTCTGGAAGAACTCGAAGGCGGCGTCCATGCGCACCTTGGCGATGGAGACCGGGTCGGAACCCTTCTCCCACGGGCGGATGATCGTGCCCGGGCCGAACGGGTCGGCGCCGGTGCCGCGGAACGCGTGCCAGTAGGCGATCGAGAAGCGCAGGTGCTCGGACATCGTCCGGCCGTCGATGATCTCTTCCGGGTTATAGTGCCGGAACGCCAGCGGGTTGGACGAGCGGGTGCCCTCGTAGGCGATACGCGGGACGCGGGGAAAATGGGAGCGGGAGGATTTCATCGCAGTAGAGCGGAGCACGGTGGGGGTAACCGCTCAAGACCAGAGGGAGGTATTTCGCGGTCATATGCGGATCGAGACAACCGGCCGTCCATGCTAACAATAGACTTGAAGCGGGGCGGCCGGCGCGCCGGAATCCCGGCACCCCGAGATGAGCGAAAAACGCGTTACCCTGTCGGATATCGCCGTGAAAGCGGAGGTGCACGTCACCACGGTCTCGCTGGCCCTGCGCAACCACCCGCGCCTGCCCGAGACCACCCGCCGCCGCATCCAGGCGCTGGCGAAAAAGATGGGCTACGCGCCCGACCCCTTCCTCCGCGCGCTGGTCGCCTACCGGGGCGGCGTGATCGAGCGGCGCAACACGCCGACGCTGGCCTACGTCACCAACTGGACCACGCGCTGGGGCTGGAAGAAGGTGACGGCCCACCCGGATTTCTACGCCGGCGCCCTGGCGAAGGCCAACGAGCTCGGCTACAAGCTCGACCACTTCTGGATGCGCGACGAGGGCATGAGCCAGGAGCGCCTGGGCCAGATCCTCTACTCTCGCGGCATCAGCGGCCTCATCATCGCCTCGCACGGCCGCGAGATGGGCGACGCGCTCCAGTTCAACTGGGCGAACTTCAGCGCGGTGAAGATCGACTATTTCCCGCACCAGCCGCAGCTGCACAACGTCACCAACAACCAGTGCGACATCGCGCGGCTGGCGATGCAGAAGGTCATCGCCGCCGGCTACCGGCGCATCGGCTTCGTCATGCACCGCGGCTGGGACCATGCGGTCGACCACCTCTGGACCGCCGGCTACCTCTGCGAGCAGCAGGCGCTCACGGCCCGCGAGCGCATCCCGGCCCACCTGTTCCCCGAGCCCGAGCCGGTCGAGCGCTGGCTCAACGAAAGCAAGTCCGAGGTCTTCCCCGAGCCGGCGGCCTTCAAGGCGTGGTTCGAGAAATACCGGCCCGAGGTCGTGATCAGCAAGGCCTCCTTCGTGCTCCCCCTCCTCAAGGAGATGGGCCTGCGCGTCCCGCGGGACGTGGCCTTCGTGGACGTTTTTCTCGAGAAGAACGACGGCGCCGTCGCCGGCGTGCAGCAGAACCACACGACCGTCGGCGCCCTGGCGGTGGAGATCCTCGCCGGCCAGCTCCAGCACAACAAATACGGCGTGCCCGAGATCCCGACCACCACCTACGTCGAGGGCACCTGGCATGACGGCGCCACCTGCCCGATGCCGGCGAAGCCCCGGCCGGTCGCCTGACCGCGCGTGTCATTCCGCCGGTTTTCGCTTCCCATAATCCGCCCGCCGGCAAGCCTCGTCGCATGAGCGGTTACACCCCCGACCCGAGGCGCTACGAGTCGATCCAGTATGCCCGTTGCGGCCGCAGCGGCCTCAAGCTCCCCCGGCTCTCGCTGGGCCTCTGGCACAACTTCGGCGGGGCCGACCCGATCGACAACCAGCGCGCGCTGCTCCGCCGCTCCTTCGATCTCGGTATCACCCATTTCGACCTGGCCAACAACTACGGCCCGCCGCCGGGCTCGGCCGAGGAGAATTTCGGCCGCCTCCTGCGCGAGGATTTCGCCGCCCACCGCGACGAACTCATCATCTCGACCAAGGCCGGCTACCTCATGTGGCCCGGTCCCTACGGCGAGTGGGGCTCGCGCAAATACATCCTGGCCTCGCTCGACCAGAGCCTGAAGCGGATGGGCCTGCCCTACGTGGACATCTTCTACCACCACCGGCCCGACCCCGACACGCCGATGGAGGAGTCGCTGACGGCGGTGGCCGACGCCGTGCGCTCGGGCCGCGCGATCTATGCCGGCATCTCGAACTACAACGCCGCCCAGACCCGGCAGGCGGCCGCCATCCTCAAGAGCCTCGGCGTCCCGCTCCTCATCCACCAGCCGGTCTACAACATGTTCAACCGCTGGGTGGAGCCGGAGCTGCTGCCGGCGCTCGCGGAGGTCGGCGCGGGTTGCATCCCGTTCTCGCCGCTCGCGCAGGGCCTGCTGACCAACCGCTACCTCGCGGGCATCCCGGCCGACTCGCGCGCTGTGAAGTCCGGCGTCTTCCTCAAGCCCGGCCAGATCACCCCCGCGGTGCTGGCGAAGATCCAGGCCCTCCACGAGGTCGCCCGGGCCCGCGGCGCCACCCTCGCGCAGCTGGCCACTGTCTGGCTCCTGCGCCGGCCCGAGATCACGACCGTCCTCATCGGCGCCAGCAAGGTCGCGCAGATCGACGACATCCATGCCGGCCTCAGCCAGCCGCCGCTGGCCGCCGCCGAGCTCGCAAAAATCGAGGCCATCCTCGGCAAGAGCTGACTTGGCCTCGGGCGTTTTTTCATCGAAGGTAAGGCCGCCTTTCAACCTCAGCCCCGACCCCGTTCCCGTCATGCCGAGACCTGTCACGCTTTTCACCGGCCAGTGGGCCGACCAGCCGCTCGAAAAACTCGCCCCGCTCGCGAAGAAAATGGGCTACGACGGCCTTGAGCTCGCCTGCTGGGGCGACCACTTCGACGTCGATGCCGCGGCTTCGTCCGCGAAATACCGCAAGGAGAAGTGGGAGTTGCTGGCCGACCACGACCTCACCTGTCACGCCGTCTCGGCCCACCTCGTCGGCCAGGCCGTGTGCGACCTGATCGACGAACGGCACCAGTCGATCCTGCCCGCCGACGTCTGGGGCAACGGCGATCCCGAGGGCGTGCGCAAGCGCGCCGCGAAGAAACTGATCACCACCGGCGAGGCCGCCCGCGCGTTCTTCGACGCGAAGCCCGGCAAGTCCGCCGCCAAGGCGCCGGCCACCGTCAACGGTTTCACCGGCTCCTCGGTCTGGCACTCGATCTACGCTTTCCCGCCGACCTCTGCTGAATACTGGGAGCGCGGCTTCCTGGACTTCGCGAAGCGCTTCGGCCCGATCCTCGATGCTTACGACAGGCTGAACGTCAATTTTGCCCTCGAGGTGCACCCGACCGAGATAGCGTTCGACACGGCCACGGCGCAGCGCGCGGTGGCGGCGGTGAAGGGCCACAAGCGTTTCGGCTTTAACTACGACCCGTCGCACCTCGGTTATCAGGGCGTGGATTATGTCGGCTTCATCCGTGCGCTCGGCAGCCGCATCTTCCATATGCACGTGAAGGACGTCTGGTGGGGCCATGGCGACGGCAGCGTCGGCGTGTTTGGCGGCCACACGGGTTTTGGCGATGCGCGGCGCTTCTGGGATTTCCGCTCGCCCGGCCGCGGCGACATCAAGTTCGAGAATATCATCGTCGCGCTCAATGACGCCAACTACGCCGGCCCGCTCTCGGTGGAGTGGGAGGACATCCGCATGGACCGCATCCACGGCGCCACCGAGGCGGCCGCCTTCGTGCGGAAACTGGACTTTGCCCGCAGCACCGTGGCCTTCGACGCGGCCTTCGACAAAAAGAACCAATGAACCGCAAACTTCGCTTTGGCATGATCGGCGGCGGCCGCGGGGCCTTCATCGGCGCCGTGCACCGCATCGCCGCCCGGATGGACGGGGAGGCCGAGCTCGTGGCCGGCGCGTTCTCCAGTGACGCCGCCCGCTCCCGCGCCTCGGGCGCCGACCTGCATATCGATCCCTCGCGCGTCTACGGCAGCTACCAGGAGATGGCGCGCGCCGAGGCGAAGCGTCCGGCCGGCGAGCGCCTCGACTTCGTCGTCATCGTCACGCCGAACCACCAGCATTTCCCGCCGGCCAAGCTGTTTCTCGAAAAGGGCTTCAACGTCGTCTGCGACAAACCCGTCACGCTCAACCTCGCGGAGGCGAAGAAACTCGCGGCGATCGTGAAGCAGACGAGGAAGGTCTTCGTCCTCACGCACAACTACACCGGCAACGCCATGGTGAAGCAGGCGCGCGCCCTCGTGGCCGCCGGCCACCTCGGCAAAATCCGCAAGGTCGTCGTGGAGTATCCGCAGGGCTGGCTGTCCACCCGGCTCGAGGCCACCGGCCAGAAGCAGGCGGCATGGCGCTCGGACCCGAAGAAGAGCGGTGCGGCTGGCGCCATGGGCGACATCGGCACACACGCCGAGAACCTTGCGCGCTACGTCACCGGCCTGCACATCGCCGAGCTCTGCGCCGACCTCACCAGTTTCGTGCCGGGCCGGAAGCTCGACGACGACGGCAACATCCTCGTTCGCTTCAAGGGTGGCGCGAAGGGCGTGCTGCACGCCTCGCAGATTTCCGTCGGCGAGGAGAACAACCTGGGCATCCGCGTCTACGGCGAGAAGGCCGGGCTCGAGTGGAAGCAGGAGCATCCCAACGAGCTCGTCGTCAAATATCCGGACAAGCCCGCCGAGACCTGGCGTCGTGGCAACGGCTACAACGGCGCCGCCGCGACGAAGGCCTCCCGCATCCCGCCCGGGCACCCCGAGGGATATCTTGAGGCCTTCGGCAACATCTACCGCGAGGCCTTCCGCGCCATCGCCGCCGAGGTGGCGGGCAGGAAGCCGCCGCGCGACCTGGATTTCCCGACCATCGCCGACGGCATCGAGGGCATGCAGTTCATCGAGACCGCCGTGCGCAGCGCGAAATTGGGCGCCCGCTGGGTCAAGTTTCCCCGCTGACATGGGCCTGATCACCCCCGAACAGCTCAAGTCTGGCTACGATGTCATCGTGGTCGGCTCCGGGGCCGGCGGGGGACAGACCGCCTATACGCTGACCCTTGAGGGCATCAAGGTGCTGATGCTCGAGGCCGGCCGTAACTACGTGCCCGAGACCGAGACGCCGATGTTCGAGACGGCCGAGCAGGCGCCGCTGCGCGGGGCGGGCACGCCGGACAAGCCGTTCGGCTTCTACGACTCGACCATCGATGGCGGCTGGACCGTGCCGGGCGAGCCCTACACCAGCGCGTCAAATGATCGGGGTCGCAAGTTCGAGTGGTGGCGCTCGCGCATGCTGGGCGGCCGCACGAACCACTGGGGCCGCTACTCGTTCCGCAACGGCCAGTATGACTTCAAGCCGCGCTCGCGCGACGGCCTCGGCTTCGACTGGCCGCTGGATTACGCGGACCTCGCGCCGTATTACGACAAGGTCGAGATGCTCATCGGCGTCTACGGCGAGAACGACGGCCTGGAGAACACGCCCGACTCCTCGCCCGGCGTGCTGCTGCCGGCACCCAAACCGCGCGTCAGCGACCTGCTGGTGAAGAAACATGCCGGCGGGCTCGGCATCCCCGTCGTGGCGGCGCACCGGGCGGTGCTGACCCGGCGCCTGGATTTCGAAAAGCTGCCCGCCAAGCTCCACCCCGGAAACGCCTTCGCGCAAAAACACCTCCGCGCCGCCATGGAGGGCCGGGCCGCGTGCTTCTGGGCGACCGACTGCGGCCGCGGTTGCTCCATCCGGGCCACCTACCAATCCACCACCGTCCACCTGCCGCCGGCCATGGCCAGCGGCAACCTCGACCTGGTCACCAACGCGATGGCCCGCGAGGTCACCACCGGCCCGGACGGCAAGGCGAGCGGCGTGACCTTCATCGACAAGACCACCGGCCGCGAGCACCACGCCGCGGGCCGCGTGATCGTGCTCGCCGCCAGTTCGGGCGAGACCGTGCGGCTGATGCTGAATTCGAAGTCCGCGCGCTTCCCGCAGGGCCTGGCGAACTCCAGCGGCCTCGTCGGCAAATACCTCATGGACACGGTCGGTGCGAGTTTCTCCGGCCAGATCCCCGCGCTGGAGAACCTGCCCGCGCACAACGAGGACGGCGCCGGCGGCGCGCACATGTATGCGCCGTGGTGGCTGTATAAGGAACAGCTCGCGGGCAAACTTGGCTTCGCCCGCGGCTATCACATCGAGTTCGGCGGCGGGCGCCGCCAGCCGGGCATGGGCACGGCGAGCGGACTCGAGTGGCTGACCGGCGGCAGTTACGGGAAGAAATTCAAGGAGGACGCGCGCCGCTACTACGGTTCCTTTGTCGGCTTCGCCGGCCGCGGCGACATGATCCCCAACGAGGACTCGTTCTGCGAACTCGACCCGGGGGTGAAGGACAAGTGGGGGATCCCGGTCCTGCGCTTCCACTGGAAGTGGTCCGAGCACGAGATCCGCCAGGCCGCGCACATGCAGCAGACCTTCGCCGACATCATCTCGGCGATGGGCGGCCGGATGCGCCGGAAGCCCGAGCCGGACGGCGCCAAGGCGATCGCCAACGGCGGCGTCATCATCCACGAGGTCGGCGGCGCCATCATGGGCACCGACGCCGCGAAGTCCGTCACCAACCAGTGGTCGCAGACCTGGGACGTGCCGAACCTCTTCCTGACCGACGGCGCCCCGTTCTGCAGCAACGCCGACAAGAATCCCACGCTCACCATCATGGCGCAGGCGTGGCGCGCGGCCGATCGCATCGTGGCCGAGTTGAAGAAACAAAACCTCTGAGCCCCGCCGCATGAACAATCCGCCCCGCATGGACCGCCGCACCGCCCTGAAATGGATGCTGGCCGCCGCCGCGTCCACGGCGCTGGCCTCGCGTTACGCGCGCGGGCAGGGTGGCGCGCCCGCCGCCCAGGGCTACGGCACCGATCCTGACCTGCTCAAACACCACAAGGCGGGCGACGTGTGGCCGCTCACCTTCACCGAGGCCCAGCGCCGGGCGGCGGCCGCGTTGTGCGACGTCATCATTCCGGCGGACGACCGGTCGCCGGCGGCCTCCGCGCTGGGGGTCGTGGATTTTCTCGATGAATGGATCAGTGCGCCGTATCCCGACCAGCAGGAAGACCGCGGGATCATGCTGCCCGGGCTCGCGTGGATCGACGCGGAGGCGGCGAAACGCTTCGGCCGGCCCTTCGCCGACCTGGCCGACGCTCAAAAAACGGCGATCTGCGACGACATCTGCCACACGGCGAAAGCGAAGCCCGAGTTCAGGCAAGCGGCGCGCTTTTTCGCCACGTTCCGCGACCTCACGGCCGGCGGCTTCTACACCACGCCGCAAGGCCGCCAGGACCTGCGCTATGTCGGCAACGTGCCGCTGGCCAGCTTCGACGGACCGCCTCCCGAGGTGCTCAAGCAGGCCGGCCTCATTTGAAATTCTTCATCCCATGAAAACCAAATTCCTCGCCCTCCTCGCGTGCTGCGGCTTGCTCGCGACCCTACGGGCCGCCGAGCCCAACATGCTGACACCCGCCGAGTCGGCCGCGGGCTGGCATTTGCTCTTTGATGGCAAATCGCTCGACGGTTGGCAGGCTCCGGAAAAACCGGAGGTGTTCACCGTGGCGGACGGCCAGATTGTCGTAAAAGGCCCGCGCAGCCACCTGTTCTACACCGGTCCGGTGGCGAACCATGACTTCAAGAACTTCGAACTGTCCGTTGACGTGCTGACGAAACCCAAGGCGAACTCCGGCGTCTACTTTCACACCGAGTTCCAGCCCGTCGGCTGGCCGGCCAAGGGTTACGAGGTGCAGGTGAATAATTCCCACAGCGACCCGAGCCGCTCCGCCGGGCTCTGGGGCATCAAGGCCAACCTTGAGTCTGTCGCCAAGGATGACGAGTGGTTCACGATGAACATCCGTGTCGAGGGCCGGCACATCGTCACGAGCGTGAACGGCAAGGTCATCATCGATTTCACCGAGCCGGAAAACTGGACGCCCCCGGCGAACCTCGCGGGCCGCAGGATCGCCCACGGCACCTTCGCGATCCAGGGACACGACCCGGAGAGCGAGAGCCATTACCGCAACATCAAGGTGCGCCTACTCCCATGAAAACCAAACTGACCCGGCGTGAAGTCATCCAATCCCTCGCGGCCGGCTTCGCCCTGGCCGCGCTGCCCCGCACCGGCTCGGCCGCGGAGTCCCCGGCCGCCAGCGCCGGCGGCTTCCGCCACTCGGTGTGCAAGTGGTGTTACAAGGACATCCCCCTGGCCGAGTTTGCCGCGGCGGTGAAGGAATTCGGCATCGAGTCGGTCGAGCTGCTCAACCCGGCGGACTGGCCGGTCGTGCAGAAGCTCGGCCTGACCTGCGCCATGGCCAACGGCACGACGACGATCCCCAAGGGTTTCAACCGCCTCGAGCACCACGCGGCCTACGTGGCCTCGATGACCGAGCGCATCAGGCAGTGCGCCGACGCCGGCATTCCCAACGTGATCGTGTTTTCCGGCAACCGCGACGGCATGTCCGACGAGCAGGGGCTCGAGAACTGCGCCATCGGGCTGAAGCAGCTCATGGGCGAGGCCGAGAAACGCGGCGTCACCGTCTGCATGGAGCTCCTCAACTCGAAGGTGAACCACAAGGATTACATGTGCGACCGCACGCCGTGGGGCGTGGAGCTGTGCAAGCGCGTCGGGTCCGAGCGCTTCAAGCTGCTCTACGACATCTACCACATGCAGATCATGGAGGGTGACGTCATCCGCACGATCCAGGAGAGCCACGCCTGCATCGGGCACTACCACACGGCCGGCAACCCCGGCCGCAACGAGATCGATGACACGCAGGAGCTGAACTACCCGGCGATAATGCGGGCGATCAAGGCGACCGGGTTCACGGGTTTCGTGGCCCAGGAATTCATCCCCAAGCGCACGCCGCCGCTCGACTCGCTGCGGGCCGCGGTGAAGCTCTGCACGGTGTAGTTTTTAACATTTAAAAAAGGCCGTTGACAGGGGCGCCGGCGTGGACACTTATGCGCCTTCCCTTGATGCAGAGTGGAGCAGCCTGGTAGCTCGTCAGGCTCATAACCTGAAGGTCCTTGGTTCAAATCCAAGCTCTGCACCCAATTTAAGGCACGGTTAAGCACAGATAAGGCTCGCTCTATCAGTCACTTGAAGAGCGGGCCTTATTTTTGTCCTGAAGCAACTCGTTTCGTTAGGCACAGGTTGGACTAGGTCTGCAACGGTCCAAAATTGTCCGCTATTTGTCCGCTAAAATTGGCGACCGTAGATAGAGAAAACCCGCTGTATTTTCTCCGGCGACTGTTCGCATGGATCTTGGTAAGCTTGCAAGCAGCCATGCATAGAGGTTGCGCGGAACAGTGCCGCGCCTCAATGATCAACACGATGGCTTGTCGGAAATTCTTCTCTACTCTGTCGATGTTGAGTGCGCTGCTAGTCCCAACCATGCAGGCTAGCCCTGTAAATTTGGATGGGCTGGTGAGCAGTCCGCCGTTCAATGGCCCGACAGCCGCTGCGCCCATTGCCGCTAGTAACGACGCAGCCCTTGAATTTCGTGGCGTGTTGGTTGAGCGCGGGGAACTCCTTTTCAGCCTGTATGACTCGTCCTCCCGCTCGTCGCTTTGGGTCGGCATGAATGAGCCAGGCAATCCCTACGTGGTGCGGAGTTACGACAGCAACGCCGCGTCAGTAGCGGTGCAATTTCAGGGCCGGACGCTCACGCTCCTGCTCAAGCAGGCCAAAGTGGTGGCGATGGCGCAGGCTGCTCCGCAGCCGCCTGCCGTGGCCACCCAGTCACCGGCGAACACCCCGCCGAATGCTACGCCGCAGGCTTCCGCTACAGAAGCAACCCGGCTGGCGGCGGTCGCAGACGAAATCCGCCGGCGCCGCGCCTTGCGCCAGCAAGCGGCGCAAGCAAACACCGCGGCCAATCCCGGCCGCAACTAACTTTGATTATGCAACGCTCCCGCCAATCCGCCTTCACTTTGCTGGAAATTCTCATCGTGCTGGCGATCATCGGCCTTTTGGTCGGGTTGACCGTGAGCAACAGCGATAAGATCTTTGGCAGCAGCCAGGCGGCGGTTGCCAAAATCTTTGTGAGGGATTCGTTAAAGACTTCCTTGGTGCGTTACCGGGTCGACATGGGCGACTTTCCCTCGACGGCGGAAGGGCTCCAGGCCCTGCTGATTGCCCCGGCCAGCAAGGCCGACCGGTGGCATGGGCCCTATGCCGATACCACCGGCAACCGCCTGCCGTCGGATCCTTGGGGGGAGCCCTATCAATATCGTTATCCCGGCACCAAAAATCCTGGCAGCTACGATCTTTTTTCCAAAGGCCAGGACAAGATCGAAGGCACCGAGGACGATCTCGGCAACTGGTGAGATCGGCCCGGGACAACCGGATGGCCCGGTCATGGCGGGGCCGGCGTGCCGCGACCGGGGCCTTCACTCTGGTCGAAACTATCTTGGTGCTGGCCGTGATGGTGTTGCTTGGAACGCTACTTCTCCCCAGCGTGAACTCGATCCTTCGGGCAATCAATCAGGAAGACCCTCAGCGACAATTCTGGGACACGGTCACGGCTGCCCGCGAGCTGGCCTTGACGCAAAATCGCACCGTCCTTCTGCGTCTGTCCGAAGACAGAAAGACACTGCTTTGGGGGGATGCTTCGGACCGGCAGCAGAAGTTGCCGGCTGGCGTGAGCCTCAAGTTCCTTCGGTCCAAGACAGGCAGCACGATCTTGCTGGGCGGGACGCTGCTTGAGACCGAGGAATTGCCCGTGGTCCGGTTTTATGCTGACGGCACCTGCGACCGGTTCCGGGCGCAAATCATGTCCGGCAAATCTTCCGTCCAAATCATGACGGTGGATCCGTGGACCTGTGCCGCCACGGTCGAAACGGATCGCAAACCATGAAGCGACCAGCAGCGCAGCGCAGCCATCGAGCGTTCACCCTGATCGAAGTGCTGGTGAGCCTGGCGATCTTCGCGCTCGCGGCGGTGGTGCTGGGCGCTACCTACGTCAATGTCCTCAACGCCTACGATTCGGTTTCGCGGCGTAACCGGCATGATCAGGACCTAGCGTTGGTTCGGGCCAGCCTGTTGGCGGAGTCTGACCGCAAGAAGGTTGAGCAGGGTGGGGACTACGTGCTGCCCGGCAATCGCTCGGCCGACTGGTCGGTGCAGATAGACGAGGCCGGGGTGGCCGATCTGTTCCGGGTCAAATTGCGCTGCGTGATCCGCGACCCGGCCCGAGATACGCCTCTAGTGCGGGAGGAGAGCTTCATGCTCCTGCGGCCCACTTGGTCCGATCCCGGTGAACGGGACAAGTTACGGCGAGCCGCTCGTGAGCGGATGGAACGGAGGAACGCGCGGTGAAACAGAAATCCAGCACGGGGTTTACCCTGCTTGAAATCCTGCTGGCGGTCGCGGTGCTCGCGGCCCTGCTCACGGCGATGAGCGTTTTTGTGTTTTCCATGGGAGACATCTGGGGGCGCAACAATGAGCAGCGCCTGTTCAACCAGCATGTGCGCGCGGTCACCCGGCATGTGGAGGACCTGCTCCGCCGGGCGGCGCTGACCCCGGATGCGCTGCATCGCACGGACCTCGCGGTTACGGCGCAGGAAATCCGGACACCTCAGGGCGGCACCGAAGCTCTGTTGACCTTCACTCTGGCGGAAGGCGACCGGGTGCTGGCCTGGCCGCAATCAGCGTTGCCCGACGTGGTTTGCTCGCTCGCGGTGCAGGAGCGGCAAGGGTTGGTGCTTTACTGGCATTCGCGACTGGAGGTGGGCTTCAAGGAAGATGCGGCCCGGCTGAGTTTACTAAGCCCCTTTGGCACGGCGATCACCTACGATTATTACCAACCGGATTTCAAAACGTGGCAAAGCCTGCCGCGACTGCAAAGAGACCGCGAGGGCAATTGGACTCCTCCGGAACGGATCACGCTGCGTTTCACCCACGGGAAAATGACCACGGAAACAAGCGTGGTGCTGCCCGCCACTGTGGGAGCCTTGCCGGCTTTCTGAGATGATTTGCCGCCCATCACGGTTTAATCGCAATCGGGGTTCGGTCATCCTGCTTGTCTTGGTGACGGTTCTGCTAGCCGCCTTCCTGCTGACGAAATTTGTGCAGCGCGCCGGCACGGAACTTTTGGCCGATGCGCGCGCGGGCGATCAAGCCCGGTTGCGGCAGGAGGCCTATTCGGCTTTGGAAGTGACTCTGGCCGTCCTTGCTGATTTCCGAGCCCAGGACCGCGGGCTCTACAGCCCTGCCCAGGGTTGGGATCAACCGCTGGAATATGCCGGTTATACTCCGCCGGAGGGAGTCACGGTGGAGATTCAAATTGAGGACGAAAGTGGCAAGATATCCCTCCCGTTGGCGGATGCGGCCACGTTGGAGGTTTTATTGGAAGTCCTCGGCTTGCAGCGGGCTGAAGCCGAGCGGGTCTCAGATGCTTTGCTCGTTTGGACCCACGTCGATTATGTAGCAAAGTCTTCTGAGACCGATGCTGGCAAATACGAGCGGGCGGCCCTGCCTCATTATCCGGCGCGGCGTCCGCTTCGTTCGTTTGAAGAACTGGCGGCAGTCACCTATGCCCGGGATTTCTTTTTCGACCAGCACGGGCAGCCGACCACTTTGGCGCGGGATTTCGCGGCCAGCGTTTCGCTTTATGCCTTCAATCGGGTGAATCTGAATGGGGCCAACCCGGTAGCCTTGGCCGTAGGTGGGCTTGATAACGGCCAGATCGATACCCTGCAGGATTATCTGCGGCGTCAAAAGATGGCCGGCCGCCAGGATTTTTTCCGCGCCACGAGTGAAGCGACGGGGGTCTTGGGGGCGGCGCCACTCCAAACTTTCGGAGCCGAAGCGCTCGCCTTGCGCATAACGGTCACTGTCAAAGACGGCGCGGCCACCTACCGGTTGAGTGCCGTGGTGGCACCGCCGGGCGGAGCCACTTTGGCCGTGGCTCTGGCGTCTGAAGTGCCGCCCCAGACGTCCGCCACCAAAGAAACCAATGTGCCTGGAATCAAAAAGTTGGACTACCCGTTCAAGGTGCTGGAGATTCGGGAGAACTTGGAATCAAGCCCTCCATTGACCACGGATTCTGCGCCACATGACTGATTCGGTCCAGTCTTCGGCGGTGCCCGCCATTATCCTGCTTCCGGCGAGCAGGTTTTTTGTTCGCCTGTTGCCTCTGGCGCCCGGAGGCAGCATGGCCAGGCAAGTGGAACTGGCGTTGGAAAGCCGGGCCTCGTTCCCTGCCACTCAGCTCTATTACGGTTACCTGCCAACCGCGCGCCAGTGTGCGTCCCACCTAATCCCGGACATATTTTCGCGGTAAATTGGGTAACACTTTTTGGTTGATGGAGACGGTGATCAGGCCCTGGCAGCGGAGCCAGGTTTCCGCGGCGCGGCGCCAAGCGGCACGCACGCTGCGTTGATCGATCTTCTCCGGTTGATGCTGTATCCTGTCTTTTGCGTGGACGCGTATCCACTCAAAAATGGCCAACCGCTCGCGCTTGGCGTAGTGCGCGTGAGGTTGGTGATGGTAGGTCTCGCTGGCGGTGTGCTCATGCAGCACCCGGCGGGGCTTGCAGTTTAGCGCGTGATGCACCGCGACGATGTAAGGCAACAGCGCCTTGGGCTGCCAGCGCGCGGGCCGCGGCAGGCACGTGCCGAGCGCCTCCTGCATTTCCCGGATGCCACGCTCAACCACGCCATTGTAGCGCGGGTAATACGCCGGGCTGTTGAGCGGGATGACGCCATACTCCGCCAACACGGCATCCACCTCGGCCGCGTTGAGCGGGCTGCCGTTGTCGCGTTTGAGGAACAGCGGCGGCCCGTGCCGCCGGAACAACTTGGCCAGATGATCCGCCACCGCCGGGCCCTTCGACTCCAGTGCCACCAGCGGCTCAAACCGATACCGGCTGCAGAGGTCCTGCACGGCATGGACGAAGAGCTTCCGGCCCAGCCGGTCACGGCCTCGCTCCGTCGCATCGATGGCCCACGCCACGTTCGGCACATGCCACTCGATCCGGCGATACAGCCGGCGCCGGGCCTGCTCCTGCCGCCCCCGCTCCTCGGCTACCAGCCGCGCCAGCTCCCGGCGGGAGATGACGCCTTGATGACGCTCATACAGCGCCGTGGTGCCCTCGCTGCGACAACGGTGATGCCGCAGCGCCGCCACCTCCGCCCGCACCGCCTCCAGCGGCAACGGGCCCGTCTTCTTCGGGCCCGGTCTGGCCAGGGCGGGCGCACCCGCCCCGGCTCGTTTTTGCCAACGCAGGAGCCGCCGATAGCCCAGCCCCAGCGCCTCGCTGGCTTCCCGGGCGCTCAAGTGCGACTGCTCCTGGAGGTTTTCGATCATGGGGAGGATCTGCGTTATCTGGGCCGCTTTTTTTTAGCCCCGGCTTGCTCCATCGCCCGGAGCACGGCGCGGATCTCCGCTGTCTGCTCCACCGCGGCGAGCTTCCGCTCCAACTCCGCTACTTTCGCCTGCAGGGCGGTTTCCTCCGCCGACACCGGGCTCGGCGGCCGGCCCACCGTCTGGTCCTCCAACTGCCGCAGCATCGCCCCCAACCCCCGCGCCTCCCACTCGTAGTAGGTTTTGCGCGAGACCCCCAACAGGGCCGCCGCGGCCTTCACCGTCAGCTTCCCCGACCTGACCTGCATGATCACTTCCGCGCGTTGCCGCGCCGTCTCCTTCGCTTGCATGGCTCAGGCATTGGAGGACGAAGCGGCCTCCGGGGCAACCCCCTGGATGCGCTCCAGCCGGGCCGTCAGCTTCTCTCGGCCCGTCGCCAACTGGCGCTTCTGGAGCAGCGCCTTGAGCCGCGGGCTCAAGGCCGCCCCATCCGCCAGGTTCACCCGGCTTTCCAGCGCCTGCAGCATCCCCTCCATCGCCCGGTCCTGCCACTGCTGCAAGACGGGGTAGCTGATCCCCATCGCCCTCATCACCTCCTTCGGTTTCACCCGCTCCGTCCACACCGCCAGGATCGCCTGGACCTTCTCCGCCGCCGTGTGCCCATTCGGGCTGGTGGCTGTCCGCGCCTTGCGCTTCGGGGTTTCCTTCGCCGCCGTTACCACTGGTTCCTTTTTCGAGCTCATAGGTCATTTCCTTTTCATCCACACTGAGTTTTAGTTTTCCTTTCTCGGCCTTCAGCACCACCGACTGCCCGTCCAACCGGCCGACCAGGTAGAACGGACTCTTGGGCTGCCCGCGCAGCGCCAGCTCCAGGAGGTTCTCCTGGATCCCCGCCTGGAGCGTCTGCTTCAGATCGTTCGCGATCTCAAAGTAACGGTCCGCCGGGCACAGCCCGCCGATCCCCTGGTGGGGCCGGCGGTGATTGTAGTATTTCACCCACAGGCGCAGGCGTTCCCGCGCCGATTCAAACGAGTCAAACTGGGCCCGCACCAAAAACTCCTGCCACATCGAGGCCCAGAACCGCTCCACCTTGCCCAGCGTCATCGGGTGCTGCGGCCGCGACACGAAGTGCGCCACCCGGTCCTTTTGCAGCTCGACCGCGAAGCGACTCTTGCCCCGCCAGTTCGTGTATTGGCGGCCACGATCGGTGAGCATTTCCTTCGGCGGGGTGTATTCCCCGACCGCCACCCGGTAGGTCTCGATCACCGCCTCCGCCGTCGGCGAGCGGTAAAGATCGAGCCCCACGATGTAGCGCGAGTAGTCGTCCATGAACGCCACCACGTAGGCGTATTTCCCGCCCAGCCGGAACGTGAACAGATCGCTCTGCCACATCTGGTTCGGTGTTGCCCGCTCGAAGAAGCGCGGCCGGGTGATGTTCCGGCGCGCCTTCGGCGGTGACTCCATCAGGCCCGCCTCGTGCAGCCGGCGCCGCACGGTTTCGGGACTGCCCGGCAGCATGAACAGCCGCTGCAAGGCGTGGGCGATTTTCTTCACCCCATACCACCGGTTCGCCCGCTTCAACTGCAGGATCTTCTCCGTGATCGCCGCAGGCAGACGGCGCCCCGGCCGGGGCGCCGCCTGCCCCTGTAGGCCGGCCTCCCCATGCGCGCGGTAGTCCTTCAGCCATGTCGTCAGCGTGGTCGGGGCCACCCCCGTCTCCTCACATACCAGGTCCCGGCTGAACCCCTCCTGCAGGTGCAGCCGGACCGCCTTCAGCTTCTCCTCGAAGCGGTATCTGCGCCGCTTCCGACCGGTCCGCGGTTCGCGGACCTCCTTCCTTTCCACTGTCTCTTTCGTTTCCATGGTAACACTCCTTTCGCTTTGGAGTGTTACCCAATTAACTCACGTTTCTGTGTCTATGATCTGGTAGTTAGCACACTGATGCTATAACCAGCAAAGTCGTTGGCGGATCGTTGATGAAGCTGATCAAGGGGAAGCGCCTTATCCCGGGAAAGCCAGGCTTCGTAAGTGGAGGCAATAGCACTACACTCAGGGCGAATATGGGCGGACTGCCCAAGGGTCATCAAGCGCATCACGTAATACCGTCTGAACTGGCAGAACATCCTGTGCTGATTAAAATGGGCATGGATCTAGATCATATGTCTAACGGCATGGGACTATCCGAATCAGTTCACAAAGGGTTCCACTCTATCTACAACGAAGCGATGGAAGTGGCGCTGAATCAAATTCACGCTCGAAATCTGAATATCAAAGATATGCAAATCGCCGTTCTAAAACTGCAAAATCGTGCGCGCGTATTGATTGAGTCCAATTTACCGCTATACAAAAAGAAAGGTGGAACTTTGGAGCAATGGATTGAAGGTCTTACCAAATGAGTGCCAGCGACCGAATCATCATCAAATGCGAAGAGCTAAAAGCATTGTCGCTTAGCCAAGAATTCCTGCGCGGTAATTCGAGGCCGGGGTCAGAGTTTGCTTTTCACGAAAACAACCTAGCGATTGCCCTTGCGATCAGTAACTGGCGAGAGGGGGACGAAACGCCGCATGGGTGGTCAGGAATTTCGAATTGGTCCGATACTTGCGCCAATGAAATGAAAACCATCAATGGGGCGCTCTATGCGCTTCCTGATTATACAGACGTGGCTACTTTGCTTCGGCGATGTTCAGTGGAATTGGATGAGGTTTTAGAAAAAACAGTTGGTGTCTCGCATCCTGATATCCTCGATCATGTCTCTTATCACTTTAAAGGTTTAGTGCGTTGTAGTGCCGCAATGCGCGCTTGGCCTGTCTTTGATCGCATTGCACTCGCTTACTCAGCGGGAGGATGGCCTTGCGGCTGGATTCAACGTGAGGATCGCCGCGACGTGATTGTGCATTTCAGGAAGTGAACCGCACAAGCCAACCAACGCACGGTGAGCACCTTCTCGGCTATCAACCCTTCACCGATCGAAGGAAAGTTCGCTTACATCAAACTAAACACCCCAGTGACTTGCCCGCCTCGTGCCACGTTCCTCGGTCAACGGCAGAAGACCCACGGCCGCTTTAATCCGTGATGAATCCGGCCAAACTAAAGTAGGGATGCGAGTGCCCAAGCTATGTGACGGCATTCAGGTTTGCCGCCCGGTCACCTTCAATCTGAATCTCCCGCCATGTCGCTGAACACGCAGCCCGGAGTCCGGCACAAGGGCTGGATAAGTGAATCGCACAAGCCAACCAACGCACGGTGATGTGAACGCGTGCTATGGATACCTGTCTCACCACCCGTATCCGGTAATGCCACAAAATGGCACTTCAAAAGGCTGGGCTGTAGCGGGTCATTTTTAGTGATTCTTTGTTTACATCTACAAGGCTTCTCGCTTTTCTTCACTGAGTTACGGGCCATTACATCTCTTCCGATTCAGTTGTTGAAAGCATTCTCCCACCCAAGGCCGGCCCCGACACTGCGCGACTCGCGTGCGGTGAACCGCGTTGTCCCTCGCGGATGAAATCCACTGAACCAGAATTTCTTGCGACGGTGGAGGCGCTGTGTCGTCTGCTGGGCGCCCAAGATGTGCAGCGAGAGCCGGTGACTGGGCTCGATTTGATCATTAACTCTGAGGGCAAACGCATCGGAGTCGAGTGCAAGTCCAGTGTGACGGCGGTGGATTTCAAGGCCTTGCTCACTCGATGGGAGCCTGTCTTAGAGCGCAGTGGGCTGGATGAGGTGTGGCTAGTGACCAAAGAGCCTCCCGCTGATGGGTTGTTGCAGCAGATGCCGGGTTGGTTCAGGCTCAGAACCACGGCTGAATTGGCTAGCGAAATCGGCGATTTGAGTTCGCGTCTGGCTTCGGCACTATCCAACCAGAAATATCTGTGGCGCACCGTGGCGGGCATTGCAGCAGAGACATCGTTGGGGGCGGACCAAGTGAGCGACCTGCTGCTGGTGAATGAAGAACGGATTGCCCGTTCGAGTCGCCGTGC
Organism: Lacunisphaera sp.; assembly: GCA_965249855.1. Classification (GTDB taxonomy): domain Bacteria; phylum Verrucomicrobiota; class Verrucomicrobiia; order Opitutales; family Opitutaceae; genus Lacunisphaera. The sequence continues at coordinate 331,575 of CBDFNB010000024.1, forward strand.
CGTCAATGGCGCGGCACTTTTTGCTTTACGGGGGCGAGTGGAAGCGGAGAGCAGCCCGTTAAGCAAACTCCTGACCGCTTTTTCCAATCGTCTCAGCTGATATGGAACGCTCATTCCAATGAACACAGAGATGCAGATCCTTGTTGGTGGAGCGGGTGGCCTTTCGCTGTCCTTATACGTTGTGGTGATCGAACGAAATAGCCAGCGGGTCAGTGAAAGGGTGCCGATCGATTTCCTCTATGTTTGCACGTGTATCGCCTATCCTGTGATGGGGGCTTTCTTTGCCTGGCTTTACGCGATGGATAGCGTGAAGCTCACCGCGTGGACATCACTGCATGTGGGGCTAACGAGTCCGGTCACCCTTAAGGGCTTGGTGAATCTTCAGGCAAAACGCCCTCTGGATCCAGGTGCAGGAGCTTGAAATGATTTTGGCCTTGTCCATTTCTGTATGCTGGTCAGATGTTTGTGCGATTATAATCCCCGGGGTTCGGGCACCCGATGGGGCCGCCCCACATCCTGTCCCGCGAAGGTTTGACTTCCCCCTCCATAAAATGCGTAGCTCATCCTTTGAGCGCCCTGAACATCATGCAACCAGTGAACACTCCCCCTAATTCATCCACTCCCGCCCGCCTTTTTCAGGGCTTGGTGCAGGCTATCGTGCGTCCGCGTTTGCTGGCGCAGCATACACAGACTTTCACGACCGTGACTGCGACTATGAGCCATGATGCCGATGTCCGGCGGTTTCTCCAAAACTACCAGGCCCGCAAGCGACGGGCTGCCACGGCGAATATCCAGTTCGACTGATTCTGCGCGAATTCTCGTCGGTCAATTTTCGCGATGCTTGCACGTTTGTCCTCGGGGAGGAGGGAATTTTTGTTACCAGCGGAACGGCCTTTCTCGAATTTTGGTTTCGCTGAAGCCCAGTTTCTCAGCCAGGAAACCGCGCCGGACGGGGTGGTTCGGCCGGTGGTGCCGAGTTCTATCCAGCGGCTTTTTTCTCAAGCCCGTCATGCTGGCCAGAAAACGATCCTCGTGGAGGGTTTAAGCGGAGGCACTGACATCGTAGACGAGAACCTGGAGATTGTCGCGGAGTGTCCGGATCACCAAATGAGTCGCTTGGTGCGGATCAGTTGGTGGTCGGCGGCCTTCACGGAAGACACGCTGGCCACGGCCACCGATGCCGACCTGATCGGCTTCGCTGTCCTCAAGCAAGACGAGGTGCCGAGCCGACAGATCAATCGTTGGCATGTGTTCGAATCGGTCTTTCGCAAGTCCACGGTTCCGCATAATTTTGTGCCCTGCGAGCGGCCTTGGACCGTGCGGCTAGCGGAGCGTGAATTTACGCTGCGGGGCGTGCCCTACTACCAGCAAAATGGGATCAACAAGGCCTGCGCCCAGGTTGCCATCAAGACCTTGCTGGCCATCAATCGGCCGGAGGTTTCCATTAATTACAGCGATATTAATCGGATTGCCGCCGAAGTGCCCCGTGCGGAATCGTTCGTCAAGTCGGATGGTCTGGACTTGAACCAGATATCCCGCGTTTTCTCAAGATACGGCCTGCGAACGACGCCCATCGACTACCCCGAGACGGGAGCGAATAACCGGGGTGACCCCGGTCCCAGCTTTCAGCAGCATCTATACGCTGGCCTCGAATCCGGCGGCGGGGCCATGGTGGGGTTTCGGCTGGCCAAGCCCAATGGGGCCAAACCGCCGACCTGCCATGTTATGCCCGTATTTGGCCACACGTTCAACCGCGACACGTGGGTCCCGAGCGCGGAAGTCGATTATTTCCTGATCAGTGACGACACAAAGTATGTGCCCAGTGAAAAATGGCTGAGTAGTTTTCTGGTGCATGATGATAACCTCGGATCACATTTCTGCATCCCGCGCAGTTATCTGGCGGACAACCAGGTGGTTTATGCGCTGGCAGTGAATCCGTCCGGGGCCCTTTACGACGGCATTGAGGCCGAAGCGTTGGCGGCGGGCTATCTTTTCCCTTTGCTGGAGGTGTTGCCGGGCAGTGGCACCCAGACTCCATGGACGCAGCGTTTGAATGGGTTCGGCGATTCCCTGAAGGTGGTGATGCGCGCTGTGGCGTGCACTCCTACTCAATATCTCGAGCACTTGGGAGCCGCGCGAGGCTGGGCTGCCCACATCGAAGTGGAATCGCCCGAGATCCTGCAAAGCGTGAGGGAAATCGTCGAGAAAGCGTCTGCTTTGTGGATGATCGAGATTTCTGTGCCGGAGCTTTTTCCGACGAATCTGCGTAAATTGGGGGAGATCGTTCTCAACGCCGGTTTAGAGATGGTGCCAGACAAGTCGAACGATCACCTTTTCCTGCTTGCCCGACTGCCGGGATGTTACCTTTGCAATGTCAGCCGAGACGAGGAACAGGTGGCCCGTTTTCAACGCCGCCCCAGCGGTATTCTCAGCCATTGTGCCCTTTGGCGCTGCGACGACGTGAGTGGAATCTCGGGCGGAATCAGTTAGGGGGGCTTGGGACTCCGGCACTGGCGGTGTTGCAGACCAGCCTTGAGTTTGCCTAAGGAAATCCTTTTGGCTAGGCGCGATGAAGTCCGTTGTATGCCTGTTGACCCTAGCAGTCTGTTCAGTCGTTGGGGCGTTTGCGCAAACAGCCCAGCGGGCGGCTGAGCCTCGATTGGGTGAACGGCTGTTTTTTGAAACAAAATACGCCCGGGATAACGCGCCGCCAGTCAGTTGCTCGACTTGTCATGTGCTGCCTGCGGGAGTGTCTGTATCTCCGGTTCGCAACCCGGTGCCGGCGCGCGACGATGGCCAGCGTGAGACCCCACGCCATGTCCAGGCACTGGTCGGCGCGCTGGAGGTTTCGCCAGATGGATGGGGCCTGTGGCATTGGGATGGGGAGTTCGCCTCCATCGAAGATTTGATCAAAGGCACCTTCACTGGGCGTAATTTCGGCTGGCTGCCGGATGAGAAGACTCAGGCCGTCAGGCACTTTGGTGAGGTGATGCGCGGCGATCCGGAGATCATGGCGTTAGCGAGCGGCATCGGTCTCGACCTAGCCAAGGCAACGGATGACCAAATGCTTGATGTTGGAGCGGACGCTGTGGCCACCTATCTGGAATCTTTGAGATTTTCGCGGGATGCCTCCGGCACCTACAATGGGTCTGCATACGACGCCTTTCTGGTCGCCAATCGCCTGCCGGCGGCGCCCAAAGCAGAAGAGACACCACACGAATACGCACGGCGGTTGCATGCGGCGGTAGCGGCTTTGCGAACGCCCAAATTCATCGGGGGCCCGGCACCGTTCGGCGAGTTGGAACTGCGCGGCATGCGGGTGTTCTTCCGCGGCACGATGGGTTATGTGCCAAGTGCCAGTGCTGGCAACTGTGGAGAGTGCCACGTGCCGCCGCATTTCACGGATTTTGGATTTCACAACACCGGTGTGGCACAGGACGGCTACGATGAGGTGCATGGGGCGGGGGCCTTTGCTGCGCTCGGTCTGCCCAGCCTTGATGAGCGACTGGGCAAGCCCGCCACCTGGCTGCCCCCAAGCCCGAAGCATCCACGCGCTCCTGGTCGCATGAGCCGCAGCCCCGATGCCGGCGCTCCCGGGCAAGTCGATCTTGGGCTGTGGAACATCTACGCCAATCCGGACAAGCCGTCGCCCCAGCCGACAATTGAACGTCGGCTGAACCAAGAAGGGCGATTGACGAAAGACGAGGTGCTCGCTCTCACCGTGGGCCGATTCAAGACTCCCGGCCTGCGCGGCCTTGATCGATCAGCCCCCTATCTGAGTTCAGGTGGAGCAGCCGGGGTTGAGGAGGTGCTCGATCTCTATCGGCGGATGAGTGAACTCGCCCGGGTCGGCAAGATGCGGAATGCTCCGCTGGAGTTTTCCGCGATGCGTCTTGCCGCGGCAGATATCGAACCGCTGGTCGCTTTCTTGCGCGCCTTAAATGAAAATCAAGGGCGATCCACTGTGGGCGCAGGCGCGGTTCGGTGAGGACTGGGAAACATAAAACGAGCTTAGGCCTGTCAGGTAACAAAACTAGTGGGCATCTGTCTTTGGCTCCCTTCATCCCATTGATTTTGAAGACCACATTATCGCAGCACTGATTATGTTTGCCTGAACGGCGGCAGCGATTAACCAGTCACTTGTCACGCTAGGGCCAGCGTGACGATTACCGCTGTGAAAAAGCTGCTCGGCCCGTTTGTCATTCTGCTTTGCTTTCTGGTGGCGTCGATTGGCGCCAAGGAAGTTCGCGTCAAAGGCTATACCCGCAAGGACGGCACCTACGTTGCGCCGCATACGCGCACAGCGCCGAACAAGACGCGCAGCGACAATTATTCAACTCAGGGGAACGTAAATCCCTATACGGGGCAGCGCGGGGCAAAATCCAGAGATGATGCGGGGTCGCTCGCAACCAGTGCGCCGGCGGCCGTCACGACAAAACCCTCCACGAGTCAAACCGCGCAACCCGCACTTGCCTGGTGGTCGGCGTTAAAATCAGGCATCTCCGAAGGGGAACTCCGGCGCCAACTCGGGGCCGCCACGGAGATCGAGTTGAAGATGGATTTTGAGATTTGGAATTATCCGACCGGCACAGTGTTCGTGAAGGCAGGCAAAGTCATTGCCTGGCACCAAGGCAATCGCCGCTGATACCAAATGAATACCGACAACATCCCTAAATCGTTTTGGCATGCGCTGAGCGCCTCGGTGCTCATTTTCACCATCGGCTTCACCTGGATCAGCTACCAGTCGGGCAACCTGACGCTCAAGTATAAGGATTTCGAGATCATCACGGCCAGCGCGACCAAGGAAATCGCGGAGGCGAAAACCGTTTTGGAAGCGAGGCTTGCGGCCAGCACCTCCGAGATTCAGGCGCTCAAGGCGGCCAAAGAGAATGCGGAGCAGGCGTTGGCCGAGGCCAAACGCAAGCTCGATGAAGTGCAGGCCGTTATGGTTGCCCGCGGGGCGACGGAATCGGTCAATCAAATCGCCGCCCTCAAGGAAGAGCTCAAGGCGGGTGCCATTAAGACTCGGGATTTGGAGAAAGAAACCGAGCCCCAGCTGCGTTTAGACCAGTTTAAGGAGGTCCAGCAGAAGATCGACAACCTGGAAGCCATCCAAAAACAGCTCAAAGAGCAGTCGGTGAGAAAAGCCTGACCATTCTATCGCCATGAAAATCCCACGTATCCTCGCGCTCGCTTCGGTGGGCTTGGCCGTTCTCGGCCTTGGTTTCCCCCGTCTTGCCTATGCGGTCCCCAAAGCCGATACGGCTTATATTCAGAAGGTGGCCGCCGGTGAACTGCCGGCCGCCGGCATGGCGGAAAAAAACGGGAAGAACGGCTGGTGGGCCCGCAGTTGGAGTAAGGCTGACGCTGCGGGGTTCTTTGGAAAGCCCAAGCTGGCTAGCGCGACGGAGAACACGGACACAAACATCGTGGTCCGGTATACGCGGTTCTCGACCGAGTATGATGTTGAGTTCCACTCGCCGGTCTGGGGTGCCTACACCTTGGACACGGTGACGGTGGGCAACGATCTAGACGGGGAGCGTCCGGCAAGCAACCCGGACTTCGCCCGGCCAGGGCAGTTTTTTCAGGAACCACTCGTGGTCGCGCGCAGCCAGCGTCTGGATGTGACGGCGGCGTCCCATGGCACGTTCACCAGCACCTTTGACCCGCGCTATCCTCTGTTGAAGGCCGGGACCGGCGTAACGGCAGCCGAGGCCAAGAAGGCCAATGCGGACCGGGGCATCCAACGGGGCCACATGGTGCCGAACAACGCCATGAAATGCCAGGGCACGATCGAGCAAGGGCAGACGGCCCAGATAGAGAGTTTTTCCGTGGCGAACATCGTGCCCCAGATGGCGAAGAGCAACGCCCCGACGTGGTCGGGGCTGGAAAGCGCCTGTTTCGACTGGGCGCATGAACTGGGGCAGGTCTGGCTCATTGTCGGCCCGGTCTATCACGACCACGAGAGCCCGACCTACATCAAAAAGGTCAAGGACGGGAGCGAGCAATCCCTCCCCAGTCCGGATGAGCTGTTCTATGTGGTGATCGGCAAACGGGACGGGAAAACGGCGGCCGTGGGCTTCCTCCTGCCGCACGAACCCACCGTGCTCGATTACAAGGCCTATGCGGTGGCGGTCGATGTGATCGAGCAAAAGACGGGCCTGAACTTCATGCCGGATATTCCCGAGGCCAGCAATGCCATCGAGGCCGCCTTTGACCCGGCTTGGCTGCGAACCAAGCCGCGCAAGCCGGCAGCCGACGAAGATCACTGAAAGAGTGAGCCCTTATCCGGAGCAACCACCATGAACGAAACCCTCCTCTCCTCCCGCTGGGGCCCGCACGCCCTCATCGCCATCGAACTGCTGCTGATCGGTGCCGTCTACGCCCTGGGCCGGATGACCACGCTCTTGCGCGACCCCGATCCCAAGCAAAAGGATTTCCGGCTGCGCGCATACAGCCTCGCCAAGTCCCAACAGGCTTTCTGGACCGTGGTTGTCATCGGCAGCTTCATCTACGTGTATTTCTCGCAGGGCGTCTGCGTCGAGGTCCTGAACAACACCGCCCTCCTCCTGCTCGGCATCAGCACGGGCACCACGGCCCTTTCCGCCGTCACCGGCAAGCCCGGCGCGCCGGCCCAGGCAGCCAATGCGGCGGCAGGCGTCCAGGATCACGTTCCGCCTTCCCCGCATGAGAATTTTCTCGATGACATCCTCAGCGACAACGAGGGGATCAACATCCACCGGTTGCAGATGCTGATCTGGACGGTCGTTTTTGGCGGCATTTTCATCCACCAGGTCGTCAAGAGCGGAAAGTTCCCGGTCTTTGATGACCAGGCCTATGTGCTCATGGGCATCAGCTCGGTCACCTACGTCTGGTTCAAGCGGACGGAAAAATAACCCGCCATGCGCTTCAACTGCCACGCCCACATCTTCACGTTCCGCTCGGTCTTCACCCCGGAAACGATCGCCATTCTGATCAGCCGGCTCAGCCGGGAGAAGTGGCCGGCCTTCGCGACCAAGGCCGCCGAGAAAGCCCTGGCCAAGCACCTCAAGGGTGAACTCCTCGACGAGGAAACTTTGCTCCGGGAGATTGTCGGCGGATTGAAGGCCGACCAGGCCTTCATCCAGCTGGTGGCCGGCGGCATGAACAAGCTGCCCCCGAGCGTCACCATCGCGCTGGAGGGCGATATCGCCGGGCTGCCGGTCGGGGCCCTGCGGGAGATTTTGACCAAGGTGGGTTCCGCCTTGATTGTCGCCGATGACAGCGACGCCCGGACCGGCGACCTCGGCGACCTGCTGGCGTTTCTCGCGATTGGCATCAAACCGTCGATCACGGCGGTCGCCGACAAGCTTTTGGAATACAGCGGGCCGGACACCGCGATTGTCGCCCTGATGATGGATATCACCAAGGGTGGGGATGCGGACGAGGCCCTTTTCCGGCAGCAGATCGAGGACACCGCCCAGGCTAGCCTGGCTTTTCCGGGGCGCATCTTGCCGTTTGTCGCGGTAAATCCACGGCGCACGCTCCACTATGAGCGCATGACCCATGCGTTGGAGGAGCGGGGCTTTGTGGGCGTGAAGCTCTATCCCTCCCTGGGATTCAAGATCGATACGCCCGAGATGCGGAAGGTGTATGCCTACTGCGTGGCCCATGACACTCCCATCCTCCTGCATTGCAACCGGGGCGGATTCTACCGGGACGAGCAGAGCATCGAATATTGTGATCCGGTCCACTGGGTGCCGGTGCTGGAGAAGTTCCCCGAGCTTAGGGTGTGCTTTGGTCATTTTGGCGGTGATGAAAACTTTATTGAGGAAAGCATCGATCCCGGCTCATGGACCGGGAAGATCCTGGGCCTGATGAAACGGTATCCGGGGGTGTATGCCGACATCTCCTATCATGACGAACCGATGGATGGGGGGCTCTACGAGGCGAACTACTTCAAGCATCTGAAGAACATTCTGTCTGATCCGGTCTCCGGGAAACGGGTGCTCTTTGGCAGCGATTTCCATCTCGTGCGGCAGCGGGTGCGGGACGACAACTTGTGGCGGTTTTTCGCGAACCGCTTTTCGGCGGCCCATTTCAAGCTGATCACGGAAACCAATCCGGTCCAGTTTTTGGGCCTGCCCGGTAAGGGCGGCACCGGCGCCAGGGCGAATGTGGTTCGTTACCTCCGCTTCCTCGCCAAATATAATCTGGAGGTGAAAGCCCAACCGGCAGAGTGGGCCTTGCAGGCGGTGAAAGCCGAGTTGGGCGAGGTTAAATTTTATCCCAATCCCTTTGGGTCGGGCTGGACCCAGAACAATGAGGCGCATTTCTATACCGACCTGTTCTTCCGGGATCTGATGACAAAGACTGAGGCAGAGAAACTCTCCTTTGAACAGGCGGGGCACCTTCGGATGCGGGATCTGGCCAGATGGCCGAGCGAGGCTTTGCCAGCCAACATCCGTTCGGCGGCGCTCCGACAGATCGCGACCGGATTGCAGGCATTTCTGGCCCAGAGTCCCGATCCCGCGGCCGTCTTGGAGAAGGACACCACCAGTGCCCAGGCCCGGGAGGCCTTTCTCGGGCTGCTCGGCAAACCGGACGCGATCATTGCGGCCTTTGGCCCGCTCACCGACCGGCTCTATCGCTTCAAATCCGAATCCGCATGAAATTCCGACTTCTGCCGTTGGTCCTGATTCCCGGCACCTTGCTCGCGGGCGATCTTTTTTCGCTCAAGCCCACGCTGCTGCATCCCGAGGATGGACCGGGCATTGTTCCCGCAGTGCGGATCAAATCCGATGCCCGGAAGGAGCGGGAATTTGGCCGGCCGGACCGCTACGCCTTTGCGGAATATGATCTGGCTAGCACTTGGGCGACCAAGGAGGAAGCCAACGATGAAAAGACCTCTCTTGATTTGCGCAGCGGAATCGAGTGGCGGTTCGATCCCGTGGCACGGCCGGTGCGGCGATTTCCGGGAAGAGTCAGCACGCCGAACGAAGACGGGGCGGGGCAATCGGCGGCGGGCCTCCGGTGGGGTTCCCTCTCCGCTGAATTGGCCGGGGCCTTTGAAGGTGACCAAGCCATGGACAACCGGCAGTGGGCCTACGGTCTGCGGGTGAACTACACCCCCGCTTATGACCGGGCGGAAAGCCAATGGTGGCTGCCCTATGTCTGGGCCGACTACCGTCGGATCAGCGAAATGGGCTCCGAACTGGCGGATCGCCTTGGCGTGCCGGAACAGGACTACTGGCGGTTTGGCTGCCAGGTCTTCTGGCAGGTCACGCCGGCAGATTTCGGGATCGGAGGCGGCAATCTGAAGATCGTGCCGGGCATCCAGTATTACCGTTCGACGGATCTCGCCGTCGCCTTGGGTGACTTGGCGGATGCGTGGCAGTATTCCTTGGCGCTCGATTATGCGGTGCCGGCATCATCCGTTTGGGGCAAGAAGATCTCGGCGGTGCGGGTGCAGGTTGCTTCCGGCCGTGTTCCGCTGGCCCAGCAAAGCCGCACCACGGTGTCGCTCGCGCTAACCGTGCGTTGGGGTGAACTATTCAAGTAACCGCATTGATTGCAGTGGGTGCCTACTCCGCGATTTCCTCCTCGTCTTCACTTGGCCAAGGGGAATTACGCTTACTGATACTCCACCAAAAGGGCGATGGCTGCGGCGATCGCCTCGACCTGTTCCGGTTGAAGCTGGCCGATTCGCTTCGTCAGACGGTTGACCGAGACCGCCCGAATATTCTGGGCGTCGGCCGACGAGTCCTTGCTCAGCCCGTTGTGCTTGTCCGGCACCACTTTTGTGTGCCACGGCTTGCCCACAAAAGCCGCCTGCCACTCGGTCACCGGCACCACCAGCTTTAGTGCCAGCGTCGTGTGAATGGCATCGGAACTGATCACCACAGCGGGTCGAGTTTTCTGGATCTCGTCACCTACAGTTGGATTAAAATTAACTAACCAGATTTCGCCGCGGGCCGCCATGGGATGAAGTTTAATCCAAGCCGTCCCCGAGCGTGGTGTCCCAGTCCGAGGCCTCGGCGTAGGGCACGGTTTCCTTGCTGAGTTCCTCCAGACGCTTGCGGCGCCGTTCCGGCGATTGGGCCAGCAACGCCCGGCGCTCGTCGGGAAGTTCGGAAATGGTCTTGGGTTTGGTGCGGCCAATGAATTCCGTCGCCTCCTCCCCGGAGATGATGCCCTCGGCGACGGCGCCGAAGGCGGCCTGGGCCGACCAGAACGACGTCTCCGGCGGAAGCTCACCCGGTTCTTTCTTACGCCAGCCGGCGGCATAGATCATGGCCCAGGTGTTGCGATAGTCGCGGGTCCCAAGCAGCCCAAGCCCATAAAGCCGCATCGCAAGGGCCTGGATGCTCGCGCCAAATGTCCGCTTCAGGACGAACAGTTCCTGCACCGTCAGGACCCGGCGGCGGGTATTGATGAATCGCTTCAGTTCCTCCGCGGTGATCAGAAAAGCACCGGCAAAGCTGTGGGCCAGCTTCTCCTCCTCGTCCTCGGTGCATTCCGCCGGCACCTTCATGACCAAATGGGCGAGTTCGTGCGCGAGGCTGAAGCGCTGGCGGCTCCAAGGCATACCTTTGCGGTAGGCCACCGCCGCCGCCACATATTGACCAAGCGAATTCTTGGCCACGGCACAGAGGCCGTCAAAGTCCTCCTCCGCCTCCAGCTCGATCACATAGATGTTTTTGCTCTCGAGCAGAAGAAGCAGGTTGGCGATGGGCGACTGGCCCAGACCCCAAAAGCTACGCAGGGAGGATGCGGCGCCTTGGGCATCCAGAATGGTGTTTACCGGGAAACTCTGCACCGGGGGATTGGTCTCCTGGGTGGGCTGGATCTTCTGTTGAAGCCACACCCGGCGCTCCAGCGCGTGTTTGAGGGTCAATTGCAGCGCGGCCCTTTTCTTGACCCCCAGCTTCTTGTTGGCGCGGAATCCCAGGCACTCGATCTGGACGGATGGCGCGCTAAACAGCTCCGCCCCTTTGACCCCGAGCGCCTGGGCGATCTTAATGGCCACGGGCGCACTGGGATTGTCGCGCCCGGTTTCGTATTTCCAGATGGCTTGGCGGGTCACGGCCCCACCGGTCGCATCCGAAAGCGCGGCCAGGGACATACGGCGGGCCGTGCGGAGTTCTTTGAGGCGGTTCATGGACATAAATAAATCGTGGTTGACAAACGTTCAGTAATATAAACGTTTGTCAACCGAAGGCAGCTACTCTCGGAAAACAAAATTCCCTCTATCTATGAAGCCCAAACAATACTTCTACTTCGTCGGGAACGACAAGTTCGAATCTGACGTTCCCGTCCTGACCGGTCGCCAAATCAAAGACCGGATTGCCAACTACCCGGCTGACCACCTTCTGTTCCTGGAAGGTCCCGGCAACGATCCCGATGTGCTCATCAACGACGACTCGGAGGTCAACCTGGAGAAGGACCATGGTCCGCGGCGCTTCTTCCTGGCCCCGCCGGCAAATTTTGGCCGGCAATGAGCACCAGCGTCCTCGATGCACAATTTGAGGCGCTCAAGGCGGTTTTCCCGGGCGCGACGCTGACTCGCTGCCCTGACGGCTCGGCGCTGATCATCATGCCGGAGGTGATAATCGGCCATGGCTGGTCCAAGGGCAGCGTGACCTACCGGTTTGTTGCTCCGGCGGGATACCCGCATGCCAAGCCCGATTGCTTCTGGGTCGATCCAGACCTGAAACTGGCCTCTGGGGGCATGCCGCAGAACAGCGGCATGAGCACCCCGCCCGCCACCACCCAGCCACTGTTGTGGTTTTCGTGGCACACCGCCACGTGGGACCCCAACCGGGACTCGCTGCTGACGTATGCGCGCGTGTGTGAACAACGGATGACCAAGCCCCAATGAGCCGTCTCGTCCTTTCATCCTCGGTTTATGAACGCCTGGTCCAAGGGCTGGAGTCGTCTCCTTTGGAGACGGCCGCAATTTTGTGGGCCAATGTGGTGCAGGTTCGGGGCCAACTTGTGCGCATGGTCGCGCGGGAAGTGGTCGCTGTTCCTGAGGATGCCTATGTTGTGCGCACGACGACGCGTATTCAATTGCGGCCCGATTTTCTAGCGCGCCTGAGCAAAGAGGCCCGTGCCCGGCAGGAAAGTGTGGTGTTTGTCCACAGCCATGCGGGAGCCCCGGCTTTCTTTTCGCCCGTTGACGACGACGGGGAAGGCCCGCTGCAGACTTTCTTCGCCGAGCGGACCCCGGGGATCAGCCACGCCGCGATGGTTTACGCCCCGACCGGGTGTGTCGCCCGTCTTCTAGGCGGTGGGGCACCCCTGCAGGTATTTGCCTGCGGATCGGGCCTTGTCCAAGCCTCACGCGACGACGGCACTGCCGGTCTGCCCTTGGAGTATGACCGGCAGATCCGTGCATTCGGTCAACACGGCCAGGCCCTGTTGCGCCGGCTGCGAGTCGTGCTCGTCGGGACCGGGGGAACCGGCAGCGTGATTGCCCAGCAACTGGCTTATCTTGGGGTCCAGTCTTACCTGCTTATCGATCCGGACACGGTTGATCGGACCAATTTGAACCGGCTGGTGGGGGCCGGTCCGGGCGATGTGGGGCGCCGCAAAGTCGAGGTGGTGCGTGACTTGATTCTGCGAATCCAGCCCGACGCTCAGATCGAGTGCCTGACCGCCTCCATCAACCATCGCTCCACCGCGGTCCTAGTTGCCGATGCCGACTTCGTGTTCTGCTGCACTGACTCCCAAGGCAGCCGCTATGTGCTGAACCAGCTGGCCTATCAGTTCCTTTTGCCGACGATTGACGTGGGCGTGGTGATCGACAACCGGTCCACGCCGTTGCAGCTGCGGGTGCGGACCCAGCTGCTTTCGCCCGGCCTTCCTTGCCTGACTTGCGCCAATTACCTTAACGCCGATCAGATCCGGCGGGATTTGCAGACCGAAAGCGAACGGCGGGCCGATCCTTATTTCACCGGCCCTGGCGAGCCGGCCCCGGCCGTGATCTCGCTCAACTCGGCCGCCTGCTCGCTGGCCGTGACCATGTTCCTCTCGACCGTAACGGGATTGCCGGGCCCCCGGGCTATTCAAGGCAACCTTGCGGTCGGCCAGCTCAAGCCTTTCACCGCTGTTTCCCATCCGGGTTGTATCACCTGCTCCGAGTGTGGCGCCCTTGGCAAGGCGTTGCGCTGGGAACTACCGGGACGCGCCGATGAATAATTCAGTCCGGGTGGAAAAAATCCAGCTCCTGGCGGCCCAACGCAACATGGCCAGCGCGACCGCCTTGCTCAAGCACCCAGGCGAGATGGTCTTGGTTCATCGCGGCGTGGATCGTGCGTTCGTGATGTGCTGCCCTTGCGGTTGCAAGGCCACCCTGATCGTCAATCTGGACGAGCGGGCCGGGCCAGCGTGGCGGCATTACATGCGCAAGCAGGCCCTGACGGTTTTCCCTTCGTATTGGCGCGAGGATGGCTGCGGATCTCATTTCATCATTTGGCGGAACCGGGTTCTCTGGTGCAGCAGCGACCGTTACGCTTGGGATGAACCCGCTGATGCCGACTTGCTGCGCGAGGTCCGGCAGCGGCTGGTGCCGGATCGCTATCGCGACTCGTTGGAAATTGCCGACGAAATCGACGCCCTGCCCTGGGATGTGCTGTTGGCCTGTCGGCATCTCGTGCGCGAGCACCAGGCCATCGAGGGATGGGATCACGAGCGAGGTCACTTCAAGGCCGTGAGCTCGGCTAACGGCACCGCCAGCAGCTTCAACGAGAAGCCCTGACCACTTTCAGTTCACATAAACCTCAAACTAAAATCACAACCATGTCACTCAGCGATCGCAACAGTGGTAAGCAATGGACCCCGCAGGATGTAGCCAAACTCAAGGGTCTGGCCGCGCAAAATACCCCAACGCGCGTGATCGGCCTGAAGATCGGCCGCACCGAAAGCGCCATCTACACGCAGGCCTCGGCCCAGGGAATCTCTCTGGGGCCCACCAATCAAAGCCCCTATAATCGCCGTCGTTCCTGACATCCCTGGCACCTCGACAGGTCCGATCTCGTTCGTGCCGTCAGTTCCGTCTCCGTCTGGGACCGCCACTACTCAGCGGCGAGCCCGACCCGATTCGTCGAGCGGTTCGATTTGAATCCCCGTGATCATCGGGCCAAAGTAGGTCTCGCCTTCCAGGAACTTCGCTGAATTCGCGATACTGATCTGCATGGCCTGGCCCTGGCTTACGGCGACATAAACATACCTGAGGTCCCGGCCGCGCACGGTGACTTTGTGGGTGGCGAAGTTGATTTCGCACCGCGTCTCGTCCTCGGAGATTTCGACGAGGAGCAGTAGCGCATAGGGGATGGCGATACGCTGGCGCGCGGATTCGATGCGCAGGCAGACCCCAGGAACGTCGCGGGATTCCATGCACCCCGTATGAAGCGGTTTGGTGTATTCACTACCAGGGACTTTGGGCTTCAGGCTCATGGCCGCATCCTCGCGCTCTGGCTCGGGGGTTCTTCATAGCCCTCACTCGGCGAATAGTGCGTCTCCGCCGGTTGGAGCCGGGGTTTTGGTGGTGCAGGGATTTGATGGGCCGCGAACGGTTCGACCAACGAGCGTTCAGGATGAAGGGTCAGGTAAGCCGCGACTTGCGTGCGCACGTGCTGAAGGTAGCGCCATGCCCGGGCCAGGTGCGAAAGAAGCCCCTCGCGAACGTGCACATGGCGGGCGAATTCCAGCGCACTCGTGCGGGCCTCGGAGCGCAGGCCGGCTGCATCCAGAAATTCCCTCCGGTCGGGCACAAAGATCCGGACTGACTCCCGGCCCCGGGTGGCCGAAACATACAGTCCTTCACGGGACGCCGCCCCGGCCAAGAAGACTTTGTCTACGGTGACGCCTTGCGAAGCATGGGAAGTAAGCGCGTAGCCGTAGGTCGCCTGCCGGGTGAGCAGCGTGGAACCATCCGCCAAGACGGGCCGGCCTGCAGCGTTGACCGATGCGACCGTCACAGTCGTGCCATTGGCCAGGCGGCGGATTTGGCCGAATGGCGTCAGGACCTGACCAATAGCGCGCAGTCGCAGGCGGTCGCCCGCCGCCACCGAAATCTTTCGCTCCTCGCATACGGTCCACGCGAGCCCCGACTGTCGGGCGGAAACCGAGCGCTCGCCAGACGGCCCCGAGACCACGAGCCGACCTCGGGTCTTGCGCACGACGCGCAACTCCTCGTTTTTCTGAAAATGCTTCGTCGTTTTATGGGCCACCAGCACATCACCCGGCTGGTAATTACGAACGTCCTTGTGCTGGGCGCGGGTCCAGTCCTTTGCGCGCAGGGACACGAACGATTGTTCCTCGCCGGTGATTTTCTTGTCCGCCCGCAGCCAGTGCCGAGCGATGATGTTCAGCTGGTCGATCTCCGCCCAGGTGGGCGCGACCATCAGAGCTGTCGTGGCGCGCTCCGTATGGCCGGAAACCGTGCGCACCAGCTTGGTTTCCTTCTGCGCGTTTAACCACTCCTCGACCATCTGCTGGCGCCGCTGCGCAGGGGACTCGACTTCGACTACGGCGCCCATCCGGTCCAGCTTCTTGAGCCCGGAGGCCAGGCGGCCGGCCGCAAGATCCTCCGCGGCGGCCTTGTAAGCCGGGTTGACCGCTTGCCGGTGAACTTCACTCAAGGTAACGACCCGGACCCGCGATTCCCGCTCGATGATGCGGGCCGCGTCACCGGCCTCGACGCTCTTGTGCTGGCCGGAATCACCCACCAGCAGTAGCCGGGCTTTCTGTTTTTCGGCGATGTCCACCAATTGCGCCAATTGGCGGGTCGAGAGGAGACCGTATTCGTCAACGACCAGCACGCCATTCTTGAGCGATTGCTGAAGAGTTTCGTCCACGAGCAGGCGCTGCACCGTTTGGGTGGAGCTCAACACCTTGCCTGCGCTGGGCCGGCCGGCGGTGGCCTGTTTCAGGCCGTCCTCACGGAGGACGTCCACGGCCTGGGTGCTGGGTGCAAAACAGGCGACATGGCAGTCAAACCGCGTCACTCCTTCGATCAGGGTGGCCAAGGTCTGGGTCTTGCCGGTGCCAGCCCGTCCCCGGAGGACAGTGACCACATCCCGGGAATCCAACACCCGGTCCACAGCGTTGCGCTGCTCAGAACTCAAATGGGCGCCCTCATCGTAGGACACGAAGCCAATGCCGCCGTCGTGGCGACCAACCCCGGCATTGAGCCGGGCTATCAGCCCACGCTCGAGATCGAGCGCTGCTTGCGTGGAAACCTGTCCCTGGGTCCGGAGCAAACGCCCGTCGGCTGCAAGTGCGGCTTTTACCTCGGCGAGGGAGTATGCCCCATACGCCTCACGGAGCACGGCGGAGGTAAATTCCTGTTCCGACACGACCGTCCGGCGCTCAAACAGGTGCTCCGAGGCGCGGCCTATAGCGTCGTTCAGGTTGACACTTTCGGGTGACATAGAACGTCCGGCCCCGGACTTGAGCGCTTGCAATTGCCCAAGTTCGCTGTCGTCCACCTGGGCCAGCTGACGTTGCCGGACCTCATCGGGGGTCATCTCATATTGCTTGGCCGCACGGTTTTCGCGCACGAGGAGGGCGATTTCATCGCGGGTGAGTTCGCGGCCGAGTTCGGCTTCGCGGATCTTGATCGCCGCATCGCGCTCCTGAGCCCGTTTCGAGAACCGTTCGAGCAAATCCGAGGATATTTCGGCCAGTTCAAAGCCGTGTTCCCGGCGGTCGATAACGTAGCCCAGTCGGCTCACCTCCCGGGCGAGGGCATTGCGGTAAACTTCCGTCAGATAGCGGGTGTTTTCAAATATGGCCGAACTTTCCAACGCCATGAGCCGGCCAGCGGCGTTCCGGGTCACATTGAAAATGAAGGCATGCGAATGCAGGTGCGGGTCCAGGGCCCGGCTTTCGCCGTGCCGGAAGACGGCGGCAGCGATCCCGCCGGAGGCGACATGGCGCTTGTTCAGGCCCCGGCCGGTCTGGTGCCGGGCGAAGGACTCCAGCTCCTGGAAGGCCTCACGGACGGCGGTTTCGTGGGCGCCGATGAGCCGTTCGTCGCCGCCCACGAAGGCTTGGATTGATACCGATTTTGGGGCGTTGAACACGGCGTCGTAGCCAGCCCGCCGGCCGGCGGCCATGCGCTCGGTGAGCTGTTCGTCTGTCTGGGCATGGCGATTGGCCGCGACCCGTTCGAAGGCCTCATCGTTAATGGCGGCGCCGTGAGCCAGCCCCACGGCTGCGCATAGCTGCCCCTGGCAGTGGCCTTCGACCCTCATGCCTTGGGCGTAGTAGTCGGCCTGGCGGAGGTATTCCCCGAGAGCCTTGCCGAAGCCTTTTACCATGCGGATCGTCAGCATCCGCCACCTCCGTAAACCCAACCCAAATTATGCGACCAAGAACCAACCTGAAAACATGAACCCAACGACTCAACCAACTCACCAAAGACAAACCACTCAAACCAAGAACCAACTGAAAACTTCAACGAACCAATCCAACCAAACTTCAAATCACTCAAGAAACCTGAGAACCCAATCAACCGATCAACCAAAACCAAAAGAAAACAATGAGGAATGACACCAACGTCCAAGCGTTGCCGCTTAGATTGCGCCCCAGGCGCTCCCCTTGCATCACCCGACCAACACTCATACCATTCCCCATCGAATACCATGTCGCTACCCATCCACTCATCATTCACTACCGCTCGCTCCACCACGCTGGCCCAGGCAATAGCCCAGGCGCGACACCCGCGCAACCGTGCGACCGCGCAGTTGGAACCACACCGCCAAGAATTGCTGCAATTGGCCGAAGCCGGCGACTCGGCCGAGACGCTGGCCATCGGCCTGGGATTGATCGGCATCAAGATCGGCCGCGAAACCATGCGCCGGTGGCTCCAGCGGGAGTTGGGCCGCAGACCGGCCAAGCGGTCCACGCGGCAAAAGCCGGTGCGCGGGTCGCGAATCGAAGCCATCGCCACCTTGGCAAGCCCAGTTGCTGCAAGGTCCGCTTTGACCTCGGCAGCGCCAATGGAGCGAGTCACTGACTCACCCAAGCCTCCGGTTATCCCGCCCACGCCGCACCCCGGCCCGGCACGCGGTGGCGCCGATGTTCCGGTGCCGGAGGGCACCCGATTTATTCGCCCAGGCGAAACTCCCCTACAGGCATTGCACCGCCGGGTCGCGGAACAACGGGCACGCGATGACGCTGAGTGGCCGCCGGCCAGCAGGCCGTTTGAGGGGCAGGGAAATAAACCGATCACCCCGCCAGCTTGAGCGAACCGACCGGCCGAACGGAGTCCGCTTAGCGCACACTCAGTTGGGTCCGTGTTCGCCCCAAGGCAGCGTCGTCGCGGCGGAGGGAATCGCGACCGACTGCGGATCGGAGGCCCGGAGGCGCTCCGCCAGTTCAGCGTGGAGCGCAACGCGCACCGATTGGTCCAGCCGATATCCCGGGGCGGTTTGGTCGAGCCATTGGATCAGCTTCGGGGCTTTTTTCCGGGCCGCCCGCCGGGCGATCATCCGGTAGTGAGGCTCTTGTTTACCATACCAGCCCAGGCGGTCCTGGTGATCCTGCCACCAACGACTGACGGTGGCTTCAAGCGTAAGCTTGCTTCTTTTGCCGGCTTGACGGCGCACCCCGGGCAAGGCGTCCAGCAGATGCCCTTCGGCCGGATGGCCTTGGCGGAAGGCCTTTTGCAGGCGCAGATGAAATGCGCCCCACCAGGGCGGATGGATGCGGGCCAGGCGGGCGGCGGGAGCATACGGCGGCTCGTCAGCAAAATAAGTGTCCGTGATGATGCGCGGATCGCGCGCCTGCCAGAAGATCCGGGCGGCATCCTTTGCTGCCTGTCGTGCGGATGGCTCATGCGGCAGGCGGGTGCCCGCGGAGTCGGTCTGCAGCGATTTACGGCTGAGTGGTTCGAAGACCGGCGCTTCGGATTCACCGGAACGGGCGATGTGCCAATCCGGAAAGAAAGACAATTGGGCTGACCCGATCTCCGGTCGGAGGGCGGCGTAGGCAGGGTCGGTTGCTTTCGCTTGCACGAGAGCGAGACAACCGGCCCAGCGCGGGATTTGGCGATGGCGGATCGCGGCGCTGATTTCGGTCACGAAGGGTGCCGCCAGTTCCGGCCGGTCGGCGAGGCAGCCGGGAGTCCTTGCGGCCAGCCAAACGCGGCTCACCGCCCAATCCGTTAGGACTTGGGTCCAGGAGTTGAAACCTTTGGGCAGAACGATGTGCAGAGAGACAATTATAACACAAAGAAGTGGTTTCGCCAGTCGGCGGTTTTGGCCGGCAGCCGGGCACGCTTTTGCCGGCGCTCGCCGAGCCTCGGCCGGTAAAAAACGTGCCTTGCGATGGCCGGCGTAGGCCCGGGAACGTCGCGCGGGAGATCGGGGCCTGCCCGCTGGCGCTCGCGCGCCGCTCCGCCTGCTGGCTCCGCGCCGCGCGTCCGGCCCCGACCACCCGCGGCTCACCCGGTGGCGGGAACGTTGGTTCGGGCTTATGGGTTCCGCCGACTTATCCTAAAAGACTCGACGGCGGCGAGCAATTCGCGGGCCGTGGTGGATTTGAGCACAGTGGCGTCGACCTTGAGGGCGAGGTAACTGGCTTGAGTTTCGGCGGTGAGGGCACTGCTGTGGATTATCAGGCCTCCGCGATAGGTTGTCTGCCGCAAGAGCTGGGATAATTCCAAGCCGGTGAGTCCCGGCATCTGGTGATCAGTCAAGACTAGGTCGATATAATCGGAGTGATCCAAGATTACGTCCCAGGCATCCGAGCCGTTGACTGCAATCTGCACGGTGTGCCCGGCGGCAGAGAGCGACTCCACCAAAGCGGCTCCGATTTGCGGGTGATCATCCACCAGCAGAATACGCAGCGGACGAAATTGTGCCTCAGGCGGATCGGTCCGGGTTTTCATGGTGGGAATACTGGCGGCAACCGGAGGCAAGAACTATGCCGGTGAGGCGGATCTGCAGTTTTCTTTCAGACAGCTTTGGGGCCGCGATGAAGACGTGGCGGTGATCGATAATTTTCCGGACATGCCGCTGCCGGAAGGTCAACCCGGCAGCGGCATCCCTGATTCTAAACACAACACCTGAGCACTAACAAGGTTCGAGAAAGACTGGTAAGCTCGGTCGGCGGCCGGAGCGACTCCATCCGGCTCATATGACACATGCTCAATGCGGCTTGGGCCCGCAGTATGTCGCGCGCACAGATTAATTACGGGAAGGGATGGATGCCGCGTTCGGGTGTGTTTTTTGCCATGATGGGGTGGTTCCAGGATGTGGCGGGCGTTCTGGGGAGTCGCCGGAGCTCCGCGCAGCGGCTTCCGCTGCGCTGCCACGGTGTGTCCGGCTCCGAGGCCGGCACACCTATCTGGGGGCTCCAACGCCGCCCCCAGCCCCGGGGCTTTTGGAGAGAGAATCCCTGGTTGATAACAGGCAAGTGCTGGCGGACTCACGGCTTGGCTTTACAAGCCTTGCGGGCTACCTTTCCGCCATGAGTCCGTCTTCAGCCAAGGCCAAGTCGCCCGCCGGAACTCATGGCCGCCGGAGCCTGATCTTGCCGCCGGCCGTGCGGCCAGCCCGAGGCCGACGCCTACCTCCGCCGCTCAACGAGGTCGCGCGACGCATGGAACCCTTCTGCCGCAAACACGGTATCACGCGCCTGGACATCTTTGGCTCGGTGGCGCGGGGTGACGCCCGGGTGGGCAGCGATGTCGATTTGATCGCCACCTTCACCGAACTGCCGGGGCTGAACATTGTCTCGATCGAGGCGGAGTGCGCCAAGTTGCTGGGTGCTCAGGTGCACCTGCTGACGGCCGAACTGGTCGCGGAAATCACCAATCCGTATCGCCGGGAATCAATCCAACGCGACCGTCGCACGATTTATGGCGCCCCCATCACCCAAGGATGACCGCGCCTATGTGTATGACATGCTGGAGTCGTCCCGGCAGGCCGCCAGCTACTTGGCGGGGCTGACGCTGGCGCAATTCCTGGCTGACAGCAAAACGCAGGATGCTGTCGTGCTGCGGCTGGCGATGATCGACGACCTGGCCCAAGAGTTGAGCCACCGGACGCGGGCCAAATTGATGGCGGAGCCCATCCGGCTGGCCCGGACTATCCGCCATAGAATCGCCGGGGCGGATGGTCGGGTCGATTTTCCGGCAGCGTGGCAGATCGCCGGGACAGAGTTAACGCCCCTCATCGCTGAATTGGAGCAATACCTGCTTGCCGCGGGTTGATGATGCCTCCCCGAGACCATCCGTCATCTTTACCTGGGCAGACAGAGCTGCCTTTTCTGCGGGCCTGCCGCCAGGCGGCCAAGCTCACCCGCCCTGATTTGCTCAGAGTGGCGGTCGCGCGCGGGTGCAGTCATTATGCGCCGCTGTGGCCGCACCTGCGTCCCGAGAATCTCGACTGGCTGCCGCACGAGGTCCTGGGTTGCGCCCTGTTGCGCGGAGCGGCCGATGCGGAGACCTTCCAGGCGATCCGATGCGGGGCCATGCTTTTGAGCGATCTGAACAATGATGCGGCCTTGATTGCCACGGCGGCCGGGGAACTGGCGGTCTTGCCCCGGGTGGCGCACCTCTCGAAGCTGGGTTTGCACGGGGATGATCAGCCGGAATTCTGGATGCAGGTGCGGCGCCACCTGCCGGATCTGTCGAGCGACGAGGCGGAATTCCTGCCGGGGCTTTCCCGGCTGCGTTTGGAAACGGGCCGGGCGGGACAGGATCAGGACGTGATGGCAGACTGGTTGCGCACGGACTACCGGCGATGAATGCGGTCTGCCTGCGAGGCTAAGCCAAGGCATCGCTTGGAGGCATCCAACCGGTGTATTGGCGCGCGAAATCGCCCAGCAATGCTTCCTGCCCCACCAGGGCCGGTAATGGCAAATAGGGGGGCGGGAACCGGGGCAGTGGTAATGCGTTGTGCGCGTCTATAACCAATCTCCCGGAGCTCAAAACATAGTGGCATGAGGGCGGCATACGCACACCAAGCCCCGAGGCTGTTCGCTCCGCCGAATCGCCATTAGCCGCAATCCTAGGGAATAATGCGCTGAACCCTCAACCGCCTTTATTGGATCATGGTCGCACCTGCCCGTTCTTATCGTCGCTGGTTTATCATAAACAGCATCTTGCCCACCGGGCACCCCGGGGCCGGCCAGCCGATGGACGGCTACTATGCCTCGGAATCCGACGCCAAACGCGCCCGGAAAATCATGGTCCAGTGCTACGGCATTCCGGCCAAACAGCTGGCCATCGCTTGCGAGGATGTTTCCGCGTTGTCGGGCGATGGAACTGCCGACTAGGCCGGCGACACCGACCGGAGCATCCCCAAGCACGTCGCACGTTCGATGATCACGGTGAACGGCATCCGGCCTCTGGCCATCAATAAGAAACAGGCCGGAGTCGCTCTTGGCTCGGTCAAGACTTTGCAGCGCATGTTATGGTGCGCCCGGCACCAGCCGGCGGATCCTTGGGTCAAGATCGTGCGAGAAGGAGGTCCGGGAACGGAGTGCTTGATCGACACCGCCTCGCTGGAAGCAGCTTACGCCCGCATCTATCGCGGCGAAAAACCGCCGCTGATGCCGAGCGAGCGCAAGCCGGCCTTTGGGCGCAACTGATCGCCGTGGAAGGCCTGACCACCAAGTCCCCCGGCTTGAAATCGAACCGTGTCACCTCAGGCCGCTTTGGCCTGTGCGGGTTTCGGGATCTGCTTGATCAGTCGGAGCAGATTGCGCGGAGTGATCGAAAAGTAGAGTGTGGCATCTGCCGGGCTGACCAGGTTCCGGTAGTGCTTGAAGATGATGGCTGGGCTGTTGCCCATTTCGCTGGCGGTAAGTTGCTCGTTGCGGTGCTTCTCGTAGTGATAGGAGCCGAAGCTATGCCGGATGCCGTTGTGTGGGTAGTTGACGATCCCCGCCGCTTCCACGAGTCCGCGCAGATGCTCGCCGAAAACGTCGTCGCGCGAAGAAACTGTGACCCGTCCGGCCTCCTTCGTGTGCGGCTTGAGCCACTTCTTGAGCGACTCGCTCACGCGGACAATCCGTCGTTGCCTTGTCTTGGCTTTGGCTCCCTTCACTTCGATTGTGCCGGCTTGAAGGTTGATTTCCGACCAGTCCAACGCGCAAAGCTCGCTGCGTCGCAGCCCGGCGAAAAGGCCAATGGCGACTGCCGGAAGCATGGCGGGTTCCTGCAGCTGGGCCGAGCGAAGCAGCGCCAGCGTGTCCCGGATGCCAAGAATGCCTGGGGGGCGGTCCTCCAGGATCGGGCGAGCGATCTTGGCGGCCGGGTTTGCGGGACAATACTCCCGGTCCTGCGCGAATGTGAACAGGGTCGAAAGCGTCACCATGTAGTTCAGGCGCGTGCGCGGGCTCCAGTCGCTCTCCGTGAAGAAGTCCTCCAGATCGCTACGGGAAATCAGGCTGATGGTTTCTCCGCCAAACTCCCCGCTAAGGACACGCAGGTAGCTCTCGTATTGAGTGTAGGTGCGCGGCCGAACGCCGATGGCCTTGCGGCTCCGCAGGAACTCCTCCGCCACTTCCTTGAAAGTGTGAAGCCCGCCGGCTGGCCGGGCATGGCCGAGGTAGAAAGTGACGGCCTCGGTCAGCGAAGCCCCCTTGAGCCGCTTGTAGGCATCCGCGGCCTCGGCGAGTTCCCGGGAAGAAAGTTGGAAGGTGCTCGCTCCGGTTTCTTCCTGCTGGCCGGTCTGCTCGTTAATCCATCCTCGAGCCGCATCGAGGTTCGGGAATTCTTTTTTCACGGCCTTGCCGCCCGTAAATTTCTTGCCGAGCCGCACGCGCCAGAATTCCTGTCCGGCGCCATTGGTGGTGCGGGTGACGCCAACACCGAGCGGCAAATCGGCAATCGGCTTTCGTTTCTGGGACATTCCAAAATTGTCCGCTATTTGTCCGCTAAGTCAACTTCAGAGGAGAAATGTCAGGCTCATAACCTGAAGGTCCTTGGTTCAAATCCAAGCTCTGCACCCAATTTCAAAGCCCTCCCGCTCGCGGGAGGGCTTTATTGTTTAGGGGGTTACGGAAGTCCAGAAAGCGGCGTTTGGAGAGATGCAACGCACAGCAATCCTAGGCGTTTCAGGGCAACAATCTCCGTAAAATCTCCGTAGATCATAGGGCAGGGGGCGTTTGGCCGGCAAGCCGGCCGCCGTAGCTCTGCAGTGATGAAAATACTGCACGTAAGCGACCTTCACTCTACCGCGGCATGGTTCGACTGGCTGATCGCCGAATCACCTAACTACGACCTGATCTGCCTGACCGGCGACATCTTAAATCTGGGTGATTTGAGTTCTGAGATTGATCGAGAGATCGACACCGCGCTGACCCGGCTCGCTGAGGTGCGCACGCCGCTCGCCATGTGCAGTGGAAACCACGACCTCCACTATCTTTCGAGACAGGATCGGGCGCAGTGGATGACCTCCCTGCGCCGAAAAAACGTGTGGATCGATGGCGATGCTTTTTGGTTCTGCGATTACCGCTTTCGCTGCATTGGTTGGTGCGACCCGGTGCCTCGTGAGACGAAAGACGATTTTTGGCTCATGCACGCGCCGCCCTACGGTGCCAAGACTTCAATGGTGGCGGGGGGGATTTCGCACGGAGATGAAGAGGCACGTGATGTTTGCCTAGCGGGTGACGGGCCACGCTGCGCACTAGGGGGCCATGTCCACCAAGCATTGGGATTCTGGGGAGTTCTGCACGAGACAATGTCCCTCAATCCAGGGCGAGGCAATCACCCGGAATGCCCTAACCACATCGTGATAGACCTGAAAGCGCGCACGATGACACACCACAAGGTAACTCTTTTAGGAACAACCCCAACGGTTCTCAATTTCAGGACATGATTTAACTACGGTCACTCTAGCCAACTCCAAATGATTCTAAATCTTCTTTTAGCGGTCTTGTGTAAGCCAGAGATGGCGAGCGGGGTCATTGAATGCGCACTTAGGCTGATGTTCTCACCTGAAGTGCGGAAGCACGGCCTTTCTCTCTGCGCAATGTTGTGCCTTTGTTATGGGCGGCTGCGTAGACTCCGCATCCAGATTGCCTCAGTATCCCATGTTGTTGGGTCGCGGTCAGGACGTATGCACCGGCGGCCTAGTCGCGCGAAGAGCTCGACAAAGCACCGATCAAGAGCCCGGGCGAAAGCGTAGTGTCGCGGTCGTCATCACGCCCAAAATTTGAGTTGGCCGCGCGCAGTTCCCGGCTCTGTTGTTTTGCCAACACGTAGCCTTTCTTTATGCATTGAGGAACGACTCGGCGCTGATCGTTAGCTGCTGAAATGCTGTTTGTAAGATAGCAGCTCGGCGTGATGCCGACTGTTGCAAACGATTCCGTGGTTTCGCAGGCGCGAGTTTGCTCGCACGGACAATAGTGGGACCGATTGAGCATATTGGCGGAGTCAGTGGCGGATTTGATAGTTATCCTTAACGGGCGGACTTTCATTCATGCCAGCACCCCTTTCTAGTCCTTCGGCGATGACGAAAGCGTCCGTCAATGGAGCTTTCGCCGCGCAGCGGTGGTGGCGAATCATGCCATTGGTCTTCGTGACCTACAGCCTAGCCTGCCTGGACCGGGCAAACTTCGGCTTTGCCGCTGCCGGCGGGATGGCTTCCGACCTCGGCATAACCAGCAGCCAGTCGGCCCTGATCGGCTCATTTTTCCTCGTCGGTTATATTGTCTTTCAGGTGCCCGGGGGCATTTACGCGCAGCGCCACAGTGTGAAGAAGTTCATTTTTGCCTGCCTGATGGTCTGGGGTATTTGCGCAACACTCACGGGCATGCTCAGCAACTACACAGCCCTCTTGGTCACACGATTCTGTTTGGGGGCGGCCGAAGCGGCGGTGTTGCCGGCCATGCTGCTGTTTCTCAGCCGATGGTTCACCCGGGCGGAAAGGTCTCGGGCAAACACCTTACTGATCCTCGGCAATCCGGTCACGATGCTGTGGATGTCGATCGTGTCGGGTTACCTCATCAATGCCTTGGACTGGCGCTGGATGTTCATCATCGAGGGGTTTCCCACCATCATCTGGGCGTTCTGTTGGTGGATGATCGTCCGTGAACGGACTGCGGAGGCTCCCTGGCTGACGTCCGGGGAGCAGCAGGAACTGTCGAAAAGACTGGCGGCGGAACAGAACCAGGTGCCGGCGATGAAGGGCTACTCGACCGCCTTTCGCTCCCGCGCCGTGCTGCTGTTGTCCGCCCAATATTTTTGCTGGAGCTTCGGCTTTTTTGGATTCGTGCTCTGGCTTCCCTCGATCCTGCAACAAGGCTCAAGCCTGGGCATGGTGCAGACCGGCTGGCTGTCCGGCATCCCGTATCTTGCCGCCATTGTGGCCATGATCGCAGTGTCATTCCTCTCCGATAAAATTCAGAGCCGGCGGTCGGTCGTGTGGCCGTGTTTGTTGACCGCTTCGCTGGCATTCGCGGCCCTGAGTGTCGTCGGTCAGGGTCATTTCTGGTTTTCCTTTTGGCTATTGGTGCTGGCTGGTGCCGCGATGCACGCGCCTTTCGGGCCGTTCTGGGCGCTGATTCCAGAACTGCTCCCGCAAAACGTGACGGGAGGTGCGATCGCCTTGATCAACAGCATGGGTGCCTTGGGATCTTTTCTCGGCTCCTATGCGGTGGGATACCTGCATGGCGCAACCGGCGATCCCCACGCTTCATATCTATTGATGGCCGGCGCACTGGTCGCGGCGGTTGCGCTCATGCTGGTTGTGCCGCGGGCCGCGGGGGAGACGACCCGGTAACATGACGATCTATCTCGGAGCCCGATGGAATGAAACGGATTGTGCCGCGCTGACCCTCGCGGCGGCCGATGACACCGTCTGGTTTGCGGAGAATGCGGCCGCACCCACCACCAACGATCAGGCGGCCCTGGCGACCGCGGAGATCGTCATCGGCTCGCTGCCCTTTGATCTATTGCCCACGGCGAAGCTGCTTCGGTGGGTGCAATTGCTTTCGGTGGGAATTGATGGGTATGGGGAACGAAACCAGATTGCGGCCCACCCTTCAATTCAGTGGACCAATCTGGGTGGAATATTGGCCGACCCAATCGCCCAAACCATCCTGGCCGGACTGTTGGCGTTAGATCGCGGGATCGACCAGCTGGTCCGGTGCCAGCTCCGCCAGGACTGGCAAAAAAACCATCTGCATCCACGCCTGCATGTCCTGCGCGGGGCGCAGGTGTTGCTGCTCGGCGGAGGGGCCGTCACGCGGCGTCTGCGCGAACTGCTGGAGCCATTCGGCTGCAGGTTTACAGTCTATGCCCGGAGCAGCGGCGACATCAGCACCTGCACGGAATTGGATGACGCGATCCGCCTGGCCGACCTGGTGGTCGCAGCGTTGCCGGACACGCTTGCGACCAGGCAATTGCTTGATGCGCGTCGCATCGCCCTATTCAGGGAATCAGCACTGTTCGTTAATGTGGGACGCGGTTCGCTGGTGGACGAAGGGGCGCTGTTAGGCGCGCTTCAAGGCGGTCATCTCCGCGGGGCCGTGCTGGATGTGACCGCCCGGGAACCGCTGCCCCCCGGGGATCCCTTGTGGCACGGGGCGAATTTAATTTTGACGCAGCACACGGCCGCCGGATCCACCCGCCTGATGAGTGATGTCCTCGGGTTTGTCACAGCGAACCTGCATCGATATCGGTCCGGCCAACGGTTGCAGGGGCAGGTCGACTGGTCCCGGGGATACTGAGATAGGCCGGCGTCCCACGCATTACATCGACTATCCGAGTTGGAGACACCACCCAAGAGCGCAGCGGCGTGATTTCTCCGCGATGGAACCCTCACGGTCAAAAGTGCCAGTGAATGGGTTGATAAGCGTAGATTGAGCAATTGCGGCTACGCTACACTGCGCGCCGGTCAAGAAGTCAGCCAATGTTCTGAAGTTAAGGCGCGATTTGCATGCATGTGGGTCAAGGACTCGCGTGCCTCTTTTCACCAGTCACCCCCAAACATTATCACCCCATGGATCTAAATGTCGCAGGTCATCCCACGTATGATCTCATTTCCAAGCATCAGGGAAAATCACCGGCTGAAAGAAATTTCCGATCAACATCGGGAGCCTTGCGAATCGGGGTGCTCTGTCTTTTGGCCACCACCTCGGGCTTTGCCCAGGTTCAGCCGGCTGAGCCGGAGCAGGCTCCGGCTGCCGGTGAAAAGGTTTTAGAGCTGTCGCGCTTTGTGGTCACGGAAGACACTGATGCGGGTTACCGTGCGACCAGCACCTTGGCGGGCACGCGCATCAAGACGGATATCAGGGATATCGGCTCCGCCCTGTCGGTGGTGACCGGCCAGTTTCTCGAGGACACGGCGTCGCGATCCAACCAGGAATTGTTGGTCTACACCACAGGAACCGAAGTCGGCGGACCGGCGGGGAACTTCACCGGCACGGGCAACGCCGAGATTCTCACCGAGCGCGATTCCATCGGAACTCCCAACAGCAATACGCGGGTCAGGGGTCTGGCCAACGCCGATAACACCCGCGATCTCTTCCTGACGGACATCCCATGGGATAATTACTACGTTGATCGCATCGAGCTTCAGCGCGGCCCCAATTCGATTCTGTTCGGCCTGGGCAAGCCGGGTGGTGTCATCAACGCGAGCCTCAAGCAGGCAGCCTTCCGGGACATCACCAAGCTTAACACCCGGTTTGGGAGCTTCGGCAGCGTTCGCGGAGCGCTGGATTTAAACCGGGTCCTGATCAGGGACCAGCTTGCTCTCCGGGTAAACCTGCTGAAGAACAAGGATTATTTCCAGCAGGAGCCCGCCTACAGTGACGAGGAGCGAGTCTTTGCCGCGCTGCGGTATGAGCCGGCTTTTTTGAACCGAGGGTCGGCGCGCACCTCGCTGCGGGTCAATTACGAGCACGGGGTGATCGACGCCAACAACCCCCGGAGCATGCCCCCCATGGACCGGCTGACCCCGTGGTTCCAAACGGGGAGAACCACGGTTGGAAGCACCTCTTACAACAATCTCAACCAGTTCACCGGAGACTTCCGGTATCGGAACGCCTATTTCGCCTCCGTGCCGAATTCAGGGTTTCTGGTGGCCACCAGTGCCGGCTACCAACCGGGCATCACCGATGCCAACAACGGTAACTACGCGTTCTTCACCGATCCTGCGACCGGTGTGCCGGCCAACGCCTACTACACGCCACAGACGGTTTTCACGGAGACCAACGGGCTGGCCCCCAACGGCACGATCGACGGGACGATCCGCGGCCTCTTCAGCGCGAACCGCCTCGTCATGGTCGCGACGACCAGCGAGCTGATGCGCCGACTCGGTGTGCCATTCGCCTTTTCATACAAGAACAAGTCGATCACCGATCCTACGATTTATGATTTCTACAATCACCTGATTGACGGCCCGAACAAGAACGAGCGGCAGGAGTTCGATGCCTTTAATGCCACGCTGAGCCAGACTTTCTTCAAGGGCCGGGCGGGCATCGAGGCCGCCTACGACCTTCAGGACTACGACTACAAGAACCAGGCCTACTTCTATGGGCTCGGCACGGGCGATGCGGCCATCACGGTGGATGTGAACACGCTGTTGCCGGACCAGACGCCGAATCCCAACGTGGGCCGGCCCATGATCGTGCAGCGGACGATCAATGGCGGAACCGGACGTGCCTCCACCCGTGACGTTTTGAACGTCACCGGTTATCTCGAGCTTCATGCCAAAGATTACATCAAGACCGGCTGGCTCAATAAATTTCTAGGCCGGCACGTCCTGACCGCCTCGGCCAATCGCAATCAGGTCGACGGCCGCGCCGACACCTGGGCCAGCGCCGCGGTGACCAGCACCGGCTGGGATACCGAGGCGAACAAGCTGATCACAAATCGGCGTGAGTTTTCCATGATCACCTACCTCGGGCCCGACATGCGGGGCAGAAGTTCGCCCGCCGGGCTGAATCTGTCGAACATCAGCGGAACCGTTTCCTTCCCGGACCAGAACATGGTGCTTTTCAATTCGAACTGGAACCGGCCGACCAATCCGGCGACGCCGGGATACGTGAATCCGGGCGCGGCATGGGTCAACCCCTTCAATAACCAGACGCTGACCCAGTCGGAGAATCCGGCGAACTACGTCGGATGGCAGAGTGTCCCGGTCAAGGCCATCACCTTTGATGGCAACAACGACCTGTTGACCTTCGCTTCGACCAAGACCCGCAATGTCGTCAGTTCCAGGTTCCTGGTCTGGCAGGGATATCTGTTCGATGGACTCATTGTCCCCACGTATGGATATAGGAAGGACACGGCCAAATCATATACCGCGCGCGCTCCGGTGACGGTCGAGGGCATCGTGGACCGGACACCGGCCTTGAACCAGCTGCCAGACCGGCCCGACGACACGGTCAGCGGCGAGAGCAAGAGTTACAGTGTCGTCGTGCATGCCCCGGCCTTCATCCGCCGGCACCTGCCGGCCGGGATGGATGTCAGCCTCCTGTATAACCGCTCATCAAACTTCGAGCCGCTCGCGGGACGCATCGACGTTCTAGGCAACACCCTGGGAAATCCCGCGGGGAAAACAGAGGACTACGGCATTGTAGTCACGGCGTTTGACGACCGGCTCAGGATCAAAGTGAACAAGTTTGAGGCGAGTTCCACGAATGTTTCCTTCGCTCCCCAGAATCTGTTCTGGCTCATGCAGACCGAGAGCACCGCCTGGATCAGGGCCAAGCAGTTCGAGGCCGGGCTCTCGGGCAATCCGGCGTATGCGGGGGCGTCTTACAACTACGGCACGCTGGTCAACGGAGTGTTTACCCAAACGGCGGCTGACCGCGCCCGGCAGCAAAGGGACGTGGCGGCGGTGCTGGGCACCTTCGCTCCCGAGATCTGGGCCGTATTCGGGAATCAGCCGACGGACACGCGCTGGCAAAACAACCAGGTGGAGTCGGTCTTCTCCCGCCTGCCCACGGGTTACACGGGCACGCAGGACACCCTGTCCGAGGGGTATGAGTATGAGGTCAATTTCCGGCCGGTGAAGAATTGGGACATTACGTTGAACGCCTCCCGCACCAAGGCCATGCGGTCCAACATCGGGGGCACGGCCTTGAATGCCTGGGTCGACGCGCGCAACGCGGTTTGGAATGGAGCGGCCGGGCAGATCCTCGACAGTGGCACGGGCGTGACGACGCTGGGCGATCTGTGGAATCTCAATTTTTACAACAACTACCAGCTTCAACGGATGCAGAATGGCACCAGCATGCCCGAGATTCGTCTTTGGCGCGTCAACCTCATCAGCAACTACAACTTTGTCCGGGGCCCGCTCAAGGGATTCAAAGTCGGCGGAGCCTACCGTTGGGAGGACCAGGTGGGCATCGGTTACCAGCCGGCGATCGTAAACATCAACGGGCAGAATCTGGAGTCCATCGACATCACGAAGCCATTCTGGGGTCCATCAAACACAACGGTGGATGCCTGGATCGGTTACTCCAAGAAGCTCACCAAGCGGGTCACATGGCGGGCGCAATTGAATGTGCGGAATCTTCTCGGCGAAAACGAACTCGTTCCGATCAACATCCAGCCCGACGGCAGCCCGGCGGCCTTCCGGATCCGAAACGGAGCCGATTGGTCCATCAGCAATTCGTTTGAGTTCTAGCCGGGTAGTGGCCGAAGACTGCATCCGGTCGCGGTGAAAGCCGCAGGACGGAGGATTGATCCCCGCCTGGGGTCAGTCAGGGGCCGGGTGCAGATCGGTGCGCGGGGCAAGTGCGGCCGCGCCGGCGGTGGTTCATCTGTTCGTAACCCAATCAGGACCAAAGTGCCAGTGAATGGGCTGATAGGCGTAGATTACAAATCCCCCGCTCAGGTAGGCTCAGGACCAGTAGATCAACGGTTCGCCGCACGAATAAATACCCTGCAATGGACAAGTTCCCCGAGACTTTCATCACGCGCGCCCGTGCCTCCGGCCCGTCGAGCCCCGGGGCACGCGAGGGAATATGGCTGCGCCTTCACGCCGGACAATCGCCGGCCAATTTCTTCATTCGTCAACATCAACGAGAACAACACCATGGATCTGAAAATTATAGGTAGTGCCGCGCATCGCGCGTTTTGGGCCAAGATCGTCAGTATGTTTTCCTGCCGCTCAAGTGTTCACCAAGCATTGGGCCTGGCGGTTTTGACCTTGGGCCTTGCAGCCATCGCCCAGGGGCAGGTCGTGGAGCCAGCCGAAGCGAAAACAAGCGAGAAGAAAACCGATGCCGTGGAACTCGAGAAGTTCCTGGTGACCGGGTCGCACATCCGCATGTCGTCGACGGAGACAGACAAGGGGGCTTTGCCGATTGAACTGATCACCGCCGCCAAGTTCCAATTCACGGCCGGCGAGAAAATCACAGATTTTGTCCGCACATCCCCGGTCATCAGCGGGAATAATCTCACGTTCGCCAACACAGAGCGAAACAACAACGGGACGGCACAGGGCGGGGCCAACAGCCATGGATTCCAAGAATCATTCAACATGCGAGGGTTTGGTGCCGCATATACCCTGACTCTGGTCAACGGCCGTCGCTTCGGTGGTGAAGGCATGTTGCCTGACGTCTCGATCATCCCGTCGGAAGCGGTGGCGAGCGTGGAACTCCTCAAAAGCGGCGCGTCGGCGGTCTATGGCACCGATGCGCTGGCCGGCGTCGTCAACCTGAAGCTGAAGGACCGTTACGAAGGCGTGGAGATCATGGGCTCCTATGGTAACACGACTGACCGTGATGCCGGCGTGCAGCGCTATTCCATCCTGTTCGGAACGGCCCAAGGCAAATTTCGCATCATCGGCAGCGCCAACTGGCATGATCACAATGGAATAATGAAGTGGGATCGCAAATTGTCATCCACGCGCGATTTTCGGCCCTACGGCGGCACGGACCTGCGTAGCACCAACCTGGCTTTCCCTCAGCGGATCTACCTGGGCACGACCGTCAATGCCGCTGGGTTCGTGATCGACACCTCCCGCTACCAGCCGGGGTATACCTCCATGAATGTGGGCGACTTCGTCCCGGTGACGCTCGACTCCCAAAAGGTCTCGACGAACGAGCCCGCCACGCTCCCGCCCTTCAACAGCTTTGGGGCGCACTGGAATGCCGAGTATGACCTGCTCGGTAAGCGCATGACTTTGTTTGCGAGCGGCTTCTATGAAAAGCGGAAGATCCGCTTCCAGTATAACGTTGCCGGGTTTACCCAGGTCACGGCCGCCGCGAACAATCCCTTCAATCCCTACGGCCAGCTGGTGACGGTGCGGTATACCTTTGGTCCGGATGAGATCAGGGACTTGGTCCCGCGTTTGATCATCACTAAGGATGCGATCAGCAACACTTTCGGTCTGAAGGGCGACCTAGGTGACTGGAATTACGAAGTGGCTTACTCCCGTTACAGCCAGGACCTGCTCGAGGAGGACCAATACCAGGCCGACCGGGACAAGGTCCAAGCGGCCGTCGACGCCGGAAAGTTCAACCTTTTTGGGTTCTGGTCAAACTCGTTTGAGCTTTCAAAGACGTTGCTGATGGACCGCCGCATCCGCACGACCTACCAGTCGCTGGACACGCTTTCGGCGAATGTGAACGGCAAGCTGTTCGCGCTGCCCGCCGGTGATCTTCGTTTCGCCGTCGGCGCCGAGCGTCGCGAAGCCCTGTATAACGAGAACTACGACGAAGGTTGGCGGACCCGCCGTTCGTTTTGGTATGTTGAAGGAACCGGGCTAGGCTATTCAGAACGAAAGCGGACGGTCGAGGGCTACTTCGCCGAGCTCAATGCTCCGCTCTGGCGGCCGGCCCAGGACAACAGCCTGGTCACCTCGTTGGATGCCTCAGTGGCCACCCGTTACGAGACGCTCGGGAATGGCAAATCCATCACCGTGCCCCAAGGTTCTTTGCGGCTGGCCTTGCTGGATGACTCCCTGATTTTGCGCGCGTCCTACGGCGAGTCCTTCCGCTCCCCCGGACTGGTCAGCCTGACGGCTCCGGTCACCACGACTACCTCGACCGTAAATACCATCTTTGACCCGGTGCGCGGTGGCAACCTGCCGTTCACGGTGACCTCTGGTGGCAACCCGAACCTGAAGCCGGAAAAAGGTGAGAACTATAACATCGGATTCATCTACACCCCCAAGAGCCTGTCCCAGCTCACGCTGAAGGCCGATTACTGGGACATCCGGGTGAACGACGTGATCTCGACGCCCAATATTCAGGACCTTTACAACGGCATTTCGCCGATTGGCACCATCACCCGTGATGCAAACCTGTTCCCGAGCTTTGATGTTCGTATCACCAATGGCGGCGAGATCGCGGCGCATGGATATGATCTTGGTGCTTCCTACCACTGGAACACCGAGCGACTGGGCCGCTTCACTTTCGACGCCACCGCGACCTACACGAGCCGGTTTGAGCGCATTTTCGGGCCGACGATCTCGGAATTTCTCGGCAATTTCACAGCCAGCTATGGCGCCATGCCCAAACTCAGGGCCGTGTTTGGCGCCAACTGGCAGAAGGCAGGCTGGGAAGCGGCGCTCTTTGTGCGTTACAAGAGTGGGATGAATGAGGTCGTCAGTGGTGCCAACCGCCGGATAGAAGACTACACGACCAGCGACATTCAACTGGCCTACAGTTTTGGTGATGAATCAAAAAAGGCCCGCGGCATCCTGCGCAACACACGTGTTTATATCGGGGTAGAGAACTGGTGGGACGAGGGTCTCTCTTTTGTCAATACGACCGCCGACGGCTGGGACCGCGAGTCGGACTATCGCGGCCGCTACGTCTATGCCGGATTCCGGAAGAAACTTTAAAGGATCCAACCACATCAATTGATTCAGCGCCTGCGTCCGTCCCCGGATGCAGGCGTTTCCGGCGTCAAAGGCGTCGCACCCGTCAACTTCTCACTCTTTGTGAAAGACCCCAATGCATCCTCCCGGGAACAGCTGGTGTCCGCCCCTGCGGCGGCGATGCGCCAGCCAGGTGGATTGCTCTTTTTCATGTGGGGGGCGTATTTTCTCAATTACTGCGACCGGCAGGCGATTTTTGCCATGTTTCCGGCCCTCAAGGCGGAACTGGCGCTCACGGATACGCAGCTTGGGCTCACGGGATCGATCTTCCTGTGGGTCTACGGCATCGGCTGTCCGATCGCCGGCCAGCTGGCCGACCGGTTTTCAAAACGCTGGCTGGTCGTGCTCAGCCTGGCGGTCTGGAGTGCGGTGACCTTTGCGACGGGACTGGTGGGCACGGCCTTCGCCCTGCTGGCCCTGCGGGCGGCGATGGGGGTGTCCGAGGCGCTTTATATGCCGGCCGCGATCTCGCTGACGGCCAACGCCCATGCGCCCGAGAGACGCTCGCGGGCGATCGCGCTCCTGACCACGGCGCAGATTTTTGGCACCGTGGGCGGCGCCTGGTTCGGGGGCTGGATGGCCCAGCAGGGCAACTGGCGCGGGGCCTTCTTCATCCTCGGCGTCGTGGGCCTGTTATATGCGGTGCCCTATTATCTGTTCCTCCGCAAAGTGGATGAAAATACGCAGGTGGAAACCCGGCCGGCCGGGGCGCGACTGGCAATTGCATCGCTGGTCCGGGTGCCGACTTATTTGATGCTCTGCACGGTGTTTCCGCTCTTCCTCTTCGGCCTGTGGCTGATCTACAGCTGGCTGCCCAATTTTCTGCACGAGAAATTCAGCCTCAATCTCTCCGAGGCGGCCTTCACGGCCACCGCCTACCTGCAGGGAGCGACACTCGTGGGCATGCTGAGCGGTGGATTTCTGGCGGACCGGCTTTATATCTACACGCGCAGCTCCCGCCTCTGGCTGCTGGTCGCCACGCTGGTCTTTTGCGCGCCCTGCCTGCACGTGCTGGGCAATTCCGCGACGCTAACCGTCACCTGTCTGGGCGCCGCGGGGTTCGGGCTGTTCAGCGGTTTCCTCATGGGCAACATTTTTCCCGCCGCGTTCGAGGTGGTGCCCGCCGACACGCGGGCCTCGGCCGTTGGGGTGCTGAACTTCTGCGGTGCCCTGCTTTCGGGGCTGGCGCCGCTCGTCGGCGGCATGTGGAAGCGCACGATCGGCATGGAAACGCTCCTGACCCTGACCGCCTTTGTTTATCTGGGTGGCGCCGTGCTGGTCCTGCTCGGCATTCGCTACCTGTTCCCGCGCGACTACGCCCGCGTGCACTGAACCCCGTCCCAAGCCATGTCCAAAATCCTGATCGCCGAATGCAAGCTGGAGGTTTCCACCTTCAATCCCAAGCCGACGGGCTACGACGACTTCACGATCCGCCGGGGGGAGGAGATCCTGGCCTACCATCGGGCCGTGCGGTATGAGGTCAGCGGCGCGATCAGCATCCTGGAGGCGGCGGCTGACATTCAGCTGGTGCCTGCCTACAGCGCGTTGTTGCGCACGTGCGGCGGCGCGCTCGCCACCTCGGATTGGCGGCGCATTGCGGATGAGTTTCTGGCGGCCCTGCGCGCCGCCCCCGCGGTGGACGGCGTGTATTTCTGCATGCACGGCGCCATGGCGAGCGATGCCGAGGGGGATCCGGAGGGTTATCTGCTCGCCGAGGCCAGGAAAATCCTGGGCGAGGAGGTTCCGGTGGTCGTTTCCTTGGATCTGCACGGCATCCTGACCGACCGGATGCTGCTTCACAGCGACGCCTTGGTGGCCTATCACACCTATCCGCATGTCGATTTTTTTGAAACGGGTCAGCGGGCGGCCCGTCTCCTCCTGCGAATCATGCGGGAGGGGGTGCGGCCGGTCACCGCCAAGGTGGCCATCCCCGCTCTGGTGCGGGGCGACGAACTGATCACCGAGACTGGTTTGTTCGGGCAGAACATACAGATTGCGCAGCGATATGAGCGGAGCCCGGGCGGGCAATCAGCGGGCATGTTCATCGGCAATCCGTTTACGGATGTGCCGGCGCTGCAGAGTTACAGTTTCGCGGTGTCCGACAACGATCCGGCGATGGCGGAGCGGGTGGCGCTGGCCAATGCGGAGTTGTTTTGGACGAATCACGAACGCATGCAGGTGCCGCTGGTCAGCCTGGCCGATTTGCCGGCGCTCGTGCTGAGGCAGCGTGGCGGCACGCTTGGTCTGGTGGATGCGGCGGATGCCACCAGTTCCGGAGCCTCGGGTGACAGCAATGCCGTCGTGCGTTGCCTGCGGGAGGCGGGTTATCGCGGGAGACTGCTTGCTCCGTTGGTGGATGCCCCGGCGGTGCAGCGGGCCTTCGCCGCCGGCGTGGGGGCGGAACTGGACATTTTCCTCGGAGGCACGATTGATCCCGCGCGTTTTCGGCCGCTGGGACTTTCCGTCAAGGTGCGGCTGCTCGCCGACGGGCACATGATCAGTGAATCGTTCGGCGGACACTGGTATGCCGGTCCGACGGCGGTGTTGGAGTCGGAGAACTTCACGTTCGTGGTGAGCACCCGCCCGGTGCACCTTTACGACCGCACGTTTTTCTATGCGCACGGGCAGGACCCGAGAAACTTCGACGCCGTGGTGATCAAGTCGCCACACTGCCAGCACCGGATGTATGAGGCGTGGTGCGCCCGCATGATCAACATCGACGCCCCGGGATCCACGAGCGCCAACCTGCGCAGCCTCGGGCACACGCGCTGCCCGCGGCCCATCTTTCCGCTCGATCCGGTGGTGCCATTCACCCCGGCGGCCACCTTTTTTCAACGGCCCCGATACCGCCGCTGAACCAGCATTCACTCCTATGAAAATCCGTGAAATCCGATGCGCCGGCCTGCGAGGCGCCACACCTGAGGGTGGTTGGAGCAACGAGCTCCGGCCCGAGGACTGCGTCCATACCTTGGTCGCCGTCCACACCGAGGAGGGTGCAATAGGACTGGGCAGCGTCTTCACGAACGACGCGCTGGTCCGCGCCTCGCTGGCAGTCCTCGAGCCCCTTTACCGCGGCGAAAACGCCCTGGAGCCCGAGCGGGTCAGCGAGAAGCTCCACCAAAACAGCTTCTGGCTGGGGCGGGGCGGGGCGATCACCCACACCATCAGCGGCATCGACATCGCCCTGTGGGACCTGCTCGGCCAGGCGACCGGCCAGCCGGTCGGCCGGTTGCTCGGCGGTCGTTATCGCGAGCGGGTGCAGCCTTATGCCTCGTTGCTGATGGATGAACCGGCGAAGCTTCGGGATCATCTCTTGGCGGTCAAGGCGCAGGGATTCCGCGCATTCAAAATCGGGTGGGGTCCGTTCGGCCGGCGCAATGCCAGGATGGACCGGATGATCGTGGCGGCGGCGCGCGAGGCGGTTGGCCCGGAGTCTCGGCTCATGGTGGACGCCGGCGGCAGCGACGCGCACTGGCCCAACGGCTACAAGTGGGCGCTCAACACGGCGCGGATGCTGGCCGACTATGATGTGCACTGGTTTGAGGAGGCGCTCAACCCCGACGCCTTGGAGGATTTCGTGAAACTGCGCGAGCATTCGCCCGTGCCGATTTCCGGTGGCGAGGTGCTGACCCGCCGGCAGGCCTTCCAGCCGTGGATCGAGCGCGGGGCCTTCGACATCATCCAGCCTGACGTCACCAAGGTGGGCGGGATCAGCGAGGAGCGGCGGATCGCGTGGGCCGCGGAGGACCATGGCATCCGCTTCATCCCCCATGGTTGGAACACGGCGGTCGGGCTGGCGGCGGATCTGCATCTGGCATCCGCCATCCCCGGCACCGATCTGGTGGAATATCTGACCGGCTCGCCTTTCATTGATGAGATCACGGTTGGCGGCTGGAAGCTCGATGCCGACGGCATGCTCCCCATCCCCACCAAACCGGGTCTCGGATTGATCCTCGACCCCGCGGTGGTCAGAAAATACACGCGCGGCGAACCCCTGCTTTGATCCCAACGCTTCCGCCCATGATCTCCCGGCAAACTCCTTCTGGCGTTTCACTCCCGTCCGTCCGGCAAGATGACGGGTTTCGGTGGCCTTGGGCGCGCGCGATCAGTGGCGTGATACTGCTGGTCGCAGCCACCATCCTGTCGGGCGCCGATGACCGGGTCATCCGCTTCCCGGACATTCCAGGCTACCGGACGCTGAAGGGTGATTTCCACCAGCACACCGTTTTCTCGGACGGCAAGGTCTGGCCCAATATCCGGGTGGAGGAGGGGATCCGCGACGGTCTGGATGCAATGTCTATTACGGAGCACCTCGAGTGGCAGCCGCACCGGGCCGACCTGCCTAATCCGGACCGCAACCGCAGCTTCGAAATCGCCCACCAGGCGGCGAGCCTGCCGGCGGGCATGTCGGAAGGGGATTACTGGTTGATCGAGCAGCGGGCGAAAGGCCGCGAGCAGCTGATCAGGGACCAGAAAATACTCGTGGCACTGCCGCCCGGGGCGCAAAGCGTGCCCGCCGGGCAGGATATCCTCGTGTTCAACGGGGTGGAGATCACCCGCAACCATCCGCAAGGGCACGCGAGTCCCCTCGGGCATGTGAATGCGATATTCATCCGGGATGCGAACCGGCTCGGGATTGAGGAGCCGGTCGCGCTTCTGCGCGAAGCGATGGCGCAGGGTGCCTTCAACATCTGGAACCATCCCTGGTCGCGCGGCTCCTACAATGTCGACGGGGTGGTCGAGCTGACCGAGTTGCACAAAAAGCTGCTCCGGGAAGGCCTGATCCAAGGCATCGAGGTGGTGAACACGGACACCTATTCGGAAGGGGCCCTGCAGCTGGCCCTTGATCATAACCTGACGATCATGAGCGGCTCCGACATTCATGGACTCGTCGAATGGGTCTATCCGGCGGCCAGTCGCCAGCACCGGCCGGTCACCCTGATCTTCGCCAAGGAAAAGACTGCAGACTCGATCAAGGAAGCGCTACTGCAACGGCGCACAGTCGTTTGGTATAAAAACACCCTCATTGGAAGGGAAGCCTGGCTCAAGCCGCTGATTGCCGCCTCGCTGGGAATCCGCGCCAAGGGCTATCAACCCGACCGACGGAAGTTCACCATCCAGGACCGGCCGGATTCGGCGCTGCTGGACATGGAGTTGAAAAATACCAGCGATGCCAATTTTTTGCTCCGTAATGCCGGCCCCCTCAAGTTATACAACGAGGTCGAAGTGTTCAGCATCCCACCCCATGCGACACTCACGGTCACCATCATGACTTTGATCCGCGCCCGTGAGGTGGAGCTGAGTTTCGAGGTGCTCAACGCCGTGACTGCCCCGGGCAAGCATGCCCTGGTTTCCTACCGCATCCCCATCGATTGACCGGACTCACCGGTGCAGCCCGCCGAGCATTTCCTTATGAAACACTTTATACATCGCCCAAGCCTGGCTGTTCTTGTCGCGATGAGCCTGCTGGCGGGGTCCCGGTTGGGCGCGACCCAAGGTGCGCCCAACGTGCTGTTCATCACGGTGGACGATTTGAGACCGGAGCTCGGTGCATACGGAAAGAATCACGTCATCAGCCCGAACATCGACCGGCTCGCCGCCAGCGGGATCGTTTTCCAAAGGGCCTACTGCCAGCAGGCGATTTGCAATGCCTCCCGGGCCAGTTTTCTGACCGGGCTGCGCCCGGATTCCACCGGGGTTTACGATCTGGTCACGCACTTTCGCAAGAAGGTGCCGGACGTGGTGACCCTGCCGCAGATTTTCAAGGAGCATGGCTATCATGCCCAGGCGATCGGCAAAATCTACCACCCGGCGTTCCCCGGATTCGGCATTGGCAGCGACCTCAACGATCCGGCCTCATGGAGTGAGCCAGCCTGGCTCGGCAGCCCGCGCTATTATTATTCCCCGCTGGGGGAAAAACTGGCCCGGGATGCCTTCAACGCCGCGATGAATTCCCCCCAGGCGAGCGAACTGAACTGGATCAAGGAAGCGCTGGCGGCCCGCAAGGCAGCGCAGTCGGATTCGCGCGATGCCGTTGTTTCGGAAAATGAATGGAAGACGGTGAATGTCAGGGCGCTCGCGACGGAGGCCCCCGATGTATCCGACGAAACCATGTATGACGGCCAGGTCGCGGATCGTGCCATTGCCGCCTTGCGGCGCCAAAAGCAGCGGCAAGACGCCACGCCCCCCGGGGGGGCACCGCCGTTGTTTCTCGCGGTGGGTTTCCTCAAACCCCATCTGCCGTTCATTGCCCCGCGCAAATACTGGGATCTCTACGATCCGGAAAAACTGGAGGTCGCCGCGAACCCGGGGCCGCCGCATGATGTTCCGGCGGCAGCCCTCGCTACCGGGCTGGATGAACTCCGGGACACCTATCCCCTGGATGTGCGGGTGCCGGCACCCGGTGAAGAGGTTCCGGCCGCGCCAGCGCCCTACTATTTGCCGAAATCCGGCCCGTTGACCCGTGCACAAATGATTCAGTTGCGGCGCGGCTATTACGCCTGCATCAGCTACGTCGATGCGCAAGTCGGGCGGATTGTCGCCGAGCTGGAGCGGCTCGATCTCGCCAAGGACACGATCATCGTTCTCGTGGGCGACCATGGGTTCAGCCTCGGCGAGCATGGATTGTGGGGGAAGCTGACCAATTTTGAGGATGCAACAAGATCCCCTCTCATTCTATCCGCGCCGGGTCGGGTGGCCGGGGGCGCCCGGACTTCGGCCTTGGTCGAACTCGTGGATATTTATCCGACCCTATGCGATCTGGCCGGTCTGCCCAAGCCCGACCGGCTTGAAGGCACCAGCTTGCTGCCACTCCTCAAGAACCCCGGCAGTGAATGGAAGCAGGCGGCCTTCAGCCAATATCCCCGCAAGGGGCTCATGGGTTACACCATGCGCACCGACCGCTATCGCTACACGGTCTGGCAATCGACCGACGCCGCACGGGTCAACGCCGGGACCGAGCTCTACGATCACACGATCGACCCGGCCGAAACCCTGAATCTCGCGCGGTTGCCGCAGAACGCCGCGCTGGTGGCGGAGCTGGACGAACAACTGAAACGCGGCTGGCGGGGAGCCGTTCCGCCGGCCATAAGCAAGCGCCCTCCGGCCCCGCGACCCAACCAATGAGCCTCAAAGGAAAAAAGACATTCATCACCGGCGCCGCTTCGGGCATCGGTGAAGCCATCGCCCTGCATTTTGCCGCCGCCGGCGCCATTGTCTGGGCCGTCGACAAGGAGCCGGCCGCCCTGACCGCGCTGAGCGCGAAGGCCGCGGGCAGGGGAGTGTCGCTGCGCACCCTCTTTCTGGACATCGCGGACACGGAGGCGTGCCGGAAGGCCGCGGCCGACTTACACCAGCTGGAACCCGGCGGTCTGGATGTGCTGGTGAACAACGCGGGCATCGGCGCGGTTGGCACCGTCCTGGAAACCATGGTGCCGGACCTGGATCGGCTGTATCAGGTCAACGTGCGGGCCCCCTACCTGCTGTCGCAGCTGTTTCTGCCTGCGATGCTCGCCCGGAAGGCCGGCTGCATCATCAACATCGCTTCCATCGGCGGCGTCGTCGGGCTGAGCAACCGGGCGGCTTACTGCACCACGAAGTTTGCCGTGGTCGGCCTGACTAAATCCATGGCGCTCGACCATGCCGCCGATCAAGTGCGCGTGAATTGCATCTGTCCGGCGCGGGTGGAAACCCCGTTCGTGGCGGCCCGCCTTAAGGAATATCCCGACCCGGCAAAGGCTTATCGCGAGATGTCCGCCACCCAGCCGATCGGCCGGATGGGCCGGCCGGAGGAGATCGCTGCCGCCGCGGCCTATCTCGCGAGCGATGCCGCGGCCTTTATCACCGGTTCGGCCCTTGTGATCGATGGAGGACTCAGCGCGGGCCGCTAGGGCCATCGACACGGACCGCGCAACTCACTCTGCTGGAATTTCCCACCCCTTATCATGACGCAATTGCGTGAAACGATCATCTTTGACGCCGGTAACTTCTACCGGCTGGAGCGCTGGAATGGGGATGAACGCTTCGTCAAGATCATCAAAGGTCCCGCCGAGGTCGACCGCATCCCGGCGTTCGGGGCCCGCTGGCACTATCACCGGGCGATGGAGCTGACATTTGTCCTGCGCGGCTCGAGCACCTGCTTTGTGGCGAACCGGCTGCAGAAATTCACGGCGGGCGAGCTGTTTGTGCTGGGGGAGAATATTCCGCACTACTGGCACCACCCTCGCGGGTCCGAGGGGCTCTCCATCCTGCTGGAGTTTCCCGCCGAGCATGGCATCTGGGAATTCAGCGAGGTGAAGTCGCTGCGCTTGCTGGCCGAGCGCGCGTTGTGCGGCCTGAGCATTGTTGGCCCGGCGGGCAAGCGGGCCTGCCGGAGCGTCGAGGAACTGAGCGAGATGCAGGGATTGCAGCGCCTGGGCGGCCTGTTCCAGCTGCTGCACGCCGTGCTGCACGCGGAGCCAAGGGATGCCAAGCAGGTCACGGCCCAGCCCTTCGATCTCACCGGAATAAACGAGCAGGAGGAGGCCATTCGCCGTGCGCTCAGCTACATCCACGCAAACTATCGGGAGGAAATACACCTGCCAGACCTGTTGGACCTTACCGGTATGAGCCGGACGACCTTCACGCGCCTGTTCCTGCGCTATGTCGGGGTCTGTTTTTCCACCCGCTTGAACGAGGTGCGGCTGCAGGCGGTCTGCCGCGAACTGCTCGGCAGCACACGGGCGGTCAGCAGCATCGCCCTCGACCATGGATTTACCCAGCTGTCCTTCTTCAACCGGCTCTTTCGCCGCGAACTCGGACTATGTCCGTCGGCCTATCGTGAACGGCACCGGGCGGTCGGGCGTTCTACTGGCACGGGGTCATGAGGCAATCGGCGCCTCCGCGTCTTGTCCCGCGCATGAACTGCATTCCCACCCACATCTTCCTGCATGAAAATCATCCGTTATCTCGATCACAGTTCCATCGCGCATTATGCCAGTGAGGCACCGGACGGCACCTGTTTCCGCATCGCAGGTGATGTCTTCGGTGACTTCCAGGTCACGGACGAGCCAGCCGACGTGCGCAAGCTCCTGGCACCCGTTGCTCCAACCCAGATCCTTTGCATCGGGCTGAATTACCGGCGGCATGCCGCCGAGGCCAACGCCAAGGTGCCCGAGCGGCCCATCCTGTTCGTCAAAGGAATCAACGCCCTGCAGCACCCTGGCGACCCGATCGAGATCCCGCAGCATCTCCGCAGCGACGAGGTGGACTATGAATGCGAACTCGCCGTGGTGATCGGCAAACGCTGCAAGAATGTTTCGCGGAAGGACGCGCTCGATTACGTGCTGGGCTACAC
The DNA here is from genome assembly GCA_965249855.1 of Lacunisphaera sp. GTDB lineage: Bacteria > Verrucomicrobiota > Verrucomicrobiia > Opitutales > Opitutaceae > Lacunisphaera. Next base: position 375,699 of record CBDFNB010000024.1, read on the forward strand.
GTGCTGCAACGATGTGTCGGCCCGGGACCACCAGATCAAGCTGGGCGGCGGGCAGTGGTGCCGCGGCAAATTCTTCGACACCTTTGCCCCGCTGGGGCCCCGGCTGGTGACGCGGGATGAGATCCCTGATCCCCACACCCTGAAGATCGCGACGATCCTGAACGGCGAACGCGTCCAGGACTGGACGACCTCGGACATGATCTTTGATGTGCCGGCACTCATCGAGTATCTGAGCGGCAGCACTACGCTGGTTCCGGGCACGGTTATCCTGACCGGCACGCCGCATGGGGTGGGCATGGCGGCCAAACCGGTCCCGCGCTGGCTCCAGCCAAGTGACCAGGTTTCGATCGAGATCGAAAAGATCGGGGTGCTAACCAACCCGGTTGTCTTGGAGCCGGCGTAACCGTCTGAGGTCCGGCACCGTCGCGCCCCGGCATCGCCGGTGGCTAATCCTTTATGCCGGCCTCGCGGTGGAATCCCGCCTAACGGATGAGCGATTAGTGGTAATTGTTGAGCGGAGTGGCGTAGAGGGTGAAACCTTGGTTCTGCTAGGGTTCGCAATGAAACTTAGGGAGGAAGAACCCCTCGATCAGACAATCTTCCAGCCTCTGTCCTAGGTCACCTCAACACCCTCATCATGTTACTCGAAACCATCAACAAGTCAGTGCGGCGTTACTGCAGCAGCCTTTTGGTCACGTTGTTCATATTCGCACAGGCCTCCTTGGTCGCGCAAATCGCGCCGCCAGCCGGTGACCCGCCGGACAAGGATGCCGCAGACAAGGAGGTGCTTGAGTTATCCCGGTTCGTGGTCACTTCAAGCGAGGATGACGGCTACCGGGCCACGAGCACCTTGGCCGGCACGCGTCTCAAGACCGACCTCAAGGACATCGCCTCCTCCATCTCGGTGGTCACCGCCGAATTCCTCCGCGATACCGCGTCCAAGAATTCGGAGGACCTCCTCGTTCACACCCTGGGGACGGAAGTGGGCGGACTGAGGGGCAACTTTGGCGGGCTCGGTGACGGGGCAACCCCGAGCGAGCAGGGCGCCTTGCTGCGTCCGAATGCACTCACGCGGGTGCGCGGCCTGAGCGCCGCGGACAACACCCGGGATTTCTTCCTGACGGACATTCCTTGGGACGCCTACATCGTTGACCGTGTCGACCTGCAGCGCGGGCCGAACGCCATCCTGTTCGGTTTGGGCAAACCTGGCGGCATCGTGAACGCGACCACCGATCAGGCCATCTTCAAGGACAGTTACTCGGTGCAGACCCGGGTAGGCAGCTTCGGCAGCTATCGCGGAGCCATCGACCTCAACCAGGTGATCATTCCCAAGCAACTGGCGGTCCGGTTCGAGGCGCTCTACGATCACACGAAATACCGGCAGGACCCCGCCTACAACCGGGACGGCCGCTATTTCGGCGCCCTCAAGTATGACCCGCAGTGGTTCGCCAAGCGGGGGATCAGGACCTCCCTGCGGGCCAATTATGAAAAGGGCGACATCGATGCGAACCGGCCGCGCACCCTGCCGCCCGGTGACCGCATCACGCCCTTTTTCATGACGGGGACGACCACCGCGGCCAACGGCACGGTCTACCAGAATTTCAACCGGCGGGTGTTCGATTGGCGCTATTACAACAGTTATTTCCCGACAGTGCCGGATTCCGGCAGCAACGTTTCCACCAGCCCCAACTTCAATCCGTATCTCGGCACGGTGTTGCTCTTCGGCGGCAGCTACGCCTTCTTCGAGAACCCGGCCTCCGGCAGCCAGGCCGGCCCGCTCTACGTGCCGCAGACCCTGTTCACCGAGCAAAACGGCATCGGGCCCAACGGAGCGGTTGACGGCAACGTGCGCGGCCTCTTCGCCGGCACCCGCTGGGGTAATATCGCGAACACCGTGGAGATCGCGCAGCGGCTCGGGATTCCTTTCGCCTCCGGCTATAAGAACAAGGTGCTGACCGACACCTCGATCTTCGATTTCTACAACAAGCTGATCGACGGCCCGAACAAGAACGAGGCCCGCGGTTTCGAGGCATACAATGTCACCTTCAGCCAGAGCTTCTGGAAGGACCGGGTCGGTTATGAGGCCGTCTACGACCGCCAGAAATACGCCGACTCGAGCTGGTCGCTGAATTTCCCGGGTGCCGGCGAGACCGCCGGATTCATCCAGGTCAACATGGATTCCCTGCTCCCGGACCAGACGCCCAATCCCAATGCTGGCCGGGCGATGATCGTCACCCGGACGGAGTTTGGCGCCAACGGGGTCGACACGAACCGTGAATCCTATCGCCTGACCGCTTACGCGGAATTGCGAGCGGAGGATTTCATGAAAAAGGGCTCCTGGCTCGCCAAGATGCTGGGGCGGCATGTCTTCACCGGCGCTTATACCGCGGACCGCCTGGAGCAGGAGAGTTCTGTCTGGTCGACGTTTGGCTTGAGTGACAATGGCGGCGGAGTGCTGCGCAGCAACAATCTGCTGCCCGATCGCGGCCTGCAGATTGTCAGTTATCTGGGGCCCGATCTCCGGACAATTTCTTCGGCGTCTGGCCTGAATCTGCCGGCCATCACGGCGGCACAAGTGCCTACTTCGACCTCGCTGCGCGCCTTCGATTCAACTTGGAATCGTTCGACGGTTCCGACCGACCCGAATTACGTGAACCCTGCGGCCGTCTGGGTCAATCCCTTCAACAACCAGGCGCTGACCCAAGCGGAGAATCCGGCCAACTATGTCGGCTGGGTGAACAAGAAAGTGACAATCCTTGACTCCCGGGTGGACGACAACCGTGCCCTGCTGACGCGCGTTGCGAGCAAGAGCCGCAACGACGTCGAGTCGAAGGTCATCGTCTGGCAGGGCTATCTTTTCGGCGGCACCGTCGTCCCGATGTTCGGCTACCGCAAGGACGAGGCTGACGCCTACAGCGTGGTGGCGCCGACCAATGCCACCGGCGGGTATGCGGATCGGAAAGACAGCCGCTACGTTTTTTCGTCCACGCCGAGCAGCACCGTGGCCGGAACCAGCAAGACTTATAGCATCGTGGTGCACACACCGCAGGCGGTGAGGAAACGCCTGCCCAAGGATCTGTCGGTCAGCTTGTTCTACAACAAGTCCTCCAACTTCGAGCCGGCGGCGGGACGGGTGGACATGCTGGCCCGCCCGTTGGCCGCGCCGAGTGGCGAAACCATCGATTACGGAATTGCGATTACGGCCTTCAATGATCGCCTGAACCTGCGCATCAACAAATACGAGAGCACAGCGGCGAACGCCTCCATGCCGGCCCTCGGCAGCCAGTTCCTGCTCGGCGCGGTCGAGAATCGCGCCTGGGTTGCGGCGAAACGCCTCCAAGCCGGTCTCAGCGGGGATCCGGCCTACACGGGGGCGGTTTATAATTACGGCACCAATGTGGCCGGCATTTTCACCCAGACCGCCGCCGACCGGGCACTCCAGCAGCAACATGTCGACTATGTGCTGGCCAACCTGCGTTACGATACCCTCAAGATCTGGGGTGTCGATGTGACGGACGATCGCCGGTGGCAATTGAACCAGGCGGAAGCCTATGTGACGCCCGCCGGACTTACGCCCACCACGGACACACTCTCGAAGGGTTATGAACTGGAGGCAACTTTCCGGCCCGTCCGTCAATGGGACATCATGTTGAATGTCGCAAAGACGACGGCCCAGCGGACAAATATCGCGGCCAACTTTGCTGATTACATTGCGGAGCGGAATGTCGTCTGGGCTGGTCTGGGTGGCGATATCCGCCAGACCCCCACCAATGCACTCACCGGGGTCGGTGTGGCCTGGCGGGACCTGCTCTACCGCCCGTATCTGCTGCAGACGTTGCTCGCGGGCAGTGCGGCTCCGGAGGTCCGCCCGTGGCGCGCGAACCTTGCGACACGCTACCGGTTCCTCAAGGGCCCGCTCGCGGGCGCGAGCGTCGGCGGTTCCTATCGCTGGCAGGACGAGGTGACCATCGGCTATAAGTCCATTGTCGCCTCTGTCGGGGGTGTGCCGACCGAGACCTATGATATCAATAGCCCCTATCGCGGGCCGACGGACGAGGCGATCGACCTCTGGTGCGCCTACACGCGCAAACTTGATAAGCGCGTCAACTGGCGCATCCAGCTCAATGTGCAGAATGCATTTGGCTCCAAGACCCTGATCCCGCTTAATGTCAATCCCGACGGCAGCTACGGTGCCTATCGTATCCGGGAGGGTGCGACTTGGCAGCTCACCAACACGTTCTCCTTCTGAGAATATGCGATTCCCCGCCCGCTTGTCTTCCATCATGTCCATCCAGCTCTTCAGTCCGAAACACAACCGGCTCAGGCTCCTGGCCGGCATCATTGCGCTGGTGCTCGGCGCCGATCTTGCCCCGGCCCAGGAGGTGGCGGTCTATCGTAGCTCGGAGTCCGGCGAGCGATTGACCCAACTGCCCGGCGTCGCCTTTGCCGCCGGCGCACCGGCGGCAAAGCCCGACTTCAAGATCAACGAGTCGGCGCAGTTGCAGCGCATGATCGGCTTCGGCGCCTCGTTCAACGAGGCGGGCATGATCAGCCTGAACAGCCTCGATCCGACGGCGCAGGAGAAGGTGCTGGAGTCGCTCTTCGATGTGGAAAAGGGCGCGGGGTTCTCGGCGATGAAGACCGTCATCGGCGGGACGGACTTCATGTCGGCGGGCCCCTTCTTCACCTACAACGACACCCCGGGTGACGTGGAGATGAAGCATTTCAGCATCGCGCGCGACCTGGAGCCGAACGGCCTGGTGCCCTACATCAAGCGGGCGAAGAAATACGGCCACTTCATCCTCCAGGCCACGATGGACTACCCGCCGGACTGGATGCTGATGGATGTGAACACGAACCAGGACGTGAACGAGAAATACTACGACGCCCTGTCGCTCTATTTCCTCCGCTACCTCCAGGAATATGAAAAACAGGGCATCAAGATCGACTATCTGAGCCCGTTCAACGAGCCGATGGGCTACACCAAGATCCCCTACAAGAAGATCGGCGTCCTGATCAAGAACCACCTCGGCCCCTTGTTGCACCAGAGCGGCCTGCCGACCCGTCTGCAGCTGAGCGACAACATCGACCGGCGGACGGCCTTGCGGGATTTTCCGCAGGCCCTGGATGATCCGGAGGTTTTCCGCTACATCTCCGGTCTGGCCTATCACGGCTACGACTGGCGCCAGCAGTCCATCCGGCCGGCCAAGGAGGCCGGTTACCCTTACGAGGAGTTCAAGGCGATCGCCGAGCTCCGGCGCCGCTATCGCACGCTCCCGCTGTGGATGACGGAGATCTGCCACTATGCCGGGGGCACGCCGTGGGCCAAGCCGCTGCCCCGCTATGAATTCGAGGACGGCGACTGGTGGGGCCAGCAGCTTTTCTCCGACATCGAGGCCGGCGCCGCCGGCTGGACCTACTGGAACATGATCCTCGACCAGACAGGCGGGCCCTGGCTCGTTTCGATCGTGCATGGCGACCCGGAGAACAACGCCCAGCAACCCGTCGTGATCATCAACCGGGAGACGAAGGAGGTGACCTATACCGGTCTTTATTACTACCTCGCGCATTTCAGCAAATTCGTCCGCCCCGCCTCGACGCGCATCGCCTCGCCGGGCAAGGTCGACGGGGTGCGTTGCCTCGCCTTCAAGCACGCGGATGGACGGATCGTGACGCAGCTGCTCAACAGCAACCAGGCCGAGACCAAGGTGACGGTGTCATGGAAGGACAAGACACTGGAAATCTCCCTGCCGGCCATCTCGCTGACCACGTGTGTCTGGCAGAGCGAAATGTAAGCCAGTTCGCGCCCATCCATCCGTCCAAAGCCTCATCGCAAAAAAATGTCCTCATCCGCCCAAGCATTCAAATGGCCCCAGGAATTCCCCGGTGTTCACTGGCTCGACGACAAGGAGGAGCAGGCGCTGCTCGACGTGATGCGCAACGGCTCCATGTTCCGGTATTACGGACTGAAGCAGCCGCATCATGTGGACGACTTCGAGCAGGCGGCCCGCGAGTATTACGGGGTCAAGCATGCGCTCGCGGTGAACAGCGGAACCGGGGCGCTCATCTGCGCGCTGTCGGCGATGGGTGTCGGCCCGGGCAGCGAAGTGATCATCCCGTCGTTCCTTTGGGTGGCCTCCGTGGGCTCGATCGTCCAGGTCGGGGCCATCCCGGTGCTGTGCGAGGTCGACCGCTCGTTCAACTTTGATCCCGTGGCGCTGCGCCAGCGCATCACCAAGCGCACCGCGGTCATCGTGGCCATCCACATGGCCGGCGCCCCCTGCGACATGGACCGGATCATGGCGCTCGCCAACGAGCACGGCGTGAAGGTGCTGGAGGATTGCGCCCAGTGCAACGGCGGCAGCTATCGCGGGCGCAAGCTCGGCAGCATCGGCCACATGGCGATCTTCAGCCTGCAGCTGAACAAGAACATCACCTGTGGCGAGGGCGGCCTGGTGGTGACCAATGACGACCGGCTTTTTGAGCGGGCCTTTGCGGCCCATGACATGGGCATGGTCCGCCGCAACGGCCGGCTGGCCCAGCCCGAGGACTATGCCCTTTCCTGGGGCCAGGGCCGGCGCATGAGCGAACTGAGCGGAGCGGTGGCCGGGGTCCAGTTCGAGAAGCTGACCCTGATCGTGAGCCACATGCGGGGTTCCAAGCGCCGGATCAAGGCCGGGCTGGCCGGCACACCGGGACTCGGCTTCCGGACGATTCATGACGAGGACGGGGACTCGGGTCCCTTCATCATCCTGATCCTTGATACGCCCGAATTGTCCCGGCGCCTGTTCACGGACCTGCGGGAAGCGGGTTTCGCGAATGCGATGCACATTGCCGATTACGGCCTGCACATCTACTCGAACATTGCCGCGCTGGTGCGCAAGACCCCGCTATCGCCGGCGGGCAACCCGTGGAATCTCGCCGAGAACAAGGACAGTCAGTATGACTATAACAAGGGCGCCTGTCCGCGAAGTGATGAACTCTTTGCCCGCTCGGTCCTGATTCCGGTCCCCTCGAACCTGACGGCGGCGCAGGAAAAATTCGCGGTCAAGACAATCCAGGCATCCCTGGCCCGCCCGGCCCTGGCCTAGTCCGGCCGGCGGATCCAACAGGCGGGGTCCTCGCGGCCCGGTAGCCTGCGCCCTCCTGAGTGCGTTGACGGGTAGAGTGCCATGTCCGTGAAACCGCATCTGCGCCCGGGCTCAGGCCGGGGTTGCCCGCGCATGCTTGCCGGTGTCATCGGGCGCCGGAATCACGGTCGCGGACATACCGTTCCAACGTCGGCGCGCGCCGGAAATTTTGCGGGAAAGCGGCTCGCTGCCCGTGGTGAGACGTGAGTGCCAGCCATTGAGTCCTAAAGCGTAGCAGGGGAAAACGCGGCTTGGTATGATTTCGCCGATTTTAATCCATCCTAGACAAGAACACTTCCTTTAAACGCATCATGTCCAAAAAATCCCAGTATCGTTTTTCGTTCGGCCCCTGGAACATCAGTGAAGGTTCCGACCCGTTCGGGCCCAATGTGCGGGCCGCTTACCCGCACGAGAAAAAATTCAAGCTCTACAAGTCGCTCGGCTTTGACGGGGTCCAGTTTCACGACGACGACGTCGTGCCGGGCCTCGAGAAACTGAAGCCGACCCAGATCATGGCCAAGGCCGGCAAGGTGGCGAAGGCCCTGCGGGCGCAGGGGCTCGTCGCCGAGTTCGTCGCTCCACGGCTCTGGTTCGCACCGGAGACGGTGGACGGCGGCTACACCTCCAACAACAAGAAGGACAGGCAGAGTGCCATCGACCGGACCCTGCGCTGCGTCGACATTGCCCGCACTGTCGGCTCCAAGGCCATCGTGCTCTGGCTGGCGCGTGAGGGCACCTACATCCGCGAGGCGAAGTGCGCCAAGCTCGCCTACGAGCGTCTGCTCGCGATGATCGACGAGGTGCTCGCCTACGACCGGGAGATCGAAATCTGGATCGAGCCCAAACCGAACGAGCCCACCGACCTGGCCTACGTGCCGACCACCGGCCACGCCATCGCACTGGCCTATGCCTCGCGCGATCCGAAACGGGTGAAGGCCCTGATCGAGAGCGCTCATGCTCTGCTGGCGGGCCTGGACCCGAGCGACGAGATGGCCTTCGCCCTCGCCCACGGCAAACTCGGCGGCGTGCACCTCAACGATCAGAACGGTCTGAAATACGATCAGGACAAAAATTTCGGGAGCGCCAACCTCCGCGCGGCGTTCAACCAAGTGCTCGTGCTGGACAATCACGGTTACGGCAAGCAGGGTGAATTCATCGGACTCGACGTGAAGGCCATGCGCACGCAGCGCGGCAGCCCCGTGCTGGCCCATCTCAAGACAAGCCGCGAGATGTTCTTCCATCTGCTGGAGAAGGTCCGGACCTACGACCGGAAGCTCGTGCAAAAATACCAGGACGCCCGTGACTACGAGGCGCTGGATCTCTATGTGATGAAGCATCTGCTGGGTGCGTGATTCCCGCCCACCGCTCCGGCTCCTCCTTATGAATCGCAAACTTCGTTTTGGCATGATCGGCGGAGGCCGGGGCTCCTTCATCGGGGCGGTGCATCGCATTGCGGCGATCATGGACGGCAAGGCCGAACTGATGGCGGGAGCTTTTTCTTCCGACCACGTCCGGGCCATGGCCTCGGGGGCGGATCTGTTTTTGCCGCCCAGCCGGGTCTATCCCGATTACCGGGAGATGATCGCGTTCGAGTCCCGACTGCCCGCCGGGGCCCGGCTGGATTTCATCATCATCGCCACGCCCAATCACCAGCACTTTGCCCCGGCGAAGTTGGCGTTGGAAGCCGGGTTCAATGTGGTGTGCGACAAGCCCGTGACGCTGACCCTGGCCGAGGCCCGGAAGCTGCGCACCATCGTGGCCAAGACACGCAAGGTGTTTGCGCTCACCCATAATTACACGGGCAACGCGATGGTGAAGCAGGCGCGCGACCTCGTGCACACGGGGAAGCTGGGCAAAGTGCGCAAGGTGGTCGTGGAATATCCCCAAGGCTGGCTGAGTGGCGCCCTGGAGAAGAGCGGCCAGAAGCAGGCGGCCTGGCGCACCGACCCCAAGCGCAGCGGCTTGGCCGGCTGTATGGGCGACATCGGCACGCATGCCGAAAATCTGGCGCGCTACATCACCGGCCTCCAGATCGAGTCGTTGTGCGCCGATCTTACGACCTTTGTGCCCGGTCGGGCGCTGGATGATGACGGCAATGTCCTGGTGCGTTATGCCGGCGGGGCGAAAGGCGTGCTCTATGCCTCACAGATTTCAATCGGGGAGGAAAATCCGTTTTCGATCCGGGTCTATGGCACCAAGGCGAGCCTGGATTGGCGGCAGGAGTTCCCGAACGAACTGGTCGTGAAATATCCCGACCAACCGCGCCAGGTCTGGAAGCGCGGCAACGCCTATCTCAGTCCCAATGCCCGACGATTTACGCGGGTCCCCCCCGGTCATCCCGAGGGATTTTTGGAAGCTTTCGGCAACATCTACCTGGAGATCTACCGGGCGGTGGCGGCCGAGGTCGAAGGCAAACGGGCGCCCAAGGACTTGGATTTTCCGACGATCGAGGATGGCGTCGTGGGCATGGCTTTCATCGACGCCGTCGTGCGCTCATCCCAGGCGGGCGCCCGCTGGGTGAAGTTGAAGCAGCACTGAGAAATATTCCACCGGGAGCCCCACGTTTATTGCTGCGTTGGCCACGTGCCGGTTGTGTGAATCGCGCCCCGGCCGTCTCGCTGAATGTTGAGACAAAAGAGGCAGCCATTGAGTTGTTACGCGGAGCAGTCCACTGGAATCGCTGCTAATGTTGACATGCTAGCCTTCTGCCGCGCCTTGTCGCGCGGATATGATCATCAAGCTCTTGGCGTTTATCGTAACCTTCCCCATCCTGTAGAATCCGTCTCCAACCCGATCTGGTGACCATTCTCTGGCCGCCGGTTGCCGGCCACACCCACATGAGCATCCGACATCGCCCCATGAATTCGCTATTGTGCCGCATTGTCTCGAAAGTATTGGCCGTCGTCTGCCTGGCCGCCGGGGTTCACGCGATCGCGCAGGACGTGGCTGTCTACCGCAGCTCCCGTGCCGGTGACCGGCTGGCCCGGTTGCCCGATTTGGAGTTTACCGCCGCGACCGGCGCCAAGGCGGACTTCACGATCAACGAGAGTGCGGTGCAGCAAAAGATGATCGGCTTCGGGGCCTCCTTTCTGGAGGCGGGCATGATCTGCATCAACAGTCTGGAGCCCGCCGCCCAGGAGAAAGTTTTCTCGGCGTTGTTCGATCCGGAGAAAGGGGCCGGGTTCACGGCGATGAAGACGGTGATCGGGGCCACGGATTTCATGTCAGCCGGCCCGTTCTACACCTACAACGACACACCCGGGGACGTGGAAATGAAGCACTTCACGATTGAGCGCGACGTCGGCCCCAACGGACTGGTGACCTTCATCAACCGGGCGAAGAAACACGGGCGTTTTGTGCTGCAGGCGCCCATGGATTACCCGCCCGCCTGGATGCTGTTCGACCTGAAGAATAACCAGGACGTCGATCCGAAATATTATGATGCACTGGCTCTGTATTACGTTCGCTACCTGCAGGAGTACCAGAAGCAGGGAATCTTCATCAATTATCTCAGCCTGTTCAACGAGCCGATGGTCTACACCAAGATCCCGTACTCGAAGATCCGGGATCTGCTGAAGAATCATGTCGGGCCGCTCTTTCACCGGATGAATATGCTGACGACCATCCAGGTCAGTGACCACATGGATCGGGCTGGTGCGCTCAGGGAACTCCCGGTGATCCTCGACGATCCCGCCGCCATGCGTTATGTTGGAGCCATCAGTTTCCACGGCTACGATTTTGCCCGGCAACCCATGCGACCGGACGCTAAACTTGGTTACCAGGCCGAGGAATTCCGCGCGGTCACCGAATTGAGAAAACGCTACCGCCGCCTGCCGCTTTGGATGACTGAGGTCTGCAAGTGGGACTGGGGCACTCCGTGGGCGAAGCCGATTCCGCGTTTTGAGTTTGAGGATGGCGATTTCTGGGGCCAACAGATCTTTTCGGACATCGAGGCAGGCGTATCAGGCTGGACCTACTGGAACATGATCCTGGACGAGAACGGCGGTCCCTGGCTCATCGCGCCGGAGCACGGCAACCCGGACAACAATGTTCAGCATCCGGTCGTGATCATCAACCGCCGGACCAAGGAGGTCACCTACACCGGCCTCTATTACTACCTCGCGCACTTCAGCAAGTTTGTCCGCCCCTATGCGGCGCACGTAAAGACGGGCGGCACGATGGAGGACGTGCGCTGCGTTTCGTTCCGGCACGACAACGGTCGCATGGTCAGCCAGCTCATGAACAGCAGTGAGACCGACCAGGTCGTGACGCTGGTCTGGAACGGCAAGCAGATCGAACTGACCCTGCCGGCCATCTCGATCACCACCTGCGCCTGGAGCAATCGCGGGTGACAGGATTCGCCTGGCATTGTTGCGGGCGCAGTTTCTCCACCTGCGGGGGTGACTGCCTTGCTTCACATCTAACCGATCTATCTAAATGAAATCTCCAGTGCGGCACATTGCCTCGAAAGTATTGGCCGTCGTCTGCCTGGCCGCCGGCGTCCACGCGATCGCGCAAGACGTGGCCGTCTACCGCAGTTCCCGCGCCGGAGACCGGCTGGCCCGGTTGCCCGGTTTGAAGTTTACCGACGCGACCGGGGCCAAGATCGACTTCACGGTCAACGAGAGTGCGGTGCAGCAAAAGATGATCGGCTTCGGGGCCTCGTTTCAAGAGGCGGGCATGATCTGCATCAACAGCCTGGAGCCCGCCGCCCAGGAGAAGGTCTTTGAGGCGCTGTTTGATCCTGAAACGGGAGCCGGGTTCACGGCGATGAAGACGGTGATCGGTGCCACGGACTTCATGTCAGCCGGCCCGTTCTATACTTACAACGACACGCCCGGGGACGTGGAAATGAAGCACTTCACGATCGAGCGCGACCTCGGGCCCAACGGGTTGGTGACCTTCATCAACCGGGCGAAGAAGCACGGACGATTCGTGCTGCAGGCTCCGATGGACTATCCACCGGATTGGATGCTGTTCGATTTGGAGAAAAACCAGGATGTTGATCCTAGATATTACGATGCCCTGGCGCTGTATTACCTGCGCTACCTGCAGGAATACCAGAAGCAGGGCATCTTCATCGACTACCTCAGCCTGTTCAACGAACCCATGGGTTACACCAAGATCCCGTATGCAAAGATTGGGGATCTGCTGAAGAATCATGTCGGGCCTCTCTTTCACCGGATGAATGTCCGGACGAGTCTCCAAGCTGCCAACCATCCGCGCCGCATTGAGGCGCTCCGAGACCTTCCGGTGATCCTCGATGACCCCGAGGCGATGCGATACATCGGCTCCATTGTCTATCACGGCTATGACTTCGCCCGGGCCCCCATGCGACCGGACCACAAACTCGGCTTTGATCCCGTGGAGTTCAAGGTGCTTGCCGAGATGCGGAAACGCTATCCCGGGCTTCCTCTTTGGATGGCCGAGATCTGTAAGTGGAACGGTTCGCCATGGTCCAAGCCTATTCCGCGCTATGAGTTCGAGGACGGGGACTTCTGGGGCCACCAGATCTTCTCCGACATCGAAGCAGGTGCAGCCGCCTGGACCTATTGGAACATGATCTTGGATGAGAACGGCGGTCCCTGGCTCATCGCGCCGGAGCATGGGAACCAAGACGACAACTTCCAGCATCCGGTCGTGATCATCAACCGACAAACCCATGAGGTCGCCTACACCGGTCTCTATTACTACCTCGCGCACTTTAGCAAATTTGTCCGCCCCTATGCGGCCCACGTAAAGACGGGCGGCACGATGGAGGACGTGCGCTGCGTGTCGTTCCGGCACGACGACGGCCGCATGGTCAGCCAGCTTATGAATAGCAGCGAGTCCGACCAGGTCGTGACGCTGGGTTGGAACGGAGAGCAGATTGAACTGACCCTGCCGGCGATCTCGATCACCACCTGCGTCTGGAGCAATCGCGGGTGACAGAATGCCTGCAATCTGTTGTTTCCGGCGGCACGAACGGCTTGCACTAGGTTCGCCATGTTGGCCGCACGCATGGTACTCCAATTGACTTCGGAGCGTCCCGATTGAGCCAGGCATTTGTCATAGGGAATTGGCGCCGAGTTACTCACAGGCTGCGGCGAAGAGATTGTCCAGTGAGACATTAGGACTAAGAATTGAGATACTACGCGGAGCGGCCGGCATTAAAGTTAGGTATGGTGTGGGTCTTAAAGCTCCTTACCAAAATCGTGTAAGCGATACAAAGACTGTCTTTGTCGAGCAACACGCATTCCCATCAATATAGTTTGTTCCCATTAGCAGGATAGCTGGGCTTCCGGTGTTATTTCACCCTGTTACCTCCCGCATTCGTTAGCTGCCCACCTAGATTCATACTCTAACTCAAAATTATGGAACACCACAACCAGCCATTTCGTGCACTTCCCCTAGCTTTGCTCCTGCTGCTTGCCGCATCAGTCCCCGGTAGTGGCACCTACGCTCAGACCGCACCGTCACCGACAGCCATCCCGTCGGTAAAGGAAGAGGTGTTGGAACTCTCGCGCTTTGTTGTCACAAATGGAAGCGACGACGATGATTACCTCGCGAAGAGCACCCTTGCAGGTACACGTCTCCGCACGGACCTCAAGGACGTAGGATCGGCCCTGAGTGTTGTGACCAAGCAATTCCTGGAGGACACCGGGGCGCGCAACACCGAGGAACTGCTAGTCTACACGACCGGCACCGAGGTCGGTGGTACCCGGGGCAACTACACCGGCACCGGCAACGCCGAGGTCCTGACCGAGCGCGAGTACATAGCCCAACCGCATACGAATACCCGTGTCCGCGGCCTGGCCAGTGCCGACAACACACGCGACTTGTTTCTCAGCGACATTCCTTGGGACAATTACAACGTCGACCGGATCGAACTGCAGCGCGGGCCGAATGCCATCCTTTTCGGACTGGGCAAGCCCGGCGGTGTCATCAATGCGAGCATTCAGCAGGCGGTTTTCAAGGACACGACAAAGGTGGAGACCCGTACCGACAGCTTCGGCAGCGCGCGCGGCAGCCTTGAACTCAACCGGGAGCTCATCGACGGGCAACTGGCATTGCGATTTAACGCACTCAAGGATCGTACCTACTACCAGCAGGAGCCAGCCTTCCGCGACGACCAGCGTTTTTACGCCGCCCTCCGTTTCGATCCGGCCATCTTCAATCGCGGGTCCGCTCGCACTTCCCTGCGTCTGAACGCAGAAAGCGGCAAGATTCGTTCAAACAATCCCCGCAGTCTGCCCCCCATGGACCGGCTTACGCCGTGGTTCGCAACCGGTGACATCCAAGGTGGAACGAGAACATACAACAGCCTGAAACAGTTCACCGGTGATCTCCGCTACCGGAATGCCTATTTCGCCACCGTTCCCAATTCCGGGTTCCTCGTTGGCACCAGCCCGAATTACCAGCCGGCGCTATCGGACTCGAATAACGGCATGTACACTTTCTTTGGTGACCTCGCATCAGGTGTGCCAACCGGCAGTTATTATATGAATCAATCTGCTTACACCCAGTCGGGCGGTTTGTCCCGGACGGGTGCGGTGGATGGAACGATCGGTGGTCTTTTTGGCGCCAACCGCTTCGTGATGGTAGCGACTGAAAGTGAGCTACTCCGCCGTATCGGAGTGCCGTTCGCCTTTGCCTACAAGAACAAGACGATCAACGACACCTCGATCTTCGATTACTACAACAAACTGATCGACGGTCCCAACAAGGATGAGCGACAGGATTTCGAAACGTTTAATGCCACCCTGTCCCAGACGTTCCTGAAAGGTCGGGCCGGTATCGAGCTGGCCTATGACTTTCAGGACTACTCCATCCTCAACGCTGCTCCTTATTACGGTCTCGGCACCGGTGACGCGGCCATCACGGTCGATGTCAACACGATCCTGCCGGACGGGACACCCAACCCCAACGTCGGCCGGCCGGTGATCATCACCCGCTCTGTGAACGGCGGTTTCCAACGGCTTTTCGAACGCGAGGTAGCCAATGTCACCTCCTACTATGAGTGGGACGCCAAGGAGCACATTGACCGTTCGTGGCTGGCCAAGTTTCTCGGCCGACATGTCTTCACCGCTTCCGCATCCTATAATGACGTCAACTCTCGCTCGGATACGTTGGCATATGCAGCCTTGGAGAGCAACGGCTGGGATACGGCTGCCAACAAGCCTTTAAACATCCGCCGTGAATTCAATATCATGAGCTATCTTGGGCCGGATATGCGCGGTCTGGCTTCCCCTGCCGGCATCAACCTGTCGAACCTCCAGAACCAGCTCACATTCCCAGATGGCCAGATCGTACTCTTCGACTCCACTTGGAATCGTCCCACCTCCGCCAGTGCGGTCGGTTACGTGAATCCAGCCGCTACGTGGGTTAACCCCTTCAACAATCAGGCCCTCACAGAGTCCGAGAACCCGGCCAATTATGTCGGCTGGAAGAACGTGCCGGTGAAAACCCTGTCCCTGGCCGATGGCGATTACGATGCCCTAAACTTCAACTCGAGCCGTTCGCGCAACGTGGTCGAGTCCAAGTTCCTTGTCTGGCAGGGACACATGTTCGACGGAACGGTTGTGCCTACCTTTGGCTACCGCAAGGACCGGGCCCGCTCTTATACGGTGCGGCCGCCGCTCACAGAATTCGGCGTCATCAATACGTCACCGGAGCTGAATCAGCTACCGTCCGTGCCAGACAATGTGGTGGAGGGATCCACGAAGACATACAGTGTGGTCGTCCATTCTCCGGCGTTCATCCGCAAGCGTCTGCCGCGAGGCGTTTCGATCAGCCTCATGTACAATGGCTCAACGAATTTTGAGCCGCTCGCCGGCCGCATCGACATGGCGGGTAACAGCATTGGCAATCCCACCGGCAATACGGAAGATTATGGGGTCCGCATCTCCGCATTCGAGGATCGCGTCCAGCTCCGCGTGAACAAGTACAAGTCCACTTCCGAGGGGACGTCCTATGCTCCGCAGAATATCTGGTACCTCTTTGCCATCGAGAATGCTGCTTGGGTCCGCGCCAAGCGGCTTCAAGCCGGCCTTTCGGGCAATACGGTTTACGAGGGCAGCGAATACAACTATGGCAACACGGTGAATGGCGTGTTTACCCAGACCGCGGCCGAACGTGCCCTCCAGCAGCAACACGTTACAACCGTTCTCGGGAATATTATCCCGGAGGCGATCTACAACTTCTGGGGTCAGCCGCTGTCCGATGCCAAATGGCAGAACAACGAGGGCGGATCAGTCAACGCTCCGCCTGGCTTCACCGGCACGACCAGCACGCTCTCCGAGGGCTACGAGTTTGAACTCCATCTCCGACCCGTAACAAACTGGAATATTTTCATGAATGCCTCGCGCACAACAGCGGCTCAGTCAGATATCGGCGGTCCTGCCTTGAACGCATGGGTCAACGCTCGAAATTTGATTTGGAATGAAGCTGGCGGAGCGATGTGGAGCAACACCACGGGCACCACAACGTTTAGCGACCTTTGGAACAGTAACTTCTTCAATAACTACCAACTGCAGCTGTCCCGGAGCGGCACCAGCATGCCTGAGGTCCGCAAGTGGCGGTTTAATCTCACCAACAACTATCGCTTCACCGATGGGCGTCTCAAGGGTATCAATATCGGCGGTGCCTACCGTTGGGAGGGCAAGGTCGGCCTCGGCTACCGCTCCATCACCACTCAAGTCAACGGCGTCACAGTCGAATCGGTCGATCTTAACGATCCCTTCTGGGGCCCGACCACTGGCGCCGTCGACCTCTGGATCGGGTACACCCGAAAGCTCGCCAAGAAATACACATGGCGGACCCAGCTCAATGTCCGTGACGCATTTAGCAAGGACCGCCTCATCGCGATCAACGCCCAGCCCGACGGTGGGCCGGCTGCATTTCGAATCCGCTACGGAGCGGACTGGTCCCTCACAACTTCGCTGGAATTCTGATGCGAGCCGGGTCATCTTGAGCGCAGGGTGCGTGCCTGTGCTCCGGGGATCTCATTTGTGTTTTCTCCGGAGGACCTTCACCCGCGGCAACTCGTGCTGAATAGAACACAACTCATGTACACGTATTGCCTCGTGCGTATTCTCGCCGTGACATTGGGTGTTCCGTTGGGCGTCGCGTCCTTGGCGGCAGCGCCTCCTGTTCCGGCAAGTCCTGCGGATACGCCGGCCCGCCCCAACATACTTTGGCTGGTGATGGATGACGTCAGTCCGACCTTGGGCTGCTACGGTGATTCCTATGCGACTACGCCGAATTTGGACGCAGTGGCTGCAAAGGGTATCGTCTACACCAGGGCGTTCGCTGCAGCGGGAGTCTGTGCACCTTCACGGTCTTCATTTATCACCGGTGTGTATGCATCCAGCCTCGGGTCGCAGCACATGCGGTCGGTTGCGGCCATACCGTTTCGCATCCGTCCTTTTCCGTCCTACCTGCGCGACATCGGATACTACACCTTCAACTGGGGTCGCACCGACTACAATTTCGAAGTGCCGGCGGGTGTCTGGGACGGTTCGGGCGGTCGCGCGCACTGGCGGTCCCGCGGTGCCGGCCAGCCGTTCTTCGGCATCTTCAATTTCACCACCACGCACGAATCCCGTATCCGGGCGAAGCCAGAATTCTTTGAGCCACTACGGTCTGAATTGCGCCACGATCCGGCCCGGGCGGCACTACCGGCCTATCTGCCCGACACACCGGCGGTCCGGGGGGATTGGGCGCGGTATCATGATTCCATCACCCTGTTTGACCAGGTGGACCTTGCGAAGATGTTGAAGAATCTTGAGCAGGACGGCCTGGCGGACGACACGATCCTCTTCATCTTTGGCGACCACGGGGTGGGACTGCCGAGAGCAAAACAGTTCATCTACGACTCGGGCATGCAGGTTCCACTGATCGTCTATTTCCCGGAGAAATGGCGACACCTCGCACCGGCGGTTCCGGGTACGGTGCGGGATGAACTGGTGAGCCTGGTCGATCTCGGGGCCAGCGTGCTGTCGTTACTCGGCCTGCCCATTTCGTCGGAAATACAGGGGCAGCCCTTCCTCGGACCGGCGGCCACCCTCAAGCGGGACCGCATCTACGGCATCCGCGACCGCATGGATGAGCGAATCGACATGAACAGGACCGTGCGCGACAGCCGGTGGAAATACCACCGTAACTACCATCCCTACCTGCCGCATTTCCCGTGGCTCACCTACATGGAACTGCTGGACACCTCCCGGGAGCTGCGGCGGCTCTCGGCGGAGGGGAAGCTCACCGGTGGCCTCGCGTATTTCATGGACACGACCCAGACCCTCGAGGAACTGTACGACTTGGAGAACGATCCGTACGAACTGGTCAATCTGGCGGGTGATTCCCGCCACCGGGCGGAGCTCGAACGACTGCGCGGCGATCATTTTTCGTGGGCCCGCGCCACCCGGGACACCGGCTTCATTCCCGAGCAGATGCTGCGCGACTTTGCCCGGGGCTTGACTGAGTACGACTACGCGCAGAGCAAGGACTACCAGCTTGAACGCTGCATCGAGACGGTCCGGCTCATGGAAGACGGACCTGCCGCGTTGGCGGAACTCACTTTCCGTCTGCGCGACGACTATCCGCCGGTGCGGTTTTGGGCGGCAGCGGGACTTCTCAACCTGCGCGCCGCGGCCGCGCCGGCTCGGCCGCAGTTGCTTGCTGCGCTCGCCGACGTCCATCCGGAGGTCGCGATTACAGCGGCGGAAGTGCTGTGCGGTCTCGGGGAAACCGCGGCCGTATTGCCGGTGCTTTCCCGCTACCTGCAGGATGATCGTCAACTCGTCTGTATTGCCGCTGCCAACACGGTTAATCGCATCGGCGAAAATGCGCGCCCGCTGCTGGAAGTCATCCGAGCCCAGAGCAAGGCCTCCAAGCTCCGGGAAGGGCGCTTCCTGCTCATGGTCGACTGGCTCATGGCCGACACGCTGCACCGCCTCGGTGAGCCCTACGAGGAATACGTGGACAACTGAACGGCATCAACTTCAATGCGCAACACGATCCTCCCTCGTCCGCCATTGAAGCCATTTCATGCCCGGGCCGCCCGGTTGCTGGTGGGCGCACTCCTGATTTTCTTCTCGGGCGTGACTACCCTGAAGGCTGCGTCATGGAAAGCTGGTTTCGCGCGGGCCAAGATCACACCTGCGGAACCGATCATGCTGGGCGGATATGCCGCCCGCAGTGAGCCGTTCCACCGGGTTGATCAGGACATCCTCGTGAAGGCGTTCGCGCTGAAGGACAATGCCGGTAACCGGGCGATCCTGCTGACCTGTGACGTGGTCGGTTTTCGTGCGGCGCTGGCCAATCCAATTATCGAGCGCGTGGTCGCCGCGACCGGCGTGAGTCGGGAATGCATTATTTTGAATTCCTCCCATAACCACACCGGGCCATCGGCGTCGGCTTCGGCGGGTGCAAACCTCAACCAGATCCAATCGGCCAAATTGGCGAAATACCAAGAGTGGCTGCAAGAGACAATCGTGTCGACGGCGGTGTCGGCACTGCAGAACCTGAGTCCAGCGGAGATGTCCTACGGCTCCGGTCTCGCGCTGTTTGTCGTCAACCGCCGGGAGCCCACGCCGGCGGGGATCAAGCTGGGTGTTAATCCGCGTGGTCCGTCAGACCGCACGGTCCCCGTCCTGCGGATCACCGGGCCTGACGGCCGGCTGCGCGGCGTCGTTTTCGGTGCTGCCTGCCACGCAACCACCCTACCGGCGCGCGAAAATGCGGTCAGCGGCGATTACCCCGGTTTCGCCCAGGCCTTTTTGGAGGAGAAACACGCGGGCATCCAGGCCATGTTCATGCAGGGCTTCGGTGGCGATCAGGGGCCATATCCAACCGGCAAAGCGGACTTTGCCCTGCAGAACGGCCGCGCCCTTGGCGCGGAAGTCGCCCGGGTCCTAGCGGAGGGTAAACTGGCACCCGTGTGTGGCCCATTCAACGCGGGGCAGGTGCGGGTCCGGTTGCCGCTTGATCCACCGAAGACAATGGCCGAGATCGAGGAACTGACGCAAAGTCCGCAGCTCTGGCAGAAATTGGCCGCCAGCCGCATGCTCGTGCGGTGGTACGAGGGCGTGCGGCCGCTGACCGAGTATGAGGCGCCGTTCACCGTCTGGCAGTTCGGCTCCGACCTGACGCTGGCGGCATTGCCCGGCGAAGTCGTGGTCGATTACGCTACGCGCCTGGCCGAGGCCCTTGGGCCGCTCCGGCTCTGGCTTGCCAGCTACTGTAACGACGTGTTTGGATATCTGCCGTCTGCCCGCGTTTTGCGCGAAGGTGGTTACGAGACCCGCGGGGTATACACCGGCGAGAAGTTTGCGCCTGAAGTCGAGGAGCTGGTCGTGACCGTGATGCGGGACCTAGCCCGCCAAGAGGGTCGGAAACTGCCATTGCATCAGTGATCCCGGAATCCCTGACCCTTCTTGAGGCGCTGGCCTTCCGACCATCGAGGATGGCGTCATCGGCATGGCCTTCATCGACGCCGTCGTGCGCTCATCCAAGGCCGGCGTCCGCTGGGTGAAGCTGAAGGCGTAGCCCGGATGGGCCGCCCGCGCCTGTCGCCTTATTTGCGCCCGGCGGATTTGAAGCGGCGCACCGGCGGTCCATCGTCGGCGGCCGGCAGTCCTGTCCTCGCAAGGCTTGAGCGGTATTCGGACGGGTTGACGCCAAATTCCCGCCGGAAGAGGCGGTTGAAGAAGGAAAGCTGGTTGAAGCCGTGGCTGAAAGCGATGGTGCCCACGGGCTCGGTTGACACCTGCAGCGCATGGCAGACCGCCTGCAGGCGCACTTGATTCCTGAAGATGGAAAAAGATTTGCCGACGTGGAGCAGGAATTGACGGGCAAAGGTGGCGCGGCTCATGCCGGTGAGCTTGAGCAGTTCAGCCAGGCTGAGATTCTCGCGGTAGTGCGCGAGGATGTAGCTCACGGCCCGGCGGATGGCTTCCTGGGTCTCGATGTTGCCGGTCATCGAGAAGGGCTGGGCGGAGAGCGGCTGCATGTCCTGGCGGGGCGCGGCGGCCAGGATCGAGAGGATCTGCAGGAACATCGACAAACGGGAGAGACCCGAGTGTCCGGTCAGGGTCTTCATCTGCTGGCGGACGACATCGGCGGTGACCCCGCGGATCTGGATCCCGCGCAGCGCCGAGTTGAGGAGGTGCCGCAACGGGGCAGCTTCATTGAAGCTCCAGATCCCGTGCTCAAGCGGGAAGTCCCATTGGATCGCGAGACCGGCCGAGTCTCCGCGCAACTGCCAGTAATGCGGCACATTCGAGCCGATCAGAACCAGGTCGCCGGATTCAAACAGCTCGATATGGTCGGCGACCAATCGCGTTCCGGCACCGCGGGAGATGAAGGTCAGCTCACAGGCGGGATGATAGTGCCAGTGGTCGCCTTCGCCGTGGAGTGGAACCGCCTTGCCGGGGCCAAGCGCGACCTCCACTTCCCTGACGGTCTGCTGCCACCGCAGCAAACGGAAGGTCTCGCCTTTGGAGAGCTGGATGTTTTCTCGCTGGAGATCCATGGGGGATGGGTGGGTCGTTAGCCTTTGTGCTGGAAAAGGTTCCCATAAGATCGGGCAAAGAGGCCAAGAGTCAAACCGTCACTAGATAAATACGGCCATAGTCCACCTAACCCGGAACTGCTGGCGGGCTGCTGCCCGGGCAAGCAGCGTTGCAGAATACTGGGTAGGACCCTTGGGCGTTGGCCCGGGCGGCCCGGTCTAAGCGGGCGGAATCAGTTGCACTGTGCCTGTGTCTTGCGAGCGCAGGGCGGCGGCGAAAATTCGGTGCGTATCCAATGCTTCCTCGGGGGTGGCACAGCCGAAGCGATCCCCCAGGATTCCTTCCCGCTCGGCCAGATACGCGGCCCACATCTGCTGGATGATGTCAGGGAAGCCGGGTTCGAAGATCTTGCCGGTCACGGTCTCAAAGGCGGTGGTGAACCCGAGTTCGGTGCGGCGCCACCATTGTTCGGCTCCGCGCTCGAAGATCCACAAGGTCTTGGGCTCGGCGGTGGTATACCTGACACCGGATTCCGTCCCCAGGATCTCGATGAACCAGGTGTTGGTTGCGCCGGGGGCCAGCCGTTTCATCTCCAGCCACATCGGCACATCCTGATCACCCATCCGGGTCCAGGTGCTGAGGACCGCGTTGTCCCACGTGTCGCATTGCGCGAGGCCACCGCGGCCATCCGGCCGCTGCGGATAGCCTTTCTGGAGCTGAGCATAGACGCTGCGGGGCCGCCAGCCGAGGCGGAGCGGCAGATGACAGGCATGCATGCCGAGGTCGCCGAGCACGCCCACTTCACCGCAGGTGTCGTTGCGCCGTTTCCAATTGGCCGGCTTGGTCGGGTCAAGGTCGCTGCTGTGGTGGAATCCCGACGTGACCTCCAGGATCCGGCCCAGCTGGCCGGCTTTGGCCAGACGGTGCGCCCGCTGGGCGCCCGGGAAAAATGGCATCTCCGAGCTGCAGCGCACGAAGCGGCCGCTGCGCTTGATCGCCGCGACGATGCGTTCGGCCGCACCCAGGTCGATGCCGAACGGTTTCTCGGCCAGCAGGTCCTTGCCCGCGGCCAGCACGTCCGTGTAGATCCGCTCGTGCTGCGAGTGGGGCACGGCCACGTAGACCACATCGATCGCCGGGTTGGCGAGCAGCTGATGGTAGTCGGTGGTCAGCTGCCGGCACGAGGGAATGGCCTTGAACCAGTCTAGGCTGGCGGGATTCAGGTCGGCGACCGCCAGGAGTTCGGGGCGGACCGGCAGGTTCAGGAGAGCGCACCAGCGGGCGAACGTGCTGGCCATTTCCCGTCCCATCAAGCCGCCGCCGATGATGCCGATGTTGACAGTCTTCATAAGTTGCAAGGCTTGGCCGGCGGTTTCACTTGGTGATGAGTTCCATTGCGGCGCTCACGCTGGCCTTGTCATGCACCAACGCCATCAGCGCCCGGGTGATGCCGCGCGGATGAGGATGCTGGATCACGTTACGGCCATAAACGATGCCGGAAGCTCCTTGGTCCAGCAACTCTACTGTGCGCTCCAGGATCTCCCGGTCGGACACTCGACCGCCACCCCGCACCAACACCGGGGTGCCGCCGGCGGCCCGGACGACCTGATGGTAGGCACTGAGATCATCGGTCGGATCGGCCTTGATGATGTCCGCCCCGAGTTCAACCGCCTGACGGACCAAGTGGATGATGCCGGTGGCGTCTCCGTTGACCATGTAGCCGCCCGCCTCCGTGTTGGGCCGGAAAACAAGCGGTTCAACCATCATGGGCATGCCATAGTAGTCGGCTTGTGGTTTCAGCTTGAGGAGGTTCGCCACGCATTGGGCGTGGATTTCCGGCGCCCCGGGAATCTGGAAAAGGTTCACGCAGACGCAGGCGGCGTCCAGCCGGACGGCCTGCAGCATGGTGTCCTCAATCATGAGGCTGAACCGGGTGTCCGGGAGCGATTTGCCGTAGATGTTCGCGACATCGGTCCGCAGCACGAGGCTCGGCTTGTGCCGGCCGGGTAGGTTCTGCAGGTGGTGCGCCTGTCCGACCGTCAGCTGGATCGCGTCCGGGCCGGCCTCGACCAGGGTGCTGACCACGGACTTCATGTCCTCGATGCCGGCCAGGAAACCGGGTTGATTAAAGAAACCGTGGTCGACGGCCACGTCGAAGCAGCGTTGCGAACGCGGATTGAACAGGCGTTGGAGGCGAAATTGTTTCATGATGAATGGTGCGTTCACGGGGTCCGGCCGGGTGCTGCCCGGTCGGGACACAATCCAATCCTAGCAGTTTGGGAGGACGGGAACTCCCTCCGTTGTCTCAGAAGTGAACACTAAGCTCTCACCGCCGGCGGGGGGGCACGATGGCTAACGCGGGGGCGGGACCGGCGCCGACTTGGCCAGCCCGGCAAGGGTCGCTTCGACCGCGAACTCGACGCCAGGGACAAACCGGCGCCCTTCGTAGAGGCCGCGCGATTCGTAGCCTCCCTCCTGGAGGATCCGGGTGTTGGGCAGGTAGCCATAGATGTCATTGCAGTATCCGGATACCCAGAGGTTGACCGGCCCAAAGACGCGCTGGGCCAGGGCGACGTAATCCGCCACGGTCTCACCCGATAGTCCGACCAGCGTCAGGTCCTGGCCAAATTTCCAGAGCGCGAACGGAGCGCGGTAATGGGTGGCCGGCTTCTTGCCGGAATGATGCTGCAGGAGCATCTGGGCGGCGGCCACCTTTTTCCACAAGGCGGGTTCCCGCGCCATCTGTTCGATCTCGGCCAGTGAGGGCGGCGGCTCAAGGGGCAGGTCGGCGTAGGCGAGGCCGGTGTGCAGCGGCCCGTGCACCGGCAGCCATTGACCAGCAGGCGCTCAACCTCCGACCCCAGTTCCGCGCCATGCGCCCTGGCCAGCGCCAACGACCCGGTGGGGTAGGGCGTGCTGTCTCCGCCGCAGCCTTGCATGAACATCGCCGTCGCGCCCGGGAATTTTTGTTCCAGATGCTCCTGGGCGAATCCCGCGAAATCGCCGCAGATCTGATAATCGAGCGGTGGAATGGTGGTGTTGTGGCAGGCGGCACCGAACACCATGCCGAGGATCGTGCCGTCCGCTGCGGTCACCCGCAGGAGCGGGACGCTGCGGTCGTTGGGGCCGCTCGGATTGACGCCGAGGATCACCCCGCGTTCCGTGTATTGCCGGCGGTTGAAGGGGAATTTAACCGCGCCGACGGCGTGGGAAAGCGTGGCGGGCTGGGTATTGGCCAGCGCCGCCAATGCGGTCTCGACCACGCGATCCTGCAGCCAGACGGAGTAATCGAACAAGGCCTGCGCCTCGTCCGCCTTGAGCCGGCCTTGGGGCGCGGGGGAAGTAGCTTGGGAAGGCCCGGTGTGCGTGTGCGAGGAATTCAGCAGGATTTGCGACCGGGCGAGTCCGGAGGCCTGCATGATCCGCTCGCAGATGGGGTCCGCCAGGCCGCTCCGGAAACCGATGAAATCGCAGGTGATGAGCACCGACCGGTGTCCCGTGCCGTCGATGAGTGCCAGCGCCTTCACCTGCAGGTCAGACACGACCCCGCGGGAGGGTTGGTCGCGGTTGGCGTATCCACCCATCATGACCGGTTGTGGCGGCGTGATGATCGCGCGGGCGAAACCAGCCCGCCAGTCAGCCTCGGCACCGCGCAGGCTCGTGCCCAGGGTGACGGTCAGCAGCAGCACCAGGGCCGGCCAAATCCATCTCACGTTGCAAGGCAGGGGCCGGATCCGCAGCGACAGCAGGGTCATGCCCGGAGTATGCGGACTGCGGAGAATCGGCTCTACGCTTTTCCTCTCATTCATATGCCCGATTGTCGCGTGGCCGGCCCCTGTTCCTCAGCCCAGTGCAAGTGAATGAGCTTTTAGGCGTAGCCGGACAAGCGGCTATGCCGTAGCATGCGCACCAGCATGGCACTTACGCGCGCGAAAAAACTGGCGATCTCAGTGGCATGTATCCTGGGCGGCTTGCTCGGTTCCGCTGTTAGAGGCGAAACGCGCGGTGATGGACCGGGGGCGCGTCCCAATGTCATCATCATCTTTGCGGATGATTTGGGTTATGGAGACCTTGGTTGCTATGGCAATGCCTCGATCCGCACGCCGCAGCTGGACCGGATGGCGACGGAGGGACAAAGGTGGACCAGCTTCTACGTCGCGGCGAATGTCTGCACGCCCAGCCGCGCCGGCCTGCTCACGGGCCGCTGGCCGGTCCGCAGCGGCATGACGAGCGATCGCCGGCTTGTGCTCACGGCCCGGGCGGCCGGAGGGTTGCCGGATACCGAGGTCACCCTGGCGGAGCTCCTGCGGCGGCAGGGCTATGCCACCGGGGCCATCGGCAAATGGCATCTCGGCCAGCAGGGCCGCTACCTTCCGACCAGCCGCGGCTTCGGTGAATTTTTCGGCACACCCTATTCCAACGACGAGGCGGTCAGCCCGGTGTGGAAGAAGGATTTCAGCCGGCGGGACTATTGGAACAATCCGCTGTTCTACGCGCCGCGCAGCGAATACTGGGACATTCCGCTGCTGCGCAACGAGACCGAGCTGGAGCGTCCGGTCGAGCAATCCACCCTGACCCGGCGTTACACGGAGGAGGCCGTGCAATTCGTGGAGCGGCACGCCGGGCAGCCGTTCTTCCTGTATCTGGCCCCGAACATGCCGCATGTGCCGCTTTTTGCCTCGGAGGGTTTCCGCGGTCGCAGCCCGCGCGGCATCTACGGGGATGTCGTGGAGGAACTCGACGCCATGGTGGGACGCTTGCTGGA
The DNA here is from genome assembly GCA_965249855.1 of Lacunisphaera sp. GTDB lineage: Bacteria > Verrucomicrobiota > Verrucomicrobiia > Opitutales > Opitutaceae > Lacunisphaera. The sequence continues at coordinate 402,086 of CBDFNB010000024.1, forward strand.
GACTGTCCGTCGGCTGCGTCTGGAGCAAAACACGCTGGTCATCTTCTCCTCCGACAACGGCCCCTGGCTGATCTTTGGCGAACATGGTGGATCCGCCGGGGTGCTGCGCGACGGCAAGGGCACCACCTGGGAAGGAGGCCATCGTGTGCCGGCCATCTTCTGGTGGCCGGGACGGATCAAGGCCGGCGGTTCCGTCAGCGAAATCGGGACGACCCTGGATGTGTTCACCACGGTGGCGGGACTGGCCGGCGCCGCGCTGCCCGCCGACCGCGTGATCGACGGCCTCGATTTGCGCGCCCCGCTTTTCGGCGAGGGCCCCAGCCCCCGGCAGGGCATGCTCTATTTCCGCGGGACCAAGATCTACGCGATCAGGCACGGACAATATAAAGCGCATTTCAGCACCAAGCCGGGATTCGGCCCGCAGTTGGTGGAGACGGTTCAGGATCCGCCGTTGCTGTTCGACTTGGAGCGCGATCCGGCCGAGCAGACCAACATCGCCGCATCACGGCCGGAGATCGTGGCCGCGATGGTCCGGCTCCTGGCGGAGCAGCAGGCCGGCATGACATATGGGACGGATCAACTGGTCGAACAGCTGCCGGTCAGCCAGTAGGCGCCCGCCAGCCGGACGGGATTTCAACACATGAAAAAGCACCTGATCAAAATCATCAGCCTCCTCCTGCTGAGTCTATGCATGGGCAGCCTGCAGTCGGCGCCAGTGCGGCCTAACGTGCTCTTTATATCCATCGACGATCTGAATGACTGGGTGGGATATCTCGGCGGCCATCCGCAGGTGAAGACCCCCAATCTGGACCGGCTGGCGGCCCGCGGGGTTTATTTCACCAACGCGCAGTGTCCCGCTCCCCTCTGCGGACCCTCGCGCACCGCGCTGTTCACGGGCCTCGCGCCCAGCCAGACCGGCATCTACGACAACAACCAGTGGTTCCGCAAGGTTCCGGCCCTCCAGGATGTGGTCACGCTGCCGCAGGCCCTGCAGCAAGGCGGTTATCGCACCATCGCGGCGGGCAAGCTCTTTCACACCTCGGTGCAGGGCGGGCAGCCGGCTTCCGAGTTCCAGGAAACCGCGCCGCGGACCTGGGTGGGTTATGGGCCGCTGCCGGACAAAAAACTCAACTATGCCGCTGATCCCGGCATCAGGTTGCGGGATTGGGGCGCCTTCCCGGCCAGCAACGAGGAGCACAGCGACCATCAGATCGCGAACTATGCGGTCGGCCGGCTGAGCCAGCCGGCCAGCGAGCCGTTTTTTCTGGGCGTGGGATTTTTCCGGCCGCATGTGCCTTTCTATGTCCCGCAGGAATGGTTCGACCTCTATCCTTTGGAGCAGATTGTCATGCCTCCCGCCAAGGCGGACGATCTGGACGACCTGCCGGCCGGCGGCAGAAGCAAGGCCGGCCGGTCGCAGGCGTTCATCGCCGAATGGGTGAACGCCAACGCCAAGGCCCGGGAAATCGTGCAGGCCTACCTCGCCTGCGTCAGCTTCGTCGATGCCCAGGTGGGGCGGGTGCTTGACGCGTTGGAGCAGGGCCCGCATCGCGACAACACGATCATCGTGCTTTTCAGCGACCACGGGTTTCACCTCGGGGAGAAGGAGCATTTCGGCAAGACGACTCTCTGGGAGCGGTCGGCGCGGGTTCCCCTCATCATCGCCGGTCCCGGCATCCGGAGCGGGAAGTGTGAGCGGCCGGTCAGCCTGATCGACCTGTATCCCACCGTCCTGGCACTGGTCGGACTGCCCGGTCGCCCGGATCTCTCCGGCCGCTCGCTCACCCCCTTGTTGCAGAACCCGGGACTCGAATGGGACGCCCCGGCCGGGACCACATGGCAGCCGGGCAATCATGCCGTGCGCAGCGAGCGTTGGCGTTACATCCGGTATCGCGACGGCGGAGAGGAATTATACGATCACGCCAAGGATCCGCAGGAATGGACCAACCTCGCGGGTGACGAGAGCCTTGCTCCCATCAAGGCCGATCTGCGGCGGTGGCTGCCCTCCGTGGATGCGCCCGCGCTTCCGGCCGCCGCGCGATAAGGCGGGCCGATGGGCGACAATAGTGGCAGCCATTGAGCAGAAAGGGGTAGCCGGGAGGACGGTGGTTCCGCTATCGTGACACATTGGAGTTGCATGCGGATTCACGCCATACCATGCCCCTGCGGCTTTCCCGACCGGGAGAGATCGCACGCGCGGACCATCTGCAATCCTCCTTGTCACCCATGATCCACCGTCTGCTGGCCTCCTTCGTGCTGGGCTGTGCGCTGCTCTGCAGTGCCGGGCAAGCGGGTGAATTCCGGGCGGCGGTGGTGAAGGTCGACATCACCCCCGACACCCCCCAGATGCTGCTGGGTTACGCGGCCCGGAAGTCCACCGGTGTGCTGGACCGCATCCATCACCGCATCCTCGCGCTCGATGACGGCACCACGCAGTTTTTCATCGTCTCCTCGGAGTTCTGCGTCATCTCGCCGGCCGAATACGACAAGGTGGCGGCGGTGCTGGCCCGCGAACACGGGATCAAGCCGGAGCATTTCTGGTGGACGCTGACCCACACCCATTCGGCCCCCGAAATGGGCCCCGCCGGCCTGCCGGCGGTTTTCATGGCCGAGCGCTATGAGCACAAGCCGGACCCGGCCTACACGGCCATCGCCGAACAGAAGCTGATCGAGGGCATTCTCGAGGCGCGGCGCCAGCTGGCCCCGGCCAGGCTGGGGGTGGGCTGGGGGCACGCCCAGGCGAATATCAACCGTCGCGCGCGGAACGCGGCAGGCAAGACGACCCTGGGCATGAACCCGGACGGAGCGACCGACCGGAAGATCGGCGTGCTGCGCATCGATCACGTGGATGGCCGGCCCCTGGCGCTGGTGGCCAACTATGCCATCCATGGCACCGTGCTTGGCGCGCCGAACCTGCAGATCAGCGGCGACGCCCCCGGCGTGGTGGCGGAATACGTGGAGAAGAAGTCAGGCGCACCCCTGCTCTTCATCAACGGGGCGGCCGGCAACCTGGCCCCGATCTACAGTGTCTACCCCAATGCCCGGGCGGGCCATCTCGACGAGTTCGAGGTGCTGCTGGGCGACAAGATCGTGGCGGCGGCGGGTGCGATCACGGCGGCGACGACCGAGGTCGCGCTGCGGGCCGGATCGACCGTGCTGGAGACGCCCCGCAAGCCTGGCCTGGCCTGGACGGAGGAGTTGCAGCGATACACCCGCACAACCGATACCGGCGCCGAGGTGGTGCGGCTGCCGGTCGGGTTTCTGCGCATCAACCGCGACATCGCCATCTGGAGCGCGCCCCTCGAGCTGTTCTGCGAGATCTCCAACGAGATCCGGGCGCGTTCACCTTTCCCTTATACCTTCTATTACGGCTACACGAATGGCTGGCTCGGGTATCTTCCGACGGAGGCCGAGATACCGTTCGGCGGCTATGAGCCGCGGACCTCGCCGTTCACGCCCTCGGCGGAGCGCGACCTGAAGCAGCACGTCTTGGGATACCTCGAGGGCGAAATGAGACGTTGATGCCCGGTCCGGTCTTGCCCGGTCGTCTCCGGGCCGCCCATAAATTCCCCCAACCCAAACAATGCCCACTGTCCCCGAAGATCCCCCCCGTCTGAAACGGGCCCTCAAGCTGCGCGACCTGGTGGTGTATGGCATCATTCTGATCCAGCCGACCGCGCCCTTGCCCATCTTCGGCGTGATTGCCGACAAGGCGCACGGCCATGTGGTGACAACCATCCTAATCGCCATGGTGGCCATGCTTTTCACCGCCATCAGTTACGGGCAGATGGCCCGGGCGTATCCCTCGGCCGGCTCGGCCTACAGCTATGTCGGACGGGAAGTGAACCCGCTCCTGGGCCAGTTGACCGGCTGGATGATGATTCTCGATTACCTGATGAATCCGATCATCAGCGTCATTTTCTGCAGCGTTTCGGCGCGCAACCTGGTGCCCGAGGTCCCCTTCCCGGTCTGGGTATGTTCCTTTGCGCTGCTCTTCACCTGGTTCAATTCCCGCGGCATCAAGACCTCGGCCCGGATGAACCAGATTTTGATCACCATCATGTCGGTAGTGATCGTGATCTTCATGATCGCGGCCCTGCGCTACCTGTTTGGAGCCGACGCTCCGCCGGTGTCGTTGCTGAAGCCTTTCTTCGACCCGGCGACGTTCAGCCTGCCGCTGGTCGCGAGCGGTGCCTCAATCGCGGCCTTGACCTATATCGGGTTTGACGGGGTTTCGACCCTGTCGGAGGAGGTCGAGAATCCCCGGCGCAACATCATGCTGGCCACGGTGCTCACCTGCCTGGTGACCGGCGTGCTGGCCTCGGTGCAGGTTTACGTGGGGCAGCTGGTCTGGCCCGACTTCACTTCGTTCCCCAACATTGAGACGGCCTTCAGTTACATTGCCGGCCGGGTCGGGGGCGACGGGCTGTTTTATACGTTTAACGCCACGTTGCTGATCGCCAGCCTCGGCTCGGGCATGAGCGCGCAGCTTGGCGCGGCGCGGCTCCTTTATGCCATGGGCCGGGAAAACGTGCTGCCGAAAAAATTCTTCGGGGCGATCAATCCGCGCCGCCAGCTGCCGTTGAACAACGTGCTGGCCGTCGGGGTCATCGCCCTCCTCGGTGCGTTCCTCATGGATTTCGCGCTGGGCTGCGAGCTGCTCAACTTCGGTGCGTTCATCGCGTTCATGGGGGTGAATCTTGCGGCTTTGCTCAACGGCTTCGTGCGGGCGGAGAAAAAGATCTGGTGGAAGGCGGTCTGCCCGTTTGCCGGCATCCTGTTCTGCGGCTACCTCTGGTTCAGCCTCGGCACCTTTGCGAAGGTTGCCGGCTTGGTCTGGGTGGTGGCGGGCTTGGTTCTTTTCGCCGTCCGGCGCTACCTGTTGGGGATCCCGGTCACCCCGTTTGTGGAGACCGAGGCCTGAGCCGTGCCGCCGGCGCGCACGCAGCATGAGCCCAAAGTGCAACTCATTGAGCGTTCAGGCGTAGCCGCCCGCGCCGGGGTCGGGCATGCTCACGCTGGCCGGAGGCTCCGACTCGAAATCCTCGGGCCCCGGACAGGCGGCGTTTGAACATACCCATGAAAAAAGATTCACCCCGGTTGCAAGGCATGGTCGCAATCATCACTGGCGGAGCCTCCGGTTTCGGCGAAAGCATCGCCCACGCCTATGCCCGCGAAGGGGCCGGCATCATGGTGGCCGATCTGAATGAAGCCCGCGGTGGCGAGATGCTCGGTGAGCTGCGGGCGGCCGGGGCGCAGGCGGAGTTCGTGCGCACGGACGTCAGCCGCTCCGATGACATGAAAACCTTGGTGGAACGGACCCTCGCCCGGTTCGGCCGGATCGACATCATGGTCAACAACGCGGGCATGAGCCATCGCAACCAGCCGATGCTGGAGGTGACCGAGGAGTTTTTCGACCGGCTCTATGCGGTGAATGTGAAAAGCATCTACCTCTCCGCGATGAACTGTGTGCCGGTGTTCCGCCGGCAGGGATCGGGTTGTTTCATCAACATCGGCTCGACGGCCGCGGTGCGGCCCCGGCCGGGACTTTGCTGGTATAACGGGAGCAAGGGGGCGGTCACGCTGTTGACCAAGTCCATGGCCGTGGAACTCGCCCCGGACAAGATCCGGGTCAACTCCATCAATCCCTCCCTCGGGGAGACCCCGCTGCTGGCTACTTTCCTTGGCGGGCCGGATACCCCGGAGACGCGGGCCCGCTTCCTCGCCTCCATCCCGCTCGGTCGCTTTTGCCAGCCGGAGGACATCGCCAACGCGGCCCTGTTCTTCGCCGATCCCGCCTCCGCCTTCGTGACGGGGGTCTGTCTCGAGGTTGATGGCGGCCGTTGCATTTGAACTTCACCGTAACATGATCGGAATCAGGAACGCAGTGGTCCCCTCTCACTCGTCAGGCTAAACCATGAAACATTACACCCTCCTGCTGGTGGTCCTTTGTTCGCTCGTTTCCGGCCAGGCCGCGGGCAAGTCCGCCCGCCCCAATGTGCTCTTTATCGCCCTCGATGATCTCGGGCCCTACCTCAACTGCTATGGCAAGCCCGAGGTCATCAGCCCGAACATCGACAAGCTGGCCAGCCGCGGCCTGCTCTTCAACCGCGCCTACTCCCAGCAGGCCATCTGCAACGCCAGTCGCGCCAGCCTGTTGACCGGCTTGAGGCCCGATTCCACGGGCGTGTATGACCTGCGGCATCATTTCCGGGAAAAGGTGCCGGACGTGGTGACGCTGCCGCAGTATTTCAAGCAGTCCGGCTACCACACCCAGGCCTTGGGCAAGATTTACCACGAGGCTTTTGACCGGAACGAGGCGGCCACGAACAATGGCGTGAACCTGGATGATGCGCCCTCGTGGAGCGTCCCCTCCTGGCGGGGCCAGCCGCGCTATTACTACACGGAGCGCGGGGTGGCCGAGGCGCGGCGGGTTTTCGCCAGCAGGATGATGAAGCCCGGGCAGACTCCCGACGATTGGGTCAACTACCTGGTGCGCGGGCTGGCGACGGAGGCACCCGATGTGCCCGACAACGTCTTGCACGACGGCTACCTGACCGATCGCGCCATCTCCACGCTCCAGGATCTCGCGAAAAACCGGCCGGCGGGGGAGGGCGGGGCGGCCCAACCTTTCTTTCTCGCGGTCGGCTTTCTCAAGCCGCACATGCCGTTCATCGCGCCCAAGAAATACTGGGATCTCTACGACCGCAGCAAGATCACCCTGGCGGAAAACAACTTTCCGCCCCGCGATGCGCCGCCCATTGCCTCCCAGGTGTTCTGGAACGAGGCGCGCGCCCAGTCGGATGTGCCCGACAACGGCCCGATCCTGCCGGAGCAGTCCCGCGAGCTGCGGCACGGTTATTACGCCTGCGTGAGCTTCGTCGATGCGCAGATCGGCCGCATCCTGGATGAGCTGGACCGGCTGGGCCTGGGCGAAAACACCATCGTCGTGCTCTGGGGCGACCACGGCTACGCGCTCGGGGAAAACAGCATCTGGGCAAAGTGCACCAACTTCGAAACCTCCGTGCGCTCGCCGCTGATCATCAGCACCCCGGGGGGCCGGGCCGCGGGCCGGAAGACCGACGCCCTGGTCGAATTTGTGGACATCTATCCGACCCTGTGCGACCTGGCCGGCCTGCCGGCGCCCGCCAGGGTCGAGGGCAGCAGCATGGCGCCGCTGTTTGACCGGCCGGACCGGCCGTGGAAGCCGGCGGCATTCAGCCAGTATTACCGCCAGGCCTTTCCCAAATACCGCGTCATCCCGCTGGCTATCGCGAATCCCGAGGGGTATTCGGAATACCCGAAGGATGCCACCATGGGTTACTCCATGCGCACCGACCGCTATCGCTTCACGGTCTGGCAGTCGGCCGCCAATGCGGAGCAGATCATCGGGGTTGAACTCTACGATCATGTGACCGATCCGGCGGAGAACGTGAATGTGGCCGGCCTCCCGGAGAACGCGGCGCTGGTGCAGGAGCTGCAGCGCCAGCTGCGAGCGGGCTGGCAGGCCGCGCAGCCGCCGGCCCCCTGAGCAGAGCCAGCGACGACTTTATGAGGCTTTTTGCGCGATTGCTGTTCATCATCCCGGGGCTTGCCGGCCTGACCGTCGGGGCGGACCCGGCCGCGCCGGCCAAACCGGTGGAACGGCCGAACATCCTCTGGCTCACTACCGAGGACATGAGTCCGAATCTGGGCAGTTATGGCGATCCGGATGCGGTGACGCCGGCCTTGGACCGGCTGGCGGCCCGCGGCACGCGCTATACCCGGGCCTTCAGCGCCGCCGGGGTCTGCGCGCCCTCCCGCTCCAGCCTGATCACGGGCGTATTCGCCTCGTCGCTTGGCTCCCAGCACATGCGCTGCCAGACCACGCTGCCGGCGGCCATCCAGCCCCTGCCGGCGTTGCTGCGGGCCGCCGGCTACTATTGCAGCAACAACTCCAAGGAGGATTACAACTTCGCCACGCCGCCGGGCACCTGGAATGACTCAAGCCGCACGGCTCACTGGCGCAAACGGGCCGCCGGGCAGCCCTTCTTCAGCGTCTTCAACTTCATGACGACGCACGAGAGCAGGCTGCGTTACGATGCCCAGGCGCTGGCAAAGCTTACCCAGAACCTCACCCCCGCGCAGCGGCATGATCCCGCCCGGGTCACCTTGCCGGCCTGGCTGCCGGACACCCCGGCGGTCAGGACGGAATGGGCCCGCTACCATGACTTGATCTCGGCGATGGATCATGAGGTGGCCGCCCTCCTGAAGCAGCTGGAGGAGGACGGGCTCGCCGATGATACGATCGTGGTGTTCACTTCCGATCACGGTGCCGGTCTGCCCCGGGCGAAGCAGTTCATCTACGAGGCCGGGTTGCAGGTGCCGTTGATCGTTCATGTCCCGGAGAAATGGCGGCGGTTGATGCCGTCCACGCCGGGCGCGGCGGAAACCCGGATGGTCAGCCTGCTGGACTTGCCGCCTTCCATGCTATCCCTGCTGGAACTGCCCATTCCCTCGGAAATGGCCGGGGTCGCCTTCCTCGGGCCGCGGGCGGCCGCGCCCCGCACCCATGTTCACGCGATCCGCGACCGGATGGACGAGCGGGTGGATATGAGCCGCACGGTCAGGGACGGCCGGTTCAAGTATCACCGCAACTACCTGCCGCACCTGCCGCACTACCCGTTGCTGACCTACATGGACCTGCTGGAGACGGCGAAGGACTTCCGCCGGCTGGCCGACGCCGGCCAGCTGTCCCCGGGGCTGGCGTTTTTCATGGCGCCCACGAAACCGCTGGAGGAGCTCTACGACCTGCAGAACGATCCCCACGAGCTGCAGAATCTCTCCGCGGACCCGGCGCATGCCGCGACACTGACCCGCCTGCGGAATGAACACTTTGACTGGGTGCGGCGCACCGTGGATACCGGACTCATCCCCGAGCAGATGCTGCGGGATTTTGCCGCCGGCCGCAGCGAATATGAATACGCGCGGAGCGGCGCCTACGAACTGGACCGCTGCATCGCCACCGTTCGGCTGGCCGAACAGGGTGCGGGTGCGGTGACGTCCTTGCGCCAGGCACTGCAGGACAACTATGCGCCGGTGCGTTTCTGGGCCGCCACGGGCCTGGCTTCGCTGGGCCGCCAGGCCGCCCCCGCCGCCGCTGAGTTGCAGCGCGCCCTTGGCGACCCGCATGCGGAGGTCGCGATCGCGGCCGCCGAGGCGCTCTGTTATCTCGGGGAACCGGGGCCGGCCCGGCCGGTGTTGGAGCGCTATCTCAATGACGACCGGCCCGTGGTGCGACTGGCCGCCGCCAATGTGGTCGATCGGATCGGTGAACAGGCCCGGCCGCTCATCGACACGATCCGGCGGATCGCCGGCCAGAAGCAAAAGGGCGACCTCCCGATGATGGTGGAGTGGGCGCTGCAATCGGCCCTGAAAAAACTGGACCGGGTGCAGCCGCCGGTGGCGCCGGCCGGGGAGGCCGGGCTGACGCCGGTTGGCGTGGCCAGCATCGACATCACGCCGCCGGCGCCGGTGCGGCTCCATGGCTTTCCCCGCGGCGTGCGCAGCACCAGCAACACCGTCATCACCCATCCGATCTACGCCAAGGCGCTGGCCATCGGCTCGGACGCGGACAAGCCGGTGCTCCTGCTGGCGACCGATCTGCTGGGGGTGAGCGACGAAATGCGGGAGGAGTTGCTTGGCCGGCTGGAACGGGAGGCCGGATTTTCCGATCGCTCCCGCTTCACGCTGACGGCCAGCCATAATCACAGCGCCCCGGCCCTGCGCACGGTGGCGCCGTTTGTGTTCCGCAAACCGCCGACCAGTGAGCAAGCGCAGGAGATCAAGGCCTATGAGGAGTTTCTGATGGAGCGGCTGTTCCAGGTGGCGGCGGCGGCCTTGCGCAACCGGCAGCCCTCCCGGATGGCCTATGGCAAGGGGACGGCCGCATTCGGCGTCAACCGGCGCCTGATCCAGGACGGCCGCATGACGGGTTTTGGCGACAATCCCTCCGGGCCGGCGGATCCCGATTTTCCCGTCTTGGTCGTGCGTGATCCGCAGGGCGGCCTTCGGGCCGTCTGGTTCAGCTATGCCTGCCACGGCGTGTGCTGGCAAAAGCCCAGCGTGCATGGCGACTGGATGGGAGTGGCCCAGTCCCGGCTTGAGCTGGCCCACCCCGGCGCGGTGTTCCTATACTCCAACGGCTGCGCGGGCGACATCAATCCATTGGACCGGTATTTCAAGGGGGAGGATCCGGAAACGCCCGGCATCCTGGCGGCGGCGGAGGTGGAGCGCATCCTGACCTCGACCTTGCAGCCGCTCACCGGCGCGCCGCAGACCAAGCTCGTCCGTTTTGCCCTGCCGTTGCAGGCGGCGCCTGGCGTGGAGCAATGGGCGGAACAGAAGGACTGGTATAGCCGCACCATGCTGGAACAATTGCAGCGGGGTGAGGCCTTGCCCACCACGATGCCTTACGTGGCCCAGACCTGGACCTTTGCCGACGACCTGACGATTGTCTTTCTCGCCGGGGAGGTTTTTTCCGATTACGGCCTCCGGTTGAAGCGTGATTTCCAGGGAAAAAACCTGTGGGTGAACGCTTATGCCAATGATGTCCGTGCCTATGTTCCGACGGCGGCGGTCCTGCCCCAGGGGGGATGGGAGGTCGACGGTTCGCGTCTCAACTACGGGGTGCCCGCCCGGCTCGCGCCCGAAGCGGAGGAGAGCTTGGTCGGCGCGGTGAAGGCGATGTTACCCGGTCGATTTTCGTCCACGACCCAGCCCGCAACCACGCCGGCGCCCAGGTGAGCGGGCGGCCACGCCATCAGCGTCCGGCCGCGAGCCGGAAGCTCTCGGCGTGGAACTGCAGGGTCGTGACCTTCAGCTGGGCGTAATACTCGGGATTTGAGTGCGGGACGCCCTCAAGGATGATTTTGCTGAAGGGCAGCTTCAGCTCGTCGAGGAACTTCATGTAATCAAGATTGGAGGCATGGTTGAAGTCCTTCGTGCCGATGACGAGGAGGAGGCGCACCGGCGGGACCGGGTGGGCGGCGTATTTTTTCGCGAGAAAGAAGACGTTGTTGTCCAGGTGCTGCCCGGCATCGACGGCCTTTTGCTCGTTGCCGAACCCGGCGGCGAGCGGCGCGGCGGAGCAGAACAGCTCCGGATGCTTGAAGATGCCGCGGGTGGTGCCACGGCCGCCCATCGACATGCCCTCGATGGCACGGTGGTTGCGGTCGGCGATGGTGCGATATTCCCGGTCAATCAGCGGGATCAGCTCGGTGATGAAGGCGGTTTCGCCCAGTTGCCCGGCGGCCGGATCATCGTAGTGCCAGGCCGGTCCGCCGTTGATGAACACGATGATCATCGGGGGCAGTTCACCGGCCCGGATGGCCTGGTCGGCGGCGGGCACGATGGCCGGGGCCCCGGTGAGCTCGTTGCCACCGCCGCCATGCAGCCAATAGACGACGGGGAAGCGGGCTTGGGTGTCCTTGGCGTAATCGGGGGGCAGGTAGATGCTGTAGCCCACGTCGATGTTCATCGCGGACGAGCGGAAGCTTGAATGGGTGACTCCGCTGGGCAGCGGGCCCGCCGGCTCGTTGTGCCATTGGTGCGGTCGGGCGGCGGACTTGGCGGGTTGTGCCGGGGCCTGGGGGAATCCGACGAGGGCGGCTGCACCGATCAAGATCGCCTGGAGGAAAAACCGGTTGAATTTTGTCGGCATGTCAGAATGGGATCTGGAGTTTCTTCCATTGAGGCAAATACATGCAGGCACGCGACTCGATAGTGGGGTTTGGGACGAAAGTGGGAGGGTTTGAGTCATGGGGCGTAGCCCTTTTTGTCCCGGCAAACTAAGCTGGTGAGGTTCGGCTTGCGACGAATCCCGGACGACCAATCCACGCTGTCGCATTCCCGCACCCCCTGGTCCCTTGCCGGGCGCCCCTTGCGCACGGTGGAACTGGCTCAGGCACGGAGTCGTTTTTCCCTTACCCCATGAGTAGTCCCAAAATCAGCTCGGCCGATTTCCGCCGCGTCGTCGTCTCCAGCATGCTGGGCACGGCCATCGAGTGGTATGACTTTTTCCTCTACGGCACCGCGGCCGCCCTGGTGTTCAACAAGCTCTTCTTCCCGAGCCTGTCCCCCCTGGCGGGGACCATGGCCGCCTTCGCGAGCTACGCCGTCGGCTTTTTTGCGCGCCCGCTGGGCGGCATCATCTTCGGCCACTTTGGCGACAAGGTCGGACGCAAGTCGATGCTCGTGACCACGCTGCTGATGATGGGCATCGCCACGTTTCTGGTCGGCCTGTTGCCGACCTATGACCAGGCGGGTTTGATCGCCCCGATCCTCCTGGTCGTCCTGCGTTTGGTCCAGGGCCTGGCGGTGGGCGGGGAGTGGGGCGGGGCGGTGCTCATGGTGGCGGAGCATTCGCACAACAGTCACCGGGGATTTTTCGCCAGCTGGGTGCAGGTGGGCGTGCCCGTCGGCCTCCTGATGGCGACCGGCATCTTCAGTCTTTTCACCCTCCTCCCGGAGGCGGCCTTCCTGAGCTGGGGCTGGCGGGTGCCGTTCCTGCTGGGGATCGTGCTCACGGGCCTGGGATTTTTCATCAGGATGAAGGTGCTGGAAAGCCCGGTGTTCGAGCAGGCGAAGTCGGCGAAGCCGGCGCCCCGGCTGCCGATCCTAGAGGTGCTCGTGACGCACCGGCGCAGCGTCTTGCTGTCGATGGGCGCGCGCATGGCGGAGAACGCCTTCTTCTACATCTTCACCATCTGGGTCCTGAGCTATGCAACGCAGCACCTGGGCATGGCCAAAAGCACGCTGCTCAATGGCGTGCTGATCGGCTCCGCCTTCCAGGTGGTCGCGATTCCCTATTTCGGCGCCTTGTCGGACCGCCTTGGTCGCAAGCCCGTTTACCTGGGCGGCGCCATCTCCCTGATTCTGCTGGCATTTCCCTTCTTCTGGCTGGTCGAGACCCGCAGCACCCCGCTCGTTTGGCTGGCCATTGTCCTGGGCATGATCGGCCATGCGGCCATGTATGGCCCGCAGGCGGCCTTTTTCTCGGAACTTTTCGGGACCCGGACCCGTTACACCGGCGCCTCGCTCGGTTATCAGCTGGCGGCGCCGTTCTCCGGCGGGCTGGCCCCGTTGATTGCCTCGCTTCTGCTGGGCTGGGCCGGGGGCTACACCTGGCCGATCGCCATTTATCTCATCGGGTTGGGTCTGGTGACGGTGCTCAGTGTCCGCCTGGCGGACGAGACGAACCGGACCGACCTGCGGCATGATTCGGGACGCGCGGCACCCGGAACCGATGGCGAGCAAAGCTAAGGCCTGACTCCCAATCGTCCCGTGTTTTCTCAGTGAATTCCGTTCCTGGATCTCCACTCATGAGCAAAGTATTCCCCAACGCCACCGCCGCCCTTGCGGGCCTGCTGCACGACAACCTGACGATCGCCGCCGGCGGCTTCGGCCTATGCGGCATCCCGGAAAACCTGATCGTCGCCCTGCGCGACAGCGGCGTGAAGGGCCTGACCATCGTCGGCAACAATGCCGGCGTGGACGGCTTCGGCATGGGCATCCTGCTCACGACGCGACAGGTGAAAAAAGTCATGGCCTCGTACGTCGGCGAGAACAAGGAGTTCGAGCGCCAGGTGCTGGCCGGCGAACTCGAGCTCGAGCTCATCCCGCAGGGCACGCTGGCGGAGCGGTTGCGCGCCGGCGGCGCGGGCATCCCGGGATTTTATACGCGCACCGCGTTCGGCACGAAGCTCGCGGAAGGGAAGGAGACCAAGGTTTTTGACGGCAAGGAATACGTCCTCGAGCCGGGTATCAAGGCGGGGGTCTCGCTGGTGAAGGCGTGGAAGGGCGACAAGTCCGGCAACCTCGTCTTCCGCAAGACCGCGCGGAATTTCAACCCGATGATCGCCACCTGCGGCCAGGTCTGCGTCGCCGAGGTCGAAGAGCTGGTCGAAGTGGGGGAGCTGGCGCCCGACGACATCCACACGCCGGGCATCTACGTCGACCGCATCATCCAGGGCGTGAATTACGAGAAGCGTATCGAGTTCCGCACCGTGCAGGGCGCCGCGGCCTCGAAGAAGGAAACCCCGATCCGCGAGCTGATGGCCAAGCGCGCCGCGCAGGAATTGCGCGACGGTTATTATGTGAACCTCGGCATCGGCATCCCGACGCTCGTCGCCAACTTCATCCCCAAGGGCATGAACGTCACGCTGCAGTCCGAGAACGGCCTGCTCGGCATCGGACCGTTTCCAACCGAGGACCAGGTGGACGCCGACCTCATCAACGCCGGCAAGCAGACCATCTCGACGATTCCCGGCTCGGCCTTCTTCTCCAGCGCCGACTCGTTCGCCATGATCCGCGGCGGGCACATCGACCTTTCAATCCTCGGCGCGCTCGAGGTGGCCGACAACGGCGACATCGCGAACTGGATGGTCCCGGGCAAGATGGTGAAGGGCCCCGGCGGCGCGATGGACCTCGTCGCCGGCGTGAAGCGCGTGGTGGCCGTCATGGAGCACACCGCGAAGGACGGCAGCCCGAAGATCCTCAAGGCCTGTTCGCTCCCGATCACCGGCAAGGGCGTCGTCAGCCTGATCATCACCGATCTCTGCGTCTTCGAGGTGAAGCCGGGCGGGGGCCTGGTGCTCCGGGAATTGCATCCTGGCGTGACCCTTCAGGACGTTCAGGCCAAAACCGGGGCTCCTTTCCTCGTGGAGCTTGTGCGATAATCCTTACCCCAGACGACTTCCATGCTCAAGAACAAGGTAGCCCTGATCACCGGCTCCACCAGTGGCATCGGCCTTGGTATGGCGCGAGGTTTGGCCCACGCCGGCGTCCATGTCATGCTCCACGGCCTGGGCGACCGGAATGAGATCGAGCGCGTGCGCCAGCAACTGGCCGCGGAGACAGGTGTGTCCGTGCGCTACAACGGGGCGGATGTCCGCAAGCCGGAGGAAATCAAGTCACTGGTCGCGGAAACCGAGCAGGCCCTGGGTTCGCTGGACATTCTCATCAACAATGCCGGGATCCAGCATGTGGCGCCGGTGGCGGAATTCCCCGAGGAGAGATGGGCGGCGATCCAAGACATCGTCCTGAACGCCAGTTTCCATGCCATTCGTGCCGCCGTGCCTGGTATGAAGCGGCGGGGGTGGGGTCGGATCATCAATCTGGCTTCCGTGCATGGGTTGGTCGCCTCGCCCTTCAAAAGCGCCTATGTGGCAGCCAAACACGGAGTGGTGGGGCTGACCAAGACGGTCGCCCTCGAGCTCGCCGAAACCCCGATCACGTGCAACGCCATCTGCCCGGGCTATGTGCGCACCCCTTTGGTCGAGGGCCAGATTGAGAGCCAGGCGAAGACCCATGGCATGCCCCGCGAGCGCGTGATCAGCGAGGTGATCCTCGCCGCCCAGCCGACCAAGCGTTTCATCGAGATCGAGGAAGTGGCGGCCCTGGCGGTCTTCCTGTGCGGCGAACCAGCCCGGTCCATCACCGGCGCGGCCATTCCCATCGACGGCGGCTGGACGGCGCGCTGAGGCCCCGGAATTCAACGCCGGCCGGACATCTGAGAATTCAATCCCGCAACCACATGATGAATCCTGCCAGAACCTTTCTCCTCATCGGCCTGCTCCTGATGGGCGCACGGTTGATAGCGGATCCGGCCGCTCCGGCGCGGCGGCCCAACATCCTCTACATCTACGCCGACGACCTGTCGCACCGCAACATCAGCGCCTACCAGGAAGCCTATCCCTGGGTGGCCACGCCGAATATCGACCGGCTGGCGAAGCGCGGCGTCCGCTTCACCCATGCCTACGTCGGGACCTGGTGCATGCCGTCGCGCGCGACGCAGCTCACCGGCCTGCTGCCCCACGGGATCGAATCGATGCGCTCGACCGAGCCTTACCCGAGCGCGACTTACGATCCCGTCCAACGCCCGTTCTGGCCCTCCGTCTTTCGCCAGCACGGCTACCAGACCGCCCAGATCGGCAAGTGGCATACCGGCCGGGACACCGGGTATGCCCGGGATTGGGACTATCAGGTGGTCTGGAACTACTCCTCCGGACGGCCGCAGCGCCAGGTTTCGGACGAATATTACTCCAACCAGACGCTTGAGATCAACGGGGCGGCCCCGCAGGTGGTGCCCGGCTATGCGACTGACAATTACACCCAATGGGCGGATGCATACATCCGCGGGGCGAACCGGGACAAATCCAAACCCTGGTTCCTGTGGCTCTGTTACACCGCCCCGCATGCCCCTTACACCCCGGCGGAACGCCATCGGGATCTTTACCCAGGCGTGACGGTTCCCGATCCGGCTGACATCTACCCACCGCGGCCCGGCAAACCTGAT
This sequence comes from Lacunisphaera sp., assembly GCA_965249855.1. Taxonomy (GTDB): domain Bacteria; phylum Verrucomicrobiota; class Verrucomicrobiia; order Opitutales; family Opitutaceae; genus Lacunisphaera. The sequence goes on from CBDFNB010000024.1 coordinate 418,422, forward strand.
TATGCGCGCACCAAGGAGCAGTGGATCAAGGGGCCGCAGGGGCAGCCGGTGCCGAACCGGCTCAGGCCGTTGCCGGCCAATGTGCCCCTGTTGCATGATGACACGCTGAGCTCGTGGTCCCGCCAGGTGGCGCAGACGGTGCAATCGCTCGACGAGGCCGTCGGTCGCCTGCTGCAGGTGCTGGAGGAGACAAACCAGCTGGAGAACACGCTGGTGGTTTTCACCGGCGACCAGGGCTACGCCTGGGGACAGCACGGCTTTGACATGAAGGTGGCCCCGTATGATGCCAACCTGCGAACGCCATTGATCGTCAGCCTGCCGGGTCAGCTGCCGGAGGGCGCCGTGTCCACGGTGCCCGTGGGTGGCGTGGATCTGATCCCGACGTTTTTCAAGTTCGCGGGGATTGACCTGCCCTGGGTCATGCACGGGCACGATCTGGGGCCGCTCCTGCGGAATCCGCAGTCCGCCTGGGATCATCCGGTGCTCATGGCCTATACGGCCGAATACTACGGTTCCGATACCAACGAATACCGGCTGAGCAAGGAACCCATCCGCAGCAATGTCGGGGTTCCCTGGTGGTTTTTTGTGGTCAAGGATGACTTCAAATACATCCGGACGCTGGCCGATGGCGTGAACGAGGAGCTTTACGACCTGAAGAACGATCCCGACGAGCTGAGGAATCTGGCCGGCGAGGGGCGCCATGCCGCCACCGTCGGCGCGCTGCGCAGCCTGCTGTTGCAGGAGTTGGGCCGGACCAATGCCGGCATCGCCCGGCATCTGCCGCCGCCCCGCGCGCCCTGATCCGGGCGCCGGTCTCCGTGGTGTGGGAGCGCAGGAGCGATGGATCCGGCCGGCACTTAGCCTTTGCCAGCCACGATCGGGGGCCAAGTGTCCTCGGTCGACTGGATCAAATGAGGATGACTGGATTGATTATTCCGCGGCGCCATCCACTCCGTTGCTGTGCGAACGGGGCGCTCGGGCTTGTCCTCGGCGTCCTGGTTGGTTGCGGCAAGCCGGCCGTGCCGCGGTCGGCCCCGCCCACCGTGGCGCAGGCCGTGACCCAGACGTCCGCCTCGTGCCGCGAGTGCCACCGGGAGATCTTCCAGGCCTGGCAAGGCACGGATCATGCGCTCGCCAACCGGCCGGTGGATCCCGCCGGGGATGCCGGGGCCCTGGCTTCGTTCCGGCCTCCGGACGGCATCGGCTCCGGCCGGCCGCCGGAATTCGTGCTCGGCCGCAAGCCGCTCTGGCAGCCGCTGATCGCCGCGGAGGGCGGCCGCTGGCAGCCGCATGAACTGGCCTTTGATCCGGCGAAGCGGGAGTGGTTCAATGTCTTTGGCCGCGAGGAACGTCAGCCGGGCGAATGGGGACACTGGACCGGGCGCGGCATGAATTGGAATTCCATGTGCGCCCACTGCCATATGACCGGCTACCAGAAGAACTATGAGGCCGCGGGCGACACCTATCGTTCGTCCTGGGTCGAACATGGGGTGGGGTGCATCCAGTGCCATGGTCCCACGACGACCGGACATGGAAAGCCGGGGACCAAGGCATCTGTCCCCACCGCGCCCTTCTTTGGGGACCGACAAAAGATGATGCAGACCTGCGCCCCGTGTCATGCCCGCAACGAGCAGCTCACCCTGGATTTCCAGCCGGGCGACGCCTACGCGGATCACTACCGGCTGGCTCTGCCGCTTGAGCCGGGCGTGTTTTATCCGGACGGGCAGCAGCGGGATGAGGACTTCACCTGGACCTCCATGCAATTGAGCCGGATGGGCCATGCCGGCGTGACCTGCCTGGACTGCCACGATCCGCATACGACCAAGATCTTGCTTCCGGTGACGAACAACCAGCTCTGCCTGCAATGTCATGCCGCCCCCGGACGGGTGCAGCCCGGTGGCACCCGTGCCGTGCCGATCGACCCGGTCGCGCATTCACGCCATCCGGAAGGCACGGCGGGCAACTCATGCGTCGCCTGTCACATGCCGATCACCACTTACATGCAGCGGGCGCCCCGGCATGATCATGGCTGGCTGAAGCCGGATCCGCTCCTCACCAGGGAATTGGGCATTCCGAACGCCTGCAGCCGTTGCCATGAAGACAAGCCCATCGGGTGGCTGATCGCGAAGACGGACGAATGGTATGGCTCCAGGATGGATTCACGCCAGCGCGCGCGGGCCCGGACAGTGGCGGCGGCCCAGGTCGGCGAGGCCGGGACGGTGGAGGGTTTGCTCACCTTGCTGGAGAAGGAGGACATCCCGGCCTGGCGGGCGACCTATCTTGGTTTTCTCGCCGCCCGGGCGGATGACCCGAGGGTGCGGCAGGTGGCGCAGCAATCCCTTGGCGCCGCCGACGCGCTTGAACGCGCCGCTGCGGTGCGTGTGTTTTCCGGCGCGCCCGATGCCGCCACGCTGCTGGGCCCGGCGCTCAAGGACCCGAACCGGCTGGTCCGGCTGGATGCCGCGTGGGAATTGTCGCCGACGCTGCCGGATGACTCGCCGGCCCGCCGGGAACTGGAGGCCTATCTCGCGATCTCGCTGGATCAGCCCGCCGGCCGCCTCCGACTGGGCCAGGACTTGGCGAACCGCGGACAATTGGCCGCGGCCGAGGTGGAGGTCGCCCGGGCCGCGGCCTGGGATCCGCATTCCCCCGGCATTCTCGAAGTGCAAGGCATGGTGCTGGCGAGCCTGGGCCGCCCGGCGGAGGCGGCGGCGAAACTTTACCGCGCGGCCGGGTTGTTGCCGCAGGGGGCCCCGACCGCACTGCGCGCGGGGCTGGCCTATGCGGAGGCAGGTATGCCGGTGGAGGCGGAGAATGCCTTCCGATATGCGGTGCAGCTCGACCGGCGCCTCGACCGGGCGTGGTATAATCTCGGCCTGTTGCTCGCGCAGGCCGGGCGCGCGGCGGAAGGTGCTGACGCCCTCCGCGAGGCGGAAAGCTTGGCGCCAACCGTGGCTGATTACCCCTACGCGTTGGCCACGGTGTTGTTGCGCACGGGCGACCGCACCGGGGCCGTCGCTGCCGCGCAGCGGACCTTGCGGCTCAATCCCGTCCATCCGGGCGCCCAGCAGCTCATGCGGCAATTGAACCCCTAAGCGGGTTGATCCTTAGGGGAGCGGTCCGTCAAGTTCGCGCAACGCATGCGCCAGAACCCAGTCGACCATCTCAAAAAACTGTCCTTTCTTCCTGGTCGAGACTTGGCTCTCCCGGCGCAGCACATCCACGATGGGCCGCGCTTGGTCGCCGATGCGGTCGGCCACATTGGCGGCGGTCAGGGCGACCAGTTCCCGGTCGTCCTGCAGGTATTGCGCGATCACCGGCAGGGCGGTCTCCGGCCGGCCGGCATAACACAGGGCCTCGGCCGCGGTCAGGGCCACTTCGGGCGCCGGGTCGGCGAGCGCGTCCTGCAGCGCGGCCAGCGCCGGGGTCGCCTTGGTCCCGAGATTGGCCAGCCCCGCGGCCGCCCAAAACCTGACGGGCGGGTAACGATCCTGCAGCGCGCCGATCAATGCGGAAACCGCCGCCTCCCCTCGCTCCATGAGGCGGGCGATCTCGATGCAGCGCTCCAACTCGTAAGCCCCGCTCCGGGCGTAGTCATACTCGCTGGAGCCGGCCGCGTAGTCGCGCAGCATCTGCTCGGGGATGAAACCCGTGTCGACGGTGCTCCGGGCCCAGGCAAAATGCTCCTCGCGCAGCCGCCGGAGGTCCGCCGCATGGCGGGGATCCTTCGCCAGGTTGTTCAGCTCGTGCGGGTCGGCGGCGAGATCGTAGAGTTCCTCGAGATCCTTGTGCCCGGCCATGAAGTAGGCCTGTCCGCTCGTGAGTTGCCCGGTGGCGGCCAGACGGCGGAACTCCTTCGAGGTTTCCATCCGGTCCATGTAATCATGCCAGGGATAATGCGGGAGATAGGGCAGGTAGTTGCGTTGGTATTTGAACCGGCTGTCGCGCACCGTGCGGCTCATGTCGATGCGCTCTCCCATGCGGTCTTTGATGGCGTGGATGCGTTCACGGGGCGGGCCGGCCCGGTTCCCGAAAAGGGGCGCACCCTGCATTTGCGCCGGGACTCCCACTCCGGCGAGCGAGAGGACCGTGGGGGCCAGATCGACCAGGCTAACCAGCCGATCGTCCGCCGTCCCCGGCTCCCCCGGCGCCAAATGGCGCCATTGCGGGGGAAAATACGCCAGCAGCGGGACCTGCAGTCCGGCCTCGAAGATGAAGGTCTTGGCCCGGGGCAATCCCACCCCCTGGTCGGAGAACACGAAGATGATGGTGTCGTCAGCGAGGCCGTCGTCCTCCAGCTGGCGCAGTATGGACGGCAGGTCGAAGGTATCGAACACGGTCAGCAGGTCGTGGTAACGCGCCCATTCCTGTCGCACCGGGGCCGTGTCCGGCAGCCAGGGCGGGAGGTTGGCCGCGCCGGGATCGTGGCGCTGGCTGGCGGAGAGGCGCGCAATGATCTTCGGGTCGGCGCGGATCCTGGACTCGTGGGTGATCATCGAGTTGAAGACGGCGAAGAAGGGCTGGCCCGGCTGGCGGCCGCGCCAGTGGGCGGTGCTGCTGCTGGCATCCCAGACGCCGGCGGGGGCGGCGAAGTTGTAGTCGGTCTTGACGTTGTTCGAGCAGTAGTAACCGGCCTCCCGCAGATAGGACGGGAAGGGGCGGACGGACGCCGGCAGAGTGGCGACCGAGCGCATGTGCTGCGTGCCGATGCTGGAGGCAAACATCCCGGTGATGAGCGAGGACCGCGAGGTGGCGCAAACGCCCGTCGGCGCGAAGGCCCGCGTGTAGCGGATGCTCCGGGCGGCCAGGGCATCAAGGTTTGGCGTCCGCGCATACGGATCGCCGTAGCAGCCAAGCGTGGGGCTGGCGTCCTCAAAGGTTATCCAGAGGATATTGGGGCGCGCCGGCGCGGCGTGGGCGGCCAGGCCGGCCGTGGCGACCAGCATCATGGCCACGGTCTGCCGCAGGACTGCCGGTGGCTTCATGGGTTTTGCCCCGGCGGGAGGTCTTCGCGGACGACCTGCCACTGTTCGTCGAACAGCCCGGCTGCGACCGTGGTTTCGGGGAAGGGGGCCGCGGGCCGCCAAGCCGCGGCATCAGGCAGGGTTTGGATGACGGCCCAGTCGCCCAGCCGCGGAAAGAGCAGGTAGTTGGGGGAGGTGAACTCGGCCTCGTGGAAGGTGTGGCCGCTGTTGATGACGATGTATCGGCCGGCGCCTCCGGGGAGCGGGTTGGGGCTGATCAGCACGGGGGCATGGTCGGCGGCGGCGTAGGCTTTGCTTCCGAACCGCACTTCCTCGCGGGTCCATTTGACCGGGAGCCGCGGCAGGGCCCGGGCAATCCAGGAATTGCTGGCCGGGTCGCCGAAAAGGATCAGGTGCTTGGTGCGCAGGTCGTCGTCGGTCACCTCGGTGTCAGCCTTCACCGGGAGCGGACCGCACATGAATCGTTCCCACTCCTGGGCGAAGCGCCGCAAGCTCGCGTCCGCCCACGCCCCGACCGCGGGATGCCACGGCTGCCCGGTGCCCCGGACACAGAGAAAGGAGGAGGTGAACGCATCGTCGATTGGTCCTTGCAGCCCGGGGCTTTTCCCGGTCGCTCGCCATTCGTCGCCACGACCGGTGCAGGTCCAGGTGCCGTCTTGGCGCGTGAAAACCCAGGATCCGGGCTTCGCGGCGAGAACGGCAGACGGTAGGGAAATGCTCTGTCCGTCGATTTCGAGGGTGGCTCCCACGGCCTGCAGCATGGGGGGATGGATCGCAAACCGGGTGACATTCTTCGCGGTGGTCACCTTCACCGATCCGTCGGGGGTGGCCGTCATGAGCATTTCTGTCCTGGTGTAATGTTCGTCCAGCTGGAGCAGTTCCAGCCAGTGGCACCGGTTGTAACGCAGGGACCACGTCACGAAATGCACGTGGTGCGGCGCATGATTCAAACCTCGTTCCGCATATAGACTGATCAACTCGAGCTGCTTCGCCTTGGTCGCGGGATTGATCACATGGGCGGCGCCTTGGGCCACCAGATTCACCATCTGCTGCCCTTCGGCGGCCATTGTGTTGGCCATGTTGAGGTGGTTGCGCATGGCTGAACCGTCCTCGCCGCCGTGGGCGGCAATCGCGGGCACCATGCCGGCGTTCGCAGCGTAGCGGACCGCATCGAGCAGCGTCAGGGTCTTTTCCTGATATGATGGCAAGGATCCGACCGCGAATCCGCGGTCGGCCAGTTCCGCCGAAAATTTGCGGGTATCAACATAGCCCGAGTAGGGACCGAGGGCGACGAAGCGGTCGGGGTGCTTGAGTCCCACATGCCACGTGCCCGACGCGCCCATCGAGAAACCGCGCAGCACGATCCGGTCGCGGTCGATATTGTAGTTGCGACTCACAGCCTCGATGGCCTCGAAAATATCGGTCTCGCCCGCCCAACGGTAGCCGTTTTCCACCCGCCCCAGGGGATAGACCTCGATGTAGTCGTCGTTCGTGGCAATGCCCCCGGCCTCGTTGGGCTTGAACCAGGTCTCGAACCGGAGTTCCGCCGAACCGCCCCAGCGGCTCAGGCTGCCGTGCAAAACGACATCCAGCCTCATCGGCTTGGAACCGTCATAGCTGGACGGCACAACTACTCCGTAAGGCTGGGTTGATCCGTCCACGACGGAGCGAAATCCCCGCAATAGGCGTCCCTTCTCATTCGTCCACGGAGACTGGCCGGCGAGGAGGGCATCGGCCCGCAGGTGTCCCTGGCGAAGGGAGCGGCGGATCATTTGAATGACCGGCGCATCCAGGCTCGCCTCATATTTCAAGGCCCACGTCACGCTCTTCTCATACAGGGCGGCATCGGCATACCGGTCGGCCAGTGCGGCCGGTGATTCCGCCGGGCGCAACCCGGCCAATTTCATTCGCAGGGCTTGCAGGTCGCTGGTGATTTCCCGGCTTTCGTCCTCGGAAAGACCGGCGGGCAGCTTGTGCTCCAGGCCCCCGGTCGATGCTGGCTCCGGGGGAAGTGTTGCCGCCGTTGGAGTGGCACCGCTGGCCAGGCAGATGAGGGCGAAGAGAAATGCGGCGCTTCCGTTCACCCGGGTCGGACATTTTCTAAGCATAAGATGGGACGATGCCGCAGGCGCACCTTGAGCCGCCAACTATGATCTTTTCGTGGTTTGGCGGCTACGCTTGAAAGCTCAAACACGCACACTTAAAGCGCATAAGCGCCGCCGCCCTCGGTGGATGGACACGACCATGGGCGGGGTGATTGCTGTCCGCGCCGCGACGGGAATGGAGGGTGACTCAGGATAGTTCCACGCACACGGCCAGGCCCTCGCCGCCGCCGATGCAGATGGCGGCGACGCCGCGCTTCAACTCGCGCTCCTTCAGCGCGGCGATGAGCGTCACGAGGATGCGCGCGCCGCTGGCGCCGATGGGGTGGCCGAGCGCGATGGCGCCGCCGCGGACGTTGACCTTGTCGTGCGGCAGGCCGAGTTCCCGCATGAACGCCAGCGGCACGACGGCGAAGGCCTCGTTCACTTCCCAGAGATCGACGTCATTCACCGACCAGCCGGCCTGTTTCAGCGCGGCGTGCGCGGCCTGCACCGGCGCCGTGGTGAACCAGACCGGGTCCTGCGCGTGTCCGCCGAAACCGGCGAGGCGTGCGATGGGCTTGAGGCCCTTGGCCTTGGCGGTGTCGGCGGTCGCGAGCACGAGCGCGGCGGCGCCGTCGTTGATGCTGGAGGCGTTGGCCGGGGTGATGGTGCCGTCCTTCTGGAACGACGGCTTCAGCGAGGGGATCTTGTCATACTTCACCTTGGCCGGGCCCTCGTCGTGCTCGACCTTGGTAACGTTGCCCTTCGCGTCGGTGATCTCGACGGGGGTGATCTCGGCGGCGAACTTGCCATCCTTCTGGGCGGCGTTGGCGCGCTTGAAACTCTCGATGGCGTAGGCGTCCTGCTGCTCGCGGGTGAAGGCGTATTTCGCCGCGCACTGCTCGGCGCAGTTGCCCATGTGGATGTTGTTATACGGATCCCACAGGCCGTCGGTGATCATCGAGTCGATCACCTGATGGTGGCCGATGCGGTAGCCGTCGCGGGCCTTGGGCAGCAGATAGGGCGCGAGTGACATGTTCTCCATGCCGCCGGCGACGTAGACTGAGCCCATGCCGGCTGACAGCGCATGCGCGGCCTGCATGACCGCCTGCATCCCGGAGCCGCAGACCTTGTGGATCGTGACCGCGCGCGCCGACGGATGCAGCCCGGCGTGGATGGCGGCCTGCCGGGCGGGCGCCTGGCCCTGGCCGGCCTGCAGCACGTTGCCCATGAGCACGTCGGTGATGTCGCCGACGGCGACGCCGGACCGCGCGAGTGCGCCCTTGATGGCCGCCGCGCCAAGGCGGGGGGCCGGAACCGAGGAGAGCGCACTCTGGAAGGCGCCGAGCGGCGTGCGGGTGGCGGAGAGAATGACAGGGAGGGCCAAGGGAGGAGGAGGGCTGGGATGGGGTTGTGCGCCCTTGATAATCGCATGAACCACGCCCGCAGGCTACGCTTCTCAGCTCATCCACTGGCACTGATGTCGCAGCAGCCGGAGAGCCAAAAGTGCCAATGATTGGGTCCTAAGGAGTAGCGGCAAAACGGCCGTTGGGGTTAAATGGCCGGCACGAAATGATGCGCATGGTCCTTATCAATCACCCCATCCGGCGAGGCACTTGGACCGGTCCGGGCGTTAGCCTGCCGACCCGGGAGCCGGCGGTCCGGTGGGGCGCTGCGGCGGGCACGAAAACACTTCGCCAATCAGTCCCATGAGAAACGGAATAATCGCCGGCGGTAACTGGATCGTGGATCACATCAAGGTGATCGATCGTTGGCCGACGCAGGATGCGCTGGCTTCCATCATCAGGGAGGACAAAAGCGGCGGCGGTTCGCCCTATAACATCCTCAAGGACCTGGCCCGCCTGGGATCATCGATCCCGCTAGCGGCCGTCGGCCTGGTTGGCGACGACGAGGACGGACGTGCCATCATCCGGGACTGCCAGGCCCATGGCATCGATACCGCGCAGTTGCGGGTCAATCCTGCCGCGGCGACCAGCTACACGGATGTGATGACCGTGGAAGGAAATGGCCGGAGGACCTTTTTCCACCAGCGTGGAGCCAACGCGGCGCTCGGTCCGGAGCATTTCGATTTCAGATCCTGCCAGGCCAGGATACTTCATCTGGGCTATCTGCTTCTCCTGGATCGCCTGGACGAACTGGACAAGGGCCGCCCTCGGGCCTGCGAGGTGCTGACGCGGGCGAGGGAGGCGGGCATCCTGACCTCATTGGATTGCGTGAGCGAGGACGGCGATCGCTTTCAGACCATTGTCGGACCGGCCTTGCCCTACGTGGATGTCCTTTTTGCCAATGATTTCGAGGCGGAGAAGCTGACAGGGATCCCGCTGAGGAGTAGTGGAGGTCGCATTGACGCACAGGCGGTCGGTTTGTCGGCCCGCAATGTTCTGAATCGGGGGGTTCAGGCCTGGGTGATCATTCATTTTCCCGAGGCGGTCTACGCGTTGGGCCGATCAGGCCAGGAGGTATGGCAAGCAAGCCTTAGCATGCCCCCGTCGGAAATTGTCGGCGCGGCCGGGGCTGGGGATGCGCTGGCTGCCGGCGTTTTGTTTGGCCTCCATGAAGACTGGCCGATGGACAAATGTCTCAATTTGGGCATATGTGCCGCTGCGGCGTCTTTGTCCCATGCTTCGTGTTCCGAGGGGGTGAAGTCGGTGGACGAGTGCCTGGCCTTGGCGAAGCGTTATGGCTATAGAGCCCTCCCGGCGTGAGCTGCCAGGTTTTTTTAACCTATTCGGTTTCCGGCCGCATTCCTTGGACATGCTCCGCGAAGGCACGGTCACGATAAAGAGTAATGATCAATGAAGAAGACTAAGGTTGCTGTCATCGGGGCGGGCACCATGGGTGCAAACATCGCGTTGAGTTTTGCGGCGCACGGCTTCGGAGTATGCCTGTGCGACGTTAGTGAGGCGCAACTGGACAAGGCCCGGTCAACTATCCTGAAGCATGCGGCGATGATGCTGGAGCACGGCCTGGTGTCCGGGTCGGCGGAGGATTCGCTATCCCGGATCAGCTTCGACACCCGGATGGATGTTTCGGTGGTTGGGGTCGATCTGGTGATCGAGGCCGTGCGCGAAAACCTGCAGCTCAAGCTGCAGGTTTTTACGAAGCTGGATCGTCTGTGCGCACCGGAGGTTATTCTGGCGAGCACGACCTCCACTTTCGTGCCAACGGCCTTGGCTGCCGGATTGGTGAATCCGAGTCGGAAGAGTCGATTCTTGGTGATGCACTATTGGAATCCCGCCCATTTGATCCCGCTGGTGGAGGTGGTGCCTCATTCCGAAACCAGCTTGGAGGTGTTGGACTTCGTCCGGGCGCTCCTCCTGCAATGCCGCATGCTTCCCGTTTTGCTCCGGAAGGAGATTTCTGGGTTTATCGGAAACCGGCTCGCCTTCGCGCTACAGCGCGAAGCCATGGGTTTGATCGCCAACGGAGTGGCGACGGCCGAGGACATCGACCAGGTTGTTACCAGCGGATTTGGCCGGCGTGTGCCTATCACTGGTATTTTCGGAACGGCTGATCTGGGCGGCCTGGATGTATATCTGGCTATCTGTCGGCAGCTGTTCCCGGATCTTTGCAATGATACGAATCCACCGGCCATCTTGGCGCGGCAGGTAGAGCAGGGAAGACTGGGAGTGAAGACTGGCGAAGGATGGAGGAAATATTCTCCAGAGCAGGTCTCGGTCTTGTATAGCGCTTTGACGAAAGAATTGGTTCACCAAGCACAGCGTGACAGGCCTGAGGGATCAAATTATCCGAACCTGCAATCTATCGCAGGCTCCCGTCGGGAATGACATCGGTCGATTTGTCATCTCTCGCCGCCCGTCTAACCGGCGAACTGCATTACGACCGCACAATGCGGACGCTCTACGCGACCGACGCCTCCGAATACCAGGAGCTGCCCGTCGCCGTGGCGCTGCCCAGGACCGAGGCCGACATCCGCGAACTGATCGCCTTCGCGAATCAGCACGGCATCGGCCTAATCCCGCGCACCGCCGGCACTTCCCTGGCCGGCCAGGTGGTGGGCAACGGTATCGTGGTCGATGTCGGCCGGCACCTGAACCGCATCATCGCCACCGATGCCACGCAGCGCCGGGTCCGCGTGCAGCCGGGCGTCGTCCGCAACGAGCTCAACCTCCACCTCAAGCCGCACGGCCTCTTTTACGCCCCCGAGACCTCCACGGCCAACCGCGCCATGATCGGCGGCATGGTCGGCAACAACTCCTGCGGCGCCAACTCGATCGTTCATGGCACCACACGTGAGCACCTGATTTCCGCACGCGGTTTCCTGAGCGATGGCTCCGAGGTCATTTTTGGCCCACTCACGGCAATAGAATTTGCCCTGAAATGTGTTGGGTTTAACTCACTTGAGGCGAGCATCTACCGCAGTGTGCGAAATCTTCTGGGCTCCACGAAGAACCGCCAGCTCATCCGCGACAACTACCCGAAGCCCACCGTCACCCGCCGCAACACCGGCTACGCGCTCGACCGGCTGATGGAGTGCAACGTCTTCGACCCGGCCTCCGACCAGCCCTTCAACCTCTGCCAGCTGCTCGCCGGTTCCGAGGGCACGCTGTTCCTCGGCGTCGAGTTCGAGCTCAACGTCGAGCCGCTGCCGCCGCCGGGTGCGCTGATGTGCGCGCATTTCAAGACGATCCAGAACTCGCTCAACGCCACGCTCATCGCGATGCGCCACCGGCCCTTCGGCTGCGAGCTGATCGACCGCCACATCCTCGAGTGCACCAAGGCCAACCTCGAGCAGGCGAAAAACCGCTTCTTCGTCCAAGGCGACCCCGGCGCCGTGCTCGTGATCGAGGTCCGTCTCGAAAAACGCGAGGCCATCGAGGCCGTCATGCGCACGATCGAGTCGGAACTCCGCGCCGCCGGCCTCGGCTACGCCTTCCCCGTGCTTTGGGGCGACGACGCCAACAAGGTCTGGGATCTCCGCCGCGCCGGCCAGGGCCTCATGATGAACGTCCCGGGCGACGCCAAGCCCCGCGAGGTCGTCGAGGACACGGCCGTCGCCGTCGAGGACCTGCCGGCCTACATCGCCGAGTTCGACCAGCTGATGCGCGGGAAATACGGCATCAGCTCCGTCTATTACGCCCACGCCGGCGCCGGCGAGCTGCACACCCGCCCGCTTTTCGACCTGAAGACGCACGAGGGCATGAAGTTCTTCCGCGGCATCGCGACCGACGTCGCCCACCTCGTGAAGAAATACCGCGGCTCGCTCTCCGGCGAGCACGGCGACGGCCGCCTGCGCGGCGAGTTCATCCCGTTCATGGTCGGCCCGGAGTGCTATGCCATGATGCGCCGGGTGAAGGAGACCTTCGACCCGCGCGGCCTGTTCAACCCGGGCAAGATCATCGACACGCCGCTGATGGACACGTCGCTGCGCCACGGTCCGGACCACCCGACGCCGGAATATAAGACGGTCTTCAACTTCAGCGCCACGCAGGGCGTCCTCCGCGCCGCCGAGAAGTGCAACGGCGTCGGCGAGTGCCGCAAGACGCACCTCATGGGCGGCACCATGTGCCCGAGCTTCATGGCGACACGCAACGAGCAGGACACCACCCGCGCCCGCGCCAACATGCTCCGCCACGTCCTCACCGAGGCCCGCGACGGCATGAACGCCTGGGACAGCGAGCAGGTGAAGGGCGTCATGGACCTCTGCCTCTCCTGCAAGGGCTGCAAGTCCGAGTGCCCGTCCAACGTCGACGTCGCCCGCCTCAAGGCGGAGTGGCAGCAACACTATTACGACGCCAACGGCGTGCCGCTGCGCTCGCGCCTCGTGGCCAGCTTCACCGGCTCCATGCGTCTGGCCTCGCTGTTTCCCGCGCTCTACAACTGGGCCGTCACCGCCCCGGACGTCTCGCGCTACATCAAGCGCTTTGCCGGTTTCTCCCCGAAGCGCAGTCTGCCCACGCTGCACGACACCACGCTCGCCGCGTGGCACAAGCAGCACGCGAACAAAATTTCACCTGTAGGGTCGCCGCTTGCGGCGACCTCGTCCGCGAACCAGGTCGCCGCAAGCGGCGACCCTACAAAAGCAACGAGCCCCTTCCCGAACGGCCGCGTCTTCCTCTTCTGCGACGAGTTCACGAACTACAACGACACGCCGATGGGCATCAAGGCCGTGCAGCTCCTCAACCGGCTCGGCTACGAGGTCGTCATTCCCGAACACGTCGAGAGCGGCCGCGCCCATTTCTCCAAGGGCCTCATCCGCGACGCGCAGAAGTTCGCCATCCGCAACGTCGAGCTGCTCAAGGACGTCATCCGCGCGAACACCCCGCTCATCGGCCTCGAGCCGTCGTGCATCCTCTCCTTCCGCGACGAGTATCCCGACCTCGTCCCCGCCCACCTGCTCGACGCCGCCAAGGCCCTCGCGAAGAACGCGCTGCTGATCGACGAGTTCATCGCCCGCGAGGCCGACGCCGGCCGCATCACCAAGGCCGCCTTCAAGCCGCAGACCCGCGCCATCAAGCTCCACGGCCACTGTCACCAGAAGGCGCTCTCGTCGCTCACGCCGACCGTGAAGATGCTCGAGCTGCCCGCCGGCCACAAGGTGTCGGTCATCCCCTCGGGTTGCTGCGGTATGGCCGGCTCCTTCGGTTACGAGGAGGAGCATTTCCAAATCTCCCAGCAGATCGGCGAACTCGTGCTCTTCCCCGCCGTGCGCTCGGCCCCGAAAGACACCCTCATCGCCGCCCCCGGCACCAGCTGCCGCCACCAGGTCAAGGATGCCACCGGCCGCACCGCGCTCCACCCGGTCGAGATCCTGCATGACGCGCTGATATGCAAATAATGGCGGGAATCAGCCATATGTAGCCGCTGATCCAACTCAAATAGCCGGCTAGAATCTGAAAATAATAACTACATCCAGTGGGGAGTAGCAGAGGGAACGAATGTGCGGTAACGTTACGCCGAGGTTTTCGAGGTCAAACCTGGCCTCTGCCTTCACACGCACGGGGTCACTGGTTCGAGTCCAGTAGCGTCCACCATTTAAGCCCCGTAGCCCAATGGGTTCCGGGGCTTCCGCTTTCGTGGCATTCGCACCTACCAGCGGCAGTAGCCAAAACGTGTCGGCAACCCACGCGATGCTTGGACATCTGGTTCCTCACACCGAGTAGCTGTAGTGTTGCCCGGTCTCATTGTCATAGAGGGAAACAGAATTTCCGTTCACGGAACCGGAGAAGTGGCTACCCGTATGGTGGTCATAGCCGGAGAAGTGGTCGCCGTTCACATTCGCGGTCAGGTGGGATGAAAGTCCGTGGTCGTAGAGATTCAGCCCATGGCCGTCGAAGCTGCCAGAGACATGGGCTCCACGGTCATGGTCATATCCGCTCACTGAGCCGTTAGAATGTTGAGCCGAATGATAAAAATGGCGTCCTGTATCGTAGTCATACACGGAGGAAATCGATCGGTTGTTCATCACCGCGACTACTGCGGCAGCGATGGCTCTCCTGCTGGCCTTTTTCATGTTATGAAGACGGTTACGTGGCTGTTGGTTTCTTGAAAATCTCCAGGTCGAGATAGCGTTCGACTGCGGCGGCCTCTCGCTGATTCCGTAGTCCCTTACAGTAGTAGCAGTCGGGAGCGGGTTGGTCGTTCGAAACGGTAACCTTCGAATCATGGCCGCGGAACTGGAGAAGGCGGCGCGCAGCCCGCATTCCAGTGACCGCGACCATGAACTCCATGGCACCAACGGAAGCGACCACTCCGTTGATTGGTGATACGGATGGCCCCTTGTTGTTCAGGAGCGCGCGATCTACTCCATATATGTTCTTCTCGGCAGCCCGGTCACGCGAGGTTGAGAGGTATTGGCGAACATCCGCCCGATCGAGCAGACCCAAACAGCTCAAGCACCCATTCCCATCTTGGGAGACGCAAATGTGTCCACCGTAGGCCCCAGGGTGAACGTCTGAGGCTAGGTCGATGTAGGGGATCGCGTAGGCAGCACAAAGTTCGTTCAGGATGTGCCGTGGCCCATCATGGTCAAAGCAACCGATGGCCCAATGGCTATTCTTGATCGCGGCGAAAGCCTGCGGCGAGACGAGGGGGTAAGGGATCTTCTCGACGGAGATACCTGGGTTGATCTCCTTGATCAGCCTGTGAACCAAATCGACCTTTAAGCTTCCAGGAACGGGGTCGTCGTGTCGCGCCCCGATGAAACGATTTCGATTGGTGTCATCCAGCTCCTCGGGCTCGATAAGCGTAATGGCGCCTACGCCGAGAAGCGCGAGGTGCTGCGCGATGGGGCTGCCGAGTCCGCCAACACCGACAATTGCCACACGTGCCGCGAGCAGGCGCTCTTGCCCCTTTTCTCCGAAGAGGCGAATGTTGCGATCGAAACGACAATCGGAGGTATTCATCGCCAATCTCCAATAGAATTGTTCGTCGGGCGATAAACCCGCGTGCCGGCCACGAGCTCGTCCAAGACTGCGGGGTCATTGGGGTTAGACACCCACATCAGTGCATCAAAAGTGTAATTTGCGACGACAATCGCCCCGTAGGGTCGCTTTGACAGCCGCCACCACATATGTGGCACCGTTTCCCTTAGGCCGGAACGGTCGGAACCGGAGAATTCGGCCGGCCATTTGCCGACGTGGGAGTGCATCTCCACGATCGAGGCTTTCAGGTTGTGAGCCTTCTTGATCATCCGCTGACGGGCTTCATCCGTCAGTTCGAGGTAGATCTCGTGTTGGACGGCGAAATCCTTCGCTGCCAATTTTTCAGTTTCGATGACTTCAAAACGAGTTTCGCCAGACAGTTTCTTTGCATGAGCGAATACGAATGCCGCTTCTTCGACCCGCGGGTTTTCTGGAAGCAGGTGGGTGAGGATGTCCTCATAGACTCCGGTGGGAAAGTGTAAGGTGATTTTCATGCTCCTTCAGCGAGACGTTTTCCAAAACTCCGGACCCAAGAATATAGGTTGGAGCCCTTCTCAACAGTGGCAGTAGGAGTCCAAGTGCCATCTGGGCCCCAAGAAAACTGCCACCAAGCGCCCGCAAAGGCGGGACAGGCGCCACCGCCCGAGCTTGCTGGAACTGTGCCATTGAATGTAATGCCCGCTGGCGTCAGGAAGGCATATGGTTCGGCCCCTGGATGGGCGGCAGTTACCTTGAATGCTACGGGTGCTTTGGTGATTGGGCTGTTGTTAATGCTCCAGCCGGGCGGGAAAGGATAGGAAGGCAGCAGGAACCAATCCTCGCCGCCTTCCTCCTTGTGCTCGATGTCGGGATAGAACCGAAGGAGGAGCGCCAGCTCTTTTTCGATCCGGGGGCGCATTAGCCGCGCTTCCAACGGTGCTTTTTGCCAAAGCCGAGGCCCGGTTTCAGCTCGATGATGTCGCCGGGCTTCAGCGTGCGCTCGTTGTTGTCTTGATCGACTTCAACGACGCCTTGGCTGACATCCCAGCCGCCGAGTTCGGCAATCTTCTCGAACGTGATGGTGTCCTGATCCCAAGGATACTCATTCCCTTCGATCACGAGCGTGTATTTCGGTCCGTTGCCCTGTTTCGGAGCTTCGGGTTTAGCTTTCTCTTCAAACTTCATAGATGACCTTTGTGTTTTACGGTTGGTGTTTGACTGGCCCAGCAAAGCTGTTCACTATACTGCTACTTTCGCAATAAAAATGGTATTATAAGAAACACGAGGCAAGGAAAAAAGTTGCCTATAGGAAACTTTCCCGTCCTTTTCCCTCTATGGCTTCTGTTGGCGGACGAATCCGCACCCTTCGCGCTGAGCGTCAGATGACCCTCGATGACCTCGCCGCTGCGGCAGGGCTGTCGAAGGGTCTCTTATCCAAGTTGGAGAATAATGCGGACTCCAACCCCTCCTTGGACACGCTGCAAAAAATAGCGGACGCATTCAAACTTCCGCTCAGCAACTTAATCGAATCCGGGACGCTTAAAGCCCAGCGAATAATTCCGGAGATGACACCCGCATGGGTTGATGCGATAACGAACGCGTTGGAACAGGAGGGGCAGAAACCTGACGCCGACATACTCCAAGCGCTGTATGTCCTGCAGACACGCAAAGGTTCATCCCAAAAGAGCGACATGGCGTGGCTGCACATGTATCGGAGTCTTGAGTTGAATTTCCGTAAGAGCGGAAGTTAACCTCAGTAGCTCAGTAATTCTTAGCTGGGGCCACGGCTAGCCTTACGGGGCTATGCATGCCCGAGCCCCATCAGCACACACCGCCCCGTCGTCAAAGGCCTGCGTCTCGTCATCCGTCGATCATAGCCCTCATGAAGGAGGCGAAGGCGGGAGAGTCGGAGGAAGATGTCATGCGACGGAAATGTCGGGATATGGTCGCCTACGCACGAACCTTTGGATGGTCCGGTCCTCCATACTGTCCCAAGATCCTTGCGGGCATCCATGACGTAATCGTTGAGGACACTGACGAAGCCTTCGACGGCGAGGGGCGCATCTTTCCTCGACGCGGCCAAGTTGTCATCCAAGTCAAAAAGGGAGCTACGCCGGAGCGACGACGCTTCACAATCTGTCATGAGCTGGCGCACACCTGTTTTCGGGACGCATACGAGTTCACTCGGCATCATGGCTCAGCGTCAGACGAAGGTGAACATAAGCGATTCGAAAACCTCTGTGACGTGGGTGCTGCCGAGTTGCTGATGCCGCACGAGGACTTCATGGCCGACCTTCGCCTACATGAGTCCACTATGGCGAAGGCAATCCTCCTCAGCGGGCGATATAATGCTTCTATCGATGCCATTCTGAGGCGATTGGTCCCGCTAACGTCCCATGACTGCGCTGCGGTATTTTTGACCGACGAGTCGTTTAAGGATCATGCGTCAGTTGCGGGAGGATTACGGATCAAGTCATTTGTGCGGAGTCCATCGTTTGCCGGATTTCTGCCTCCTGGCACTTTGCTGCCCTCCAGTTCAGTTGCACATTCAGCGACGCATGCATCACAGTCTCCCTTTCCAGATCAGCGGGAGACGTGGACGATCGAGGGAAAGGCAATATCTTGGTATGTGGAAGCGCTTCGGTTGCCTGTGTTTCCTAACAACAAGGAATACCCGAAGGTGGTCGCTTTGTTGCACTCCCAAACCCCCCACAGACACGGTTGCTAGAAGCGATCATGCCTGTGGCGAGGTCTGCCTCAGACGCTTTTGCGCTACATGATGCGATTCTCGCGGTGCTGATCGCCTATTCTTTCGGCTCACAGATTTATTCGCAGCATCTGACGCCGACTCGCTTGTAACAACCACACCTACCTATGCCAGTTCATCTTCCGCTTCGACATCATTTACTCAGCCGTCGTCGTCATCGTCATCAACCTCGTCGTCATCGTGCTTATCATACCATTCATCACGATGATGATCTTGCTGCTGTTCTTCTTGTTGATGACGTTGCCCTTGATGACGAGGGCACCTGCTCTTAACCAGGAGCTCGCGCTAGGGCTAACTCATCGCCCAGTTGCCTCGCGGCCGCCAAAGTTCCGTCTAAGATGGCGTTCAGAATATGTTCGGGAAAGCCAGCGGGGATTTGCGATCGCACTCGACCAAGGGCGTCCGGGGTGACGCTTACTATTTCTTCGATGAGTTGTTCCATTTCTGAAAAACCGCATCGTTTGGCGGTTTCGAGCCAGTGTCTCAGCCTAATTCCCTGCCAATGATAGTGCCGGCTCTTTCCCTCGATCGCCATGGCCATCTTCATCTTCTGGACAGCAAGTTTTCCGTGGCCATGCCCTATGAAGGGGTGGGCGGAGAGAATATCGTAGCGAGGCGTGAGACGAAATTCGCTGCCTGCCAGGAGAAACACGCTGAAATTTTTCGCGTGTCCATCTATCGCGGCAAGGAGCCAAAACACAACCTGGGTCCGAAGGAAATCTCGTCGATCCTCGGTTGCACTGGATCCAAGCAAGAGGTCCATGATCTTTCGTATGCCTGGTCCGCCGTCGTTTTCGTATTTTAGCCCCGGAGATGTTGCGGTGGCTTGACAGAAGTCCTCTTGTGGAAGGCGGAGCCACCAACGCCCGTTATCAGTCAACTTTCGGTCGAATCGCTCGACGATGAGAGTCTTGTATTGCCCGAATGATTCCATGCGGCAGGGAGCCACTGGAATTCCGTAGGCGGCGACGATTTGCGCGCAGAGCCATTCGTTTTCAACTGAGGTGGATAAATCGAGGCCTTGAGCCGCTTTTCCGATTGGCAGTTTGAACAGGTGGGTCGTTGGAGTGGCACCCCGCGGCACATGCCACGCATTATCGTGCCATAACAGAGCAGTCTTTTCTTGTGCGCCCGCCAGTGAGATTCGGAAAGTGTCGGGGTCTGCATCTCCAAAGGCAGTTCCCAGATTCCCTGCCAATACAGCTTCTACGCCTTCAGCGTCTAAAGGGCGCCCTTCAATCTTTTGCACATCTGGCGCGGGCTCGCCTGCGGCAACGAGTTGAATTGCACCGACGCAATCGCGCCCGGCTTCAACCAATAGGTCGAATGCGTCTGCCGTCGCAGCCCCAAATCTTCGCTGCATTCTGGCACGAATCTCGGGATTGTCAGGAAGAAGGTTATCAAAATACACGGGGACCTCATCTCGATATGGCTCTGAGCCTGGTCGTAAAGGCATCGAGAGCGACAATGGACGGGCTACGCGGGAGGAGAGCCAAGAATCAGCATAGGCGAACTCTTGACCACCGCGCGTAGGTAATCGCCATTCTCCAACCAATTCGCCGTTCATCCAAACTGACAGCTCTCGTGTCTTGGATCGTCGTCCCATGATTACCAATCGGCTTTAGAAGTATCTTTGCGGCGATCGCGAATCACTAAATCCATTTCCAAAGCTGACAGCAATTTGAACAATTGATGAAGCCGTGCGTTCGACGAAGATGTTTCCATCATTGAAACAGCATTCTGTGCTAATCCTACTCGGCTCCCTGCATTTGCTTGAGTAAGTTTTCGACTGCGCCTGATGCCCGCTAGAATGGGACCTAGCTGAGCGGAAGTTTTAATTGGGTAGTCCATTTATCACATATAGCGATAAATCCACTTTATCATGATTTCAAGATAAACGGACTTTATCTTGGATTCATGATAAATGTCTTTTATCAAATATAACGATATTTGTTACATGCCAAATTGGCTATCAATATCTTGTGGGTTTTGACGTCCATAGAACGATACTCAACCATTCCCAAGAAGGTTAGATCTAATTTCAACAATAACTGAAGGATAATCAATCGGTTGTGTCTAAGATTGAGATCACTTCCACCATCTTCACAAAATGACATGTGCAGGATTGGGATACGAAGCAGTAAGAAATCCAAGATTTCTGTGTCGGCTCAGTGTCTACTTGGCAATTGATGCACCGAAATAGCCTTTCTTTGGAACGATTTGAAACGATCTAGGGCGCGTAACTTTTTGCTAAATAGCATGTTTCAAGTCGCTCTGCCGCGTGCCTCAATGTTCTCGCGAGTTTCAATTTGTTTCACCGAGCTTCGTCTATTGAGGCCAAATCGATCGTTGAAGTCCTTCTTTGGACTGCTTCGTGAGACCGGCTCGAACCACTGCTACTCCTTACCAAGGAGACGACGAGATTCGAATCACTCCGAACGGGCGAACTCAAATCGCCACGGATACCCAGGGGTTATCCGGGCTGCCGTTGCACGTCTTACGCCAGACTCAACGGGTTCAAAAATTGAGGACGAGGGAGTTCGTAACTTTCTGGCATGCCCGCCCGTCCATTTATCCCTGCCGAAATCACCCTCCTCGAATCCCACCTCGTTGAGCACGGCCGCTACCGCGACCGGATGCTGATTATCGCTGGGACCCAAGTCGGATATCGCATCACCGAACTTCTGACGTGGACCGTCGGCCAAGTGCTCGGGGCTGATGGAGACATCGTCCGCGAGGTAACCGTGACACGTGCTGACCTGAAGGGTGGGAAGGGCGCGCGGAAGCGGAGTGTCCGCAGCCGGCGCGTGGTGCTGAACGAACGGGCGAGGGGAGTGATTCGCGATTACGTCGCCTCGCTGGGCTGCGTGCCGCCGGCGGACCAATTTCTCTTTCGGTCGCGTTCGGGTGGCAACCGCCCGATCAGCCGAACGCAGGCTCATCGGCTGCTCAAGAACCTCTGCCGCGAGTGCGGCATCGATGCGACGCGGATCTCGACACATTCCCTCCGCAAGTCATTCGTCCGCGCCGTGTATGACGCCTCGGGTCATGACCTCGTCCTGACACAGCGAATCGTCCAGCACGCATCCCCGCTTACGACGGCGAGGTATCTCGAATCCACCCAGACCGAGCTCGACGAGCTTGTCCTCGGACTCGGCGTGCTGGCGCCAGCTCCAGCCGCCGCGCGCGTCCTCGCTCTCGCGTCGTGAGCTTCATCCAGCCGCCCACACGAGCGCTGCCGCGCGCCCGAAGGGAACGATGCACCTACAGTGTTACCTTCGTGTGGAGGCCTCTTTCGGCCGGACGGGCTATCTATGGGAGGAGTGAAAGCGACACTCTCGGAGGGGAAATGCCGAGCTCAGGGTGAGTTTTCCGTTTCAAACTGGTCGCGTGCTACAATCGGTCTGGGCGTTTTACCGCTCACTCCTATGAAAATCAAAATCACCTCCGAACGCGAAGCCCGTATCTGGGCGCTTGCTCTTGCCATTGTTGCCCGCACCAAGATTAAGTCCCGACAGGCTATTGGATTGGTCGAACATTTTTCTCTGTGCCTCATGCCGGAGGATGTCGAAGACGCCAAGGAACTGGCGGAGGTTTTGGCCGATGACTGGTCGGCATAAGTCGCCGGGCCGGCTGGAAAGTGCGGGCAAACTGCCGTGCTACTCTTGGTGGATGAAAAACATCTATCCCTTCCACATTGATTATGCACGTGCCCTCACGTCCGGCGACATCCCCGCCCTCAGGAAATTGATCCGTCGCGCTCTTCGCGCGAAGCCACAGATGGAATTCTTCACGGGTGACGGGACCCGAAAGGGTCTTACCCGATTCGAGGAACTCGCTACTGCCGTGTGGCGCACCTTCGATGCAGGCCACTTTGAACACGCGCGTCTATTTCTGGCCGCGGGATTGCCGGTGGACATTCTGATGCCGGACGTCGATGGCATCAGCTGGGATACCCTTTGGACCCCACTTGATGTTACGCTCTTCGCGGGTGACGGCGATGAGGGTGGGAAATTGCAACTCACCAAGATGCTCCTTGCTGTCGGTGCCAATACTCAGCGGCAGTTTTGCAGCTTGGACGGTCAAGAATATCAGACACCGGCTCTTGTGAGAACGATCGCGGCAGCCCGGGCACTCTGGGAGTATGGCGTGCCCACCCAGGCATTCGTTAAGCTGCCATCGCACGTTATCGCCCGCATCTGACCAGGCTTTGCGTATCCCTGAATATGCCCACTTCGCCGGGGCGGCGGAGGCGGTAAAGCCCACCCTTATGCCGCCGTGAGCTGGCTGTTCCTGAGTGTGCCGCTGAGGATGCGACCATTCCGTGTCCGGGCATCACCCGCGGATCTTTTCGCGGCGGCAAAAAAATGCTCATTCGCGACATTCACCGCCGCCCAGTAGAGATGGGCTGGTTTGAGCAGTGTCGCTTCCTGCGGATCGCACGCCAACGTCTTTTTCAGGCCAGCCGGGGTGGTCGCCCAGTCCAGCTGCTTCTCAGTGCGACGGGCCAGTTTCCGCCAGGTCGCCAGGTCACTGCGTGACATCGCTCCTTGGGCATGGAATCGGATCCGATGGGCTATTGCGGCATATCTTGTAAAGAGACGATCTTCCCGTAGCAGGGACTTGAGTTGAGGTGCCGTTAGTTTTTCCCGGCGTCGGATTTCGGCCATTGAGACATTCTTTTCTCTCATGCGGTCGATGGAGGCCAGCAGTCGAAGGCGAGCCTTCAAGGCTTCGACGACGGCGGCGTCATGGGCACGCAATTCCCGGGGCTCTTTATTTCGCATCGGCATAATTGTGGTGTTTTCGGCCCTGTTTCTAGCGGTGACGGGAGAACGAACTTGGCGACCTTGGCGGGGTGGCAGGGGAATGTCGCGTTATTTCGGGCTCATTTGATGACCGAGGCCAGGAAGTCTCGCAGTCGTAGCTGTTCGTTCGCCGGAGATTTACCTCCGCCTAACCGCAAAAGGACAGACACACCCATGCAACAATCCGACCCCGGCCCAGATCGAATTTTCCCTCCTGCCACCGGCCTTATTTCCGCCCGCCGGAATCTGCTTTCCCACCTCCTTCGCCTCGCTGACGCGCGGCTTGCCTCAGGGCCGACCGGTGGGGGCGCAAAGGATCCCTTTGGACAGGGCGACGTTTACTTGGATGCGCTTCAGCACATAGCTGAGCTGCTCGACCCCAGCGTCCAGCCCAGCGTGCTGACGACGGTAGATTCAATGCGCGCCGCGCTCAAGCGGCTGGAGGCGCTCTGGACCGAGATCGTCATTGCCGAAGCTGATCCGTTGAGTGCCCAGAAGGCGTGTGACTATGCGCATAAGCTCCTTTCGCGCTTTCCCGTTGCCACCGCCTGCTATGTCAACGAATGCGCGAATTCCTTCGCGGAGCCGCAGATTGCCCTCGATCTTCTGGCTCACGCCAGCCGGTTTATTTCGAATCACGAGGAGGGCGCCCAAGTCGGGCGGGCCCAAGACTACGCACTGGAAGTGCTGCTGAAGCACAAGATTCTCCCGGTGCCCCCGCCGCCTGCTGAATCCGATCTTCCCGCGACTGTAGCCCGTCCACAGCGAACCGAGACCACGCTGGAGCCAGCGACCCCAGCCATGATCGCCACCGCCGGCCACAAGGCTGCGCTCGAACGCATCACGGAGATGGGCGAACTGTTTTTCGAGCGTCCCGCCAACACCACGCATCTGACTCTGAGGGCCTCTGTCCTCGTGATCGGTCCTACCGGGGCGGGCAAAACGTTTTTAGCCAAGCAGGCCGCAAGGCAGCTGCGTGCGGAATACTTTCGTGTCACGCGCGGGGATTGGATTCCCCAAGGGGCTCGGACCAAAACCCGGCCGACGACTTTCCAGATTCTCGAACGTCTCCTGGCGAGCGAGCGACTGGCCATCCATTGCGATGAAATCGAAAAGATGGACATTGATTTCTCCAAGGAGTGGAGCGCTGGGATTGGCAGCGATCTTTGGAATACTTTGGAGGGGATTTTTCCGATCCGAGAATACCTCGCGGACACCAAATTCGGGGATCGCCCGGTGCCTACTGTCGA
The DNA here is from genome assembly GCA_965249855.1 of Lacunisphaera sp. Classification (GTDB taxonomy): domain Bacteria; phylum Verrucomicrobiota; class Verrucomicrobiia; order Opitutales; family Opitutaceae; genus Lacunisphaera. The sequence goes on from CBDFNB010000024.1 coordinate 442,700, forward strand.
GGAAGTGGAGCGCAAGATTCGGACGAGCATGTGGGTGATTGGTTCGGGAGCGTGGCAGGCAGTGTTTGAGCAGAAGGGGAGGACCATTTCCTTCAATCCGAACCAGGATGGCGGAGGGGGAGATGTGACGGTCGAGTCCATTCGCAAGGCCGCGTTGATCAGTCCGGAAATTCTCCTGAGGTTCAATTCGGATATCGTGTTCCTGCCTTATCCCGGACGGCACGAGACCGCCGCGTTGCTCGTCTCGACCGGGATTGCCGCACTGGCGGCCGAACTCGGCATAACGATTGCCGAGGGAGACGTGAACTGGAACCAGGGCGGCATGCGCATCCTGGAGACGATCGCCACGCGGCTGGCGCTGGAAAAGCTACGGCGGTCAAAGCGCAAAGGTGTTTCACCCCGCCCGTAGACCAAGCCCGACGCGCGGCGGCCGATCCACGCACCCGTAACCCTGAGCCATGGCAGGCGCACGCTCTTTCAGCAACACAGCCGCGGTCCATAGGGTAGAGACGTAGCTCTCATGAAAAGCGGAGTCCTTCGATTTCCCGCCCGGCTTCAAACCTTCGCCGCATAAACCTCCACCACTCGTCAACCCACCCCCCCAGACACCCATGAAGATCCTTCACTGCGCTGACCTCCATGCCTCCGACCAATGGTTTCGGTGGCTGATCAAAGAAAGCCCCAAGTATGACCTCGTATGCCTAGCCGGCGATTTGCTGAATCTTAACCTCCACTGTCTGCCCGGGGCCCAGGTCGACAAGGTCGTGGCTCTTGTGCGGCAGATCCAAGCGCCCCTGGCGGCATGTTCCGGCAACCACGACTGCATGGAGGGTGAGGACTTCCGTTTGGTCGATGCCTTCTGGCTGCAGGAATTGCGCGGCCCCAACGTTTGGGTCGACGGCGACCAGTTTACCTTGGGTGGCCATTCGTTCCGCGTTCTAGGCTGGCAATGCCCTCTGCCGGTCGCCGCACCCGAGGAGCTGTGGATCACCCATTCTCCACCAGATCTGTGCCCCACCGGCATTGTCCGGGGCGGGGTCGACTTCGGGGACTTCGAACTCGGCGAACTGGCCCGCAGTGGCCTCGGCCCCAGGGTGGCCCTGTCCGGGCATTGCCATGACAGAACCCGGTGGTGGGCAAAAATTGGCCGCACCTATTCATTAAATCCAGGGTGCTTCAACGGACCTTGGCCATCCCACATCGTCCTCGATCTCGACCGGAATATCGTGACCTATTTCGCTTCCGACACTGGCGCCGGCGCTGGCGGGACCAGAATCAGCCTGGGCACCCGCTGACGCAGGGCGCGGGGCGCACGCCCGCGAAATTGCGTGTTCCCCCTCAAACGATTAACCATTGCCTTCTCAGGCGGGGGGCCAGCACCGCGTGCACCGAAGCTTGCAATGTGGGATTCTTGGAATAGGTTGAATCAACCTTTTTTATATGCCCAACCAACTCTCCAAGACCAAGCGGCGCCAAAGCCTCGCGGAGCACTCCGCGGTTTTGGCGGCGCTTGCATCCATCGCCAAGCGGGAGAAGACGACGGTGATGGCTCTGTTGCGTGAAGCCGCCCGTGAGACGGTCCGCAAACGCGCGGTGCTACCTGAACAAGTGACGGAATTGCGGGCGGTCGTGCGCCAGCTGGAGCCCCGCATGCCGGCTCAATTCAAGACTCACGCCCATCTGGCCCGCTTCAAGCGCGCGCAGCGGGAGTTCGACCAGGTCATTCTGGATCTGAAGCTCGCGGCGCCGGCCGAAGTCCAGGACCGCAACTCACTCGTGCGCGCGAGCCAACCGCTCCGCCTCCTAAACTTCGCGCAAGCGCATGCATCCATCTGACGCGACACCACGCCCGCCGGGAGATTTTGCGGATGCTTTTGCCACACCCAAGCCGCTCCTGCTGGTCGGTGGCCAGGCCGTTAACCTCTGGGCCCTTTACTATCTCGACCCGAAATCCGAGCTGGCGCCCTTCGTCTCCCGTGATGCGGATGTCCTGGGCGACGAGGACACCCTCAAACTCCTGGGGCAGGTCGCCGGTCAGAAGCCCCGGTTCTTTCCTCAGAGGCCGCCCACCAACGAGGTCGGGGTGGTGGTCGCGCGGGACGCCTCCGGCGCACCGCTCCTGATCGAAGTGCTCCGCTATGTCCACGGCGCGACGAACGAGGAACTGCGGGAACCCGCCTACCTGTTCGCGCTGGGCGAGAAGGCCGTTCAGGTGCAAGCACCCGGGCCCATTGCCCTGCTTCGCGCGAAGATCGCCAATCTCGTTGATATCAATCAAACCGGCCGGCAAGACGCGCGCCACGTTCTGATTCTGGTCCAAGCTCTCCCGCGTTATCTCACCGACTTGCGGGCCGCCGCCCGGGAGGGGGCCATGACCGAACGGAAACTCATCGATTTCCTCGAACTGCTTTTGTCGGCGTTGACCTCGAAGAAGGGGCGCCAAGTATGCACTGACCTGGTGATCGACCCGGTGACGATTTTCAAAGGCCTGTCCGGTGAGGGTATGCCGCGGGTCGCGGCATTTCTCGCCAAGCGTCTCCCGCAGGCGCTGGCGCCGCGCAAAAAGTAACTCCGTTCCAAGTAGGCGTATCCCCCAGTAGGCCCACTTCACCGGGGCGGCACGGGGGGCTCAGTTCCGACCGAGCTTTATCCCGGCGGTCAACTTCTTCGGGTCGGTGATGGGCTTCCAGCCACCATAGACCACTCCCTCGATCACATAGTAAAGATGGAGGGCCTTCCGCATGGTCGCCTTGCGGGGATTTTTCGCGAGGGTCTTCTTTATCCCAGCGGCACTGCGCGTGAACTTCTCCTCTTTTTTCACTTCCCGCGTGAACTTGGCCCAACTGGTGCGGTCGCCCTTCATCAATCCGCCTTTATTTCCGATCCGGCGCGCCATGTGGACATACTTCGCAAACCGGGCGTGTTCTGCGAGGAGGCTCTTGAGTTCAGCTGGTGTGACCTTAAAGCGCCGGCAAATAACCTTCGGCGCCACGCCCCGGTTGTGTTGCTGGACGAGAGACCAGAGAAGCTCCAGGCGCTCCCGCAGGCAGCCAATCGTGGCATGTTGATGAATAAGCAGAGTGTTGGAAGTTTTTCGATCGATCGGCATGATGATAATACTTGGTTGGCTGTGGCGCACGCGGTGACATGCACCCTCTGGTATCCTACGCCCCATGGGACCTGATGTCGCGCTATTTCGCGCAGCTGATTGCGATGTGGGCTGCGCATACTGAAAGCGGCCTTCGGATGAACCGCGAATGCCGGCTTAAGTGGGCCCTTCACGTAGCGCTCCGGCAAGGTGGGCTTAGCTTCAGCAGGTGTTCGGGGAGAAGACCCTCAGGCTCACCTCGACGATACCGTGCGGGCTACCGTCGTCGTAGATTTCCGCACGCACGGTGGCCTGGACGCGTTCATGCCGAAAGAAGGGGACCCCTGTGCGCAGCACGACATCGAACTCGCGACAATATCCGCCATCGATCGGCAGCACCGGACAGGGCCGGACTTCGACTGACTGTTCGGCGGCCCAAGTCTGCATCTGGTATTCAGTGATGTCGTCAGCTGGCATGCTTAAGGCGACAAGTTCGCTCATCTGCTCGTTGCTGAGTTGGTCGGGGGACTCGGTGGAGTATAAGTTAGTCATGGATGGGAGTGAACGTCGGAGGCCACCGGCGACCGTGCATCGAGGGCCGGTTGCCGGTGGTTCCGAACGCGTTTGGGGTTACGGGCGGTAGCCTTCCTGCTCTGCCTTGGGCAACTCCGCGCGGGCGTCCCGCAGATGGAGGTCCCGGGCCTGTTCAAACATGGAATACTCGAACGGGTATTTCTCGCGCCCGAGTTCCTTTTCCAAGCCGTTCGCGGTGATGTAGCCCAGCACGTCTTCGGACATGAACTTTGCCAGGCGATAGCCGGCGACGCGCCGGCGCATGATGGGGAGGAGGCGGTCGCAGTTGCTGAGCACCTGCTTGGCCATCTGCTGCCAGGGCAGAACCTCCACTTCTTCCGGCTTGTCCGGGTTGGCGATGAAGGCGCAGAGCCGCGAAGCTCCCACCCTCTGGATGTAACGGCACGGGACGGTCATGAGCTGCTTCGGCGGCATCGGCGGGGCAGCTTCGAAACGGTCGACGTTGCCGAACTTGTCGGCGTGGGCCCAATAAGCCTGATCGCCATTGACGGCGTAGACCGGCACTTGGAGACCGGCGAGGGGCAAGCCGGCGAATTCTTCACCGCCGCGCATAAGGTATGCGAGAGGCAGATGCGTCATTTCCGACGCGATATCACGATCATTGAGTGAGTTCATAAACAATATGAGCAGGTTTTGGAGATGCAGCGCGTTTTGCTGATGGGTGAAGTCGTGTGATGGGATTGCTGCACACAGGATATAGCACGCCTCCGAGCGCCGTCTTTTGAGGTCGGGGGCTAACGGAGACGGACTCGGTTCTTTGAAGCCGAGCACGGTCACGTAGCTCTGGGATCATGTCCGGCCGCCGTCCTCTCACTCGTCCTGAAGAAAGACAATTGCTCCGCGTCGTTCGCACGCTTTCCACGAGAGACGCTGCCATTATTTGCGCGGAATGGTTCCTGGCATTTAGAATAAGCGAGGTGCTTCGGTTGACGGTCGGCCATGTGTGGCGGAACGAAAATATCGTGAACCAAATCGGGCTCGCTCCCCGCTTGCTTAAGGGCAAGCGCGGCAGCACACGGTGGGTTGCGGTCCTGCCGGAACTGCGCCGGGCCCTGACGCGCCACCTCTGGTGGCTGCGGTTAAAATACAACCTGACGCCGGATATGCCGCTCTTTCCCAGCCGCAAGTCCGGGCCCGGTGGAAGGCTCCGCGCCATCAGCCGGGTTCAGGCCCACAACATCATCAAGGCCGCCTTCGCAGCGGCAGGCATCGAGGATGATGGCCGGCTTGGATCCCACAGTCTCAGAAAAACGATGGCCCAAAATTGTCACCGACACTCCCGCTCGCCGCTGATCGTGAAAGCGATCCTGGGTCACAGTCAGATCAGTTCGACGATGGCTTATCTGGAAGCAGATGCGGCGGAGATCCAAGCGGCGATCGCCAGCTGCGATTTCACCCGTCGCCCGCGCAAAGTTGCGCCGATGGAGACAGTCAAGGCGGTCACGCCGCAGGTGGCTGCGCCCGTCGTGACGATGGGCACTGCCGAACAGCTTTCGTTATTTCCCGGCGCGGACACGATGAGTGCAGTCCCGACAACGCGGTCCGCCGTGGCCTGATTCAGCTCTCACGATAAAGTGACCAGGCCGAATCTTACGTCTCCATGAGAAGGTTAAATTCGCCGGGGCGGAGTAGGGGATGGGGGTTTCCTTAAGGTAGATTCGATGAGGGTTGGCCGTTGGTCAGAGGCCCGCGGGAAACCGGGCTTAAGGTGCGATCGCCCGGTGGTGCCCCCAGGGTCACGGGAGGGTCGCGGAGGCAGTGCTAGGATTGGCGCAACCCACCAATCCTGATGAAAACGAAAAACAGCACGCCTCGGCGACCAACGCCCGCCAACCTCCTCGCTGCCGAGCGTGAACGAAAACGCCGGGAGCGGGCACGGCAACGGGGCGCGGGGCTTGTTGAGATCCGGCTGCACGGGACGCCCGCGCAGCGGGAAAAACTCCTCGCCTTGTTGGATCGGGAGGGGCTTTCGATCCTGCGCACGCCGCAGAAGGCAGTCTCGGCGCTGCGAAAGGCGGAGACCGCCGCCATCACGGACGCGTCCCGTGCGCCCCGGCCGGCCAAGGGGAAGGCGGGCAAACGGGCCCACAAAGAAAATCCAGCGCAGCTTAGCTTCCTCTAAGCCAATTATGGACGCGTCCTGCCACGATCCCACGAGTGCGGCCACCAATCGGTCCGTTCCCGTAGCTTTTTTATACCGCGCAACGCGACGCGGAGGTGGCGGCATGGATATTTTAAGCGCGGTGCGCGCTTCGCTGTGGAAGACGCCGGCCGAGAGCGGCCGGCGAAGCTGCAGTCCGGTAGCATCGCGTGCTGCGAGTGGGTCTCGCCCATCGTGGAGTCATCTGGGCGCGTCCGTGGCCACCTGCGGACGCGGGCTAGGGCGATTGCGCCGGCATCGCGGAGTCCGGCTTGGCGGCCATCTCCCCTGCAGGGATGCATGCAGCAATAGCTTCCTCATGGAGGGACAAACATGAAGGCGGCCAAAAGCGGACGCATCGCGCGTAAGCAAGAAAACGGATGTCCGACAAAAGCGGCGCCGGCCATCATGGATGAAAAGGTCACGCTGCGTCTTGCCGAAGGGATGAAAGCGGCCTGGCAGGCGGCGGCCGACCGCCAGGGAATCGATCTTGGCGAACTCATTCGGCGGACCATGGAGGGGCGCCGGGCGCGGCCCGCGTCCGGCGTGCGAGTCGATGATCGGAAGCACCTGAGCCGGATGGCGCTTTGGACCGTCCACTGGCTGGAGCGGGCGGGAGCCCTACTCGCCCAGTCGACCTTGGATGCTGGGCGTGCTGAGCAACTTCAAGTCGTCTTGGAGACCTTGCTCGAACTATTTGCCGCCGTGGCGAACGGGGAGATCGAGGAAGAACCTTACACCGAGGAGGCGGACGCGTCCGGACGCGACGCCACGTGATTTCCCCATGCATGTCCGCGTAATCAAAGTCAGCAAGGCCTCGTTCGGCAGTTACGTGACCGCGGCAGTGGACGCGTCCGGGAAGACCCGTCCCGTGGCGCCATGCATTCTGTCCGGGGATCCGGTTCGGTTCGACCGGATCTGCCGCGATCTCATGCCGACCAAGCTCGCCTATGATTCGTTTGTGCTGAGCTTCCGCGAGTCCCGCGCCTCTGTGGCACCGGGGGTCCTGTCCGATGCCTTGAACCATTTTGAGGCATGGCTGTTTGCCGGAGTGTCGCCGCATGACTTTGTTCGTTGTTCCGTGCTGCACGAACGCGAGCAAGGATTCGATGTTCACTACGCGGTGGCGCGGGCGAATTTGCGGACTGGCCAGCCGGTTGAATTCTTCAACGTCAGCAGCACCGACCCCGAGAGCATCGCGCGCCTGGCGACCGTGATCAGTGCCCGGCATGGGTTGTCCGATCCGAATGACCCGCGCGTGGTCGACCTCCGCACCCCCGCTCCCCCGGGCATGGACCTCGCGGATCAGATGATTTGGCAGCACTTCGAGCAGACCGCTATCGCGTTCTACCAGAGCGGAGACGCCACCAACCGGGAGGAGCTGGTGGCGGCGTTTCGCCGGGACGGTCACCGGGCGGAGACGCGCGGCCGCACGGCTATCATTCTATACCATGACGACAAACCCTATACCTTCCGCGGAGCCAAATACTCCGCCGGCTTCCAATATGTCCAAGGCGCCCACCCAGTTAGCGCGAGTCCTGGCCTCCATGAGCACGACGATTGGGGAGCAGGCGAAAATGCAGCGCGAATTGCACGAGCTGAAAGCGACCTTTCACGCCTGGCGGACGAGCGACGCGAGCGGCAGCAAAGAAATTATGGGCACGCTGAAGTCTCTTGGCGACCGATCGGCAAAGGCCGCCGAATCAGCGGACGCAAACGGTCGAATGCTCGCACGACTAGATCGCGCGTTCGATTCACAGCTGGCCTCCTTGTCCCGTTTGAACGAACTGGTCGAGGAGCTGAAGCGGACGGTAAACCTGTCCTGGAGTCAGCGCCAGAGGGAGCAAATCCAGGCAATGTGGTCAAACCTGTGCCGGGATGTCAGGGGTCTGAGTCACGAGGATTGGAAGTCGGCAGGCCGGATCTTTCTGCTCGGCAGCCAGGCGAACCGTCGGGTTTGGACGCTCACGATGGGAATCGTTCTGGTGATAGTCCTGATCATGGCAGCAGAACGTTGGGGCTGAGGGCAGGAGCTCGCCGCAGCGGGGGCGAGGACGGCAGGCGATCGGCCGGTGAAGCGACGACGATCCTGGTGCCGACCACCTACCATGATCTGGCGGACGGCGGGGATATCATCCGACCCCGGTGCCGGCGCCTCAGGCACAAGACCTGGGGTCTCGATTTTGTCCGGACACTTTATGCAAAACTACGTCGAACCCTTGAAAACAGCCGGGAGCAGTTCTCTGTCTTCCTTGGCCGAGCAATTGCAACAGTTGCGCGTTGCCGTCGAAACATTGAGCGATCACGTCACGCAGTCGCAAAGTGTGAGCGTCTTGCTGTTTCCTTCCTTGGAGCAATTGGCGAGCCGCGTCGGCGACTTGGAGGCGAACTCAGTTTCGTCACACTCGGTCGAGCAGCTGCGCAACGAGATGAGCCGGCTCTACCTCGCGACCCAACAGAAAGAGCGCCTGCTCGCGTTGAACATGGCCGAGGTGAAAAACCTGCGCCAACAGGTGATGACGCTCGAAGCGACTTTAGGCGGGTTGGCGCCAGGCTCGGGGCGTTGATCACCCAACTGGGCGAAAAGACCCGCAGTCAGGACTGTGGCATCCCTCCGTCCAGGCCAACTATTCCGGCCCGCCCCGAACTCCCATGAACGGATTTTTCACGCCCGATTTGGACTTTGTGCCCCTGCAGGCGCGCTCGGAGGTCTTCAGCGCTTCGGTGCAGGACATCCTCGCCGGTTTGCATCACGGGAGAGTGATTTCCTGTGGCTGCCGATTCCCGGAGCTGGCGGGATTGCCGCTCGAAGTCATCAAGCAGCCCGATAGACGGTTCCGCCTTGATCGGCGCAGCGTAGCTGACCGGCACGCCGTCGATTGTGTTTTCCGGCTCAATGAGGATTTTGAGACGCTCCCCCCGCCACCGGACCTGGTGTTCGATTTGACCGGGCGGCGCGAAGCCAGCGCACCGGCCTTTCGCCATGTGGGCCGGCATCTTTTGTCTGCAAGTCATTCAACCCTTTTCGCACGATCTTTGATCGATCCGGATGCCAGCCTGCCGGTGGTGGAGTTTTTAGCAGAATATGGGCGCCGGTTGCAGTGCGCCCGAGCCTATCCCTTCTATTCCTTGGAAGGGGCGGCCTTTACGCGCGGACTTAGGCTGAGCTTCGGCCTTCTGCACCTTCCGCCCGATTTTGTGCCCGAGGATATCTCGGTCCCACTTGTCTTCGAGACGTGGTCCGAAGCGATCGGTGGAATGACCGCCAGGTTCATGCCTGTAGATGACCAGGCGTGGACTGATGCCTTGGCTTCCCTGAGGATTCTCGGCCGGCGCTGCATCGGACCCTACCTGTTCCTAGCCGCCACCAATGCTGCCGGGATTATCGTTAGGTTGGGCCTTTACCCGGTCTACCTGGACGCCGCTCAGGTGATTCCGGTGGATTCACATACGGAACGCAAACGCGTGGCGCAATTGGTCAAGGTGGGGATCAGACCTTACAAGCCGGTCCGCATGGATCATTATCGGGAGGTTGTGAGGAGGGTGGGGAAGAGGTTGGGTGTGACGATTGCCTGTCCGCAATTCAGGGCTGATTTCGTTTATCTTGATGGCGACATCCTGATCGTTGAAGAGGTGTGCGGCTTCGCCCCCGGCCAGCTCCCGCCTTACGACACGCACTTCGAGCGCAAGCGGCGGGCAGCCTCATTGAAGACCTCGCCAGCAATCCGCTACAGTTTCAGCAGCGGATGGCTTCTACCTGAGATCGGGGCAGTCAGCTGCCCCTATCGCGACGGCGGCCTGGCTATTGAGGTGCTGCTCTCGGAAGTAGTTCCTGAGCTGTAGTCGCAATTTCGGTCCGCAATGGCGTGGCTTCCGGTGCCCGCCGCCGGCCAATCCCGCCGTTTCAACGCGTCGTGCTACTGTGTGTGTAACATGAAAACACCCACCATTCACTCTAGCCGCACACGCTGTGTTCAGTGTGCGGCCATGCCGGAGGAGAAAATCCCGTGAGCCCTGAGACGAAGCAACTCCTGAAAAACATTCAAAAGCTCGATCGGACGCTCACCGCGTCGGAACTCGAGCTCGTTCGTTGCCTTATCGCCGGCGAGGCGCCCGTTAAAGCCCAACCTACTCTGTTGCCTGGTGAGGATTACATGACCCGCGCAGCGGTGGCCCGTAAGTTGTCAGTGTGCGAAACCACCGTGTGGCGGTCGAGCTTGGTCCCTTATTACCCCTCGCCGGACAGCCCACGTTATCATCCCGGTGAGGTGGCCGAATACATGACCAAGCGCCGCGGGAAGCGGCACGCCCGTAAGGACAAAAAGCAGCAGTCTGGTGAGGCCCAAAAATAGGAATTTCGAGCCGCCGTAGCTATCGGGCATGTCACTAGAAATACACCGTGGTAAGAATCCCAAGTTTTATGGCCGCTTTGAGGTCAATGGGAAAACTATATGCCCGAGGCTCAAGACGAAGGTCGAAGGGCGCGTTCCTAAACGCCTGTCTGAACAAGGAGATACGAAATTCGAGGTGTCCCGCGCCAAGGCTCAGATGGAGCACGACGCCATCAAGGCGACGATCCTTGAAAAGCGGCGCGAGGAGGAATTGCTGCAGAAGATATACGAAGCCCGAACGGGGAAGGCTTTGCCTACCGTCACTCTGCCCAAGATGTCCGAGAGTTGGAAAAAAGTGACCTCCTCCAAGAGCGCTCGCTGGATTAGCCAGGTGGAGCAACTTCATACCGAGTTTATCGAATTTCTCGGCAAGCATTATCCGAAAGCAAAAGAGATGAGTGACGTTAGCGAGGCGATGGCGCGCGCATTCATGGCGATCATTGAGGCCGAAGGATTCGCGCCGGGCACTTTCAACAACAAACTCGATATGCTGCGCTCGACGTTCAATTACCTTCGCGGCGAGGCCGGCGTGGTTCTTAATCCATTCAACTGTATCGAGGAGCAGGAAGACGCGATCGTGAATCGCATTCCCTTCACGGAATTGGAACTCGAATTGATTCTGGAGGTGGCGGCGCGTCCGCAGCACGCGTTGGTGTTCCCCGCAATTGTGGCTGCCAGCCAAACCGCGATGCGGCGGGCCGATTGCTGCCTGCTGCTCAAGACGGCCATCGACCTTGTTGCGAATAAGATTCGGGTCCGCATGGCAAAAACGAAAAAGACGATCGATATTCCCATCACTACCAAATTGAGGGAGTTACTCGATTCCCTTCCTGAATCGGATTCCCAATACGTTTTTCCTGATTGCGCTCGAGAGTTTCTGCGCAGCCCCGATTCGATTACGGATCGCACCCGGAAGGTATTCAAGGACGCTGGCTTCTTCAATCCGACCGCGAACGGACCGAAGCCGACCGACTCGGTTCAGGTTAAAAGAGAGGAGGGCCGGGGCGTCAGGGCGGCCTCCACTCGCGATTTCCAGGCGCTTCGGGCGACTTGGGTGACTCTCGCGCTCACGAGCGGCCTCGATATTGAAACCGTGATGGCAATCACCGGGCATACCTCCGAGGACACGCTCAGGCGTCATTATTTTCTCCCGCGTCTTGAAACCATTCGCAACAACTTCAAGAAGTTGCCACGGGTGATTGGCGGCGTTCGGGATGGGGATTCAGAGTCTTCCGCATCTTTCGCAAATTTCATTGCGCAGGCGAAGAAGCTCTCGCCGGCGGAACGCCGTCTTTTGCAGAAAGAACTTTTCGGGAAGCCCGCCTCAAAAAAATCCGCTCGGCCGAAAACTGCCTAGAAAAAACTCAGTCGTGTGCCGTGTCTCCGTTTAGGTCAGACATAGCGCGCTGATGCAGACAAAAGGCCCGGGGGATTTATCCGGGAATTGGTGCGGGAGTAGGCGTAGTGCTACCCAAGCCTCCGGTGCTGCCGACGGCTTCTTGATTGGATGTGATTCACCCCTGCGGGGGCTACCGCCGGCGCTACCGAGGCGCCGCGCAAATTTATAGCCGGGTGAATTCTGCGGCGTGTATGGCAGGCCGACATGCCGGAAAACCTCCCCCGTAATTTCTCCGTAAACAGCCCATTTCTCGCGTAAGTCGTTGCTGCAAAGCTACCAGGCTTCAGGCTCATAACCTGAAGGTCCTTGGTTCAAATCCAAGTAAGCGTTGCCCCTAGTGCCCCCTTGACGGGATCGTAACTACGAGAGCTACGAACGGGTTTGTTTCGTAGCTACGAGAGCTACGATGCGCCGGTCGGCTGCCAGTGGGCGGGCAGCAGCGGGGTGAGGTCGTCTTTGGAACTCATCGCCGGCAGGCGGGTGAGGACATCCTTCAAGTAGGCGTGGGGATCGAGTCCGTGTCGCTGGGCGGAGACGATGAGGGAGTAGATCACCGCGGCGCGGTCGCCAGCGTCAGGGTGGCCGACGAAGAGCCAGTTCTTCGCGCCGAGCTTGCTCGGGCGGATGGCGTTCTCGACCGCATTGGTATCGAGCCGGGTGTGGCTGTGGCGGAGGTGCGCGGTCAGCGGCGCCCAGTGGCCAAGCAGATACGCGCAGGCCTGGCCGAGACCGGTCCTGGGGAGCACGCGCGCTTGCAGCGCGGACACCAGTCGGTGCAACCGTGCCAGTGGCCGGGCAAAGTGTTCCTGCCGGAGCGCAGCGCGCTGGCCGCCTACCTGGGTCTGGTCCCACTCGGCTTCGAGTTGATAGAGCCGGCCGATCAGGCGCAGCACGCGCCCCGCAGTCTGCGGCCGCTCCGCCGCCGCCTCGAAGAAGCGTCTGCGTGCGTGGGCCCAGCATCCGGCCCACTCAACTTGCGGGTGGGCACGCGCATACGCGGCGTATGCCTCGTAGCCGTCGGATTGGAGCACGCCACGATAATCACCGAGCAAGCGCTCGGCCTCCTCATGCCGGCGAGACAACCGCCACTCGAAGACGACTCCGCCTCCGGGCCGCGAGAGCGCCCACAACCAACCAGTCGTGGTCTTGCCGTCGCGCAAGTCCGGATCGTTGCAGCGGATCGGCGTTTCATCGACCTGCACGTAGCCGCCCTGCAACAGATCCTGCTTCATGCGTTTGACCAGCGCTTCGAGCAGCGCGGTGGCCGCCCCGACCCAATCGCAAAGGTTCTGGCGCGAGATCGGTGCGCCCCAGCGGGCCAGCATCTTCTCCTGCCGGTAAAGCGGCAGGTGATCGGCATACTTGGCCGTGAGCGCCCACGCGATCAGCCCGGCCGAGGCAAAGCCGCCGGACACCACGCGGGCCGGCGCCGGAGCCAGCAGGGGCGCCCGGTTGCGGTCCAGCCGGTGCCGATACTTGGGCCGCACGATCTCGCGCTTGAAGAGTTTGGGCGGCACCACGTCCACCTCGAAGGTCCGCTCCTCGCCGATCTTTTCGTAGAGCGTGGGATCGGCCTGCACCGCCGGCGGCTCGATCACCACCGTCTCCTGCACCGGCAGGTGCGCGAAGCTCTCCGCCGGCAACGTCCGCTTCGGCGCAGGCCCGGCCGGGCGCTCGTAGCTGATCGTCTCCGTCGGCCGTTCCGCCGCCGCGAGCTTTTCCAGGGCGCCGAGTTGCAGCAGCAACTGCGCCCGGTCCAGTGTCTCGCTTTTGCCGCCGCCGAAGAGCTGCTGCTTGAGCCACCCGATCTGCCGGCGCAGCACCACGATCTCCTGCCGCAGGAGTTGCATTTCATCGAGGGGAACGGCGGTCGCGCTCATCGCGCGCGATCAGTCAGCGGCCGACCAGGAGAGTTCCCTTCGACCAAAACTATTTTTGCTCAGCGTTCATACCACGCTTTGAGCGAACCGTGTTTGAGTTCGATGCCGCTGACGAGCAGCGCCAGCGCCTCCGGGGCGAGGGCGAGCTTCACGCGCGCGCTGCTCGGCTTGGGCCAGGAGAACCGACCTTGCTCCAGGCGCTTCGCCAGCACCCACACTCCGGTGCCGTCCCAATACAGCAGCTTCAGCCGCGTGCGGTCCTTGTTGATGAACGCGAACACCGCTCCGCTCTTCGGATCCTCGTGCAGTTTCTCCTGGGCCGCGGCCCACAGCCCGTTAAACTGCTTGCGCATGTCCACCGGCTCCACTGCCACGTAGATCTTGATCGCCGCCGGAAAGGCCAGCATCGGCTACGCCCTCAGTGCCCGCACCAGCTTGGCCAACTCCGCGGCGCTGCCGCCTCGCAGCAGCGTGCCATCCGGCAACCGGACCTCCAAGCCGTTGGTCACCGGGGCCGGCATCGGCGGCAACTCGACTTCGGCAAAGCGCACGCTCCCAGGTGATGTCGGCCGCCGACCCTTCCGCCCGGCTGGCGCCACCGGCAGCCGGCCGGCCTCACGTTCCGCCTGCGCCCACGTGCAGAACGTCGAGTAGCGGATCCCTTCCCGCCGCGCGAACGCACTCTGCGTCAGCCCGCTCTGCCGGTATGCCGCCAGTAACTCCGCTCGACGTTCGGCTGGCGTGCGGCGCCGCCCCAGCGTATCGTGCTTCTCCCCAGTCTCCACCAACTCTGTCGTAGCCGTCGTATTGGTCACCATTACGACACTCTACCTCGTCGTAGCTCTCGTAGCTACGAGGCATCCCAGGCGACGCTTACAAATCCAAGCTCTGCACCCAATTTCAAAGCCCTCCCGTTCGCGGGAGGGCTTTATTGTTTAGGGGGTGCGGTTTAGTCCTGTCGGTCGTCGGGTTTGGTTTTGACGGCGAGCAACATAAGTCCGGCCGCAAAAAGTCCGACCGCCGCGATCATGAAGGGGAGGGCGAGCGCCACCTGCCGGTCGCGCAGCCAGCCGCCCGCGTAGATCATGCCGCCGCCGACCATCACGCTGATGAAAATGAGCACCCCATAGGCGGTCGCCCGGTAGCGCGCGTCCACCACCTGGCAGACAATGGGCATGAGGTTGGCATCGGCAAAACCACGGCCTAGGCCGAACACGACCATGGTCACCAGGGCCACGTCGAACGAGGAGGTGTTGACTAGCAGAATCAGGCCCGGCCCGGCGCAGGCAAAACCGAGAAGCGGGATGAGCAGCCGGCCGCGCACGTTGGTGCGCGCCCAGCGATCCGCCCACACGCCTCCGATCAGAATGCCAACAAAGGAAGCGACCTGCACCGGCACTGTCGCATAAAGTCCGGCGGTGCCCTTGGTGATGGCGAGAGCGTCAACCCACGCGGCGGGCAGGAGTGCCGCCCAAGCACCGGTCGGTTTCCAGCCGATGAACATTTCCTGGATGAAGGTCGGCAGCCAGCCGTTGATCAGCCAGAATGCCATGCCCGCCAGCCCGTTGAAGGCCATCAGGGCCCAGAATGAGCGCGAGGTGAAGAGCGCGTTGAACACGGCACCCGCAGAGATGGGTTCCGGCGCTACACTCGCCACCGCGACCGGTTCCGCCCGCGGGCGGTCGCGCAGCAGCAGCACGAGCACCACCGCGTAAACGACACCAACCGCACCGAAAATCGTGAAGGCCATCCGCCATCCGTGACCGGCCGCGATCCAGCCGCCCGCACCGCCCAGCGCCGCCCCGGCGTAGAGTCCGCTCTGGTGCAGCCCGGTCGCCAACGACCGCGTGGCTCCCGTGTGATAATCCGCGATCAGGGCGAGCGCTGCGGCGATGTAGCACGCCTCACTGATGCCCATGACGGCGCGCGCCACGAGCAGGCTTTCGAAACTGTGCATATGGCCGGTGAGCCAGGTGGTGGCCGACCAGATAACCAGGCTGCCCATGATGACCCATTTGCGGCTGTAGCGGTCGGCCAGAAATCCGCCCACCGGGCTCACGACACCGTAGATCCAGAGGAATACCGAGGTGAGGAGCCCGAAGCGCGCGTCGCTCATCGGGATGTCCGCGACGATCCACTCGCGCATCGAGGTGATCATCAGCCGGTCGAGATAGTTGAGCATGGCCACAACCCAAAGAAGGGCGACAACCAGCCAGGCGTAACGGGTGACGGGGCTCTCTTTGTTCACGGAGATGGGGGTGGGGTGCGGGCGGCGACAGGCTAGAAAAATTTGGCGAGCCGGGCATCCACATCGTGACGGAATCGCTCGATGTGCGCACGGGCATAATCACACACGGATAGCGCAGGGTCGTGCACGAGGGGGGTGAGGTCCATGGCCCAGGTGACCCCGTCATATTTATCCGTGGCATGGGGGTTGTGATAGGTGGCGTTGGCGGTGCGGCGGCCGGCGGTCGCGAGGTCGTAGCGTTTGCCGCCGCTGATCTGCGAATCGAATACGCCCACGAGTGACGCGGCCAGGTTGGGATAGGCGCTCACGTCAAGCAGTTGCTTGTCCGCGTCCAACAACCAGTCGAGATCGCGCCAGGCCTCGCAGCCCAACACCCGCTTCGGCCGGTGCGCGGGCGGCAGCGCGCGCAGCGCCTTAAGCGAGTGGGCGAGCACGGCCAAATGGGTCTCATGCTTGTCGGCCGGTTGGTGCAGGTAAACGACCTCGGGTCGGGCGCCGGAGAAGATGGTCGCGAGGTCGGCGGCGATTCCGGGGTTCGTCGGATCTTTCGCCGCGCTGCTGGGGTGCGCCAGCTGGAGTTGCAGGGAATACTCGCCCACACAGGCCGCTTTGCGCTGTTCGCGGAGGCGCACGGCCTGCATCTCGGCATCGGTGTAATGGGCGTATACCCCGCTGCGCGCACTCCCGGCCCCGTTGGTGACAACGACCCCAGTGAAATGCCGGTCGGAGCGTCCGAAGCACTCGGCTATTCCGTGGTAAGCCATGATTTCGATGTCGTCCGGATGGGCGACTACGCAAAGGTGCGTGGTGCGGGCGAGGGCGGCGGCCGGGGTGAGGGCGGCATCGGGCACGTAAACGTCAGCGGCGGGATGGGAGAATTTCATGGGGCAGGATGGTTTTCAGGGCGGGCAGGCTGGCGGCGGCGACGGCCTGGCCGTGACGCTTGTCTTTCTCGTCGGGAGTGCGCAGGCGGATTTTTTCCGCCAATTCGGGAAACTCGGCGCGGAGGACGGCGGCGGCCTGCGCGAGGATGATCTCGCCGCCTTCGCCGGAGGTGACGCGGCCGAGGATGAGCAGATTGCGCACATCGTAGAAGTCCGCGTAGTGGGCGACCGCATAACCGAAGCACACGCCGATGCTTTCGTAGATGGCGCGGGCCCGGGCGTCGCCTGCGCGCATGGCCTGCTGCACGTCCACCAGCCGGTCGGGCAGCGGCTGCATCGAGGGAAAAGCGAAGCCGGCACGGGCCGCGAGGCGGGCCACGCCCTGCTGGGAGAAATACTGCACGCCGCAACCGGCGTCGCCCGACCATTCGTCGCGCGGCGCATCGGTCCGGTAATCCACCGGGGCGAACGCCAGTTCGTTGAGCCACGGGGTGATATTGCCCGTGGGCGTGACGTAGCCGGCGGCCTGGCTGGTGCCGAGCGAAAGGCCGAGGACCGCGTCGTCTTTCATGCTCATCGCACCCGCCAGCGCGGTGACCTCGCCGTCGTTTGCGACTTCGAAAGGAACGCCGCCCCAGCGCGCCTGCAACGTGAAGAACATCCGGCGGATGTGTTTTTCAAACCGGTCCGCCGGCACACCGCGGAAGAGCGAGGCGACGCGCACCTCGTTGTTCACGTAGACCCCGGCGGCGCTGCCGCCGATGGCGTCCACGCGCGGCAGGTGCGCCGCGGCACGGGTGAGCGTGTCGTGCACGCCCGCCAGGTGATAGGCCGGGTCGGTTTGGAAATAGGGATCCCAGGGAATCTCCTCGGAATAGACGACCTGCCCGTCAATGAGCGCGGCGGCCTTGCGGTCGCTGCCGCCGAGGTCGAAGCCGATGCGGCAGCCGTCGAGGTGCCGGCCCATGGCGTGACCGGCATCGTCCGCCGCGGGCAGAGCCTCGAAGGACCTGGTCTCGATGGAAAAAGTGCGCCCGTAGACCTTTTCGCCCATAAAGGCGTGGTCGAAGGCCCGCGCGCCGGTGCGGCTGTAGATTGTGCCCAGCGCCGCGGCGGTCTCGTCGGCCCCGGCGACGAGCACCCAGCAGCCACCTTTTTGCCAGAGCAGAAATTTCAGCAGGCGCTCGACGTAGCGCAGGGTGAGCGCCGCAGCGGGATGCGCGAGCGAGAGGATGCGGTCGTGGTGCACCGAGGCGCCGCCGTCGGCGCGGACCAGGGCGAGCGCGACGGGCCGGGCGGCAGGATCGCGCGCGACGAGGTCGCGGTAGGCGCGGTTCCACAGTGCCGCGGGCAGGAAGTCCGGGTCGAGCGCGGGGCGGAATCGGGGGGTGACGGGCAGGCTCATGATTCTCGCCAGCGCCGGAACGCCTCGATGGCCTCGTATTCGGCGAGACCGAGCGCATCGTAGCTACTGGCGATCGCGCGATTGTGGTGTTCGGCCTGCTGCCAGGATTCGTGCAGGCCGGTGCCGACGGCCGGGCTCTGGCTGCGCTGGCTCTTGTGGTGGTAGATGGCCTGGATCTTCTGCGTGAGTTCGCGCGGGCTGAACGGCACCGCCATCTCGATCTCGGCCGGCTCCCACACGCGGTCGGGCCCGCGGTAAAGCCACACGCGGCTGTCGGCCTGCCAGGCTTCGGTGGCGGTCAGAGCGAGGGCGCGGCGCAGCACCTCGAAACACACGGCGGGCACGGAGCTCGGGTCGGCCGAGTGGCCGGTGGCGAAAATCTGATGCGGCCGCACCTCGCGCAGCAGCGCAGCCACGGCGTCGGCGTCGGCGGCCGTGATCCGGAACTGCCGGTAGCGGCCCTGCTCGTAAAAAGGCAGGTCGAGAAACCGGATGCGGCCATGGTCGATGCCGCAGGACTGCAGGGAGGCGTGCGCTTCACCGCGGCGCAAGATGCCCTTGAGGCGACGAATCTCCGGGGTGTCGCCGTCCAGGGCTGCTTTGGCGGCAAGCTGGCCACGGACTTCTCCCGCGAACTCGGAACCGGGCGTGCCACCGGCCGTGGCATTGACCCGGGCAACCTCCAGCACCAGCTCGGCGGCCATGGCCGCTTCCTCGTCAGGCACGCCCAGATTACCGGAAGTCAGGTAGGCGACGGTCACGTTGTGCCCCTGATCGACGAGCCGGCGCAGCGCCCCCCCCATGCCAAGCACATCGTCGGAGGGTTCCGGGCTGAACACGACCACGCGTTTCTGCGGGGGGAGCGCGCGCTCGGGTCGGTGTTTGTCATCGGCGTCGGGCTTGCCGCCGGGCCAGCCGGTGATGGTGTGCTGCAGTTCGTTGAAGATGCGGATGTTCAGGCCGTAGGCCGGGCCCTGCTCGGTGAGGAGGTCGGCCATGCCGTGTTCGCTGTAATCCTCGTCGAGCAGCTTGAGCACCGGCTTGCCGACCTGTTGCGCCAGCCAGACGACGGCGCGGCGGGTGATCTCCGGGGTCCAGGTGACGGTGCCGACGAGCCAGGGGTGGCGCAGCCGGGTGAGTTCGCTCGCGGCGGCCGGATCGAGGTGGAACTCCACCGCGGGATGGCCTTGCAGAAAGCTGGCGGGCAGGGAGTCGGTCGGGGCCTTTTCCACGGCGTCGGCCAGCACGCGGGCCTTGGCCTCGCCCCAGGCGAGCAGGAGGATGCGTCGCGCGTCCAGGATGGTGCCGACTCCCATGGTGATGGCGTGGCGGGGAACGTTGGCCTCGCCCAGAAAGTCGCGCGCGGCGTCGCGCCGGGTGAGGGCATCGAGGGTGACAAGCCGGGTGCG
This sequence comes from Lacunisphaera sp., assembly GCA_965249855.1. Lineage (GTDB taxonomy): Bacteria > Verrucomicrobiota > Verrucomicrobiia > Opitutales > Opitutaceae > Lacunisphaera. The sequence goes on from CBDFNB010000024.1 coordinate 462,138, forward strand.
CGAGTCGCGGCCGGAGCCGGGTTCGTTGAACCCGATGTGGCCGGTGCGGCCGATGCCAAGGATCTGCACATCGAGTCCGCCGGCGGCGCGAATCTTGTCCTCATAGGCGCGGCACCACGCAAAAACCTCCGCGCGCGGCACGGTGCCGTCGGGGATGTGAATGTTCTCCGGCAGCAAATCGAGGTGGTTGAAAAGCTGCTCGTGCATGAAGCGCCAGTAGCTCTCGGGGTGCGTGCGCGGCAGGCCATGGTATTCGTCGAGGTTGAACGTGATGACGTTCCGAAAACTCAGGTTTTCCTCCCGATGCAGCCGGATGAGCTGGCGATACAGGCGCACCGGAGTGGATCCGGTGGCCAGCCCCAGCACGGTCGGCCGGCCGGCGGAGTCATTCCGCCTGATCAGCATGGCCAGTTCGCCGGCCACCAGCGCGCTGGCGGCATCGGCCGAGGGATGGACGATACACTTGAGGCGCTCGCGTTGTTCGTTTTCGGCCAGGGTTCTCATGCGGGGGAGAGCAATTCGTCGATCAGGCGGGCGCAATACCACTGCATGCGCGGCAGGTGAAAGGGGCCTTTCCAGGTGTTGCCTTTGAGGCGGGTCGAGATGCGCCCGTCGCGATGCGCATAGCCGAACCACTCGCCGTGAACGGGATCGGCGAACACGCGGTGAGACCAGTCGTGCACCAGCGTGTGCCAGGCGGCATATTTTGCGTCGCCGGTAAGCTGGTAGGCGAGGAGCGTGGCGATCTCGGCCTCGTTGTGCGGCCACCAGAACTTCATCTCGGCCCAGTATTCCTGGACGGGCCGGCTGTGGAGGTCGGTGAAATAGAGCAGGCCGCCAAATTCCCGGTCCCAGCCGCGCGCCCACATGCAGTCGAGGATGCCGAGGCCGAGTGCCATCAGGCGCGGGTCGCGCCCGCGGTGTTTGGCCTCGTGCAGGATGAACCACGCGCACTCGAGGGCATGGCCGGGATTGAGGGTGCGGCCGTCGAAGTGGTCGAGCACCGCTCCGTCGGCGCCGACGACCTCCAGGAGCGCGCCGAGGCCGGGCTTGTAGAAATCACGCTCGATGGTCGCCAAGGAGCGGTCGATCCACTGTGTGCAGGTGGCGCCCCGCACGGTGATGTCGCCCAGCAGGGTGCGGATCTCCTGGGCGGTGACGATGGCGATCATGTGCGGGGCTACACCCTGCGCGGGCCGCGTGGCCGGATCGGTCTTCGGCGGCATCACGCCGGGCGTGAAACTGTGGTGCAGGTAGGTGTCGAAATACTGGACGGCCTCGGCGGCGGCGCGGGCCTCGCCGGAAGCCTTGGCATAGGCGGCGCTGCCGATGGCGGCGAAGCACTCGCTGTAGACATAGCGCCTCATCCGGAGGGGACGCCCGTCGCGGGTGACGGTGAAATAGAGTTTGCCGCCAGGCCCGCGGCAATGGCTGCGGATGAAGTCCAGACAGTGCTTGGAAGCGTCAAGCCAGGCGGGATTTTTTTCGACCGTATTGTAAAGCGTGGCGAAGGTCCACGCGGCGCGGCCCTGGAGCCAGACGGCCTTGTCGGTGTCCAGCAGGGTGCCATCCTCGCCGAGGCCCGAGAGCAGTCCGCCCTGTTCGCGATCCAGTCCGTAGCGCAGCCAGAATGGGACGACACTCTTGAGCAGGCCGTCGCGATAGACTGTGCGCAGCTCGGTGAGACGTGAGGCGGTCAGGCTCATGGGGTGAAGCGATAGGAGAGGACCGTGGGGGTCCGGATGCCCGGGGCGACCTCGCCGCTGGGGATGACCCAGCGATCCTGCCACGGGGCCAATGGTGCGGTCACACGGGAAGGCGGCCCATCGGGGGGCGGCGAAACAGCGGTCCAAGTGTTGCTGGTCGTGTCGAAGGAAAGGAGTTCGCGCGGGAAGCCGGGGTGGGGCGCATTCTTCGGCAGCGTGGCCAGGAACTCCGGCGAGACTCCTCCGGCGATGATCAGGCGCGTGCCACCGTCCCCCATGGCCGGCGAAGGAGCGGCCGCGACCGAATGGGGCAGATCGGCCAGACGCTGCCAGCCTGCATCAGGCCGGTAACGCCACGCATCGGCGAGATAACGGCGCTCGGGCTGGCCCTGCGCGTTGGGGAACAGATCGGCGCCGCTGAAAAGATAGAACCAATCATCATGGGCCGCCGCCACGGCGAGAATCCGGCCGGGCTGCCCGGCCGGCCAGGGAATTTCACGCCAGGCGCGGTCGGGCGCGGCAAGATTGAGGGCGAAACAGCGGTTGAGGGTGGCCGTGGCGGACGGGGTGTCCTGTCCGCCGGCGACGTAGAGGATGTCGCCCACCACAGTGCCGCAGCCGTTGGCGACGGGCACGGGCAAATCAGGCAGCGTGCTAAAGGAAACGCCGGATCCATCCCAGCGTATTAACCCGGCCGTGCGGAAATTTTCGTGCGCGTCGCCGCCGCCGGCGAACACGACCGCATCGCGCCACGTGGCGGACACGCCGTAGCCGTTGGCTAGAGGCAGCCGGCCAGCCTCGCGCCAAGGGCCGGCCGGGTCAGACAGCACGAAGACCCGGTCTGACCAGACTTTTCGTCCGCCCTGAGCCAGGGGTTTTTCCGGGAAATTGGCGCCGCCCGCACACAACAGTGCGCCGCCGGAAACGCCGGCAAACATGCCGGCAAAGCCGTGGGCGTCGGGTAACGGGGCCAGCGAACTGACGGCAGGCGCCGGGCGGGGCTCAGACACGCTCATGCCCGGGGCAAAGCCAGTCAGCAGCAGGAGTGGCACAAGGGTTTTCATCCGACAAGGTCATCACGGGCGGGCCCAATCAAAGAAGCCCTGCTTGGCCAGTTCCTTTTTCATCTGGGCGCGCTGACCGGAAGTGCAGGTCACGGTGGGCAGGCGGCTGAAGCCGCAGTCTGCGCCGATCAGCGACATCGCGGCTTTCAGGCCTCCGCGTCCACCGTTGCCGACCATGATGCGCACCATGGCGGCGGAAAGCGACTGGAGCCGGCGGGCTTCGGTGAGATCGCCGCGCTCAAAGGCGGCGATGATCTTCAGGTAAAGCGGAGCGGCGAAGTTGAAGGTTGAGCCGACGGCACCGCGTGCGCCAAAGGCGAGCCCGCCGAGCAGCATTTCGTCCACGCCGAAAAGGATGTCGTAGCGCCCGTTGTCAAATTCTATGCACGCCAGCATCTCGTGCAGGTTCGAGTCGGAGAACTTGATGCCCCGGAGCGTCGGAATTTCCTCACCGCCCTTGCGCAGGAACTCGACCATGTCAAAGCGCACACCGGAGAGCAGGGGGATGTTGTAGTAGTAGAAGGGCAGATTGGGCGCACCGGCGGCGATGTGGGCGATGCAGGCGATGAAATTGGCGAGGGAGTCAGGCTTGAAGTAGCCGGGCGGGGTGGCCGAGATGGCATCCGCGCCTATCCGCTGCGCATGGGCCGCCAGGCCATGGGCCTCGACGATGCTGTTGTGCCCGACCTGGATCACGACCGGCACGCGGCCGGCGGCCGCCTTGACCGTGGCCTCGGCGACGAGCATGCGCTCCGCGGTCGAGAGCAAGGGGCCTTCCCCGGTGCTGCCGCAAACATAGAGCCCGGTCGCGCCCTGGGCGATGACCGCGTCTGTGACCGGCTTGATCTTTGGCAGGTCGATTGTGCCGTCGGCACGGAAGGGGGTGAAGGTCGCGGCCACCAAACCGCGCAAGGGAAGGGACGCTGAGGGGAGCTTTTTATTAACCATAAAGATAAGGAACGGTTAAATAATCCCAAAAGACAAGAATTATATCGATAAAGAGTAACTTTTATTATGGCTTGGTCTCCACGCCACCTCGCGCCAATTTTACATTTCTCTACTATGAGCTCAGGCTATTCCCAGACACCCCGCATCATGGAGCTTGCCCAAAGGCTGGAGGCCGACATCCGCAACCGGCGGCTCAAGCCGGGCGATCCTTATCTGTCGCTCACCGATGCCGCGAAGATGCTGAGTGTCGGTTCATCGACCGCCAATCGCGCCCTGCAACTTTTGGCCCAGCGCAAGATACTGCAGCGGGTGCAGCGCCGCGGGACATTCATTGGCGCGCTACAGCGGGAATCGAGCCCCGGATTGTTGAAGCGGGTGTTCATGCTGGTCCACCGCAGCTACCTTCGGCAGGAAGGGCTGGTGGCGGACGGTGTCCTCGTCGGCATCCAGGGGGTCCTGCCTGGCGCCGAGGTGCAGTTCAACTTCCTCCCCGCCACCGATCCGACGGAATATGTTGATGGCCTGATCGGGGAGATTCTCCGGGCCAAGGAGACCTGCGGTATTGTGGTCACCAAGGTGCCGTTCGTGGTGCAGCGGGCGATCAAGGATAGCGGTCTGCCCGCGGTGGTGCATGGGTCGCTTTATCCTTCGATCAGCGGCATGGCGTGGGTGGAACAGGATAATCCGGGCATTGCGCGGCTCATTGCGGATTATGTGGCCGCGCACAACTGCACCCATGTTTGTGCGCTCACGCGTGAAGTCATGTTTCCTGGCGACAACGTCGTGCTCGGTGAGCTCGGGCGTCTGCTCGGTGCTGCCGGGCACAAGGCCGGCAATTATTCTATCGCGCACCTGCCAGACGACCGGCACGCCATCATGGCCGAGGTTGGAGAGATCATTCACCGCAACCCCACCGACCTGTGTCTGCTCTGCCGCTCGGAGGCGAAGGCGGAGGCTGCCTTGGCCGTCATCAATCGCATGGGCCTCAAGGGACGCCGGCGGCCGCGCCTGATTGTCAGCGGCCTTTACCAGCGGCCGAAGGGAGAATATACCCTGCCTTATGTGTTTCCCGCCATGGGCCCTGAGGAGATCGGCGCCGCGATCGGCCGGCTTCTCGCCGCCCAAGTCACGGACCCCACGACGGCTCCGGGCCATATCATCGTTCCTGTGGAATTGGCTGAGGCCTGAGCCTGAACGGGTTAAAGTTTGGGGTTTTCCCGCCTGATCGGGGATCGCGGGAGCATGCCCGCAATATGCTCAAATGTGACTGGCTTGCGTGGTGTAAAAAAGCCAATACTTCTAAATTAATTTTGACTTGTGGGAATTTATTAACTCTAACACCGCCATCCCCAGCAAATCACCCCATGAACCTATTGTCCCATAGTCTTCGTAATTCCGCCGTGATGGCGTTCGCCACCACCTTGCTCCTCGCTTCCGCGGGGCGCGCTCAAACCACCGCCCCGGCCGAGGAAACCGTCGAGTTGTCCCGCTTCGAAGTGCGGGCCAAGACCGACAAATCCTATAACATCACCAGCGCCACCGCCGGCCTGAAGACCCGGCAGGACCTGATCGATATTCCCGGCGCCATCCAGATTGTGCCGCGCAACCTGATCGAGGACCTCGGCAATTTCCCCTATCCGAGCGATTTCGCGAAATACGCTTCCAGCGGCGTGGCCTCGTTCGGCGCCAACAACCTGTTCTACATGCGCGGCGAACGCCTGACCCGCACCTTCAAGAACGGCATCGAGTATTTCCCGTCGATCGACGACGACGTCACGACCGAGACGATGGAGGTTGTCAAAGGCGCCCAGGCCGTGCTCTTCGGCACCCGCCCCGTCACGCAGGGCATGCTGCTCCGCACGACCAAGAACCCGCTCTACACCCGCAAGGGTTCCTTGCGGGCCATCGTGGACAGCAACGGGCTGCTTCGCGGTGAGTTCGATCTGACCGGACCGCTCACCACCGATCTGGCCGGGGCCAAAGCGGCATACCGCGTGGTCGGGGCCGTGCAGGAGGGCGACCAATATCAGGGAGACCTCTTTGACAACCGCACCGTGCTGTCGCCTTCATTGCAGCTCGATTGGAAGGACACGACGGTGCGCCTGCGGTATGAATACTCGCGCATCAAGACGAGCGGCCTTTTCGCGAACAACTTCTTGGATGAGAACAACAAGATCTCCTACCTTAGCGGCCGCGAGCAGGGCTACAAGGCTCCGTGGAGCAACTCCGTCTTCACCAAGCACGAGCTTGAGGCGACGGTCATCCATCGCTTTACCCGTGATTTTGAGTCCAAGCTCCAGGTGGCCTACTTCTCTGAGCGTCGTTCCGACCATGACAATCGTCTCGCGATCAACAATTCGATCCTGCTGGGCGCCAACGGCGTGGTCGATTCCACCGACGTGCTGCGCTTCAACCTCCTCACGCTCGCGCAGATGCAGAAGATGAGCAGCGTGGTGAACGACTACATCATCGAGTATGATCTCGGGACGCGGCATCAGCAGACCAATTTCGGCTGGGCGGCCAGTTCGGTCACCGACGAGCAGGCCCTCGCGTTCGCCACGATGATCTCGCCGCAGACCGGCACGAGTTCCTTTCCGATCATCAATCCCAACTTCGGTCCGGACCTGCCTGATTCGGCTCTGCCCGGCAGCGTCAACACGGTCCAGCGTCGCGATGCCGCCAATATCTATGTGCTGCACCAGGCGCATCTGCTGAAGGACAAGCTCATCGCCACCGTGGCCGGCAGCTGGAGCTGGGCGAGCAACACCTCGCACCTCGATGTGGTCAACCCCGTGCTCAAGGAGAGCGTAGGGGACAAGCCACTCTACCGCCTCGGCCTGGTCTTCAAGCCGCGCGCCGACCTTTCCTTCTTCGCCTCCAAGGCCACCAACTTCGTGCCTTCCGGTGCCGACGACCGCGACCAGACGGGCGCACCGTTGCCGCCTTCCACCGGCGAGGTCACGGAGTTTGGTGTCAAGACCACGGCGTTCAACGGCAAGGTCACCGGCAGCATCATCTGGTTCGAGAATGTCACGGCCAACCTGCCTGTGCGCTTCAACCTGGGCACGCCCCAAGTCTATGCCCTGGCTGCCGGCGTCGCTACCGCGAAGGGTTTTGAATATGACCTGAGTCTCCGCCCGGTCGAGGGCCTGAACATCATCGCCACGCTGTTCTCCGGCAGCGGCCCGAAGGATCAGACGGGTGCCCGGTTGCCCCGCACCTACACGTCCACCTACAGCCTGCTCGCCAAATACGACTTCCAGAATGATGCCCTCAAGGGTTTCGGCATCGGTGGCAACTTCTTCCACCTCGGCGAGCTGACGCAGTCCGGTGCGCCCAGCATCCCCGGGCACGAGGTTTACAACGCCTTTGTGACCTACACGCGCAACAAGTGGTATTTCAACCTCGGGGTCATGAATGTCTTCGACAAGGATTACTACGCGGGCGGCAACAGCCGGTTCTCGGCCCAGCCCTCCACCCCGCGCACGATCAGTCTGTCGACGAAATTCAGCTTCTAATCCCCGGGCCGCATGGCTTTCGGAACGGGCGGGCTGCACCAGCAGCCCGCCTTCTTTATATGAACCGCTCACTGTCACCCTTTCCGCTGGGCCGGCTTGGGTTTGGTTGTTCCACCTTCGGTCGCGAAATCGGCGTCGAACCTGCTTTCGCGTTGCTCGATCACGCCCTGGCGGCGGGCCTCACGCTGCTCGACACCGCGGCGACCTACAGTCACGGCGAATCCGAGCGCATCCTGGGTCTGTGGCTGGCCGCGCGCCGGTCACACCGCGACCGGCTGACCGTCGCGACCAAGATGTATCCGCCTTACACACCGGAAAACATCGCCGCGGCGGCCACCGCCAGTGCCGCGCGGCTCGGCTTGGAGGTCATTGATGTCTTCTACTTGCACAAGTGGGATGCCACCGTGGACACGCCGGGTGCCCTCGCTGCGCTCGACCGACTGGTGCGGGAGGGCCGCGTGCGGGCGCTGGGGGCGAGCAACTTCACCGCGGGGCAGCTTGCGCCGCTGCTCGTGCGGCAGCAGGCGGAGGGGCTGGCCCCATTTCGCGCGCTCCAGAACAACCACAATCTTGCCGTCCGCGAGGTTGATGCGCCGTTGCGCGACCTGTGCGTCCGGCAAGGCCTCGCCATTGTCACCTACAGCCCGCTCGGCGCGGGATTCCTGACCGGCAAGCATCGTGCTGGCGTGCAACCCGGCTCACGCTTTGCCCTCTCACCGGGGCATCAGGACATTTATTTCAACCCGGAGGCTCAGCGTCGTCTGGGAAAGCTGGCTACGGTCGCGGCGCGCACCAGGCACAGCATGTCGCACCTTGCACTCGCCTGGGCGATGCATCAGCCGGGCCCCAGCACCGTCTTGATCGGTGGCCGCGGTCCCGCCTACATCGACCAAGCGTTTGCCGCCCTGGCTTTCAACGACCCTGCGCTGTTCGCCGAACTCGAATCCTGCTAGCCTGAGTCAGATGAACGCCGCGCTCCTCGGTCTCCGCCACCCGCACTCCGGCGCCCTGCTCGCTGCCATGGAAAACCTGCGCGAGGTCCGCCGTGTTTTCCTTTGGGATGCCGATCCGCGTGCGGCGGCAAAAAATTCATCGCTCCCGCGCAGTCGTAAGGCCCTGCCCGTTACCGCGGATCTCGACGCGGTGCTGGCGGCGTGTGATTTCGCGATTGTCGCCGTGCGCCACCACGAGGCCGCCGCGCTCGCGCGCCGCGTTCTCGCTGCCGGCCGGCATCTGCTCGCGGAAAAACCAGTCGGTCTCACCGCTACGGAGATACTCCCGTTGCAACGCGCGGCGGCCAAGGCCGGGCTGGTGGCGGCCGTGCTCTATCCGCGGCGGGTTCATCCTTGTGCGCTGGCGATGCGCCGGCATGTGGCCGAGGCCGGCCCGTTGCTTTCACTCGAGGCGCGTTTTCTCGCCACGCAGGTGCGTTTTCGCGATCCGCGCTCGTGGCTCTTCCGCCGGCGCGAGTCCGGGGGTGGCATTCTGCTCTGGCTCGGCTGTCATTACCTCGATCTGCTCCAGCATGTCTCGGGCGATGAGATCACGGGGGTGACGGCGTGCCTCGCCACGCGCTCCGGCGAGCCCATCGGGGTCGAGGACACGGCGGCCCTCGCGCTCGAATTCCGCTCTGGCGCGATCGGCACTTTCCACGCCGGCTATACGCTGGCCTTCAGCGGCGGCGGCTACCTCAACGCCGGCGGCTACGACGCACATCTGGCGCTCAACGGCCGCGCCGGTCGGATCGTGTGGCCCGGCGTGGCGCCGCGCCTGCAACTTGAGCTGCCGTCTGGGCAGCGCACCCGGAGCTTCCGCTTGCGGGAAACCACCTCCTATGCGGGCGCCGCGGGCGAGACCTTCATCCTCCAGTTTCTCGCCGCCGTGCGTGGGCGGGACGCGCCGCCTGCCACACTCGCTGACGCCTGGCGCACCGCGCGGATCATCGAGGCCGCCGAGGTCTCCGCCCGCACCGGCCGACGGATTCGCTGGCGATGAAGAGCATCCTGCTCCTGCTGTTGCTGCTTCCGGCCGCCGGGCTGCGTGCGGAGCTGCTGCTCGCGCCGGTGTTCACCGACCACATGGTCTTGCAGCGCGACGTTCCGCTGCCGGTCTGGGGCCGCGCCACGCCGGGGGAGGCGGTGACGGTCGAGTTTGCCGGGGAGAAGAAAACCGCGGTCACGGATAGTGCCGGTCGCTGGCTGGCGCGGCTTGGTCCGCAAGCTGCCAGCGCCACCGCGCGCGGGCTCCGCGTCAGCGCAGCTGGTGAATCGCGCGAGATCATCGATGTGCTGGTGGGCGAGGTCTGGCTTTGCGCCGGCCAGTCAAACATGGAGTGGCCACTGGCCCGGGAGTTGCACGCCGAGGCCGAGCTTCCGCGTGCGTCGCATCCCGGCATTCGGTTTTTCAACCCGGCTTACGCGGGCAAAGGGAGCGGCGGCCGCCTGTTCACGGCGGAAGAGGTGGCGAGGCTCACCCCCGGTGGCTACTACCGCGGCGCGTGGGAAGTTTGCACGTCGGGGAGTGCCGCCCGGATGTCGGCCATCGGCTACTTTGCGGCCCGTGATCTGCACGCCGCGCTGGGCGTGCCGATCGGCATCATCCATCTCGCGGTTGGAGGCAGCCCGGCCGAGGCCTGGGTGAGCAGGGAGACCCTTGCGGGGGATCTCGCACTGCGCGACATGACAGAGGGCGACTGGCTTGGAAATCCTGCACTTGAGGCTTGGTGCCGGCAGCGTGGGCAGGAAAATCTCGGGTCAGCCCCGCTCGGCGGCGCCGATGGCGGCGGACCGGACCATCCCTTCAAGCCCGGATTTCTCTGGGACGCGGGCATCGAGCCGTTACTGCCTTTCGGGCTGCGAGGCGTGCTGTGGTATCAGGGTGAGAGCAATTCGCTGAGCCTGGCCCGGGTGCGGCAGCATGAAATCCTTCTGCCGCTGCTGGTGCGCGACTGGCGTCAGGGCTGGGGGCGGCCGGATCTGCCGTTTCTCTGCTGCCAACTCTCCGGCATCGACGCGAATCCCTATCGTTCGGAATTCTGGCCGGAGTTTCGTGACAGCCAGCGCCGCTTGCTCGAAGCAATTCCTTACTCGGGCATGGTGGTCACCGCCGATGTGGGCAACCGGGCCGATGTGCATCCGCGGGACAAAGCCACCGTGGGAGCCCGGCTGGCCCGCCTCGCTTTGGCCCAGGTTTATGGACGGGACCTGGAATCCGGCGGTCCGTTGCCAAAATTAGCCCGGGTGCGGGAGAACGAGGTCGTGGTGACCTTCACCCACGCAACCGGCGGCCTGCGCGCACGCGACGGGCAGGCATTGCGGGGCTTCGAGATAGTCGCTGCCGACAACAACATCATTCCGGCACACGCGATGATAGACGGGGCGACAGTCCTGCTATCGTATCAAGCGGGCCTGGCGCCCCGGCGTATCCGTTACGGATGGCAGCCGTTTCCTGATGGGAACCTCGAGAACAGTGATGCGCTGCCGGCCACGACCTTCATGCTCGATGTGAGCCCGGGGCGATGATCGGGGCGGGAGAGGTGACACAAAGCGTCGCGGCGGGGCTGAGGCAGGTTCAAATCCAAGCTCTGCACCCAATTTCAAAGCCCTCCCGCTCGCGGGAGGGCTTTATTGTTTGATGGCTTGGCCTGCCGCGCGGCCTATCGCCACGCATCGGTGCGGAATGGGGCCAGCGGCAGGTCGGCGCGGTTGCAGAGGTTGCACGCGGGGTTGTTCGCCCAGCCGTAACGCGCGGCCACGGGCGCGGGCACCGCGGGGCTGGACACGACGAGATGATCACCCTCGATGCGGACATTGGCCGGGTGCCAGACGCGGTCGGCGCCGGCGATTTCAAAGCCGGTGATCGGTTCGCCGCGGGCGACGAGTCCACCTTCCTCATTTTTGCAGGTCACGTGGATTTCGCCGTCCTTGACCGAGTGTTGGTCGAACACCGGCGCGTGGGCCGCGACTTCGCGCCGGTAGACGTCCGCCAGCGCGAGGCGCGCCAGCCGGTGGCCGACGGTCTGCTTGTCCCGCGGGTGGATGTTGCCGGGCTCGCCGACATCGATGGTGACCGCCATGCCCGTGTGCGGCACCGCGAGCGCGCGCGCCTGGGCCTCGCGAAAAAAGGCCCAGCTGGTTCCCGTCGGGTCGCGCGACTCGTTGAAGTTCGGCAGCTGGACGAAAAGGAAAGGCAGGTCCGGCTGGTTCCAGGCCACGCGCCAGCCGTTGATCAGGCGCGGCAACAAATCCGCGTATTCGGCGGCCCCGGCGGCGCCCGCGCGGGCGTTGTTCTCACCCTGATACCACAGCAAGCCCCCGAGGCGGAACCCGGCCAACGCCTGGACCATGCCCTGGTAGGCCGCCGCCGGCCGGTGTTGCGGCGCGTCGGGCGGACCGGGATTCCACGGTTTGGGCCGCCGGGGCTGGCCGGGATTCTTCGCGGACTCCAACTCCCACGCGCGGATGCTCTCGAACATCCGCCGTTCGCGCTCCGGCCACTCCGCAGCCTCCTGTTTTTGCCTTTCCAAGAATGCCGCGTAGCCCGGGTAGGACTGCACCGCCGCGAGCGGCAGCCATGTCTGGATGGACGTGGCGCCCCACGAGGAATTGATCAGTCCCACCGGCCGCCGCAGCTCCTGGTGCAGCTCGCGGCCGAAAAAATACAGCACCGCCGAGAATTCGCCGACCGTGGCCGGGCTGCAAACCTGCCACTGGCCGTCGACCTCGGCGACCGCGTCGGGCCGGGCGTTTCGTTTGACGGTGAACTGGCGGATTTGCGGGAAGGCGGCGCCGGCCTTCTCCTGGGGGAAGTCCTTCGCCTCCTTGGTCCGCAGCTCCATGTTGGACTGACCGGAGCCCAGCCAGACCTCGCCCAGCAGGACGTCCTCAATCGCCAACCGGTTTTGTCCCTGGACAACCAGGGTGGCCGGCTCGGCGCTGGCGGGGAGCGGCTGCAGGACAACCTGCCATTCGCCGGCCGCGCTCGCGGTCGTCGCCTGGCTCTGGCCGGCGATGGAGACGGTGATTTTCTCGGCGGGGCCGGCCCAGCCCCAGACCTTGATGGGAGCCTCCGCCTGCAAGACCAGGTGGTCGGAAAAGATCGCCGGCAGGCGCACGTCCGCCAATGCGGCGGAGGGGATGCCGCCGAGCGCCAGTGAGGCCAGCGACGGGAGGAGGGCGCAAAAAAGTCGCCGGGGGATGGGGATCAACGGATTCATGGGCGACACTTGGTTTGGCCTAGAGGCCAGGCGGATTTTTCTCATAGCCCCGGGGATGGCGGGAGTGCCAGGCCCAGGCGGTGCGGATGATCGACTCGATGTCGGGATATTTCGGCTCCCAGCCGAGCTCGCGCTTGATGCGGGCGCTGCCCGCGACCAGCACCGCCGGGTCGCCGGGCCGGCGGGGCGTGATTTCGACCGGGATTTTCCGGCCGGTCACCTTTTCGGCGGCCTCGATGACCTGCCTGACGGAGAAACCCTGGCCGTTGCCGAGGTTGTAGGTGCGGTTGCCGCCATCCAAGGCGCCGAGCGCGAGGATGTGCGCCTCGATCAGGTCGACGATGTGGATGTAGTCGCGGATGCAGGTGCCGTCGGAAGTCGGATAATCGTCGCCGAAGACGGAGATTTTATCGCGCTGGCCGAGGGCGACCTGGAGCACGAGCGGGATGAGGTGCAGCTCGGGATGGTGGTCCTCGCCGTGGCGCTCGGTGGCGCCGGCGGCGTTGAAGTAGCGCAGGCAGGCGTAGCGGAAGCCGCGCGTGACCGAAAGCCAGTGGAGCATGCGCTCCAGGATGCCCTTGGACTCGCCGTAGGGGCTGCCGGGGATGATGCGCTCGTCCTCGTCGATCGGCATCTTCAGCGGGTCGGCGAAGAGGTTGGCGGTGGAGGAGAGGATGATCTTCCTCACGCCGTGGGCGTCCATGGCCTTGAAGAGATTCAGGCCCGCCACGATGTTGTCGCCGAGGTATTCGAACGGCTCGCGCATGGAGACCCCGACCAGGGAATTCGCGGCGAAGTGCATGACGGCGTCCGGGGCGAAACCCTTGATCGCAGCATCGATGGCGGCGTAATCGCGGAGATCGCCGCGAATAAATTGTGCGCCCGGTTCGATGGCGGCCTCGTGGCCTTGCTGGAGGTTGTCGAAAACGAGGACCGAGTGGCCGCGCTGGATGAGCAGTTCGGTGGCGACGCTGCCAATGTAGCCGGCGCCGCCGGTGACGAGGATCTTCATGGTGGGACGGGGCTCAGGGTTGGGTTTCCCGGAGATGGGCGGCCGCGACCTCGGGCGTGATGTCGCGCTGGGCCTCGCCGAGCATCTCGAAGCCGACCATGAATTTCTTCACCGTGGCCGAGCGCAGGAGAGGCGGATGAAAATGTGCGTGCACCTGCCAGTGTCCGGCCGGGTCGTCGCCAAAGGGCGCACCGTGCCAGCCCATCGAGTAGGGGAAATCGACCTGGAAGAGCGCGTCGTAGCGGCGGAGGAGATTCTGCAGCGCGGAGGCGAGCGAGGTGACCTGGGCGGCGTTGAGGTCGGTCAGGCGGCGCGCGGCGAAGCGGGGCAGGAGCAGGGTCTCGAAGGGCCACGTCGCCCAATACGGGACGACCACAGCCCAGTCGTCATTGGCGTGGACGACACGCTCGCCGCTGCGCAATTCCTCCTGCACATAGTCGAGGAGGAGCGGCCGGCCGTGCGTGATGGCGTGGCGCCGCTGCTGTTCGTCCTCGAGCGACGGGATCGTGGGGACGGTGTCGAGCGCCCAGATCTGGCCGTGCGGATGGGGATTGGAGCAGCCCATCGTCGCGCCCTTGTTCTCGAACACCTGCACCCAGCGGTAGCGCCGGCCCAGTTCGGCGGTCTCGCGCTGCCAGGTGGCGATCACCTCTTCGACGCCCACGGCGTCCATGCGGGCGAGGGTGAGGTCGTGCCGCGGCGAAAAGCAGATCACGCGGCAGGTGCCGCGCACGGGGGCACGCTGGAGGAGCGGGCTGGTGACGGCCGGGGCGGGAGCCTCCTGGTCGAGCAGGGCGCGGAAATCATTTTCGAAGACGTAGGTGTCGCGATAGTCCGGGTTCAGCTCGCCGTTGGCGCGGCGGTTGCGCGCGCACAGGTAGCACGCCGGGTCATGGGCGGGCCGGGTGTCGCGCACCGGGGTTTCCTGCTGGCCCTGCCACGGCCGGGTCGCGCGATGCGGGGAGCAGAGCACCCACTCGCCGGTGAGGGCGTTGCGCCGGCGATGCGGGAGGAGTTCGGGGCTTGCGGGGTTCACAGGCGGATGAGCCGGGCGCCGGGCGCGGCGGAGGTGACAAAGGACGCGGGCCGGCGGCCGAAGCGGGCGTGGAAGGCGTCGCCGATGTTCCGCTCGACGGATGCCGCCCCATCCTTGCGGACGAGCGCGACGCAGGATCCGCCGAAGCCCCCGCCGGTCATGCGGCAGCCCGCGACCGCGGAATTCCGCTGCGCGGTGTCCGCGATGAAATCGAGCTCGGTGCAGCTCACGCGATAGTCGTCGCGCAGCGAGGCATGGCTGGCGTTGAGGTGGCGGCCGGCGGTGAGGAAGTTGCCCGCCTTGAGCGCGGCGACACACTGGTGGGTGCGATCATTCTCGGTCACGACATGGCGGACGCAGCGGCGCATCTCGTCGGTCATGCCCGGCAAGCCGAGCGCGGCCCCGAGGCTGTCCGGAGTGACATGCCGCAGCGACGGCACGCCCAGCCGGCGGGCCGCCTGTTCGCAGGCGGCGCGGCGTTGGGCGTATTCACCGCTGGCTAGCTCGTGCGAGACGCCGGAATTGATGATGAGCAGGCCCCACTCGTCGTCCGCGAGCGGCGTCTGGACGAAGGTCTCGGCCGCGCAATCGAGCAGGAGAAGGTGACCGGGCTCGCAGCAGAGCACCGCGGCCTGGTCCATGATGCCGCAGGGCACGCCGGCATAGTCGTGCTCGGCCCGCTGGCAGAGTTTGGCGAGGGCGAAGGGCTCCATGCCGGCGCCGCCGAGCGCGAGGCCGGCGAGGCCGGTGGCGGCCTCGAGGGCGGCGCTGCTGCTGAGGCCGCCGCCCACGGGAATGGTCGAGGCGATGCAGGCGTCGAAGCCCGGCACGACGTGGCCGGCGCGGGCGAGGCCGGCGAGGACGCCGCGGACGTAGCGGCTCCAGTCCCTGGCGCAGCCGGGGGCGAGATCCTCGCCGGAGAATTCGATCACCCCCCCGAAGTCGGCGCTCGCCAGCCGCACGCGGTGGTCGGTGCGCGGCGCGACGGCCAGAACGAGGCAGCGCTCGATGGCGGCCGGCAATACCCAGCCGCCGTTGTAGTCCACGTGTTCGCCGATGACGTTGACGCGGCCGGGCGCGATGGCGAGGAGCGCGGGCGGCCGGGCATAGAGGAGCTCGAACTGGCGCCGGACCCGGATGCGGGTGTCCTCCGCGGGGGATGGGGTGGAGGCCATGGGACTACCGGTGGATGATGCAGCGCAACACGGTGGACCAGCCTACCAGACAGGAGGCGCGACGGCTATTCCCCCAATCGGGTGGAGTGGAGGCCGCGGGCCGTTTTTTTGTCGCGCTGCGCCACCCGCTCAAAAAGAATCGGCCCGTGACCGCGATGCGTTACCGCGCCAGCCTGCGCTTCCTGGTTTTCGGCCTGGTGTGCGGTGTCGTGCCGGTCCATGCCGCCGATGCGGCCCGTCCGGCGCCGCTGACCACCGCGGCCGCCGTGCGCCAGCTCCCGCCGGAAGAGGCACGCCGGGGACTGCCGGTCCGGCTGACGGGCAATCTGGCGATCATCACGGTGCCGCGGGATGCGCTCGTGCTGCTCGACGAGACCGACGGGGTCTATGTGGAGGTCGGGCAGCCCGTGAAAAAAAGCCTGCGGTTGGGCGACCGGCTGGAGATCGAGGGTGTGACCGACCCCGGTGATTTCGCCCCGATCGTCCGCGCCACGCAGGTCGCGCTGGTGGGTGCGGGCACGCTGCCGACGCCCCGCCGGACGACGATCGCGGAACTGAACGCCGGCGGATTCGACGCCGCCTGGGTCGAGTTGGAGGGGATCGTGCGGGCGTGCGTCCCGACGCCGCGGGAGCTCATGCCGGTGCCGCGGACCGCCGTGGGTGTGGCCGCCAGCGCGAGCGGCGAGAATCGCGGCGAGGAAAGCTGGATGGTGACTTTCAACCAGGGGGACGACCAGTTGTCCGTGCGGATCAGCGGCCGCGTCGCGCCCGCCGACCTCGTGGACGCGAGGGTCCGGCTCCGGGGCGTGGTGTTCAACGTCCATAATGCGAACCGGCAGTTTGTCCGCGCCAACCTGCAGCTGCCCAGCGTGGCGATGATCGAGGTCCTCGCGCCGCCGCCGGCGGACCCGTTTGCCCTGCCGCTGCAGCACGTCGGCGAGGTCCTGCGGTTCTCGCCCACCGGCTTCACCGGCCACCGCGTGCGCGTGCGCGGCTTCGTGACGGGCCACCGGGACCGCCACACGCTCTGGCTGCGCGAGGGCGATCGCGGCATGCGGGTGGCTTCGCGCCAGGAAGGCGTGCTTTCGCCGGGGGACGAGGTCGAGGTCGTCGGGTTTCCCGATCATGGCGGTTACACCCCGAGCCTCAGCGACGCCGTCTTCCGGAAAATCGCGGCAGGCCCGCCGCCGGCCCCGCAGGTCATCCGCACGGCGGAGGAGATCTCCCGGCAGGACTCGAACCTCGTGCAGATCGAGGCCGCGCTCACCGAGGTGCGGCGGACCGCCGAGGGCGCCGTGCTCACACTCGGGTGGAACGGCATGAACGTCCGGGCGCGGCTCCTGCGGGGCGCCGACGACGCCCGGGCGCTGGCCTGGGAGGCGGGCAGCCAGGTGCGGGTTGCCGGCATCTGCGTGCTGGGCCAGGCGGATTTTTCGCCCCCGTCGGGGCTGTGGGTGGCGGGGGACATGGAGCTGTGGCTGCGGGACGCCGGGGACCTGGCGGTGCTGCAGGCCGCGCCGTGGCTCACGACCCGGCGCGCGCTCTTCCTGGTGATTTCCGTCGCGATCCTCGTGCTGCTGGCGCTCATCATCGTGGCGGTGCTGGCGCGCCGGCAGATCCAGCAGCGGGAGAAGGCGCGGCAGCTGGCGGAGGTGGAGTTCTCCGCGATGCTGGCCGAGCGCAACCGGCTGGCGCGGGAGATCCACGACACCCTGGCGCAGAACCTGAACGCGGTGTCGATGCAGCTCGAGCTGGCGCGCAACTCGGCGCGGACCGGCGTGGTCGACGCGATGATGCCGCACCTCGGCACGGCGCACCAGATCGTGCGCACCTGCCTCGCCGAGGCGCGGGAATCGATCTGGAACATGCGCTCCCACGTCCTCGAGCGCCATGACCTGGTCGGCGCGCTGCGCACCGTGGCCGAGCAGCTGAGCGCCGGACGGGACTGCCGGATCCAGGCCCGCGCCGAGGGCCGGGCGCGGCGGCTGGCGCCGATGATCGAGAACAATCTCCTCCGCATCGGCCAGGAAGCCGTGGCGAACGCCCTGAAGCACGCGCGGGCCGGCCGCATCGAGATCACGATCCACTTTGAGGCCGCGGCGGTCCGGCTGGTCATCGAGGACGACGGCGCGGGCTTCGAGCCGGCCGGGGCCCCGCCGGACGGCGACCACTTCGGCCTGCGCGGCATGCGGGAGCGCGTGGAGCAGATGAGCGGCCGGCTGACGGTCGGACGCGGCGGGCGGGGCGGCACGCGCGTCGAGGTCGTCGTCGACTCGGTCGGCTGACCGCGCCCAGCTTTCAAACCCCAACCCCCACACCCCGTGAAAAAAGCAGCCGAGAACCTGATCAAGGTGATGATTGTCGACGACCACCCGACCTTCCGGATGGGCCTGGCGGCGCTCATCGACAGCCAGCCCGGCATGAAGGTCACCGCCCAGTTCGCCTCGGGCGAGGAGGTGCTCGCGGCCTACCAGCCGGGCATGGCCTCGGTGATCCTGATGGATTTGCGCCTGCCCGGGATGGGCGGGGTGGAGGCCATCATCGGCCTGTTGGCCCGCGACCGGCAGGTGCGCGTGATCGTGCTCACCACCTACGACGCCGACGAGGATGTCTTCCGCGCCATGCAGTCGGGGGCGAAATCCTATCTGCTCAAGGACATGTCGACCGAGGAGATCGCAGGGACCATCCGGTCCGTGCACCAGGGCGGCACCGAGATACCGCCCCGCGTCGCCGAGCGGCTGGCCGAGCGGGCGCAGCGGCAGGCGCTGACACAGCGGGAGCAGGAGGTGCTGCACCTGCTGGTGCGCGGGCGCAGCAACAAGGAGATCGGCGCGCAGCTGTTCATTTCGGATGAAACCGTCAAATCCCACCTCAAGACCCTGTTCGCCAAGCTGAAGGTGCGGGACCGCACCGATGCCGCCATCAGCGCGGTGCGGCACGGCATCGTGCATCTCGAATAGGCCCGGGGTCCAAATCCACCCCAACGGGGGGTAGCGGGGGCGGGGAGGGCTTGATATGCTCCGCCAGTCAGCCTCCACCTCACCCCGGTTCCCACGACCGCCTGCGCCACCCCTGCCGACCCAAGGCATTCACCGCGCGGGCGACCGCTGGAGCCAACACCAGCACCCCACCCATCGTGAATCCGCGTCCTTCTTCCCAGCCTGTTGTTCCCGCGCAGCCCGCCCGCCGGTCCCGGGGCAGCGTCATGCTGCTCGCCTTCACCGCGCTGCTCGCGGTCCGTGCCCTGGCCCAGACCGCCGTGCCGTCGCCGGCCCAGACCGACGCCCCGGCCGGCCCGACCACCCCGTTGAACAAGACGGATGAAGTGGTCGAACTCAGCCCCTTCGTCGTCAACTCGTCGAGGGATGTGGGCTACCAGGCGGCGAGCACCCTGGCCGGCACCCGCCTCAACACGGACCTGAAGGATGTCGGCGCCGCCGTCTCGGTCTACACCAAGGAGTTCCTGGACGACATCGGTGTCACCAAGCTCGAGGACATCCTCACTTACACCGCCTCCACGGAAGGCGGCGGCCAGAACGGTAATTTTTCCGGTGTCACCGGCGAGAACTCCGCCGAGGTGCGCGACGACCCGTCGAGCGTGAACCGCGTGCGCGCCCTCGCCCAGGCCACCCGCACCCGCGGCTTCTTTGCCTCGGACATCCCCACCGATGCCTACAATTTCGACACCCTCACGGTGAGCCGCGGCCCGAACGCCATCCTCGCCGGCGTGGGCAACGCGGGCGGCATCATCGACGCGACGATGCGCACGGCGGCCTTCAAGGACAGTTACCGCTTTGTCGCCCGCGTCAGCACCTACGATTCGCACCGGGAGGAACTGCACCTCAACCAGGTGCTGATCCCCAAGCGCCTCGCGGTGCGCGTGGACCTGCTCAACGACGAGCAGAACTACCGCCAGCAACCGGCCTATGCGAAGGACCGGCGTTTCTACGGCGCCGTGAACTACAATGTGTTCACGCCCAAGCGCGGCGCGTTCCTGGGCCGCGGCACGATCCGCGCGAACGTGGAGACGGGCACCATCGACGGGGTGCCGCCCGACCCGCTCACGCCGACCATCACCGTCCCGAACTGGTTCAATGCCATCAACCCGAAGTGGCAGTGGAACGGGGCCCTGCAGCAGCTGCAGACTGCCGCCGGCGCCCCCATCACCGGCACGCCCGCCCAGACCGGCATCTTCCAGGGCTTTCCGCTGTTTGCCCAGTGGGCGCTGATTTATTCGGACCCGACCTCCGGCGTCCCCGGCGTGGGTTTCACCGACCCCACGCTCACCGGCCTCCAGGGCTTCCAGGGCACCATACCGGGGGCGGCCGCGGGCGGGCCGGGCGGCGGTTTGCGCGGCACGGGTGATCCGGCCCGCAGCGGTGGCAAGCCGGGCTATCTCCGCCAGCACCTCATCGATCCGAACATCTTCAATTTCTACGACAACCTGCTCACCGGCGCCTTCGATCATCGCGAGCAGACCTTCAACGCGACCGACCTCCGCTACGAGCAGCTGCTCCTCGGCGGCAAGGCGGGCTTCGAGGCGGCCTACAATTACCAGACCTTCACCCGCCGGCGGGACCTGCCCATCCCCGGCTCGGGCGACGACGAGGGCATCTTCGTGGACGTCAATTCCGTCCTCAGCATCCGCTCGACGGCTTTCCCCAACGGCATACCCAACCCGAATTTTGGCCGTCCCTTCATCACGACCACCGACGTGCTGCGCGACACGATGAACCGCACGAACCGCGAGTCCTACCAGTTGACGGCGTTCTACAACCACGACTTCACCAAGTCCGACTCCAAGTGGCTCAAGAAGCTCGGCCGGCACACGCTCTCCACCCTGTTGTTCAAGACCAACATCGAGCGCTTCAACCGCACCTACAACAGCACCTGGGACCCGGCCGGGCAGCTCAATCCCTTCGGCAGCCTTTCCGGCATCCTGCCCGGATCATTTGGCGCCCAGGTCAACGGCTGGTTCTACCTCGGGCCCTCGCTGCAGAACGTCAGTTCGTTCTCGGACGTCCGCCTGCAGCCGATCAGCGCCCAGCGGCCGCAATACGGGCAGACGTATACCATCCGGGCCTTCGATTCCACCACCCGGACCTTCGTGACCGGCCAGGCGACCCCCAAGCGCATCCTCAACCGGCTGATTGACCAGCAGGAGGAGCTGAATTCGACCGCGGTCGCGCTGCAGAGCAGCTGGCTGAAGGACCATCTCACCACCATCGTCGGCTGGCGCGAGGATCGCGATGAGGGATCCTCCACGCTCACGCCCACGCGGCTCGCCGACGGCAACCTGGACGTGGCCAATGTGAAGTATCAGCCCTCGATCAGCCAGGGGAAGCGCAGCTGGACCAAGAGCGTGGTCGGCCGCCTGCCCGTCAAGCTGCCGGGCGACACCCAGATCCGGGCCTTTTGGAATGTCTCCGGGAATTTCACGCCCGGCGGCCAGCGCCGCAACATCTGGAACGAGGAGCTGGGCTCCCCGTCGGCCGACACCGAGGAATACGGCGTCTCGGTCAGCGCCTTCCGGGGCAAGCTGTTCCTGCGGGCCAATCATTTCGAGACGAGCATCAAGAATGACGCCATCAGCGGGGTCCGGAACCCCTTCGGCTACATCAGCACCACCATCAACAACATGGTGCTGGCGAACAATGCCGGGCTTAATCCCGCGCTGTTCGGCTACACGACCAGCGCCGGCACCAGCCCGTATGCCAACTTCGAGCAGGTGGCGCGGGCGATCTATGACGCCATCCCGGACCGCCTGCTCATCGGTGACCAATACAACTTCAACCCCCGGCTGACGGGCACCGGCCCCGCCCTGCAGTGGGTGCCCGAGACGATCACCGGTCTGGTCTCGATCAGCGACACCGTGTCCCGGGGCATGGAATATGAAGCCATCGTGAACCCCGTCCGGGGCTGGCGCATCTCGTTCAGCGTCTCCAAGAACGAGGCGGTCAAGGCGGACATTGCGAAGGAAGACCTGGCTTTCGCCAACGAGTGGGTGAGCAACATCAGGGCCAAGGACGGCGGCGCGCTGATCAACGGCCAGCGCAGTCCCACGACCAGCGGCACGCTCGGCACGTTCCTCAACCAGTATGACGCCGAGCACGTGACGTTCCTCCGCGTCTCCGCGGCCCAGTCCGGCGTCGCCACGGCCGAAATCCGCAAGTGGCGCGCCAATTTTGTCACCCGCTATGAATTCCAGCGCGGCGTGCTGCGCGGCGCGAGCATCGGCGGCGCGGTCCGGTGGCAGGACAAGGTCGGCATCGGTTACCCCAACATCAGCCCGACCCCGAACTCGCAATACCTGCCCGACATCCCGAATCCGATCTATGGGCCGGCCGAGACGCAGTTCGACCTGAGCGCCGGCTACAAGCGCAACTTCAAGGTCCGCGGGGCCAGCATCGCCTGGAACCTCAGCGTCAACGTCCGCAATCTGAACGCCAAGGATGAGGTGATTCCGATCGCCTCCAACCCGGACGGTTCCTACGCCACCTTCCGCATCCCGCCGGAGCGCACCTGGAGTATCAGCAATTCGTTCTCGTTCTGACCGGCCGCGACCGGTTCACTGCCTCCGCGTCATGAACTGTCCGAACCCCTTCCTCGCAGTCAGCCGGGCCAGGCCGCGGGGTTGGGGCCGCCTGGGCGCAATGCTCGGCCCGGTCCTGGGTCTGCTCGCGCTCCCGGCGCTGGGCGCGGTCGCCGCGCCGGCCCGGCCCAACATCGTCCTCATCGTCGCCGACGATCTCGGCTTCGGCGACCTCGGGGCCTACGGCGCCACGCGGATCAAGACGCCAAATCTCGACCGCCTCGCGGCCGCGGGGGTCCGTTTCACCTCCGGTTACGCGCCGTCCTCCACCTGCACGCCGACGCGTTACTCGATGTTCACCGGCGAGTATGCCTGGCGGCAGTCCGCGAAGCGCACGGGCATCCTGCCGGGTGACGCGCCGCTTTGCATCGAGCCGGGCCGCATCACGCTGCCGGAGGCGCTGCGCCGCGCGGGTTACTTCACCGGGGCGATCGGCAAGTGGCACCTCGGGCTCGGCGACGGCCGGACCCCGGTCGATTTCAACGGCCACATCGCCCCCGGCCCGCGGGAAGTCGGCTTCGACTACTCCCACATCATCCCCGCCACGGTCGACCGCGTGCCGTCGGTGTGGATCGAGAACCACCGCGTCGTCGGCCTCGACCCGCTCGATCCGATCAAGGTGAACTACAACGAGGACCTCGGCACCGAGCCGAACGGCCTCGCTCGCCCCGACCTGCTGCGCCAGGGCGCGGACAAGCAGCACTCCGGCACCATCATCAACGGCATCAGCCGCATCGGCTTCATGTCGGGCGGCAAGTCCGCCCGCTTCAAGGACGAGGAGCTGGCCAGCACCGTGGTGCGGAAGTCCGTCCAGTTCCTCGAGGAGGTCCGCGCCAGGCCTTTCTTCCTCTACGTCGGCCTCTTCGAGCCCCATGTCCCGCGCGTGGCCGAACCGGCCTTTGTCGGCACCAGCGAGCTGGGCGTCCGGGGCGAGGTCATCCAGCAGATGGACTGGGCCGCGGGCGAGGTCCTCCGGGCGCTCGAGCGGCTCGGCCTCGACCGCAACACGCTCGTCATCTTCACCAGCGACAACGGCCCGGTGCTCTTCGACGGCTATGCCGACGGAGCCGCGGAGAAAAACCAGGACCACCGCCCGGCCGGCGGGTTGCGCGGCTGGAAATACCTCGTCTACGAGGGCGGCTGCCGCGTGCCGCTGATCGCGCGCTGGCCCGCCCGGCTCCAGCCGCGCGTGACCGGCCAGATGTTCAGCCTCGTCGACCTGCCGGCGACCCTCGGCCACCTCGCCGGGGCGGAGATTTCCGCCGCGGCCTCGCCCGACAGCCTTGATCTCAGCCCGGTGCTGCTCGGCGCGACCACGGAAAATTTGCGCGACCACACCGTCCTGCACGGCATCGCCGACACCCTGGCGCTGCGCGTCGGCGACTGGAAATACATCCCCGCCAACACGCGCGGTCCGGCGACCGGCACCGGCGGGGCCAATCCCTCCGAGGCCCGCTTCACGCCCAACCAGATTCGCTCGCCGCTGTTGTTCAACCTGCGCGAGGACCCGGCGGAGGAGCACAACGTCATCGGGCAGTTCCCGGCGAAGGCCGAGGAGATGCAGCGCCGCCTCGACGCCATCCGCCAGCCTCCGGCCGGCCGCGGTTGAGCCCGGCTCCGCCGCCCGGCCGTTCGCGTCCACCCTTCCTCCCCATGCTCCCTGCATTCCGTGCCCTGGTTTTGTCCGGTCTCATCTGGGCCGGCCCCCTCGCTTCCGCCGCGACCTACTATGTCGATGCCATCAAGGGCGACGACAAGGCGGCCGGCACCAGCATGGAACAACCGTGGCGCACGCTGCCGCGGGCGGGTCAGGCCAAACTCCTGCCGGGCGACCGCCTGCGGCTCGCCGCCGGGGTGAAGCACAAGGGGCAGCTCTATTTTGAAGCCCTCGCCGGCACGGCCGGGACGCCGATCATCATCGGCAGCTACCAGCAGCCCGGCCAGGACCCGCGCGCAACGGCCATGATCGACGGCGGCGGGACTCCTTCCGCCGTGGGCCTGAAAAACTGCAGTCACGTCCGGGTGGAAAACCTGACGCTGACCGCCGACGGCGGACCGCTCGCCGGCCCGATGCGATGCGGCGTCATTGTCGAGGCCGACGGGGCCAACGAATCCGTCGGCATCACGCTCAAGGGGCTGCATGTGAAGGGCGTCTCCTTCCACCCGCCGGGCTTCGTCCGCCCGGAGGCGGACGTCAAGACGGCCAACGGCACCATCCGCTATGGCTGGGGCATCCGCTTCATCGTCACCGGCCAGGAGGCGAAGATGCGCGACCTCAGGGTCACGGAAACCGTCATCGAGCGGGTCGATCACACCGGGTTGAAGTTCACTGCCCCCGACGGCGGCATCCGGGACGTGCTCGTGGAAAACGTGCTCGTCTCGCACTCCGGCGGCCCGGGCGTCCAGCTCTCCGGGGTCACCGGCGGAAGGTTTTCCCGCCTGACGGTCGATCACTCCGGCAGCACGGCCGATTCGCGCAACTGGGGCCGCGGCAGCGGGCTTTGGACCTGGGGTTGCGACGACATCGTCATCGAGCGCAGCCGCTTCATGAACGCCAACGGCCCGGGGGACTCCGCCGGCGTGCACATCGACTTCAACTGCCGCAACGTGATCGTCCAACACAACCTCAGCATGAACAATGCGGGCGGCTTCTGCGAGGTGCTCGGCAACAACCACAACTGCGCCTACCGCTACAACGTCAGCATCAACGACGGCCACCGGGTCAAGGGCGAGCGGGGCGCGTTCCAAGAGGGAAAGATTTTCTGGCTGAGCGGCTACGTGGGGCAGGGCAAGCGCAGCGGCCCGTTCAACACCTACTTCTACAACAACACGATCTATGTCGGGGAGGAGATCGAGGCGAAGGTCGCGGTCGCGCCCACGGCCGAGGGCGTCCTGATTGCGAACAATATTTTCTACCTCAAGGGCCGGAGCAAGGCGGTCACCGGCGACCAGCTGAGCGCCGACCAGCAGGGCGTCGACCCGATCAAGCGCGTGGTCTTCGCCGGCAACCTGTTTCTCCGGGCCGACAACTGGCCGGACGGCCTCGGCCTCCGTGATCGTGAGCCGGTCTTCGGTGATCCCCAGTTCAGCCGGCCGGGCGGGTTGAACCTGGAGGACTACACGCCGACGAATGCGGCGTTGGTCAGGGACCGCGGCATCGAGATTCCGCTGCTGCCCGGCGATGAGATTGGCCTGCGCGTGGGCCGCGAGGTGAAGACCGACATTCTCGGCCAGCCGGTCGTCGGCGCCCCGGACCTGGGCGCGATCGAATTGCGCTGAAGCGCCGGCTCGCGGCGGAGTTTCACTCCAATGGGGGGTGTCCGGTCCGCGCCCGGCCTGCTATGCTGTGACACCGCATTGTTTCCTTCTCGGTGCCCGGAGCCCATTGGCAGTTCCGCTGCGGCCCGACGCATCCCCAACCCCTTTTCGTATGTTCAAAAATGTCCTTCTCCTGGCGGGTATCCTCGGCGGCATGGTGGCGGTGGCCGCGACCGGCCCGTCCGGTCCGCTGGAAATCGAGCCGGGTGCGGTCTGGCGCGACACCGACGGCGCGCCCATCAATGCGCACGGCGGCGGGGTCCTGTTCCATGAGGGCACCTACTACTGGTATGGTGAACTCAAGGAGGGGCGCACCTACCTGCCGAAGGTGAACCAGAAATGGGGCGGCACGCGCGTCCTGGCGGCCGGCGTCTCCGTCTATTCCTCGCGGGATCTCGTGCACTGGGAAAACGAAGGGGTCGCCCTGGCGGTGGAGCCGCGGAATCCCGACCACGACCTTTCGCCGGAGAACGTCATCGAGCGACCGAAGGTCATCTATAACGCCCGGACGAAAAAATTCGTGATGTGGTTCCACCAGGACAGCCCGAACTACCAGGCCGCCCGCTCCGGCGTCGCCGTCAGCGACACCCCGGCGGGACCGTTCAAGTATCTCGGCGCGTTCCGGCCCAACGCCGGCGCCCGTCCGCTGAACGCCACCGCCGAGGACATGGCGCCGCGGCCCGACAACCTGCTCGTCCGCGACCTGGAGGGCGGCCAGATGGCGCGCGACATGACCCTGTTTGTCGACGACGATGGTGCCGCTTACCAATTCTATTCCTCGGAATCGAACAAGACGATGCACGTCTCGCGGCTGACCGACGATTACCTCCGGCCCTCCGGCCAATACGCCCGCATCCTGGTCAACCTCTCGATGGAGGCGCCGGCGGTTTTCAAGCACAACGGACGCTACTACCTCATCGGCTCGGGCACCACCGGCTGGGATCCGAATCCCTGCCGCCTCGCCGCCGCCGACTCGATTTTCGGGCCCTGGACGGAACTGGGCAATCCCTGTCAGGGCAAAGGGGCCGAGATCACCTTCGGCGGCCAGAGCACCTTCGTGCTGCCCGTCGCGGGCCGTCCGGGCAGATTCATCGCCCTGTTCGACCGTTGGAACAAATGGGACCTCGCCGATTCCCGCTACCAGTGGCTGCCGCTCTCCTTCGATGCGAAGGGGCATCCGGTTGTCACCTGGCGCGACCGGTGGTCCCTGAAGGAACTTGAGTAAGGACCATCCCGCCGGTGGGATGGCTGGAAGGGTTCAGCCCATATCCCCTGAAGCTCTCATGATCGTTTCCCTCGGCCGCCTCCTGTTGGTGCTGATGCTGCTGTCCGCGGTCCGGATGGCGGCAACGGAGGAGCGTCCCAACCTCATCCTGATCCTCGCCGACGACCTCGGCTACGGCGACGTCGGCTTCCAGGGCAGCACGCAGATCCCGACGCCCAATCTCGACCGTCTCGCCGCCTCCGGGGTGGTCTGCGCCCAGGGCTACGTGTCCGCGCCGGTGTGCAGCCCGTCGCGCGCCGGGCTCCTCACGGGCCGCAACCAGGTTGAGTTCGGCTACGACAACAACCTCGCGGAGGCCCAGCCGGGCTTTGATCCGGATTTCGGCGGGTTGCCCGTGACGGAAAAAACCATCGCGGACCGGTTGCGGACGGCGGGCTATGCCACCGGCTTGATCGGCAAGTGGCATCTTGGCGACCGGCCGCAGTTCCACCCGTTGCGCCGTGGATTCGACGAATTCTGGGGCTTCCTCGGCGGCGGCCACCGCTATTTTGCCACCGTGCCGGCGGGGAAGGCGGAGCCCGCGATCGAGTGCAGTTTTGGCCCGGCTGGCGCCATCACGTATCTCACGGACGACATCACGACGCAGGGCATCGCGTTCATGCGCCGCCATCGCGACCGGCCGTTTTTCCTCTACGCGGCCTACAATGCGCCGCATGCGCCGATGGATGCACGCCCGGAGGACCTCGCGCGCTTTGCCTCCATCAAGGACCTGAAACGCCGCACCTACTGCGCGATGGTGGCGCGGCTCGATCACCAGGTGGGCCGCCTGCTGGATGAGGTTCGCGCGCTCGGGCTCGAGCAGAAGACGCTGGTCGTGTTCCTGAGCGACAATGGCGGCCCGGTGGACCAGAACGGGTCGCTCAATGCGCCGCTCAACGGGCAGAAGGGGATCCTGCTGGAGGGTGGAGTGCGCGTGCCGTTTGTCGCCAGCTGGCCCGGCCGGCTGCCGGCCGGCCGGGTCTATCGCCCGGCGGTCACGACGCTCGACCTGGCCCCGACGTTCCTGCGGCTGGCCGGTGCGGCGCCGGAGCAACTCGCCGGCTTGTCCGGCCTCGACTTGTGGCCGCGCTGGACCGGAGCGGAGGAGTCCGCACCGGCCCGCGACCTGTTGTGGCGCTTCACGGTGAGCGCCGCGATCCGCGAGGGCGACTGGAAGCTGGTGCGGCTGCCGGACCGCCTGCCGATGCTTTTCAACCTGCGGGAGGACCTCGCGGAACAGCACGATGTCGCGCTGGCGAACCTCGACCGCACCAAGGCCATGCTCGCCCGGCTGGGCGACTGGGACGTGCGCCTGCCGCATCCGGTCACCCTGGAAGGCGCGGTCTGGAAACGCCGGCAGCTCAACCTTTACGACGCCCAGTATCCGCTGCGGCAACCGGTCGGCGGCGAGGCGCCGCGCCTCCTCTCGGCCAAGGAAACGGACGGCGGACACTGAGGCATGCTTATCCCGGCCAGCCAAACCCGACTGCCACCACCATGATTACCCGACGCCAGTTCCTCCACCTGTCCGCGACTGCCACCGCCCTCTCGCTGTCCCCGTCCCTCCGCCCCCAGACGACGGGCGGGAAGGAAGGCCTCCGGCCCGGAGCGAAGAAACGAGGCCTTGGACAGGCGGTGAAGACTCCCGGCTGGGCCGCCCGGCTGGAAGCCCTCCGCTGCCAGTGGTTCTACTCCTGGAACCACAACTTTCCGGAAAGCGTTCCGCCCGGCGTTGAATTCATCCCGATGCTCTTTCGCTACGGGGGGAAGCCCCAGGTCGTGGCCGATGCGGCGGCGGCCGCCCGCAAGGCCGGCTGCGGCACATTGCTCGGCTTCAACGAGCCCGATGGAAAGGAGCAGGGCAACATGACCGTCGAGCAAACCCTCGAGGCCTGGCCGCGGTTGATGGAAACCGGCCTGCGCCTGGGCAGCCCGGGTTGCATCCACCCGGACAAGGAATGGATGACCGCGTTCATGGCGGGGGTGAAGCAGCGCAAGCTGCGCGTGGATTTTGTCTGCGTGCATTCCTACAGCGGACCGAACCCGGAGGCCCTCGTCCAGCGCCTGGAGAAGGTGCACCAGATGTTCGGCTGCCCGGTCTGGATCACGGAGTTTGCCGTGGGCGACTGGGCGGCGAAGAGCGTCGGGGAGAACCGGCACCAGCCGGAGACCGTGCTCCGCTTCATGGAAAAGGTCCTCCCGATGCTCGACCGGCTCGACTTCGTCGAGCGCTATGCCTGGTTCCCGGCCAAGCCGGACAATCGCGCCCTGGGCACCAGCGCGCTGTTCGACGAAAACGGGGCGCTGACCCGCCTCGGTGAGTGTTACCGTGATGCGTGAGCGGGGACTTAACCTGCCGGAACTCGATCCCGGTTGCGGCATCCCGGGCCGGCCGGGACTCCCGCTCAGGGCGAGGAGCGGTAATTGGGATTGGGCGTCGGCATCCGTGCGCCCACGCTGGTGCGCCAGGCATTCAGTTTCGCGCCCAGCGCCGCGATCGTATCCGGGTGCTCCGCGGCCAGATCATGCGCCTCCCCGGGGTCGGCGGAGAGGTCGAAGAGTTCCATGCGGCCGGTCTCCAGCCACTCAATCAATTTCCACCGCCCATCACGCATCGCGGAGTTCGGCCGGCCCCGCTGGTTGCTGTAGTGCGGGTAGTGCCAGTAGATCGGGCGGTCCGCGGGGCGGACGGCGGGATCGCGCAGCCCGGGGGCAAACGAGGCTCCGTCCGCATGGAGGCGCGGCTCGGCGGGCAAACCGGCGAGGTCGAGCAGCGTGGGGAAGAAGTCGGGGGAGGTCACGATGGCGTCGGAGGTCCGGCCGGCGGGCAGATGGCGGGGCCAGCTCACGATCAGGGGTTCGCGCACGCCGCCCTCGTAGGCCCAGCCCTTGCCGGCGCGCAGCGGGAGGTTGGAGGTCGGCGAACCCTCGGCCGTGGAAAGACCGCCGTTGTCGGAGGTGAAGACGATGATGGTGTTCTCGCGCAACCCTAGCTCGTCGAGCCTGGCCACGAGGCGGCCGACGCTGGTGTCGAGGCTCTCGACCATCGCCGCGTAGATGGGGTGTGACTGCACGACGCGCGTATTGCCGTCCTGCGGGTGCTGGGCGATGGCGGGTGCGGGCATGGCGTGCGCGGCGAGCTTGGCCTGGTATTTGGCAATGAGCCCGGGCTTCGCCTGCAGCGGCGTGTGCACGGCGTAATGCGAGAGGTAGAGGAGGAACGGCTGCCCCTTGGCGGCGGCCTCGCCCACGAACTTGATCGCCTCATTCGTGAGGCGGTCGTCGAGGTGCTCGCCGGCGGGACCGTCGGCCAGGGTTGGAATGCCGTAGGGGCTGAAATAAGACGGCGGATGGCCCTTGCCGCAGCCGGCGATGTTCACGTCGAAACCCTGCTGGTCGGGGAAATATTTTGCGTCCTCGCCGAGGTGCCATTTGCCGATGAAGCCCGTGCGGTAGCCGGCGGCGCGGAAGACCTCGGCCAGCGTTACTGCCTCGAGGGGGAGTTGGTTGAGCAACGGCGCGCGGGCGAGTTTCTGGTCGGGCCGGTCTGGCCGGCCCGGGATCCAGTCGGTGAGGCCGAGGCGCGCCGGGTAACGGCCGGTGAGGAGGCTCGCGCGCGTCGGGGAGCAGACGCTGCACGCGGCATAGGCCTGCGTGAAGCGCACGCCCTGCGCGGCGAGGCGGTCGAGGTTGGGGGTTTCGTAGAAGGAGCTGCCGTAGGCGGTCAGGTCGCTCCAGCCGAGGTCATCCGCGAGGATGAAGACGATGTTGGGGCGGGTGGCGGCGGTGGCGACGAGCGCGGCCAGGGTGCAGGCCGCCAGCACGGCAAGACGGGGCAGGAAGCAGAGACGCATGCGGGAAGGGGGTGGGCGTGAGCGATGCCGGGCGGCGCGAAAAATCCGTCAGCCAACGGCCGGGAAATGCCTGCACAATGCGGTGCCCGCCGTGCCTTGGCCAGTGAATGCGTGGCCCTTCCCCCGAACGGGGGGCCGCCTCAGGCGATCGGGTCGGCGTAGTCGGGGTCGCCCTTCACATACGGGGCGTCGCCGTTGAAACTGCCGGGGACCTCGAGGTAACGCAGGGCCTGGGTGGACCCGATCTCGGAGGTGAAATAGCCGAGCAGGGTCAGTTCCTTCATCAGGCGGAAGTAATGCGGGGCGCCGCCATTCTCGGGGAGGCCGGCCTCGCGCCGCTCCTTTCGGATCCGGGAGGTGTGCGTGCGCTGCTCGCGGTCGAGCTCGTTGAGGAAGGCCGTGCGGTTGGCCGGCTGGCCGGTGAGGAACGGCTCCTTGTATTTCGCGGCGTAGTCGGCCGGAAGCTTCGCCAGGCCCGCCTTGAACACGGCCTGGTCCTCGGCCTCGTAGCAGTCGTTGATCATCATCGCCATGAAGGCGCCGATGCCGGCGGCCTTGGCGCCGGGCACGTGGGTGGGAGGGATGATGGTGTCGCCGATCTCGTCGAGCAGGGCGAGGTCCGCCGGGGTGAAGCCGGCGGGCAGGCCCGGCTGGAACGCGGCGGCCAGCAGGCGCGGGCCGGCCACGGTGGCGCCGAGCGCCACCGCCATCTTCATCAACGCTTCGCGTCGGGTCATGTTCATGGGGGCGTCGGGGTCAGAGGTTGCCGCGCTTGAGCTCGTCGACCGCGAAGCTCGCGGCGCGGGCGGTGAGGGCCATGTAGGTCAGGGAGGGGTTGACCGCGGCGCCGGAGGTCATGCAGGCGCCGTCGGTCACGAAGACGTTCGGCGCGTCCCACACCTGGTTCTGGCCGTTGAGCACGGAGGTCTTCGGGTCGCGGCCCATGCGGGCGGTGCCCATCTCGTGGATGCCCCGGCCGAAGTTGTAGCCGGAGTCGGACTTGCGGACCTTCTTCACGCCGGCGGCCTCGAGCATCTCGGCGGCGTCGTCCATCATGTCGGCGCGCATCTTGATCTCGTTCTCCTTGATCTCGCAGTCCATCGCGAGGACGGGCAGGCCCCATTTGTCCTTCACCGAGCGGTCGAGGCTGATGCGGTTGTCGTGGTAGGGCAGGATCTCGCCGAAGCCGGTCATGCCGATGGACCAGGGGCCGGGCTCGCTGAGGGCCTGCTTCAGGTCCGCGCCGATGCCGAGCTCGGCGATCTCGCGCGACCAGCCCGAGCGGCTCGCGCCGCCCTGGTAGCCGAAGCCGCGGAGGTAGCCGCGCTTGTCGGCGCCGACGTTCCGGAAGCGGGGGATGTAGAACCCGGTCGGCCGGCGGCCGTAGGTGGTGCGGTCGAGGTAGCCCTCCACGGCGCCGCTGGCGCCGACGCGGAAGTGGTGGTCCATCGCGTTGTGGCCGAGCTCGCCGCTGCTGCTGCCGAGGCCGTCGGGCCAGATCTCCGTGGCGGAGTTCATCAGCAGCCAGGTGGAGTTGAAGGCGGAGGCGCAGACGAAGACGATCTTGGCGGTGAACTCGCAGGTCTGGTTCGTCTCGGCATCGAGCACCTCGACGCCGCGGGCGCGTTTCGCGTCCTTGTCGTAGAGGATGCGGGTGGCGATGGAGAAGGGGCGGAGCGTCAGGTTGCCGGTCTTCATCGCCGCGGGGAGCGTCGACGACTGCGTGCTGAAATACCCGCCGAACGGGCAGCCCAGCCAGCACTTGTTGCGGAACTGGCAGTTGACGCGCTCCTGGATCGGCTGCGTGAGGTTCGCGACGCGGCCGATGATGAGGCGGCGGGTGTCGTGGAAGGCGGTCTTGATGCGCGCGGCGACGGCCTTCTCGACGACGTTGAGCTCCATCGGGGGCAGGAACTGCCCGTCGGGCAGCTGGGGCAGGTTCTCGATCGAGCCGCTGATGCCGGCGAAGCGCTCGACATGGTCATACCACGGCGCGAGGTCGGCATAGCGGATGGGCCAGTCGACGGCGACGCCCTCCCGGGCGTTGGCCTCGAAATCGAGGTCACTGTGGCGGTAGCTCTGGCGGCCCCACATGAGGGAGCGGCCGCCGACGTGGTAGCCGCGGAACCAGTCGAAGGTCTTCTTCTCGACGTAGGGGCTGTCCTTCTCGTCGGCCCACCACTCGCGATTCGACTCGTTGAGGATGTAGTCGCGGCGCTGGATGGGGTGCGCGGCCTTGTCGGCCACGGTGTCGCGGCCGCGGTGCGGGACGTCCCACGGGGCGCGGAGGGCATTCGTGTAGTCCTTGATGTGCTCGATGTTCTTGCCGCGCTCGAGCAGCAGGACCTTGAGGCCTTTTTCGGTCAGTTCCTTGGCGGCCCAGCCGCCGCTGATGCCCGAGCCGACGACGATGGCGTCATAGTGGGAGCTGTTGGGTGAAACCATGGGGAGGGGAGGAAGTGAGCGTGAGGGTGAAAGGGAGGGGAAGCTGGCCGGCGGGCCTCAGGCGGTGTCCGAGGAGGAACGCAGCTCCGCCGGCGGGCGGAAGCCGACTAGCAGGATGACTGCGGCCACGATGGCGAGGCCGGCGGGCACCAGCATCAGCTGCTGGTAGTTAACGATGCCGTCGTGGGTGAGTTTCGCCTTCAGCGGGAAGAAGATCCATTTGGCGGCAAGATCGCCGAGGCCGAGAATGAGCAGATTGAACAGACCCTGGGCGCTCGTGCGGACGTCAGTCGGAAAGGCGACATCGATAAAGATGTAGAGCGTGGCGAAGAAGAACGCGTAGCAGATGCCGTGGAGCAGCTGCACGGCGATGACCAGGGTCGCTTGGTCGGGGCAGAAGGCGAATACGAGAAAGCGCGCCGCGTGCCCGAGGATGCCGAGCGTCATCGTCCAGCGCCACCCGAAGCGTTTCAGGAAGAAGCCCAGGCCGGCCATGGTCACGATTTCCATCACCTGGCCGATGCTCATGACCGGCATGATGTTCTCGGCCTTGATCCCGATGTGGCCCAGAAAGTCGCCGGTCAGCAGGAAATAGCCATTATGCACCGTGGAGTCGATGAAGGTGACGACGAAGAGAACGAGCAGGAACGGTTTGCCCAGGAGCACGCCGAAGGCCTCGCGCCACGCGAGGGCCTGCGCCCCGCCGCCATTGGCGGGCTTCGGCGGCGTGTGCGGCAGGGTGAGGCTGAAAGCGGCCAGCAACAGCGAGGCGCCGCCGGCCACGAGGAAGATGTAGCCGAGGGCGTGTTGCAGCTCCGGGCCGCTGACGCCCTTGAGCACGAAGTAGAGCGGCCACGAGGCGAGGATCCAGCCGATGGTGCCACCCATGCGCACGCGGCCAAACTCGGCCTGGGCGTCCTTCAGGTGCGAGAACACGAGGCTGTTCGTCACCGAGATCGTCGGCACGTAGCAGATCGAGTGCACGAGCATCAGCAGGAAAAAGACCGTGAAGTCCTTCGTGAAGAAGAGGCCGATCATCGCCAGGCCGCCGATGAGGTGGCTGCAGGCCATGAATTTTTCGGCGGCGAACGTGCGGTCGACGAACTGGTTGCCGGCGAAGATCGCGAGCAGCGACGCGATGGCGAAAGTGCTGCCGATGAGGGCTTGCTGGCTGTTGGTGAAGCCCAGGCCGCTCATGTAGGGCCAGACCAACGGCAACCACGCGCCCCAGATGAAGAATTCCAGGAGCATCATGCCGAACAGGCGGAAGGTGAGGGAACGGGAGGGGGCGGCGGTCTGGGTCATGGGGGTGGAGGGTGGACGGGAGACGCGAGTCAGAGTTTCAGGGACTTCAGGTAGCGCACGCTGGCGGGGATCTCCTTCAGCGGCTGCACCCCCTCGTCCTCGATGAAGTAGTGTTTCACGCCTGCCTTGGCGGCGGCGCGCAGCAGGACGGGCCAGTCGATCTGGCCGTCGCCGACCACCACCTTGTCGGTCGGCGGGGCGGAGCCGGTGGACAGGCCGATGACGGCGCCCTTGCGGATGTCCTTCACGTGCATCAGGCGCCAGCGGTCGGGATATTTCTCCAGCAGCTTCACCGGGTCCTGGCCGGCGTGGAAGACCCAGAAGACGTCCATCTCGAAGCAGACGAGGGCGGGATCGGTCTCGGCGACCAGCACGTCGAAGGGCGTCTTGCCGTCCGCGCCGACCACGAACTCGAAGCCGTGCGGGTGGTAGCCGAATTGCAGGCCGGCGGCCTTGGCGGCGGCGGCCCAGGTGTTGAATTCCGCGGCCACACGGCGGGCGTCGGCGACCGTGAAGCCTTCCTTGCCGCGGGGGAGCGAGGGGACGATGACGTATTTGACGCCGAGCGCCCGCGCCTCCCGGATGGCCTTGGCCGGGTCGGCCTTGAAGGCCTCGTAGCCGGTGTGCGCGGACACTGCGCGGAGCTTGCGCGCCTGCAGTTCGCCGATGAAGTCATCCAGGCCCAGGCTGCCGGTGCCGGCGGTCTCGACCTCGGTGAAGCCGAAACCCACGGCCAGGTCCAGCGCACCGGTGGTGCTCTGCTTGGTCTGGTCGCGCAGGCTCCAGAGCTGGAGGCCGAGGTGATCCTGGAAGCTTTCGGCGAGGGCGGTGACGGCCCCGGCGGAAAGCACGGCGGCCAGCAGGCAGGCGGATGTTCTCATGGGGAAACGGGGACCGCGCGGAGGCGCGGCAGGGTGCATTTATTGACCAGACCGCCCGGCGTTTGTCGATGGCAACCTGTGCAATATGCCTCACCCGTTCGGGGAATTGCACGGCGGGCGACGGGAATACCGGTTGCCTGCCCGGCCCGGATGCGCCAAGCATCCCTCCGCCATGAAAGCCAAGACGACCGTCCGCCCGATCACCTTCGAGGGGCTCGCCGCCATCGAGCTGTGCACGCCCGCCCTGCGGGTCGTCGCCCTCACGGCCAAGGGGCCGCGTCTCGCCTTCTGGGGCCGGCCGGGCGGGGAGAACCTGCTGCTCTGGAAACCGGGCAAATATTTCCGGGGTGAGTGGGAATTGATGGGCGGGCACCGCCTGTGGGCCGCCCGGCCGGGCGCCGACGAGGCCGAGGAAACCTACGCCACCGACAACCAGCCGTGCACGGTGAAGGTATCGGCCAACGGCTTCACCGTCACGGGCGCCCTTGACCCGGTGCAGAAAACCCGGCGCGGCATCACTGTCACCGCGACGGCGGACGGCCGGATCACGCTGGATCATTTTTTGCGCAACGAGAGCGACATGCTCTGGAGCGGCGGGCTCTGGGCGCTGACCTGCACGGTGCCGTCGAAGAAATCCCTCTACACGCTGCCGCTCGGCGACGGATCGTCGTGGGACTACGCGACCATCGTGAGCTTCCGCACCTGGGGCGGCGGGCACGGCGGCGTCGGCTTCGGGGACCAGCAGTTCAAGTTCACCGAGGATGCGATGGAACTGCGGCCCTCCGGCCGGGAGAACAAGCGCATGCTCAAGGCCGACGCCGGCATCATCGCCTGGCACGATCCGGTGCGGAAACTCCTGTTCGCGAAACACGCGGCCTACGATCCGGCCGGCAATTACCCGCTCGGCACCAACCTCGCGGTCTACATCGGCCCGAAGAACTTCATGGTCGAGATGGAGACGATGGGCGCCTTCGCGACCCTGAAGCCCGGCCAGGTGCTGAAGCACCGCGAGACCTGGCTGCTGGCCGCGGCGAAATCCGCGCCGACGGCGAAGGCTCTGCGGAAACTGTTCTGAGGTGGAACCGGGCCTCCGGACCGGTTTTCAGGACGTTGACGAACTTTCAGGATTATTCGCGGCACGGGTTTGCGGATGAATCCGGGCGGTCGGCGTATATTGCAATCAACCCGTCCGGAGGCCGGGTTCCACCTTCAAGCCCGTCGCACCGACGAGCCGTCCACCCAGCTGGCGCCGATGAGCGTCGCGCGCGGGAAGGCGGGGATGCCGGACTCGTTGCGGTGGATCTGGCCGACAACCATGTCCACCGCGGCCTCGCCGACGGCGTCGTTGTGCTGGTTCATGCCGGCGATCTCCGGGTGGCTGGCCCGCCACTCGAGCTGGATGACGCCGACATCCTGCGGCACGCGCCGGCCGTGGGCCTTCAGCCACGGAAAGAC
Organism: Lacunisphaera sp.; assembly: GCA_965249855.1. Classification (GTDB taxonomy): domain Bacteria; phylum Verrucomicrobiota; class Verrucomicrobiia; order Opitutales; family Opitutaceae; genus Lacunisphaera. The sequence continues at coordinate 498,926 of CBDFNB010000024.1, forward strand.
GATGTTGTAGAGCGAGAGCAACACGTCCGGCTTGTGACGGTCGAACCAGGCCTGGAACGGCTTGCCGTCGGTGCGGGACTGCTGGCTCTCCATGAAGGCCGGCACCCGCCGCGCGGCCGGCAGGCTGCGCTGCGCGGTGAGCATGGCGCCGGAGAAACGGCCCTCGACCAGCCGGTCGATGCGTTCCTCGACGACGAGCGCGGGCCGCTGATAGCCGAGCGCGAGCGCCCGCTCGAAGGCCTGGATGACAAGGTCGTGGTGGTCCACGCAGCTGAATGACAGGGCCGGATCGCGCGTGCGCACGCCGGTGACGACGCACGGGAACTCCGACCAGACTGCCTCAAGGTGCGCGGGCAGCTGGTTGTGGTCCATCAGGCCGACGATGATGATGCCCTTGATGCCGCGCGTGCGGAGAATGCGGGTGAGGCTCGCGGCCTTGAGCTTCGGGTCGTGCAGCCAGAAAGGGTCGAAGGTATAACCCAGCTGCAGCCCGCGCCGCTCGCAGCCGGCCACATAGGCCGGGATGGTGGCATGAGCGCGGAAGGCCCTGGGGTCGCGATGAGCATTGATCAGCGCGAGCTTGGCCTGAAAGCGGGCGGTGCGGCCGGCGCGCAGCTGCGCGATCAGGTGCGAGACGACGGCGTTGGGCTGGTAGCCGAGCTTGTCGGCCGTCCTCTTGATCAACTCGCGCGTGGCGGCCGAGATCGACGGGTCCCCGCGCAACGCCAGCGACACGGTGTTCTTCGAGAAGCCGACCTGGTCGGCGATCACCTGCATCGTCACGGGGCGCATGGGTGCAGGCATTGCAGCCTGATTCGCGTTACGGTCAAGTAAGTCGTGGGGGATGAAGGTGGAACCCGGCCTCCGGACGGGTTTTTGCGATATGCGTCCTGAAGGTTAGGTGCGCATCCTGAAAGCGCGTCCAGAGGCCGCGCTCCACCTCAGGATCAGGCCGCGGCCACGCCGGCCATCAGGCGCATGAGCGCGGCCTCGCTGAAATCGGCGCGCTGCACCTCGCCGGCGATGCCGCCGTTGCGCATGACGATGATGCGGCGGCAGAGGCCGATGAGCTCGGGCAATTCGGAGGAGACGACCAGCAGGGCCTTGCCCTCGCAGGCGAGCTCGTCGAGCAGCTGGTAGATCTCGGCCTTGGCGCCGACGTCGACGCCGCGTGTTGGCTCGTCGATCAGGAGAACGTCGCAGGAGCGGGCCAGCCACTTGGCGAGGGCGATCTTCTGCTGGTTGCCGCCGCTGAGGCCGGCGGTGATGGTCTCGAGGGACGGGGCCTTCACGCGCAGGCGCCGGGTGTGGCGCTCGGCCAGGTCGCGCTCGGTGGCGCGCTTCACCCAGCCGGCCGCGGTGAGCGAGGGCAGGGCGGCGAGGCAGGTGTTCTCGCGGCAGTTGAGGCCGAGCACGAGGCCCTGGCGCTTGCGGTCCTCGGGCACGAGGCCGATGCCGGCGGCGAGGGCGGCATCGCGGGAGCAAAGCGTGAGCGCGGAGCCCTTGACCGTGACGCGGCCGGTGGCGGCGGGATCGAGGCCGAAGATCGCCTCGACGACCTCGCTGCGGCCGGCGCCGACGATGCCGGCGATGCCGACGATCTCGCCGGCGCGCACGGACAGGTCGATGCCGGAGAATTTGCGCGGCGAGGAGAGGCCCGCGGTGCGCAGGCGTTCCTCGCCGAGCGGCTTCGCAATGTGATTGGGCGTGGCGATCAGCAGCTCGCGGCCGATCATCTGCGTGACGACCCGGTGCGGCGTGGTGTCGGGGATGCGCTCGGTGGCGACGTGCTTGCCGTCGCGCAGGACGGTGATGTTGTCGCACAGCGCAAACAGCTCCTCCATGCGGTGCGAGACGTAGATGAGGGTGATGCCGCGGGACTTCAGCTCGCGGACGAGGCGGAAGAGCTCGGCGGTCTCGGCGGCGGAGAGCGAGCTGGAGGGCTCGTCCATCACGATGACCTTGGCGCCGGTGCCGACGGCGGCGGCGATCTGCACGAGTTGCTCGCGGCCGGTGGAGAGGGTGCCGATTATGACGTCGGGGTCGATGTCGGCGCCGATGGTGGCGAGCATGGCCCTCGCCCGGGCGCGGAGCGCGGTGCGATCGACGAAGCCGGCGCGGCGGGGCAGGTCGCCGAGGCAGAGGTTCTCCGCGACGCTCATGTTCGGGCAGAACGCGAGTTCCTGGTGGACCATCGCGATGCCCAGCTCGCGGGCGGCGAGCGGGGAGTCGGGGGCGATGACCTTCCCGTCGAGGCGGATCTCGCCGCCATCGGCGGTCTGCACGCCGGCGAGGATCTTGCCCAGCGTGCTCTTGCCGGCGCCGTTCTCGCCGATGAGGGCGTGGCAGGTGCCGCGTTCCACGGTGAAGCCGACCCCGTCGAGCGCGAGCACGCCCGGGAAACGCTTGGTGATGCCCTTGAACTCGATGAAGCTCATGCGGCGGAGAGTTGTTCGCGCATCCAGCCGGGGCGGTTGGTGGTGATGCCGTCGACCCCCGCGGCGACCTGGGCGCGGGCCACGGCCGGGTCGTCCACGGTCCAGGTGTAGAGCTTCAGGCCGGCGGCATGGACCTTTTGGACGAAGGCCGCGTCGATCGGGAACCTGAAGTTGAGATCGAGGCCGTCGAGGCCGGCGGCCCTGGCCTGCTTGATCAGGTCGTCGACGACGGGAGCGGGTCCCTCGGCCGGGTAGCCGACGATCCAGCAGACCTCGTGCGCCGGCAGGCGGCGCTTTGCGGCGCGGGCGGTCTCGAGGTCGAAGGTGATGATCGGCAGCTGGCGCGAGGCGAGGCCGGAGGCGCGGATCACCTGCTCGAGCCCGGGCAGGATCTCCACGCCCACCTTGGCCTCGATGAAGAGACGGCGGCCGGCCGGCACGAGGGCGAGCACCTCGGCCAGCTGCGGGATTTTCTCCGCGAAGGTCGAGCCGGCCCATTTGCCCCACTGGCCGACGTTGAGGGAGCGAAGCTCAGCGAGGGTCTGCGCGGCGAGAGGCTGCTTGCGGCCGGCGGTGCGGCCGGTGTCGGCATCGTGATGCACCACGATGCGGCCGTCCTGGCTCAGGTGGATATCAAGTTCGCCAGCGTCCGCGCCCTGTTCGTAACCGAGCCGGAACGCCGCGAGGGTGTTCTCCGGCGCGTCGAAGGAGGCGCCGCGGTGGGCGATGATCTCCGCGCCCCGCGTGGCGACGGTGCTGAGCAGGGCGGCCATGAACAACGCGGGGAACTTCAAGGGGACGGGCGGGCCCGGTGGCGGACGCTCAGCGCGGCAGCCACTTGACCCAGTTCTTGGCGAATTCGTCGACGGTGGCCTTGGTGACTGGGATCAGCGCGCTGACCTCCTTCACGGCGGGCGGGTTCTTCTTCTCGACGATCTTCTCGATGAGCAGCTCGACGGAGCGGTGGCCCCACTCGTAGCACTGCTGGGCGAGGAGGACGGGGACGTGGCCGCTGCGGATGTAGGCGAGCTGGGCGGGCAGGGCGTCGACCGAGACGCACTGGACGGTGCCGGGCTGCCACTTGAGGGCGTTCTCGGTGAAGAGCGGCCAGCCGCCGATCATGGCCCAGCCGGTGATGTCGGGGTTGGCCTGCATGACCTGCTCGACCTTGGCGGCGGAGTCCTGTGGGGTCTCCTTGTGGTAATAGACGTCGCGGATGACGATGCCGGGGTATTTCTTGGCCTCGTCGCGGGCGCCCTGGACGCGCTTCTGGAGGTTGGGGGCGTTGGGGTTGCCCGCGAGGATGGCGACGACGCCCTTGCCATTCATGACCTTGGCGAGCTCGGCCATCGTCTGGACGCCGCAGGAATGGTCGTCGACGCCGTAGGTGACGAAACGCTTGGAGGCGGGGGCGTCGGAATCGAAGGTCGCGACCGGCACGCCGTTGTCCACGGCGCGGTTGATGGAGTCGGTGAGCTTGTTGGCGTCGGAGCAGCTGACGGCGAGGCCCTCGGCGCCGGCGAGCACGAGCTGCTCGATGGCCTCGGCCTGCTTCTGGGCGTCCTCCTCGTTCGGCGTGCGCCAGTCGATGCGGATGTCCATGCCGTGCTTGGCGCTGAGCTCCTTGGCGGCGTCTTGGGCGCCGACACGGGCGGCCTGGAAGACAGGGTTGCCCTGGGACTTGGCGACCACGCCGATGGTGATGACGCGCGGGGCGGCGGAGGCCAGCGCGGCGCCGACGGTCAGTCCGGCGGCGAGGGTGAGGAGTAGTTTTTTCATGAGAGTAATGGGTGGTAAAAGGTCACTTGGCCTGGGTAAGGCGTTTCTTCGCCAGCCACGTGTTGAAATTATCGAGCACGACGGCGGCGATGACCACGGTGCCGATGATGATCTGGCTGTAGTTCTGGTCGATGCCAAGGATGACGATGCCGCTCGAGATCATCTGGATGATAAGCGCGCCCAGCACGACGCCGAGGGCCGAGCCGCGGCCGCCGCTGAGGCTGGCGCCGCCGACGACGGCGGCGGCGATGACATTGAGCTCGTAGCCCGAGCCATCACCCGAGGTGGCGGCGCCGTAGTAGCCGAGCGAGAGCAGGGCGGCGATGCCGGCGGTCAGGCCGGAGAGGAGGTAGATGCCGAGCTTCACGCGCTCGACGCGGATGCCGCTGAAGCGGGCCGCCAGCTCGTTGCCGCCGATGGCGTAGACGCGCCGGCCGGCGGCGAGGCGCGACAGGAAGATCCAGCCCGCGACCGTCACGAGCACCATGGCGGCGAGCGGCACGAAGCTCAGGCCGTCGCCGATCTCGAGGCGGACAAAGTCGCGCAGGCCGGCGGGGAAACCGCCGACGGACTGGCCCTTGGTGACGACGAACGCGACGCCGCGCAAAATCGCCATGGCGCCGAGGGTGATGATGAACGGATGCACGCGCAGGGCGACGATGAGCCCGCCGTTGAACAGGCCGCAGAGCAGGGAGGTGCCCAGGCAGGTGCCGACGCCGAGCACGACGCCGAGGGCCGGCGAGTTCACCCCCTCGGGCCCGTAGTGGCGCAGCACCATGGCGCCGAGCACGGAGGCGAGCGCGTAGATGGAACCGACGGAGAGGTCGATGCCGCCGGCGATGATGACGACGGCCATGCCCACGGCCATGATGGCGGTGAAGCTCGTGTCCTTGGCCAGCTGGGCGAGGTTCTGCGCGTTGAGGAACTTGTTCTTCTCGACGAAGGCCGGCGTGCGCTCGCCCCCGGCGTTGACGGTGAAGACGCGCTGGCGGCCGCCGTCGGCGGTGCGCTCAAACTGCGGCGTCCGCACCGTGCCGCTGAACACGGTGAGCAGAACACCGAGCGCGAGGATGACGAGCAGCAGGCCGCTTTCCTGGAACTTCAGTAGGGAACGAAGGGGCGACGACATGGGGTGATGGGGCCGGGCGCGTAACTATCACTACTTGGCCGGTCGGCGGGGCGCGCGTCAATCTTTCAGCTATCACCCGTTCGGGTGGAGGCGGCCGGCGTATGACTCGGATTGGATGTGGGGCGCCGCCTATTTCTGGCCGTAATAGGCACCGGGGCCATGCTTGCGCTTGAAATGCTTGTTCAGCAGCTCCGGCTCGATGGCCTTCAGCCCCGGCTCCAACTGCAGCGACATCAGCGCCATGCGGGCGCAGCACTCGGCGGCGACGGCGACCTCGACGGCCTTGGCGACGGTCGCGCCCCAGGTGAAGGGAGCGTGGCGGTTGACGAGCACGCCGGGGCAGTCGAGCGGGTCGAGCCGGCCTTTGGTGAAACGCTCGGCGATGACGTTGCCCGTCTCCCACTCGTAGGCACCGCCGGAGATTTCCCTGAGGGTCATCTTCCGGGTGACGGGGATCTCGCCATGAAAGTAATCCGCGTGCGTTGTGCCGAAGATCGGCACAGGCCGGCCGGCCTGGGCGAAGGCCGTGGCGTGCGAGCTGTGCGTGTGGACGATGCCGCCGACGCCCTTGAAGGCGAGATAGAGGCGTCGGTGCGTCGGCGTGTCGGAGGACGGGTTCAGTTTTCCCTCGACCCTTTTGCCGGTGAGGTCGACGAGCACCATGTCCTTCGGCTTGAGGACCGCGTAGTCCACGCCGCTGGGCTTGATGGCGAAGATGCCCCGGGCGCGGTCAAGCGCGCTGGCGTTGCCGAACGTGAGGTTGATCAGCCCGTGTTTCGGCAGCAACAGGTTGGCCTCATAGGCCTCGCGTTTGAGTTCGGTGAGCACGGTGCGAAGTTGTCAGACGCGGATGCCCTGGGCGAGATGGTAATAGACCTCGTTGTTGCGGAGGTCCTGCTTGAGCGCGGGCAGCGTCGTGCCGGCGTTGATGACGACGGTCTCGATGCCGGCGATGGTGGCGAAGTCCTCGAGCATCTCGGTCGTGACCGAGTAGCTGTAACCCGTGTGGTGGGCGCCGCCGGCGTAGATCCACGCGGCGCAGGCGGTCTTGAAGTCCGGCTTGCACTCCCAGACGGCGCGGGCGACGGGGAGCTTGGGCAGCTTCGGCGTCTTCACGGCCTTCACCTCGTTCACGATCAGGCGGAAGCGGTTGCCGAGGTCGACGAGCGAGGCGTTGAGGGCGTCGCCGGCCGGGGCGTCGAACACGAGGCGCACGGGATCCTCCTTGCCGCCGATGCCGAGCGGGTGGATCTCGACGGCCGGCTTGCCGGCCGCGATGGACGGGCAGATTTCCAGCATGTGGGCGCCGAGGACCTGGTGGCCCTTGGGGGACAGGTGATAGGTGTAGTCCTCCATGAACGAGGTGCCGCCGGGCAGGCCGGCGTTCATGACCTTCATGGCGCGGACGAGCGTGGCGGTCTTCCAGTCGCCTTCGCCGCCGAAGCCGTAGCCCGCGGCCATGAGGCGCTGCGTGGCCATGCCGGGCAGCTGCCGGAGGCCGTGCAAATCCTCGAAGGTGTCGGTGAAACCCTTGTAGCCGCCGTCCTCGAGGAAGTCGCCCATGCCGAGTTCGAGCCGCGCGCTGTAGCGCAGCTCGTCGTGGCGGGCGCCGCCCTTGCGGAGCGCGGGGGCGACGGCGTAGCTCTTCTCATATTCGGCGCAAAGCGTGGAGATGTCCTTCGCGGCCACCTTGTCCACCGCGGCGACGAGGTCGCCGACGCCGTGCGTGTTCACGGCGAAGCCGAACTTCATCTCGCTGGCGACCTTGTCGCCCTCGGTGACGGCGACCTGGCGCATGTTGTCACCGAAGCGGACGAACTTCGCGCCCTGCCAGTCGTGCCACGCGCGGGCGGCGCGCTGCCAGGCGGCGATGCGCGCGTGGACCTCGGGGTCGGACCAGTGGCCGACGACGACCTTGCGGGCGAGGCGCATGCGTGTGTGGATGAACCCCGCCTCGCGGTCGCCGTGGGCGGCCTGGTTGAGGTTCATGAAATCCATGTCGATCGTGCCCCACGGCAGGTCGCGGTTGAACTGCGTGTGCAGGTGGAGGAACGGCTTTTTCAGCGCGCCGAGACCGCGGATCCACATCTTCGACGGCGAGAAGGTGTGCATCCAGAGGATGAGGCCGGCGCAGTTGGCGTCGTTGTTGGCGGCGAGCATCACGTTGGTGATCTCGTCCGGCGTGGTGAGAAGCGCCTTGAACCTCGTCTTGAGCGGCAGCGCCTTCGCGGCGGCGAGGCCGTCGGCGACGGCCTGGGCGTTGGCGGCGACCTGCTTGAGCGGGCCGGGGCCGTAGAGGTGCTGCGAGCCGCAGACGAACCAGATTTCGGGGGAGGCGAGGAGTTTCATGGAGGAAGTTGAGAGTTGAGGGCTGAGAGTTGAGAGTGGTCAGCCCCGAGCGGAAGCAGGGTTACTCCAGCGTGAGCACGACGACGGACTTGGCGGGCAGGGTCAGCGTGAGCTGGCCGTTGGCGAACGTCGCGCCGGTGAACGCGGCGGGCTTCACGGCCTCGGGGGCGGCGAAGGTGTTGTGCGCGTTCATGGCGGCGGCGGTGAGGATGCGGCCGGTGACGCCCGAGGCGGTGACGCCGGTGAGCGTGGCGGTGACGGTGATGGCCGTGCCCGGGGTGGCGTTGACGAGGGAGACATGGACCTTGCCGGCGGCGTCCTTCGAGGCGGAGGCGCTGACGGCGGGGATGGTTTCCTTCTCAAAGGCGTAATCGGGCGTGATGAGCTGGAGCGGCAGCGAGGTGGCGCCCTGGTGGACCTTGAACATCTCGAAGACGTGGTAGGTCGGCGTGAGGAGCATCTTCTCCTTGTCGGTGAGGATGACGGCCTGGAGGACGTTCACGGTCTGGGCGATGTTGGCCATCGCTACGCGGTCGGCGTGCTTGTGGAAGATGTGGAAGTTGAGGCCGGCGACGATGGCGTCCCGCAGCGTGTTCTGCTGGTAGAGGAAGCCCGGGTTCGAGCCGGGCTCGACGTCATACCACGTGCCCCATTCGTCGACGATCAGGCCGACCTTCTTCTCGGGGTCGTATTTGTCCATGATGGCCGAGTGCTGGGTGACGAGCTTGTCCATCACCAGGGTCTGGCGGAGGGTGGAGAACCACTCGTTCTCGGTGAACTCGGTCGCAGAGCCCTTCTTGCCCCAGTTGCCGGTGGGCAGCGTATACCAATGCAGCGAGAGGCCGTTCATCTGCTTGCCGGCGTTCTTCATGAGGACCTCGGTCCAGTTGAGGTCGCGGCCGCTGGAGCCGCAGGCGATGCGGTAGAGGCGGTTCTCGGGTCCGGGGACGTAGTTTTTGACGAAGGTGTTATAGCGCCGGTAATTGTCGGCGTAGAACTCGGGCGTCATGTTGCCGCCGCAGCCCCAGCTCTCGTTGCCGATGCCGAAGAATTTCACCTTCCACGGTTTGTCGCGGCCGTTGGCGCGGCGGAGGTTGGCCATCGGCGAGCTCGCAGGGGAGGTGATGTATTCGACCCACTCCATCGCCTCCTGCACGGAGCCGCTGCCAACGTTGAGCGAGACGTAGGGCTCGATGCCGAGCATCTCGCAGAGGTCGAGGAACTCGTGCGTGCCGAAATGGTTGTTCTCCACGACGCCGCCCCAGTGGGAGTTGAACATGGACGGGCGCTTCTCGCGGGGGCCGATGCCGTCGCGCCAGTGATATTCGTCGGCAAAGCAGCCGCCCGGCCAGCGGAGGACGGGCATGTTGAGGCCCTTCATCGCGGCGAGCACGTCGTTGCGGTAGCCCTTGGTGTTGGGGATGGGCGAGTCGGGCCCGACCCAGATGCCCTCGTAGATGCAGCGGCCGAGATGCTCGGCGAAATGGCCGTAGATGTTCCGGTTGATCACCGGGCCGGGCTTGGCGGCGTCGAGGGCGAATGACGCCGCGGGATCGGCCGCACCGGCGAGGAGCGTGGCGCCGAGGCCGAGGACGGTGAGGCCGAGACGGCGGAGGAGGGCGGGGGTATTCATGGGGTAGGGAGGGTTCAGGCTTTCAGGGCGAGCAGGTCCTTCATGACGCGGGAAAGGTCGGCGGACTTGTTGAGGCCGCCGAAGGAATCGTGGACCTGGCGGTAGAGGGCGTAGAGCTGGTTGTAGGTTTTTTGCGCGGCCGGCTTCGGCTTGTAGGCGACCTTCTTCAACGAGGTCATCTTGCGCTGGGCCGTGGGGAAATCCGGGTGGGCCCCGGCGAGCACGGCGGCGGACACGGCCGAGCCGAGCGCGCAGGCCTGGCTGGAGCCGGAGACGAGCATCGTGCAACCGGTGACGTCGGCGTAGATCTGCATGAGCAGCGGGTTTTTCTCCGCGATGCCGCCGGCGCAGACGACGCGGTCGATGGGCACCCCGTATTCCCTGATGCGCTCGATGATCGCGCGGGCGCCGAAGGCCGTGGCCTCGATCAGTGCGCGGTAGATCTCGGCCTGCGTCGTGTGCAGCGTGCAACCGAGGATGAGGCCGGTCAGCAGCGGGTCGACGAGGATGGTGCGGTTGCCGTTCTGCCAGTCGAGGGCGAGCAGGCCGCTCTGGCCGGGGTTCTGCGCCGCGGCCTGCTTGGTGAGTTTCGCGTGTTTGCCCGCGTCGCCCTCGCAGGCGACCTCGACCCACCATTTGAAGATGTCCCCGACGGCGGACTGCCCGGCCTCAATGCCGTAGAAACCCGGCAGGATGGCGCCCGGCACGATGCCGCAGATGCCCGGGATGTCGGGCACGGTTTTCGCCGCCGACACCACGCCGCAGTCGCAGGTGGAGGTGCCGATGACCTTGACCAGCGTGCCCTCGGCCACGCCGCAGCCGATGGCGCCGTAATGGACGTCGAACTCGCCGATCGCGATCGGGATGCCGGCCGGCAGGCCGAGCTTCGCGGCCCAGGCGGTGGAGAGGTTGCCGGCGGACTGGCTGGCGTCGTGCGCCTTCGTGTAGAGCCGGTCGCGCAGGTCGGCGAGGGCCGGGTCGAGCAACGCGAGGAATTCCTTGTCCGGCAGCCCGCCCCAGTCGTCGGAATAGAGCGCCTTGTGGCCGGCGGCGCAGATGCCGCGCTTCACCTGGCGCGGGTCGGTGACGCCCGCGAGCACGGCCGGCACCCAGTCGCAGAGCTCGACCCAGGAGTAGGCGGCCGAGAAGACGGCGGGCGCGACGTTGCGGCAGTGCCAGATCTTCGACCAGAACCACTCGGACGAATACGTGTTCCCGCACTTGGCGATGAACTGCGGGCGGTGCCGCGCGGCAAGCGCGGTGATCTGCGCGGCCTCGCGCCAGCTGGTGTGGTCCTTCCAGAGCCAGCACTGGGCGTGGAGGTTCTTCGCCCATTTCTTCGAGGAGGCGAGGGGGACGTTGTTGGCGTCGACCGGGATCGGGCTCGAGCCGGTGGTGTCCACGCCGAGGCCGATGATGCGCGCGGCGTTGAAGCCTCTGGTCTTCTTGGCCGCGGCGAGCGCGCCCTTCACGGATTTATCCAGGCCGAAGAGATAGTCGGCGGGATGCTGGCGGGCGAGGTGGTGGTCCTGCGGGTCGAGCAGGATGCCCTGCTTGCCGGAGGGATAATTGACGACGCAGGTGCCGAGCTCGGCGCCATCCGCGCAGCGGACGACGAGGGCGCGCACCGAGTTGGTGCCATAATCGATGCCTAGGGTATACACGGGGTCCGTCATGTTTAGGGGCTGGCGCGGGGAGGGGAACGGCCGAGTTACTTTACAGTCATATTCCGCGGGCTTTGCAGGTCCATCCCGCAAAATCAGTGTTCGTCTCCACCCCGCTTCAATCCCACCCTGATCGTGTCATGAAACTTACCCCCTGTCTCAAGGTCCTGGCCTTCATTCTCGGTTTCGCCGCCACCGTGGCGTCGGCCGCCCCGCTCAAGATCGGCTTCGCCCAGACCGGCGCCGAGAGCGCCTGGCGCACCGCCAACTCCGAGTCCATGAAGGCCGAGGCCGCCAAGCGTGGCATCGACCTCAAGTTCTCCGACGGCCAGGGCAAACAGGAAAACCAGATTCGCGCGCTGCGCTCGTTCATTGCACAGAAGGTCGATGCCATCGTGCTCGCGCCGCTGGTCGAGACCGGCTGGGACCCGGTGCTGCGCGACGCCAAGCGCGCCGGCATCCCGGTGATCATCACCGACCGCTCCATCGCCACCACCGACGAGTCGCTCTACGCCTGCTTCATCGGCTCGGATTTCCTCGAGGAGGGCCGCATGGCCGCCGAGTGGCTGGCCAAGAAGACCGGCGGCAAGGGCCGCATTGTCGAGTTGCAGGGCACGCCCGGCTCCGCCCCGGCCAATGACCGCCGCAAGGCCTTTGCCGAGGGCATCGCGAAACACCCCGGCCTGAAGATCATCGATTCGCAAAGCGGCGACTTCCGCCGCACCGGCGGCAAGGAGGTCATGGAGGCCTTCATCAAGAAGCACGGGAAGAGCATCGACATACTTTACGCCCACAACGACGACATGGCCCTCGGTGCCGTCCAGGCCATCGAGGAGGCCGGGATGAAGCCCGGTGTGGACATCCTCATCGTGTCGATCGACGCCGTGCGCGAGGGCGTGCAGGCCGTCGTGGCCGGCAAAATCAACTGCACGGTCGAGTGCAACCCGCTCTTCGGACCCAAGGTTTACGATACGGTGACCAAGGTGCTCGCCGGCGAGAAGGTCCCGCGCAAATCCTACAACAAGGACGAGCTGTTCGACGCGACCAACGCCGCCGCCGCGCTGCCTACGCGGCAGTATTGATTTGTCCTGTCATTCTGAACGAAGTGAAGAATCCATCGGCACAGCCGCCAGCGCGTATCGTGATGGATCCTTCGCTGCGCTCAGGATGACAGGTTGCGGGGATGATATAGCATGAATGCGCCGGCCCTCCTCGAACTCCGCGGCATCGGGAAAACATTTCCCGGGGTCGTGGCGCTGGCGGGCGTGGACTTCACCGTCCGCGCCGGCGAGATCCACGCGCTGCTCGGCGAGAACGGCGCCGGCAAATCCACCCTCATCAAGGTGCTGACCGGCGTGCATCCGGCCGATGCGGGTGAGATCCGCCTGGCCGGTCAGCTCATCCGGCCCGCCGCGCCGAAGGAAGCCGAGCGGCTCGGGATCAGCACCGTTTACCAGGAGGTGAATCTCGTGCCTTCGCTCTCGGTGGCGGAAAACATCACGCTCGGACGTCAGCCCGGCGCGCTGGGCTTCCTCAACTGGCGGGCCATTCGCCGCCGCGCCCGGGCCGCGCTGGCCCGGCTCGAGGTCGAGTGCGACGTCGATGCCGAGCTTGGTTCGCTCTCCGTGGCCATGCAGCAGATGGTCGCCATCGCCCGCGCGCTCGACACGTCGGCGCGGCTGCTCGTGCTCGACGAGCCGACGGCCAGTCTCGACGAAAAGGAAGTCGCGGAACTCTTCGGTATCATGCGCAAGCTGCGCGGCGAGGGAATGGGCATCGTGTTCGTCACCCATTTTCTCGACCAGGTCTATGCCGTGAGCGACCGGCTCACGGTCCTGCGCAACGGTCAGCTCGTCGGCGAATACGCCACGGCGGACCTGTCGCGGCTCGCGCTGGTCGGCAAGATGCTCGGGCGCGAGGTGAGCGAGGCCGATTTCACCAGCCATATTGCGGCCCCCACTGCCACCACGCAACCGGTGCTTGCGGCCCGCGGGCTCGGTCGGCGCGGAGCAATTGCGCCGGTGGACCTCGCGTTGCACGCCGGGGAGGTCGCCGGGCTCGGCGGTCTGCTCGGGTCCGGCCGCACCGAGACGGCGCGGCTGCTGTTCGGCATCGATGCCTGTGATTGCGGCGAGGTCAGCGTGAAGGGCGCACCGGTGCGCATCGCATCGCCGCGCGATGCCGTGCGGCTCGGGCTCGCGTTCTGCTCGGAGGACCGGAAGGCCGAGGGCATTTTGCCGAACCTGTCGGTGCGCGAGAACCTCATCGTCGCGCTGCAGGGCAAACGCGGCATGCTGCGCGCGCTGTCCGCCGCGGAGCAGGCGCAGCTGTGCGGGCACTACATCAAGGCGCTGCGGATCAAGACCGCGGACGCCGAGACGCCCATCAGGAACCTCTCCGGTGGCAACCAGCAGAAGGTGCTGCTCGCCCGCTGGCTGGCGACGCAGCCGGCGGTGATCATCCTCGACGAGCCGACGCGCGGCATCGACATCGGGGCCAAGCAGGAGATCGAGCAGCTGATCGCCAAGCTGCGCGCCGACGGTCTCGCGGTGCTCTTCATCTCGTCGGAGATCGACGAGGTGGTGCGCAACTGCTCGCGCGTCCTCGTGCTGTGCGAGCGGCGGCTGACCGGCGAGATCGCCGGTGCCGACATCAATTCGGAAAAGCTCATGCACCTGATGGCCGGCACACATGAAAGCTAAGGCCCAATCCCCCGTTCTCTGGCCGCTGCTCGGGCTCGCTGCCCTCGTGCTGCTGAACGCGGTGCACGACATCGGCTTCCTGAAGATCACGCTGCTCGACGGCCACCTCTACGGCGTGCCCATCGACATCCTGACTCAGGGCTCGCGCACGATGTTGGTCGCGCTGGGCATGACGCTCCTCATCGCCACCGGCGGCGTGGACCTGTCGGTCGGTTCCGTCGTGGCCATCACCGGCGCGGTGTGTGCCGTGCTGCTGCAGGGCGGACACTCGCTCGCGCTGACGCTGGCCGCCGCGCTCGGGGCCGGCGTGGTCGCGGGTTCGGCCAACGGCCTCTTGGTGGCCCGGCTCGGGGTGCAGCCAATCGTCGCGACGCTCATCCTGATGGTGGCGGGTCGCGGCCTGGCCCAGCTCATCGTCGACGGGCAGGTGATCATCATCAAGAATTCCGCCTTCGAATACCTCGCCAACGGCTTCGTGCTGGGCCTGCCGGCGGCGCCGTTGCTGGTGGCCGGGCTTTTCCTGGCGACGCATCTTGCGCTGCGGCGCACGGCGCTCGGGCTCTTCATCGAGGCGGTGGGGGACAACGAGACCGCGAGCCGCTTCGCCGGCTTGGCGGCGGCGCGCATCAAGACCCTGGCCTATATCTTCTGCGGCGCGTGCGCCGGTCTGGCGGGCGTGCTCGCCGCGGCCAATATCCGCGCGGCCGACGCCTATCGCGCCGGCGAGAACATGGAGCTCGACGCCATCTTCGCGGTGGTGGTTGGCGGCACGGCGCTCTCGGGCGGACGGTTCTCGATTCTCGGCACGGCCGTCGGCGCGCTGCTCATCCAGACGCTGACAACCACCATGTATAACCTCGGCGTGCCGCCGGCGATCGCACCGGTGCCGAAGGCGCTGCTCATCATCGGGGTCTCGTTGCTGCAGTCCGACAAGGTCGGCCGCTGGCTCGGCGGGTTGTGGCCGAAGAAGGAGACGGCCGCATGATCAGGACGGCCTCGTGGGCCTCGCGGCAGCTGCCGCTGATCGTCACGGCGGCGATCTTTGCGCTGCTGTTTGCGACGGCGTCACACTTCTACGACGGCTTCTTCTCGGCGCGGGTGTTCATCAGCCTGCTCTCGGAGAATGCCTTTCTAGGCATCGCGGCGGTCGGCATGACGCTCGTGATCTTTTCGGGCGGCATCGACCTGTCGGTCGGGGCCGTCATCGGGTTCACCTCCATTCTCACGGCCACGCTGATCGAAAAGCACCAGGTGGCGCCAGGGCTGGCGTGGACGCTGGGGCTCGCAGCCGGTTCGGCGCTGGGGGCGGGGATGGGTTCGCTGATTCACTTCTACCGGCTGCCGCCTTTCCTGATCACGCTGGCCGGCATGTTCCTGGCGCGTGGCGCGGGTTTTTGGATCAGCACGGACTCGGTCGGCATCAACCACGCGCTCTATGGCAAGATCTCGGCCTACGAATGGGTGTTCGGGTCCGTTGCGATCCCGGCCGGCGCTCTTTTCCTAGTGGCGGTGATTTTGGCCGGCTGGGTGGCGGCGCATCACACGCGTTTCGGCCGCACGTTGCTGGCCATCGGTGGCAACGAGCAGTCGGCCCTGCTCATGGGCCTACCGATTGGTCCGGCCAAGATCGGGGTCTACACGATGAACGGCTTCTGCGCGGCGCTGGCGGGCATCGTGGCCACCTTATATACCGGCTCGGGCAACCCGAGCATGGGCATCGGGCTCGAACTGGATGCCATCGCAATCGTCGTCATCGGCGGGACCCTGCTGACCGGCGGGCGGGGGCATATGCTGGGCACCCTGCTGGGGGTGCTGATTTTCGGCACCATTCAGGCCGCCATCCTGTTTGATGGACGCCTTAGTTCGTGGTGGATGCGCATCGTGGTGGGGGCGCTGTTGCTGGTGTTTATCCTGTTGCAGCGCTTCTTCTTGCGCAGGAAAGCCGGCTGAGGCCTGAGCTGCCGGCGGAGTGGCCGGCCGGCCTGCCGGCAAAAACCTCGGAATCGGTCTTGCCAAGGGTGGGGGCGTTCTCTCTTTTCGCCCTTCCTGTTCCTTCAACCCATCAACCGTTAACTGACAGTAACGATCGCAAGGCGGCCCAGTTGGCCGACCTGTGTCTCGTCACGACATAGATCCACATGAACCTCACTCCCAAAGACCTCCTCGATGCCGGCGTCCACCTCGGTCACCAGACCAAGCGTTGGAACCCGCGCTCCAAGCCCTACATTTTCGACCACCGTCAGGGCATCTCGATCATCGACCTCGAGAAGACCCACGCCGCGCTGGCCAAGGCCTGCGCCTTCATCGAGCAGCTTGTCGCCGGCGGCGGCGATGTCCTCCTGGTCGGCACCAAGCGCCAGGCCACCGAGCTGATCAAGGAAGCCGCGCAGACCACCGGCATGCCCTACGTCACCACCCGCTGGATGGGCGGCACGCTCACCAATTTCGAGACCATCAAGAAGTCCCTCGCCAAGTTCAAAAAATACCAGGCGATGGACGCGAGCGGCGAGCTCGGCAAGTTCTCCTCCAAGGAGGAGTCCGCCATCCGCCGCGAGATGGCCCGCATGACCCGCAACTTCGACGGCATCATCGGCCTCACCGGCCTGCCCGCCGCGATGTTCGTCGTCGACACCAGCTACGAGGAGATCGCGGTCGCCGAGGCGAAGCGCATGAACATCCCCTCGATCGGCCTGGTCGATACCAACTCCGACCCGACCCAGCTCACCTACCCGATCCCGGGCAACGATGACGCGGCGAAGTCCGTCCGCATCATCATCGAGACCGTCGTCGAGGCCATCACGCAGGGCCTGGCCCACCGCGAGACCCGCCGCAACGCCCACGCCGAGGCCAAGGCCGCCGCTTCCGGCGTCAACGCCGCCGGCGAGGTCGACCTCGACAAGGTCGCCATCCCCGCGAACCTGAAGGACGTCATCGAGGAGAAGCCGGTCGCCAAGAAGCGCCCGAGCCGCACCACCGGCGCCAAGAAGTCTGCCGTCACCACCGACGAGGTCTGATCGCCGAACGTTTTATCACCACATGGCTACCGTCACCACCTCCATGATCAGCGAGCTCCGGGAAAAAACCGGGGCCGGTCTGCTCGACGTCAAGAAGGCTCTCGATGAGGCCCAGGGCAACATCGAGGAGGCCACCACGATCCTCCGCAAGAAGCTCGGCAACAAGATCGACAAGCTCGCCTCCCGCGCGACGAAGGAAGGCCTCGTCCATTCCTACATCCACGTGGGCGGCAAGGTCGGCGTGCTCGTCGAGATCAACTGCGAGACCGATTTCGTCGCCAAGACCGACGACTTCAAGGCGTTCTGCCAGGACGTGTGCCTGCAGATCGCCGCCGCGTCCCCGAGCTATGTCCGCCGCGAGGAAGTCCCCGAGGCCGAGCTCACCAAGGAGCGCGACATCGCCGCCGCGCAGATGGCGGGCAAGCCGCCGGCCGCCGTGCAGAAGATCGTCGAGGGCAAGCTCGAGAAGTATTACTCGCAGGTCTGCCTGCTCGACCAGCCGTTCGTCAAGAACCCGGAGAAGATGATCAAGGATCTCCTCTCCGAGCAGGTCGGCAAGCTGGGCGAGAACATGGCGATCCGCCGGTTCACCCGCTATCAGCTCGGCGCCTAAGCGCTGATCCATCGAAAGTTTCCAAGGCGCTCCCGCGAGGGGGCGCCTTTTTTTGTTTTCGGAAGGATAGGACCCATCGGTCGCATAGGACTTATCCTAAATTCCGCAGTTGAGGGTCGGATTTTCGGATAAGGTCGGGGCTTTTACGCGGGGAGTGGCGGGACCGTTTTCAACTGCGGCGCAGTTGTTTTGATCCAGTCGTGGAGTCGCAGGTAGCCGTCTTTGAGTTGCTCGGCCCAGCCGCCGCGCACGGAGATCTGCACCTCCTTCTGGCGGCCGGACTGGACCAGGCGGGCGGCGATGAGCAGGAACCACCGGCGGCCGCGTTTGGCCTCGGTGTGTTGGTGTGGCACGATGAAGCGCACGAACAGCACCCAGAGATTATAGACCAGGAGCAGCAACCGGGCGGCCAGCTCGGTGGTGGCGCGTTTTTTCGCGCAAAAACCGCTGAACCCCCACTGGTTCTTCAGTTCGTCGAAGACGTTTTCGGTGTCGGCCCGGTCCCGGTAGAGCTGCTGGATCTGCCAGGGGTTGTAGTCCGCCCCGAGGTTGGTGACGTAGACCGCGAACTCGTGCTTGGTCTGGTCCCAAAACTCCCCGCACTCCGGCCCGGGCATCTCGCCTTGCAGACAGCGGGCGAAGACGACCCGGCGCGGGCCGGCCCAGCCGTGGAGCTGGAGCGTGCCGTCGGCGACCTGCCAGGCACCCCGTTGCGCCGGTCCCTGCCAGCGCGCCACCGGCACCGCGTGCAGGGCGGCGCGCACCCCGCGCGTCAGCTTCAGTTTGAACAGATACTTGGGCCTTCCGGCCTGCGCCTCGTGCCAGGCCATGATCCCGTCGTGCCCCAAGCCGAGATCCCCGCGATTGAGCCAGACCCGGTGCCCACCGAGCCAGCGCTGCGCGTCCTCCATCGCCTGTTGCCACTGCGTCGCCGTGACCGTGTCGCCCGAGCGGAACCGGTAGGCCGGACACAACCGCGTGCGCGCCACCACCGCCAACAGCGGATGGAAACTGCGCCGACCCGGTTTGGTCGGATTGTAGCCCAGGGCCGCGCCCTCCTGGTGCCCATACTTCGGCTGCACCGTCGAGTCCCAGTCCAGGATCGTCTGCCCCGGCAACGCCCCCCACAGCGGCCGGGCCTGCTGGGCGATCCACTCGGCCCCCAGCGCCGGATCGACCGAGGCGAAGAACCGTCGCACCGTGTCGTCGCCCACCACCGCCTCCATCCCGAACAACTCCGGAATGGTCGGATCCTCCCGCAACCGCTCGATGTGCGAGAACCGCCGCCCGTCGGTCAGCGCCGTCAGCATGAACGACTGGATCACGTCGTAGACCGGCGCCGCGTTCGGGCTGGTGCGCCGCACCGGGCAGGCCTCCGCCAACCCCTCGGCGATGCCCAAATGCTTGGTGAAGGCCGCCCACGGCACCAGCCCCCCATAGGGCGTCAAGGCGTCGTCCGTCACCGCCAAGCGCACCCGCCCACCCGCCGTCGGGAACGTGAATTGCCCTTCACCCACCGGGTGAACCGCCGCCACCTTATGGTTTGTTTCCATGCCCCAACACCTCAACGGCTTCCTCCCTCCTCGTCACACCTCAACTGCGGATTTTAGGCTTATAGGACCTATGAGTCGCAGCCCTGATTCTACTGCACGCTTCCCCTTGGGTGATTCCCGGATAGCCTGATCCCATGCAAGTCACCCGCGGCCAGATCATCGCCCGAGGCCTCGCCAACCGCTGTCCCAACTGCGGCGGGCGCACGCTGTTCAAGCAGGGCACGCTCTTCGAGCTCGACCGCTCCTGCCGCGATTGCGGCCTGAAGATCGAGAAGGACGAGGGTTTCTTCCTCGGTGCGATGGCCATCAACTACGGCGTGACCTGCGTCGGCCTGCTCACCCCCGTGGTCATCCTCTGGTATCTCGGGGCGCTGCCGGGCAAGGTGGCCATCGGGCTGGCCCTGGGTCTGTCAGTGCTGGCGCCGCTGGCGCTGTATCGCTCCTCCCGCAGCTGGCAGCTGATGCTGTATTATTACTTCCTGCCCCAGCACCTGCCGGCCAACCGGCGTGAGCTCAGCGGGCTGGAGGACGAAAACGTCTGATTTTTTACGTCGGCGGACGATTCCGCCGGCCCGATAAATTTCGGCTTCCGTTTTCGAGGCGGTGGCCTACTTTCCCGCTCCTTGATCACGGAGAGGTGGCAGAGTGGTCGATCGCGCCTGACTCGAAATCGATTTGGGTCATCAAGTAGGTGGGGGATAGAATCCTACACTCAAAACTGAGTTTGATTCACTCGGTGTTACCACCGACCAACTCACTGAGTTTGGCAGATTGGTTGGCATAACGAGTTTGACACGACCACGGGGAAGTCCGGTCCAGTTCCTGTGGGTCACATCTCAACACAACGCCGAAAGGGAACCGTGGTCGGCTACTCCGTCTATCTTGGAGTAGACCCAGAGGGTCGGAAGCAACGGAGGTTCTTCACCGACTATTCCGCCGCGGAGAAATTCACCCGTGTCCAACACGCCGACCCCCGTCCTGTCGGCGAGTTACTCGACCGCAAAGCCGAACTGCTCTACTGTCTTGAGCAACTCAGACCGCTGAGGGTGGGGTTGACTGACGTGGTGTCGTTCTACGTCCGCCACCACGGGCACAAAGGCAATCCGACGCTGAGTGAGTTGGTGGAGTTATTCGTCGCGGAGAAGCAACGAGTCGGCCGCTCCATTCACTACGCGAAATCGATGCGGTATTGTCTCAACGGCTTCATCCCCTACGTGGGGAAGGAAACAAGGGTGGGGGACATCACCCGTGAGCAAGTCACCAACTACGTCTACAAGCACAACGCCGACATGGGGCTGGTTACCAAGAAAGGTATCCTCATCCATCTCAGCGTGTTGTTCAACTTCGCCATCAAGGAGGAGATGCTCGGACTCAACCCTGTGGACAAAATCACTCGTCCCACCATCCCCTTCAATAAACCCCACGTCCTTTCACCGGATGACTTCGACAAGCTTCTCCGCTGGTGTTTGGAAAAAGATTGGTGTGACCGGATTGTGATATTCGTGCTGGTTGGTTTCTGTGGAATCAGAGTTGAGGAAGCCAGTCGGTTGAGGTGGTCACATCTTCACCTCGACAAATCCATCGTCGAGGTTCCCGCGGAGTTCGCCAAGAAAGCACGGTTCAGAAACAATCGCATCCCACCAAACGCGATGGAGTGGTTGAGGCATGTCCAAGACAAACGCCGGACAGGTCGGTTGATTGGGGATCGTTGGAAGTATTCCCTCCGTTCCGCGATTGAATCGGCCAAGATAGATTACCAGCAGAACTGCATCCGTCATTCGTTCTGTTCTTACGCTTTGGCCGGTGGATGGTCGTTGGCTGATGTCATCGCCTACATGGGTCACAGTGGGTCACCGTCCATGATATATTCCCACTACCGCAACGTGGTGTCCGAGGAGGATGGTAAACACTGGTTCTCCATCGTTCCCTGACGTTTCCTGAGTTGACCAGGTGGTGGCAGGGGGTGGTATTAGTAAAACGGTTCCAGAGGGTCAGGAACGGTCAGGATAGAGTCTCCACTGAGGACTTTGCCCGCTGGTCTTCTACTTATCTGGCATGAACCACCAGATTTTATCAGACTTCCGCATAGCCGTTGATGACCTACTCGTTGGTCAGCTTCGCCTCGTCGAAAGTTTTTACGAGGAGAACCAAATCTATTTATCCCAACAACGGATTGCTCGACTGCGGGCGAACATCGACAAGGAACGGCAGAAGATTGCTCAGTGGCGTATGGTCATCCATCGCCGAAGAGAACAAGAGAAGATGAGGAAGAAATCGAAGAGTCATTCCACCGACGACGGGACAGATGATTGACTGAAGATACGCGACCGATGCTAAAATAAATGCGAACGTCCTACAGGACGTATTACTCCTTCATATCTTACCCACTTTTCAGCAGCGTAATTATATCTGCGTCACCAAAAAGTGGGAAACATATGTAGGGAGGATACGTCCCAAAGGGACGTTGGTTTTTTTAGTGGTAGTTGCTTGTCGTGTGGAGATGCTACGGAGATGGACGGCAAAGACAAACCACTCACCAGCGAAGAAAAGAAACGGCTGCGAGTGAAGTTGCTGTGGTTCAAGCGGTGGAAGAAATTCATTGATGCTATCCCCAATCAGCATCCCATCCTGCAACCGTCCAAGCGTCCTGTAGGTTCAAGCAATGTTTTCTTCTACCGACTAGCTGCTTTCAACTATGGGAGTTTGGCTGAACAGTGGTTCGAGGAGAGAAACAAGACCTACAGGCAAAACTTTTCAGAATACCTCACTCAGCTCTATTCGATGCTGATTGAGCCTGAGCTACGTGCTGATGGGACATTGGCGATGGAGTCCAGCGGAGTTCAGTTGCAATCGCTCGACCTAAAGAAAATCAATCGGAACTATGCTGAGTTCAATGATGTGCTATTTCGTGAGGGATTTCTTGAGCTAATCTCCGTTCACGATGCCGATGAAAAGAAATGCCGGGCATATGCAGCACCGGCAGAGATCCTACGGAAGGGTATTGAAAAGGTGTTCTTGTCCAAGGCGGAGAAGCAAGCGTTGGTGAAGTCCATCCGGATCTCCAAGAAGCCCGACCAGACGAGTAAGAAATTAGAACCGGTCTGCCGCTATTTCTCCCGTCAGCTGAAGAAGACAAAAATTGACGCGAAACATTTCGAGCAAATGGAGATTGGGGTCGGTCAGTTGAGGAAACTATATCCGAGGGTAGTCCGTTTTCGACTGGGCAAGCATGACTTGAAGATAAACGCCAAGGAGGGGAGATTCTATTCCACCTACATTTATGCTCCGAAGATGCTTCGGAAACTTCTGCGATGGGAGGGCAAGCAGCCGATGGTTGAAGGTGATGTTGCCGGGAGTCATTTTCATTTTCTCTTGGAGGAGATGACCGACCCGAAGGAGCGAGCGGAGATGAGAAAGGATTTGCTCAGTGCCGACCCATATCTGGCGATGTGCTGCAACCCCAAGGGGGTGACGAGGGAAGACCTCAAGGGTTCATCCCATCTGTTCAAGAATAGGAGTCGGCTCAAGAGGTATCCCAAGATGAACAAGCCAGATTGGGCGGAATTGAGGTGGCGAAAGAGAACCTTACTCTACCGAGAGGGATTATTTTACCGTCACATCTCCACGAAGTATCCGAAGTTTGCTACCACGATGGCGGGAATGAAGATATTCGGGAAAAATCAGAAAAGTAAGTTCGCCTGCGGAATAATGAGGAAGGAGTCTATGGTGATGGTTCACATGGCAGGTGAGCGGTGCATGAAAGAAAAATTGGTCTACCTTCCCATCCATGATGGGTTCCTCACCCTTCCGAAACACTACGACCGAGTGTGCAAAATCGTGACGGAGTGCTTCAAGATGGCGACGGGAACGGTGCCGAACATCCGTCAGAAATAAAGTGAACTTACAGGACCAGTCCCTCCCGTAACCAGTTACGAGAATATCGCTGGAAGCGAGTGAGCATAGACCGAGCGTTAGGCCCTGTAATTACCGTTGACGAGGGGTCGGGGATGAACGTCCAGGACGGCCATGAAATCATTCGTCCTCTACCGTCGAGTCTCCACCAACCGTCAGGGTGTCTCTGGTCTTGGCCTTGAGTCCCAAGACGAGACCGTCCGCCGCTACGTCACTGGCCAGAAGGGGAAGGTAGTCGGCGAGTTTGTGGAAGTGGAGAGCGGCAAGAACAACGACCGTCCTCAGCTTACCTTGGCCCTCAGTGAGTGCCGTCGTCTGAAAGCCACCCTCGTCGTCGCCAAGTTAGACCGGCTCAGTCGAAATGCTGAGTTCCTGCTTCGCTTGCAGAACGGCAACGTGGACTTCGTCTGCTGTGATTGTCCCAACGTGGATCGCTTCACGGTCGGCATCCTCGCCCTCGTGGCCCAACGCGAACGTGAACTCATCTCAGAGAGAACACGGGCCGCCTTGCAGATGGCCAAGAAGCGCGGTGTCCGTCTTGGAACCCGTCATCCCAAGCGTCAGGTCAGGCTGATGGTGGAGGGGTATCGCCGGCAGAAGTTGGAGTTCATCGCCAAGGTCCGTCCCATCATCGAGGAAATCAAGTCAACGGGGGTGACCACGTTGACGGAGATTGCTCAGTGTCTGACCCGTCGTGGCATCTTCACGAGGACGGGGAAGGCGGTGTGGTTCCCGTCTACGGTGAAGACCGTCATCTAAACCAGTTTATCCCAGTCGCATTTTAGGGACTCACGCAACCTGACTGCCGTGGTCAGTAGGATATTGGTTTGCCCGGCTTCAATCTTTTGCAGTGTTCGGATATTCAGGTCTGCCAGCTCGGACAATTTTTCCTGAGTCATCTCAACGGCCATTCGTTCACGTCGTAGATTGGCTCCATAACGTTTCAGCTGACGATTGATTTCGGCGGCAGATGGCACGCCCCATCATGCCGTAAAGCATAGATTGACGGAACGGCATGATATGCCGTAAAGCATATGGCTCTAATATGGGCTACCAACTCATCCACACTCAACCGCCGCAATCATAACCACAGTCTACCCATGAAAGGATACCTGCTTCTTTACACCTGCATAGCCATCTGGCTCTTTTTTGACGCCAAAAAACGCATGACAAATGGAATCCCTTGGGCGGCATTCACTGTTCTTTTGGGCCCCGTGGTTGTTCCGTTTTGGCTCGCCAAACGATCCCTCAAGGAAGGGGAAGTTCGTGAAGGCGGCACTTCTTGGAACGTGCTCAAGTATTTTGCCCTTATGTGGACGGTGACGATGTTCGTTGGTTTTATCGCCGGTATGGCTGGCGCGTCCACTGTTGCAGCTCAAGCCCACTCCGATGCCGAGAAAGCAGGTGCAGGAATTGGAATGGCCCTAGGTGGTGTCGCAATCTTTATGCTCTGGTTTGTAGTTTTGGTTTCGGCACTAGTCATTGGTTTCTTTCTGAAACAGTCCTCAGTTGTCGAAAAGGGACCGACAGGGTTTCTCGTGAAATCATAAGCAAGACGACCAATCCGTATGCAGCCCCCTCCTTTGCTGCCAGTCTCATCGAAATCTGAACAGCAGCCTCAGAAACAGAAGAAGCCGTTTCTCAAAAACTGGATTTTTTGGTGGAGCATTGTTGCTGTCTTGATCGTTGGTGGTCAGTTGGCTGACGACAAGAAGGACGCCGTCTCCTCTGATACTTCCTCCGCATCCAGTCCATCAGAGACCAGGTCAACAAGGCCGCGAATATTGGCTCGTCAGTATGCTAGACAGGTCGGCGAAACATACGGGTCTGTTGCTGATGTCAGTTCAGTTCCTAACGGTAGCTACTACGGGTTTCCAACTGGTGGAGATATTGAGACATATCAGGTCACAACCTATCCACGCACCGGTTCCTCACGAACCACATCCATCATCATTGCACTACAGCCATCTGGTGATGATTGGGAAGTAGTGAAGAAGGTCGTCAATTATTAGATCCGCTTTATCGTTTTCCTAAACGCTAGACCGGCGCATCTTCTGAGTAGAAGAGTTTCAAATCACCAACCCGACCTCCCACCCATCCCCGACGCATCGAGCAAAAGTTATCCAGTCTTGGTATATACGGGTAGTGTGGGATGGTGGCATCGGTCGCCGTGAACATCCCTCGTTCTTCAATCGGGTGGCATGTGGTGGGACTTGGATTCATCAAGTGAAGTCGATGGGGGTGGTGTCCCGCTGGACTTTGACCGTTGGTTGTTTGGCATACGTCCAAATCGACCCCGCGAAACGGACGGCTAATCTTGGGGTCTCAATACGCCGGTTCGTTCCAATCAGCCTGAACAGGCCACAGGACAACGGGAGCCATGATAACAGGTTACAACCAAACGCACTTTCGGCTTCCGTTTTCGAGGCGGTGGCCTACTTTCCCGCTCCTTGATCACGGAGAGGTGGCAGAGTGGTCGATCGCGCCTGACTCGAAATCAGGTGGGCCGAAAGGTCCCGGGGGTTCGAATCCCTCCCTCTCCGCCATTTTCAAATGTTAGCGAACCAAGCGGCCGATCATTAAAATCGGCGCAAGTCGCTGAAATTGAAAGGGCACGCGAGTAAGTCTGTTTCAACACGTCTGACCGAGGTTCGGTTTTTCGCGGAAAAACGAGGAAGAAAATCGAACACGCAGGAGCATCGCGTGCGCTACCGTTAAAATCCTTCCGTTGATTTTCGCGCAGGCTCTGCGAAGATTTTTCGCAGCAAAACGTCGCATCGAATCGGATCAGGCCGCCGGTTTCCCGACGCAAAAGGAGAACCAAAATATGCCTGCAATCCCTGCCTCTGTTACGTCCGTTTCCACCGGTTCACTGCCCGTCGGAATCTATTCGCGCGTCTCAACCTTCAACCAGGTCGGTGGGCGCTTCGACTCCTGCGAAAGCCAGGCGGTCATGTGCCGGGACTTCCTGAACAAGCACGCCGCGGCCGAGGGCTGGCACGAATTCATCACACTCACGGATGCCGCCTACTCTGGAGCCAACCTGAATCGCCCCGGGATGCAGGCGTTGATGCACCACATCGAAACCGGCGCGATCAAGGTGGTGCTGATTTTCAAGCTCGAGCGCGTGCTGCGAAGCACGCACGAGTGGGTGCCCTTCCGCGCTTTCCTCCGCAAGCACGGCTGCCGGCTGGTGAGTGCGACGGAGGACATTTCGGATGAGACGCCCTCAGGCCGACTCAAGAACAACATCGTGATGAGCGTGAACGAGTATGAGCGCGACAACACCTCCGAGAAAATACACCTGAAGCTGGTCGAGCAGGCCAAGCGCGGGATGTGGACGGGGGGCAACGTGCCTTACGGCTACTCTTACGATGCCGAATTGCAGGGCTTGAAGCCGCTGCCTGAGGAGGCCGCGGTGCTCCGCCGCATCTACGAGCAGGCGGCGCAGCTCGTCTCGCTGACGGACATCGCCAACGCCCTCAATGACCAAGGCCTCCGCACCCGGGCGCGCACCCGGCAGCGCCGGAACGGCACCCAGTATGCCATCGGGCAAAAGCGCTTCCGCACGGACATCCTCCGGCGGCTGATCATGCGCCCGCTCTATGCCGGTCGGGTGCGGATGCACGGCATCGAATACCCCGGACAGCACGAGGCCATCGTCAGCCAGGATCTGTGGGAAAGGGCCAACGCGGCGATCACCCAGGCGCTCCAGCCGGCCCGCTGCCGGCTGCGCGCGCGGGACAAGAATTTCCACGTGCTCAAGGGTATCGTGGTCTGCGGGCGCTGCGGCCGGGCGATGGTTCCGAACGCAAGCGGCAAGCGTGATCCTTCAGGCCAGCTCTACCGCTACTACACCTGCGGCCACGCGCACAAGGAACGCGGGGACGCGCGTTGCCCGGTGCGGCATGTATCGGCGTCTGCCCTCGAAGCGGCCGTCATTGGCTTCCTGGGCGAATGCAGCCAGCACCCTGACGTGCTCCGCACCACTTCGCTTGAGACGCAGCGCCGCAGTGCGAGCGAACGGGCTCCCCTGCGCGCGAAGCTGACCGAGCTGGACCGCCGGCTCGTCGAGCTGACCCAGCAGCTCCGGCACTGTGCGCAGGCGGTCGCCCGGGGTGGGATTGACTTCCTCGGTAACGAACTCCGGCAGGAGGCCGCCGCCCTGCACCAGAACAAGCAGACCATCCTCGTCGAACGCGAACAGGCCCGGCAGGACCTCGCGGCCTGCGAGCAGCGTTCGCTCGACCCGGAGCGGGTCCGCCGCTCGCTCGCCCGGTTTGGCGAACTGATGCCGACTCTTTCCCCTGAACAGCAACGCGATCTCCTGCTGCTCTTCCTAGAGCGGGTCGAAGTGCGCCCCGCGGTCCAGCCCGCGCCGGATGCGTGCGTGCGGCACATCGAACTGCGACTCAAGGTGCGCGTGCACCGGTTGATCGAGGGCATGGAGGAACGACTCGTCATTGATGCCGGCGAGCGCAGGGCCCTGCCGGCGGTGGCGGCGACCCGGCCACTGATCCTGCAAACGGCGGTGGCGGTGCGGCAGGCCGGCGGCGTGGCGCTCCTGAGTCCTTTTGCCCGAAACCTGCTTACGGCCAAACGGGCGATAGTGCCCAAGCCGGCCCCGGCGACGGTCCAGCATCCGTTGCACCGGGCCCGCGCGTGGCAGCGCCGGTTGGAAGCCGAACCGAAACTCAAGCGGATCGATCTGGCGGCGGCGGAGGGCCTGACGCCGGGGACGATCACCCACTGCATGAAACTCCTGCAGCTGGTCCCCGCCATACAGGAGCGGCTGCTCAATTTGAGCACTCCGCAGGAAATGCACCGCTTCAGCCTGAACCAGATGAAGGCCTTGGCGGAGCTGCCGCCGGCCGAACAGCTCCTGCGCTTTGCCGCGCTGGAGAACGCTTCTTAATTGGCGCTGTATTCGGTCCGCAGCCGGTAACACGCCGGGCGGCTGCGGGCCTCGACCCGGCACAGGCCCGCGGCGCACAACCGCGCGAGTTTTTGTGCGGCGGTAGACGTGGTGAGGCCAAGGGCCGCTGCCAGCTCGCGGGCATTCGTGCGGCCAACAACGCGCAACTGCACTATGATCTGCGCTTCCAGCGGGTCGGTTACGAGTTGAGTGAGATCGAGAGCCGCGAGGCTTGGATCAGGGGCAGCAGGGGCCGGCGGCGAGCCGGCAAGCGCGTTGAGCCGCCGCTGCTCCTCGCTGCGTCCTATGGCGATGGCGAGCAAGGCGCCGATGCGGTCCAGCACCTCCTCCTCGCTCAGGTGGTCAAAGCGTTTGGTATCGAGGTAGTCCACGGTCAGGCCTCCAAGCGGGCTTGCTTACATGCCCATCCGTGGTCCTTGGCCTGGCGGGTGCTCGGCGGGCCTCGTGGCAACGCTCGGGGACGGTGCCGGGTGGATTTCTTTTTCCGGCTGCGCGAGCAGACGGTATTGCCAATCGAACGCGGCACGGATGCGCGGAAGCGTGGATTTGGCCAGCTCGGTCGGAATCAACGAGGCGGGTGCGATGCCTTCGGCTCGCAGGGTTTGTGCCGTCTTCGCCTCTTGTAGTGTCTTGAAAGCCCGGCTGATCACGGACAGGGATTCCTTTTCCAATTCAGGTTTTTCGACGGACAGCGCATGGACTTCGCGAAGGTAGAGCGGCACACAACGGGCGATCAATTGGAGGTGCGGCCGGTCATGCCGCGGCGAGGCACCCTCTTGGTTGATGTCCCGCACATTCGCCGCCTTGGCCTTGAGCATCGTGACCGGGTCAAGCGCCCGGTAGAGCACTCCGTCCATCTTGACGTAAGCGGCATGCTTCAGGTCGGACTTGTCGAGGCCATGCACCGAGTGCAACACCTCAACGAGCAAAGGCCGTCCGTCGGGGCTCGTGCCCTTCAGAAACCCCAAGCGCGAATCGGTCCAGTTCTTGGTCTTGTTTGGTTCGTAGAGCCAACCCGGAATCCGCTTCAGGCTAAGCGTGCTGTCCGCCCCCACCACGATATCGAGATCCTTGCTGACCAAGGTGGATTTTGGGACCTGGGGCAGGTAGTTGATGGCCCACAGGTTCACCGCCTGGCCGCCGACCACGGTCGGGGCTGGTTCCCACTGGCACACGACGCGATAGTCGTGCGGGGTGGTTTCTGGTCTGGCTGGGGTCACTCGAACCGGACGCCGTTAAAGCCGACGAGCTTGCTTTTGGCCCCCTCGCGGATGCCCATCAGACGGCGGTTCCGCACCGCGACCTCATCCCCACGGCCCTGGGCTAGCAGCTCCCGATCTTCCCGGCGGAACTGGTCCTTCAAGGCAGTAGCCTCCCGGGCAGCTTGGTTAAGATCAAGCCGGCGAAGTTTGCTGATGATGTGACGCAGTTTCACAGGGGAAAAGGTAGTCGGAACGGCCTTCCCGTCAACGCTCATCCCGGTCGGGGTGAGTCGGGGCAAAAGCCGGCGGAGAAGAGAAACTTGTGGGGCAGCAACCGTGGGTTTCGGGGTAGAGTTGGTCATGGGTGGAAGCGCGAATTGGGCGACAGGTTAGCCGGCCTGAAAAGCATAGCCAGAACCCTAAGCGCACACCTCATGCCGCCTGTGTTCGCTAGCATCAGCCGGGGCTGGGGCGGTCGGAGCCCCAGCTAGGCCCGCCCGCGCCCGACGCGGGACGGGCCGTGGCAGCCTCGGGTAAGGAGGTTGGGTTACACCAACCTCCTCCCCTAGGAACCGGACGGGAAAGTTTCCTTTCATCCGGCTCGAGCCATTCAAAGCCCCGGCTATGCAGGGCCGATATCTACAACGGCATTTGTCTTTCTCTGGGCCAACGGCCCCAACTTTCGGAGACGCGCACGTCTCTTGAAGTAGGCACGCCACTGAGGATCGAACGGATTCGCATCCATGCGGATCTTAACATAGCGCCGGATTTTGGTGTCAGCCAAGTTCGTCAGCCTCAACCAAGCCGGCTGTCCGTCGGTCCTCCGTTCGCCCGTGGTGCATGCAAACCTCCAACGCTGTCCGAGGATGGTGTGCCAGTATCTTCTGGCGATCCACCCGCCGGTGCAGGTCGTGTGTTTGCGCCGAGCCCACTGCCACAAACAATACCAGATAACATGATCCAACTTGCGGAAGGTGCCACTGGCCGACGCATACCGATGATAGTTCGCCCAACCCCTAATGACGGGATTGAGCTGCCATATCAGTTGCGCCTAGCTTGCCCCCTCACAGCTATGTATGATCGCCCGAACCTTCTCCGAGAAGGCATGCGCATTCTTCTTCGACGGCATCACGAGCAGTAGCTTGCCGTATTTGCGGAGATGTTGCCCAAGGAAGTCGAACCCCTCGCTGATGTGCGTGATCTTGGTTTTCTCAGGCGAGAGCAGAAGCCCCCGTTCATTGAGGAATCGTTCGACCAACGGACGGACCTCATTTTCCAACGTCTCTTTCGAGTCGCCGGTGATGATAAAATCGTCCGCATAACGCACGAGGTTAACTTTCGGATTGTATATTTTGCCGCCTCCAGCGCTCCGACGAGCGAAGCGCTTGTTCAGCAACCGCTCCAATCCATCTAGTGTCAGGTTTGCCAACGTCGGCGAGATGATGCCTCCCTGCGGAGTGCCCGCCTCTGTCGGAAACCAAGTCCGTGCTTCCACGAAGCCGGCGCGAAGCCATTTACGCAGGATTTCAACGTCCGTGGGTATGTTCGTTAGCATCCATTCGTGGCTGATATTGTCAAAACAGCCCTTGATGTCGCCTTCGAGCACCCACTGCGCTTTGTCATCCTGACCCAGCACGTTGTAGGCCTGTTCAATGGCATCTGCCGTCGAGCGCGCCGGCCGGAACCCGTAGGAGTTTGGGTCCGCCAAGGTCTCGGCCACGGGCTCCAGTGCGAGCAGGTATAACGCCTGCATCGCGCGGTCTTTCATGGTCGGGATACCCAGCGGTCTTAATTTTCCGTTGGATTTCGGGATATAAACGCGCCGCAACGGCTGCGGCTGATAGCCGCGTCGCCGCAACGATCCGATCGCTCTGTATCTGGTTGCCGGATGTTCCCAAACTGCCCCGTCAACACCCGGTGTATTCTTACCCTGATTGCTCGTCACTCGATTAACGGCCAAGGCTTTGCCGCTAAACGAATGGGTGAGGAGCCACTGCAAGGATTTCACCTTGCCCCAGCGCCTCTCCTGTATCGCCTTCACGATTCGTGCCTGTAGCCTCCGGACCTGCTTTTCATGCTCGGGCCAGTTGAGCTGGTCCAAGCTTTGTGCTCGGTCAGAGGGTGCACACATGGACTGCTCCACGTTCATTTGCTGTTCCTCCTTTGGTGGGTCTACTTGCTGTTTCGTGATGAATGACCAGTCGGAAGTCTGCCCGCTTTCGCGGCGGAGGAATGTCACACCTCCTATCCGCCCCGTTACAGGACGGCATTTGCTTTTTCCGACCTCGTTTGCCCGCCACTCCATCAGCGTGCCTTGCGGCAACACCTGCCCCGGAGGGGCGGAGTATCGGGTTTAACGTGTTTCGCTCAAATAACACGAGTGGGTTAGTCCCTGACTTTACACCGGTCGCTTGATGATCCGTGTGACCCATCGATGCAAGGGGTCAACCTGCGACACACCTTTTGGTCGGAGCCTATCAGCGTCTTTGGCTCTATCGGAACTTTACGGTGCTTACATCAGTTCACATGTGTTGGACATGCCACTCAGTCTAGCCCTCGAACCGCGGTGACGCTTGCAGTCCGGGAGAGTCCCTCGCGGGCCTCTCCCCGATTTCAGAGAAATCGAAGGAACATTGTCTCGGCGGCTTCCGCCACGCCCGTTGCCAGACGCATCGGCGCCGATAGACTACCGCGGACGGAACCGCGGGTTCGCTTTTCATTATGGAGGTTTCATATTGATTGAACGATTATTTGAGCGACTTCACGTCGCACGCATCGGAAGCCGATGCGCGGAGCTCCGGCGACTCCCCAACAGGCCCGCCCACCCCTCGAACCAACCCCGTCCCCAGCAACCCAGCCGGCAGCGAAAACGGCGCGCGCCCCGACCATAGCGAAAGACATGGGAAAAACCCGTCCTTGCCTTCAGGTGGCAAAAGGCTACTTTTAGGGCATGGGCCAACCCGTCAAACTCTCCGAAAGCCTCGTCCTTGACGCCCGCCTCACCGGCGAGGTGGCCGAGCGCTCCATCGCCGGCCAGATCGAATTCTGGGCCGGTCTCGGTCGCGCCGTCGAATCTCACCTCCGAGTGGATAGCGCCTTGGCGCTGAAGAAGCGCGGCGAAGCCGCGCCTCTTTCCGCCTGCCTGAAATCGGTCAACACCCGCGCTGGCCAGACCCGGCTCGCCGCCGTGTTGGCCGCCCGGCCTTACCCCCATTTTGAGCCGGCCCCGACGCCGGGCCTCCTCGTGAAGATCGACGAGGACGGCACGCGCACCACCGGTCGTTTCGTCAACCGGCAATTCCGCCCGGCCAAGTCGCGGTGACGCTCGCCCTCGACGCCCGGCCCCTCATCGTCGCCCTCGCCGGCCCCAACGGCGCGGGGAAATCCACTTTCTTTCAAGCCCACCTGCAACCGGCCGGGCTGCGCTTTATCAACGCTGATGATCTCTCCCGCGAATTGAATCTCGGCCCCTATGAGGCCGCGGAGCTGGCCAATCAGCTCCGCCATGCGCTCGTGCAGCAGCGCGAAAGCTTCGTCTTTGAGACCGTCTTTTCCGATCCCGTCGGCGACAAGGTCAGCTTTCTCCGCGAGGCCGCCCGCTCCGGCTATACCGTGGTGCTCTGCTTCATCGGTCTCGACCGGACGGAGACTTCGGAAGAACGTGTCGCCATGCGGGTCCTCCAGGGAGGCCACGATGTGCCCTCTGACAAACTAGCCGCGCGTTTCGCTCGCACCCTGGTCAACCTGCGCCGCGCCATCCGCGAACTGCCCATCGTCCACGTATTCGACAACAGCGACCTGCGGCACCCGTTCCGCCAGGTGGCGGAATTCAAGGATGGTCAGCCGATCACTCTGCCGAAACCTCTGCCGGCTTGGTTGAAGCTGCCGTAAGGCTGGCCGGCGGCGGGTTGGCGCCGTGCGCCTCAGCCCAGCGCCCAGGCGACAATCTGCCGGCTGGAAAATTCGATGGTCCCGATGCGCAGCACCAGCGCTTGCCTTGGATCGAGGGGCAGATCGGGGGCTTGCACCAGTTCCAGCCGGCCCTGGAGCCAGGGCAACTCACAATCGCGCAGGTCCACGCGCACCCGCTGGCCAAGCGGCAGGCGCCAGCAGACACTGATGCGCTCGCGGAGATCCCCGAGAGGATCGACGAGGTGGGCCATGCCGCCGTCGTCGGCACCGGCCAGCAGGAATTCCAACTGGTCGGGCTGCTGGACGGGATCTGGACCTGACGCCATCATGGTCCGGATGACGGCGGAATGCCGTCGGCATCACAAGAATTGATTCGGTCCCTTGGGTGACGGCTTGCGGGCGCCGCGAAGTCTTGCTGGGGTGGAACAGGCCCAGCCCCGATGAACCGTGATGCCATCCTTGCGACTCGCCGCCGTCTGGCAGAAATCGAAGCCGAGCGTGAATCGCTCCAGCGTGAGCTGCGGAGATTGGAAACGGAGGAAGCCTGTCCGGCCCCGGCGAGCGCCGAGAAGCTGACCGCCGCGCAGAAGGTGGGCCTGGTCCTCGATCTGTTTGGTGCGCGGCGTTCGGTGCATGCCAGCTTCTGGCAAAACCCCGGCACCGGCAAACAAGGCTATGCCCCGGTGCGCCGGGCCGGGCAGCTTATCCCGTTGGATACGAAAGCCGTGGAGGCGCATCTGCGGGGCAAGCAGACGCTCGGAGTTTATGCGATCCGCGAGGACGATTCCTGCATTTTTCTCGCCGCCGACTTCGATGGCTCGGGCTGGCGCGACGACGTTCGCGCGTATGCCGCCGCAGGTGCGGCGGCCGGCGTGCCCGTCGCCATTGAACGGTCGCGCTCCGGCAACGGTGCGCACGCCTGGATTTTCCTCGCGGAACCGGCGCCATCCGCGTTGGCCCGCCGGCTCGGCACCCTTTTGCTGGCTCGCGCCGGAGCAACCCGCCCGGCCATGGGCCTGCGCACTTACGACCGGTTCTTTCCCAACCAGGATACACTGCCCCAAGGTGGGTTTGGCAACCTGATCGCACTGCCACTGGCGCGTGAACCTCGCCAGCACGGCAACACGGTCTTTGTCGATGAGTCGTTCACCCCGTGGCCGGACCAGTGGGCCTTTTTGGCCACGGTGCCCCGTCTGTCGCGTGAAAAACTGGATGCCTTGCTCGTTCAACTCGCTCCCGCACCGGTGCAAGCCGGTCCCTCGTCTGCCGCAGAAACGTGGGCGTTGCGCTGCGACGAACGTGCGCTTGACCTCGCCCGCCCGGTCATCA
Organism: Lacunisphaera sp.; assembly: GCA_965249855.1. Lineage (GTDB taxonomy): Bacteria > Verrucomicrobiota > Verrucomicrobiia > Opitutales > Opitutaceae > Lacunisphaera. The sequence continues at coordinate 533,091 of CBDFNB010000024.1, forward strand.
CGTCAAGTCTGATGACCGGCGAGGCGATAGTCACACTGCGTGCATCCGTGTCAATTGACAGACACGGCCTTCCGTCGCCCTTGCTCGCAGGGCTGAAGCGCTTGGCAACCTTTCCCAACCCGATTTTTTACCAGAAGCAGCGGCTGCGATTTTCCACCTACAATACCCCGCGTTTCATCTTCGCCGGTGAACTGCATGAAGATCGCCTGGTCTTGCCACGCGGGCTGCTGGCAGAAGCGGTCAAATTGATCGAATCGGCCGGCGGCAAAGCGGGATTGATCGACACACGGCCGGAGCCACCTGGCCGCCGCTGGAAATTCCAGGGTGAGTTGCGTCCCGAGCAAAGACAGGCTGTGCGTGCAATGGGTCGCTACGAACACGGGGTGCTCGTCGCACCGCCGGGTGCAGGCAAGACCGTGATGGCCTGTGCCCTGCTCGCCAGACATCGGACTTCCGCTCTGGTGCTGGTGCATCGCAAGCTCCTGCTGGAGCAATGGCGCACCGAAGCCGCACGCTTTCTCGGGCTGAAGCCCAAGGAGGTCGGCGTGTGGCGGGGAGACCCGGTCAAACTGACCGGAAAGCTCGATCTCGCGATGCTGCCCAGCCTGGCCCGACTGGCTGATCCGGCCGCGCTGTTCGCGCGTTACGGTCTGGTCATCGTGGATGAATGCCACCATGTGCCGGCGGTGACTTTTGAGGCGGTGATGAAGGCCTGCGTCTCGCGGCGCGTGCTCGGGCTCACCGCCACGCTCGAACGCAAAGACGGACTGCAAAAGCTGCTTCCCATGCAATGTGGTCCCGTCCGCCATGAGATAGCGGCGGCGCCCTCGATCGCTTTGCCAAAACGTGTCCAGATTTGGACAACGCGGTTTGAGCCACCGGCGGAGGCGGGTCCGCAATCGCCCCTGCATTTGGTGTGGCCGGCGCTGGTGAGCGACCCGGCGCGCAATGCGCAGATCGCGGCAGGGATCGCCGCGACGGTGGAACAGGGAAGGTTTCCGCTGGTGCTGTCGGACCGAAAGAATCATCTCGACTTGCTAATGAGCGCGCTGGCAGTCCGGTTGCAGGACATCGGCGTATTTCGATTTGACGCCGGGGTTGGCGTCCGCGAACGCCGCCGGATGCGGGAAGAAATAGACCGACGGGTGACGGCCGGAGAGAAGACCGTGCTGTTCGCGACTGCCTCACTCATCGGGGAAGGCTTCGACTTGCCGCGCTTGGATACGCTGTTTCTTGCCATGCCGCTGTCATGGAGCGGACGTCTCATTCAATATGCGGGCCGGCTGCACCGGCCGGCGGAAGGAAAACACGACGCGCTCATCCACGACTACCTCGACCGCCGTCTAGCGGTGGCGTGCAGCATGTATCAAAAACGCCTCACCACCTACCGCCGCATGGGCTATGCGGTCGTGAGAGAACCAGATGCGGGACTCGATGTGCAGCCGGAGTTGTTCGCCCAGGCTCCGCAGTAAGCCGGACAATAGTCGCGCGGGCTTTCACCCCGTAGTTGGCTGAGTGGTATCCGCGGCGATATGAGCTGATTCATTCGGAGGCACTTTGCCTTCCACCCGGGCGAGCTGCGGGTGGTCGGGGCCGGGCGCGAGCCGCGGAGCCGCCAGGCGGAGCGGCACGCGAGCGTCAGCGAACCGGCCCCGATCTCCCGCCGCCGTTCCCGGGCCGCCACCGGCCATCGAAGGCACGTTTTTGCCGGCCGAGGCTTGGCGAGCGCCGGCAAAAGCGTGCCCGGATGCCGGCCAAAACCGCCGACTGGAAAAACTCGGGCTTCATGGTATAGTTGCGTTTCTGCACTTCATCCTGCCCAAAGGTTTCAACTCTTGGACCCAAGTCCTATCGGATTGGGCGGTAAGCCGTGTTTGGCTGGCTTCAGGAGTTCCCGCCTGTTTCGCGGACCGGCCGGAGCTGGCTGCGGCTTTCGTGGCGGAGATCAGCGCCGCGATTCGGCACCGGCAAATCCCGCGCTGGACCACTCCACTGGCTCTTGCCCAGGCAAGAGTGACCGAGCCCGCTTACGACGAGGCTGGTGGCCCCGCCTACCAGGCGTTGCGGGATGAGATGGAGTCCGTCCAGACCACCTTCCTCTCGGCTTGGAGCGCCGCGCGTGCGGACAAGATCGAACCGCCCACCCTCGCACCACTCCGCCGCAAAATGGAACAACTCCAAGCCGACTTTGAAAGCGCCCGCCAGGAGCACGCATTGTTTGTGCGCCAGCAAGAGCACGAAGCCGCCCGAGCCTTTTGGAAGGTAAACGATCCGCACATCATCACGGACACCTATTTTGCGGACGAGCCTCATGCGCCCGCCGCACGCATGGCTCGCATCCATCCGCCGTGGTGGGGTGCATTCCATCTCCGGCTGCAGAAGATTTTCCTTAAAGGGCATCCGGCCGAAGGGCACCTACTTGATGCCCTGCCCGAAGTTCGGCGTGCCGCCGGCAAACGAAGCAAGTTCACCCTGGAAGCTACCGTAAAGCAGTGGCGGCAGAGCCAACAGGATCGCCTGGGCTGGTATTGCGATAAGGAGCCACATTACCGCGTGATTTCCCGGCGCGCCTCCAAAATAAAAGCCGAGCAACTGAATCGATGGCTCGACCAGATTGCCCCGGGCTACCGCCTCAATCAATCCGTGCGGGTCACGCTCCACGCCGAATTGACCGAGCGCCTTGGCGCGGCCGATCCGTGGTCGATGCCGGTCCGCCCGGCCGCTCTGCCTTGGGGCGAACACGGGAGCAACTGAGTGTTCGCTGAACGGGCTCTGCTCGGCCTGCGGTCCGGCTCAAGCTGGCGGGGTGATCGGTTTATCAGCCTGCCCTCCTGAAGGCACAGTCCCTGACGGCCATTCCTCCGCCTCGCGCGCGCGTCGCTCCGCCACCCTACGCTGCAACGCCTGCATCGGGGTTTCACAGGGACGGATGAACCGAGTGCCTTCTGGCACCGGGATGTTGCCGCCGAATGCCTCCAGCGTGGGCTTTGGCGTGGGTGCGACCTTGGGCAAATCGGCTTTGCTTTCTCCGCCGACAGGTAGCGGAACTGGAGTATGTAATTTTACTTCCGCCGCGTGCCGGCTTTTGCCTTTCCGGCGCTTGGCGGGCGCGTGGCCGGCTTCGCGGCGGAGCCAGACCCGGAGGGTTTCGTGGCCGATTTCGACGCCCAGTTCGCGCAGGCCGCCCATCAGTGCGCCCACCGACATGCCCTCCTGGCGCAGCCGGATCAATTCCTCGCGATGCGGCGCGAGTTTCACAGTCGCGCGATTGCGCGGCCAGCGGACGCGCTCGACCGCCTCCGCCAGCGTGAGTCGTGGAGCGGTGGTGATCGGGTGTTGGAGCGGTAACGACATGGTAATTGTCGGGCAACGATACGCACAAGGCGCGAGTAGCGCAATGGTGTTGGTTCGGTGTTGGTCTAAGCGGCAACGCTTGGACGTTGGTGTCATTGCTCATTGTTTTCTTTTGGTTTTGGTTGATCGGTGGACTGTTTCTTTGGGTTATTTCGATGATTTGAGGTTTGGTTGGTTGGATTGGTTCGTTGGTTCAATTGGTTTAGGTTGGATGATATTTGTAGTTGGTGAGTTTATTGAGTGGTTAAGTTCATCGGTTTTGAGTGAGTTTTCTTGTGATGTTTTGAATTGGGTTTCCGGAGGTGGAGGATGCTGACGATCCGCATGGTGAAAGGCTTCGGCAAAGCCCTCGGCGAATACCTCCGCCAGGCCGACTACTATGCCCAGGGCATGAAGGTCGAAGGCTACTGCCAGGGGCAGCTCTGTGCCGCCGTGGGATTGCCGCAAAACGCGGCCATCACCGACGCGGCTTTTGAGCGAGTCGCGGCCAACCGTCAGGGCCGGGGTCAAAGTCGTGGGCGGAGTAAACCAAATCCTCGTTGGTGTTCCCGTTATAATAGCGGGTCACACCACGGGAACGGTCACACCATGGTCATTAGCAGCTGAAGCTGGCGGTTACGCTCTAGTAGCGAATGGAACTAAGGATGTCATTGGCGGTTTGTTCCTTGGGAAGCGTGGGTTTATGCAGCTGGCGGAAAGTCCGAATTCAAAAAGCTCTTGGGAGTGGCAGAATTTTCTCGGACTCCTGCCTTTCGGTGGGATGTATGATGATCCTGGAGAGCTTGCTTCTTCATGGCAAAAGATCAAACAGATGCCCTGGTGGCAAAAAGTTGGAGAAGCCGCTACTGGACCATGAAAATTATCGCCGTCGTCTTGACTTGCATAATCGTGCTAGCAGCCATTGCACTCGTCTTCTATATGCCTGTGGTGGGCGGGACCATATTCGTGACGCTCGCCATTTTGGTAGCCTTCAGTAAGCGTTCGTTTCGCGAAAAAACAGGAAGCCTTCTGAAAGATTTGCTTACCGGGTGGTAAGTTAAATGAACCCACGCGCCAACCATAGCGGGCGAAGAGCCAAGTGCCAACTTCGCGGCCATTTTGAGATAATCGTCACTGAGCAGCTTCTCGGCTACGAACCCTCTATTGTTTCAAGAGCTAAACTCGCCTACGTCTGACTGAACACCCCAACGCCGTGCCCGCCTCGTGGCGCTTGTCCCTGTTAACCACCCTGAATCCCGCGGCCGCTTTAATCCGCGATGATCCCGGTCCAACTCCGGTAGAGATGCGACTGCCCAAGCTATGTGGCTTTGAGCCTGCGTGAGCGCCAGCTCGGCGCTCAACCGTCGCCAATCCCCAAATTCTGGTATTCGCCACGCGTGACATCTCCGGGCTCCGGTCCAAACCTAATGCCAGTTCTTTGACAACGACCTCACGTCTCGTGCACTTCCACGGCGCTCGGCACGTTGTTGCGCTCTTTCACCTGGGGTTTGGATCTGACGGGCTCAATGACCGCGTCGGGCGGCATCGGGTCGCTGCTCCAGATTTGGGATGCGGGCAAGGCCAAGACCTACCTGCCGGCCTATGACGGCAACGGGAACGTGGCGGCTATGCTCGATGCGGCTGCCTCCGGCCTGGCGACCGTGGTGCAGGCCGCCTATGAATACACGCCCTTCGGCCAGCTCCTCCGCAGCGACGGTGACTACACGGTCGTCAACCCCTTCCGTTTTTCCACGAAATACACCGATCTGGAAACGAAGCTCACCTATTATGGGCACCGTTATTATTCGGCGGAACTCGGCCGCTTCATCAATCGCGATCCCATCCAGGAGCAGGGTGGCCTGAATCTCTACGGCTTCTGCGGCAACGATGGCGTCAACCACTGGGATTATCTCGGTCAGTGGAGCCTGAAGAAATTCTTCAAAAAAATCGCCAGGATCGTTTCCCCGATCCTGACGATCATTGGCATGTTCAACCCGGTTTTCGCACCATTCGCCTTGGCAATCAACGCAGGCATCAGTGCCGCCGCCGGCGTGCCACTGGGCGAAATCGTCAAGGGCCTGGCTGTGGGCCTCGTGGCGGGCGCGATAGGCGGCAAGATAGCAGGGAGCATAGTCGGAAAAACGGCGACCTTGGCCGGGTCTGTCGTGACCGGTGCCTTGGGTGGTGCCATCGGTGGCGCCATCGGTTCCGCCGTGTTGGGTGGCGACATGGGCACAGCCGTGCTCACCGGCGCCGCCATGGGCGCCATCGGCGGATTCGCAAAATTCAAACTGGATCAGGCGAACCAACAGCCGATAGTGCAAAAACCTGAGTCCAACCAGTCGCTGGCGCCCGGGCAGAACGGCTCACTGGCGGCCCACGGCTCCGACATCAACGTCACCCCCAACCAGACTTTCAGCGAAGGGTCGGGATTAGCCTATGCCCCTCAAGGCAAGGTCATCCTGCACCCGTTGCAGTCGCCGTCGTCTTGGGACGGCTACACGCAGAATGCCAATGGCTCATATTCTCCCGCAAATACCAGCCTCGACTATCTATTGGACTATATGCCCCGGTCGGCCTCTTCCCCAATCAGTTCGGGAACTTCCGCTGCGGGTGAGGGGTTCTTCTCGTGGGACGGAGTCACGTTTGCTGCTGATGGCGTTGCGGCTATTGCTGGGGTGGTGGAGCTACGCCAGGATGGCACTTACGGACAATGGATGGGGAAAAACCGCAACCTTTACCCAAACAGTTGGGGCGGGAACGGTGAAACAGGCGGCCGACTGGCTTTTGCGGGTAAGATGGCCGGTGCGGCAAGGACGGCCGGCAATACGCTGGGCGGTGTCAGTTTGTTAATTTCGGGCGTGAAGACCATCCAAGCATACAGGGGAAGCGACTGGTATGGAGTATCGCAAGGCGTTGCCGATCTCGGCGTCGGTGCGCTTGGCTTCTCAGGACCTCACGGTTGGGCCTTGTCATTTGGGTATTTTGTCGGTCAATCAGTTGATAGAATATTTGGCGTGAGCGACAAAATCGCAAGTGCCGCTACACGGCACGACTGGGTTGTGAATTTTTTTTCAAAATACCCTTAACAAACGCCTGTCGCACGATACTTAATCATATGATTTGGAATGCGTGCTTAGGCGGCTTTTTCGGCTAACCTATCGGCTCCTATGAGATTTTTCCTCTATTTCGTCTACTATCGCTTTCAGCAATGGTCGGAAAAAATAGAGCAAAATATTCCGACCATGATCGCGCTCGTATGGTTGTCGCTGCTCTCGATGTTTCATGTATGCACGGTGACATCGATTATTACGCTCATTTCTGGGTTCGACGCAGGGTATATGTTCAGTCTGCCTAAATCCCGGTCGGACATGGCTCTCTTTTCTGTCGTATGGGCATTTTTGCTTTGGTTGATCTTGAAGATCTTTCGGGTTAGGGAAAAGGCGTTCAGTTCTGCCATGATTAAGAAATATGAGGAAAAGGGGTTCAAGAGCTGGTGGGTGTGGGTCTATTTTTTTGGCAGTTTCGCCGCGATGGGTGTTACTACTTGGCTTGCCGGTGAGAAGCTGTGCGTCCCACCTAATCCCGGACATATTTTCGCGGTAAATTGGGTAACACTTTTTGGTTGATGGAGACGGTGATCAGGCCCTGGCAGCGGAGCCAGGTTTCCGCGGCGCGGCGCCAAGCGGCACGCACGCTGCGTTGATCGATCTTCTCCGGTTGATGCTGTATCCTGTCTTTTGCGTGGACGCGTATCCACTCAAAAATGGCCAACCGCTCGCGCTTGGCGTAGTGCGCGTGAGGTTGGTGATGGTAGGTCTCGCTGGCGGTGTGCTCATGCAGCACCCGGCGGGGCTTGCAGTTTAGCGCGTGATGCACCGCGACGATGTAAGGCAACAGCGCCTTGGGCTGCCAGCGCGCGGGCCGCGGCAGGCACGTGCCGAGCGCCTCCTGCATTTCCCGGATGCCACGCTCAACCACGCCATTGTAGCGCGGGTAATACGCCGGGCTGTTGAGCGGGATGACGCCATACTCCGCCAACACGGCATCCACCTCGGCCGCGTTGAGCGGGCTGCCGTTGTCGCGTTTGAGGAACAGCGGCGGCCCGTGCCGCCGGAACAACTTGGCCAGATGATCCGCCACCGCCGGGCCCTTCGACTCCAGTGCCACCAGCGGCTCAAACCGATACCGGCTGCAGAGGTCCTGCACGGCATGGACGAAGAGCTTCCGGCCCAGCCGGTCACGGCCTCGCTCCGTCGCATCGATGGCCCACGCCACGTTCGGCACATGCCACTCGATCCGGCGATACAGCCGGCGCCGGGCCTGCTCCTGCCGCCCCCGCTCCTCGGCTACCAGCCGCGCCAGCTCCCGGCGGGAGATGACGCCTTGATGACGCTCATACAGCGCCGTGGTGCCCTCGCTGCGACAACGGTGATGCCGCAGCGCCGCCACCTCCGCCCGCACCGCCTCCAGCGGCAACGGGCCCGTCTTCTTCGGGCCCGGTCTGGCCAGGGCGGGCGCACCCGCCCCGGCTCGTTTTTGCCAACGCAGGAGCCGCCGATAGCCCAGCCCCAGCGCCTCGCTGGCTTCCCGGGCGCTCAAGTGCGACTGCTCCTGGAGGTTTTCGATCATGGGGAGGATCTGCGTTATCTGGGCCGCTTTTTTTTAGCCCCGGCTTGCTCCATCGCCCGGAGCACGGCGCGGATCTCCGCTGTCTGCTCCACCGCGGCGAGCTTCCGCTCCAACTCCGCTACTTTCGCCTGCAGGGCGGTTTCCTCCGCCGACACCGGGCTCGGCGGCCGGCCCACCGTCTGGTCCTCCAACTGCCGCAGCATCGCCCCCAACCCCCGCGCCTCCCACTCGTAGTAGGTTTTGCGCGAGACCCCCAACAGGGCCGCCGCGGCCTTCACCGTCAGCTTCCCCGACCTGACCTGCATGATCACTTCCGCGCGTTGCCGCGCCGTCTCCTTCGCTTGCATGGCTCAGGCATTGGAGGACGAAGCGGCCTCCGGGGCAACCCCCTGGATGCGCTCCAGCCGGGCCGTCAGCTTCTCTCGGCCCGTCGCCAACTGGCGCTTCTGGAGCAGCGCCTTGAGCCGCGGGCTCAAGGCCGCCCCATCCGCCAGGTTCACCCGGCTTTCCAGCGCCTGCAGCATCCCCTCCATCGCCCGGTCCTGCCACTGCTGCAAGACGGGGTAGCTGATCCCCATCGCCCTCATCACCTCCTTCGGTTTCACCCGCTCCGTCCACACCGCCAGGATCGCCTGGACCTTCTCCGCCGCCGTGTGCCCATTCGGGCTGGTGGCTGTCCGCGCCTTGCGCTTCGGGGTTTCCTTCGCCGCCGTTACCACTGGTTCCTTTTTCGAGCTCATAGGTCATTTCCTTTTCATCCACACTGAGTTTTAGTTTTCCTTTCTCGGCCTTCAGCACCACCGACTGCCCGTCCAACCGGCCGACCAGGTAGAACGGACTCTTGGGCTGCCCGCGCAGCGCCAGCTCCAGGAGGTTCTCCTGGATCCCCGCCTGGAGCGTCTGCTTCAGATCGTTCGCGATCTCAAAGTAACGGTCCGCCGGGCACAGCCCGCCGATCCCCTGGTGGGGCCGGCGGTGATTGTAGTATTTCACCCACAGGCGCAGGCGTTCCCGCGCCGATTCAAACGAGTCAAACTGGGCCCGCACCAAAAACTCCTGCCACATCGAGGCCCAGAACCGCTCCACCTTGCCCAGCGTCATCGGGTGCTGCGGCCGCGACACGAAGTGCGCCACCCGGTCCTTTTGCAGCTCGACCGCGAAGCGACTCTTGCCCCGCCAGTTCGTGTATTGGCGGCCACGATCGGTGAGCATTTCCTTCGGCGGGGTGTATTCCCCGACCGCCACCCGGTAGGTCTCGATCACCGCCTCCGCCGTCGGCGAGCGGTAAAGATCGAGCCCCACGATGTAGCGCGAGTAGTCGTCCATGAACGCCACCACGTAGGCGTATTTCCCGCCCAGCCGGAACGTGAACAGATCGCTCTGCCACATCTGGTTCGGTGTTGCCCGCTCGAAGAAGCGCGGCCGGGTGATGTTCCGGCGCGCCTTCGGCGGTGACTCCATCAGGCCCGCCTCGTGCAGCCGGCGCCGCACGGTTTCGGGACTGCCCGGCAGCATGAACAGCCGCTGCAAGGCGTGGGCGATTTTCTTCACCCCATACCACCGGTTCGCCCGCTTCAACTGCAGGATCTTCTCCGTGATCGCCGCAGGCAGACGGCGCCCCGGCCGGGGCGCCGCCTGCCCCTGTAGGCCGGCCTCCCCATGCGCGCGGTAGTCCTTCAGCCATGTCGTCAGCGTGGTCGGGGCCACCCCCGTCTCCTCACATACCAGGTCCCGGCTGAACCCCTCCTGCAGGTGCAGCCGGACCGCCTTCAGCTTCTCCTCGAAGCGGTATCTGCGCCGCTTCCGACCGGTCCGCGGTTCGCGGACCTCCTTCCTTTCCACTGTCTCTTTCGTTTCCATGGTAACACTCCTTTCGCTTTGGAGTGTTACCCAATTAACTCACGTTTCTGTGTCTATGATCTGGTAGTTAGCACAATCGAGATGCATCCCAGCCGCCAGCGTTGTCTGACGCTTCTCCAATGGAGATTCGCTCAGCGCCTTGAGCAAGGCCTCGGGCAAGCCACGGAGCAGCTCCCCAAGCTGTATGGTATCCTTCATGGCCAGTGAGGCGGTCATTCCGCTAGAATGAATGCTTCGGCCTTAGCTAAAATCCGACAGAATACCAAAAATTAGGTATGCCCACTCAGCGCACGACGACGCAATTGTGGCATTGGCTACAGGCGGCGCATGCCTAATCCTACGGGATGTTGCAGGTCATTACAAAAATAGATTACGACCCGAAATTCGTGTTAAAAAACCTCCCTCTCCGCCACTTAACCCGCACGAAAGTCGCGAGTTAAGTTTTCGGTGAAGCTAGGTTGCCAGTTGACGTGGCAACCTAAGCATGAATCACACCGATTTTGCCCTCACGCGATTTGAAAATCGCAACGGCACGATTTCCTGGCGCGTCGCGGGCTGGCTCCACGGCGTTCGCATCCGCAAGAACTTCCCGACGCGCGAAGAAGCAGCCGCCGAGAAAGTGGTATGGGAATTGAAGGCGCTGCAGGCCACTGCGGGAATGCGCACCGCCGTGTCGTCGCTGACCGAGCCGCAGTTGCGGGAGGCGGAGGGTGCCTTCGCCCGGCTCATCGGCCGGCCGCGTCCGCTGGCCTTCTACATGGACTTCGCGCTGGCGAACTACCGCGAGCCCACGACGCAAAAACTCCTGACCGAAGCCGTCACAAAATACGCCGCTACCAAGGAGCATGAGCACGAGCAGGACCTGCTTTCCGAGCCGCACCTCACGCGCCTGAAACGCGACCTGGACCGGCTGAAGAAGCACTTTCCCGCCGCGACAGTCGCCGACCTGACCGGACCTCGGCTGATTGAATACTTCGAGGCGCGCCGGTCAGGACTCAAGACGTTCAACAACCGCCGGGGCATCGTCTCGACTTTTCTCAAGTATGCGCTCCAGCGCGGTTGGATCGCCGAGAACCCGCTGACCAAGATCCCGCCGCGGCGCATCCGCCGCCGGCGTGGCTGCGCCGTCACCTTTGCCGCAGAGCAGGCGGCGGCCCTCATGGCCTACGTCGAAGCGCACTACCCCGCGGCCGTGCCCTTCTTCGCCCTGTGCCTCTTTGCCGGCATCAGGCCGTGCCTCCGCACCGGTGAAATCCTCCGACTCAAGCCCGAGCACGTGAAGGTCGACGAAGGCGTCATCCGCATCGACGGCGAGGTGTCCAAAGTCCGCGAGCCGCGCAACGTCACGATCCAGCCGAACCTCGCGGCCTGGCTGCGGGCCTACCCGCTGGAACAGTTCCCGATCATCCCGGCCAACCTCCAGCACCTCCGCGAGAAGGTGGCGCTGAAATTCCCCCTCGCGCACGATGTCATGCGGCACACGTTCATTTCGATGTTTGTCGCCAAGTTCCGTTCCCTTGGGGAGGCGGCGCTCCAGGCGGGCAATTCCGAGACGATCATCCGCAGGCACTACCTCGACTTGAAGAGCAAGGAGGAGGCTGAACGGTTCTTTGGCATCATGCCCAAGCACCAAGAGCAGCCCGCCGTTGCTCCCGTCGTGATGATGCCGCCCACGCCTTCGTCCCTGCCTGTGGCAGTATGACGGCCCGTTGACGGCCGCACCTTATGGCATGGAAACGAAACCTGCCTCTCCCGTCCTCACCAGTCAGCTTACCGATGTCGTTGGACTCCGTGCCAGCGGCATTTTTCCCCAAGGCAAGGAACCGACGATCCGCACGCTGCGCGAGTGGACCAAGCTCCGACGCATTCCCTCCCACAAGGTCGGGCATTTCGTCTATTATGACCCGGCCGAGGTGCTGGCGCACATCCGGACCAAACTCATGGTTCCCGCGCGGGGATAGGCTACGCCATCAGTTCGCCGTGGGGTCGCGCGGTCCTGGAATGCGATCCAGGGGGCCGGCGCACCGTGCCGCGCGTCGGCGCATGTGATCGACGAACTCGACCAACGGGCGCAGCTCCTCGAGGGCGAGGCGGTGGCCGGCAGGTTGCCAGTTTTGCCACACGGGTTTCATCTGATTGCACTTCCTTGCCGCTGACCGCAACTCGCGCATCAGGGTGAAACCACCCGGATCTTCTTGCTGGGTCGGACGTTGCGCCGTGGCCAGGTGTGAACGGATGGATCGGCGCAGATCCCCCGCACTCAGGCTCCTGGCTTCGGCCAGCGCGAGCCATCGCTCAATCTCACCGGGGGCGGAGAAAATCAGCGCGACCTCGCAGTGATGGCTCCAGCTCAATCCCTCATGGCGACATGAAGCGGGAATGCGGGAGCACACCAGCTTGGCGTTGCTCAGCGTGCCGGCATCGAGTCCGGCCGCGTGCGCGTAGGCGGTGATCTGGCCGCGGCGAAGCCGGCCGGCCGACGCGAGCAAGTCACCCAGCCACGCGGTCAACGTATGGCGTTCGCCGGTGGTCGCGCGGCTGAGGTGCGTCAGACGCGCGAGCAATTCCTGCCGCATGGTGGGCGGCGTTTCCGGAGCGAGCGACAAGCCGAGCCGCGTGGCGTGTGTTACGCCGGGCGGCAAGGCGGCGAGAAGCTGCTGCAGGTCAGTTTTCATCCGCTCGCCGTCCCGGGAGGCCGAGCCTTTGCTGCATGGCCGAGACGTGATGGCGGAACCCTTCCGCCGTCATGCCGTGCTTGCGCGCATAGTCGCGCAGGCTCCGGCACTCAAATTCCGCCAGGCCCGTGGCATGGATGAGCACATCCACCGCCAGGTCACGGTTCTTCGCCCCGGCCAGTTCATACACGAGATCGCGGACCGCTCGCGTGGTATCGCCCCCGCCCGCAGCCGTCGTGATGCCGAGCACGTTGCGGAGTTCCTCCAGGAGGCCAAGTTCCGTGCAGTCCTTAACCACGTCGGCGACGGCGAAGCGCGCGGCGGGCGCGGCCGTGCCGATACGGCCGAAGTGGTCGGCGGTGAATCGGTTCACGGTTTCGGTGGGCTGTCGGCCGTAGGTCGCGCGGCGGGCGCCTCGCGCAGATGTTGTTCCCAGCGCTGACGGACAAGCACCAGTGCCGCCTCGCAGTCGGCGATCCGGGCGGAGACGAAGACCTCGAACTCTCCCGGCCGGCGCTGGTTCAACCAGGTCGGAGCGTGCGCGAGCCAGCGGAGGCGCCCCGAGAGGTCAGCCAGCTCGTCGTCGAGGTCGGCCATGCCTTGATTCATGTCCTCCATCGCCTGGAGCGCAAAGGCGTAGCTGGGGTCCTTTGGCGTCAGGCCCCGCGCAGCCAGATCCTGCTGCGTTCGGACGCGGATTTCTTCACGCGTGGGCATCGCGGCACCTCTTCGCGGTCAGTTTCGGGTCGGGTCGCCGGTCATGCGCACGGACTTCAGCGGCTGCATTCGGCCGCCGAGCCGTATCGGCCTTGTTTCATACGTTGTCCGCCGGATTCTGACTTTGACCCGCCGGCGTGCGGCGTGGTCGCCGATGCAGTCCAAGTAGTCCTTGGCGATGCCACCCGGCGTGCGGAGTTTTAGCTGGAACTGAATCAGCGCGACGGCATCGGGCGCGTCAGCGCCGCGCTCCTTGCGCACAAGGCGCGCGGCGGCAGCGAAGACTCGGTAATCGTCCCGCAGGACGGGAATGAGGATCGTAGGCGTTTTCATGGTGTTCGGTATCGTGGTTGCTGGTCATGGTGTGGGTTTGGGCTATCCGCCGGCTGGCCCGAGCGGGCGGGGGAAGGAAGCGGATGCCGCAACGGCTCCGCGATTGGTGTAACCGCAAAGATTATCAAACCCGCGCCGCTCCGCCTAGACAGGCGGCCGGCCATGATCATGCACGATTCTACCCGGCGGTTTTTCTCCGGCCACGGAAGGCGCGGGCCGAGCCGCCAAAGACCCGGCTCATGGCTCGATGCAAATGGCTGGGGTTACTGAAACCGCTCTTGACGACGGCTTCCTTCAGCGGGATCCCTTGGGATAGCAAATCTCGCACGTGGCGAGCTTTCTCCTCTCTTACCCACGCTACAGGCGACTTGCCTGTTTCGTGTCGGACCACGCGCCGAAGCTGTCGATCGCTAATGCCCAATTGCCGGGCAATTTCGCCCACAGGAACGCGCCGCTGGTGGTGTTGTGCCAGATGGTTGCGTATTTTTGCGATAGCATCGGCGAACAGCCCCACAGGTATGTATTGTCCATCGATCAATTTAGCCTGCGCGCGGAACAGGAGTGTAGCCAGAAATGCGCCGGCGGAACCGACCTCGTCATCGTGGCGTCTGTTTGGGTGGTGACAAAACTGCCGCATATGATTGAACATGTCCGCGACCATCGGAACGGCAGCCATGCACTGGGTTGTTCCTACCGCTTCGTATTTGTCAGGCAGGTTAGGAAACGCGCTTTGCGCCCATTGTCGGGATGAAAACAGGAAAATCCCATCTGCCGCATTGTGCCAGTTGAGCGAAAAGGGACATTCGGGCGGAATATACAGAATCTGACTGCCGCGATGATGATAGGTCGTCGGTCCAAATCCGCGCCGCCAGACCGTGAGATCTAACTCCGCCGGCTCAAACGCGACCAAAGTGAGACCATGACCGTAAGCATGGCGTCCCCATGAGTTCCGCTTGAAGTGCTCGACGTGGGTAGCGATGCCGCCGAATTGCACGGTCCGGCATCCCAGCGGGCTGGCGCCAAGCGCCATCCTGAAATCTGCGATGGCAGCAGACGCATTTCGGTCATTACCGCTTGGAGGAGCGGCCATGCCGAAGGACGAAAGTTGAAGGATGTTTGCACCGTTTGCACCGAGTGGGTTTGGTCATGACTGCCACCAATCCTAGCAGGATTCATGACGATCCGAAAAGCTACTGCACCGGCCAAAATAATGCACGAAGCGGACATCACTGCGGCGTAGGCGGCACACTATCCGGGCTCAATGCCCAGAGCGCGGCAGCCCACGCATGAATCGTCGTGGCATCAAGCATAGGGGGGATCATCGGTTCCCCGGAATTCAGCAGGACCGTAAGAGAAGGACTGGTGATGACTACCACCTGCGCACGCCGTTTTCTAAAATCAGACAAAATATAATACGACCTGACGGCCCACGTTGGCGGCATCGGTTCGCCGCGTAAAGTTGCCGCGAGGTATCGGCACAGCCAGGCCTGATCTGCACTGGAGGGGACCAGGACTTCGATTCCCGACAAACCCTCGCGCCACATTCTTTCCTCCCTTGGGCTGTGGCATCCCATGAGCCCAATCCGTCCAAAACCCAAGGATTGCAGTTTCTTCCTCACCGCATGGCCCAAATCGATAACCGGCAGCTTGAGTTTGCGCCGAATGGTTGGCCCGGCCGGATTAAGTGCACTATCCGCGATAATCACGCCCTCCGCGCCGAACGCCTGCGCGCCAAGGGCTTCTTCAAGCAGCGTGTCAACCAAGCCCGACCAGTCACCGGCCCGAAGTTTGCTGGCACAGTCGTGCGCGTAGAATCCCTGCACCAAAACTGGCGGCAGTATCTCGGGGCCAAGTTCCTTGCCCGCCTCAGCACCGAGGGTGTGCCAATAGATGTCGGCTGAAACTTTGCTAAGCGCACCGATGACCGCCAAGCGCTTCATAAATCGGGTGCCTTCTCAGCCGCCGCTGGCCTGGCACCCTTCCTTCAATTTGGCTGCGAGGCTCATCGGCATGTTTGCCGTGCTCTTACGGCAACTTGCCATTTTCCAAGCTGCGGATTTGGCGTTTGGTCACATTCACGCCCCAATCGCAGGCTGGTCCGCGGCTTGTCGCCACAACCACGCCATCCAGCGTGAGCTCATCAACGTTTCGTGCAAAGAAGCCAGCTTGCCCGGCGGCGACGATATTGGTGAAGGTAATGTCGCGCAGCGGACGCTCTGCCAGACCGGACAGATAGATCACCCGACCCTTCGGGTTGGCGATCACAATGTCGCGAAAATGAATGCCGCGAAACCACGGCGCGTCGTCAACCGGCCCCTTTGCAAAGTCCGGATCTTCGTCCGCCCGGCCGTAGTAGAAAAGATCGAGCGATATGGGTGCGCGGTTCCATGGTTCGTCGCCGAACACGGTATTGACATAAGTGCAATGCTCTACCCGCACATTTTCCACCAAGGCATGACGCCGATCGCGGTTGGCCTTGAGATTGATGATAGACGCCGTGTCGGTGAAAGTGCAGTCTGACACACCGACATTTCTCACCCCGCCGCAATTCTCACTGCCAATCGCAATCCCGAGCGGATGTGCTCCAGGCGCAAGGCCACCGCCGAAATGACACTCACGGATGGTGATGTTTTCGCTCGGTCGCTGCCGCCGCGTCTGCGTCGCGGTCAGCTTGCCCGATTTGATCGCAATGGAATCGTCCTGATTGCCGAACGAGCATCCGACGATGAGGACGTCGCGACAGGAATCAGGATTCAAGCCATCGCCATTGGTGCCAGCCACCGCCGAACGCTTGAGGAAGGTCACTCCGGCAAACACCACTTTGTCCATGTAGATGGGATGCGTGTTCCAGAACGGCGGATCCTCGAGGGTGATGCCCTGGACCAACAGATTTCGGGCGTCTACCACTTCGAGTAATTTCGGCCGATAGCTCTCGTGATGTGGCCACCACGTTTCGCCATTGCCGGCGATCGTGCCGGCACCAATGATACTGACGTTGTTTGTGCGCACGCCGGTGATTAACGCGCCGAAGGCGACGCTGACCGGACCATCGGGCCCCGGAAGTTCGATGGTGCGCTCGACCAGGTGAATCTCATCCCGCGCCATAAATCTGAGCGTGGATCCGGCCGTCAAATGAAGAGTGAAATCGTCTTTCAATTCGAGCGGCTTGACTCGATATTCCCCGGGCGGGACGAGCACCGTCCCACCCGGGGGACACTCATTGATGGCGCGTTGGATCGGAGCCGTATCGTCCTGGACACCGTCGCCACGAGCGCCCCGCGAACGAACATTAAGCGTCTCGCCCGCGTTTTTAGTCGTGACCGACAGCGCTTCGCTCGAAGCGAGTTCATCCCCCCGCCAGTCGATGGCCCGAACCGCAAAGCGATAGGTGCGGCCGGCTTCAAGTTCGGTCGCGATGTGACTCAGTTGCCGGGTGCGACCGGCCGGCGCTCCATCACGGAGAATTTCATAGGCCGCGACCTTATCGAGCGGCGAACGATTCCACAAAAGCAACGCCGTGGAACTGGTGCGAGCAATCGCGGGGGCGAGCACCTTGAGCGCTTCGGTCGGTCTTCGCTCCTCCGCGCGACAGCTCAGTGCCGTCACGAACAGCCCAACCAACATGAAGACCGAGAGCAATCTTGTGGTCATCTTCTCTAGGGAAGCAGGATGCCTGGTTTCAAGGGGTGGGATTGCGCCGACGAGAGTCACGGTTGCAGCCTGTAGAACGGCAGCCGCTCCAGTGGTGCGGAGATGGTGCGGCGGCACGGACCATCGACCGTCGAACCGTCGTCCCCCAGCCAGCGGCCAGGGGGGAACTCCACCACTCGCGAACGGGCGCCTTTCGTAACCACGGGGGCAACCAGAAGGCCGTCGCCGAGCATGAACTGGTCTTTGATGCCCTCGTAGTCGCGCTCGGGCCACTGCCAACACAACGGTCTCACGATCGGCTCGCCCGTTTTCGCGGCGTGGCGCGTGAGCGCAAGGATCGTCTCCGCGTGTTGCACATGCAGTTCGGCCATGCTGAGGCAGATCGCATTGTGCTCTGCGTCGAGAATCCGCCACGGAGCGGCCGAAAACTGCATCATCGGCATCAGCGCATGCACCTGCGTGGAGCGCACCATCAGTTCCTGATCGATTGCCGCGCCACCCAAGAACGAGGAACGCAGCCCCCCGCCGGCCATGTCTGGACAGGTAAACGCATAGCCCATAAGGCCTTGCGCGATGATGTCGGGAATCAGCGCCTGAAGGTCCTCCCAGAGGTGCGCCTTGTCCACCAGCCGTTGCGCCAGCGGTCGACCGGCCATTTTCCACGCCGCGCGATATTCGTTCAATGGATAATGGAGGCCGAACTGCGCATAGAGTTCCGCGTGCTCGTTAGCCAGCGTGGGCACATGCGAAGCAATGCGACCGCGGTAGAAAATGAAGTCGCCCGCATCGAACTTGAATCCATCGACCCCATAATCTTGCACGAGCGCGTCCAGGCGGGCCTTGAACCAAGCGACGGCGCCAGGATTGCTGAAATCAAGACAGGCACTTAACCCGTTCCACCACCGCACCGTTGCCGCGGGGGGATTTGCACTCCAAAATTTTGCATCATGCACTGCTTGCGGTGTCACGTCACGGAGTAAAAATCCCTTCGCCTCGAGTTCGCGGAAGGTCTCGCAGTCCGGGCTGACGAACGGGCAGACCCAGAGCATCACCTTGAAGCCAAGCGCGTGCAGTTCCGCCACCATCGCCTTCGGGTTAGGAAACCGTCGGCCGGAAAATCTCCAATCGCCGTAATCCTCCTGCCAGTTGTCGTCGATCATCAGCACTCCTGGCGGATAGCCTTGCTGCTTCGCAGCGCGCGCGTAGCGAAGAATGCTCTCCTCGGTCTGCTCATAGCCCAGTTCGATCCAGGTGTTGTATTGCGGGCGGGAAAACATCAGCGGATCGGGCGTGCGACCGTCCGCGGGGAAGAAGCGCTGCGCGGCCTCCCGGAATCCCTCGTGCAGCGTCTCACCCGCGCGCCCCTGGATCACCTCGCCACCTGCCGCGGTGAGGCGCAAAATGTTTTCAGTGAATTCAAACCGGAACGGCTTTTCGCTCCACACATACCGACCCCGGCTCGAGACCAGCAGGGGCTGCGATTGATTCTGTCCGTTGTCGCCGTCGAGGTTCCGGGCGAATGGCGCAGCACTGCCATAAGGCATGGCAGGACCGTCAATCGACAAGCCGCCCCACCAACGTTCCGCGGGCAGAAGCTTGATCTCAACCGGCAGCGAACTCGACGGCGATTGCGCCACCACCTTGGGGAGGCAAGATATTATCAGGAGGGCCGCAGCGGCGAAAGATGAGTTCATAGAGGGAGGGAGTTACGGTCGGGCTGAGCTGTGTATCGGCTAGTTACCATCCGACCCGGTCCACGCGCGAACCAAGCGCACGATGAAACGATGGAACCAGCAGTGAGCCACGATGCGAAACGAGGCACCGCGGCGGAGAGCAGCAACGATGAGCCGGCACTTGAAGTCGGATTTCAGGCATGGCTGAGCTTGGGTGACCCTGCCGGCCAGATGTCTTCGCCGCCCGGGCGGCGAGCGGAATCAGTCCGACCCCCAAGCTGCCACCCTCCATTGATTGAAGGGAGTCTCGTCGGTTCATGGTGAAGTTTGCGGGATTGCTTTGCTCGTGATCAACCCGATGCCGCGTCCGCCGGGTGTTCCCCTCTTGCCTGGGTCGGCGGTGTAGAACATGTAGAAGGTGTCGTTCTTCGAGTTATAGACGAGCGAGACCTTATGGGCGTGTCGTCTGTCCAGACCGCTGGGGTTCCCGCCGGCCTTGTAGAGTGGCTCGGAGTGGGCGGTCCAGTGGAGCAGGTCGCGCGAGAAGGCGGCCATGATGTGGGCCCCGCCGTGCCCGACGCCGAAATAGAGCATCACCCAGTGGTCGCCGTCGCGAAACACCTTGCCGTCGGAGCTGAACTTGTCGTCGTACCCGCCCGGCCGATTACGGACGATAGGGTTGCCGGAATAGCGGATCCAGTTCAGCAGATTGGTCGACGTGGCAACCCCCATTTGCTCGTAGCTTCCATTGGCGGCGTTGTAGAAGTTGTAGAACTTACCCTCGTGCTCGACCAACCACGGCATATAGATGCAGTCCTTTTCCCACTCGCCGCGGTCGGAGTCGTGGACGGAAAGGATGTAGCCAGGTTTCGCACGCCGCCATCGCAGCCCGTCGTCGCTAATGGCCACGCCTTCGTATCCCGGCCGCAATTCGTAGCCGCCCTGGCGTGGGTACGAGCCGTAAAGTGTCCAATACTTGCCGTTGCGCTTCTTGAGGACCCGCGGTGCTTTCAGGTCGTAGGACTCATAGAGGTAGGCCCCGATGACGCAGCCGCCGTGGTCGAACTCGCCCTCCGGTCCGAAGCCCATAGCCAGGCCGAGTTGTTTCCAATGAACCAGATCGTCACTGACGGCCACGAACGATTGGTAACCTTTGCCGTTGAAGCCCACGAAGCTCATGTACCACTTCTCGTCGCCGGGCAGTTGGTACACCGTTGGAACGTCCGTGCCTTCGATGTCGCCAAATCCCTCGATCCTCGGGTTTGCCGGAATGACGTGGTCGGGCCAGTAGTGCCAGTTGCGCAGCGGCGCAGACCAGACGTCGAGCGTGGCGGGATCGATGGATTCGTTCGCCGTCGAATCAGCCGCGCGTTCGTCGGGCCGGGCCGTCGAGGGCAACAAGAACGCCGCAATCGTCCATAACCATGCCAGAGCGGCTACAGCTTTCAATTGATGGGAAACTATTGATAGGAAACTAATGATAGGGAATTGGCTTTTCATTGATAGGAAGCTGGCTTTTTAGGGGGGGAGGAGTTTAACAAAATCAAACGCGTAGATTCCGACGCGCCCGGCCGCCAGTTCCGACAAATACCGCCCGGGCGGGGATGACGCTGACAACGACGATTAGTGAGAAGATCGTGCCGTCCGAGGGTGCGCTCGATGGCGCGGGGTGCAGGGCAGCGCAGAAATTATTCGTGTTGGAGTCGGCGGCAAATAGCCGCTGCGTAGAACTCGCCCAAAGGACAGTGCGCCTTGAGCCATGAGCGTCGGGCAACGATGCGTTGTGCCAAACATTTGGTGTTTGGTTGCGCAGGTGCGGGTAGCAGTGCGGACGGTCTTGCCAGTCGACGCGATCCAGGCGCAAACCAAGCGCGGGGTGGGACCAACGGCGCGCGGTATTGAGGCAGACCAAGAGGCGGCCTCACCACAACCCGGATCGGCCTCATTCTCAATAATTGAGAAAATAACCGGACTTAGCTCCATTTTCACGAATATCATTTTCCATTCCCGATTTTCCGCATGAACGGCACGGACATACGGACGCTTGGAGCCTAGGGTCAGATGGAAACATTATTCGCGCCGCCTAGGTTCGTAATGGTGCCCGTCACAGTGCAGCCTATTAATTTGTTAAAATCTGTCCCCGCCTCGAAAGTCACGTTGCCCTGTATATAGACTCCGACCAAGGTGTTCCCTGTTGCATTATTCCCAGCCCCATCGGTTCCGAACCTGACATTTCCAACAAAGACGCCTCCGGTCACCGTATTGTACGACGCCTTTAAAGTGGCTGATGATGGACCAAAGGCGAGGGCGTACTTTCCTGCGGTCACAACAGTATCCACGCTGCACCCGTCCAGTCTGTTTTTTTGGCCGCCGACATTAAAGCCCTCTCCACCCGTCGCGGACAAAACTTTCGTCCCCCTGAAAATTGAGTTGTTCTGCGGAATATGTACGGCATTGCCGTTCGCGGTTGTAACATTAAAGCCAGAGATGATTGTACCGTTCTGATTTTCTGTGCCGCGAATACCGACCCCAGATGCTACAGTCACCAAGCCTTGCCCCGTGGCCCTGACGTCTGTGTTCGCATAAATATATACTGTGGCTTTAGCTCCCTCTATCTCGCAATGACCGTAAATTGCGACATCGCTATATACCGCCGTGATGTCCGCCAGGAGAACATTTGCCTTCACGTTCTTTACGGCTCTACCAGCGATTAGAATACCCGAGTTATAGCTTAAACTTTCTTGGTTATCAATAATGGCTTCGGTTAATGTGCCACTCGAACCGGTCATATTGACCATATACCCGGGCGTACCTACAGCAGAGTCTTGCAGCAGACGAATGAAGCCCGTTACGCGTAGCCCCTTGATAGTCGATGTTGGCTGATTGAGTTTTATAAAGTCGCAAGCGGCAACATTCACTTCTGGAATGCCCAGATTATTACCGATGCGAGTGTTAAAATTAAGGAAATTAAAACCTCTGCCAACATCATCATCAATAACGAAAATTGCCTCGCCGCGCGACCTGACCTCAAACGTATCGATCGTTGTTTGGGCGCAGTCGCCGCGCAGGAAAATAATGCCATCACCGGCTGCACCGACAGAAAAAAACGTTGACTGGTGAATCCATGTTTTTGTCGGGGATGATGAAATTATAGAGCCACGATATGGCGAGACTAGCGTCAACAATACCCCACCGATACGAATTTTCCCATCGCGGGTAATGGCGAAACAGTATCCCTGATTGTGATAATTATCGAAATACCCAGAAAACTTATGCCGCTCACGGCCATTATGCACAACAGGAGCATATTGCCATTTTCCAGTGATCGTATCCCCGATTACACAGCCGCGCTCATGGTCCGGCATGGTGGCTTGGGCGTGCAATACACCGCACAAGGGAATATTGGTAGCGTCTCCACGGATGTACCCAAAATAAAACATCACTTCGGTGTCAGTCATATCAAACCCGACGATTGGGCCAATTACTGTAATATCTGACCCGCGGAGGTCCACCTCCACGTTGGTCATCAATGTCAAATCGACCGGAGTAGTTAGAGTATGGACGCCGGAATTACAGACATACCTGATGTTCTGTCTTCCGTGGATCGCGACGGCTGCGTTAAAGCGTTGCCCAAAATCATTGCCCGGATACTCAGCAACATAGACATCGGCCAAGACTGAAGCTTTGAGCACGGAAAGCCTAAACTGCGTCGTCGTGATGGCAATCACCTCAATTCGATCCCCGGCAGCCGCGGTGTAGTTGACGCTACCTGGGAGCAGGAAGTTGGCGCTATGGATGAAGGTCGGCGTGTTGACACACAGGAGGGTGCGCTTTGCGCCGGGCTGGGGAGCGGCAGAAAAGGCCGCGATGGCAGCGGTACCGGTAATCGGGACGAGGTTGCCGGTGCCGGACCAGATGTTTGTGGTGGCGGCAGAGGCGACATCCGCCCCTTTGCCTTCGTTGAGAGGAAGACCGTCCAAGAGAAGCCCGTCCAAGGGCACGTTGCTTTCTGTTATGCGAATAGGCATGGTGTTAAAGAGTAGAATTAACTGATTTTTCTATGATAAGGGGCGCTTCCCATGATCTTGTGCGGAAGTATATTTCTATATTGTTTTCAGCGATGCGCAATTTACTGGAAGAAAACTTAATTTTATTGGGTCGCATCAAAGAATGAGCGGGTCTGCTGGGGAACTGCTTTACCACTGTACACACTCCCGGCGGGCAACTGAATAGCACAATTGAGCTTTTTCATATGAAGAACGCCCAGCGCTTTTTGAGATTTCTTATTGTTCACGCTGCGGTGACCAAGAATTGTCGATGGTCGGCTTTTTGCACCAAGGTTTGAGGGGCTTTTTTCGGGGGACCCTCACAAGAACAGGAGAGGCAGAGTCTCCGCCTCTCCGTTAAACGAGATCAAAGGTCGAACGAGACCTGGAGCTTGAATACCCGAGGATCGACGATGCGGAAGGAGAAAGGCGATCCGTTGTAGTTCACCGTGGTAGCCTCGAGGCCACCGTTCTCAAACACGTTGTCCACGTTCAACTGAACCTTCATGCGATATTTGTCGCCGAAGACATTGGTCGTGTAAGCGAGCCAAAGGTCCGTATAGAACTTAGCCTTGTCATAGACCGGGCGTTTGACGTCCGACGCATCGAGAAACCCCGGCGTCTTGTTGGCGCCCGTGGATCGACCGTAGTAGCCGATGACAGCCTTATCTTCCCAACGCTGCCCGCCGCCGACTGAGAAGCCTTTGAGCGAACCCCGGTCGAACTGGTAGTTGGTGATGAGCGCGGCGCGATACTTGCGCTGGCCGGGAGCCACCTGGCCGTTCAGATCGCTCAGCAGAACGTATTGTGACTGCACAACAGAGTCGTAATACGCTTGGACGTTCGGCCAGCCATTGGGACTGTCGAGACGTGCATCACTGAAGGTGGGATTATAACCATAGCTGTCGAGAAAGCTCGTGGGCGAAAGGTTGACGGGAATACCGTCTGCCCGCGTGTAGCTCGAAAACTGCTGATATTGGGGCAACAGGAAGGTACTCGCCTTGGCCGCCTGCCAGATCGGATGGCGGACCGCATACCAGGCGTCGAACTCCTTCAGCACATCGGAATTGATGGTCTCGGTCTTGCTGGCGGTGAGACGCATCGTCCAATTCCGGGTGGGATTGTAGTTGATCTGCAATTCCGAACCTTTGGCTTTCGCGGTGCGGGTCGCGTATATAGGCCCAATGTTGTCATAATAATTGTAGGGCAGCTGATAGATCTTTTCGGCCGCCGCCTGGACGGCAGTTTCTTCCGCCGCCGAAAGCCCGCCCGCCAAGGTCGGAAACGTGGACAGCCGAGGATCGTAGCCCGTGTTTATCAAGGCGATCGTCCGTGACCAAAGACGGAACAGATTCCTATCGATCAGGTTGTTGAATCGGTTGATAGAATTTCCCGGATTATACCGTTCCTTCAAGTTCAAGGCCTCGAACTGGGTCACGCGCACAAAGAGCTTGCTCTTGAACAGGGAGAACTGGATGCCGTAGTCCTTGCCCTCACCGGTCGGCTTGGGCAGCGGATTGTTGAAGACGTCGACTTGGGCAGCATCAGGAGCATTGAAGTTGCCGGATTGATTGTAGCTGATGCCGAAGTCCTGGACAAATTCCCAGAACAGTGAGTTACCCGCGCGGGATTCGATCGAACTCCGGTTCCTGAACGGCCTCAGGACGCCACCGTAGGTGCGCGTGGTGCCCTCCAACCGGTCCCAACGCTGCCAACGATTCCTGATCAGATCCTCCTGCAGAACACCATTGACCCATTTCTGGGCATTAGTGAGGGCGGGGGCGACCTGAGCGCCCGAGTCGTCGCGCACGACGCCAGTGGTGTTGGAGCGGGCCATGAATTTATCCTTGCGCACGCCGAACGTGGTCACGAGGCGGTCGTTCCAAAAGTAGCTCGTCATCGCTCCGCTGATCGAGTCGATGAGGCGCTGGTTGACAACGGGACTGTCGAAATTCGTATACGCCACCGTCATCGGCAGGTTTTGGAATGAACTCGTCGCATAGTCGTAGACCCGGACGTTGGTGCTGCCCGCGAACTCACCGTATGCTGACGCCGATACGACTCGGCCGGACGCAGGATCATTCGGTCCAGCAAGATAGAAGAGCGGTCGGAGGTCGCCGATATCCCGGCCAATACCTTGCAGGTTCCAGCCCGTAGGAGTGCTATCCAAGTTGTTGTTCTGGTTGGCGAGGTAGCGGTATTTGCCCGCGTCCGTTCCGGCGGCAACGAACACAGGTCGCTGCTGGGTGCGGCTCCTCAAGGTCTCCTGACGATTCCACATGCCGAGGATCTGGTGGTGGCCAAGCCACTTGAGCCAGCCGTCATGTTGCGTGAAGTCCGGCGTGTAAGCGAGCATCGCGCGATAATGGTCATCCTTCTCGGTGTTCAAGAAACGATCAGCGGCGGCGTTCACTTGTACAAAGGGCTTACCTACGAAGGGATTCGGCGTGCCATCCGGAAGGTATTTGCTGGTGTCGACAAATAGCGACGTCACGTTTGATTGCCCGAGGACGAAGTTGCCGAGACTTCTGAAGTCCTGGCGGAAATAGCCGGCATTGAGATACAATTGGCTTGGAATGATCTCCTGCTCGAGCTCGAGGTTGTAGGTTTTGTTGCGGTCCTCGCCAGAGTTCGGCGCGAGGGTGTTGACCTTTTCCCAGTCGTAAACGCTCTTATCGGTCACACCAGGATAGCGATAGTTGCCAAGGAGTGAACCGACCGACTGGGTCCAGACGCTGGATAGCGTCGTGTAACGGTTGCGGATGTCGGACCAGACCGGATTGGCGAAGGTATCCGCGTCAGTTGGGAAAAGAGGGGCGCTGGCCGCGGGGTTGGTTGCGGTGCCCCACGCCGTCCGATACTGTTGGTTGCCGAGAGGCTGAAACGTGTTCCAAGTCTGCCCGCCAAAGTTTTGCACCACGATCGTCGGTTGGTAGAACCAGTTAATGCCGGGCACAAACAAGGGTGAGGCGACGTTGGTGAGCGCCGCTTCGCCGAAGATCGACACGCCGTTGTAGGAGGTCTTGGTGGCGTTCCACTTCCCCGCATCGAAACTCGGCAACGACTCGATGTATTGCCGGACCTCGTTGGCGCGCGAGGAACCCGCGCTGAGGATGTAGGGCCCAACCACCTGGCCAGTCTTGGAGACCGTGATTTTCTTGGTGAGCGCGTCGTAAATCGGTTCACCCGCCAGACGCCATTGCGTGACGCCGTCGAGCGGCGTGAGGCTGTTCGCACGGCGGTTCTTGTTGTTGTAATACTCCGCGTTGCCGCGAATTGTCGTCTTGGAAGGCAGCTTCACCGTGAAGGCACCGTAATATCGCTGCGTGTTGTCGTAAGACGGCTTGCGACGGAAAGCCTGCTCGCTGTTGACAAAGGCGCCATAAATGGCGAGACGATCATGCAGCAACACTTGGTTGAAGGCGAACTGTTCGCGATGTGAGCCGATGTCGTCGACGCGGATGCTGACCTTCGCGGAGTTTTTCCGCAGGTTGGCCGAGGCCAAGGACTGATTCACGATACCGGCGGGACTGCCCATGCCGAACAGCAGGGAGTTGGGACCGCGGGAGATCTCGACCGACTCGATGTTGTAGGAATCGATCGGAACCTGAGCGATCGCGGGATAATAGTTGATCGCAAAACTGGGCGCGCCCAGTCCGCGTAGCCGGTTGGCCGTCGCAATCGTCGAAAACTGTCCCTGCTGCGTCGAGGAGCCCGCGTTTGCGTCTGCCACGCCGTCACCACGCGACACCGATGCAGACGGCGTGTAGGTCAGGGCTCCTTCGGTGCCGATCTCGTAACGGAACATGTCGTTCACGTCGACAGAGGCGGTGTCATCCATCTGCTGCTTGGTAATGACGCTTAGCGATGCGGCCAAATCGGACAGGTTCGTCCGCATGCGGCTGCCGGCGAGTGTGTTTTCGGCAAAGTAGCCCTGATCCTTCTCGGTCGTGACCACGAACGGAGACAATACGATGGTTTCTTCCCTTTTTACTGAAGCAGGAGCGGAATTTCGGTCACTCTGCTGTGCGGCGTCGGCAGGGGAATCTGCCGGCGCGCCTTGGGCCAATGCGGCTGAGGCCGAAGCCGCGGCGGCAATGTGGGCAAGCCACTTGCGAAACTTAGTCGATAATGTTTGGGTGGTCATGGTCTTTGTCTGGGGTTGCTGGTTTTGGTTCCTACCCGCCACCGCTCGCTGCGCTGACGACGTGCGCCGGCCAACCACGAACCCTTCAACCGCGGCTTCTTGCATGATCTCAAGAGGAGTGCCGGCGAGCATGAGTTTGAGCGCTTCGTTCGGCGAGTACTCGCCTTCGATAGCGTTCGTCTGCTCACCCTGCACCTTGTCCATCATGAATAGAACCGGGGATCCGGATAACGTAGCAAACTGTCGTAACATCGTCGCGGCGTCACCGCGCGGGAGGTGGTAGTCCCTTCTTGGCGCGGTGCGTTCCGTCGCACTCACCGCCGAAGTAACACAGCAGAATGATACTGTGGTGCCGAGCAATGTTGGGGTGGAGACGAGACGCAGAGACATGCTGAGGAGTAGGACTACTCCTATAACGCGGCCACGGACGAAATGGGCTAGGTGCATTGCAGAAATTCTCTGCGCCCAGTTCGAGTATGACGGATCAGCGAGCACGGCGCAGGACAATCACGCCGTCGGAGCTTCGATCGGCGATGATGTCACCATCCTGCTCCAGCAATTGGACGAATGCGTTTACCTGATTCAATTTGATCACTCCACCGACTTTTCGTTCTCCAAGCTGGGGATCGCCGAGGACCAGCTGAAGCACATTGCAACGGTTGATTCGAGTCACCATTTCCTGGAGGGGGACATCGGCGAAGCTCGTCATCCTGTTTTGCCAAGACAGCAAGGAGTGGACCACCTCCGGGGCGACCGCCTCGACCCGCGGCGCGGAATCGGTATTCGGGGTGACTTGGGTCTTCTCGCCGGCCAGCAACAGCGGGATAATGGGCACCGTCTGGTTCGGGAGAGGTGTCGATGCCACCAGGCGATCAATCTCTACTTTGCCCTCCGCCACGATCACCTCGACACTGCCTCCCGTCAGGCGAACATTGAAGGCGGTTCCTACCGCGCGGACGGAAACCCCATGGGCCGTGACGATGAATGGACGCGTCGCATTATGTGCGACCTGAAAATGGGCCTCACCCGCGTCCAGTGCCACCCGCCGCTCGCCCTCCGAAAATCGCACCCGCAAACGACTGTTCAAGTTCAGATCGACCACGGATCCATCGGCCAGTGGAACACGACGCGGCTCAGTCCCTGTTGCCGCGAAGGACTGGGATACTGGAGCTTGGGGCCGGGTGATCCACCAACCCATGGCGCCCAGCACCAAAGCGGCCGCCAAGCCCGCAGCCCAAGGCCAAGAGGTGAAGCGTCGGACTGACGCTACTCGCGATCGTCCCGATTGTTTTCCCATCCCCCGCCCGAGGCGCGTCTCCAGTGACGCGCGCACGGCGGGCATGTCGTTCAGTATTGCCAAGGTGCCTTCCACCCGTGCGACCGCCGCCGAATGGAGAGGACTACCGTTGCACCATTCGGCAAATGCTTCCGCCCGGCCGGGAGCAAACCCCTCCTCGCGTTCAAGTATCCAAATGGTCGCTTCTTCTTCAAAGTCGGCCTCAAGATCTTGAGAATCTGTTCCTTTCATTGGGTAAGGCCCTCCGCGATGATTGCGGGCTCGGCCGTGGTTGCATGTTCCAGCAGGCCTTGCTTCCGGAAAAAAGCTGTGCAGTCCTTCATTCCCTTTACTATGTGAATTTTTACGGTGTTCGGAGAAATCCCCAGCCGCTCGGCGATTTCCTTGTAGGACAGTCCGTCGAGGTGGCGCAGCATCATGACATCGCGGCAACGCTCGGGCAATGAGACCACCGCATCGATTAACACTTCTCGCCGACGCTGGTGTTCGATGGCGGTGACTAGATCCACGGGTTCATCAAGCGCGGGCTGCTCCGCGAACTCTGAGATCGGCACATGGGTCGCGACCCGGCGGCGGCGGCGATACATGTCGATTGCCAAATTGCGCGTAACGGTGAAGAGGAAGGCCTTGGCCGAGGTGAGGTGCCCGGCCCTGCGGGCACGCAGAAGGCGAACATAGGCCTCCTGCACCAGATCATCGTGGTCCGATAGCGCCGGGAAACGCTTACGTAGATAGGCGCGCAAGGCGGGTTCGCACGGTCTAACTTCAGTATCGAACCAATGAAGTTCTTCAAGGGGTAGCATAGGGTATCTTCGCGCGGGAAACGCGGAGTTTTAAGCTTGGCGGGTAAGAAGTCTTTAGCACTTAACCACCTTCTGTCCAGCATCACGTCCCTAAGAATTAGACGTAACTGAGAATAGAGTCGAAAACAACTAGCCCAATATCGCACACGATGCGTCTTACTCACGAGGCTCCGCCCATACAACGAAACCTTTTTTAATCCTCACTTCGTGCTCCCCAATCCTTTCCTCGGCGTCCTGTTTCACTGGCTCGGCGGTCTGGCCTCCGGCTCCTTCTATGTGCCCTACAAAGGCGTGAAGAAATGGTCGTGGGAAACCTATTGGCTCGTCGGCGGGTTCTTTTCCTGGATCGTCTGCCCGTGGCTGTTCGCCTCGGTGTTGACCAATGATCTGCCCGGCGTTCTAGCACGGCAGACTGCCGGAACCCTGTGGTGGACGTATTTCTTCGGCGCGATGTGGGGCTTCGGCGGTCTGACCTTCGGTCTGACCATGCGCTATCTAGGCATGTCGCTAGGCATGGGCGTGGCGCTGGGCTACTGCGCGGCCTTCGGGACGCTGCTGCCGCCGATCTTCAAGTCCTTCGTCCCCTCCATTCCCGTCGCCGAGACGCTGGGCCAGATCGCGGCCACCAAGTCCGGCCAGATCACGCTGGCGGGCGTGGCGGTGTGTCTGCTTGGCATCGGCATCGCGGCGCTGGCCGGCCTGACCAAGGAGCGCGAAATGCCCGAAGCGGAAAAGAAAAAGGCGGTTGCGGAATTCAGCTTCAAAAAGGGGCTGATCGTCGCGACGTTTTCCGGCATCATGAGCGCGTGTTTCGCATTTGCGCTGACGGCGGGCAATCCCATCGGCGTGGCCGCGGCGGCGGCGGGTACGGACCGAATCTGGACCGGCCTGCCGAAGCTGGTTGTGGTGTTGCTCGGCGGGTTCACCACGAACTTTGTCTGGTGTGTCATCCTCAATTTCCGCAACGGCACCGGCTACCAATATCTCGCCAGCCACGTCCGGTCGGAACACGCGGGCCTCGCGGCATCAGACGGTGAGCGCGGCGGCGCGGCCGCCGCGCCGGCGAACCTAGCCGAAGCCGGCCTCAGGGTGCCGCGACTCGGCAATTATTTTTTCTCGGCCCTCGCCGGCACCACCTGGTATTTCCAGTTCTTCTTCTACACGATGGGCGAAACCCAGATGGGGGAATTTGGCTTTGCCTCGTGGACGTTGCACATGGCGAGCATCATTATCTTCTCGACGATGTGGGGCTGGATCTTCCACGAGTGGAAGGGTTCGTCGAAGAAGGCTCACAGGTTCATCGGCCTCGGCATCGCTACGCTGATACTCTCCACCATCGTCATCGGCTACGGTACCTACATCAAAGGCGGCAACTGAGCCGCGTTGCGACAACCTTCCGCTGAAAATCACTTCCGCATTTTTTTCCAGAATATTCTAATGAGGACTTTCTTGATTCGAGCCTGCAGTTTTGCTTTCGCGTGCTTTGTTGCCTCAAGCGTGGCATACTGCCGGACTGTCGGGCAGAATCCGTCGCTGTCCTGGCCAGCAATCACCCGTGACTGTCGGCCTATGGCTTATTGGTGGTGGATGGGCAGCGCAGTGGATCGCCAGAATCTCACTCGCGAACTGGAGTGCTATCGGGACGCAGGTATGGGTGGGGTTCATATCATACCAATCTATGGCGCCAAGGGCTGGGAAGATAAATACATCCGCTATCTCAGCCCGCAATGGATGGAGATGCTGTTCCATACCGCCACGGAAGCGAAGAGGTTAGACCTTGATGTGGATATGACAACGGGCACGGGCTGGTGTTTTGGCGGGCCGGAAGTGACAGAGAAGGAGGCCGATGCGGTGGTGAATGCTCAAATTATTGCCGTGCGCTCCGGCGAAAAGATCTCCGAGACCTTCGACTGTAAGGCTGTGCAGGCATTGGTGGCGTTTTCTTCCCAAGGCCAAAGGGTTGAACTCACTGATCAGATTGGATCGGATGGGAAGCTTGATTGGATCGCACCAGCCGGATCATGGCAGGTGTATGCTATTTCGCAGCACCCGTCTGGAAGGCGGGTCAAACGACCAGCTCCAGGCGGGGAAGGACCAATGTTGAATCCGTTTTACGGCCCAAGCATGCAACATTATCTCGAAAGGTTCGAGAAGGCCTTTGCCGATTACAAAGGCCCGATGCCACGAGCGATGTATCACGACTCTTATGAGTATACTTCCAACTGGGCTCCGGACCTTTTTGAGCAGTTCGAGAAGCGCCGAGGCTACCGCTTGCAGTCTGAATTGCCGGCCCTGTTTGGCCGGGAGACCAGCGATCACGCCGCCCGGGTAAAATGCGATTTTCGTGAGACGCTCTCTGACCTGATGATCGAGGACACGATGCCCAAGTGGGTTGAGTGGTGCCATGCGCGTGGTATGTTAACGCGTAATCAGGCACACGGTTCACCGGGCAACCTGCTGGATCTCTATGCACTTTCCGACATTCCGGAGACGGAGATGTTTAACAAGGACCGGAGCAAACTGGTTTCCAAGTTTGCCTCATCCGCCGCACATGTGGTCGGCCGTCATCTTATCAGTGCTGAAACGGGCACCTGGCTCAAGGAGCATTTCAACGGCACGTTGGCGGACCTAAAACACTTGGCGGATGATTTGTTTATTAGCGGCGTCAATCACATCATTTATCATGGAACTTGCTATTCGCCCGATGAGGTGCCGTGGCCAGGCTGGCAATTTTACGCCAGCTTCGAAATGAATCCCCGGAACTCGATCTGGCGCGATGTCCCGGCCCTCAATGCCTATATTGCGAGATGCCAGTCGGTGCTTCAAGCGGGGCAATCAGACAACGACGTGTTGCTCTTCTGGCCCATCGAAGATTACTGGACAAACAATGGACCTTTGGAGCAGAAACTGACGGTTCACGAACGCAAATGGTTCGAAGACCAGCCGATTGGTAAGGCGGCCGAAAGTTTATGGAACAGGGGCTTTACGTTCGACTACATCTCCGGGCGACAGATTGCCGGGGCGGACGCAAATCCTGATCGCATAAAAGTTCTAGGCGGACAATACCGCACGGTCGTAGTGCCGGAATGTGAGCGTATTCCCGTCCAGACCATGGCCAAATTGCTGGCTTTGGCCAAAACGGGGGCAACCATCATTTTCGAAAAGCGGTTGCCTCAGGATGTCCCCGGCTGGGGCAATTTGGAGCACCGGCGGACAGAATTGAAGAACTTGGCCGATGGCGTAAATCTGGTGGAATCTGCCGGCGGCAAGTGCCGGCAGGCAAGTTACGGAGAGGGTCGGATTCTGACCGGCGATTTGGAGACAGCGCTCGCCCTTGCCGGGGTGGTGCGCGAATCCATGGTTGACCAAGCTGGAGTGATGTTCGTTCGCCGTAGCTACGAGGGTGGGCGGCATTATTTTCTCGTCAACGGTGGCGACAAAGTTGTCGACGGATGGCTGCCGCTGGCGATGGACGCTAAAGCCGTCGTAGTCATGGATCCGATGTCTGGACGCACGGGCTTGGGTGCCATTCGGCATGTGCATCCAGGTCAGAGTGAGGTCTGGTTGAGTCTGCAGCCGGGTGAATCCTTGGTGTTGCGGGCGTTGATCACTCCCCAAGAAAACGGCCCCGCATGGCCCTTGTGGAAAGTGAGCGGAGCTCCCGTGGAAATCAGCGGGACTTGGAACGTAAGATTTCTGGAAGGCGGCCCGGAGTTGCCGCCCTCGTTCCAGACAACGCGGCTGGAATCATGGACAAGACTTGGGAGTGAGGCCGCGCAGCGATTTGCCGGGACGGCGCGGTATACGCTCGCTTTCGACGCCCCGCCCGGCGCGGCGGCGCGGTGGGAACTCGACCTCGGCGACGTGCGCGACAGCACCCGCGTCCGCCTGAACGGCCGGGAGCTCGGCACGCTCCTCGGCGCCCCGTTCCGCCTCGCCGTCGCCGAGCTGCGGCCGACCGGCAACTTCCTGGAGGTCGAAGTAGCCAACGTCGCCGCGAACCGTATCCGCGACCTCGACCGCGGCGGCGTGCCGTGGAAAATTTTTCATGACATCAACTACGTCGACATCGCCTACCAACCCTTCGACGCTTCCAGCTGGCCGGTCCGCGACGCGGGCCTCTTGGGGCCGGTGAAACTGACGCGAATAATGTCCTTTGAACCAGAAACTGAAAGGTGAAGGGAATACGAATATACTGGCGTGAATGGAAAAATGGCAAAGATCGGGGGTGTAATGGAAAGAAGGGTTTCGTAGCTTTCGCTTACCTCTTCCTCCACCCACTGAAATTTAATCTCGTCGCCCCTATGAAACCGATTTTTCTGCCTTTCATGCTCCTTTGCGGCCTAGTCACACCTTGCGCTTACAGCGCCGAACCGCCACCCCCGCAGTCCTTCGGCCGGCTTCCCGATGGTCGCGAGACGCACCTCTACACGCTGCGCGGTTCCAACGGTTTCCAGGCCGATATCGCCGACTACGGCGGCACGATCGTACGACTGCTCGCTCCCGACCGCGCCGGCAAACTTGCCGACGTTACCCTCGGCTTTAACTCCGTCCAGTCCTACCCGGTGGACTCGCCGTATTTCGGTGCTTTGATCGGCCGCGTCGGCAACCGTATCGCCGACGGCAAGTTCATCCTCGACGGCAAGGCCTACACGCTGGCTACCAACAATTCGCCCGGCGGCCTGCCGTGCCACCTCCATGGCGGCAAGACTGGCTTCGACAAGGTCATCTGGACCGCCGAGCCTACCACGCGTGACGGCCAGCCGGCGCTACGATTACGCTACACAAGTGACGACGGTGAAGAGGGTTATCCAGGCAAACTCTCCGTCGAGGTCCTCTACTCCCTGACGCCCGATAACGGCCTGCGCCTGGACTACACCGCCACCACGACCAAGCCGACGCCAGTCAACCTGACTAACCACGCCTATTTCAACCTCGCGGGCGAAGGTCGCGGTACGATACTCGGTCACGAACTCACGATCCGGGCGAATCGCTACACCCCCGTAAACGCCGGCCTCATTCCCACCGGCAAGCTCGCACCTGTGGCCGGCACCCCGTTCGACTTCACTGTGCCCCACCTCATCGGGGAACGCATTGAGGCCGCGGACGAGCAACTCCGCTTCGGCGGCGGTTACGACCACAACTTCGTGCTCAACTCTACCGACGGCTCGCTCGCCCTCGCCGCCACTGTGCACGAGCCCGTTTCCGGCCGCATCCTCGAAGTGCTCACGACCGAACCCGGTCTCCAGTTCTACTCTGGCAATTTCCTCGACGGAAAACTCACTGGTAAATCTGGCGGCTCCTACCTGTACCGCGACGCCTTCTGCCTTGAGTCACAGCACTTCCCCGATTCGATCAATCAGCAGTCGTTCCCGAGCACGGTGCTGCTCCCCGGCCAGACCTACCGCAGCACGACGGTTTATCGCTTTGGGGCCAAATAAGCATGCAGCTGCGCGGCGCACCGTTGCTCCATTCGATGTCCCCGCTTTGTTTCCTCCACTTCTGCTTCAGATTTGCCCGACTCTGCCAACTTGCTCACAGCCTACCGATCACGATCGCAGTCAGTCCCGCCTTGTTAGTTCTCGCAGCTGGTCTCGGCGTACTACATGATCGCGCCGCTTGGGACAACGATCTGCCGAACCACATGCCGATGCGTGCCATTTTTGCTCCGGGCTGGACTGCCTACTTTTAGCATGGGAAACATAAAATATCCTTACGCTGTAGTATTCCTGACCGCCCTTAGCGCGATTGCTCATGCGGCGGCCCCCTATGAAGCAAAATGGGAGTCTCTGGACCAGCGCCCTACTCCCGACTGGTATCTGGATGCGAAGTTTGGCGTGTTCATTCACTGGGGGGTCTACTCCGTGCCCGCGTGGGGCAAACACGGCGAATACGCCGAATGGTATTGGCAGCGGATCCACAGCCAGGATCCGAAGGATGCCGCCTGGATGGAATTCCACGCCAAGAACTACGGCGCGAATTTCGACTACAAGGATTTCGCCCCGCGCTTCACGGCTGAACTCTTCGATGCGAAGCAGTGGGCCGACGTGTTTGCCCGCGCCGGGATAAAATATGTCGTGCCGACCTCGAAGCACCATGAGGGCTTCGCCCTGTGGCCGAGCGCCGAGGCCAGCCGCACCTGGGGCCGGCCATGGAACGCCGTCGAGATCGGCCCGAAGCGCGACCTGATGGGCGAACTGGCCGAGGCCACCCGGGCGCGCGGCATGAAGTTTGGTTTCTACTACTCGCTTTATGAATGGTTCAATCCGCTCTGGCTAAAGGACCGCGCCCGGTATGTGGACGAGCACATGATCCCGCAGTTCAAGGACGTGGTCACCCGCTACCAGCCGGCGATCATCTTCAGCGACGGGGAGTGGGAGATGCCGTCAAAAGACTGGAAGAGCGAGGAACTGCTCGCCTGGCTCTTCAACGAGTCGCCGTCCAGGGACGAGGTCGTTATCAACGACCGCTGGGGCGAAGACAGCCGCCACAAGCACGGCGGCTACTGGACGACCGAGTATGCCGCCGGCTTGCAGGACGGCTCGCATCCCTGGGAAGAGAGCCGGGGCATGGCGTATTCCTACGGACTGAATCGCGCCGAACGGGTTGATGACTACAAGACGTCCCGCGAACTGATTCTGGTGCTCGTTGATCTGGTTAGCCGTGGAGGAAACCTCTTGCTCGACATCGGACCTGCCGCCGACGGCACAATTCCACCGCTGATGGAGCAACGCCTCCTCGAAATCGGCGACTGGTTGAAGGTGAACGGCGAGGCCATCTACGGAACGCGCCCGGATGGCCGCTCGTGCCAGTGGACCGAGGGCAAGCAGCCACAGCAGGAATACGGCGAGTTCATGGTCAAATATAGCCTGCTTGAACAAGTCGGGCAGAATTCGCGCAATGGTTTCGCGGTTAAGCAGGTTTTCTTTACCAAAAAAACAGCTGTCCTCTACGCGATATCCGCAGGGTGGCCGGGCAAACAGCTCGTTCTTCGCGGGGTGCGCGTTCCCGTGGGCGCTGCTGTTACGATGCTCGGGATTCCAGGGCTGCTGCAGTATTCCATCGCGGGCGATTCCGTCACAATCAGCCTGCCAGATATCGGCCCCGATGAGGCCCCGTGTCGTGTTGCATACACACTGAAGATTCCGGGCGGCGAATTGCTGCCAGCAAACTGACCTGAGGCGAGCATTCTAGAGCTGTGTCCAGAGATAACTTTTGAAAGTCGCTCGATCTTGCCGAGCATGGAGTCCTCCAGCTGCGTCGGCAGTAATCAGCACATCGTCGATACTCGTAACGGCCGCACGTCCGCCGAAACTCACCGTCTAAGACCCTGCTCAGTGATCAGTCAGTGGGAGAGATGACTTCCAATGCGCTTACGAAGGTGCCCGTCCGCGCAGACGAATACCGCGCGGGCGTGATCCGCAAAACCCGCAGGCGTACGGCTTCGAGCGCATCGCGCACCGGTTCCAGGGCTGTTCCCCGCACGACGACCCGATCCCGCCCGGCCTGGATCTCCAGGGTTTCTTCCGTTCCGGGCTGCAACACCCAACGCGCGATCACATGATAGGGATACGAATAGGCCCCATGGGCGCACTCAAAACGAATGCTGCTTACCGGTTCACCGGGCTCGGCGAGGACGCCCCAGGCGGGCGGAGCCGGCACAACCACCGCGGGTCTGTCGGGCTGCGATTTGAGGCTCATGCGCTCTGGCGAAGGCCGGGTTGCGCGGGCTCGACCGCCGGCGCGGCGACCACCTCTATCCGGCCGCGCATCATCGCCCCAGCGGGATTGGCGACGCGCGAGTGGTAAAGTTTGTGAAGGAAGAACTGGCGGAACGAGACCGCGGCGACCGCCATGGCGGAGAACACGTCACTTGCGAGCCTCCGGTCGGCGGGCCGTTGCATCGCCTCACGCGCGGCGCGCATGTCCGTGGTGTAGATCATTTGCGATTCCTGAAAACGGCTGTTGCTGACGTAGGCTTGCTTGAGGTTGGCGGCCTGCAGGCCGGCGTCCGCCATGAGCAGAATGCCGCGAGCCACGGTCTTGCCCTGGGAAGCGTGTGAAGTCGTCGCATAGCCGTGGCTGAACTGCCGGAAAGCGGCTGGCAACTTGCGGCCGTCGGCAAGCACGAGGTCACCCGCGCCCGTGAATTCCTTCACCTCGACGACATCGCCGTTCTTGAGCTTTGCCGGCTTGCAGTTGGCGCGAATCAAAAGCCGGTCGCCAATCGCGACCGAAAGTTCCCTGGCCAACCCGACATCAAACCCGCCCACCTTGCGGGGATCGAGCGTATGCTCCACGCCATCCGCCCCGCGGACCACCAACTGGGATTGATCACGCCGGACGAACACCAGTTGCTCGCCATTGGTAAACTTTCCCGCCGGACGGTGAAAGGTGAGCACATCACCCGATTGGTAGTGGTCCGCGCGGCGCATCTGTTCGCGGGTCCAGCCCAGCGAATACACCACCTGAATATTCCGGTCTTTCGCTTCGATGAGCTTGGCGGCCTTGAGCCGCGCGCGCACTTCGGCCGTGAACGTGTGGATTTCCGACCAGACGGGGGAAATCGCCAAGCAGGTCTTGCCCGCCTGCACCGTGCGCACGTAGTCGTCAGCCGCGGTCCGAAAGAGCGTCTGCGGGTTCTTGATCTCCTGCACGGCCCCGAGCCTGGCGAAGCGGTTGAAGGCTGCGAAGGCGTCGCCACGCGCGAGAAGCGCCACGGCGGCACGGTAGGCGGAATTCTTCTGCCGCCGGATTTTCGTCAACCGCACCGCGGGTACATGGCCGTATTGTTGGAGGCAGCGGAGGGCGTCACCGGCCTCGACGGAGGAATGCTGCTTGGTGTCGCCGACCAGTAGAAGCCTGCAGTCTTGTGCTTGGGCAATCCGGCAGAGGTCCCGCATCTGCCGGACCGAGACCAACCCGGCTTCGTCCACCATGAGCACCCGGCCGCGGACTTTTTCTTGGAGCGAGGTGTTGACCAGGAGCTGCTGCACGGTGTCCGCCTCCGGTGTCAGCTCGCGGCGGAGCACGTCGGCGGCGCCGGAAGACGGCGCGCAGCCGAAGACCCGGCCGCCACCCCACTCGATGCCGGCGACCACCGATTTGAGGCAGGTGGTCTTGCCCGTCCCGGCATCACCCTGGAGGATGACGACGCGCGAGCCGGAGCCAAGGATGCCGGCGACGGCCTCGTGCTGGTCAGCCTCGAGCCCGGACCCGGGCGGGGTTTCGCCGAGCGGGGCGCCGCCCGCCCGGTGGGCATCGGCCCAGGTGACGAACTCCTCCTCGGCCGCGAGCGTTTCCCGCGAGGCGACATCCGGTCCGAGCCGGAGCAGCTCGCCAGAGTCCAGGCGCCCGGCCAGGACGCGGCGAAGTTCGTCGGGAGCGGTATGGCCGCGGCCGGCGATCAGGGACTCGCGGAGCAGTTCGCGTTCGTCCACGACCGACTGACGTTCGAACAGATGCTCGCCGGCCGACGCGAGTGCCGCGGCGGCATCCAGCCCGGCCGGCATCGGCCGGGTTCCGTCCGCGGCGGCGACCACGGCGCGAAGCGCGCCGGCCTCGGCTCCGGCCTGGCGCAGCCAGCCAGCGCTGAGCTCGGCGGCCGTGACAGTCACCTTCGCGTCTCGACTCCGGCCGGCAATGGCCTGGAGCCCGTCCTGGCTCGCGGTGCCGGCCGCCCTGGCCTCGCGCAGGATCTGCTCGCGGCGTTTGCTGAACAGTTCCCGCAACGACGGCGGGACGCCCTTGATCGTGAAACCCAGTTTCCGGGCTGGCTCAAGCGTGTAGCCGGCGGCAAGCAGCTTCTCCGCGAGCTTGTTGTAGCAAACCTCGCGGAGGAAACCCTGATGCTGGTAGTAGCCGGACGGCTGGACGCTTTTCCAGCGGTTCTCGGTAGCATCATAGGTGACGTTCAGAATCGCCACATGGGTATGCAGCTGGGGGTCGAGGGCGCGGCTCGCTTCATGGGTGACCACGGCCGCCACCATGTTGCCGGTCACCCGGTCCTCGTCTGCGCCTTGGCGACGGACGCGGGTCGCCGTCACCGCCTCGATCTCCTTGAGCGTTTCGCGAACCGCCTCGTCCCACCAGCCCCGGATGCGGGCGTCGCCGCCGACGAGGCAGGCGAGCGACACGTCCTTGGGCGGGGAAATCTGCCCAAAATAGCAAACCCGGCCGTCCCCGCCGCGCTCCCGGACGGTCAGCTTCTGTCCCGTCACTGGATGCCGCCGCCGGCAGAGATTCTCGAATTCCTCCGGCCGGCACTGGCCGCGGAGGCCCAGGCGCTCCGCCCCGGCGCCATACCAGGTCAATTCGGCCTGTCCGCGTTGGTCCAGATAGTCGCCAATGCCCATGTGCTCGCGGAAGTATTCCACGGCACCTTTCACCCGCAGACAGGGCTTGTCGAAACGAACCATGCCTGAAGCTCTACTAAGAGGCATAGAAAGACGAGCCTAAAGCCACTCTTGCTTATGCGTTGAATGCTTCCATTGGCCAGAAAACAGGCCCGAATATCAAATATTCTTCGCCCAGTATGACTGATCTTCCGGCGAAAGAACCGCCGGTAAGGCTAAATACATAGTAGGAAGAACACGCCACCCCGAAGGAACTTCGGTGGGGCGAGCAGCAGGCCAGCAGCAGTTGGACAGCGACGTGAAACGGCGCAGCTCAGTTTTCTGGCTTGCTAAACGGGCATAGAATAAAGACGTTTGCGGCATGGATACCGCTGCCCTCAAGGCCCGCCTGATGGAGGAAGCCCGCCGCTACGACCCGGCGGAGAAGCCGGCGTCACGTCTGACGCCCCATCGCAACGCGCTGGTCTTGTTCCGGGCCAAAGGCCTAAGCTACGCGGGGATCGCCGAGCGATTCCGGCAGCAGGGGTTGAACGTGGCGCCATCGACGGTCGTGCTCTTCTGCCGGCAGCACATCAAGGGGACGGAGGTGCTCCGGGAACGACGGCGTCTGGAGGCCGGAACAGCGCACTCGGAGAACACGCCTGGCGCCGCGGTGGTTCCTTTCGCCATGCCACCGGTCAAGCCTGCGGCAGCCGCCGGCCGGCGTGGGCCGAAGATCGCCCGGGACGACTTCTAGGACATGACTACCGGTCGCAAAAAACTCATCCTCCTGCCGCAGGACAAAGGCGGTATCGGCAAAACCTTTGTGGCGACGCTGCTCTTCGATTACTTTTCCGAAGCCGGTGTGCGGTTAAAGACCTTCGACATCGA
>CBDFNB010000025.1:0-91279 GCA_965249855.1 Lacunisphaera sp.
TAAGGTATTTTGCCATTATCTAGACATTTTTTACAATATCAGGTTATATAATATTTATTAATGCAGCATAAAGAACAAGTGCAATTAAATTAACCTGTTGATTTTATATTTAAATATGGCTAAGTAATATAACTTAGCTTCATAGAA
Source organism: Lacunisphaera sp. (assembly GCA_965249855.1). GTDB lineage: Bacteria > Verrucomicrobiota > Verrucomicrobiia > Opitutales > Opitutaceae > Lacunisphaera. The sequence goes on from CBDFNB010000025.1 coordinate 148, forward strand.
TTTGGTTTCTAATGTTCTTACAGAGATTAAGGAGATGTGAATTTCATCCACTACTGAGCTTATTGAAAGTTTTTATGATAAATAAGCTTGAAACTTTCTTTATCACTCAAGGGCTAGTTATTAATTACTGAATTAATCTAAGCAATAATATGGTATAGTAGATGATTGAGAAATTCTATTAACAAAAGATGAATAAAAAATATTTGATAAGAAAATTAAGGCTAAAACCTTACTAACGCAATTAAGAAAGTATAGAGAAAGCTTACATTAGTATGATTAAATGAATTCTAATAATTATCATAAGAAAATAAAGGATTTGTAGAATTATTTTAATCTAAATAATAAAATATTTTTCATATGAAGAGATTTTAGTATGAAATTACTTGCTAAGGAAAATACTTTTGATATTTTTTCATAGAAGGCCTGAAGTTTTTTAAGAGACGAATAATATGATAATTTAAATCAATTAATATTCAACTCGTACCTTTTATCAATAAGCGATTGCCATAATTAGGGGTAAAGTGATTAATAATTCGAAGGCAAACAAAATAAAGACCTCTTAATTTTTTGATGAAATAAAGCGCGATTTGAAAAATATTCTGGTAATTATTATAAAAAATAAGTGAGAATCTTGATAAGTCACTTATTTAAATTCTTAGTTTTTTAAAAAAGTTCTAAGAGAATATCTAAACTCATTTAGATTAGCTAAAATAAAATGTAAATTCACTAAGATTAATCTCTTCCACCATAAACGAGGAAATAGAGAAATAATCTAATTTCAATTAATTGAGAAACTATTTAAAAAGATAAAAATATGGATAGTTTTTAAGGAACATAAGAATTTAAATAGATCTAAGAGGATATAAATTCCCTTAGCAAAAACTTCCTTTAATTTTATAATAATGCTCTGATGTCATTAAAAATTAATTAAGAATAATCAATAAATGATACAAACTAAAGGTAAATATAAAATTATATTTATAAGACTCATGAATATCTAAAAAGATTTAACATATATAAGTTCGATTAATGTATAATCTTAATATAAAATTGTTGTTTTAAATGAAAAACTTTCAAAGGACTTCAGCTTTGTCTTATAAAATATCTCAAAAGGAAAAGAAATAAAATATGATCTATTATATTAAGGAACTAGAGATGGATTAACTAATGCTAATTATTGGTAAAAATGTGATTAATAATCTCATTTATTAACAATTATTGCAATAAAGAATGGCAATATATTTGGAGGTTACAGTCCTTGTTAATTGAATAAGGCATTAAATAATTATGTTGCTGATAATACTGGTTCATCATTTATATTCTAGTAAAATAAATAAGAAATAAATAAATTGAAAGATAAAGACTATGCTATTTATTCTTATTACTCTAATGGTATCTATTTTGGTAGTGGTGCTGATTTTTATTTTAATAATGATTTTAAGACATTATATTCTAATCTAGGTGTATCATATGCATAATTATTAGAAAACAGTATTAATCCGAAGCTTTAAGTAATTGGAATACAATGTATGTAAAAGATCAATTGAATAATTAAGAACAAACACATGAAATAAAATCATAAAGTTACAAAGAGAAAATAAATCTGATATCTGCTTGATGATGACTATAAATTTCGGATAGTAATAGGAAAGATTTTAAGATTATTGAAATTTCTTAACAATCATCAAATAAGGAATACAAATATAATATCATCCCAGTTATAGACAAATATATTATTACAGAGTTCTGGATAAAAATATTTTAAATGAATTAAATAAGGTTGTTCAAATATGGCAGATTTTAAAAACTGTAATAACGGAAATTTATTAAAATTGTCTATTTATTTATTATCAATTCATGTCCTGAAGAATTACTGAATATAATCAGATGGTTTCTGAAAAGTCATGGTGTTATATAAAAAAATCATATGTATAATAATGGATAAGGGAGTCAAATAATGCTTCTAAATATCTTTATAAATTCAACAGGGAATTTCCTATTAATTTAATGTTTTAAATTCAACCTTTATTATAATATGCATATAAATATTTAGGATCCATTTAAATGACTTAGTCATACATTTCTATGGCTTCTTAATATCTTTATAAATTCAACAGAGAATTTCCTATTAATTATAGGATTTATTATATTAACCTTTATAGTAGTATGCATGAAAATATTTAGGATTTATAAAAATCACTTAGTCATACATTTCTATGGCTTCTAAGTATCTTTATAATTTTATTAAAGAATTTCCTATTAATTATGATATTTATAATCTTAACCTTTATCATAGTAAGCTTAAAAATATGTAGGATCTATTTAAATTACTTAGTCGTACATTTCTATGGCTTCTAAATATCTTTATAAATTCAACAGGGAATTTCCTATTAATTATAGGATTTATTATATTAACCTTTATAGTAGTATGCATGAAAATATTTAGGATTTATAAAAATCACTTAGTCATACATTTCTATGGCTTCTAAGTATCTTTATAATTTTATTAAAGAATTTCCTATTAATTATGATATTTATAATCTTAACCTTTATCATAGTAAGCTTAAAAATATGTAGGATCTATTTAAATTACTTAGTCGTACATTTCTATGGCTTCTAAATATCTTTATAAATTCAACAGGGAATTTCCTATTAATTATAGGATTTATTATATTAACCTTTATAGTAGTATGCATGAAAATATTTAGGATTTATAAAAATCACTTAGTCATACATTTCTATGGCTTCTTAATATCTTTATAGCTTCAACAGGGAATTTCCTGATTATATTATCTAACTATTATATTAACCTCTATCAATGAGCTTGAATTACAAATCATTTTCTTCATGAATTTATGAGCAATCTAGACATACTGTTCCCTATTGTTTACAGTTAACACTTTAGGATGTAGGAATCATCTATGAATCATCCTGATTGTTCACTATAATACAAGACGATGATAACATTTTTTTAATATATTAAATTAATATAATTTTCTTTTATTTCTGTACGAATATAAACAAAGTTTTGTGGGCACTACATTTGCATTTACCTAGGAATAGAATAATGGTCTATGGCTTATTTTTTAGCTATAGGGAAAGAAATAATTTTCTAATACTTGTTTATTGGTATTTTAGCTAACTAAATACTTAATAAGAGTTTCTCTTATGTTCAATTCAAGAAAGGCAATATTTAAAAATAATGATAATAAATATATATTTTATAAGATCTAATTTGGCTGAGAATAATTTAAATATGAATTTTACTCTACCTTCTAGCATTTTAACCTCCATTATTATATGAACCATCGAATTATTCATATATCAATAACTTTGGTATGATCACATATAGACTCCTCTTCTTTTCTCAAATATTCTAATCAACTTCCTAGCAACGAACTATGCAATCAGGGTTTGTTTATGAGACACCCTTTTACCTATAAAGAAGTCTTATAAAATTCTTACTTATGAAATTCTTACTTCTGTAATGAATTCCTGTCTGAGAATCAACACTAATAAAGCCTCCTTCTTATTTTTGATTTCTAATAATATTCCGGATAATAAGGAAATATTTTCAATCTATATTATAATAATCAAATGCATATGTGAATATCAAATTAATTGTTGTTTATCTAGAATTTTTCTCATAATTTCTATAATCTATTAGAAAATTCTCCATTTTTTTCTAAAGCCTAGAATTGATAAAATTCCATTGAATAGATAAAGAATAGTGCATCAACTTATGAGATTTTAAATAATATATAATTTTGTAATATAAATAGGATCAGAAATATTCAACTCCAGCTGATTTTATTTCATTTTTTATTCTGCATCTATGATTCTTTTTTCATTTAAAGTGGCCTCAACAAACCAGTAAAGTGCGATTGTAACTACTCAATAGTAAATTATTAAAAATGAGCCAAGTGAGCAATAAATTCTGTAAATTTTTTGAAAAAAAGTATGTATATTTATTTCTAATTTTCACTTTATAAGAAGATTAATAACAATCCTCCATATCAAATGTGAGACTCTAATATAAGGAAAATATAAATAGTTCAAGCCTCTTAAAATTAATAAATTCTTTAGTTAATAAGCAAATTTATTGTGGTTTTATAATAGAACGGTTATATTGTAAATAGATTCTGATCTTCACACTAACCAACTAAAGAGTAATGCTATTCATATCTTTAATAATTTCCATAAATAAACCTTTAGAAGTTGAGAGGCAAATTACATTATGTTAGAAATAAACAAGCGATTATAAGCACAATCAATGAAAAAGCATATCGTTTTAAATCTCCATAAAAGTTTTAACATTGATAAGAATGTAGTCTAAATACTTACCTCTAAAACATTTCATAATTTTAATATATAATGTCATTAGAGATCTTATGCTTATTTAAATGTCTATAAAACGTTTAGAAACCAAATAGTTACATTTATGCCGGCCTCTCAATATGAGGAGATCATTTTCTATGATAATAAATTTTCATATACTCTTTTTAAAGGTAATTCACTTTATAGTTTATAAGAATATCATCAAGCTATTATTTGTATGAAGAGGCAATCCAAATGGATCCTAAAAATTATTCAGCATATAATAATAAAGGTTCAAATTTTTAATATAATTCATTAAAAAGGTTATTCAATTTATAATTTATAAAATTACCTTTTTTTTTGAGCCTTAATGCTCTTGACTTGTTTGATGAAACTATTAAAATAGATCCTAAATATACACATTCTTATATAAACAATTGTTCAAATTTTGAATATTAACTTTTTAATTGGTATTTCGCTTAATAGTTCATAAAAATACTAAGAAGCCATTGAGTTATTTAAATTGGCAATAAATCTAGATTCTAAAAGTTTTTTTGCTTATCGCATACTAGTTTGCATTAATACTAATAAGCAATAATGATGCATGATGAGGCAATAAATATAAACAAAGACTAAACTGATTCTTGTAAGATAAGAAAAATAATATAAATAAATTAAAATGTGATTTTAACGACACATTTATATATTTTAATTAACTTTATTTAAATTAAAGTTCTGAACTATTAAAATTTGTTAAGATAACTAACTATTCACCATCCTTACTTTCACTATAAATTTCTTTACTATAAAAATGTTACTTTTTGATATATTGGTTAATGTGGAGTAAAATATAATTACTTTAATGCTACAGCTCCTCTACCAAATTATCCCCAACCACTAAAAATTTTAACACCACCACAAATATAGCATCGTTTATTTGCATTAATTATATCCACTCTTCATTGTTAAAATTATATTTCCCTAAAATTATTAAAAAAATGATGGTAGGATCAATGTAAAATGACAAAAAATAAGATATTCCATAATATCAATTGATAATAATTTGTAAATAATAAGTAAACCTGCACTTATACGTTTGATGTTTCAGAAAATCAACCCTAAATATTTTATTAATTCATCCATATATTAATAGGATTAGGGAAAGAAAATTTACTAATAAAAAAATAGATAAAAAATTAGACTAATAAAATGTAATATATATGTTCTTTTTATCAGCCTACATAAGAAATTCTCTTATTATACAAATTAGCATTTATTCACTATTTAAAAAAATATACTTTGCTCTTTATCACTTATCAACAGTTTCTGTCCCCTAATAACCTAATTATATAATAAGTCATACTTATAAAATAAATCATTAAATAAATATAGTTTTTATTTTTAGTCGTATTTAAAACTTTCATCATTTAAAATCAAATATTAATCCTTCAATTTTAGAAAATTATATCAAATTAATTTATAATATTAACTCTTGTTATAACAATATATATGAATGAGATGTATTTAATCATTTAATCGTTGTTAAAGTTATTTATTAATTTATTTTTAATATATAAAATTCAATAATGCTTCATTCTGAAAAAAATAATGGAATAGAGTTTAGTATTAAAGAGATCTTATTAATTCTTTCATGAATTTCTGATTTATAATTATTACAAATATCATTAAGAATATTTTGTAATACTTATTTAGTAGATCTACCGTTTTTGAGATCATTCCTTAAATACTTTTATTTTTGTAAGATCTTGAAGACTTTTCGATATTACAACATTAATTCAAGTTTTCAAGTTTTTATCTCTAAATATATATATATTACTTTTTACATAATTCTATTTTAAAGAGGTAAATAGCAGATTCTCTAGATAAAATTTCTAAAATTCATTCTTAATAATACCACAAGGAAGGTTGTATCTTTGAATTAAATTAATTAATGTCATTATCTATCTCTAATTAATGTCATTATCTATCTCAGGCCAGTAACTACATTATTTTTTTTCCATTTTCATAATCAACTTCACTTGCAGTATTTAATATTTTTAATAAATTTAAAGGATTTAAACAATACATGTACTCTAGAAGTCGTCCTTGGATAGTAATAAAAAAAAAAATTAAAGTTAGATTAGATGATCTACCCTTTAATAATTAAAATATCTTATATAATTCTATACATCCGTCTTAGAAAAGTGCATTAAAATAGTTATGTCTAGTTATTAAGAGATATTTACAATTTCGAACAATATGTTCAAATCTTATTCAATAAATTGAAAAGAATCTGTCTGTATCTAAATATTAAAAAAATATTACAATCCTATAGAATATATAAAAGTTAGCTATTAAAGGAACTGGGGGATTGTTTCAGTAAATCATAAGAATAGAATAATAAAATTGAAATACTTTTATCTTTTTATTTAATCAATTGCTAATATCAAGTCATCTAATTTTTAATAAGTAACTTTGATGACATTTGTTAATGATGGTTTAATAAATATTTAATTCACAAGAAAAATTTTAATTATTTATATGATAGATTTAGAATAATATTTAATAGTAATATCATCAAGTGTTTTGTTTTTCTGATCCTTTTCCATATGAGATATTGAACCTTATAAACAATTTTCAATAAAAAGTTACCATTAATTCAGCATTAATATATAAGCTAGAAATGAATTTACTATTGTATCATTACTAAAGAATTAATTGTACATTTTTTACATTTTTTATCTGTTGGATTTGCAGAATTCTAAAATATATTTATTTAATAACATTTTTGTAGATTTACAATACAAATATAAAATAAATAATTTACGATTAGTGAAATGTTAATACAATTCAATAAACCGAGAGTACTAAATAATCTTAAATATATACTTTCATATATAAACACTATTATTCTTGATCCTTGATATATTTATAGTCCTAATGAGCTCAATTAAGTCTAGAATATTATCTTTTATATCATTAAATATTCTTCAATTTTTTTTTGTGAATGATTGATTATCTCAAGGAATAGTTATTTGAAAATTCAAATTCTTTTCTGATGCTGTACGGGCAAAAAAAAAGAATCAAAAATAGGATTAGTTTAATAAAGTTAAATGAGTCTATTACTAAAATTAGGAAACAGAAAAAAATATCTCATAATAGTCTTAAACTTACATTCCCTTGATGATTAATATTTGAAATTCAGCGAACTGAAGTGTTATTTGGTAAAGTTTAAGATTTTCTCATAAATAATTATTTGAATTAAGCAAATAAAGACTCATTAAAATATATTGAAACCTCTAACTAGAAAGCTTTTTTTTACAGGTATTATTAATCGAGGAGGTATTTGAATTGGTTTAGTGCTACATCTTCACTGGAAAAGAATTTCTAACAGAAAAAATTTTACATACCAACCTATTTTATAATATTGTTATAATAGAATACAACTAAACTAAAATAATGAAATATGTTAATCTATCCTAATCCTAAACCTAAACCTAAATTATTCACCAGCAACATATTTTAGTCTTTGTCTTTTATATTTTATTTAAATATTTAGTAAGTATCAGACATAGTAAATGTTTTAGAACTTCTATCGATATTACCTTCTAACTTATATCTTAATTAATTTATTATATACGTATTATTTTGTACACAACAGTATGTAAATATGCTTTATTAATTGATTGCACATCTATTTGAAGGCTAAAATCAGAACAATAACAATTAATTTTGAATATAAAATATTTGAATAAATTAGTTCCTTATTAAACAAACACTGCAAATATTAAACCTGTTTTATTGATCAGTTTTAGTTTATACATCAAATCCTAGTTAAATTTATCTTACAGTTTTTCAAACTTCTTAATTAATCAATTTTAATCATTTAATTCACATAAATCCTAATTTTCTTCTAACTAAAAGTTCAACTAACAACAAACATATTAAATTGATTCATTATTCGATATATCCATTATCCTATTGGAATATCTAGCTATTCATATAAAAAGCAGAGTAATATCAACGAAAATTGTAATATGTTTCCAAAAAAATAAAATTTTATAAATATCTATAATATTATTATAGGAATTCCTCTTTATATCTCTTAATTTAATAAAAAATTTGGATAATTCTTATAATTTCTTATAAATTCTATTAAGGAACCATTAGATAAGGTCTAGAAAAATTACTAAACACATTATTCGTTAAAAATTTCTGTAAGTTAAAGAAAATGCTTATGAAAATGCTATTGAAATATATGTCATTATTATTAAATTGTCGAGATCTAGCACAAATCCAAGCTCTTTACAGTATTAGCTATAGGCTGCTTGTAGTTATGACTCCAAACAATACATTTTCCTAAATTATAATATTTAAATAATAATGAAAAAAGTTATTTTAATTATTCTTAGATAATATGTTAAGTATCACTTTTTGAGTAAGCAAAAATCCATTTATAGTAAATATGAATTAGAATTTTGAAATATTTACAGATTATTTAATATTAATATGAAATCAAATTTGAGATAGTTGTGTTATGTGCTAAGCTATATATTATCTACATCAAAATTTATGTACAAATAAAGTAGACTATTTGATAACTTATTATATTTTTAACATAATTAGTATATGCTGATGTAATTGAAAAAAGACCTAATATTAAATTTGTAGGGATAAACGGATTTATTTTTTCAACAAAATGAAATACAATTAAAGAAATCGCAGAATTAAACATTTCAACCTTTCAAATAAAAGGATTCTATTAATCATTGAACAATAATTAAATTAATGTTTCAGAGCTTTAAAATAATAAGTTACACATTAACTTAAAGCAAGAAAAGAAAGAGTATTTGAGATACACTGATCCCACATAATAGATGACATTAAAACTAGAGCTTTAGGATAAGATTAATCAAAAAAAGACTTAATAGTTTAGATGTAAAATAATGATTAGAAAAAAAATATGGGAAATTACTATAAAAATGAGCTATTAAAAATTGAACTAAATATAAATCAGTGATTTTTGTGTTGTTCCTTATACATCAAGTTTCCTTACTAATAGACTACTTGATGATCTGTTAAAAGTTAGCATAATATTAAAAGGATTCGATATATTTAATATATTCAAATAAATATATATAATCATTTGGAATAATTAGAAAATTAAGATGATATTAAAAGATATTAATGTGCATTGCAGAGCATTCAGAAAAAATGATCTTATCACCGAATTTACTTTAGTTATAGTCCTAATATTATTATGATTTTCAGAAATATTATTTGGCCTACTTATATAGGATTATAAAATAAATGTCAAAATGTTGCGATATAATGAAGATAAATAATAAATCACCAATTAAAATGTCATAAGACAAAACTTAGGATAAAAATGATTAATAGATTCACAATTATCTTATTTAGACTTTACTAAAATAAAAGCAAAATAGAATTTATTCAATATCAATAGCCAACTTTCCTTAGCAATAGATGATTTGAAAGATATGTTAATCAAAGTTAGGAAGCAAAACCATTTTATTGACCTTCTTTAGTAGGTTTGAAATTTTGCTTTTTACAACAACTTGTGTTTTGGTGAAAAATTTATATTAATAATGCTAAAGAGGAAAAAGTTTGAAGGTTATATTCTTATTTAGTTTATTCCTAAAACAACTTATTTTTTATTGCATTAAAAAAAGGCTGAATCATTTTGATTGAGAAGATTGTAAGAATAAAAATACTGATTTATTACAAATTTATTAATACTCAAATTTTTATCTATTCATCGCATTATTCTAAAATAAAAAATAATATACTTATCCTTTATTTGGCATCATCATTGTTAGGGAAAAACTCTAAATGCTTTTAAAAGTTAGCTTTTGATATAAAAATTGTTTCAATTAATATAATATGGTTGGTTGCTAAAGAATAAATATAAAAAATATTACATTTATTGCTATATTGATTGCCTCATCATACATCTCAATGGCTTATTAGTATTTTTATAAATTATTAAGCGAATTTCCTACTTAAAATAATAATATTAATAGTTTGAACCTTTGTTATAATAAGCATTAGCTAATATAGGATCAATTTTAATTGCCTCATCATACATCTCAATGGCTTATTAGTGTTTTTATAAATTATCAAGCGAAGTTCCTATTTAAAATAATAATATTATTAGTTTGAACCTTTATTCATATAAGCATCAGCATATTTATTTTAATTGCCTCATCATACATCTCAATGGCTAAATAGTATTGTTATAAATTATAAAGTGAAATTCCTATTTAAAATAATAATATTAATAGTTTGAACCTTTGTTTTAATAAGTTTTAGCTAATTCAGGATCTATTTTTATTGCCTCATCATACATCTCAATGGCTTAATAGTATTATTATAAATTATAAAGCGAAAGTCCTTTTATAATAATATTAATAGTTTAAACCTTTGTCATAGTAAGCTATTGCAAATTTAGGATCTATTTTGATTGCATCATCATACATCTCAATGGCTTGTTAGTATTTTTATAGATTATAAAGCGAATTTCCTATTTAAAATAATAATATTAGTAGTTTGAACCTTTGTTATAATAAGCATTAGCATATTTAGGATCTATTTGATTGCCTCATCAAGCATCTCAATGGCTTATTAGGATTTTTATAAATTATTAAGAGAACTTCCTATTTATAATGCAAAAAATATTAATAGTTGGAACCTTTGTTATTATAACCAACTGCATATTTAGTATCTATTTTTATTGCCTCATCATACATCTCAATGGCTTATTAGTATTTCTATAAATTTTGAAGAGTTCTTCCTATTTATAATATTAATAATTTGAACCTTTTTCCATATAAGCATCAATTAATCTAGGATCTATTTTTATTGCCTGATCATACATTTTGATAGCTTCCTCATAATTTTTATAGTAAAAATAAAAGCGTCCTATGCCATTGTTTAAAATTTATAGATTGACTGTTACCTTTTATCCTAAATGCTTTAGCATCATTTTTAATATCCAATGATTAATTTATTAATTATTATCCAATAGCCCTTTATGATTTATCACACTATTATTTGTATGCAATTCCATAACCTAATTATAACTACATATTACTTTAAATATACAAATATTTATATTTCTCACACTATTCATCTAATATATTATCTAATAAAATTTGAAATTTATCATATATTGCATCTGTTTTTAACTTATAGCCTTATTATTGAAGTTTTAATATTTACCTTGCCGTAACATAAACTCGCAAATCGTAATTGTAGTTTGTTCATCTTACTCATGTTTTTATTTGAACAATTTATCTTATATTTTTAATAATATGATTTTTACTTTGCGAAATTTTTTAGAGTATTTAATTCTTTTATTCATTAATACTCTACACAATATTAATGGATAATTTTTCAAATTCGGTATTTACTATTATATATTTGTTAATACCATAATCGTTATTATTTTTTTTAAGTTTTCTAATGAGATTACATTCCTAATATAATCATCTTTAATATTATCAATCTATAATAATTATTATTAAAATTCCTACAAGTAATCATATATACTAATGTTTTTCCTTTTATCCTCCATATAGTTCTTAATTGTTATTTAATTCCATTAATTCTTATTGAATTCCTTCAATTTACATTAAATTTGATTTAGATTATTATATTTGTAAAACCAAAGTTTCACATATTCTATCATTTCAACTAATAATAGATATATCTATATTTAAGATTATAAGGCGATGTTATTCATTCTATCTATATTATTTTCCTTAAATTCATAAATAATCTTCTGTATTTACTCTTTTTTCTTGATGTCTTCTGATAAATCAAAATATTAATCATTCTTTTGATGCTCCTTTATACATTCAAAGCAAATCCTTCTTGCAGGCTCTCTGCAGCTTTTGTTTTAACATACTCCTTGTATCTATTATTCATTATGGCCCATCATCATGCATTTGTAATCCCCTAGCATATGATAAATTTTATATAAATTATTTTAAAGATTTTTAAAGATAATAAATATATGCGTGCACATTATTTATGAGTATAATGAGAGCGATGAATATGTATAGAAGGGTGTTACATCTAAAACATAATTAACAAATATATTCTAAAGTGAAAAATCAAGAAAAAATTTCTTATAGCAAAAAACAATATAGAAATAGTTATTCGATAAATCAAATTAGTTATAAATTTATTCATTGAGGATTTATTGTAATAACTTTGATATACATAATTGGACTAAGGGAATTAATAACGGTTCTGGAAGGATTACATTTATACGATTAGATTAGATATTTAAATTTACTTCTAGCAATATTTATTTCTTATATTAGAAATAAAGAAAAGAATCAAATTTGTTCAATCAATTATAATTTTTAAATAAGTATAATTTAAAATTATTAATTCCTTTCCTTTAGATTTTGCTATTGATTTTGCAGATAGCAATTAATAGAAAATTAAAATTAATCTAATAGGTTATTTACTGTCTCTCCATCAAATGGTTAAAAAGTTAAAAGGGAAAGATATTACTTATTTTAATCCCATATCATCTATTTTTAAATTGAGTTTGCTAATAAAAACATCTTAATGGTTAGATGCAAATAGATATTCTCAATGTTAGCTAGCTAAATAGTACTATTTCTTTTTGGTGGATATATTCTGAATAAATTGAAATGAGAAATCATATGACTTATATAAAATCGATGTTTATAATATTAATAGAAGTAATTTTTAATTTCTAATTTATTCTAAAGGTTAATAATTAATCGAAGTTTAATAGAATGTTATCTTTGAGAAATAACAAATAAAATTTATTTAAATTCTTGATACCTTTTCATATTTAGTTTACTAATCTTAAATATATTTTTCATTATTTTTATTATATTTTTATTGATTCATAAATATGTCTAAACAAAAGAAGATTTAATATATATCTAGGAGTTTATAAAATTAGCAATTACAGTCATGAAATAGATGGAAATTTATTATATCTTGAAAAGATCATAGCCTTATGTTGTTACAAGTTTACCAATATTTCTCATTAGTTATTACAAATCTATTTGGAGATATCTATTCTTTCCTCCGCATTGCTCTAATATTTTTAATAAGTACTACTGCTAGTTACAAAATTAAGGTTATATAATTGATATTGTATATATAAATGTTATATATGCATATACCTGTTATCATCTACACATAATATTTAAGTTCCATAAAAATTAAATATTAAGAATATTTTGATGTATTACCGTAACCTTACAATTATTAACTATAACATGTTCCTAGCTGATTCAATAACCATTAGTTGCTTCATAAAGTTAATTAACATCTAGGATGATGCCTAATCAGATCAAATGTTCAATTTGATAAAATATTTAAATCTACACCTAGTTCTTGAACCTAAAATTATAAAAGGAGACAATCAAAGATAAATATTGATCTAGTTCTAAAATAACGTAAGTAGGACATGGTTTCACTTAAATTTGTGGTACATATTGTATTTTTAATTTTTTTGAATAAGAAATCGACAATACCTTCATATCAATTTTGTCCCCCCTTTTAATAATTAATAGGATTTATTATATTATTTTTCTTTCTAAAGTAGTTGTATTTATAATATTAAATATAATATTAGAAGGACCGCAATTCAATGAATATAAGATATCATATTTTATTATTGGTAAAATTTCAGTAAATGGAATACAATAACTTCATTTCCCATTTAGCCTAAATCATTTATTTTAAAAATAATTTTTTTAAGATTAGACTATCAGAATAGCAGCATATATTGGGGGAAATTCTATTATCAATTAATTACAAATAAGCATAAAATAAGAGCTATATTACATAAGACATTGAAGTAATTAATAATAATGAGCAAATCAAATATTAAACAATGATTCATTACCTTTAATTTCTAATATCCCAACTCTATCATAGCAAGAGGCTATTCCTAAATATGTAAAAGGATTTCGTCATACATTTTTAAACATTTATACATTTAAGCTATTTGCAATAATTGTTATGAAACTTTTTGAAGAGTTCTAATGAAAATAATGAATTTGTTAAAAGGCCTGGCTGATCTTATAATTTGAAATTTAGAAAAAAATCGAATGATATCTCTGAAAAATATTATATTCTCGATATTATGAACTATTATAGTACATTTTAATAACGATCTAATAAAAACGTTATATATATAGATATCATATCTTAAGTTATTCTATAATACAGATATATAATAATAATTCAAAAAAAAATTTTCGTTTGCCTTACAATGTGAGTTTAAATTAATTGTTCCTTATCGCTAATATCAAATCTCAAACATTTTGTATCATTGATCTCTCTTTAGAATATCACATACCAGATTTATAACTTTTGATTTGTAAAAAATTATTTCGCCTCGATTTAACCAATTATATAAGGATTATAAATCATTTAATCATTTCAATTCCTTATCATATCTTTATGAAATATAGACATCACACTATAAAGATAAAGTTAGAGCCATTAAAATGATAAATTTTGAATGATTAAAATCATCTTAAAGTATGTATAGGACATATCTAGTAGGGTATATTAAAAATTTTTGCTAAGAAAATGCTACTTATGCTAAAGCCCAACGACAGAAAAATGAAGATATTGGGTATAAAAAATTAGTTTAGAAGGTTAATGTTGTAAGAGGCATTCTTATTAAAATTACTTGATGGATTAATCAAATATGATGAGCAATCATAAAAACAAAAATAAATTCCCTTTTGCCGAATCAAAATAATAATCATAAATTCGTCAAAGCAAAATCTAATAAAAAATATATATATGCTATATATATACTGTAATCTGAGTTCAATTTAATGTAAAGAGAGACAACTTCTCTAACTTACTAGCATGCTTTGTCCGTCAATAAACATCTAGGATTCAGATAATATACTAGAATTATGTGGAAAAGTTTATAGTTTAATAAATCTTTACTTCATATAAACTCAGATTTATAAAAAGGAAATATTTTAATGTTTTCACTCATATATACTGAGGATTGAAATATTAAATTTATTTAAGAAATTACTTTCCTTCTCTTTGACGATTATCGATCTTGATTAAGTTAATAGTTGTTAAATACATGGAATTCATATGCAAGATTTATGATTCAGTGAAATAGACTTTTGGATGATATATTTAACCATATTTACCAATTTATACTGCATTTAAATAATTAGTGAATTAAGATAAAAAGAGGTTGATATAAAAATATATTATTTAATAATTCATCTTTTTATTTATTTATTGCATTATTCTAAAATAAAAAATAATATACTTATCCTTTATTTGGTATCAGCATGGTTAGGGTAAAACTTTAAATACTTTTAAAAGTTAGTTTTTGATTATAAAAATTGCTTCAATTAATATAATGAGTTTGCTAAAGAAGAATATAAAAATATTAACCTTAATAGTTTGAACCCTTGGATCTATTTTGATTGCCTGATCATACATTTCGATGGCTATTAGTATTTTTATAAATTATAAAGCGAACTTCCTATTTTAATAATAATATTAATAGTTTGAACCTTTATTAATATAAGCAGCAGCATATTTTGGATCTATTTTGATTGCCTCATCATGCATTTTGATCGCATCTTCAAATCTTTCAAATTGAAAATAAATAACTCCTAATTTGTAAAAATATCAAGTTTTCATACCTTTTATTCTCAATGATTTGACCGAATTTCCTTTAATATCTAAAGATTAATTTATTAAGGATAAGCCAATAGCAATTTCTGATTCATCACATTATTACTTATGTGCAATAGCATAACCTAATAAAATTTTCTTTGTATTTTACTTTAAATATAAAAATATTTATATTTCTCTCTTGAATTATCAAATATTTTATCTTTAAGAACTTAAAACTTATCATGAATAGCATCAGTCTTTATATCATAGCCTTAAAAATTAAATCAATTCTTACCTTATATCAACATCAACTCACAAATTGTAACAATAATTTCTTCATTTTTTTCGTGTTTTTATTTGAATAAATCATCTTGTTTATAATAATTTATTTATACTTGATGTTATATTGAAAAATACTTGATTATTATATTTATTAATACTTTTAATTAGATCGAGTGATAATCTATTCTATTCGGAATTAACTATCATAAATGTTTTTAATACCATTGATAATATTATATTTTTGCTCTTTTTCTTTGATGTAATTATTCTTAAGGTCATCGATAAAGGATAGTTTTTATTAACATTATTGCAAATATTCAATAATACTAATATTTTTCTTATGATTGTCTAGATAACTAAGAAGACTGATTTATTTCCACTAATTATTATTGAATTCCCCTAATTATTCTAGAATTTCATGGATTTTATTGTATTTGTAATTCCATAATCTAACATATTCTATCAGTTCTAGATTTAAGAGATATTTTTGAATCTAACATTAAAGGGCTATGTTATTCATAATATCAACATTGTAGTATTTAAATTCATTAAGAATTTATTGAATTTCTTATTCACTCTTAATATCAGAGTAATCAAAGTCTTAATCATTCTTTTAATGATCCTTGATGCATTAAAAACAAATTCTTCTTGAAGGCTGCTTGCAGTACTTGTTTTAACACACTCCTTATATTTACATGTCATTATGGCTCACATTCAAGCACTTATATTATCCCCACATGATTTAATTATTAAAAATAAAATAAGATATTTTTCATCTAATATCAAATAATCATGATACATACTATATTATGTATATATATAATATCTATATATATATAATATCTATATATATAATGTCTATTATTTTTCTTTAAAACTCTAAAGAATGATTCCTAATCAAATTACTCATACATAATATTCCTTGTATATTAAGTAGATTGACAAATCATTAATAGAATAATTAAAAAGAGTCATGATAATGTTATTTTATTTGTATTTTTTTAAGACCACATTTATTAAAAATATTGAAAATTTAATCAGATTTACTGATATATTAATTTTCATTACATATTTCAATCATTGAATAATTTACTAATTTATTTAAATAATACTCATTAAATAATAATTTTTATTGTGCAATCTCTTGATATCATTATCTTGTTAGAAAATTTGATTATCTAATAGAAAACTCCAAATTATTTTAGTTATTTAATCTCAATAATATTTGTAGAAGATAGTAATAAATTTATAAAACAGGCTGTATCAATAATGAATAAGGAGCTTAATAAATCTTCTTAGTGATATATTTAGGACATTTTCTACTTACTTAGTAGTAATATTATTGGGCTTAATTGCCATTGTTTTATTAGGATAAAAATATTTATGATTAAATAATAATAATCACTAATGGGAAGATAATTATAAGTAGAAACATTTTTTATTTCCATTTATATTATTCAGAGAATACATTTTCTAATTATCCAGGAATAATTTTTTACCAATCTAATCGTAGGTGAACTTGCTTTTTATAAGTTAGATAATTCTCAAAATTTCAAAATATTACAAGATTTCCTTAGCAAATCAATGTGTCAAGTTTCATTACAATATTATTTACTCATGGAAGGAATCAAAACAAGAAGAATTCCATTATTTACTTATAGGGAATTACTTATTTCAATATAATAAATTATATAATTAGCAAATGACTTATTGAATAATAATAATTGTTAACCCCAATATTAACTTTTATAATATTATAAATAATTATCTAAATAAATAAAAATAACATAATATCCTGTAATTATTAAAATTTCTGGGATTAAACTCATATAAAATTAAATTTATTTTTTGTCCTTAAAGTTTTTATATGCTACTAGCAGTGAAAAAATTGCCAATCTTATCATGATTGATCATTAATATGTTTATAAATATCACATATTATTTTTTTATAAATATATTTTAAAACAAGAAATTCTGTATGAGGACTATAGAATAAAAAAATCTGTAAATTAAATTAATATTTAAAATATATTTATTATTTACATTCAATAAATGATTTAAAACAAAAAGATGAATTTATATATTTATGGAAACATATAATAATATAAGTAGATCTATTAAAAATAATTAAATTTTGATTGAATTTCGATCAAATGAAAAAAATTTTATTTAAACTTTATTTATTTTATTAGATTATGATGAGCAATATGTAGTATTACTTAATTTTAATGTTAGAAGTTTAATAATGTAGTAAAATATTAAATGACATTGGGAGAAAATTTATTTATATGGGGCCAAATTCTATAAATAAAAAATATTATTACAAATTTCACATTAGTTTGATTTAAGAATCAAAATAGATGATTAATTGCACAAATGAGAGGATATATAATTCATAAGTTTTAATATTTACTATTATGCATATGATAATGAATCATGTAATCTAATTTTTTGATGGATGACATATTGCCGAATAAATTTTATATTTATGAGGATAATGTTTGATGCTGAAGGCTTAACTTATTGAAGATTTAGCTTTTATAATAAACAAATGAATAAGCCGAACTATTTTAAATGTCTTATGTTTGATTTCAATATATAGAAGAGTATTTTTCTTTCAATGCTTATTCTATATTTGGAATGTAAACAATTTATAGGAAAATAGTTCATCCAAAAGATGAGGTATGCGATTTAATATCTATTTTATGCTTAGTGTAAGGTTTCTTAAATACTTTTAAATTCAGATTCTAATTTTCATGAAATTGATCTTTATTTAATATAGTTAATTATATATTTACTTATCGGTATATGGCCAGCCATATTAATTTGGGTAAAACATATGAATTGTGATATTATTTAAGCTAAATCATATTATTTTTTAATATTTTAATTTATTTTTAACTCATTTAATAATACATATAATTAAGAAGGGAAAAAAAATAGATTTGAAAATAGTATTATTATGTAGAATAAGAAATTAATTTTAAATTTTTTCTGGATAATTAAATAGATGTGTTGGTAATAGTTAAGGAGTTATTATTCTATAAAATAAAGTGCAATAGACAAATGGCAAGCCAGAATAAAATTTAAGCAACTATTGATTGGAAAGGATTTTAAAAATTAGAGAAAAGTATTTATGAAATAAATTGAATCACAAATGATGAAAATATGATAAAAATATTTGACTCTAAGTATATGAATATGCAAAAATAAAAATTTAACGAATAATAAAAGGGTTGATTAAATCATATAAAATAGTATTGAATTTATCATGAATTCACAATGCAACAATCTTAGAAGTAGCTGTGTCGATGATATTTAGAATTTAGAATTTTTAATTTTTCATATTATGGCCACCTTCTCATGCTACTCTTTGGCATTAAAAAGAATATGTGTGCATTAAATATATAAGAATATTAAATATATTATGATTATTTAGCATGAAATCTAAAATATCTTATTTTATTTTTATTTTGAAATCATGTTAAGAACATATGAATGCATGAATAAGGAACATTATAGGCAGATATAAGGAATTAAAACAAAGACTGCAAAGAGCCTTATAGAAGTGTTTGTCCTCAATGCATTAAGATGAGGCAATAAAGATAAATCACAACGAATATATTTATTATAATGACAAAGGTTCAAATGCTTATTTTTTAATAGGTGAAATTTTTTATGTTTTATAATAATTCTAATTAGCTATTGAGATATATGACGAGGCAATCAAAATAAATTTAGAATAGCCTAAAAATTAATTAAATATTTTTATTATTTATTATTTAGCTTATTCATTATTTTAATTGAAATAGTATGAAGAATCAAAAATTTATTATGAAAGATAAATTATAGATCTTCAATGCAAATGATTTTAACAAATTATACCTGAATACCTGAGGTAATATAAAAATGATATAAATGAAGAGTTGAAATACCCTGTTATAGTTTGGAAAATTACTCATTTAATGAAATAATCGAATATAAATGTGAGTCACTTTAGAAAATAATTAAATATATTTAAATTAGTTTGATTTTACTAACCCATATATTCTGAGATAGAGTTCTCACTTAGTTAAAGATAGTGCAACTAAAATAAAAGAATTCTAATTCTATAACTTTTTCAGAATTTACTATGATTTTAGGACATAGAAATTTATAACTTATTTTTAAAGTGTTTGTAGATAAATTTTTACAGAGAAAGATCTTTTAATGGCATTTGAAATTAAAAGTTTGGATTGAATGATCACCTTAATTAATCCAAACCTGAATATAATAATTGATAAACTTATGATATCAATTAGACAAAACTTAGTAAATGAGATATATCTTTATTAAAATGCTAATAATTTGTGAAATAGCATTAGAAGGTGAAAAAATGATAAAAACATCTTTAATTTATTCAATTCTGAAAGTTTTAGTACAAATTCATCTTTGTTCATAAGAGATTTAGATAAAATAATATTCTAAAGTTTTCTAAAGCAATTATAACCATAAAAAAAGAACAATATTAGATAAAGCATTAATATTCGTTGACGAAAGTAAATAAGTTTTAAAATAAAACCAGCAAAAACACAATAAGAATTCCCAGAGTTTACAATATAATCCTCAAAAGGAGTGACTTGATACTAAATTTTATTTAGATAAAATGTTATTCATAATCTTAATTCTCTCATAAAAGATAGAAAAAATCTTTTTATGGTTTATTATATAATCAAGTGGAAGAATACATTTTGATTGGATATAATAATATCATGATAGTTTATTATAATTTTTGTGAAAGTATGTTATTATCATTCATAGAAATAAAGATCAAATATAAAATAACCACAAATATTATTAATTTACAATTATGATATATCATTGAATATTCAATAGTTCTAAAAACTAAATTTTATTTCATTTCAAGTTTAAATGAACATCAAATAGTCTATTAAATGTAAATAAGTAATGAAATTTGCTTTAAATATTTTAACCTATCATATCATATGAATGACCTAAATTATAATATGAGTATTTAAAATCTTTTTAAATAAATAATTTAGAATAGCAATATACTAGATAATGATGAATTAGTATTAGCATTAATATAATTACCTGACTGATGCTCAATTAAATTGACCAGGGATCTACTCTCGAAATATATTGCCATTTTTTAATGTAATAATTGTAAATAAATGAGATTATTTATCACATTATTAACAATAAATGGAATCATTTAATCCATCTCTTGTTCCTTAATTTAATAGATCTTATTTAATTAATTTTCTTTTTGATATCTTTCTAAAAACAATTTTTATTAACCTTACATTGTCCATAAAATACTCTAATTATTGAATAGGTATTTATTATTTATCAAATATCAATTACAATTATTAAGTGAATTAATATCTATAATATATATTTTAATTGCTAAATCTTAGAGAATCATTTCATAGATAGTTAGTAGTCTCCTTGATATATATTTATTATATTTTATCCAGCTACCATTATGTCGTTTAGTTATTTCTCTAATATTTTGAATTCTTCCGCTTCTTGATATCACTTCTACAAAGTCAAATCTAAGATAGTGAGAACTTATTAATTAAAATATATGATGCAAGAGACTTCAAAAATTGAATGATGTAATACAAATAGATAAGTTTAATAATTCTAATTATATGTAGGAATAATGTATAATAAATTTCAACATAAAACTAATAAATTTAACAATTAATCATCAATCATAAATTAACCATATGTAATAACACTAGATAAGGCAATTCTAAAATGTTGTTTAATGATGTAAAGATAATTATAAAGTTGGAATTAAATATAAATTCGATTATAATTTCACTACAAAACTTAAAAACATATGTTATTGTGTTGAAAAATAGCATTAAAGAAAAGAATTATTGAAAAATTTAAAGTAACCATGATAATATTTTTGAGGAAATATTATTTTTTCTACAAGGTTTAATCTTATTTATTTTAAGGATTTATTAAATATCTATAATTATTATCAGATTAGATAATTATTGCTATCTATATTCGAAAAACTTGAAGAAATTTAGTTGTTGACTAATTAAGTTGATAATATTATCCTAATTGGATCTGACTAGTATTATGTTTTGATACATAAATTATATGTAAAAGAAGGAATAAGCATATAGAAATTCTCTCCCATATTTGATATTTATATCTATTAAGAAATAGTAAAAAAGTTATAAAGAAAATTTAATAAATCAAAAATAAATTGGTATTATAGAAGAATAGTACATTTTTTTAATAAGAATCATAATTTGATTTTATAGCTTATATATTTCAAATAATAATTCTTATTCTAGTTTTCTATTAATTTTGGGTTAAAAGAATAGCTTATTATTTAGTTATTTTAGATTTTTGAATAAGAAAAAATATTATTTGCTAATATCATCATTTAAGATAGTCTGTTAGTACTAGAACCTTAATATTCACATTATCAAATTAAAAAAACATTTGCTAATCTACTGCATCAATCGTGTTCCTATCAAAAGTTTGTGGAGTCAACGAGTCTATTTAATACCTTGAGTAAAAGCATATTTAAGTAGTAGCACTAATTAGAGATTTTAGGTTATCGATGACCAAGTTTCATAATTGATTCTGAAATAAAGATAATTTTCTTTTAAGAAATGTATAAAGGTATTTATTGGCAATGATCATGCAAATCAAATCTTAAATATATTCTATTTTCATCTTCCAATAAAAATTACCATCAGAAATTCTAATTATTATCCTTATTTAGAAATTATATTACTTGAAGAATAACATCATCAGGGTCAATCCTTTAGCTCTAATTTTTATTATAAATTATACTCATATGATAATGTTATGCATTAAGATGATAATAAAAATTTTACTCTTACTTTCATTTTAATGCTTTTCTTCACATGACGACTTTAATACAATATCTTTTATTAAATACTAGCTACTTGCATTCCTAGTGATTTCAGGTTTATTAATGAACATTAATCACCCTTTTAAGAATAATTTTTTTATTATTAAATTTTATTAAATATTAATACTCTCTTTATTCAGGTTTAGACCAAAGGAAATTAGACTTTTGTTTTAAGTTTAAATTCCATTCAGCATTCAAAGCAATTTGAGAATGAGATATAAAAAATTAATTATGTTCACTCAAGATCATATCCCAAATTATTCATGACATATCTTCATACTCATAATCATAAATTTGGCAACTTTAGTTGAGTATTACATATTGTTAAGGGTTTCTTATACAATCTTAAAACTAAAGGCCTTCTTGACATGAAAATTTTAACAGATTAGTAAATATTCAAAGAAATTTCTAACTATTTGTCATACAAAATATCCTAATCACAGTATTAGAACATATAAGGAATTGGATTTATTTTATGAACTTAAATTTTAAAAAATCACTTTACTGAAGCAGATTCATCCAAGGGTATTAATATAATATAATTGCTATAGAGGTATGACAATCCGTAAAATCATATACTCGAGAAGAAAGATGAGTTATTGATAAGAAATAACAAGGAAAAAAAATTAGAAGAAATCGAAATTATATGAATTTCAGAATTATTACTTTATAAGGAAGGAGTTACATAAACAGAATCTTAACTCCGCCATGGATATCAATCTACTTAACAACCGAGATTTTCTCCGTTTTCTCAGACCTAAAATACATAAGAAAAATTAGCTAAAATTATTATAATAATGTTGATATTATATACTCTGAGCAATTCAAGCTATAATTGATAATTTTCCGAGGTTTAAGATTAACTTTTCAAGATATTATAAAGATTTTTAATTATCATAATTACCTAATATAATTTAAGTATTGAAATAGATTAATTTTAAGAAATATGCTCGTCCTATGATATTGGGATTGGAATTGAAGGAAATATTATTAGATAATCAGTTAAATCCACCTTAACTATTAAATTTTATGTACCAACGTCAATGGGTATTCAACTCTAATATCATCTTTATAAGACTTTAACTAGAAAAGATTTTCTCAAAAAAATTTCATTATTATTATATAGAGTTGATATAAGGTATAATTAAAAGCTAAAAAAATAGGATTAAATAAGCTTTTACTATATAGAGAATTCTAGATGGCTGTTATTTAACATTTTCATGAAAAAAAATAATTAAAATAGAAATCAGGAGTAAAAATTATTATGATGAATAACTTTATGCAACCTGAATGTTTTAGAGGTATTGCAATTTTAAAAGGATTGTAGAATTTAAATCTCAAACTAATATTTTGATAGAATAGAAAAATATTTAGTGAAATAATAATTAATAAAAATTAGATTTAGATTAATTTAGTTAATGAACAAAGTATAAATATAGCAAGAATTGTTAGGATGATTAGATTTTAAAATATCAAGTCATGTAAAAGATTTAGATAGAAGCAAGATGATTAGGCTCGTTCAGTGACTTAAGCATCGATACAACGCTTTTATGATGAAAGTATGAGGCCAGAATTCAATTACGTAAAATTTAAAGTTATCTAATTTTTTTTTATAATTTCCTATCTTATCGATATCATAAGTTGTTATTTTGCAACAATTTCAAGGTAAGGATTATTATCCCAGTATGCGACTCTATTATATCTAATGAGTTTCATTAAATAGATAGCCTTCTTTCCCTTTTATAAAGAAATTATATCTAAGTTGAAGTTGGAATCAACAGTAGCCTAAGCCAATATATTAATTGCAAGGAACCTTTCAATAATATTAATTTTTAAGGAAACAAGCCAAGCAGACTGATTACAACTAAAAACATGTTCAATTTATTTGAATTCCTATCTAGAATTAAGAAATAATGTTACTTTTATATTATTTTTTTATCTTACTTTCTTTCTATAATGTTATTATTGTTCAAAAACTAACTTGAAATAGGATTTCACTTTAACTTGAACGATTTATCTGCTAATATCTCTTATGATTATCATATTATTATAATATATTATTGTCCTTATTGTTCAATGGAATAATAATTTTTTTCTTACTTACCTATTTTTTTAGCTTTTTCATATAATAGTATTATAGAGTAATATTTTGTTAAAATAGTAAATCATTTTAGAATATTTTGATTTTAGATTCGCTGCAATCTTTTCTAAATAATATTTAATGTTATCCAAAATATGTTTTGGTTTTGTAATCAAACTCGTTTACCCTGAAAATAGAGTTATTTTCCTTTATTAAATATGGGAGAGTTAAAAAAAATACTATTTGGTGTTGTACTAGTAAATATAGAAATATTGATTAGTATTTTTAAGGTAAATAGCGTCTATATATTACCCTATAATACTCATTCCACTTAAAAAAAAAAATTATAGCTTGTTTCGGAATTTTTACCTCAGATCAATATTTAATTATCTTATAATTCATGCAAATTAAAATTTAATTAATATATTTCCCTTGTATAAAGAACTTACAAATGTGCTTAAATACCAATTTCTTTGATGCTCATTAATATATTTTTAAAGAGGTTTATATTTAAATGTATATGTTAACAAGTAAACTAATTTGATAAAAATTATTTAAGTAAGAGATTTTAATATTACATTTTTATTAGCTATGTTCAATGGGTTAGAATAAATGAATTACAAGAGTAATAAAGTTAAACAGCATATCATCAACAAAATTCATTCCCATTTTATTTTTGCAATATTCTAATAGTATTCAAGAAATCTTGAAGTGATTAAAAGCTAAATGAACAAAATTTAGTATAGTATGTATAAAATAACTCTGTGAGAAATCAAAAAATTTATTTATAATTATATCATAATTTTAAAGAATTAATTAATAAGAATTTGTTAAATGATAAGTGTTATTAGTTATAAATTTTCTTAACTTTAAATATAATCACTATCAACATTCCTCTATTTAGTCCTTTAGAGTTTCTATTAATTTACATAATACAAAATATGAACAGTTTTCGGGGTATATTGATTAAGAGCTAATTTGTTTAAGTCCCTAAGGTATTGGCTCGTTGGTAAACAAAAAAAAATTACCTCTATTAATTATTTGGTATGAAATGAAGGTTGGATATTATTTCTTTATACAAAGTCCTATATTTTAAAGAAAGGATCATCATAAAGATCATGTTTTTTTAATTATTAGTTTTTTTATTTCTAGTAAAAATGTCCTGTTAACATTCATATTACTCACTAGTTTTTTTCAAACAAATTCATACTTATTTCCTACTGAGTCGGCGGCTCCGACGGCCCGGCCAAGGCCGCCGTCGAGGCGGCGCTGAAGGCCGGCAAGCCGGTGGTCACCGCCAACAAGGCGCTGATCGCCGAGCATGGCGCGGAACTGGCCGTGCTGGCCGAGACGTCCGGCGCGCCCCTACTGTTCGAGGCCGCCGTCATGGGCGGCACCCCGGCGGTGAAGATGCTGCGCGAGGCGATGGTGGGGGACGATGTCTCGGCCCTGGCCGGCATTCTCAACGGCACCTGCAACTTCATCCTCAGCGAGATGGAGGCCAAGGGCCGGGGCTTCAAAGAGGTGCTCGCCGACGCCCAGGCGCTGGGCTACGCCGAGGCCGACCCGACCATGGATGTCGGCGGCTATGACGCCGCCCACAAGATCAGCATCCTGGCCGCCCTGGCCTTCGGCTGCGCACCCAATTACGCGGCTGCGGAAATCGAGGGCATCGACCAGGTCGAACTGCTCGACATCACTCTGGCCAAGGACCTCGGCTACCGCATCCGCCTGATCGCCTCGACCGAGAAGACCGACGATGGCGTGGCGGTGCGCGTCCACCCCAGCCTGGTCGCCTTCGGCCACCCGCTGGCCGAGACCCGCGGCGCCACCAACGCCCTGTTCATAGAGGGCAGCCGGATCGGCCGCATCTTCCTGCAAGGACCCGGCGCGGGCGCCGGTCCCACCGCCGCCGCCGTGGCCGCCGACATCGCCGATGTGATGACCGCCGCCCGGCGACCGGTGTTCCAGTCCCCGGCCGCGACCCTAGCGCCCTTCGTCGCCGTGGCCCCCACCCGGCGGGTCGGCAAGGCCTATCTGCGCCTGCTGGTGAAGGACCAGCCGGGCGTCATCGCCGCCGTCTCCGAAACCCTGGCCGGCAGCGGCGTCTCCATCGACAGCTTCCTGCAGAAGCCGGTCGAGGACGCCGGCGGCGTGCCCATCGTCCTGACCACCCACGCGATCGCCGAGTCGGTGCTGACCGATGCCATCGACCGGCTGGAACGGCTGGAGGTGGTCATCGAACGGCCCAGGCTGCTGCGGATCGCGCGAATCTGATTTGTCGCAAGCAATTCACGGAGTTGCTGGCAATTCTCGCTCGCGCCGACTCCCGACAATGGCTAAACCCCCGCACGGCCTTTAGAAAACAAATCCGCATGGGCCGGGAGATGCTTGATCATGAGTTCTGAAACCCTCGACCGCGGGCTCGTGCTCGACGCCGTCCGCGTGACCGAAGCCGCCGCCATCGCCAGCTGGGCGCTCGTGGGTCGCGGTGACGAGAAGGCCGCAGACCAGGCCGCCGTCGACGCCATGCGCAATGCGCTGAACGATCTGGAGATCGACGGCGAGATCGTCATCGGCGAGGGCGAGCGCGACGAAGCGCCGATGCTCTATATCGGCGAGAAGGTCGGCAAGGGCGGCAAGCACAAGATCGACATCGCCCTGGACCCGCTGGAAGGCACCACCCTGACCGCCAAGGCCATGGCCAATGCGCTGGCGGTGATGGCCTGGGCGCCGGAAGGGCACGCATGCTGAACGCCCCCGACACCTACATGGACAAGATCGCCTGCGGGCCGGGCTATCCGGCCGGGATCATCGACCTGGACAAAAGCGCCCGCCGACAACGTCCAGGGCGATGGCCAAGGCCAAGGGCGTGCCGAGCCCACCGAGATCACCGTCTGCGTGCTCGACCGCCCGCGCCACTGCCGAGATCATCGCGGGCCTGCGCAGCCGTGGGGGCGCGGGTCTATCTGATCACCGACGGCGATGTGGCCGGGGTGATGAACACCGCCGATCCCGAGACCGGCGTCGATCATGTACGTCGGGTCCAGGGCGGCGCGCCCGGAGGGCGTGCTGGCCTGCGCGGCGCTGAAGTGCGTCGGCGGTCAGTTCCAGGGCCGGCTGGTGTTCCGCAACGCCGACGAAAAGGGTCGGGCCGAACGGGTCGGGATCAGCGACTTCGACCGCAAGTATGACCTGAACGATATCGTCCGCGCCGACGCCATCTTCGTGGCCACCGGGGTGACCAAGGGCGCCCTGCTTGACGGGGTTACGTTCAAGGATGGCCACGTTCACACCCACACTCTGGTGATGAACAGCTCCAGCCGCACGGTGCGCGAAGTGCGGATGAAGCGCGCCCTCTAATGGCCGACGGCGCGCCAGCGCTGGACTTTCTCGGCGTCCGCAGGTCCCTGACCGGCCGGACCTGGCGCCGCCGCCCGGCCGACGAGGCCATGGTGCGCGAGCACCAGCTGCGCCACGGCCTGTCGGAACCGCTGGCCCGCGCCATCGCCGCGCGCGGTATCGGGGCGGAGGGGGGAGGGGACTTCCTCAACCCCACCCTGAAGGCCCTGTTTCCGGACCCCTCCTGCTTCGCTGACATGGACCTTGCCGCCCGCATCCTGGTCGATGCGGTTGAGTCCGGCCGGCCGGCCACCGTCTTCGCCGACTATGACGTCGATGGCGCCTCCAGTGCGGCCCAGCTGGTCCGCTGGTTCCGCGCCATGGGCCGCGACCTGCCGGTCTATGTCCCGGACCGCATCCTTGAGGGCTACGGCCCCAGTCCCGCCGCCTTCCGCCGGATCAAGGAGAGCGGGGCGGAGCTGGTTATCACCGTCGATTGCGGCGCCGCGGCTCATGACGCTCTGCATGAGGCCGCACGCATCGGGCTCGACGTGGTGGTCATCGACCACCACCTGATGAAGGGCGAACCGCCGCCCGCCGCCGCCCTGGTCAATCCCAACCGGCCCGACTGCACGTCTGGACAAGGACATCTTGCTGCGGCCGGCGTGGTCTTCGTTCTGCTCGCCGCCCTCAATCGCGAGGCTCGCCAACGGGGCCTGGCGCCTCCTGATGTCATGCAATGGCTGGACCTGGCGGCCATGGGCGCGGTTTGCGACGTGACCTCCCTGACGGGGTTCAACCGAGCGCTGGCGTCGCAGGGGCTTCGGGTCATGTCCGGCTGGCGTAACATCGGGCTGAAGGCCCTCCTCGATGTCGCCAAGGCCCAGGGGCCGGCGACCAGCTTCCACGCAGGATGGATTCTCGGCCCACGCATCAACGCCGGCGGTCGCATCGGCCGGGCGGATCTCGGCGCCCGACTGCTGTCCACGGAGGATCCGCAGGAGGCCTCCGCACTGGCCCAGGAACTCGACGCCCTCAACGCCTCCCGCAAGGAAGTCGAGCGGGCGGTGATCGACGAGGCCGTCGCGCTGATCGAGCAGGCCAGTAATTTCGACCCCGACGCCCCGGTCATCGTAGTGGCCGGCGATGGCTGGCACCCCGGCGTCGTCGGCATCGCCGCCGGCCGCCTGCGCGAGCGTTATCGCAAGCCGGTGATCGTGATCGGTGTCGACCGCCCAGCCGACATAGGCAAAGGCTCTGGCCGCTCTCAGCCGGGCGTCAACCTAGGCCAGGCGGTGCAGGCCGCCTTCGACGAGGGCCTGCTGCTGGCTGGGGGCGGCCACGCCATGGCGGCTGGCCTCACCGTCCGTCCCTCCGGCGTCCCGGAGCTACGCGCCTTCCTGTCCGACCGTCTCGCGGGGGAGATGGCGGAGGCGGCCGCTCAGGACGCGGTGGAGATCGACGCTCTGCTGGCCCCCGGCGGCGCCACTCGCGCGCTCTATGAAGATTTCCAGCGCCTGGCGCCCTACGGGCCCGGCAATCCGGAGCCGATGTTCGCCATCGCCGATGCCCGAATCGAACGGCCGATCGCAATGCGCGGCGGCCATATCCGGGTGACCCTGGTTGATTCGGCCGGCGCTCGCCTGAAGGCCGTCGCCTGGCGCGCCGGAGAGACCGAAATGGGCCAACGGCTGCTGGCCGGCGGAGGCGGGGTCCACGTCGTCGGCAAGCTGAAACCCGATGATTGGCAGGGTCGTGAGGGGGTTGAGCTGGAGATCGAGGACGTCGCCGATCCCCGGAAAGCCGTCGACTGATGTTTTGTTTTTGAAGGGGTTGCGCCCCTCCGAGAGGTTGGCTATATCGCCGCTTCCTCGCCGCGCGCCCTTCGTCTATCGGTTAGGACCCCAGATTTTCAATCTGGTAAGAGGGGTTCGATTCCCCTAGGGCGTGCCACGAGGTTCCCGCACAATCAGTGGTAACGTACCCGGCTTGGGTGCGACTGAACGTCGCGAAATGGTCATCTCGTCCATGACTACGGGAAATCAACGATTGACGGCTCACCCCACAGGAGAACATTGTTATTCTTGAGGCGCTTGGCTTGTGGTTTTAGCTGGGCGGGGGAGAGTGATGTCGAGTCTGGATATGCATGTCGAGGATACTCACGACGACGCCGTGAGGATCAGCGGAAGAATCAAATGGTTCGACCTGGGCAAGGGCTACGGCTTCATCCTGCCCGACGATCCTGATGTCACGGACGCCCGCGACGTGCTCCTGCACGTGACTTCGCTGCGCAACCTCGGCCGTGATTCTGTCCTTGAGGGCTCCCTGATCGTCTGCGACGCGGTGAAGCGACCCAAGGGGTGGCAGGTCACCGACATTCTGGAACTGGACGAAAGCGCCGCCCCACCTCCGGTCGAGCGGCCGCGCCGGTTCGACGAACCGCGTCAGAACCGCTTCGGCGGCGCCCGCGAGTCTCGACAGCGCGCCACCATGGTGGTCCCCGAGGGGCCGATGGAGCGGGCCACCGTCAAATGGTTCAACCGCACCAAAGGCTACGGTTTCGTGGTGCGCGACGATGCGCCGGGCGATATCTTCGTCCACATCGAGACTCTGCGCCGCAGCGGCCTCGATGACCTGCAGCCCGGGGAAGGCGTCATGGTGCGCTTTGCCGAAGGGCCCAAGGGTCTGGTCGTGGCCCAGATCGAGGCGTCCTGAGCGCCTCCGGTTCGGAGAGTTCGCTTCGTGTCATCGTTTGCCCGTTACGGCCGCGCCCTATTGCTGGCTGCGGCCCTCGGCGTCGCAGCCCCGTCGCTGATCGCCTGCAAGGCCAGCCCGGCCGCCGAAGCCGAAAAAGCCTATCTCCCCGCTTGAGGACCTGACCATCCGCACGGCGAACGGCGAGGTGAAGTTCAAGGTCGAGATCGCCGACGATGACGCCGAACGCCAGCATGGGCTGATGGGCCGCAAGTCGCTGGCCCCGGATCGCGGCATGCTGTTCGACTTTCAGGAAGAGCGTGAACAGTCGTTCTGGATGAAGAACACCCTGATCCCGCTCGACATCATCTACATCGCCGAGGATGGGACCATCGTTTCGATCGCCGCCATGACCACCCCGATGTCGGAGCAGTCCATTCCTTCCAACGGTCCGGCCTCCGGCGTGCTGGAGATCGCTGGCGGCCGCGCGGGCGAACTGGGCATCGCGCCAGGCGACAAGGTCAGTCATCGGATTTTCGCCGGTGGCTGAGGACGAGGTCATCCCGCCGCCGCCCGAGGGCTTTTCCCACTCTCCGCGCGGTCCATACACCACGCACAACGGCCCGATGTTCCACAGGAACAGCGCAGACGGGACCTATCAGCACGCCTTCTTCGTATTGCCCCGCCATTGCAACGGCATGGGATTCGCCCACGGCGGCATGATTGCCACCTTCATGGACGGGGTGCTGGCCCGCGCGGTTCATGGCGCGACAGGCGGCCACGCCTCGGTGACGGTGCATCTATCGCTCGACTACCTAAGCGCCGGCCGCAAGGGCGAATGGCTGTTCGGGGAAGGCCGGGTGACCCGTGAGACCCGCGACCTGGTTTTTGTCGAGGGTCGGATCCACGCCGGCGAGCGGGATGTCGCTCGCGCTACCGCCATCTTCAAGCCCCTGCGCCGAAAGATGCCTTGAGGGTGGAAGCTTGCGCGGCCGCGCGGGCGCGACCTCTCGCAGCGCAATATTTTTCCGCAGTTGGGCCTTCCGCGCCTCCGCCGATTGCGATAACCCGCCACGGGAGTGGAGGAGGCGTCAATGGCCCGGAAACCCGACGGATCTTGGGATAAATCCAACCTGCCCAGCCGGCATGTGACCGAGGGGCCGGCGCGCTCGCCGCACCGGTCCTACTACTATGCGATGGGCCTGGGGACGCGGGAGATCAGGCAGCCGTTCGTAGGGGTGGCCAGCTGCTGGAACGAGGCCGCGCCTTGCAACACCGCCCTGATGCGCCAGGCGCACGCGGTTTCCGAGGGGGTGAAGAAGGCCGGGGCCACCCCGCGCGAGTTCTGCACCATCACCGTGACCGACGGCATCGCCATGGGCCACGAGGGCATGCGCAGCTCCCTGGTCAGCCGCGAAGTCATCGCCGACTCTGTCGAGCTGACCATGCGCGGTCACAGCTACGACGCCCTGGTCGGGGTCGCCGGCTGCGACAAATCGCTGCCCGGTATGATGATGGCCATGCTGCGCCTCAACGTGCCCAGCGTCTTTCTTTACGGCGGGTCGATCATGCCCGGCCGGTGGAAGGGCAAGGATGTCACCGTGGTCGATGTGTTCGAGGCCGTCGGACAACATTCGGCGGGCAATCTGCCGGACGAGGAACTGGCGGGTCTGGAACAGGTGGCCTGTCCCGGCGACGGCGCCTGCGGCGGTCAGTTCACCGCCAACACCATGGCCTGTGTGTCCGAGGCCATCGGCCTGGCCCTGCCGCTGTCGGCCTCGCTGCCGGCTCCCTATCTCGACCGCGACGCCTATGCGGTCGCCAGCGGCGAGGCGGTGGTGCGGCTGATCGAAAAAAACCTGCGCCCGCGCGACATCTGCACCCGGAAGGCGTTCGAAAACGCGGCCGTCGTGGTCGCGGCGACCGGTGGCTCAACCAACGGCGGCCTGCACCTGCCGGCCATGGCCCATGAGTGCGGTATCGACTTCACCCTGGCCGACATGGCCGAGATCTTCAAACGCACCCCGCACCTGGCCGACCTGAAGCCCGGTGGCCGCTATGTGGCCAAGGACATGGGCGAGGCAGGCGGCATGCCGATGCTGCTGCGCACGCTGCTGGACGGCGGCTACATCCACGGCGACTGCATGACGGTGACGGGCAAGACCATCGCCGAGAACCTTGAGGGCGTGGTGTTCAACCCCGACCAGGATGTCATCCGCCCCTATACCAACCCCCTGTCGCCGACCGGCGGGGTGGTCGGGCTGTGGGGTTCGCTGGCTCCCGACGGCGCCATCGTCAAGGTGGCGGGCATGACCTCCCACCGCGCCCATCGCGGCCCCGCCCGCGTGTTCGACGGCGAGGAAGCCTGTTTCGCCGCCGTCGAGCGCGGCGATTACCAGGACGGCGACGTGCTGGTCATCCGTTACGAGGGCCCGCGCGGCGGCCCAGGCATGCGCGAGATGCTGTCCACCACCGCCGCCCTGGCAGGGCAGGGCCGTGGGGACAAGGTGGCCCTGGTCACCGATGGCCGGTTCAGCGGCGGCACCCGCGGCCTGTGCATTGGGCACGTCGGTCCGGAAGCCCAGGCCGGCGGGCCGATCGGTCTGGTCCGAGACGGCGACATCATCGCCATAGACGCGGACGCCGGTACGATCGAGCTCGAGGTCTCCGCAGAAGAGCTGGCCCATCGCAAGGACCAGTGGAAGCCACGCCAGACCGCCTACGGTTCCGGCGCCCTGTGGAAATTCGCGCAGGGGGTGGGTCCGGCCCACCTGGGCGCGACGACCCACCCGGGCTTCGCGGGCGAACGGCACGTCTACGCGGATATCTGAGGCCTTGACCTGGCCCGTCGATCCGGCGGTCCTCCCGGCCTTCGTGGCCGCCATGGTCCTGGTCGAGCTGACGCCGGGTCCGAACATGGGTTACCTCGCCGCCCTGTCCGCCGAGCGAGGGCGGGCGGCGGGGTTCGCGGCTGTCCTGGGGGTGACCCTGGGCCTTTCGCTCTACCTGCTGGCCACCCTGTTCGGCCTGACCGAACTGCTGCTCGCGTGGCCGCCAGCCTACGAAATCCTTCGCTGGGCCGGTGTCGGCTACCTGCTGTGGCTGGCTTTCGAGGCTTGGCGGGGCGCGGACGCTGGGGCGGCGGCGCAGGATCCCCAGCCGGGCTCGCTGGCCAGGCTTGTGGGGCGAGGCTTCCTCGCCAATATCCTGAATCCCAAAGCGATGCTGTTCTATGTCACCCTGCTGCCCGCCTTCATCCGGCCGGGGTTCGCAGCCACGGCCTGGCAGATCGCCCTGTTCGGCATCGCCCACCTGATGGTGAGCCTGGCGGTCCACGGCCTGATCGTGCTGGGCTCGGCGAGGGCGGGCGCCCTGGCTTCGCGGGCGGCCGGTAGCAAGGCGACGCGCCGGACAATGGCCATCGGCATCGCCCTGATCGCCGCCTGGCTGGCCTGGTCGACCCGACGCTAGAGCAGAGCGCGCCTTGTCGCATCAAGCCGCGCTGCTCCAGATTCAAGGTTGGCCCGCGTCTGATCCGATTACCGGTTCCCACTCATCGGACGCACTCTAGTCGTCCTTCGACTGAGCCTTGCGCGCCTGAGCGTCCTGCGCCTTTTCGAAGTCGCTGGCCGGGACTGCCCGCTTGTCGAGCTCGTTCTCCGGCTCGGTAAGCTTGACCGTGACTGCGTCGCCGCTGGACTTCGGCGTGGCGACGCCGATCTCCCGGACCGGCTTGTCGGCCTGCTTGGCGTAGTAGTCGGCCTGTTCCTGATCGGTGACCACGCCGTCCTTGTTGGCGTCGGCCGGCTTGGTCAGCTTCAGACCCTGGGCGGCAGCCGGCATGGCCGCCAGGACGGCGGCGGCGGCGAGAATAGCGATGCGCATGGACAGATCCCCTTACCCGATGCGGGGGAGAATGCCCGCCACCGCCCCGCCGATCAAGGCAGGGCAGGGACCCCGAAGATCATCCCATGGCCCCACAACAGCCCGGCCCAGATAACCACGGCCGCCAGCAGGCGCCACCAGCCGATCTCCAGCAGCCGGAGTGGCTGACGGCCCTGCACGATCGCGGCGAAGGGGATGTTTGCGGTCTGAGCGACGAAGGCGTCGTATTCGGCGCCCAGCCTGGCGCGGCGCTTGGCGTCGATGCTGTAGGTTCCGGAGACGGCAAGCAGGGCCATGGAGCCGAACAGCACAACACTGGGCGTATCGCCGTTGACCAGCAGATGGCCCGCGGCCCAGATCGCCACACCCCACAGGAAGGGGTGCCGTGTGATCCGCAGGATGCCGGTGACCGGGCGGGCCAGGGCGCTCTCCTGCTTGACGCTGGTGGGGTTGGGGCTGAGCAGGCCCGGTACGACGAACAGCAGGGCCAGCAACTGGATGCCGGCCTGGATCCAATGACCGGCCTGGGCAGGCGCTACCCACCACACCGCGCCCTGTCCGCGCGCCGCGCCATAGGCGATCGACAGCCAGACGATGGCGGCCAGGGAGCCGAGAGAAAACAGGCCCATGTAGGCGTTCTCGCCGATCACTCGCACGATCCCCGCCCGAACCTGCGTTCCGGCAATCAACAGATGCATCAGCACGAAGACGGCTGCGGCAGCGAGCAGCATGGCCATGGCGGGTCCTCCCATCGATACAGGGAAGACTGCGCTCTATAATTTACGCTGTCAATTATGTTTCGGATTGTCGAACAGGTCAGGCGCGTCGTCGTTGTCTTCGTCCCACGGAGGGTCGTCCTCGGCCTCTTCGGGCAGGGGCGCGGCCGGGCGGGCGACCTTGGGCGGCGGGGGCGGCGGGGCGGCGGAGACAACGGCGCGCGGGCGGCGGACAATGGCCTCGATCCGGGCCAGCCACTGGTTGGCGGACTGGGCGCACTGGCTGGCGGTGGGGGCCTCGCGGCGGGTCTCGTCGCCCGTGGCCCACAGCTCGAGTTCGAAATCGGGATAGCGCGCGTCGTCGAAGACCAGCCGCAACATTACCTGCCGCGCACTTGCGGGCACCCGGTCGAGCGGCTTGCGGTTCTCGCCTCGGAACACCCGCGCCACCACCTCGCCGTCGATCAACAGCTCGCCCCCGACCACCTCCTCCAGCCGGTAGACCATGCACCAGGCGCCCTTGTCCCAGGCGGTGGCGAACAGGCCGGTATCCAGCGACAGGCCGGCGCCGCGGCCGCGTCCCCTTGCGATGATGGTCGCTTCCGACGGGGCGTTCAGCACACGCCGCAACGCCGCCCCGATCCGCCGGTCCTCGTTGGTCAGCCACAGGATGAAGCTACCCAGGAAGGTCACCGCCGTACCCGCGAGGGCCAGGGTCAGAAGGACGCGCGCCAGGTCGTTCATGAGGAGAGGCTAGCGAGATTCCCGAGGCGGTCCCAACAGGCCCCGGTCTGGCCCCAGGTGGGCGACCACACCGGGCCGCCGGCCGCCGCCAAGCATGTGCCGGGTGATACGTTCGAAGTGCTGGATGAACCGCGCCAACTGCGCCTTGCGCGCCTCCGGCACTGCATTGCCCAACAACCCCGCTTCCTGCTCCGTCCGCCAGCCCTGGACGACGCCAAAGTCGGGTGCGACCAGATGAAGGAAGCCATCGAAGCGATTGAACAGGTTGGCATAGGGGCCCGCCAACTGGGCGTTGACATGGCTGCGCCAGACACCATCCGGGTCGGCCTCCTCTTCCAATGCGTTGATCGGATCGGCCACATCCTCGGCTGCCTGGGCTGTGGCTCCAAGACACCAGCCGTCGATCACGATGGCGCTAGGCCGGCCCTCGAACATCGGCCAGTCGTCGGGCGGCCGGCGGTCGTCCGCCAGTTTGTCGAAGGCGGGCAGGGCTGTGCGGTCGCCGGGCTTGGCGCGGGAGAGCGCGTCCAATGTCCCGGACAGCAGGGCCAGATCATGCGTCCCTGGCGGGCCGCGGGTGCGAAACAGCGGATGCACGCTTTCCGCCAGAGCCATGCGCTCGGCGGCCGACAGATAGACATCGTCCAGCGACAGGCAGGCCGCGCCGATCCGCGCCGCCACCGCCCGCGCCAGGGTGGTCTTGCCCGACCCCTGCGCGCCGGAGACGCCGACCAGCGGCATCCCACCCGGCCGAAACGCAAGCCGCCGCAGCGCCTCGCTCAGGGCCGGGTCCGGCGTCATTCGTCCTTGGGTTTGGGCTTGGGCAGCTTCTTGAACAGCAGCTTGTCGATTCGCCGCTCGTCCATGTCGATGATCTCGATCTTGTAGCCGCCGTAAGTCAGGGTCTCGCCCTCGGACGGCAGATGACCCAGGCGCTGCAGGACCAGACCGGCGGCGGTATGGAAGCCGCCGTCGTCGTCGATGTTGAGGCCGAGCTCCTTGTTCAGGTCGTCCAGGTCGGCGCGGCCGTCGACCAGGAAACTGCCGTCCTCGCGCTTGATGATCGACTGCGGGGAGTCTTCGTCGTGGCTTTCTGGGAAGTCGCCCGCGATCATCTCCAGGATGTCGATGGCGGTGACCACGCCTTCGAGGGCGCCGAATTCGTTGACCACCAGGGCCATGTGGTGCGGCGTCTGCTTGAACAGCTCCAGCGCCTTCAGGACGGTGGTCGTCTCCGGGATGTAGAGCGGCGTCACCACCAGCGAGGCGAGGTCCAGGGGGCCGTCGTCGAGCACCCGGTCCAGGACCGCCTTCTTGTGCACGATGCCGGCCGGTTCATCGATGTCCATCCCGTCGGCCACCACGATGCGGCTGTAGGGACAGGCGCGGATCTCGGCGCGCTGGGTCTTCTCGTCGTCGGCCAGCGAGACCCAATAGACGTCCTTGCGCGGGGTCATGGCCACGCGGATCGGCCGATCGCCGAGCCGCATGACTTCGCCGATGATCGCCTGTTCCTCCGGTTCGATCAGCCCCGCGTTTGCCCCCTCGGCCAGCACCGTCTCGACCTCTTCCTGGGTGATCGCCTCGCCGCTGTCATCCTTGACGCCGAGCAACTTGAGCAGGCCCGCGGTGGAGAAGGTCAGCAGGCTGACGAAGGGATGCATGGCCTTGGCCAGCAGCGACAGCGGTCGGGATACGATGCCGGCGATGGTCTCCGGATAGATCATCGCGAACCGCTTGGGAGCCAACTCGCCCAGCACCAGCGAGAAATAGGTCAGGCCAACGACCACGATGGCGGTGGCGATGATGTCGGCATGGTCGTGGACGAAGGCCAGCCCCTGAACCTCCGCGATGGCTTTCTGAAGCTCGCCGGCAATGGTCGCCTGGCCATAGGCGCCGGCCAAGATGCCGATCAGGGTGATCCCGACCTGCACCGCCGAAAGGAAGCGGGTGGGATCCTCGGACAGCTTGAGCGCCTCGGCCGCCCCCTGATCGCCCTTCTCGGCGCGGGACTGAAGCTTGGCTTTGCGAGAGGATACCACGGCCAGTTCGGACATGGCGAAAATGCCGTTCAGCACCACGAGGAGCAGCACGACGGCAATGGCAATGAGAAGCATCGTCTCTTGTCAGGCGACGGGGCGCGGTATGCCCCACGCCGCAGAGCATAGGGCCTGATCGCCCGCAACGCGAGATGCGGCGTGCGCCAGGGCGTAAACACCCGTTAACCATGTTCCGTCACTGCTGAGCCTCGTCCCGATTCCATGCGTGAGGCTTTTTCCATGAACGGCGCTGAGGTGCTCGACGTCGGCCGCGACGCCATCTGGCTGACCATCCAGCTGTCGGCCCCGGTGCTGATCGTTGGTCTGGTCGTCGGGGTGGCGATCGGCCTGATGCAGGCCTTGACCCAGATCCAGGAGGCGACTCTCGTCTATGCGCCGAAGATCGTGGCCATCTTTGTTTCGCTGCTGCTGTTCCTGCCGCTGATGGGGGCCTTGATGGGCGGGTTCATGCGCAATATCGCGGCCCGCATCGCGGGCATGTAGGTGGAAGCCTACGCGACCGCTGCTCAGGTTTACGCCGCGGGGCTAATTTTTGCCCGTGTCGGGGCGCTGGTCATGCTGCTGCCCGGGATCGGCGAACAGAGCGTACCCCCGCGCATCCGTCTGTCCTTCGCCCTGTTGATGTGCCTGCTGCTCAGCCCGCTGGCGGCGAAGAACGTCTTCGTGCCCGCCACCATGGGCGACATCGGGGCCCAGGTCATCCGCGAGGTGCTGATCGGCCTGACCATCGGCATGATCCTGCGGCTGTTTCTCTCAGCGTTGGCGACCGCTGGGGAGGTGGTGTCGATCCAGACCACGCTAGGCTTCGCCCAGACCGCCAACCCCATGCTCGGCCAGCCGAACGCCAGCCTCTCGACCTTTCTGAGCCTGATCGGCGTGGTGCTGATCATGACTACGGACCTGCACCATCTGTTCATCGGGGCCATGGTCAACAGCTACGACCTCTTTCCCTTGAGCCGCTCGACCGTGCCTGTCGGCGATGCCGGGGCGCTGGCGGTCCGCACCGTGGCCGGCAGCTTTGCCCTCGGCATCCAGCTGTCCGCGCCTGTCATCGTATTCTCGATCATCTTCAACCTGGCCGCAGGCCTGATTGGCCGGGTGATGCCGCAGTTCCAGATCTACTTCGTCTCCTCGCCGCTGGCGGTGATCTTCGGCCTGTCGATCTTCGCGGTCAGCCTGGGCCTGATCGGCATGGTCTGGCTGAACCGCTATCGCGAAATGCTCACCCTCTTCACCGGGGGAGGCGGCTAGATGGCGGAAGAAAACGAAGCCTCCTCGAAGACAGAAGAGCCTACACCGAGGAAGCTCGAGGAAGCCCGGCGAAAGGGCGATGTCGCCAAGACCCAGGATCTGCCTCAGCTGGCCAGCCTGGTCGGGGTGATGGCGGTGATCCTGATCGGCGGCGGCTGGCTGGCGCAGGACATGGCCGGCCGCCTGCTCCCCTTCATCAGCCGGCCTGAGGACATCGACCTCTCGGGCACGGGCGGCGTGTTCGTCGCCCAGGAAGCGATGATGGCCACCCTGCCGGCCCTGGGCGCGGTGATGATCGCCGCGTGCCTGGCCGGGATCGCGGGCAACCTGATCCAGCACGGCCTGATCTTCACCGGCGAAAAGATGAAGCCGGACCTCAAGAAGATCAGCCCGCTCGAGGGTTTCAAGCGCATCTTCGGCCCCGACGGTTGGGTCCAGTTCATCAAGAGCACCCTGAAGATCGCGGTCACGGGCGGCGTCGCCTGGCTGGTCCTCGAGCCTCACGCCAAGGAGCTGCAGGCCCTGGCCGCCGCCGATCCCGCCGCCATGCTGCCGGCCACCATGGCCCTGGTGCGGGCCCTGGTCTTCGCTGTGGTCGCCTTCCTGGGCGTGACGGCCCTGGCCGACTGGTTCTGGCAACGCTTCCGCTTCATGCAGCGGATGCGGATGAGCCGCGAAGAGCTAAAGGACGAGTTCAAACAGACCGACGGCGACCCTCACGTAAAGGCCAAACAGCGCCAGATCCGGCAGGAACGCTCCCGCCGCCGGATGATGCAGGCGGTGCCAGAAGCCACCGTCGTGGTGATGAACCCGACCCACTACGCCGTGGCCTTGAAATATGTCGCCGGCGAGACCGCCGCTCCCGAATGCGTCGCCAAGGGCCTGGACGATCTGGCCCTCCGCATCCGGGCCGTGGCGGAGGAGGCCGGGGTGCCGGTCATCGAAGATCCGCCGCTGGCCCGCGCCCTGTTCGCCACCACCGAGGTCGATCGCCAGATTCCGGAAGCCCACTACGAGGCAGTGGCCAAGATCATTGGCTTCGTCATGGGTCAGAAAGCCCAGCGGGCCCAGACGCTTCGATGAAAAGCGCCGAACCCCCGATTCGGGCCTATTTCGAATAACAGGTAAGCTTGATGAGTGATTCGACGATCCCGTTGGCCAAGGACGCCATGCGCAAGGGCGAAGTGAGCGAGAAGCGACGCTTTCGGTTCGACCCGCTGGTAGCGTGGGCGGCGCTGATGTTCGTCGTGGCGGCGGGCTTTCTGGCCCTTCCGGCTCTGGCCCTGGATGGCGGCACCCGGGTCAGCCTGTTCCTGCTGATCGGTCTGGCGGGGATCGTGGGGCTTGGCCTGTTCGCCTTCCGCGCCTCCGTGGCCTCAGATCCCGAAGACGACCTGCCGCTGCTCAGCGCCGTGATCGACGCCCTGCCGGAACCGGCGGCCATCGCCGGGCTGGATGGCCGGGTGCTGGCGGCCAACGCCGCCTGGACCGCCGATGTCGGCTCCGCTGGCCGGTTGCCGCGCAACGGCCAGGCCGCCGGGCTCTACGGCGCCTTCAACCGCGCGCGACGGGGTCTGGCCGCCCACACAGCCTTGAAGCTCAAGACAGGCGAGCGCGACCTGACGGTGACTGGCGTTTCCCCCGGCCGTTTCCTGATGCGCCTGGCCCCGGCCCATGCCGACCTCTCGCCGCCGGTCGAGGCGCCGACCGCCTTGGCCATCCCCTCCGTGGCCGACGGGGGCCTCGACGCACTCGCCTCTGCATCGCCCTTCGGCGCGGCCCTGCTCGACGGGGCCGATGTGTTCAGCGCCCGCATCGTCGAGGCCAACACCGCGCTCGGCGACATCACCGGCGGTACGGCGACGCCCGGCCTGGTGTTCGGCGAACTGGTCGCCGAAAGCTCGCGCCTCGACGCCGGCCTGGGCGCCGCCGAGGGCAAGGCCGGTCCCTTCGAGGTCCGCCTGGCTCATGACACCACCCGGGTCGGCCACCTCTATCTCAACCGCCAGGGAGGGCGCCTGACCGCCTATCTGGTCGATGTCTCCGAACAGAAGCAGATCGAGCTCCAGCTCGCCCAGGCCCAGAAGATGCAGGCTATCGGCCAGTTGGCCGGCGGCGTGGCCCACGATTTCAACAACCTGCTGACCGCGATTCAGCTGCGCCTCGACGAGCTATTGCAGCGCCATCCCCTGGGGGATCCAAGCTACGAGGGGCTGAACGAAATCCGCCAAACCGGCGTTCGCGCCGCCGACCTGGTGCGCAAGCTGCTGGCCTTCAGCCGAAAACAGACCGTTCAGCGCGAGGTTCTGGAACTGGGCGAACTGATCAGCGAGTTCGAGGTCCTGCTGCGCCGGCTGCTGCGCGAGGACGTCAAACTGGTCACCGACTACGGCCGGAACCTGCCGCTGGTTCGAGCCGACAAGAGCCAGCTGGAGACGGCGGTGATGAACCTCGCTGTCAACGCCCGTGACGCCGTCCGCGCCGCCGGCAGCGGCGGCACCGTCAGCATCCGCACCGCCCGCGTCAGCCATGTCGAGGCCGCCAACCTGGGCTACGCCGGCCTGCCCATGGGTGACATGGCGCTGATCGAGGTCAGCGACGACGGCCCCGGCATTCCGGCCGAGGTGGTGGGCAAGATCTTCGATCCCTTCTTCACCACCAAGCCGGTGGGCGAGGGGACTGGCCTGGGTCTCGCCACCGTCTACGGGATCGTCAAGCAGTCCGACGGCTGGATTCACGTCGAGAGCGAGCCGGGGCAGGGGGCGACCTTCCGCATCTTCCTGCCGGTCCACATCCCGCCGCTGAACGCGCCGGCGCCGGTGGAAGCGGCCAAGCCAGCCCGGCCTGCCGCCCGCGATCTGTCCGGCGTCGGCCGCATCCTGTTCGTCGAGGACGAGGATGCCGTGCGCGGGGTCGCCGCCCGCCTGCTCCGCGCCCGAGGCTACGAGGTGATCGAGGCCAGCGACGGCGAAGAAGCTCTCGAACTGGCCATCGAGCATGCTGGAACCATCGACCTGTTGATCAGCGACGTGATCATGCCCGGCATGGACGGCCCGACCCTGCTCAAGAAGGCCCGTGTTCACCTGGGCGACGCCCCGGTGATGTTCATCAGCGGCTATGCCGAAGCCGAGTTCAGCGACCTGCTCGAAGGCGAAGAAGGCGTGTCCTTCCTGCCCAAGCCCATCGACATCAAGACCCTGGCCGAACGGGTGAAGCAGCAGATCGCGGCCTGAGGCGGTCCCCCCCTTCTTGGGCTGTTTCGCCGACAGGGGTCTGCTAGCCTTGCCCGATGAGCATCTCGACCGCCCTGATCCCGACCCTCTGGCTGGCCCTCGCGGCAGCACAACCGGCTCCGGTAGCCGCCCCCATGGCGGCGCCCCCAGCCAGGCCTGCCGCTCCCTCGGCAGGCAAGTGCATGTGGGACCAGATTCCGGTGTCGGCCCGGGCAGCCATTCTGTCCAAGCCGACCCTGAGCCAGGCCTATGAGGCGTTGGGCAGCCAGATGCAGGTCTGGGGAGAGCCGGGTGTCACCGCCGCCGGCAAGGCCTGTCTGGTGGCGTCGGACCAGTTCAACTCCGCCGGCCGCCGAATGGCTGGCTGGGTTGGCCGCGAATGGAGCGAAAAGCAACTGGCCGGACGGGTTACGGCCCAACGGCTGGACCAGGTCTACAGCGCCTACTCCGCCAGCGAGAAGGCGGATATGAAGCGCGCCATGGAGGCGCGTGAAGCCCAGAACAACCCCTACTTCATGCGCTTCTTCCAGACGCTCGGAATTCAACCTTCCGACACCCAGGCCTACGCGGCCGCCGTGTCCTATCTGATTGCGCGTGTCAGCGAGGACGCCGATATCGTCGCGGGTCGCTAGCGCCCATTCGGCCTCCCGAGGCTTGGAGGGGGGACTGCCGATCACCATTCCGCGAACGAACAGCGTTCCTCTCGACAAGCGAGAAAACTGGCATTCTCCTGCGTCTGAAGTCGCCTTGTCAGGAGTAGAACATGCGTCCCGAAATGCCGATCTTGGCCAGCCTTGTGGTCCTTGCTCTATCGGCGGGCGCCGCCAATGCCCAGGCGACCCCTTCTGATGTTCAGGACTTGGTCGGCGCTCGCGCGGCCGGGGGTGAATCCCAGCTTGCGGCTCGGGGCTACGTCATGGCCGGCGGTCGGACGGGAGATGATCGCAAATGGACCTATTGGTGGAATCAGCGGCGCGGTGTCTGCCTGTCTGTGACCACGAGGAATGGCCGCTATGAGGACATTCTCGC
Source organism: Lacunisphaera sp. (assembly GCA_965249855.1). GTDB lineage: Bacteria > Verrucomicrobiota > Verrucomicrobiia > Opitutales > Opitutaceae > Lacunisphaera. Next base: position 44,382 of record CBDFNB010000025.1, read on the forward strand.
CACGCCGGCGCCGGACTGCGGGCAGCGACAGGGCGGCGGGGGCGATGCCAGGGACTACAGGTCGGGTCCGGACTATCGCGCCGGGTACGACGAGTATCGGGAACACATAGCGCTCATCTGCTACGGCGAGAGTGACAAGCTGACCAGTGAATACACCAGCAGCTATGAGTGGGACCCAGACAAGCACAAGTATGTTCAGCGCTCGGGCACGCAACTGACCCACGAGGACTACGACACCTCGGTCACGATTCAGATCGATGGCGATAGCGGCCGCATTCGCCCGGCCAAGGACATGGTTCCGCCGCTGCACTCCGAAAGCGACGGCGGTTGGTACAACATCGCCGGCCTTTCGGTGTCGCGAGACATCATCAGAGGCGAGTTCAAATTCAACGGAGCCAACCGGCCCAAGATTATGATCGACCGGCGTACAGGCCACATCACCCTGGACGGGCTGACCCAGTTCCGAGGGACCTGCACGCCACTGGATGGTGACCGCCGGTTCTAGGCGACCACCAGGCCGGCGGAGCCGATGATGAAGGCAATCAGGGCTATCAAGGCCGTGGCCTTCACGCCCTGCCAGAGCGCCGTCCAGAAGGCCCGCCAACGGCGTTTGTCGATGCGGCTTATCCAGGCCGTCTGCAGGCCCAGGTACCAGAGGGTGGCGGCCGCCGCGATGAAGCTGCCGATCAGAGAGTGTTGCGGCAGGGCGGTTGAGAGGGTCAGCCCGGCCTGGAGGAGCAGGGTGAAGGCCGCGGCTGGGTAGCATTCGATGAAGAAGGGGCCGCGGAGCGTGGAGCGCGACAGGGGCTGACCTGAGGCGCTGACGTAGCGCAGCGCAAACATCAGCGGGAAGACGGCGAACACCAGCGAGCGAAGCAGGATGAGGTTCTGTTCCGACAGCTGGGTGATCGGCCCCTTCGTCCCATGCGCCGGATCTATGTTCAGGCTCAGTTCCAGCGCGTGTGAAAGCAGCAGCGTGATCAAGAGAAACAGCGGCGGCGACAGCGCTTCGTCGAACTGTTCATCCTCCGGACGGCTAAGCTGCGCGCGGCAGTATTCCAGCGTCTTCATCGGCTGAAACAGGGTCTGGAACAGGGTGCGAGGATAGAAGACCAGCCAGGTCATCACCTCGTACAGCAGCTCCTCGAGCGACCGGAGGATCTTCATGAAGTCCATGCTGAGCGGTCCTCGCCTCGATCCTTACCGGCCCCGTCCGGCGCCGGCGCCGCGAGCCTTCTTTCGATCTTGTCAGGACTGATATCCTGACGGAGGTTTGCCGTGGATCACAACCCTGGAGGCGCGACGTGGGCAAGGGAACTTTCTCATTCGGCGATCGGGTGGCGACGGTGGTCTGGTTCCTGCTGGGCGTCGGCTTTCTGCTGGCCATCCCAGTTCTGATTTCCGTCAGCGGATGGGTCCTGCCGGTTCTGCTGGGGTTGGCTTTGATGATCGCCCTGCCGGTTGCAACGATCTGGCGATTTGCGCTGGACCGGCGCGGTGGGACCCCGTTCGCGCGACGATGGGTCGTCGTTTCCGTGGCCAGCCTGTTCGTGCTGGGCATCCTGGCGGCGGCGCCGGTCTACTACCTCTCGGCGATCGTTGCGGCGCGCCCGCTCGTCGCGCCCCAGGTGACTCTGTCGAATGGTGACAAGACCATCATCTTCCAGGGCATGGCCCATGTGGGATCCGAGCGGTTCTACAAGACGGTTGTCTATGACCTGGAGCAGGCGCTGGCCGACGGCTATGTCGCCTACTACGAGGGCGTCACCCCAGACCCGGCGGGCGACGCGTGGTTCTCCAACACCCTGGCCAACGGCGGCGACCTGTCGGCGGAGTATGAAGAGCTCGGCAAGGTCTGCGGCCTGTCTTTCCAGTCGCGGTACTTCCAACTGCTGGCGCAGGACATTCGGGAGCATCCCGATCGCCATGTCTTGGCGGATGTCTCGACCCTGCAGCTTAAACAGGAATATGAGCGGCGGATTGCGGCCGACCCGGACTTCGCCGCCCGTGTCGCCAAGGCGGCCGACGACAAGAAGGATTCCTCGGACAATGCCGACGTTCTGGGCGGCGTCCTGAAATGGACCCAGGATGGCGACGGACGCCACAAGGCGTTGGGCGGCATCGTCTGCCGAGGGGTGATGGGAATGATCCTGGCGCCCCGGCCGGACAAGAAGCCCAGCGACATGGACCCGCTCATTCTGGACTACCGCAATAGGATGCTGGTCGACCGGATTGTCGCCGACCCCCGCAAGCGCATCTACGTCAACTACGGCTTCGACCATTTCAGAGGGATGTTCGAGCTGCTGAAGCGGTCTGATCCGAAGTGGAAGGTGGTGTCGGTCAAGTGGATGCGGGTGATCGAGGCCCCGGAAGAGCTGACCGGTCAGCTCTGAGCCGAACCGGAATTCGCGTGACGCGTTGCAGGGTCAACATCCCCGACTGTGGGCCTGAGCAAGGAGTAAGATGATGATGACGCGCGCGATGACAACGCTTGCGGCGGGCTTACTCGCTGTTGGGATCGCCTATCCTGCGGCTCAGGCGCAAGCGCCCGCCGGTGAACGCGATCTGGTTGGCGCCCGTGCGGCGGGCGGCGAGACGGCGCTGCAGTCGCGGGGCTATGTCAACGTCCGAACGGAGATCGGCGACGACCGCAAATGGACCTATTGGTGGAACGAGCGGCGGCGCATCTGCCTGACGGTCTCGACCATGGGCGGCCGCTTCAACGCCATAACGGTCAGCCCCGCCCCAGAATGCCGGCCACGGCCGACGACCCTGCCTGGGCCCGTGGCCGGGCCGGTCGCCAGCGGACGGTCCGAGGAAATCCGCTTTGACCGGGGCGCGACCTCCGCCACCCGCCGTGGAAGCATTCGGGGCTACGAGACGATGACCTACTGGCTGGACGTGCGGGCCGGCCAGACGATGTCGGTCTCTCTGCAGAGCTCGAATCGCTCCGGCTACTTCAACATCACCCCGCCGCGCAGCGATCAGGCGATCTTCAACGGTTCGATGGGCGGAAACCGATACCGGGGACGCGTCATGGCGAACGGCCGGTACAAGATCGAAGTCTACCTGATGCGAAACGCCGCGCGTCGGGGCGAATCTACCCGCTACACGATCGATGTTGGCGTGGATCGCCGTCGCTAATCGATGACGGGCGCATGTGAGCGGGCGCGCCGCCGGCTCTGCCGCTCCAGAAGCTGCTTGGCTGGACAGAGATTAGACCAGTTTCGGCGCCTGGGCCCCGCGACCGAGTGGCGCGACGCAGGGAAAAATACTGGCGGGAAGGGAAAATAACTGGCTCAATCCAACCCCATGAGCGCCTCGCAGCCCGCTGGAAAGCTGCGTATTGGCCGTGTTGTGCGTGATAGAGTTGAGTTCAGTGCGTGAGATTCCTCCGGCGACAGACCTCACTACAGGGCGAAGAGATCAATTGGCCAGGCGGGGGGAAACCCATTCGGCCGCGATGCTTGACGCGCGGGCTGGGGCCTCGTCGTTGAATATCGCGCCGACTGCCCAGTCCAATCTGGCGGATCTGGCCCGATCGGTGATGACCCAGCCAGCCATCGACGCCGTCCTGGCCCATCCGCGCTTTGCCGAAGCCGCCCGGCGCACCGTTCACGGCTGGGCGCCGCGCCCCGGCGATGACTTGAGCAAGAGCCGCGCCCTGCAGGATGTAGGACTGTTCGCCGCCGGCCTGTGGTGCATGCAGCTGGACGCCAGCCCGGCCGGCCTGACGCATTCCAGTCTGACGGCGGCGATCACTACCTGGGGTCTGGCCAGCCGTGGCCGGGTGGGGCCGATGCTGGCCTATCTGCGATTCCGCAACATGATCCAGCTGGCGCCCTCGTCCGACCGACGCATCACCCGCTATACGCCCACGGTCCACCTGCGCACCCAGTTCGGCATATTTTTCGAGCGGGAACTGCATGGCGCCGCACCGATCTTTCCTGAAGCAGAGGCCTTGCTGGCGCGGTGGGGCGAACCTGGATTGCTCAGCCGGATGGTGACCGCCTACAGCACCATCCTGCTGGCCAGCCAGCAGATGCGCGAACCCGATGACGGACCGAACCTCGACGTCTTCTCCCACCGCCGCGCCGGCCTGATCATCCTCGGCCAGATTCTGACGGCGGCCGACGATGGCTCCGAGTTTCCTCCCGCCGGACCCGTCCGACTGGTCCTCAGCGATCTGGCCCGTCGCAGCGCCGCCTCGCGCGGCCAGGTCCAGGCGGTGCTGCGCGAAGGCGAGAAGGCGGGATTCCTGCTGCGTGACGAGGACGGCCTCACGGTCCTGTCCGACGACCTGCGCCGGCACGTGAGCGACTTCCTGCCGATGTATTGGATGGCTCTGGCCTGGGCGGCGCGCGTCACGCTGGGGGAAGATTCGGCCTGACCAACGAAAAAGGCGCCCCGGAGGGCGCCTCTGTCACCGTGATGGAGCGCCAGGGCTCCACCGGACCCGCGGGGGGGAGGAAGTCGGGCCCGGTGGAGCATCGCCCGCCGGCTCACAGGCCGAAGGCGCGGGCGGCGGTTTCCATCTGGGCGATGCCCAGGATGGCGACGACGGGGAGAGCCGCGAGAACGAGGCTGGCGAAGTTGGAGATGCGAACGGTCATTTGAGTGTCCCTCTGGTTTTGTGGGGAGCGCGTCGCCGCGTTCCGATGTCCAGATGAATACTCGTTCTCCTCTCAAAAGGCTCGTTAAGGTCGTGTCATGACGCGGATTTAAGAGAATAACGCAGGTGTAATTTCATGACGCCCATGTAATGGATGCGACCGGCTTCCGCGTTGGGTTACACGGATTTAACCCGGACCCCGTTGCCGCTTCCCTTCATGCGGCCTACCCGTTACGCCCAGCATGATCGGCGCGGCGCGCGCCTGCTGGAGAGCTTCACATCATGATGAACCGCCGCGAACTGTTCGCCTCCGCCACCGCCGTTGCCGCTCTGGCCGCGCTGCCGCGGGCCGCGTCCGCGCAAGGCGCGGCCGCCCCCACGGGCGAGGCGGCCAGGATGTACGCCATGTTCGACCGGTCGATGGATCAGTCGATGCGGCGCTCGCCCGAGCTGACGACCTACCTGGGCATCGACAAGGGGGCGCTGGCCTGGAGCAAGAGCCTGCTGAGCGACAATTCGGCGACCTCGGCGGCCGAGGGGCGAGCCCAGACCACCAAGGACCTGGCCGAGCTGCGGTCCATCGATCGCAAGCAGCTCACCGGCATGGATGCGGTCAACTACGACACGGTCGAGTTCGTGCTGGCGGTGCAGGACGAGGGCAATTCGAAGTTCGCCTACAACAATGGCGGCTCCGGCGCACCCTATGTGCTGAGCCAGCTGACCGGTCTCTACCAGCAGGCGCCGGACTTCCTGGACAACAACCACACCATCGAAACCGCCGATGACGCGGATGCCTATCTGTCGCGCCTGGAGTGCCTGAGCCGCAGCTTCGACAATGAGACCGAGACCGCCCGTCGCGATGCGGCCATGGGCGTGATCCCGCCGGACTTCGTTCTGGCCAAGACCGTGACCCAGATGGAGGCCTTCCTCGCCACCAAGACCGCGGAGACGACCTTGGTCGCCTCGCTGATCCGCCGGGTTGGCGAAAAGAACATTCAGGGCGACTACGCCGGTACGGCGACCAAGCTCTATGACGAGCGGGTCAAGCCGGCCCTTCAACGTCAACTGGACCTGGTGAAAAGCTGGCAGCCCAAGGCCGTCCACGACGCCGGCGTCAAACGCCTGCCCAAGGGCGACGAGTACTATGCCGTCAGCCTGAAGAACTATGTGACCAGCAACATCACCCCCGAAGAGGTGCACAAGCTGGGCCTGGAACTGGTCAAGAGCCTCGGCTCCAAGGCCAACGCCCTGATGAAGAAGGGCGGAATGACCAAGGGAACCGTGGGCGAGCGGTTCGCCGCCCTCTACGCCGACCCCAAGCAGCACTGGCCCAACACGGACGAGGGCAAGGAAGCGCTGATCGCCAGCCTGAATGAGCAGGTGAAGGAGATCACCCCGCTGCTTCCGAAATACTTCGGCCAACTGCCCAAGGCGCCGGTGGAAATCCGCCGCGTGCCCAAGGCCATCGAGGCCGGCGCGCCGGGCGGCTACTACAATTCGCCGTCGCTGGATGGGAAGCGGCCGGGGATCTACTGGATCAACCTGCGCGACACGGCGGAACAGCCGAAGTTCGTGCTGCCGACCCTGACCTATCACGAGGCGATTCCGGGCCACCACCTGCAGTTGGCGCTGAACAACGAGGCCGGCGACCTGCCGCTGATCCGCAAGATCATCGGCTTCTCCGGCTACAGCGAGGGCTGGGGCCTCTACGCCGAAGAGCTGGCGGTGGAGATGGGCATGTACAAGGGCAAGCCCATCGACGAGGCCGGCATGATCCACGACGCCATGTTCCGCGCCGTGCGCCTAGTGGTCGACAGCGGCATGCACTACTACGGCTGGAGCCGCGAGCAGGCGGTGAAATACTACGTGGACAACATCGGCGACCAGGAAAGCGGCGCGATCACCGAGATCGAACGCTACTGCGTCTGGCCGGGCCAGGCCTGCAGCTACATGGTCGGCAAGATCACCATCATGGAACAACGGGCGCGCGCCCGAAAGGCGCTTGGCCGCAAGTTCGACATCCGCAAGTTCCACGACGCGTTGCTGTTGTCCGGCGGCGTGCCGCTGAAGGTGCTGGAGAACGTGGTCGGCGACTACATCGCCAGGGCCAAGGCCTAATCGCAGGGCGCCGTCGTGCCGTCGTCCAGGTCGATCCTCAGGCAGACCTGGCGGCCGGTTTCGCAGTCGGCGACCATCAGGGTGACCTCACCATCTTCATCGACCTTCGGATGCCAGCGGTCGATGAAGGCCAGGGCCGCGTCCTCATGGCTGACGCCGTCGACGGTGTGGGCGGCGTCGCGACCGTGGTGGGCGGGGTGCACTTCGTAGCGGCGGGTTTCGGGTTGCATGGGAATCTCCTGGGTCGACAACGCCCCAGCGATGAAATGGATTCCTATTTCCGCCGACGCGTCATCAGGTCGGGCTTGGGCGGCGGCTTCCACCCGGCGGGCCGGCGGGGGATCTCGTCGCTCGTACCCAGGCCCATGGTGCCGGCCCGTTGAGGCTTGAGATAGGAGCCCTGGCCGGCGGCGAGGTCCTTCAGACGTTGGCGCAGAAGCTCGGCCCGGTCGTGCTCGCCGCGTGATGCGGCCCGTTCCGCTTCCGCTTCGAGGGTCGCCAGCAGTTCGTGTTGGGCGGTCATGACCGGCTCCGGGCTTTAGGTTCCGGAAGCTGAACCACCCGGGAGCCAGATGGTTCTACCGCCAGGATTCGCTGGCGCCCATCCGCCGGACGGGCAGGGGTTCATGCCGCGCCGGCTGTTCCGGAACATCGGCCGGCCGGCCGTACCACCAGCCTTGTCCCAGATCGACGCCGGCGGAGCGTGCGGCCTCTTCGGCCTCGCGGGTCTCCACCATCTCGGCCACGGTGCGAACCTTGAGGTCTGCGCAGAGCTTGACCAGATGGCGGACCAGCGCCGCGTCACGGCCACCGCCCGCCAAGTCACGAACGTAGCGGCCGTCGATCTTGACGATGTCCACGGTCAGGGCTTGCAGGTAGGCGAGGGAGGCGGCGCCGGAGCCGAAGTCGTCGAGACAGACCAGGGAGCCCGCCTGACGCAGGGCCTGGATGTGGCGATTGGCCAGCGCCAGATCGTCGATCGCGGCGCTTTCAGTGACTTCGAAGATCAGCCGGCTTGCCAGGTTCGGCGTGGCGCCGACCAATCGCTGCAGGCCCTCGATGAAGGGAGATGAGCCGACACTCCGGCCGGAGATGTTGACGGCCAGGGTGAGGGCGCCCGTGCGGTCGCCCCGCAGCCGGCGTACGGCCTGTTCAACCACCGCTCGGTCGAGTTCCTCGATCAGGTCAAACTCCTCGGCCAGCCGGACCATGGCGAAGGGGCTGGCGTTCTCCTCGAAGCGGACCAGGGCCTCGTGGTGGTGGAGCGCGCCGTCGGAGAGGCGGACGACCGGTTGGAAGGCCAGGGTAAAGCGGCGCTGGCTGACCGCCATGCCCAGTTCGCCGGCCCGGGCCAGGGTGCGGCGGACCGACCGGTTCATCGCCTCGGCCATGCTGGCCGGCGGGTGGTCCTTCAATCCCTCGGCGATGAAGTCATCCAGGGCATAGCGCATGGCGCGGCCCAGGCGGGAAGGGGAGGCGGAGTCCATCGGGGCGGCCTGGGCAGAGACGACGACATCTTCGCCGACCAGCGCCAGGGCGCGGGACAGGTCCTTGGCCATGGAGGTGGTGGAGCTGCCCGCCTGGCGAACAACCGCGAACCGTTCGTCGCCCAGCCGGGCCGCCGCGCCAAGGGCCCCGACCTCGCTGCGCAGGGCGCCGCCGACCTTGGCGTCGAGCGCCATGGCCGCCTTGGCGTCGAGAGCTGCGCGGATCCTGGCCAGGCCGGTAAGTTCCACCATGGCCAGCTCGAGTTCGCGGCCGGTGGCCCGCGCCGCTTCGCCCAGTCCGCGAGCGACAGCTTCGAATCCGTTCCGGTCATAGAGCCCGTCCCCGGACGGCCGCACGGGCATAGGGCCTCCCGTGAGGGCGCAGGAGAGCCGACCGCCGTTGCCGGGAAGGCTGCGCAGGGTCAGCACCGCGCCATGCTCTCCGGCCCGCGCCAGTCGCAGGGGAACGGGACCGCGGCGGCGACCTTCCTCGATTGTGGCCAGCAGGGCGGCGACCAGCGGCTGGTCGGTTTCGTGAATCAGATCCGCGATCGCCGTCCCCGGCAGCGTGGTTTCGGCTTTCCCCAGCAACGCCTGGGCGGCGCCCACGGCCTCGATCACGGTCCCATCGGCGTCGAGTTCGAGCAGCAGGTCGCCGGCGGTGAAGGCAAAACCGAGAAGCGTGCGGGCAGAGGTGTTCAAGGATGAGGCTCCGTCTGAACCTCCCTCGTAAGGGGTCAGCCTTAAGACGCTCTTGTCGCGGGTCGCGACGAACGGTCGCAACGAAATGAGGGGCGCCGTCCGCCCGCTAGCGCGGGGTGAAGGGACGATGGTTGTAGACGACACCGAAGCCCTGGAAGTGCTCGTTGTTGAACGGCTCGGCCTGGATCGTGTAGGTGAAGGCGCAGACTTGGGAATAGGCCATGACCGAACCGTTCGGCCCGTCCTTGTAACAGGTGGCGCCGGTCCCGCTGAATCGGACCAACTTGTCCGTACGTTCGGTCTTGGTGATGCGGATTCCTTCGGCCAGCACCTTTACCACCCTCATTGCGGGCCTGTTCTGGTGCCAGGCCGTGATGATCATGCGGTCATTTTCGATGCGGAAACCGAAGGCGCCGTCATGGGCCGCGGGCCAGTCGCCCTGCATTTGTCGAGCCCCGTCGATGGTCGCCACGTTCGGCGTGGCGGCGACAGCCAGCGCCGGAAGGGTGAGGGCGGCGGCGAGGGCGATGTAACGGGACAGGCGCATGCGAAGCTCCAGCTGGATGCGGTCGGTTGACCGCTGCCCCCAGCCTGCCAAGGACGCGCGTCCGGCGGCATCCCCATTTGCGGGGCGTCGGAATGAGAACGAAAAGAAAACATTGCGGGCCAGAACAAAGCGTGCACATATGTTCCAACGTGTCGGGCGGGCCGACGAGAATCGTGGGACAAGGTGGAAACGTTATGGCTAGTCAGGCGGCATTGAAGCTCGTGGGTAAAGACGACGGTGATAAGCAGCGCGCGCTCGAGGCGGCGCTGAGCCAGATTGACCGGGCTTTCGGCAAGGGCTCGGTGATGAAGTTGGGCACCAAGGGCAAGATCGTCGAGATCGAGTCAGTGTCGACCGGCTCGCTGGGTCTGGACATGGCGTTGGGCATCGGCGGCCTGCCCAAGGGTCGGATCGTCGAGATCTACGGGCCGGAAAGCTCGGGCAAGACGACTCTGGCGCTGCATGTCGTCGCCGAGGTCCAGAAGGCCGGCGGCACCGCCGCCTTCGTCGATGCCGAGCATGCGCTCGATCCGTCCTATGCCCATAAGCTGGGGGTCAATCTCGACGAGCTTCTGGTCTCCCAGCCGGACACCGGCGAGCAGGCGCTTGAAATCACCGACACCCTGGTGCGGTCGAACGCCGTCGATGTGATCGTGATCGACTCCGTGGCGGCTCTGACCCCGCGGGCCGAAATCGAGGGGGAGATGGGCGACAGCCTGCCTGGCCTTCAGGCCCGTCTGATGAGCCAGGCGCTGCGCAAGCTGACCGGCTCGATCAACAAGGCCAAGACCCTGGTCATCTTCATCAACCAGATCCGCATGAAGATTGGGGTGATGTACGGCAGCCCGGAAACCACCACGGGCGGTAACGCCCTGAAGTTCTACGCCTCGGTCCGCCTGGACATCCGCCGCACCGGTTCGGTGAAGGTGCGGGACGAGATCATCGGCAACAACGTCCGGGTCAAGGTGGTCAAGAACAAGGTGGCCCCGCCGTTCCGTGAGGTCGAGTTCGACATCATGTACGGCCAGGGCATCTCGAAGCTCGGCGAGGTCATCGACCTGGGCGTCAAGGCCGGGGTGATCGAGAAGTCGGGCAGCTGGTTCAGCTGGAACAGCCAGCGCATTGGCCAGGGCCGCGACAACGTCCGCGAATTCCTGAAGAACAACCCGGACATCGCCGCCGAGATCGAAGCTCAGGTGCGCGGCAAGTCCGCTGACATCGAGGAAGAGCTGCTGGTCGGTCCTTCCGAGGAAGACGACATCTAGGAGCTGGGGCTTCGAGCTGGTTTGCTCGTGGCCGGCCTGGGATGGATCGCGGTTCCACCCACCGCCCCATCCCGCCCCGCACCAAGGCGGGCCGTGAGCTTAAAGGACGTCCGCCGGCCCTGGCGGGCGTCCTTTTCCTTTGTTCCAGGTTCAACTCCTGCCGCTTCTGCGGGGGCTCTCCGGCGGCCTGGCTTCGCAAGCCCGCGTCCTCGCCCTTGCCGGGCGCCCGAGCCCGGCGGAGGATGATGCTTGATTAGCGCTATGACACCGGTTACCTGACCGGAACGACGTAGGGGAGAACCAGCCGCCATGTCCTCCAATGGGGCCCAGATCAGCGACCTGTTCAGCCTGGCCGGTCGCACGGCCATGGTTACCGGGGCGAACACCGGCCTTGGCCAAGCGATTGCGGTGGCTCTGGCCCAGGCCGGGGCGGACATCGTTGCGGTCGGCCGTTCCCCGGCAACCGAAACCGAGGTCGGCGTGCGGGCCGTCGGGCGTGGTTTTCACTTCGTCCAAGCGGACCTGGGCCAACCGGGCGTCAGCGGCGATGTGATCGCGGCCGCCAGAGGCGCGGCGGCGGCGCCTGACATCCTGGTCAACAATGCCGGGATCATCCGGCGAAACGACGCGTTGGAGTTCACCGAGGAGGACTGGGACGCGGTGATGGACGTCAATCTGAAGACGACCTTCTTCCTGACCCAGGCCGCCGCCCGCGAGATGATTCCGAAAGGCGCCGGAAAGGTGATCAACATCGCTTCGATGCTGTCTTTCCAGGGCGGGGTCCGCGTGGCCTCCTACGCCGCCAGCAAGAGCGGCGTCGCGGGTCTGACCCGGCTGCTCGCCAATGAGTGGGCGGCCAAGGGGATCAATGTGAACGCCATCGCGCCCGGCTATTTCTCCACCAACAACACCGAGGCGCTGCGGGCGGATGAGGCGCGCAACAAGTCGATCCTCGAGCGTATTCCGGCTGGCCGCTGGGGCCAGCCGTCGGACCTCGGTGGGGCCGCCGTCTTCCTGTCCAGCCGCGCCGCCGATTACGTTCACGGCGCCATCCTGCCCGTGGACGGGGGATGGCTGGCCCGCTGACCGAGCATCCTTCCAACGGCCGGGTTCGCAGAAACCTGGATCTGCTCGGCGACCTCCTCGCCGAGGCCATCGCCTATCTGGACGGCGAGGACAGCGCCCGGCTGGTCGAGACCGCCCGGGCCACCGCTGCCGGCGGCGGCGAGGCGGCGCACCTGGGCTTCCTGTTCAGCGCGGTCACGCCCGCCGAGGCCAGCCTGTTGGCCCGTGCCTTCGCCTGCGCCTCGATGCTGGCCAACATTGGCGAGGATGTCGCTGGCCGCCGTCGTGAGGAAGAGGCCGAGAGCCTGGAGGGCGCCGCGACCCTGTCGTCGGCGGTGACGAGCCTGGGCAATGCGGGCCGGGAGGCGCTGGCCGGCCTGTCGGTGACCCCGGTGCTGACCGCCCACCCGACCGAGGTTCGCCGCCGCGCCCTGGTAGAGCGCCAGCAGGAGATTGGCCGGCTGTTGGCGCTTAGGCGGCAAGACCCGCCGCCGGACCTTGATCCCCGCTTGCGCGAAGACCTGTTCCGCGAAGTGGCGCTGCTCTGGCGCACCCGGCTTTACCGGCCCGAAAGGATCACGGTCAGCGACGAAATCCGAAACGCCCTGTCCATCGTCCGCACCGCCATCCTGCCGGCGCTGGTCGAGCTCTACGACCGCTGGGACCGGGATCTGGAAACCGAGTTGGGACCCATTCTCAAGCTCGGCACCTGGCTGGGCGGCGACCGCGATGGCCACCCTGGCGTTGGCGCCGACACGCTTGCCTTGGCGCTGCGCAGCCAGGCGCGGATCATCCTTGACCACTATGCCGGCGAGGTGCGGCGGTTGTGGTCGGACCTGGCCATCTCCACCGCCTACGGCTCGGCCTCGGAAGCCCTGCATGCCCTGGCCATGCAGGCCGATCAACCCTCTGTCCACCGCCTGGATGAGCCGTATCGCCTGGCTTTCGAACGTATATTCGACCGGCTCTGCGCCACCTCCCTGAAGCTCACCGGCGCCCGCGTCGCCTTCGCCGTCGAGGACCCGGACGGCCCGGCCTACGATGGGCCAGAGGATTTCATCGCCGACCTGGAGACGCTCCGCGCCTCGCTTGAAGCCCACGGCGGCGACCGCCTGGTGGGCGGGCGGCTGAAGACCCTGCTGGCCGTCGGCCGCGCCTGCGGCTTCCACCTCTTGGCTGTGGATCTGCGCCAGAACGCCGACGTGCATGAGCGAGTGGTCGCGGAACTGTTGGCCCAGGCGGGTGAAACCGACCGCTATCTGGAGCTGGACGAGGATCAACGTGTCTCTCTGTTGCTGGAGGAGCTGGCCACCCGCCGCCCCCTGCGCTCGCCCTTTACCGCCTATGGCGAGGAAACAGCCCGCGAACTGGCCATTATCGACGCCGCCGCCAAGGCGATAGCCGACTATGGCCCGGCCGCCATCGGCGCCTATGTGGTCTCCAAGAGCGCAGCCCTGTCCGACATCCTGGAACCGCTGGTCCTGCTCAAACAGGCCGGCCTGGTCTGGGGCGGGGAAGAGCCGCGCGCAGCGGTCCGGGTCAGCCCGCTGTTCGAAACCATCGGCGACCTGGAGGCCGGACCCGCCATCCTACGCCAGTGGCTGGAGACGCCGGCCGCCCGCTCCCTGCTCGGCGAGGGGGCGGTGCAGGAGGTGATGGTGGGCTATTCGGACAGTAACAAGGATGGCGGCTATGTCGCCAGCCGTTGGGGCGTGGCGCGGGCCGTCAGCGCTCTGGCCGAGGAGGGCGACCGGCTCGGCGTGGGCCTGCGGATCTTCCACGGCCGGGGCGGTTCGGTCGGCCGGGGCGGCGGCCCCGCCGCCGAGGCCGTGCTGGCCCAGCCGCCGGGTACGGTTCAGGGCCGCCTGCGGATGACCGAGCAGGGAGAAATGATCTTCCGCCGCTTCGGCGATCGACCGACAGCCCGGCGCAATCTGGAGGGTCTGGCGGCCGCCGTCCTGACCGCGACCGCGCGACACCGGCCTGCCGACCCCAGGGCGGCGACCGCCGCCATGGATGCGCTGGCTGCCGGCGCCTTCGCCCACTATCGGGCGCTGGTCTATGACGATCCCGGGTTCGAGGACTTCTTCTGGTCGGCCACCCCTATCGCAGAGATCGTCACCCTCAACATCGGCAGCCGCCCGGCCTCGCGGACCAAGAGTCGGCGGATCGAGGATTTGCGGGCTATCCCCTGGGTATTCAGCTGGTCTCAGGCGCGGGTCATGCTTCCAGGCTGGTACGGCCTGGCCGGCGGCGCGGCGCGGGCCGGGCTGGACGCAGGCCGGCTAGCCGAACTGGCCGGCGAATTCGAGATCGTCGAGACCCTGTTATCCAACATGGAACTGGCTCTGGCCCAGAGCGACATGGACCTGGCCGCGCGCTACGCCGACCTGTGCGCGGACAAGGCGTCTGCGGGGCCGATCTTCGACGCAATCCGGCGCGAGCACGACGCGGCGGTCGAGCTGGCCCTGGCGATCCGAGGCGGTACGGCCCTGCTCGACAACCGCCCCGAGCTTGCAGAATCGGTGGCCCTGGCGGCCGGGTCCGTGAGGCCCCTCAACCACCTGCAGCTGGAGCTGCTGTCACGCTGCCGCGGCGGAGACGAAAGCGAGGAGACGCGCCTGGCCATCCAGCTGACGGTCACCGGCATCGCGGCGGGGCTGCGAAACACCGGCTAGGCTCCGCACATGGTCGTGCCTCGGCTGCCATCGGCCTTGCCATAATGATACCGGTGTCATAGTACAAACCTGCGTCTGGCGGTCGTCGCGATCGCTTACGAACGGAAAATCTCCATGAAAATCGCCCTGATTACCGAGAACAGCCAAGCCGCCAAAAACGGCCTTATTCACGAGGCGCTGACCGCCGTCGCCGAGCCGCTGGGCCACGAGGTCTTCAACTACGGCATGTACACGGCAGAGGACAAAGCCTCGCTGACCTACATCATGAACGGGCTTCTCGCGGGCATCCTGCTTAACAGCAAGGCTGCCGATTTCGTGGTGACGGGCTGTGGCACGGGGATGGGTTCGATGCTGGCCTGCAACGCCATGCCCGGCGTTTTCTGCGGCCTGGTGATCGATCCGACCGACGCCTTCCTGTTCGCCCAGATCAACGACGGCAACGCCATTTCCATGCCCTACGCCAAGGGCTTTGGCTGGGCGGCGGAGTTGAACCTGCAGGACTGCTATCGCAAGCTGTTCGATGGCGAGCGTGGCCTGGGCTATCCCAAGGAACGGGCCGAGATCATGGCTCGCAACCGGGGCATCCTGAAGTCGCTCAAGGCAACCACCTGCCACGACATGCTCACCGTGCTGAAGACGCTGGACCAGGATCTGCTGAGGGCCGCGATCGCCGGGGAGCGTTTCCAGGACTACTTCTTCGCCAATTCGCAGGACGCGGAAATCAGCGCCTATCTGCGCGGACTGCTGAAGCCGTCGGACAGCGCGCGTGTCGCCGCCCTGACCTGATCGTTCAGACGAGCGACGCCAGGTATTCCTCCAGGTTGGTGAAGCCGTCCCGGTCGGCATCGAGGCCGCCGTCGGCCGGGTCGGCGGGGTTGAACCCGTTGGCCCGTTCCCAATGATCCGCCATCCCGTCGCGGTCGAGGTCGGCCGGGGCGTCGCCGCCCTTGAGCGCCGGCCAACCGCCGACATCCTTCTGGCTGTCGATCTGGCGGCCGGTGCGAGCCTGTACGCCGGCCAGGATGCGCAGATCGACCGGGTCTCTGACCTTTGAGGCGCCGGCCCCGGCGATGACCGCCTTTTGGGCCGTGGCCGGATCGCTGGTGCCGATGCCGGAAGCGGCGAGGGGCCCCGGCGCGCGATAGCCAGCCGGCGGATTGCAGGCAACCAGGCTCCAGGGATCGGTGGGAACACGGCCGGCCATGGCGTTGTCGGCGAACCAGGCGCGGGAGAGGCCATTCTGTTCGCAGAAGGCGAGGGCGCCCTTTCCGTCGGGGCCCGGCAGGTAGGCGTTGCCGACGAAGTCATAGGCCGAGTAGGCCGCCTGGTCGGCGTTGTAGCCGGAAGCTTCGCCGCCCCAGTTGTAGAAGACGTTGTTGCGGAACTCGAAGAAGCCGCCGACCGCATCGATCTCGGGGCCGTTGTAGTTGCCCGGCCGGGGCATGCGGGCCAGGTGGTTGGCCCACAGATTGTGGTGGAAGCTCATCTTCGCCCCGTGGCCGCCCCGGATCAGGCTGCCATAGCCGTGGCGACCCTTGGCATGGACAGACCGGTTGAGGGACTCCGCGATCAGGCTCCACTGGACGGTAACGTCAAAGACGCCAGTCTCCGGCGGATCATAGCGGCTGCCCACCGACAGGGTCTCATCGACCGACCAGCTGGCCGAGATGTGGTCGAGGATGATCCGCCGGCCGCGTGAGACGGTGACGGCATCTTCCTGCACTCCGGACTGATCACCCAGCCGAACCCGCAGGTAGCGGATCACCACATCGTCGGCGGCGACCACCAGCGGCTGGTCGGCCAAGGTGATTCCCTCGCCGGGGGCGGTCTGGCCGGCGATGGTGATGCGGCCACGGGATATCTTCAGGGGCGATTTCAGGCGGATGGTCCCGGCTGTTTCGAACACCACGGTGCGCGGCCCCTTGGCCTCTACGGCGGCGCGCAGGCTGCCTGGCCCGGAGTCCTCCAGGGTGGTGACGTGAAGCACCGCTCCGCCCCGGCCCCCTTGGGCGAAACGGCCATGGCCCTCCGCGCCGGGGAAGGCGATCTGGGGCGCTTCGGTCGCCGTCGCCGGCGCGGCTGCGAGCAGGGTGCAGCTGAGAAGGATAGGCGGAAGCAATTTCAACTGTGGCTCTCCTGTGGCGGGAAGTTGGTCCCAGGGGGTTGCCAAATTCGAATGAACCGGGATATCACTGCCGATGATACCGGTGTCAACAAGCAGCTACCTGTTTATGACACCGGTGTCATGTCCTTGCGAAGTTCGAATGCGCGGCGGATCAGGGACAAGGGAAAGTGGTAACGCAATCGGCGGCATGAGACCGCGGAGCGCTGAAGGGGAGGCAGTTACATGTCCAATCGGAATCACTCGCGGGCATTCGCCCTGCGCTTCGGCGCCTCGCTGGCCGCCATGACCGTGGCCCTCGGCGCCGCTGGGGCCGTGATGGCCCAGGAAGCGCCCGAGGAAGAGGGCGATGTCGAGGCGGTGCAGATCACCGGCTTCCGCGGCGCCCTGGCCAGCGCGGTCGAGATCAAGCGCAACGAGACCACGGTCGTGGACTCGATCAAGGCCGAAGATATCGCCGACTTCCCGGACCTGAACCTGGCCGAATCCATCCAGCGGATTCCGGGCGTCTCGATCGACCGCGATGCCGGTGAGGGCCGCTCGATCACCGTGCGGGGCCTCGGCGCCGACTTCACCCGCACCCGCATCAACGGCATGGAGGCCCAGGCCACCACCGGCGGCACTGACAGTTCGGGTGGCGCCAACCGCGGCCGCGGCTTCGACTTCAACGTCTTCGCCTCGGAGCTGTTCAACAGCATAACCATCCGCAAGACCGCCGCCGCCGAAACGGAGGAAGGCTCGCTCGGCGCCACGGTCGATCTGCGCACCACCCGTCCGTTCGACTATGACGGCTTCAAGATGGCGATGAGCGCCCAGTATGGCGTCAACGACCTGTCTGAAGAATGGGATCCGCGGCTGGCCTTCCTGGTCAGCAATACCTTCATGGACGACAAGATCGGCGTCCTGGCCTCGGTGGCCTACAGCGAGCGCAGCCTGCTGGAAGAGGGTTTCTCGTCGGTGCGCTGGGAGCGGGCAACGGACAACGGCGGGTTCTGCTCGCCCGGCGGTTTCGCTCCGGTCAACCCGACCGGCACCGCAAACGGCGCCAGCGCGGCCAACTGCGCTACCGGTGTGCCGCGTCCGGCCAACACTGCTTCGAACAACACCGCCTACACGCTGGTCAACAACGCCAGTGTCTTCCATCCGCGTCTGCCGCGCTATGGCCGGCTGGTGCACGAGCAGGAGCGGTTGGGATTCACCGGCGCGATCCAGTTCAAGCCCTGGGAATCGACCACGATCAGCTACGACCTGCTCTATTCGAAGCTGGACGCCACCCGTCAGGAGAACTTCCTGGAAAGCCTGTCCTTCAGCCGCAACGCCGCGGCTGGGGGCAAGACCCAGATCCACGTTCGCGACGCTGCCGTCGAGAACAATGAACTGGTCTATGGCGTGTTCGACAATGTCGATGTCCGCTCCGAGCAGCGCTACGACGAGCTGTCGACCGAGTTCATCCAGCACACCCTGACTTTCGATCATCGGTTCAACGACCGCTTCAAGATGCGGGCCTTCATCGGTCAGGCGACTTCGAAATACGAAAACCCGGTTCAGACGACGGTCACCCTCGACCGCCAGAACGTTCAAGGGTTCAGCTGGGACTTCCGGGGTAACCGCAACACCCCCCTGATCGACTACGGCTTCGACGTCGCCAATCCGGCGAACTGGGACTGGCGTGCGATCGGCTCTTCGGTGCCGCGGTCGGAAATCCGCATCCGTCCCAATGGCGTGGACACCGAGTTTCAGTCGGCCCAGCTGGATTTCACCTTTGATGCCTATGACTGGCTGACGCTGAAGTTCGGCTACAATTACAAGACCTATGAGAGCGACTCTTACGAGTTCCGCCGGGCGGATGAGACGGTCGTTCCGGCTTTGCCGGGCGGTACGACGGTGGCCGACATCACGACTCTGCTGACCGGCTTCGGAAGCAACCTCGGCCAGCCGGGCGGCAATGACCGCAGTTGGGTCGTTCCGAACCTGAATGCGATTTCGAAGCTGTTCGACATCTACTGCAACTGCAACACGGGCGTTGCGGGCGGTGACTTCACCCTGACCAGCATCACCAACGGCAATGCCCGGGGCGGCAACCGCTTCATCCGCGAAGAGGATCGGGCCTGGTACATCCAGGGCGATTTCCGGTTCGACCTGTTCTGGGACATGAACCTGCGCGGCAACCTGGGTATCCGGGGCGTGAACACCAACCTCTACGCCCAGGGCTACAGCTCGACAGGTGGCGGAACCCGGGTGTTTGGTTCGCACGAGTACGACAACTATCTGCCGTCGCTGAACCTGGCGCTCAACGCGACCGACAATTTCATCGTTCGCTTCGGCGCGGCGAAGGTGATGGCCCGGCCCCAGATCGGCAATACCCTGGCCGGGACGAACTACCTTGTGCCGACCACCTCGCTGAGCGCGACAGGGCCGAACTTCACCGCCTCGATCGGCAATGTGAAGCTGGAGCCCTTCCAGGCCAATACCTACGACCTGTCGTTCGAATGGTACTTCGCGCCGGAGAGCCTGGTTTCGGTGGCCTTCTTCTACAAGGACATCGACACCTACATTCAGATCATTCGTCAGGACTTGCAGTACCAGGATCTGACGGCCCTCAACCCCAGCGCCTTCGCGCCGGGCTTCTGCCTGCTGGCCAACAGCTGCTCACCGACGACCGTGTTCCAGCTGACCAGCGCCGTGAACACCGAAGGCGGACCTCTGAAGGGCTTCGAGATCAGCTATCAGCAGCCGTTTACCTTCCTGCCCGGTCCGCTCGCGAACCTGGGGGTGCAGCTGAACTACACCTACGTCGAATCCGAGATTGACTACTGCAACAATGCCACCTGCTCGACGGTCGTAACCGATGACCTGATCAACCTGTCGCCCAGCGCATACAACGCTACCCTCTACTACGAGGACGACCGGTTCAGCGCCCGGATCAGCGGCTCCTACCGCGACGGCTATCTTCAGAACGTGCCGGGGCGGAACGGTAACCTGACCGAGGGCAAGACGGAGACCTTCAACGTCGACGCCTCGGCCAGTTTCAAGATCAACGACAAGCTGATGCTGACCGTCGAGGGGCTGAACCTCACCGACGAGTTCAACCGTCAGTGGGTCGGCGGCGATGGGCGCGAAAGCACCTCGGTCTATCACCACACCGGGCGGCAGGTTTATTTCGGCCTCCGCTACAGCTTCTAACCTCCTTGCGCGAACTGGGCGCCGGGATGTGACCCGGCGCCCATCTTTTTCAAGCTAGGTTGGCGCCCCCAAGAGCAGGAGAGCGCGCGATGACTCACGACCGGATGTCCGTCCTGACGGCCATGATGAAGCAGGGTGTGATCCCCGTCTTCTACCACCCTGACCCGGAGGTCTGCGTCCAGGTCATCCAGGCCTGCGCCAACGCGGGCGCGCCCTGTATCGAGTTCACCAACCGGGGCGACTTCGCCTCCCACGTCTTCCTTGAGGTGGCCCGTCATTTCGCCAAGGCCGACCCTCGCGTGATCATGGGCGTCGGCTCGGTGGTCGATGCGCCGACCGCCGGCATCTACATCGCCAATGGGGCCAAGTTCGTGGTCGGGCCGATCCTCAACGCCGAGGTGGCCAGGGTCTGTAACCGCCGGATGATCCCCTACAGCCCAGGCTGCGGCTCGGCGTCCGAGATCTCCTATGCCCAGGAACTGGGCTGCGAGATCGTCAAGGTCTTCCCGGGGACCCAGGTCGGCGGACCGGAGTTCGTCAAGGCGGTGCTGGGGCCGATGCCCTGGACCCGCATCATGCCGACCGGCGGGGTCGATCCCACCGAGGACAGCGTCAAGGCCTGGTTCGGCGCCGGCATTGTCGCGGCGGGGATGGGCAGCAAGCTGATTACCCAGGCCCTGCTGGACGCCAAGGACTGGGCCGGCATCGAGGCCAAGGTGCGCGACACCGTCCAGCTTATCGACAAACACAGGAAGCCATGAACGACATCCTCGACATCCGCCCGGCCGCCGAATGCCGCTGGGACTGCGTTTCGTTCGGCGAGGTGATGCTGCGCTTTGACCCGGGCTTCGGGCGGGTGCGCAACTCGCGGCAGTTCCATGTCTGGGAAGGGGGCGGGGAGTACAACGTCGCCCGCGCCATGCGGAAGACCTGGGGCAAGCGGTCTGCGGCGGTCACCGCGCTGCCGGTCAACGACCTGGGCTGGCTGGTCGAGGATCTGATGATGCAGGGCGGGGTGGACACCAGCCACCTGATCTGGCGCGAGTTCGACGGCATCGGCCGCAATACGCGCGTGGGCCTGAACTTCACGGAGAAGGGCTTTGGCGTGCGCGCCGCGCTCGGCTGCTCCGACCGCGCCAACAGCGCCGCCAGCCAGATCGCGCCGGGCGAGGTCGACTGGGACCGGCTGTTCGGCGAGGAAGGCGTCCGCTGGTTCCACACAGGCGGCATCTTCGCGGCCCTGGCGCCCAACACCGCCCAGGCGGTGATCGAGGCGGTGAAGGCGGCCCGCAGGCACGGGACCATCGTTTCCTACGACCTCAACTATCGCGCCAGCCTGTGGAAGAGCCAGGGCGGAAAGCCCGGCGCCCAGAAGGTCAACCGCGAGATTGCCCAGTACGTGGACGTGATGATCGGCAACGAAGAGGATTTCACCGCCTGCCTCGGCTTCGAGGTCGAGGGTCTCGACGAGCACATCAGCGCCATCGACCCGGCCAACTTCAAGACCATGATCGCGACCGCGGTGAAGGAATTCCCCAACTTCAAGGTCGCCGCCACCACCCTGCGAAACGCCAAGACCGCCAGCATCAACGACTGGTCCGCCATCCTGTGGGCGGGCGGAGCGTTCTACGCCTCCCAGATGCGCGAGAACCTCGAGATTTACGATCGCGTCGGCGGCGGGGACGGCTTTGCCTCGGGCCTCGCCTATGGCTTTCTCGAAGGGAAGGGGCCCCAGGCCGCCGTTGAGTACGGCGCCGCTCATGGCGCCCTGGCCATGACCACCCCCGGCGACACCTCCATGGTGCGGGCCAGCGAGGTGGAGGCGGTCATGCACGGCAAGGGCGCGCGGGTCATCCGCTGATCCCAAATGAAAACGCCCCGGAGTTCTCCTCCGGGGCGCTTCCCTGACTGTCAGTCCCTACCGGGTGATGACTTCGAAGATCAGGCCGGTCGCGATGGCGGCCAGGATGTAGTCATTGCCCGAACGGTACCAGTAGTAACCGCGCGGCGGGGCGCGCAGGCGATAGCGGCCGTAGTCGTAGACCCGATAGCTGTTCGCCCGATAGTAGCTCGGCAGATAGGCGCCGCGACGCCAGCTGGCGTAACCCGGACGATAGTAGGGGTCGTTGTAGTAGGCGCTCGGCGGCGGGCCATAGTGCCAGCGGTTGCGATAGTAGTAGCCGTTGTGCCGGCGGTTATCCCAGCGGTCGGCGCGGCGGTCACGGCGGGCGTCGCGACGGTCGTCCCGGCGATCCCATCGGTCTTCACGGCGTTCCTGGCGACGGTCATAGCGGTCGTCGCGACGGTCTTCACGCCGTTCCCAGCGTTCGCGGGGTTGGGCGTCGGCGGCGGAGGCGGCGGCCAGGATGGGTCCGGAGACACATGCGGCTGCGGCCAGGCTGAGCAGGAGACGTTTCATGTCGACATCCTCCTTTTGGTCGACTGGCGATCTGGCGGATCGCGGAATTGCCCTCGACAGTCGGTCAGTGTGACTTTTGCTGTCTGAACCCGGCCTGAACGAGCCTGTCAGGTTAACCGTTCCAAACCCGGCGCCACTAGATCCTTACTCCGGCCACGGTGTGGTAACCCCATCGCAAGGCCGGTAAACGCAACTTTTCCAGCAAATTACCGGGAGACTAACACCGGCAAAGTATTTCGGCAGAAATCGCACAAAACGTCGCGGGGCCCGTTCCGGTTAACCTTGCTTTCACGGGGCGGGCTCTTTTCTCGTACCCGTGATCAACACGGACCGGCCGCCAGAACGGCGCCAAGCACGGGATAGGACGTCATGATGACGAGCCACGAGACCGAAACCCACCTGCCCCTGCCGGGGCCGATGTCCACCGGCGACGAGCTGTTTCGCATGGGCATGCTCTATTCGACCGGCCAGGGCGGCGCGCCGCTCGACTATGTGTCGGCGCACATGCTGTTCAACCTGGCCGCCATGCGCGGCTCGGAAGAAGCCCGGCTTTACCGCAAGGAACTGAGCCAGGAGATGGCCTCGGACGAGGTCGCCGAAGCCCAGCGTCAGGCGCGCGAATGGCTGGCCCGCGCCTAGGTTTTTCCGGCCGCGCGTTTATTCCGATAACCGGCAGCCTCTTATCGGGAGGCGCTCGGAGGCCTCAGCGATTTGCGTTGGGGTTGAGGTCGTAGCTGAGCCCGAAGCTGATCGGGATCAGGTCCTTGAAGTACTGTTGCAGGAAGAGGTTGGCCTCGGCGATCTCGCTCCTGGGCACATAGACGATGTCGAACCGGCGCAGCGGGACCAGATCGCTCCCGCCCTGGTTCGAAGCCTTCAACAAATCCACCGTCCGCCGCATGAAGCGCCCATCGGCGCCCCGCCGAAGGATGACGACTTCGCGCCGCTTGGCGGTGACCCGGAAGCCCCCGGCCTGGATGATGGCCTGCAGAGAATTGATGTCGCCGGGCATGTCGTAGACGCCGGGCTTGTCCACCTCGCCCCCCACGAACACCCGCAGCGGCTGGGCCGTCTTGATCGACACCATGGTGTCGGGCCGGAGCAGGTCGCGCGAATAGGCCTGGGTCAGGACAGCGTTCAGTTCGGGAATGGTGCGGTCGGCGACCATCACCGGGCCGATCAGCGGCAAAGAGACGCGGCCGTCCGGTTGGATGATGGCGGTCTTGTTCAGTTCGGGCGCCGATGGCACCACGATCTCCAGCTCATCGCCTGGGTAAGTGCGGTAGCTCGGCTCGGCGTCGCTCCAGTCGGCGTAGGCGATATCCGGGAATTTGCTGTTGCTGCGCGGCGGATCGGGCTGGCGACGTTCCTTGCCGCCGAACGGCCATTGGGCGCCGGCCGGGGAGGCCATGGCCACCCCCGCCAGGGTCAACAAGACGATTCCGGTGCGCGCGCGGCCCATGACCCAACCGTTAAGGAGAATGGGTAACGGACCATTAACGGCGAACTCCCAGGGTGGACGGGCAGGGGTGCAACAGGCCCCAAGGGATTCGAATGGCCGCCGCCGCCAGCACATGGACGATGGTTCCCCACGACCCGCCGGCCCGCGCCGACTGGGCTGGGCGGCCGCGCTATGCGCCAAGCGACTTCGTCACCCTGCTGTGGCGCGAGAAGGGGCTGATGCTCGCGGTCTTTCTGCTGATCTTCCTGGTTGGCGCGGGTTTCGCCTTCACGCTCAAGAAGTCCTACACGGCCGGCTCCAGCGTGCTCGTCCAGTTGGGCCAGGAATACGTCTATGAGCCGAGGGCGGGGGACGCGGCGCGCGGGGCGGTGCCCGACACCGACGGGCTGGTCGCCTCGGAAACCGAAATCCTGATGAGCGCCCAGCTGCGGGAACGCACCCTGCGCAAGCTGGGCCTGCGGACAGTTTATCCAAAGCTCGGCGCCGACTACGACGCCGCCACGCCGGCCGACAAGCCGCTGATCATGGCTAAGGCCGTCCAGGACATGGGCGAGAACATGAATGTCGCCGCCACCCCGGCCAACCCGGTGGTGCGGATCAGCTTCGAGCACGATGACCCGGTCATCGCCGCGCGGACGTTGAATGCGTTTCTTGAGGAATACCTCATTTACCGCCGCAGTGTGCTGATCCAGCCCGCCTCCCCGGCGCTGGAGCGCCAGCGTGCGCTGTTCGAGGACCGGCTGGGCCAGGCGGACGCGGCCTATCAACAGTTCCTGGCCAACAACAATCTGGGCGACTTCGCCGCCACCAAGAACAGCCTGACCCAGTTGATCGGGCAACTGGAGGGTCAGAAGTACACCATCGAGGCGGAGCTGCAGCAGCGCCAGGGCCGCCTGGCCTCGCTCGACGCCCAACTTGCCCAGGTGGCGCCCGAGATCGGCCTCTATCGCGACGCCAACATGGCCGACGCCAACAAGCTGGCCGAGCTGAAGATGAAACGGGAAGACCTGCTGAGCCGGTACAAGCCGACCAGCATCGAGGTGCAGAACGTCGAAGCTCAGATCCGCCAGTTGGAGGCCGGCATGGCCGCCGGTCGCACCGCCGCGCCGGGCGCTCAGCGCACCGGCGTCAACCCGGTCTACCAGACTCTGCAGACCGAGAAGATCCAGTTGGCCGCCGAGATCGCCGCCCTGCGCAGCCACCGCGACGCCAACGCCGCCCAGTACGTCGAAGCCACCGCCCAGCTGCAGCGGATGGCCGAGCTGGAGCCGGAATTCACCGACCTGACCCGCGACCGCGAGATCCTGCAGAGCAGCGTTCGCGACTTCAGCGTCAAGCAGCAGCAGGATGAGGCAGCCCGGATGATCGCCGGCGAGACCAACGACAACATCCGCATCGTCGAACGCGCAAGTCCGCCCCCGAAGGGCGCCAGTCTGCGTCGGCCGGTGCTGGTCCTGGCCTTCCTGTTCGCCGCCTTCTCGGCCCTGTGCGCTGGGCTGCTGCGCATGTTCCTGCGGCCGGGGATGCCCACCCCCGCCTCGGCGGCGCGCACTCTCGATCTGCCGGTGCTGGGTGCGGCGCCGGTGAAGGCGCGCTGAGCCCCAGGATAGATTAGGGTTTGAGCCGCAGTACGCGTGGCGATTCGACGAATGGTTGACCTGAGCGGCGAAATGGGAGGGCTGTGGGCGTCGCTTGGCGCGCCCGCCCCTGGCCGTGCGCGCGTCATCCAGTTTGCCGCGGCCCATCGCGGGGAGGGGACCTCCACCATCGCCCGCGAGTTCGCTCGCTTCGCGTCCCGCCGGGCCGGCAAGACGGTCTGGCTAGTCGATCTGGACCTCCAGGGTTCGCCCCAGCACGCCGCCATCGCCGCCGATCCCGAGCTCTACGGACCGCTGGGCAAGCCGGTGTCGGCCAGCCCCGATGGCAGCATGTTCCTGGCCGTCCAGCCGCCCCAGCGCGGGGCTGACGGCAAGCCGGTGCCGGACGCCCTCTATGTGCAGGCCTATTCGGTGGGCGGTCCTCGCTGGTGGGTCACCCGCTTCCGACGTGAGGTGCTCAAGGGGCGCCAGACGGTGCATGTGTTGCCCGGCGCCGACTACTGGAACGCCCTGCGCAAGCACGCCGACCTGGTGGTGATCGACGCCCCCTCCACCGATCGCTCGCAAGCGGCCCTGACCCTGGCGCCGTTTATCGACCAGACCGTACTGGTAGTCGCAGCCGACCAGCCCGACGTGCGAGGCCCAGCCCAGCTGCGCGACGCCATCGCCACGGCGGGCGGCCGATGCGCCGGGGTGTTCTTCAACCGAGCTCAGGTCGAGGCCCCCGGCTTCCTGCGGCGGATCCTGCCGTGACCTACGCGGCCTGGCAGCCGCCGCAGCATCGGGCCGCACCCGCCCACCGCGCCGACATGTTCGACTGGCTGGCTTTCGGGCTGGCGGTTTTCATGCTGGTCATCCACAGCCAGGGCTGGATCTTGCCCCTCGTCGGGGAGACGTTCGACGAGGGCAGTTCGGCCTTGGTCCGGAACGCCTACCTGCCGGCCTATGCGGCGGGCATCCTGCTGCTGGCCATGAGCCTGGGCGAAAGCATCAAGGGGGTGCTGCGCCAACCCTTTCTGGTGATGATCATGTTGGTGGCCGCCGCCTCGATGCTGTGGTCCTTGTCGCCCGACGCGACCATGCGCCGCCTGATCGCCCTCTACGCCACCACCCTGGCCGGCGTCGTAATCGCCGCCCGATACCGCTGGGCGACGCTGGCGGAGGTGATGGGGGCGGCGTTCGCCATCCTGGCTGTGGGCTCGCTGTTCCTGGTGCTGGCCATGCCCTCGCTGGGCAAGATGCAGACCCTGTTCCCGGGCGCCTGGCGCGGACTTTGGATGGAGAAGAACGCCCTGGGCGGGAACATGGCCATGGGCTTCGCCATCCTGGCGGCGGCGGCCATGCTGGTTCCCAAGCGGCGCTGGCTGTGGGGCGGGCTGGCGGGTCTGGCGCTGCTGCTGGTGCTGATGTCGACGTCCAAGACGGCGCTTGTGTCGCTGGCGCTCGGCTGTGGGGCGCTGGCCTTCATCTGGATCGTGCGGCGCGGACCAGCCTCCGCGACGATGGCTACCTGGGCGGCGGTTGTCGGGGCCGCATTGCTCGCCGCCTTCCTGATTTTCGCCGCGGACGTATTTCTGGGCTACCTCGGCAAGGACGCCACCCTTACCGGCCGCACCAAGATCTGGGCGGCGATCTGGACCCAGATTCAGGAGCGGCCCTGGACCGGCTACGGCTATGCGGCGGTATGGGACGACAAGTCCGGGTGGGGCCCCTTGGCCTGGATTACCCGCGACGCCGGCTTCAAGGCCAGCCACGCCCACAACGCCTGGCTCGAACAATGGCTGGGCATGGGCTACGTCGGCCTGGCCGCCTGGGCGCTGTTCTACCTGCAGACCATGGGCGCGGCGGTGGTCGCGACGTTCCGGGAAAAGGGCGCCTATCTCGCCCTGCCGTTCCTCGTCATCTACAGCCTGACCACCCTCACCGAGAGCTTCGCGGTCTCCTACAACGACTTTCGCTGGGTGATCTTCGTCGCGCTGGCGGTGAAGCTGGCGCTGCCAGATCGCGATCAGGTCTGAGATCGCTACAAGCCATCGCCGATCAGCGTAAACGGCGCCCAGAAGGCCGGATGGGCGCTGGCGTCGTCCTTCGGCCCGATCTCGCCGGCCATCATCGCCAGGCTGGCCTTCTGGAGCGCCTCAGCTTTTGAATCGCCGCTACGGTGATAACCGATGGTAGTGATCGTCAGGGTCTCGGCGGCGACATCGTCGATCCGCCAGTGCGACGCCAACACGCTCCGCGCTCCGGCGTGGAAGAAGGCGCGCGACAGGCCCGACAGTCCGTAGGACTCGCTGCCGTCAGGGCTGGCGGTGTTGCAAGCGGACAGCAGCACCCATTCCGCCGAAAGTCGAAGGCCGGCGATCTCGGATGCCGTCAGCAGCCCGTCATCACCCGCTTCGCTCGCCAACGGCGCAGCCAGGACCAGCGACGGCTCGCCCTGTCCGCCTTGGCCGGCAACCAGCCCATGGGTGGCGAAGGCGACGATGCCCGCCCGGGACAGGCGATCCCGCACGGCCGGTTCGCGCAGGCGCGCCTCCCTGGCCTCGACCCCCATCAGAAGGTCACCGTCGACCATCTTCTTCAGCGCGTCGCCTTCGCGGCGAGTGCCGCTGAGTCGGCACAGCTTGGCCAGTTCGCCCCGGACGGCCGCGCCATCGCGGAAGATGATCCGCGTGTCCGTGTCGCCGCCCTTCCCCCGGCAGGCGTTGTCAGTCGCCCGGCCCTTGGCGTCGGCTCGGCCATCGAAACTAGGGTCGGCCATCATGAACAGCCTGCCCCCAGCCGGGGCCTGAGCAGCGCGCGATCGCAAGGTCCGCAGGGCGCCGACCGATGGCAGCACGGCCAGCGCCTTGTGCTTGATGAGCCATTCCGTGCCGTGTCCCAGGGTTTCCGCCGAGCGGTCATCGCCCTCGGTCGGCTCCTCAACCACCAGGACGGCGGGGGGCAGGGCGGTCATCGGTCCGGATGGCGCGATCAGCAATGTCTTGATGTCTGAAGTACCGATCACCGCCTGAATCTGCGGCTGTCCCAAAAGCGCCTGGTGCAGCCGCCAGGCCGCCCGTCGATCGAATGCCAAGGCCTTCTGTTCGCAGGAGCCGCGCGCGGCGCGTGGGCCATAGCCGCAAGGATCAATCTGGCTCCGCAGACCCGACACAAGGCCGGCGACCTCATGCCCCGACATGCCGATCTCGGCCCAGGCCGACTTTGAGGCGGTGACCACGAACACCATGCCTCGGGGTGTCCCTTCGGGGATCATCCACAGAACCAGGGCCTCGCCCGGCCGCAGCAGGGCCTGAACGCTGGTCAGGTTCAAAGGCGGGGGCGCGGCCAGATCGGCATAGGAGGGTTCGGCGGCAATCAGCCGGGCTTCGGCGGCGGAGAAGGCGGCGTCCGCCGCCGTCCGCTGTCGGTCGAGCTCCTTCAACTGTTCGGGCGACCCAAGCCCCGAAGACGCCATGGCCACGATGGTCTTATCCAGCCGGTCGCGGTTGTCCATCGCCTGTTCATAGGCGTCGACCAGCGATCGATTGGCGCTTTGCACGCCATTGCGGGCTCCGGCGCGGCTGATCGCCGACCCGGCCTTGCTCTGGGCGGCGATCTGGGCGGCGAGGAAGGCTTCCGCCCTCATGCTGTCGTTCGGTTCGGCCTTCCGGCTCCATAGAGCAAACAGCCCCGACGCCAATTCGCCGTAGCAGGCCTTGGACACCCCGCCGCGGAACCACGATTGCCCGCCGTCCGCCGTGCGGGGGCACGTCTCTCGCAGACGATTGATCCCGGGGCCGAGCTTGCCGCTGCGAATTTCCGCCTGACCCAGGAGGACGAAGTGATCGAACGCCGGCCGGCCGTCGCTCGCCTTCCGCTTGGCCGACCTGTCCAGCATCGGCAGAGCCTCCGTCGCCCGCCCGGTTTCGAGCAGGATGCGGCTGAGCCGATCCTCGGCGTTATAGAGATAGGCCCGCTTGAGATTACTCTCCGGAGCCTTCCTGGCCAACTCCAGGGCATGGCGGGCGTGGCGCTCCGCGTCCTCCGGCTGGTCCTTGGCCAGCAGCACCATGGCCAGCAGACTTTCGCTCTCGCTGCCGCCAAACCTCGGGTCCAACTCCTTTTCGAGGGAGAGCCGCTTGCGCGCCGCCGCCTCGGCCTTGTCGAACTTGCCTTGTCCCAGGTGCGCCTGGATCAGCAGATCGTAGGGGAACAGGCCGCCCGCCGGGGTGTCGCGGCCGGCCATGGGCGGTACGCCGGGTGGAGGTCTGAAGGCGTCGGCGTCCGCCGTCTCCAGCCACGCCAATAAGGTTTCGACCTCCGCCCACTTCTCCGACAGCAGCAGGATCATTGCGTAGACCGAATTGCTCAACACCATCGGCGTCCGACCCCTGCCGCCTAGCGCCGCCGAGCGAGCGACTTTCTCGGCCTGCTCGATGTCGCCGATCATCACGAGGTTGGTGGCCAGGCCTGCCTTGGTCGCCAGGGTCATATCGCCGTCGGGACCGAAGACCTCGGTGCTCACATCGACGAGTTCTTTCGACAGGACGGCGGAATCGGCCCAGCGATTTTCCTGAACGGCCTTGTTGATGCGTTGGAGAAGCGAGGCAATACGCGGCTGGGAGCCGGCGAATTTTTCGTAGTCCACACCAGAAACGTCCGGCAGGTTGAGCCGCTTGCCCGTCTCGGACTGCCGGGTTGGGTTTGCGATAGCCGTTTTCTGGATAGCGGCCAGTCTGACCGCTTCTTCGCATCGGTCATCCTGGTAGAGGTGCATGATCAGAAGGCCGCGAAGTTGGTTCGCGTTGTGATCCGCCACGCCGTAAGCCGTTTCCGCCTTGGAAAGGGCAGCCCGCAACACCGTCCGACCCTGATCGACTTCGCCAGCCTCATGCAACCGGATGGCAAGGCCCAGGTCCATCAGCAAAGTGAGGGGATGTTGCGGCCCGTAGGTCTGAGCGTGCAGGTCCCGCATACCAAAGGATGCCTGAATTCTAGACTGGGTCGGCTGTTTCTCAGAGTGCGCGATACTGTTCAGTCGGCCTAGCTCCTTGTCCTCGTCACGGGTCATCGGGCGGATCAAAGGCGCCAGATTTGTAGGCGGCCGGTACACGTCCTCAAGCATCCAGGACGTGTCGTCTTTCAGGGATTGGCACGCCGCCGCGTTGGTCTCGGCTGTCGAGACCTGCCGCGTCGGAATGAGGCTTCCCAAGCCGTTGGCGCGCGCCACCTCCATCGCCCGACTGCAGCGGCCTGCGGAGTCGAGGCCCAGAAGGTGAATGCGCAGGGCGGATCGGGTCAGGTTACTCTTGGGGCCGTATTTCTTCAGCAGGCGGGCGTGAGCCTCACCGCTCAGCCTGATGGCCGCCTCGTGATCGCCGGCAGAGGACAACGCGTTTGCCGCAAGCGCTTTGACCAGCAGGGTGTTCACATGGTCCGGCCCATTGATGCGGATCGACTCTTGCAGCCAAGTCGTGGCGATGCCCGCGCCGGCCTGCCAGTCTCCGGCGTTGTTGGCCTGCCCCCATTGTTTGGAGAGTGTCTGTAGCCGGGCGTTGTCCGCGCCGGCGACCGGTCTGCCATCGGCGTTGATCGCCTTGGGCAGTTCCGCCGAAAAGTCGGTCTCGAGCGCCGAGACGTTGTTGATGAACTCCTGGCAGATCGACGGGGCAGTGCTTTGGGCTACCGTCGCGGCCGAAGGGAGGGTGACGGCCAGCAATAGAATGAGGAGGCCGGCGACAAGGCCGGAATTTCGTCGCCGCAAGTCCACCGTCCGCCCCGCCCCCTCAAGCGCCCGAACCGGAAGTAGGGCGGTCGAACGATGGTCTGTCAACCATCGCGCGTGTCGGGCAGGAAGGAGCTACGGCGACGCCTCGCGCCGTTAGAGCGTGTTCCGACTAGCGGGCCCCGGTAATCGGACCAAACGCGCGACTACGAAAAAGCTAGAGCAGGTCGACTTGATTCCATCAAATCGGACCCTGCTCTAAAGACCCGCGCGCGCGGCGCCCTGCGCCATGGTGACGACCTCGAACCCGCCCTGCACGGCTTCAGCCGAAAGCCGCGCCAGAGCGCCGGGGGTGCAGCCCCAGGCCGATGGGTTGTCCGCGACATCGTGGGTGTAGAGGATCAGCCAGGCCTTGCGATGGGCGGCGCGGGCCATCCAGTCGCGGGCGCGGGCCTCGCCGTCCTGGCCCTCGATGCCGACGGCGGGCAGCTGATTGGCGTCGGCGCCGCTTTCAACCAGGCCGGCCTGAACGGTGCGGAGGGTCTTGAAGCGGCCGCCTAGGGCGCGCTTTGCGGAGAAGGAAACGTCGCCGTATGGGTAGGCGAAGCTGACAGGAGCAGGGGCGCCGCGCTCGGCCAGGGCGATGCCGTTGCGGTCGACATCGGCGGTGATTGTGGGCTGGCCGGCCTGTCCGCAGTCGAGGTGGCTGTAGGTGTGGCAGGCGACTTCGTGACCGGCGGCGGCCAGACGGCGGGCGTCCTCGCTGGAACCGTAGCGGCCCATGGGACCGTCGCCATCCTCAAGCCCTGCGCAGATGTAGAAGGTGCCGCGCAGACCGGCGGCTTCGAGCGTCCGGGCGCCGGCGAGGGCGGCGGTGGCGGGCACGTCGTCGAAGCTGAAGGTCAGCATCGGGCGGTCGAGCTGGAGGCGAAGGGGCTTACGGTAAGCCAGCCGGGTGTATCGGCGGCGCAGCTTGCCGCGCAGGGAGCTGTCTGCGGAATAGGCTTCCATCAGACGACTTCCGCGTAGAGGGCGGCCCGGTAGAGACGCATGGAAAAGGCGCGCGTCCTGGCCGGCAAGGCGTCGGCCAGCGCCACCGCGCGGGCGGCGGCGCGCAACAGGGCGCGGCCCGGCAGGCGGCGGATGGTGCGGGCGACCTTGAAACTGGCGTAGCTGGAAACGACCTCCGGATGGGCCGCAACCACGCGGGCGAAATTGGCGGCTGATTGCTCGTACTTGCGCGCAAGGGTGGAGGCGCTGTCGAGGCCGATGTGGCTGGCCGGGATGTGGGGGTGAAGGATCGGGTGCTGGCGGGCCACCCGCATGCCCCACTCGACGTCCTCCCAGCCCCAACCGGTGAACTGCTCGTCGAAGGCGATGGCGTCGAAGACATCGCGGCGAACCAGCAGGTTGGAGGTGAAGAGGTGCTTTTCCGGCGCCTGGGCGCGTTGGGCCGGCGGCAGGCAGTCGCTGCCCAAGGCCAGGGCCCGGTGCAAGGCGTGCTCGCGCCGAGCTGGAGTGCGGTCGAAGGAGAAGCCGCCGAAGGCGACGGCGGGGTTCTGGGCTTCGATCAGGGCCAGCCAGTTGGCGACGAAAGACGGGCTGTCCGGCAGCATGTCGGCGTCGAGGAACAGCAGGTGTCTGGCCCGCGCCTGGGCGGCCAGTCGGTTGCGGCCCTTGGCGCGGCCGACGTTGGCGGCCAGCTTCACGAAGCGAGCGGGGGCGGGGAGGGCCTGGACGGCCTCGGACACGCGGGTGGCCAGGGCGGCGTCCTTGCCGCCATCGTCGAGCAGGACGACCTCGATTTCGGGCGACTGGGCGGCGAGTTCCTGGGCCAACTGGACCGGATCGTCGCCCAAAAAGGGGATCAGCACCGAAAGGCGCGGCTGGGCGCCTGTCCATAGCGGGTTGTCGATGGTCCAGTCGTGGGCGGGGGCGGTCATGCGGCAGCCCTCGGGCGCAGGGTGGCGAGCAGAGTCCTGCCGTGCGTGCGCAGGCCGCCGGCGTCGAGCAGCCAGGCGCAGAGGCCGAAGGTCGCGGCGCCCAGGCCTGCCTTGAGGAACAGCTCGGGGACCTCGTCCATGTCGGGCAGATTGATGACCACGAGGGCCATGGGGGCGCAGGCCAGGGCCGTGCGGATCAGGGTGTCGATGGGGATCGGCAGGGCCAGGACGCGGCGGCCGAGGATCAGTGAAGCCAGAGCGCCCACGGCGTAGCTGGCGGTGGTGGCCCACATGGCGCCGTCAAGGCCGAAGCGTGGGACCAGCAGGAAGTTGAGGATTAGGTTCAGTCCTGCCGGCAGCGTCATGGCCGCCATCAGCAGGCTGGTGCGGCGGCCGAGGGTGAAGGCCTGGTGCAGGTAGTAGGTGGTGACGCCCGAGAAGAAACCGCCGACCGCGATCCAGGGCACGACCTTGGCGGCGCCCTGGGCCAGGGCCGGGCCGATCAGCAGCTCGGAGAGCGGCAGGGCGACCAGGGCCAGGCCGACGGTCGCTGGCAGGGTTAGCAGGATCATGAAGCTGGCCTGATCATGGGCGGGCTTCTTGAGACCCTCGAAGCCGCCGCGTTCGAAGGCGGCGACCAGGGCCGGACCCCCGGCCATCCCCAGCCAGACAAAGACCACGTCCAGGGTGCGGTTCGCCAGACTGTAGCCAGCGTGATAGACGCCCACCGCCGCCTCTCCCAGCACGGCGCCCAGCACGAACCGGTCGGTGCTGGCTATGATCAGCGACAGGATCAGCGAGAGGGATATGGGCACGCCGTAGCCGGCGTATTCGCGGGCTCGACCGGGCTGCCAATGGCCACCCAGCATGAGTTTCCGCTCGCCGGGGAACACGAAGATCAGGCACACCGCCGCGACCGCCGCCGAGCCGATCAGCGGTGAAGCGCCGCCCAGGCCCATTGCGGCAAGGGCCGCGCCGATGGCGAAGCCGCCGATGGTCTGGACAATGTCGAGGGTGGCGGCCGACGCGACCTCGCCATCCGCGCGGCGGCGCTCCTGCGCCAGCTTGATGCAGCTTCGGAACAGGATAGCGGCGAGGCCGGCGCTGACCGCGACCTGGAGGTCACGGTCCATAGGCAAGGCCCAGACAATGGCCCCGGCCAGGATCGGAAAGCCCAGGCCCAGCAGTGACCAGGCCCGATAGAGGGTCAGCATATGGTTGGCCACCTGGCCGCGTTCCCGGGCCTGGGCCTGGAAGCGAGCCATCGCCGCCTCGGTCCAGGTAAACAGGGTGGTATGGGTCAGCACCATGCCCGAGTAGGCGAGGGCGTAGACGCCGTAGTCCTCCGGAGTCAGCAGGCGGGTGAAGACGATGATGGTCAGCAGCCCGACCAGGCCCTGGGCCAGGTTCACGGGCAGATAGCCAAGAACGCCACGCCAGAACATCTGGTTATCGCACCACGTGCCGGTCGCCCAGCAGGCAGGGGATGGTCATGGCCATGATGTAGAGGTCGAGCCAGAAGGACTGGCGCTCGATGTAGTCGATGTCGAGGGCCACCCGCCGCTGAACGAGCTCGGGCGTGTCGACCGGCCCGCGCGAGCCGTTGACGGCGGCCCAGCCGGTCATGCCGGGTTTCAGCCGGTGGCGGTGGGCGTACTCGGCGACCAGCCGGGCGCTCTCGGTGTCGCCCGTCTTCATGCCGATGGCGTGGGGGCGGGGACCGACCAGGCTCATGTCGCCGGCAAGCACGTTGAACAGCTGCGGCAGCTCGTCGATGCTGGTGCGGCGAATGATGCGGCCGACCGAGGTGACCCGGTCGTCGTCCCCGGTAACCTGGCGGCTGGCCGTGTGGTCGGTGGCCTCGTGCCGCATCGAGCGGAACTTCCAGACCCGGATTTCCTCGTTGTTGAATCCGTGGCGGCGCTGGCGGAAGAAGACCGGGCCGGGGCTGTCGAGCTTGATCAGTCCGGCCACCACCAGCATCAGGGGGCTCAGCAGCACCAAGGCCAGAGAGCCGATGACCAGGTCCTGCAGCCGCTTGATGGCGGCGCGTTTTTCGTCGGTCGGCACGCCGGCGACACGGGCCAGGGGAGCATCGGCGATCCGGCCGATGGCGGCGTCGGCGCCGTTTGCGTCCATGTCCATGACCAGCGAGATGTCGTTGGGCAGCACGCTCAACCTGTCGGTCAGCATCCGGACCCGGTCGCGCGCCGCCGAGGTGACGGCGATCACCACCTGGTCGACATAGGGCATGATCCGGTGGCCGATCAGGGCGTCCAGGTCGCCCAGCACCGGCACGCCGCGCATCTTGGCCGGGGCGCGGTCAAGCCGTTCGTCGAACACGCCCACAACATTGACCTCGCGCGATTTCAGCGCGGCCTCGATCAGCCGGTCGGCGGACTCGGTGGCCCCGACGATCACGATGTTGGGGATCAGCAGGCCGGTGTCGCGCCAGCGGCGGACCATCCCCCACCAGACGACGTGCAGGACTGCCAGGCTGACGAAGCCCAGGCCGAACCACAGGCCAAGCCGCGGCTCCGGCGCAGCGCCGGTGATCATCCAGACGCCGGCCGTCATGAGGGCGCCGCCCAGGCCGAACGCGGCGACCAGTCGCGCCAGCCGGGTCCACAGCCGACCGTACAGTGGGAAACGATAGAGGCCGACGGCGCTCAGCAACCAGGCCATGGCCAGGGCGCCGGCCGCATAGGGGGTGACCTGCGCCAGGCTGGCGTTCAGCCAGCCGCTGGGGGTGGAGATGTGGGCGCCGGCCATGGCAAGCGCGATCAGCGAGCCTGCGTCTACGACGCGGAACAGCCGCCCGACGAGCTGGGCCTGGATGCGGTTGCGCAGCGGGGTCAGGCGGCCGGGACGCAGAGGGCCGCGACGGTCTTCAACCTGGGTTTCAGGCTCCGCGCCGGCGCGTTTGCGCATGTCGTCGCGCAGCGCCTTGGCGGCGACCACCCACGGCTCGTCGGCGACGGCGCCGTCCGGGGCGGAGGAACGAGGGGCGGGGGCACTGGTCATGACCTCGCCAGACTGCCACGCACGCCTCTAGCGCCCGGTTAACGGCGTTCGGAAAACCGCCCGATTGCTCCGTTGCATGAGCGGCGCGAACCCTGTATCAGCGCGCTTCGCCTGGGGTGACGTGGCCGAGTGGCTGAAGGCAACGGTTTGCTAAATCGTCATACTCGAAAGGGTATCGAGGGTTCGAATCCCTCCGTCACCGCCAGGCCTTCTGCTCCGAACAGGCTGCATTTCCCAGGCTAAGGACAAGGGTTGTCAACATTCTGGCCCGCCGACCGGCCCGGGCCATGTCCTGGCTGCTGTTCGGCAAGGCCCCGATCCAATCAGCGGCGGTGGGGCGTGCTCTGAAACCGTCACGCGCCCTCCAGCAAACAGGATCAGCGAAGTCGTCTGCTGGACACCGCTCTGATCGGGCAGGCGCTTCAGAAACCGCGAACTTGCCCCCAGAACTTGAGAATGGTGTTGTCAGGAGCCAGCCGCAGCGCCTGTTGATAGAGGGTCTTACTTCTCTCAGCATCGCCGTTCATGAAGGCAAGGACCGATCTGGCGAACAACGGCCCGGCCAGCCCAGGCGGCGCCTTCGCCGCAGCCCCCTCGATCAGCGCCGTTGTTTCGTTGACGGAGTAGCCGGCTGACTGGCTGATCAACGTCAGCGTGCCCCAAGCGTCCGTGAAGGCGGGAAGCTTATCGATCGCCCAGGCCAGATCGCTGTAGGCGCCACGGTGGTCCTTCGTTTCCACCCGCACCATGCCTCGATTGGCCCGCGCCCAGGCGTAGTTGGGATTCACCGCCAACAGCACGGTGTAGGTATTTTCCGCCTCGTTGTAGCGCTTCATTTCGGTCAGGGTTCGGGCCTTCCAGAACAGCGCCGGCTGGATCTTCGGGTCCAGCGCCAGCGCCCGGTCGTAGGCGTTCACCGCCCCTGCCAAGTCCTTGGTCTCGCGCAGGCCGTAGCCAACATTGTTCCATGCCGCCGCATAGTTCTGGTCGAAGGCCAGGATCTGGCGCGCGTCGGCGATGCTCTCCGCATAGCGCCCGCGCGCCTGATAGAAGTTGGAGCGGGCGATCCAGGCGCCCGCCCATTTCGGGCTCAACTCGATGGCCTTGCTGAAGTCCGCCAGCGCCCCGGGAGCCTGGCCATTCCTTTCACGGAGCTTGCCGCGCTCGACCAAAGGCGAGGCCCATTTCGGGTCCAGCTCAATGGTCCTATCGTAGGCGGAGATCGCTTCGGCCGGACGCTTTGTCTCGGCCAACAGGTTGGCTCGATAGTAGTGGGGCGAGGCCCAGGCTGGATCCAGTTCGGACGCCTTGACGAAATCCGCCATAGCCTCCGCGTAGCGACGGGCCCGATGGTGCGCCCGGCCGCGCCACTCATGGGCATAGGCGGTCGGCTTGAGTTCTATGGACCGGCTGAAGGTGGCGACGGCCTCGCTGTCCCTTCGATCATTGAACAGCAGCCGCCCGACCGCATTGCGGGCGACGACGTAGTTGGGGTCGGCGGCGATCGCCTCATTGAAGGCGGTCATCGCTTCGGCGGGCCGACCCGCAGCTTCGAGGATTTCGCCCCGCAGCGTCAGCGTGTTGGAATCCGTCATGCCCAAGGCGATGGCCCGGTCGATGTCGGCCAGCGCCCCGGTGAAGTCCTTGCGCTGCCTCCCTATCCCGGACCGGGTAATGTACGCCGCCGGCCATTTCGGGCGCAGGGCGATGGCCCGGTCGCAAGCAATCTGGGCCGCGGCCACCTCGCCGTTGTCGAGCAGGATCATGCAGCTGAAACGCCGCACGGAGGCGGAATTGGGATTGATGGCCAGCGCCGCCGAGATGGCCTGGCTGGCCTCCGGGCCGCGCTTCATGCGGCGAAGGACGTAGGCGCGGTTTCCTTGCGCCTCGGCGGGGTCGGCACAGCTCGAGGCGGCGGCGAGGGCGGCGGCATTGTCGCCTTCCTCCAGGTTCCCGTCCCCGTTGGGGTCCAGCGCCTTCTGGACGGCGGGGCATAACCCCAGGTCAATCTGGCTTCGAGGCGCGGCATCCACACGACCGGGCAGGCCGGTTGTCAGCGCCAGCACGCCGACCGCTGCCAAACCCATAGCTCCAAAGCCCAACCAGCTGTGCGGCCGCATACCTTCGCCCCTGTTGGATTCTTCCTAGGCAACAGGGTTGGTTCAACGAACGGTGTGCGACAATCCCCATTTGTAGGGCGTGAGACCAATAGCGCCGGCCGGAGGCGGCGTATCTTCTGTCAGTGGTGGATCGTCAGTCGATGATCTCATAGGCGGGCAGGGTCAGGAACTCGACCAGCGCCACGTCCAGCACCATCTTGTGAAATAGCTTGCCGGCCTCTTCCAGCCTGGGCGAAGGGAACTGCTCGCGCAGGGAGGCCATCTCGTCCTCGAACAGGGTCTCGAACAGGGCGGCGTCCATCGTCCGTCCATCGTCCAGCTTTGCGCCCAGGCGGACCCATTGCCACAGTTGGGTGCGGCTGATTTCCGCAGTCGCCGCGTCTTCCATCAGGTTGTAGAGCGGCACCGCGCCCCGACCTTCCATCCAGGCCTGGGTGTACCGCACGCCCACGCGAATGTTCTCGCGGGCGCCGTCCTCGGTGCGGACGCCCTCGTGGACGCGCAGCATGTCCGCCTGGCCGACATCGACATCTTCCCGCAGGCGGTCCAGCTGGTTGGGGGTCGGCATCAGGCGGTCGAACACCTCCATGGCCACGGGGACGAGGTCCGGGTGAGCCACCCAGGTGCCGTCGTGGCCGTCGCCGGCCTCGCGTTCCTTGTCCGCCTTGACCTTGGCGAAGGCGGCGGCGTTGGCCTCGGGATCGCCCTTGATCGGAATCTGGGCCGCCATGCCGCCCATGGCGAAGGCGCCGCGGCGGTGGCAGGTCTGGATCAGCTTCAGCGAATAGGCGCCCAGGAAGGCCTTGCCCATCACCATGGCCGCGCGATTGGGGCTGAGGAAGGCGTCGGTGCGGCCCAGTCGCTTGATAAAGGAGAAGATGTAGTCCCAGCGGCCGCAGTTGAGGCCGACGATATGGTCGCGCAGTTCGTAGAGGATCTCGTCCATCTCAAAGGCGGCGGGGATGGTCTCGATCAGCACCGTGGCCTTGAAAGTCCCCACCGGCAGGTCGAGTTGTTCCTGGGCGCGGACGAAGACGTCGTTCCAAAGCCGGGCCTCGAGGTGGCTCTCCAGCTTGGGCAGGTAGAAATAGGCGCCGGAGCCCTTGGCCATCGCTGCCTTGGCGTTGTGGAAGACATAGAGGCCGAAATCGAACAGGCTGCCCGACACGGTCTGGCCATCGACCATCATGTGCCGTTCGGGCAGGTGCCAGCCGCGCGGGCGCACCACAAGAACGGCGGGCTTGTCGCCCAGCTTGTACGACTTACCGGAATTGGGATCGACGTGGGTGAGCTCGGCGCCCCAGCGGTCCTTCAGGTTGACCTGGCCCTCGATCAGGTTGGCCCAGGTGGGGGAGGTCGCGTCCTCGAAGTCGGCCATGAACACCTTGGCCCCGCTATTTAGGGCGTTGATGATCATCTTGCGGTCCACCGGCCCGGTGATCTCGACCCGACGGTCGAGCAGGTCGGCGGGGATTGGCGCGACCTTCCAGTCACCGGTCCGCACCTCGGCGGTCTCGGTCAGAAAATCAGGCAGCTCGCCAGCGTCGAATCGAGCTTGGCGCGCCTCGCGGGCGGCCAGCAGCTCCCGGCGGCGGGCGTCGAACCGGCGGTGAAGGTCGGCCACGAACGCCAGGGCTTCGGGGGTCAGGATTTCCTTGGCTCGGCCCTCGACCGGACCGGTGATCGTGATGTCGGAGGCGATGTCGAGGGGCATTGGGACTTCCTGGCGTGGTCGTTCTTTTAGCGAAGAAGCCGTCCGACATGTCGCCGGACGGCTCGACGCCTAGGGTGTTTATCAGGGATCAGGCGGCGCTGGGATCACGAACCGTGGGGACGATCTGGTCCCCCCAGTTGCCGGCTCCGTCGTGGTGGCGGGAGGTGCGCACCAGCTCGACCGAATAGCCGGCCGCGATGGCCTTCTGGACGGCCTCGTTGAGGCGGTGGGAGGCCTCGACCAGGCGCTGGATGGCGCGGTCGCGGCCGTCGGTTTCCGGCATCGGGGCGCGGGTGAACTGGACCTGGGTCATGGGTGGTTCCTTTCCTTGTCCGGCTATTCGGCCGCGAACTGGTTCATGGTATTGGCGTGGCCGCCGGCCTTCAGGGCGCGCTCGCCGGCGACCATCTCCTTGAAGGTGTCGCCAAGGTCAGAGCCGACCTCGTGCTGGTGCTTCACCGCCGAGACGCCGCGGCGGATTTTCCTCACGCTGCACCGTGTTGACGTAGGCCTTCATGCGGTCGTCGCCGAAGTAGCCACGCGACAGCTCGTCCATCGACTTTGCGGTCAGGTGGAAGGTCGGCAGCGTGATCAGGTTGTGGAACACCCCGGCGCGAGCCGAGATATCCGCCTGGAAGCTTGCGAGGCGGGCGTCGGCCTCCAGGCCCAGGGCGTCGGCGTCATAGTCGGCGCTCATCAGGGCATTGCTGTCAGGGTAGGCGTCCTCAGCGATCCGGCCTTCCTTGATCCACTGGGCGCGCACCTGCTTGCGCAGGTTCAGGGTCCAGTTGAACGAGGGGCTGTTGTTGTAGGTCAGCTTGGCGTTCGGCACGACCTGACGGATCTCGTTCACCATCGAGGCGATCTCGTCGACGTTCGGGGTGTCGGTCTCGATCCACAGCAGATCCGCGCCGCCCTGGGTCAGCGAGGCGATGCAGTCCTCGATCACCCGCGCCCGGCCGGTGCCGTCCTGGAAGGCGAACAGGCCATTGGGCATCCGCACCGGCTTGACGAACTCGCCGCCCTGATAGAGGGCGACCTCGCCCTCCTGAATCGGGTTGTCGCTGGTGATCTGCTCGGTCTTCAGCCAACGGATGTAGTCGCTGGCCAGATCGCCGGGCTCGCGGCTGACCGGAACCTTCTGGGTCAGGCCTGCGCCCAGGCTGTCGGTGCGGGCGACGATCACGCCCTCATCGACGCCCAGTTCCTCGAAGGCCAGGCGGCAGGCGCGCAGCTTCTCGATGAAGTCCTCGCGCGGCACGGTGACCTTGCCGTCCTGGTGACCGCACTGCTTGGCGTCCGACACCTGGTTCTCGATCTGCAGGCAGCAGGCGCCGGCCTTGATCATCTCCTTGGCCAGCAGATAGGTGGCGTTCTCGTTGCCGAAGCCGGCGTCGATGTCGGCGATGATCGGCACGACGTGGGTCTCGAACTCGTCAATGGACTTGATGGCGGCGCGTTCGGCGACTTCATCCCCGGCCTTGCGGGCTTCGCGAAGGGTCTTGAAGAGATCGTTCAGAGCCACCTCGTCGGCCTGGCGCAGGGAGACGTAGATTTCCTCGATCAGCTCGACCACGGCGGTCTTCTCATGCATCGACTGGTCGGGCAGGTGGCCCCAGCGGTTGCGCAGGCCGGCGACCATCCAGCCGGACAGATAGACATAGGCGCCCTTGGTGGTGCCCCGCAGGCGCTTGACCGACTTGATCATCTGCTGGGCGTGGAAACCCGACCAGCAGCCCAGCGACTGGGTGAACTTGCTGGAGTCCAGGTCGTAGGCGGCCATGTCGGCCCGCATGACGCCGGCCATCTCGCGGGCGATGTCCAGATGGGTGTTGAAGGTGTTCTGCATCTTCAACTGGATGATGTCGTCGATGGCCACGCCGCCCGAGGTGACACCCTCCGGATAGCGGCGGAGCAGGGCGTCGCGGTGCTGGGCGTAGGTCTTGCGAAGGGTCATGGCGCGGGGTCCCGAAAAAGCTGGCGTGCGGTTCGGGGCGCATGAAGCCGAGGCCCGGCGGGTGAGGCCAATCTAATGAGGGTGAATTGTCAAACTGCGACATTGTCGATTTTGTAGAATTGTGACAATGTGACGGAATGGCGGGATCGGACAGGAAGCTGTTTCTGGGTGGGCGGCTCAAGCGGTTGCGGCGTGACCTCAACGTCACCCAGACCGCCATGGCCGAGCAACTCGGCGTCTCGACCAGCTATGTGAACCTGCTGGAACGGAACCAGCGGCCTGTGACCGCCCAGATGCTGCTGCGTCTGGCCGAGGCCTATGACCTCGACATGCGCACCCTGTCCGCCGATGACCCGGGCGGCGGGGGCCTGGAAGAGGCGCTGGCCGACCGAATGTTCGGCGACCTGAGGATCAGCCGCCATGAGATCGCCGAGGCCAACGCGCTGACGCCGGGCATCGCCGAGGCGTTCACGCGGCTTTACCGAGCCTATCTGGATCGGGGAAACCTGATCGACCTTGGCGCGCTTGAGGGCCGGGACGCCGCGGGTCAGACTCCCACCGACTGGGTCCGCGACCTGGTCGCCGCCCAGCGCAACCATTTCGCCGACCTGGAGGAGGTCGCGGCTCGCATCCTGGAGGCCCTGCGCGCCGACACACGCGACGCCACCCCGGCCCTGCGCGAGCGGTTGCAGACGGTTCACGGCATCCGGACACGGGTGATGCCGGGTGAAGTCATGGGCGGGGCTCTTCGCCGTTTCGATCACCACCGCAAACAGCTTCTGCTGTCCGAGACCCTGGCTCCTGCCAGCCGCACCTTCGCCATTGCCTACCAACTGGCCTTGCAGGAGGCCGGGGCGGAACTCGACACCGTTGCCGACCGCTTCGCCCCGCCCGACGATGCCACGCGCCGGCAGCTCAAGGTGTTCCTGGGCAACTACGTCGCGGCCGCGATCATGATGCCCTACGAGGCCTTCCTCGGCGCCCTGGAGAAGGCTCAATATGACATCGAGGCGGTGCGGCCCCGGTTCGGCGTCTCCTTCGAACAGGCGGCCCAGCGGATGACCAGCCTGGGCCGGCCCGGCGAGCGAGGGGTGCCCTTCTTCATGATGCGGGTCGATGCGGCGGGGAATGTCTCCAAACGCTACTCCAACGGGCCGTTCCCGTTCTCGCGGTTCGGCGGCACCTGCCCGCGCTGGAACATCCACGACAGCTTCAAGACCCCCGGCCGGATCGTAACTCAGGTCATCGAGACTCCGGACAACTCACGCTACTTCACCCTCTCCCGCACCGTGCGGCGGGTGGCGGGCCTGTTGACCGGGCTTGAGGACGAGTTGGTGGTCGGCCTGGGCTGTGAGCTCAAGCACGCCTCCAAACTGGTCTATGCCCGAGGCATCGATCTGGCCGCCCCGGTGGTCACCGAGGTCGGCCCCGCCTGCCGTATCTGCGAGCGGCGCCTGTGCCCGCAACGCGCCGCGCCGCCTGTCAACCGTCCACCCCGCGTGGAGGAGTCCGTGAAGAGCATTACGTCGTTT
This sequence comes from Lacunisphaera sp., assembly GCA_965249855.1. Classification (GTDB taxonomy): domain Bacteria; phylum Verrucomicrobiota; class Verrucomicrobiia; order Opitutales; family Opitutaceae; genus Lacunisphaera. The sequence continues at coordinate 87,637 of CBDFNB010000025.1, forward strand.
CCGTTTTCGACCTGATCGGTCGCCGTAACGCCGGCCTCCAGGAGTTCGCTTACAGGTTGAAGTTCAGTGGTATCTGAACGAAGGTCTCCGACGAGGAGGCGTGCATGACCCTGATCTATGTTCATGGCGTAAAGGTCCGGAGCCCGGATCACGGGATCGGCCTGGAGGCCTCGTTCCAGCGTTGGCTGGCGCCCAGGATGGTCCCGTCCGGCAAGGTCGAATACCGGCCCGTCTTCTGGGGGGATGCGGCCGCCCGGTTCCGCTGGAATCTGGCGACCCGCCCCAAGACCAAGCTGATAAAACAGGGGCAGGGGGGCTTCCCGCCGGTCGGCGGCCTGCGCAGCCTGGACAGCGTAGTGCTGTCGTCCGCGGCAGTCGCCCCGGTGGCCGGGGGGCCGGTGCTGGGCGGCGGCGCGGCGGCCTCCACCCCATCGACCCCGCCCCTCAACACCTTGCCGGCCAAGGATCGGCCGGATTTTCTGGCTGACCTCTACCTGGCCGCTGCGCCGGCCGCGCGATCGCAGGATCCGCTAGCCGAGGCGCCCGAACTGGCGGCGGTGGCCGTGGCGGCGGACGAGGTCGCCGGCGAATGGGAGCAGATCATCGCCGGTTCGCCGACAGACGAGGACCGCGTGGCGCGGCTGCTCAAGTCCATGCACGGCAAGGTCGGCGGTGGCCTGATCATGGCCGGCGGCTTCGAGGACTGGATGATCAAGGCCGGGGAGTGGGTAAAGCGACGGGGAAGCATGCCGTTCGACGGCCTCTCCGTCCTGGCCGGGGAGCTTCGACCGATGGCCAACGAATTCGTGGCCAACTTCCTGGGCGACGTGCTGATCTACCTGAACGAGCGTTTGTCGCCGGCTGCTGGTCCCGGCGAAATCCCGCGCCGGGTTCTCGACGCCTTGGCCGAAGCCCAGGCCCACAAGGTCGCCACCGGCGAGCCGATCATCGTGGTCAGCCACTCCATGGGCGGCCAGTTGATCTATGACGCGGTCACGCATTTTGCCGCCGCCGACCCGCGCCTCAAGGACCTGGAGATCGATCACTGGATCAGCTACGGCGCCCAGGTCGGCTTCTTCGCCGAGCTTGGCCTGTTCCTGGGCCAACCGGTGACCGCGCCGGGCCAGAAGCTGCCGTTGCCGCCTCACGCGAAGCGCTGGACCAACTACTATGACACCAACGATCTGGTCGGATTCATCATGGAGCCGGTATTCGAGGGGGTGAAGGACATCGAATACGACACGGGATACGGCCTGGCCCTGGCCCACACCGGCTTCCTCGCCAGGCCCAGCTTCTTCGAGACCATCGCCGGACGGATCGCCGCCAAGTGACCCTCGTCGCCAATCCGGCCGAACCCGGCCTGTGGACCGATGACGATCTGCCCGCAAAGGCCAAGGGGGCGCATCTGGTGCTGATCGGCGTCAGCGACTATCCGCACCTATACCAGGGCAGCGACCCGGCGGCTGATCATGGCGGCATGGGGCAACTGGAGGTTTCGGCCCGCACGGCGCTCCGATTGTTCGACTGGCTGCGCGGGCGGGGCGAGTTCAGCGGCGCCCCGATCGTCAGCCTGCGCCTGCTGCTGTCGCCACGTGGACCGGAGCTCGCCGAGGCCGGGGCGCTGGCCGAGAACCACTATCGGCCGGCGACCTACGCGGACATCGACGCGTCCATCAAGGGCTGGAGCAGACAGGTTTTCGGCGCCGAAGGGGAGGGCGACAACGTCGCCATGCTGTTCTTCTCCGGTCATGGACTGGAGAGCCTCGGAGAGAAGGTGCTGCTGGCCAGCGACATTCTGAACCCGTCCGATCCCGACGGGCGCAGCAACGGGGTCACGGTCTATCCGCTGGTCAAGGCCATGAAGGGTTGGGGCGTCACCCGGGCCATGCTGTTTCTGGACGCCTGTCGCAACGACTCGCCGGCGACCCGAGCGCTCGAAATCGAGGGTCGTGACCCGGTCCGGCCGCTCGCCAACCCCAAACCCGCGCCCGCGGCCCTGCCATGCCTGTTGGCCACCGCAGCCGGCTTCTTCGCCTATCAGAAGGCCGATGAGCCGGGCACCTATTTCGGCCAGAGCCTGATCGAGAGCCTGGAGGGGACTCCGCCCGACTTCGAACCTTATGACCGAACCACCGACCCCTGGGAGCTGCCCTTCGACCGGCTGGAGGAACGGGTGCGAAACAGGGTGCGCGAGCTGGTTGCCGGCCAGTCGGCCAGCGCCACCCAGACGGTCGAGGCTGACGGCCATCCCTATGGCCCCAAGATGCTGGTCGCCCGCCGACCGCCGGCCAAGCCTCGGATGAGCCGGAGTGCTCCGCCCGGGGACCTCTCCCTGAAGGGCGCGCTGGGCGGTGTCCTGGGCCGGGTGGGGCCGACATCGGGTTTCGAAAAGGCGGCTTTCGACCTCAGCAGCGTCGACCTCGGCAGCATCGACAAGCTCGCCGAAAGTATCTTCAGCGACTTTTCGGGTGAGCTGCTGCCGGCGGAGGGGCTCGGTGATCCAAATGCGATGCATGCTGCGTTCGGCCACGAGTCCATCGCCCACCCCTGGGTCGATGGACTTCGTCTGATCGATGTCGAGACCGGCGAACATCTTCCGTTGACCACTCTGGTCCTGCGCCACGCATCCATGAAGGAAGCCAAGACAGAGGTGGTCTCCTGGATCGACCTGCTGGTTCCACCCGCGACGGGCAAGGCCTACTGGCTGCAGCAGGGAGACGGCGATGCGGCGCGGGCCGTGGTGCTGCCGAGCGAAGAAAATTTCGATACGCCGGTCCGGCTGGAAGCCATACACCGACTGGGCTCCGAGGGGTGGGCCCTGACCGCCTTGGAAGCGAGGGTCGGTCTGGCGGAGGCTGACGGAAACGACCCCTGGCGGGTCATGTGGGAAGCCCAGAAGGCGGAACAGGTCTCCAGCCTTTCGGTCGCGAGGGAGACCGTGCGCCGACGGGCTGAACTCGTGCTGGTGGTGAAGAACAAGGTCCGCTCGCCGATGGCCGCCGCACTGGCCACGGCCTACGTTTTGAGGAGCGGTGAGAGCGCGGTGTTGCACGATTGGCCGCGCAACCTCGCCAACTGGTTCGACTGGTTGCCGGATGGCGCCTACCTCTGGGCCGAGACCCTTCGGCTCCGGAATGAGGAGCCCGACGCCGAGGCGTTGGAATACTTCCTGAAGGGGGCCGAGCGGGGCGTTCCCAGGCTGGCGGCGGTGCTGGCCATGGCGCTTCGCCAGGCAGGATGGCTGACAGAGTTTGCTGTTGAGGGCGATCATGCCGAGGCGTTCGCGACGGCGGTGGAAGGGCTACGCGCCGCCGCCCGCCATTCGGCGCCGGGCGGCGCCTATCTGGCGTTCGCCGGGCCGGACATCTCGCCATTGCTGGTCGCCTCGCCGCTGGCCGTAATGGCTTAGCGCCGAGCGCCGACGGACTATTTCGGCCTTCCCACGCAGGCGCCGCCGTCCGGGCCTTGCCCGGCCTGGCACAGGCGGGCGGGGGGTTAATCGGTCGTCTCGGTGAGCGTGTTGCCGGCGGCCGTCTTGGTCAGGTCGAACCGGTGGCGAAGGCGAGCGCAAGGGCGGCCGCGGCGAGTTTCTTCATCGTCATGGTCGTCTCTCTAAGCCTGCAAGATCACAGGATTGCGTAGG
>CBDFNB010000026.1:0-107920 GCA_965249855.1 Lacunisphaera sp.
GGTCGTAGGTGTCGCCATGCGCGCCGAGCGGCACGCGGAAGTCGAAGCGCGAATAGAAGCCGGTGCCGTCGACCTTGCGGATGTCGTAGTCCACGCCGCTGGCGCGGAGGACGGGGCCGGTGATGCCGGCGTTGATGGCGCGCTGCGCGTCGAGGCGGCCGATGCCCTGGGTGCGCGCGAGCATGATCTCGTTGCCCGTGAGCATCGTCTCGTATTCGTCGAGGAAGCGCGGGAAATTGTCGACCAGCGCGGACGCGGCGGCGAGCCACTCGGGGGAGGGATCGACGCGGCAGCCGCCGAAGCGCTGGTAGTTGCACATCATGCGGGAGCCGGAAAGGGCCTCGAAGAGGTCGAGGATCTTCTCGCGCTCGCGGAAGGCGTAGAGCAGCGGCGTGAAGGAGGTGCCGAGGTCGTTGAAGAGGAATCCGACCAGGCAGGAGTGGTTCACCAGCCGAGTGAGCTCCGCCATGATGATGCGCAGATACTGGGCGCGGTCTGGGACCGCCTGACCGGAAAGTTTCTCCACCGCGAGGGCGTAGGCCCAGTTGGTGGTCATCGAGCAAAGGTAGTCGAGGCGGTCCGTGTAGGGCATCGACGCGAGGTAGCTCGTGCCCTCGGCGATCTTCTCGTGGTTGCGGTGCAGGTAGCCGAAGACGGGCTTCAGCTTCACGATCTGCTCGCCATCGAGGGTGACGACCATGCGGAACACGCCGTGGGTGGACGGGTGCTGCGGCCCCATCGAGACCTCGAGGAGGTCGCCGTGGAAATCGTCGTGCACGGCCCGCACCGTCGGGCCGCCGGGGCGGCCGAAGGTCGAGAACTCAGCGTCGAGGCCGGACTGGTCGGAGCAGCTCATGGCTTGGGGCCCTCCTTCGCTGAAGCTACGGAGGGTCCGTCCGACGGCTGCGCCGTCGGCGGAGCGGGGTAGTGCGCCTTGGCGCGCTCGTGGACGTCGCCGTGGGGTGTCGGCTCCCATTCGAAGTCGTCCGGGGAAACGTAGTCCTTGCGCATCGGGTGGTCCTTGAACTCGTCCCACATCAGGATGCGGCGGAGGTCGGGGTGGCCCGAGAAGATGATGCCGTAGAGGTCGAAGATCTCGCGTTTCCTGGAAGTCGGCGGCGCGCCAGACCGGGGTGAGCGAGGGCAGCGTGACCTGGTCGGTGCGGTTGCCCGTGCGCAGGCGGAGGACGACCGGGCCGTGCTTCAGGGTCATCGAGTAGAGGTGATACACGGCCTCGAGGCAGCCCGGCTGGATGCGCTTGGTCTTTTCCTCGACGACCTTGTCCGGGCCGCCGGCGGGGTCGGGCACGGACTTCTTCACGGTGTCGGTGATTTCCTTCTCCGGCCAGTCGACGCCGCTGACATTGGAGCAGTAGTCGAGACGGAGCGCGGGGTCGTCGCGCAGGAAGCGGGCGATCTCGGGCGCAAAGACGGCATCGAGCAGGAGCGAATGCTCGGCCGCGGTGCCGGGATTCGTCACCAGCTCGACCTTCGCCGCGGGGAAGCGGGCGAGGAGGCGGTCGCGGATCTGCTCGAGGGTTTCCATGGGTCAGGCCTTGCGGGGCAGCACGGGGGCGGTGAAGAGCTTCGGGTTGCTGGGTGGCTGGAGGTCGTGCGCGCCGTAGTCCGGCACGGGGAACTCGCTGGCCGTGTCCGGCTGGAGGTGGCGGGCGGCCTGCGGGCCGGAGACGCGCTCGGCGCGGATCTTCTCCTGCAGCTGGGTCAGCCCGTGGAGGAGGGCCTCGGGGCGCGGCGGGCAGCCGGGGATATAGATGTCGACGGGGATGAAACGGTCGATGCCCTTGAGGACGTTGTAACCCTGCTTGAAGGGGCCGCCGGAAATCGCGCAGGCGCCCATCGCGATGCAGTATTTCGGCTCGGGCATCTGGTTCCAGAGGCGGACGACCTGCGGGGCCATCTTCTTGGTGACGGTGCCCGAGACGATCATGAGGTCGGCCTGGCGGGGGGAGGGGCGGAAGATCTCGGCGCCGAAGCGGGCGATGTCGAAGCGCGCGGTGGCGGCGGCGATCATCTCGATGGCGCAGCAGGCCAGGCCGAACTGGAGGGGCCAGATGGAATTGCTGCGGCCCCAGCCGTAGAGTTCCTCAAGGCTGGTGAGCAGGATGCCATGCCGGCGCAGGTCCTCGCGCTCCGCGTCGGAGATGTTTCCGGCGGCGGGGAAGGGGGTGTAGCCCGGCGTGGTGGGGGTGTCGCTCATGTCATTTCCACTCCAGGTGGCCGCGGTGCCAGGCCCAGACGAGGCCCTCGGCGAGCAGGAGGATGAAGGCCAGCATGGCGAACAGGGCGCCGGCGGACAGGCCGGTGAAGGCGACGGCGAAGGGCAGAAGGAACAGCACCTCGACGTCGAAGATCAGGAACAGGATCGCATACAGGTAATAGTGGGCCTTGAACTGGATCCAGGAGTCGCCGGTGGACTCGAGGCCGCATTCATAGGTGGCGTTCTTGCGCGGGCCCGGCTTGGCCGGCTGGAAAAACCGCACCCAGAGCCAGGCGACGGCGAGCATCAGAAGGGGGAACGCAAGGGCGACGCCGAGAAAAAGGGCCAGGAATGCGTGGGGTTGGTCGCTCATGTTTCCTACTGAGGCCGTGAGCTTCAGTGGATTGCGCGCCGGATTCAACGGTGAACGTGCCGTGTTCCTTGGCGGAAACTGGGCATCTCTTGCGGTCGGAAGGCGGGACGCCGATTTGCCCGCCGGCCGCTCCACGCCAAAAAACGACCAGCGACGGTCAACCGATGGCGAGCGACCCGTCCGGCCGCCTGCTACCCTCGGGCCTCAACCCACAACTCCAACCCACCATGGCCAGCATCTCCGACCGCCTTCCCCTCAACGTCGCCGGACGTTTCTTTGTCGATTCCAGCTGCATCGATTGTGACCAGTGTCGCGTCGAGGCGCCCGAGTTCTTCGCCCGCGACGGCGACAACGGCACCTCCTACGTGATGAAACAGCCCGTCACGGCCGAGGAGATCACCGCGGTCGAGTCGGCTGCCGCCAACTGCGCCACCGGCTCGATCGGTGACGAGACGGCCGGCTGACCGGACTATTTCCCCAGCCAGGGCAGCGACTCGAGGTCGACGTTGCCGCCGGACAGGATGACGCCGACGTTTTTGCCGGCGAAGGCGAACTTTTGCTCCAGCAGCGCGGCGTAGGGCACGGCCGCCGACGGCTCGATGACGAGGTGGAGCTTTTCCCAGAGTTCGCGCATGGCCGCGATGATGCCCGCCTCGGTCACGGTGACGACGTCGTCCACGTATTGCCGGATGAGCGGGAGGTTCTGCTCGCCGGTGCTGTTGGTGCGCAGGCCGTCGGCGATGGTGGCCGGGGTCGGGATGGAGATCCGTTTTCCGGCGCGGAAGGACTGGGCGACGTCGTCGGCCAGCGCCGGCTCGACGCCGATGACCCGGATCCCGGGCTTGAGGCCCTTGGCCGCGACCGCGGTGCCGCAAAGCAGCCCGCCGCCGCCGACGGGACAGAGGATGATGTCCAGGCCGGGGACTTCCTCGAGCAGCTCGACGGTGGCCGTGCCCTGGCCGGCGATGACCCGCAGGTCGTCGAAGGGGTGAACGAGGGCGGCGCCGGTCTCCGCCGCGATCCTGGCGCAGGCGGCCTCGCGGGTGTTGAGACCCGGTTCGCAAAAGGTGATCCGGCCGCCGAAGCTCTCGACATTCCGGACCTTGGACTGGGGCGAGCCCTTCGGCATGACGATGTGCGCCGCGATGCCGCGCAGCCGGGCGGCGCGGGCGAGGGCGGCGGCATGGTTGCCGGAGGAATGCGTGACCACGCCGCGGGCGGCCTCGGCATCGGTGAGCGAAAAGACGGCGTTGCAGGCGCCGCGCGACTTGAAGGCGCCGGCGACCTGGAGGTTTTCGCACTTGAAGCTCAGCCTCGCGCCGCGCGCGGCGTCGAGCGCGTCGTTGGTGAGCACGGGCGTCCGCTTGATGTAGGGGCGGATGCGGGCGTGGGCGGCGCGAATGACGGCGAGATCGAGGGACATGCGGTTTGCCTTTGGGGACCCACACGCTACGGTGGCGCCACCATGACAGTCAAAAAGCTTCTCCACACCCGCATGCGATTGAACGACCTCGAGCGCTCGGTGAAATTCTACGAGCAGGCCCTCGGGCTGAAGGTCACGCGCCGGCACACGTCGCCCCGCGGCGCGCAGCTGGCCTTCATCGCCACGCCGAACAGCGAGGAGGAGATCGAGCTCTGCCAGATGCCCCCCGGCGCCGAGCCGGTGAAGGTGCAGCCCGACCTGATGCACCTCGCCTTCGAGGTGGAGGACCTCGGGAAATTCGCCGCCGAGCTGGTGAAGAAGGGTTTCGCGCTGAGCGACGGCCCGACCAAGACCGGCAGCGGCTCGGTGATCGCCTTCATTGACGCCCCGGAGGGCTACGAGGTGGAACTGATCCAGAAGGGGAAGTGAGCGACGGCCCGGACAGCGCGGCGGCCGGCCGGAACTGGGCGCAAGCCTGGCCGGATGCGCTGGCCTTTGCGGCGGGTCTGGGGCTGGCGTGGTATTTCCAATGGGAGACCCGCGACCTCGTATGGAGCCTCTGGCTGTCGAGCGCGGTCATCGGTTATGCGATGATCATCTGGAGCATCTTCGGCCCGGCGGTCTCCGTCGCGACCAAGGCCTGGCGCGAGCGCGAGAACCTGCGCGGCACCCGGCCCAGCTGGGGCATGGGTCTCGGCGCCGGGGTCCTGGCCTTCGGCGGGTTCTTCCTGCTGGCATTTTTCACGGTGCATTTCGGCGGGTTTCATTTCGTGCACTCGGTCTTCCTGAACTCGTTTTTCCCGGTGGAGCCGGCACTGGCGAAGTCCTTCCCCGGCCCGTCACTCTACTGGGAGGTCTTCCAGCGCTACTGGTGGTTCCTGCCGGCGGCGGCGATCGCCGAGCGGGGAGCGTTCCGTCTCGCGCCGGCGGAGCCGGACGGACCACCGGACACCGCGGTGACGGTGGAGGCGATAGCGGCGCGGAAGTTTCGCAACGCCAAGTCAGGCCTGGGCGGCGGCATGATGGCGCCCTACAAGAACGTGATCAGGCTGCACCTGCTGATCTTTTTCTTCGCCGGCGCGCATTTCCTCAAACTCGACAGCTTCCTCGTCTATGCGGTGGTGTATGCGGTGTATTTCTTCCCGTGGCGGCTGTTGGGGAAGGGGTAGGGCGAATTATCCCTCATCCGCCGCGGTCATCCGCCCACCGTGCTTCCGTTCCCAGGCGAACAGGTATTGCTGGGCCAGGCCGGCGAGCGGGCCGAAGTGCGTGCGGCCGAAATGCGCCACCGGCGCGGGTTTCCAGCCGGTCAGCCCGTAGCGGCGCGCGAGGGACTTGAGCACCCACGTGTCCACGGGGAAGGCCTCCAATTTGCCTGCACCGAACAACAGGACGCAGTCGGCGACCTTCTCGCCAACGCCCGGCAGCTCGAGCAGGCGGGCCTTGGCTTCGGCGTAGGGCAGGTGCTCGGTTTCCTCGAGCCAGCCGGGACGGGCGGCGATGAACTTCGCCGTGCCGTGGATGTATTTGGCCCGGAAGCCGAGCAGGCACTGGCGCAGTTCCTTTTCGGGGATGGCGGCTAGTTCGGACCAGGTGGGCAGACGATGCTGGCCGGGAGCGATGGGAACACCATGTCGCTCCGCCAGCAGCGCGCACATCTGTTTGATCTGCACGATCTGCTTTCATATTATCGAATTACCCGTAAGTAAGGGGTTGCCGCCCCGACTGCCAGCGGCCAAGCTCCTGCAAGCGATGCAACCTACCTGCTACTCCTACGTTCGATTCTCAACGACTAAACAGCGTGAGGGCGACTCTGAGCGGCGTCAGGTCGCGCTTTCAGCAGCATACGCGGAGAAGCATGGAATGGTCTTGGATACTTCGCTGAACCTTCGTGACCTCGGAATCTCAGCGTTCAAGGGCGCAAACGTAAGCACTGGAAATCTGGGGAAGTTTCTTGCTGCCGTGAAGTCTGGTGTGATTCGGCAAGGCTCCTACCTTCTGATTGAGTCACTGGACCGATTGTCCCGCGCCGAGATAGACGATGCCTATGGGGTGTTTCGCTCCATCCTCAAGGAGGGCGTCAATATTGTGACGCTACAGGATGAGCAGGTTTTCACGAAGGAGTCGCTTAACGACTTCGCAAAAATCATTGTGTCGCTGGTCGTGATGTCTCGTGCGCATGAGGAGTCCATGACCAAGAGCATCCGAGGGAAGGCCGACTGGGAAAACAAGCGGAAGAAAATGCGAGATGGCTTGGTCGTGAAGGCCAACAATCCTGTCTGGCTAAACAGGGTATGTGCGGGTCATGGGGAAGAACCGCACGGAATATTTCAGCCCCGCTGGTAAACTTGTAGCGCGGGAAATTGGCGGGGCAACTTACGATGGGCGGGGCCGTCTTGCGTCCCGCGACGGACAGGGGATGAGGGTGCTGGGGCAGTTGCGTTCCGCCTAAAAATCCCGGCTTGTCGCATATCCGCACCGCGGCATGGGGCTTTTTTCTGCCCACGCATCGTAGCCAACAGTGGTGCTGATGCGCTTGGCTAAAGTTGGAAATATTCCGCGCAATAAATATTGGGCGCACATGGTCGGTCCTTAGTGAAAGTCCTATGTTTTGCGTGCCCCCAGTCTCCTAACCTGCCTTCCTTTCAAAGAGTGATGCGAATTCCGCCGCAATATCTACGGGAATAGTTATTATCGCGATTCCTATGGTTCTTGTGTCCTTTGGGTTAGTGGGCAGTCAGAATGCACCTAGTAGTGATGGCAGGAAAGTCCAATGGAGTTGGGTATTTTGCATCGCAGCAATTTTGGTCGCCGTTCTGACATTATTAATCAATTCGACTTAATAGTTGGGGAGCGCTCGTGGCGTTCGGAATTCAGCTCCTATTCCGTCAGTTACATGCCACCGACTTGCTTACTTCTTCGGCATCTTCTCTAACAGGCCACGCGCCAGCTTCATTGCTTCGGATTTCTGATGGCTGGTCATTTCTTTTTCTAGTATCTCCAGATTTTCCTTTGCTTGTTCATTTCCTTTGGCTGCGGCTATGTTCGACCAAGCGTGCGCCTGCACTAAATCTTTTTGAACGCCTTCGCCGTTAGCGTATATATAGCCGAGAACTAATTGGCCTTCGGCAAGTCCTTGCTCAGCCGACCTGCGATACCACTTTAAAGCTTCTGCCGTGTCCTTGGGCACGCCGTTACCGTTCTCAAAAATAATGCCGAGTTTCAATTGCGCCTTGGCAAGCCCGTGCTCGGCAGCTTTGCGAAACCATTTTACCGCTTCAGCAGTATCTTTTGGCACACCATCACCATTTTCGTATGCAACGCCGAGAGCGAATTGTGCCTTTGCATGCCCTCGCTCCGAAGCTTTGCGAAACCATTTCACGGCTTCAGCAGTATCTTTTGGCACACCATCACCGTTGGCGTATCCAACGCCTAAAGTGAATTGCGCAGGTTCATATCCTTGCTCAGCTGCCTTGCGAAACCACTTTACTGCTTCCCCGCTGTCCATTGGCACGCCTTCGCCGATGGCGTAGTTATAGCCGAGATTATTTTGTGCTCTGGCATCCCCTTGCTCCGCAGCTTTGCGATACCACTTCACCGCCTGCGCGCTGTCCTTCGGAACGTCTTCGCCATTGTCGAAGGACACGCCAAGACTGTATTGCGATTTTGCATCCCCTTGCTCCGCAGCTTTGCGATACCACTTTAAACCCTCTGCCGTGTCCTTGGGCACGCCTTCGCCATGGTCGTATGCAACGCCGAGGTTGTATTGGGCCGAGGCGTGCCCCTGTTCGGCGGCCTTGCGATACCACTTCACGGCTTCGACGCTGTCCTTGGCGACGCCATCGCCGAAGTAGTAAGCACTGCCGAGGTTGAATTGCGCCTTGGCATCGCCCGCGTCAGCCTTCTTTCGCGTCTCGGTATATGAATCCTCCGCCGCAAATCCAGCGGTCGCCAGCAGCACAAACACGAGAAGGCACTTGAGCGTGAATCGCATCATCTGGCCCTTAGGGCTTACAAACGCCACACGGCTTGTAGTTCTTCTTTTCAGCATCCTCTTTCAACTTAAACCAAATCAAATTCGACGGACTAATCTTTTTCGCCCACTCACAGCTCGGGTAGTGATACTTGTTAGATTTGACGGAGCCGCAGTATTGGCCCTCGGGCTTAGTTGAGGTGTCCTGACTCAATAGCAGCACGGCTCCTAAGCAGAACAAAACTACCGCAATTAGTTTCTTCATCGGGAATGATACTTTCTAGATTTTGACGCGTTTCTGAGAACACGTAAAGTTTCAGCCCAATCACCGGCAAAGGCAATCAATTCCAATAAGCGGTTATTCATGGGGATGGGGTTGCCCTGAGTCAGCACCAACGCGCCAGCGGGCACAAGCCAACGCGGGCGCTAGTATCGTTTCCTAGAAGCCGCCAGCGCCAGCCTAGGCGCTGAGTCCCGCGAGCGAGCGGATGGGATATATCGCAAGGGAAAGTGGGCTGGCGGGGCTGGTGGCTGGCCAATGAAAGCGCATGGGCTGGCGTGCGGTGGCGGGTTACGGCTGGCGCACCGACACGCCTAGCGCCAGCGGCCGGAAGTGCGTTAAAAAAAGTCGGCAGCGACTCCCAGCGTGGGGTTCGCGGTAATCATTGCGGTTTGTGTGCGGGGATATGCCCCTAGAGGGAAACCGCATAAGGGTAATGCAATAATATGCTTGGTCGCGCTGCAGAGGAAGCCGAGCAGGGTCTCGCCGAAGGGCTGGCGCAGGATGCGCAGGCCCGGGAGGGCGGCGAGGCATTGGGCAAGATGCGCGTCGCTGCGCCACGGGAGCGAGTCGGTGAGCGCGGCCCAGTCGCGGTCGAGCCCGAGGTAGCGCGGCAGGGCGGTGGCGACGGCGGCGCGCAGCGGCGCGGGCGCGCGCCATTCAACCGAACCGTCTTGCAGGCGGAGCTGGACGACACAGCCGGCCCAGGTGCCGGTCCAGAATCCGTCGGTTTGTTGCCAGCGAAAACTTTGTCCGCCGTCGAGGGTCTCGGCGAGGACGTCGGGGGTCAGCCGGAGCGCGAGCGGCTGCCAGTCAGACCACGCCGGCTTGCTCATGGCTCACTTGCCCGCGGGTTTTTCCCAGAGGTAGCTTTTCTCGGAGGCCAGCACGCGGCCGTCGTCGCCCAGGACCTGCAGGTGCCAGGCCACGGGCTGGGACTTGGCGTCCTGCCATTCCGGGCCGGTCAGGCCGAGCTGGAACACCTCGGACCCGGATTTCAGCTCGGCCGGGAAATTGACGGTGCGCAGGGCGGAGGCGCCCTGCTCGAAGAGTTGCAGCTGGAACCGCACTTTCTGCGCGGCACCGGGATTGGCCAGGCGGATCAGGAAGTAATAGCCGGTGCGCTGTTCCGGATGGGTGCGGAGCACGGTCTCCTTGCCGGTGTTTTCCTTGCCGTCGAAGTATTCGGAGATGCGCTTGAACGACGCGGCGTCGCGCCAGCCGGTGAAGGTGCGGACGATGGTCAGGTCCGCGCCCTCCTTCGCCAAGGCTTCGGAGGGCACGGCCAGGGCGATGCTAGCGGCAGCAAGAATCAATAGATGGCGGAAGCGCACAGGCGGAAGGTGCTATTGGGGGCCCTGGAGGTAAACCTTTTTGTATTGGTAGAGGCCGATCAGGGCGGAATCCCAACCCTTGACTGCGGGATGGATGAGATAGTTCCGCGCGCCGAAGACCAGGGGGATGATGGGGGCCTGCTCGAGCAGGATGGCCTCGGCCTGCTGGAAGCACTTGAAGCGCGCCTGCGGATCGGCGGTTTGCGCGGCCTCGGCGATCAGGCGGTCGTAGGTGGCGTCGCCCCAGCCGGTCCAGTTGGCGCCGCCGTTGGTCACGAACAGCTCGAGAAAGGTCGCCGGATCGGGGTAGTCGGCGACCCAACCGTTGGCGCCGACGGTGTAATCCATGACGCGCTGGTTCTGGATGGAGGTCTTCATCTCCAGCAGGGCGATGGTGGCGTGGACCCCGAGTTCCTTCGCCCACATCGCCTGGACGGCCTCGATCATCTTCGGCTGCAGCTCGTCGTTGCGGACCTGGATCTCAAAGGGCGGCAGGCCCCGGCCGCCGGGGAAACCGGCGTCGGCGAGCAGCTGGCGGGCGGCGGCAAAATCATCCGGCACCGCGGCCGTGGAAACGTAGCCGGCCAGCCCGGGCGGGACCAGGTGCCTGGCGGGCAGGCGCGAGCCGTGCAGGAGATTGCGGGAAATCGAGTCGCGGTCGATGGCGAGCGAGAGGGCCCGGCGGAGCTTCGGGTTGTCGAAGGGCGGCTTGGTGGTGTTGAACCGGATGAAGATGCTCTGCGCGAAAGGATCGATGCGGAGCTTGTCCGGATCGCTGGCGCGGTAGGCGGGGATCTTGGAGAGGGGCAGGTTGTGGATGAGGTGGAGCTGGCCGGCGCGGAAGTTGCGCTCCTCGACGTCGGGATTCTCGATGGGGTAGAAGACGATGGAGTTGAGGCGGACCGCCGCAGCGTCCCAGTAGCGCGGGTTCTTGGCGGTCACGATGCGCGCGTTGGAGGACCACTCGGTCAGCACGAAGGGGCCGTTGCCGACGAAGTTCGCCGGGGTCAGCCAGGGCGTGTCGCGGCGGTTGAGCCCGCCCAGCCTGGTGAGGATGCGGGGGTTGACCGGATACCACGCGCAGTTGGCGATAAGCAGGGGCAGATAGGGAGTCGGATGGGCCAGCGTGACGACGATGGTGCGCGCGTCGGGCGCCGTGAAACCGAGGGCGGCCGGATCGGTGAGCTGGCCGCTGTTGAAGGCCTCGGCGTTCTTCACCTGGAAAAAGAAATACGCGTAGGGCGAGGCGAGTTCCGGCGAGAGGCAGCGGCGCCAGGACTGCACGAAGTCACCGGCGGTGAGCGGCTCGCCATTCGACCACTGCAGGCCGGGCCGGAGGTGGAAGGTCCAGACGAGGCCGTCGGCCGAGGTTTCCCAGCGCTCGGCGGCGGCGGGCACGGCCTGGGAGGTCCGCTCGTCGATGACGCTCAGCCCCTCGAACAGGGCGGCGATCAGCCGCGCGTCGGTGTAGGCGTCCGCGAGGTGGGGATCGAGGGTGCCGGGCTCGGCGCCGTTGCCGACGTGGAGCGTGCCGGTGCGGATGCCGGCGTCGACCGGGGTCTCGCGGCGGCTGCACGCGCCGAGGGTAAGCAGGGAGCAGAGGGCGGTGAGCAGCAGGAGGCGCGCGGGCATGCCGGGCAGTTAAACGGCAAATTTACGGTGGGCAAGGAAGGGGCGGCATATTTCTGTGTCCAAGCCCTAATAAACCCGCCCATCATGCGTCGAAGGAGCAAGGTCTCGTGAATATCGAACCGGAAACAACCCATGCCAGCCCCGATACCAGCTCCTTCGTGCGAGCGGCGGTGGAACGCCATCAGGCGCCGCTGCTGCGCTATGCCACCCGTCTCCTCGGCGGGGATGGCGACCGGGCGCGCGACGTCGTGCAGGACACCTTCGTCAAGCTCATGGCCCAGCCGCCGGCCGAGGTGGACGGGCATGTCGCGGAATGGCTCTTCACCGTCTGCCGCAACCGCACGCTCGACGTGCTGCGCAAGGAGGGCCGCATGAAACGCTTCGAGGAAGGCCAGGCCGAGCGCCTGACCGCCCCGGATCCCCGGCCCGGCCGCACCCTGGAGCGGGCCGAGCAATACGCCGCCGTGCTGAAGCTCATCGGCCGGCTGCCCCACAACCAACAGGAAGTCGTCCGGCTGAAGTTCCAGAACGGATTCAGCTACCAGGAGATCAGCCGCATCACGTCGCTGTCGGTCGGCAACGTCGGCTTCATCCTGCACACCGCGCTCAAGGCGCTGCGCTCGGAGATGTCCGCGCAACCCGAATAAGGAGAACACCAGATGAACCCGAACCAGATTTCCCCCGACGATCCGCGCCTGACCCTCTACGCTCTCGGCGAGATGGAGGCGCACGAGCAGGCCGGCTTTGAGAAGCTGCTGGAGCAGGACGCCGCCGCCCGCCAGGTGGTGGCGGAGATCCGCGCCATGGCCGGCGCCGTCACCGCCGCGCTGGAGCAGGAACCCCTTGAAGCGGCGCCCAAGCCGGCGGGCAAGGTGCTGCGCTTTCCGCAGGCCTATTTCGCGATCAGCGGCCTGGCCGCGGCCTGCTTTGCGGTGTTCTTCGTGCTCTGGCAGAACGAGCAGCAGCTCAAGCAGCAGACGCACCTCATCGAGATCCCGCTGACCGCCGGCAAGGAGGCCAAGGATGACAAGGGGGCTGCGGGGGGCTCGGTGACCATGGCGATGCCGGCCGCGCCCGTCCCGGCCGAGCCGGTCGTGACCATGGGCCTGGCGGAGACGAACCGCATTCCGGTCCAGATTGCCCCGCCGATGCAGGATTCCTACCGGTCCGCCTCCAATGTCGCGCGCGCCGAGGTGGCGATGGATGCCGCCGGGGTCGACGAAGCGCGGGCTCGCGCCGATTTCTCCACCCGCAAGAGCGAGCTGGAGAGGCAGGAGGTCGCGTCGATGCAAAAGGCCAAGCTGTCGGCCCCGCCGCCGGCCGCGGTGCACAAGCTGGCGCTGGCTGAAAACGACTCCAGCACGGAGGCCTACGCCTACCAGAAGGACAACGCCTACCAGCGCGTGGCCGACCATCCGCTGTCCACCTTCTCCATCGACGTCGACACCGCCTCCTACTCGAACGTGCGGCGCTTCCTCAACCGGAACCAGCGTCCGCCGGCCGACGCCGTGCGCATCGAGGAGCTCGTGAATTACTTCCCTTACGACTACGCGCCGCCCACCGGCAACGTGCCTTTTGCCGCCAGTCTCGAGGTCGCCGATGCGCCGTGGGCGCCCGAGCACCGCCTCGTGCGCATCGGGCTGAAGGGCCGCGAGGTCAGCGATGCCCAGCGTCCGGCCGCGAACCTCGTCTTCCTGCTCGATGTGTCGGGCTCGATGAACCAGCCGAACAAGCTCCCGCTGCTCAAGCAGTCGCTGCGGCTCCTGGTGAACAAGCTCCGCCCCGACGACCGCGTGGCCATCGCGGTCTATGCCGGCTCGTCCGGCCTTGTGCTGCCCTCGACCAGCGCGGCGCAGCAGGGCGCGATCATCGACGCGCTCGAGAACCTGCGCGCCGGCGGCTCGACCAACGGCGCCATGGGCATCCACCTCGCCTACGACATCGCCAAGGCCAATTTCATCCCCGGCGGCGTGAACCGCGTGATCCTCGCCACCGACGGCGACTTCAACGTCGGCACCACCAGCGAGGGCGAGCTCGTGCGCCTGATCGAGGAGAAGGCGAAGAGCGGCGTGTTCCTCAGCGTGCTCGGCTTCGGCATGGGCAACCTGAAGGACGGCACGCTGGAGCAGCTCGCCGACAAGGGGAACGGCAACTACGCCTACATCGACACGCTCGCCGAGGCGCGGAAGACGCTCGTCGAGCAGGCCGGCGGCACGCTCGTGACCATCGCCAAGGACGTGAAGATCCAGGTGGAGTTCAACCCGCTCAAGGTGGCGGCCTACCGGTTGATCGGCTATGAGAACCGGGTGCTGGCCAAGGAGGATTTCAACAACGACGCGGTGGACGCCGGCGAGATCGGCGCGGGCCACACGGTCACCGCGCTCTACGAAATCGTGCCGGTGGGCGCCCCGCTGCCGGATTCAACCGGCGCGGTCGACGCGCTCAAATACCAGCGGCCGGCTGCGGTCGTCATGAACGACAGGGCCGAGCTGCTCACCGTGAAGATTCGCTACAAGGAGCCGGCCGGCGATGTCAGCAGCAAGCTGGAGTTCCCGCTGGTGGATGCGGGCGTGCGGTTTGCGGACGCCAGTCCCGACTTCAAGTTCGCCACGGCGGTCGCCGGCTTCGGCATGGCGCTGCGCGACTCGCCGCACAAGGGCCAGCTGACGCTGGCGCAGGTGACGGAGTGGGGCCGGGCCGGGCTGGGGCAGGACGCCGGCGGCTACCGCACGGAGTTCCTCTCGCTGGTGGACACGGCGGGGTCGCTGTTGCGGTGAACGGGTGGAGCGCATTGCCCTCAATGCGCTTTTCCCGCCGCGCACATCGTTCAGCGCGTTGAGGGCAACGCGCTCCACCAGTTGGGTCTTGCCGGGGCGCCGGGCCGGGGGAAACTTCGGGCATGGCTGTCTTTGGTTCCCTTTCCACCGTCCGCGCCCAGCTGGCGCATGACCCCCGTTTCAAGGCGGCGTTTGATTACGTGGCCGAGGCGCTGAACCCGGCCTCCGCCGTGCACGCGCGCATCGGTGCCGTGGCGGTGGGCGCGACGGACCGGCACGAGCTGGCCGGCGGGTCGTTCGCCCTTGAGCAGGCGTATCTCTCAAAGCCCCGCGCCGAGGCGTTCCTCGAGTCGCACCGCAAGTATATCGACGTGCAGGTCGTGGTGGCCGGCGAGGAGATCCAGGAGGTGGTCGACATCGCGAAGCTGACCGTGGACGCGCCCTACAACCCCGAGCGCGACCTGATCAAATATCTCGATTTTAAAGACACTTCCTTGCTCAGCGCCCAGGACGGGCTGGTGGGGATCTATTTCCCCGTGGACGGGCACATTTCCCGCGCCGCGGGCCCGGCGGTGCTGGTGCGCAAGACCGTGGTCAAGGTGCCGGTCGGGTAGAAGTGAAAGTGAAGGTGAGAGTGGTGGGATCGGACAAAAGGGTGCTGTTCAAGCCCGTTAAACCCTTCAGGCCAGTCATTGCGAGGAGCGCAGTGACGAAGCAATCCAACGCATGGATCGCCAAGTCCTCCGGTGGAGGACTCGCGATGACAGACAAGAAGGGTCAGCAACACTCCGGGTGAAACGAGCTTTGCTTGCCTCACTTTCACTCTCACTCTCCCTTTCACCCCCTTGAACTACCGCCACCACTACCACGCCGGCAACTACGCCGACGTCTTCAAGCATGCGCTGCTGCTGCTCCTGATCCGCGCGATGCAGCGCAAGGAGAAGGGCTTTCTCTATCTCGACACGCACGCCGGCCGGGGCGGTTACGACCTGTCGATGCCGTCGGTGCTACCCGACGGCCGGTCGCGCGAGCCCGAGTATCCGGCCGGCATCGGCCGGCTGTGGGGCGCGAAGGACCTGCCGCCCGCGCTCAACGATTACCTGGAGCTGGTCCGGCGCTTCAACGACCGGAACGGCGCCACGGGCGAGGAACTGAAGTTTTATCCCGGTTCGCCGTGGATCGCGAAGCTGCTGTTGCGGCCGCAGGACCGGATGGCGCTGTGCGAGCTGCGGCCGGACGACGCCGAGGCGCTGGACTTCGAGTTTGCCCGCGAGTCACGCGTCAAGGTGGAGGTTATCGACGGCTACACCGGGCTGAAGGCGATGCTGCCGCCGCCGGAAAAGCGGGCGCTGGTGCTCATCGATCCGCCGTTCGAGACGAAAAAGGAATTTGCCGACATTGCCCGGGGGTTGAAGGACGCGCTGAAGCGTCTGCCCGGGGCGGTGATCGCCGTGTGGTATCCGATCACGGAGCGCGCGCGGACGGAGGAATTTCACCATGCGCTGCTGGGGCTGGCCACGCCGACGCTGTTTGCCGAGGTGAACATCGCCGGGGCGGAGTCGCTGCTGAAGATGAAGGGCTGCGGGCTGCTGATCCTAAATCCGCCGTGGCAGATCGACCGGGAGATCCGGGCGTTACTGCCGGTGTTTCGGGAGCGGTTGCGGGTCGAGGCCGGGGCCAGCGCGGAGTGCGCGTGGATCGTGCCGGAGAAGTGAACGCTATTCGGGTGGGAGGGGCTTTATGCCCCGACTCTGCCCAAGTGATCCTCGTGTCGGGGCATAAAGCCCCTCCCACCAATAATCATTCAGGCCGACGGCCGGCGCGTGATGCGCGTGGCGCGGAGCGGCAGGGGTTCGAGCGCGACGTTCGGAATGGGGAGGGCCGGCGCCTTGAAGACGGGCTGGTTCCACAGGATGTCGCGGGGGAGCGTCTGCCGCACATCGCCGGGCTGCGCGGCCGCGTGCATCGCGGGGCGCTCGGGAAGATGGTGCGGGAAGTAGGTCATGGTGCTTGGGGTTCCGGCGGGGTCAGAGCCGGGGCACACTTAGAACCCCGGAGACGGCGGATTGTTCCAGGGAATTACACTCAAAACGGAAAAACCCGCGCGCGTGGCCAAGCAACAGGCCGCGCGCGCAGGCTTTCTCCGGGGTCAGGCCACCTGGCGCTGGCGGGCGGGCAGGCCGGCGACGGCCTGCCGGCTTTTCGGCAGCACGATGGTGAGCACCCCCCGGGTGACGGATGCCTGCAAGGCCTCGAAGTCGAAGCCGGACCCCAGCCGCAGCTTGAGCTGGTAGTCGCGCTGCACGCTTTCCAGGTGCAGCGCCTGCCAGTTGGCGCGGAGGTGGTGGGTTTTGCGGGCGGTCACAAAGAGGTCGGGGCCTTGCGTGGTGATGTCCACGCCGCTCGCGTCCACGCCGGGGACGTAGAGCGTCAGCCTGAGGGCCGACGGCAGGTCCATGCAGTCATAGTGCGGCGAGCGGAAGTCCTGGTTGGACGCCGGATTCGGGAAGCGACTGTGGTTATGGCGATGGATGATGGTATGCATGATGATTCGATTCTCGTCGGTCTGGTAAGACCTCCGGGACTCCTGATTGATTGGGACTTGATCCGTGTTTTACGGGGTCCGTCAGGCCAGGCAGCCCGGAGCGGTCTTTTGTTTCAGCCAATTGGCGACGCACTGGCACATCTGCGCGCAGCCAAGAGGCAGACCGGCCTTCGTAATCGAAGTGCGGGCCTGCGAGCGGCGCTGATGCTGTTGGGAGGGCGTCATTGGACTGAGTTCACCTTCCAAAATGCACACCTCATGCCAGCCGCCAAATTTATTTTGCCCGTATGACAAGACAGCGGCCGCGCTTGCGCGGGGGGCACTGTGCCGGTGCGAGAACCGGTCGGGATGGACGACATCCGGTGGCCAGCGAGCTCGGGAGTGTTTTGAACCCCCGGAGAGATTTAACCATGCTTCGCCTAACGGTTTCGCTTGAATGTCTCCTCCGCCTGATCGGCTCCGGTTTGGGTTCCGGGGAGCGGCTAATCGCCGCAGGAGAGATCAGCCTTTAATGATCCATCTTGTCCGTCCGTCATTTTTATCAGCCGGCGATCAGCCGGCCCCCGAAGCTCCCGGGCGAAGCCGATTAGGCGGAGCTGCACCAAGTAGCAGCGCCGGTAGGCGATGCATCAGTGGTTAAAACAGATCGATGGCTCTGGTTTTTTACAAGACACTCGCTTGCCTTTGTCGGCGGGGCACCCGCGAGCGGGCTGGTTCACAGTCGCCAGAAACGGCGCTCGCAGAGCGCCGCTACAGGAGCTACATCACGAAGCATGAAACCGATGACCGATGCGAAAACGACGGTGGCGGAGCTGCGGGAGCGGGTGCTGGCCTTCGTGCACGAGCGCGACTGGGAGCAGTTCCACTCGCCGAAGAACCTCAGCATGGCGCTGGCCGCCGAGTCGGGCGAGCTGATGGAGCATTTCCTCTGGGCCGAGTCCAAGGCCTCGCTCGACGTCGCCCGCGACCCCAAGAAGCGCCCGGCGATCGAGGCCGAGATTGCCGACGTCGTCATCTACGCGCTCGAGTTCGCCAACATCTGCGGCATCGACCTCGCCGCCGTGATCGAGGCGAAGATGGCGGCCAACGCGAAGAAATATCCGGTCGAGAAGGCGAAGGGTCGCTCGGACAAGTATACGGAGCTCTGAGGATTTATGATTTACGATTGATGATTTATGATTTGGCCGGGCGGTGGTTTGCCGACCAATCGTTAATCGAAAATCATAAATTCAGGCTGACGGGATGCGGGGTCCGCTGTGACAGGCGCAGCCGGGGGAGCACGGGGCGGCGGGAGCGGCCGCCGGGGTCTTGTCGCCGACGCCCATCAGACCGAAGCCGCCGGTGATGACACGCCGGACCGGCTCGCCGGTGTCCGGGTGTCGCTCCAGCGGGGCGTCCTTCATGCTCTGCACCACCTCGAAGCGCTGCGGCGCCTCGCCGGGTTGCCGGGGGATGGTTTCGTAGACGTAGGTGGCCATGGCGCGGGAGTGAAAGTGAGAGGGAAGGTGGAAAGGGGCGCAAAGCAAGTTTCGTGAATATGGGGATTGAGGGCGCTCTTCACCTTCACTTTCACTCTCATCCTCACTTTCCCTCCCATGCGAACCAACGCGACCCTCGAACGCTACTACGTGCTCCCGTGCTGCCTGTTGCTGCTCAATCTCTGCAACGAGATCATCGCCTACAAGGCGCGGCTGATCGACGACGGCCTGCTGCGCACGCTCTTCATCATGGGTTTCGTGCTCTTCGGCGCCTCGCTCGTCGCCTTCGCCATCGCGCCCGGCCTCATCTGGACGGTGCAGTCGCTGCGCCGCACGAGCCGCTCCAACGCCGGCCAGGTCGGCGAGGGTTTCTTCCTGCTCGGCCTCGGCGCCCTGATCTTCTGGCTCTACTACCGGAACTACCTGATGGGCACCGAGCACATCCTGCCGGCGGCGTGGCGGAATCCGCTGCTGCATTGAGGTGGAACCCGGCCTCCGGACGGGTTGGCTGGGACGTGCGCAAGTGACCTCGGCTTCATTCGCAAATCCTGAAAACCCGTCCGGAGGCCGGGTTCCACCTTGCTACCAAGCGGAGCGTATTTCGGCGGGACTCTTCCCCTGTTCGCGCAGCGTGCGCAGGGCGAGGGCGTAGTGGCGCTTGGCCAGGCGCACGCCCTTTTCGTCGGTGACGAGGGGGCAGTGATAAAAAGCCGGCGCCGTCAGGCCGAGGGCGCGGAACAGGAGCAGCTGCCGGAAAGTGGATTTGATCAGGTCGGCGCCGCGCACGACCTCGGTGATGCCCATCGCCGCGTCGTCTACCACGCAGGCCAGCTGGTAACTCGGGGCGTCGTCCTTGCGCCACACGAGGAAGTCGCCGTAGTCGCGGCCGGCGGTGGCGCGTTGTTCGCCGTCGTGGCCGTCGTTGAAAACCAGGGTCTCGCCGTCGGGCACGCGGAAGCGCCAGTTGACCGCGATCGGGTTGGTGAGGGGCGGCAGCGGGGCGCCGGCGGCGGGTCGGAATTCGGGCGGATAAAGCGGCTCGTCGTTTTCGTCGCCGTCGTGCGGGGCGCTCGCGGCGGCGAGGACGTCGCGGCGGGAGCGGGTGCAGGGAAAAATGAGCCCGGCCGCGTGCAACCGGGCGAGGGCGGCGCGGTAGAGCGGGATGCGGCCGCTTTGGGTGACCATGGGCTCCTGCCAGTCGAGGCCGAACCAGCGCATGTCCTCCTGCATCGCGGTGACAAACTCCGGCCGGCAGCGGGCCGTGTCGAGGTCGTCGTTGCGCAGGAGGAGAGTGCCGCCGGCGGCGCGGGCGCGTTCCCGGGCCGTCCAGAATGTCCGGGCGTGCCCCAGGTGGAGCAGACCGGTGGGCGACGGCGCGAGCCGGCCGATGTAGGGTGGATTTTTTTCAACCACAGATGGACACAGATAAACACAGATAAATGAACGCCACCAAGGGGATTTTGGGGTTTAATCCGTGTGGATCTGTGTCCATCAGTGGTTCACCAATGCCCAAGCTCCTCTGCGTCTATTGTTCCTCCAGCGACCGGATCGACCCGAAATACGCGGCCGCGGCGGAGGACCTGGGTCGCGAGCTGGTCGCGCGTGGCTGGGGACTCGTCTACGGCGGCGGCAAGACCGGCCTGATGGGGGCGGTGGCGCGCGGCACCAAGGCGGCGGGCGGGCGCGTCGTCGGCGTCATCCCCGAGTTCATGAAGGCCCGCGAGCTGGCCTTCGACGAGGCCGACGAGCTGGTGACGGTCATCACCATGCGCGAGCGGAAGCTCCTGATGGAGACGCGCGCCGACGCCTTTGTCACGCTGCCCGGCGGCTTCGGCACGCTCGAGGAGATCATGGAGATCCTCACCCTGCGGCAGCTCGACGTCGTGCGGAAGCCCTGCGTGTTCTTCAACCAGGACGGGTTCTACGACGACCTGATCCGGCTCTTCGAAAAGATGCTGGCGGAGAAATTCTTCAAGCCGTCGAACATGGGCCTGTTCCGCGTGGCGACGTCGGTGCCGGACATCTTCACGCAGATCGACGCGGCGGGCAACGCGCCGGCCGAGTCGAAGTGGTTCGAGACGCGCTAGCGATACAGCCGGATCAGATTCTCGGAGCGGACCCAGCCGGACTGTCCGCCGGCGAAGCCGAGCTTCGTCCAGCCGAGGAAGGTTTTCTCGGCCACGGCGATGGAGCCGGCGGAGAGCGGGGTGGTTTTCTGCGTGGTGTCGGCGTCGGTTGGGATGCTGTGCAGCGTGGTGGCCTGCCAGACCAGCACCGCCCCGGGATCCG
Organism: Lacunisphaera sp.; assembly: GCA_965249855.1. Lineage (GTDB taxonomy): Bacteria > Verrucomicrobiota > Verrucomicrobiia > Opitutales > Opitutaceae > Lacunisphaera. The sequence continues at coordinate 20,323 of CBDFNB010000026.1, forward strand.
CGAGCGGGCCGTAGGTGTGCAGGCTGAGCGTGGCGGCGGCGGCGAGCAGGATCGCCAGCAACATCGTGACCAGTGCGGTGGGGCGCGCCCAGTTTCCGATGCGGCCATAACCCTTCAGCAGAAGGACAATGAGGGCGACGGCAATGAGCAGGGCGGCGCCGATGAGCACGAGCTGCCATTCGCCGGGAGAGGCCAGGCGCGCTAGCTCATGGCGGCCCTCGGCGCGGGAGAATTCCACCAGCTCGGGCGGCGCCATGCCGGAACGCTGCAGGCCGAGCGCAAGGTCCCAGCGGGTCGTGTCGGAGCGGGCGTTGAGGAGAAAGGCGCTCGTCCAGTGGCCGGTGGCCTCGGCCCAGCGGTCCTGCTGGGCGAGGGCGAGACCGAGATTGTGGCGGGCGGTCCAGTCAGCAGGGGTGGCGGTCACCGCGGTGCGCCAGCCGGCCTCGGCCGCGGGGAAGTCGGCCGCCTTGTAGCGATCGGTGGCGATGTCGGCCTGGGCCGCGACCGGTGCCAGCAACAGGGCGAGCGTGAAAAGGAACGGCAGCAGGTTGCGACCGGCGAAGAGCGAGAACGGCGGCCAGCCCGGGACCTTCACGGCGGCCAGCGCGCCCTCGGCGCGGGTCAGCCAGTCGGCGGGCAGCTGGTTCTCGCGGCTGTGCAGCGCGCGGTCGGCCTCGGACCAGAGCTTGGCCCAGGCGGAGGCGGCGTCCTTGGAATGTTTGCCCACGCAGGCGTGGACCAGCGGCGTGCCGGGCGCGGCGTGGGGGACTTCCCAGAGCTTGGCGGACTCGGTCTGCCAGGTTTTAAGCGGGGAGCCGGGAGCTTGGAGCTTGGAGCCGGAGGACCGGAGTTCGGCGAGCGCGGCGGCGAGGGCCTTGCGGGCTTCGCGGCGGAGGCGCTGCGGGTCGCGCTCGCGCGAGCGGAGGGCGGCGAGGACCAGCCAGACGGCGAGGACGCAGAGGACGGAGGACAGCAGACAGACGGCGGCCAGGTTGCGGGTGGGCAGGGGGATGAAGCCGCGGGCGGATTCGGTGAGGGGATCGCGCGGGAGGTTGTCGGGCGGGACGGGGGCCACGGCTTCGGGCAGGACAGGGGCGGAGGGCGTGTTGGCGGGGGGATTGATCGAGAACTGCACGGGCGCGCCGGAGCCGGCGGGCGCCTGCACGGGCGCGGAGGCGCCGGTGACCGTCACGGTGACGGGCTCGCTTGAGAGGGTCTTGTAGGTGCCGGACTTCGTGTCGAAGTAGGTGAAACGCACCGGCGCGAGGCGGTAGGTGCCGGCGCGGGTGGGGACGAGCACGACGTCCTCGCTCAGGTTGCCCTCGAACAGCGTGCCGTCCTTCATGGTGCGCTTGGACTTGGGCTGCACGACCTGGAAGTCGTTGGAGACCTCGCGCTCGGGCAGGCCGGTGAGGTCGGGCCAGTTGCCGGTGCCGGCGAGTTCGAGCGTCCACGTGACGGGTTCGCCGACGGCGGCGGTGAGGGGCACGACCTTGGAGACGAAGGTGAACTCGCCGACGGCGCCGCTGAACGCGGGCGGGGCGGGCGGCAGCGGCTTGACGGTCAGGTCGAGCTGGTTCGACTCGATCGCGCGCTGCTCGACGGTGGGCTGGGCGAAGAGGCCGAAGCCCGAGGTGCCGACCATCAGGTTCACCATCTGGCTGGAGGGCTTGAGCGTGTAGCGGCCCGGCTGCTTGGCGTAGGCGCGGGTGGACTGCTGGAGGGCGACGTAGCGCTCGCCGCGGAGCAGGACCTCGTTGAGCTCGGGCTTGCTCCAGTCCTCGGTGACGAGCGGCGCGGAGGGCCAGTCGGCGTTGGTGGCGATGGAGTGGTAGTAGCGCCGGACGATGTTCAGGTTGTAGGTGACGGGGAAGACCTCGCCGGCCCAGAACGACTCCTTCGCGACGCCGAGCTTGGCGGAGGCCACGTCGTTCACGGACAGGCCGGAGGAGCCGACGGTGGCGTCGCCCACGGTGAACGAGGCGGCCTTCACCGTCAGGGTGCCCTTGTCGGTTTTGACCTCGAAGGCGGGGATGCTGATGGTGCTGCGCCTGGCGGGGCGGACCGGGTAAACCAGGGAGAAGCGGCGGGTCACGGTCATGTTGACCATGTTCATCTCGCTGCTCTGCGAGGGCCGGCCATACTGCAGCCCGTCCACGGCGGGCAGGCGCGGGTCGCCGTCGGGCTCGCAGTTCTCGAACACGAGCGCGAGGTCGCTGACCTGGTTGAAACCCAGCTGGCCGCCGGGCGGCTCCCAGCGCACGGTCTGGGCGCGGCTCAGGGTCTGGCCCACGGAAAGGCCGAGCAGGAGAATGAGGGCGAGTGAGAGGATGCGGCGCATACGGTTTACCAATTCTTGCCCGTGGGCTTTTGCTTGGCCTGCGGGCCTTGCATGAGTTGCTGGAGCTTGGCCGGGGAATCCTGGTTGCGGACCTGCTCGAGCTTCTGGAGCGGCATGGCGAGCTCGGCGTCGACCGGCTCGGCGGGCTGCTTCTCCTGCTGGCCACCGACCTTCTGCGTGCCGGGCTGGGGTTGCGGCTTGGGCTCGGGCTTCGGGTCCTGCTTGTCCTTCATGTCGCCGAACGCGTCCTGCTTCTGTTGCTGGGACTGCTGCTCCTTCTGCTCCTGGTCCTGCTTTTGCTGGTCGGACTGCTGCTGTTGCTGATCCTTGTCCTGCTGCTGGTCCTGCGACTGGTTTTGATCCTGTTGCTGGTCTTTCTTTTCCTTATCCTTCTTGTCCTGGTCCTTTTTGTCCTGCGGCGGCGGTTCTTCCTTCTTGAGCAGTTCCTCGAGTTCGGCGCGGAGCTTCGGCCAGTCCCCGGCCTTGGCGTCGAGTTTCTCGCCGGTGCTGACGGCCTGCAGCGCGTCGCGGACGACGCTTTCCAGCGGCTGCTGCTGGGCGGACTTCACGCGCTGGCCGTAGGTGACCGTGGTCGAGGCCATCTCCGCGTATTCCTTGGCGGTGACGGTGTCCTTGGTGGCAAGGCGGGCCACGGTGGTGGCGAGGGGCTTGGCGATGGCGTCCTCGCCGCCCTCGGCGGCGAGAGCTGAGAGTTGAGAGCTGAGAGTTGAGAGCCAGAGCAGGGCGACAGCGAAACCGGCCGCCTTGGCAAGGACCTGCCCGCGGGCTCTGCCGAGCGGCAGCGCGCGCTCACGCGGGCGGACGGGGAACTCGGTCCAGAAGCTGACGAGCAGGAGCAGGAGGCCCGGGGCGAGGAACCACTGGAAGCGTTCGACGAGGCGGGCGGTGTTTTTCTCGGCGAACTCGCCCTTGCGGCCGGCCTCGACGGTCTTGCGGAGCAGGGCCGCCAGGTCCACCCAGGCGCTGGCGTCGGTGTAGGCGCCGCCGGTCACCTGCGCGAGGTCCTGGAGGGTCGAGCTGTTGAGGCGGGACATGACGACGGCGCCGCGCTCGTCCTTCACCAGGCCGCCGCCGGCCTCGGGGATGAACGAGCCCTGCGCCGTGCCGACACCGAGGCCGATGACGCGGATGCCCTTGGTCTTGAGGGAATCGGTCAGGCCCTTCCAGTCGTCCACGGTGCTCTCACCGTCGCTGAGGATGATGAGGTAGCGGTCGGCGGTGGAGGTGCCGAAGGCCGACATCGAGGCCTCGAGCATGGCCTTGTAGTTGGAGCCGCCCTCGGGGAGGTAGTCGGGATTGAGCGCCGGCAGGAATTCCCGCAGCACCTCGTAGTCGGAGCTGAGCGGGGCCTGGAGGAAGGCGGTGCCGGCGAAGAGCACGAGGCCGACGCGCTCGCCCTTTAGCTCGTCGAGCAGGGAGGTGATGAGCAGCTTGCTGCGGTCGAGGCGCGAGGGCTTGACGTCCTGCGCGAGCATGGAGCGCGAGAGGTCCACGGCGATGAGCACCTCGCGCGACTGGTCGAACACCTGTTCCTCGATCACGCCCCACTGCGGGCGGGCGAGGGCGACGATGCACAGCGCCAGGCCGAACCAGAGCCAGATGCGCGGGCGGTTCTCGGCGGTGGAATGTTTTGCACCCAGCGAGACGTCGAAGGCCCCGGCCCAGGCGCGGGCGATCTTCGGCCAGGTCGCCACGGCGCGCGCGGTGTGGCGCGCCAGCTCCCACGAGAAGAGCAGCACGAGCGGCACGAGCAGCCAGAGGAGATGCGGGGAGTGGAAGCTCATGGCGTTAGGGTGGAGCCCGCGCTCCGCGCGGGCTGAACCTGCGCGGAGCGCGGGTTCCACCTTGGGAGAGAAGGTGGCAGGGCGAACAGCGCGCCGAGGAACAGCAGGATGGCGCCGGGGACGGCCAGCCAGTGGAACAGCTCGGTCGTCAGCAGGTAGGACTTGGCGGTGAACTCGATCTTCTGCGCCTGGTCGATGGCGGCGAAGGCCTTCTCCGCGGTGTCGATGTCGAAGGCGCGGAAGAATTTCCCGCCGGTGGCGTCGGAGATGGCGCGCAACTGGCCCTCGTCGAGGTCCGAGATGACGCGGCGCGAACCGAGCCGGCGGCCGGTGTCGTCGAAGACGGGCATCTTGACCAGGCCGTCGCGCCCGGCGCCGATGGTGTAGACGGGCACGCCGCGGGACTTGGCGATCTCGGTCGATTGCTCGGGGGTGAGGACGCCGCGGTTGTTGGCGCCGTCGGTCATGAGCACGACGAACGCGCCCTTGCGCTTGCCGCCGTCCTCGCGGGCCGCCTGCTCGAGGCGGGTGAGGGCGACGCCGAGGCCGTCGCCGATGGCGGTGCCGTCCTCGATCATGCCGAGCTTGAGGCGCTCGACCTGGCGCTCGAGCCAGTCGTGGTCGAAGGTGAGCGGGGCGAGGGTGTAGGCGCGGCCGGAGAAGACGACCATGCCGATGCGGTCGGAGGTGCGCTGCTTGATGAAGGCCTGGATGACGGGCTTGATGGCCTGCAGGCGGTTGATCACCTCGCCGTCGCGCTCGTAGTCCTCGGCGAGCATCGAGCCCGAGAGGTCGATCGCCAGCATCAGGTCGTAGCCCTGCTGCTTCACCTCGCGCTTGTCCTCGACGATCTGCGGGCGGGCGAGGGCGACGATGAGCAGGATGAGCCCGGTCATGGCGAGGGCGGCCGGCCAGCGGGAGGTCGGGATGAGTGACGGGCGGTGCCACGCGGCGGCGAAGGGCACGACGAGCACCGGGGCCCCGCGGCGGCCGCGCACCCAGATGAGCAGCGGCAGGAGCAGCAGCGCGAGCAGCCAGAGCGGGTCATGGAAGGCGTATTCCTTCATGGTTCAGCGGCGCTTTCCGGCGGCCATGCGGCGGTGGAAGAAACGGACCAGGGACTCGAGACGTTCCTCGTCGGTGCGGACGGTGAGGCGGCTCAGGACGTTAGGGAAGATGGCGTTGAAGGAGTTGTCGCGGGACTGCACCCACTCGGCGTGGGCGGCTCGCTGGGCGGAGGAGGCGCCGTTGAGGTTGACTAGCCGGCCGGCGACCGGGTCGTAGGTGGTCAGGATGCGGTCGAACGGCAGCTCGCGGTCCCACGGGTCCTCCACGCGGAAGCCCATCGTCTGGTAGCGGCGCGAGAGCACACTCCAACCCTCGGGCTCGATGCGCGGCGGGAAATCCCCGAGCCAGATCAAAATGCTGTGGCGCGGCGCGGCCTTGGCCAGCAGGCGCCAGGGGATGAAGCCGGCAGCCGGGAGCTCGGAGCCGGGAGCGGATTCCAGCGAGGGCGGGGTCTGGCCGAGCAGGGTGGCGGCAGCGTGCAGGATCTGGCCGCGGCCGCGGACGGGCTCCTGCAGCTTGTAGCCGGCGGGCGAGGCGTGGAGGAAGCCGACGCGGTCGCGGTTGACGGCGCCGAGCATCATCACGAGGCCGGCGAGCTCGAGCAGGGCCTCGCGCTTGGACTGCGCGCCGGAGCCGAACTGCAGGCTGACGCTGTCCTCGAAGAGCAGGAGCAGCGAGACCTCGCGCTCCTCGATGAACTTCTTGCGGTAGGGTTCGCCGAGGCGGGCGGTCACGTTCCAGTCGATGTCCCGGATGTCGTCGCCGAAGGTGTATTTGACGACCTGGTCGAACTCCATGCCGCGGCCGCGGAAGGCGGAGCGGTATTCGCCGCTCAGCACGTTCTCCACGGCATGGCGCACGCGCCACTCGAGCTGCCGGAGCAGCGCGAGCTGGGACGTGACCAGCGAGGCGGACGTGTTGACGGACGACGGCGGCATAGGCGCGGACGGCGTCAGACCTTGGCCGGGACGGGGGTGCGGACGAGGACCTGGTCGAGGATCTTGTCGGAGGTGAGGCCCTCGGCCTCGGCCTCGTAGGTGAGGCCGACGCGGTGACGGAGGGCGTCGTGGAAGATTTCCTGGACGAGGGCGGGCGAGAGGTAGTCGGCGCCGCGGAGCCAGGCGAGGGCGCGGCCGGCCTGGAAGAGGGCGAGCGAGGCGCGGGGCGAGGCGCCGAAGTTGAGGAGGCGCTTGGCCGGGCCGCCCTCGGCCTGCGCGGCAAGGTCGCGCGAGCTGCGGACGAGCGCGAGGATGTAGGCCTGCACCGCGGGCGAGACATGGATGGCGTCGACCTGGGTGCGGAGCCCGAGCAGCTCCTCGCCGCTGGAGACGGCCTTGAGCGCGGGCTGCTTGGTGACCTGGCCCCACTTCTCCATCATCAGCGACTCCTCGGCGGCGGACGGGTAGTCGACGATGAGCTTGAAGAGGAAGCGGTCGGTCTGGGCCTCGGGCAGCGGGTAGGTGCCCTCCTGCTCGACGGGATTCTGCGTGGCCATCACGAAGAACGGCTTGGGCAGGATGTGGGAGTTGCCGCCGATGGTGACCTGGCGCTCCTGCATGGCCTCGAGCAGCGCGGACTGGACTTTGGCCGGCGCGCGGTTGATTTCGTCGGCGAGGACGAGGTTGGCGAAGATCGGGCCCTTGTGGGTCGCGAAGCCGCCGTCCTTCGGCGAGAAGATCATGGTGCCGACGACGTCGCTCGGCAGCAGGTCGGGCGTGAACTGGATGCGCTCGAACTGGACGCCCATGGCGGTGCCGAGGGACTTGATGAGGAGCGTCTTGGCGAGGCCGGGCATGCCCTCGAGGAGGACGTGGCCGTTGGCCAGCAAGGCGACGAGGAGGCGCTCGATGACGGCATCCTGGCCGATGACGGCCTGACCGATTTCTGCGCGGAGTTTCTGGGACCAGGTGGGACCGTTGATCATAGGGGAAAGAGTGTGAGCAGTAAGCAGGGAGCGGTATGCGGTGACAAGTGAAGAGCTGGCTGGGGATGAGACTGTGGAAGTGGCTAAGAGTTCAGGGGATGGCCACAAAAAGTCACCAATCCGCCTAAAAACCGAGGCAGGCTGCACGGGCAGCCGGACTTTTCGTGCCTTTTGGGAGTCTTTGTGGCTAAACGGGAGGCATGGCCGATTTTCCGGACATCGTGGAAGCGTCACTGCGGGCGCGATTTGTCTCCCTTGGGGTGAAACCCGACGACGTGGCGGAGCAATTCATCCGCGGCGCCGGCGCGGGCGGCCAGAAGATCAACAAGACCTCGTCCACGGTGGTGCTGCGGCACCTGCCGACCGGGGTGGAGGTGCGCTGCCAGCGCGAGCGCAGCCAGTCGGTCAACCGGCTGCTCGCCTGGGTGGAACTGGCGGGGAAGCTGGAGTGGCGCCGGGCCGAGGCCGCCAGCCGGAAGAAGTCGGAGCGCGAACTCGTCCGCCGGCAGACGCGCCAGAAATCCCGCGGCCAGAAGGCGCGGATGATCGAGAGCAAGAAACACCGCGCGAAGCACAAGTCGTCGCGCGGCCGCGTCAGCGGCGGAGACTGGTGAGCTTCAGGCGCTCGCGACCGGTGGCGGGGCGATCACGGGCGGCGGCTCGGCGGCGGCCTTGAGCGCGGCGCGGAGTTTCAGCGCGCCGCGGATCAGGTAGAACAGCGCCAGGCCGTGGAAGGCGACGGCCATCCAGTCCTGGGCGAGCAGGTAGATGCCCGCGTCGAGGGTGTAGAGCACGATGCCCGTCACGAAGGCCCAGAAGTGGCCCTTGCGGGCGAAGAAGCCGAGGCCGAGGATCGTGGCGATGGCGAGGGCGTCGATGACGAAGGCGACCACCTTGTATTCCGCAAACATGTTGTCGACCACGAGCGTGAAGCCCAGGCCGATGATGAACCCGGTGTCGCTGCCCGAGTGCGTCATGATGCTGTTCACCAGCGAGAGGCCGGCGATCCACCAGAACCAGCTGGCGCCGCTCATGACCTCGGGCTCGGACTGGGCGATGAGGGCCCGGTTGACGGGCACGGCCCCGGCGGTGGCCGGGGCGACGGACGGGTTGGCGTTATCGGTCTGGGTAAACGGATTGGCGGCCATGCAAGGGAGGGTTGAGGGTGTGCGACATCCTTGTGCGGTTTTCCCGCGAAGGTGGCGAGCCGGGAGTGAGTCATCGGCCGCAGGCCGTTGCCAAGGCTGGACCGGAATCAACTACCGGGCGAACGCCACGGCCGTGATCACGACGCCGGCCACGAGGATCACGTTGGCGAGCAGGCCGAGATTCCGTTCAAACCAGCCGGGCGGACGGTCGAGCTCCCCGCTCAGGTAGGCCTCGGTCGATTTGCGCGCGTCGATCCGGTGCTCCTTGCGCCGGGCTATGTCCCGCCGGGTCTGGGCCGCGAAACCGCGTAGGATGACCCCGGCCATCACGAGCGTGACGCCGGTGGCCAGCAGGGTCTCGTAGTCGGGGAGGGTCACGAGTGTGAATGAAAATACTTTTTAGCCACGGATTGCACGGATGAACACGGATGGAAAACCAGCAGATAATTTTTACAGGAGGTAACGGAGGAAGCAGAGATTCCGATCTCCGGCATATTCTCCGCGTGCTCCTGTGCAGACCTGCCTTGGCCTTGATCCGTGATCATCCGTGAAATCCGTGGCTAGATTAAATTCACCGCGTCGCCGATGCGCACGGTGCCGCGCTTCGACTCGTTGATGAAGTTGGCGCCGAAGTAGACGGCGGTCGGGTCGAGGGCGGGGTCGCGGCGGAGGGTGGCCATGGTCCTGAGCGGCTCCTTGCCGCGCACGCCGGTCAACTGGTCGGTCGTCGTCATGATGCAGCGGTCGCTTTTGCCCGCCGCGCGAAGGGTCACATCGCCAAGGCGGATGCGGGGCCAGGTGTCTTCGGCGAAGGCGGGGCAGCCGGTGATCACGAGGTTCGGCCGGAAACGGTCCATCGGCACGGGCTCGCCGGCGTTTTTCTGGATGTGGTCATTGAGGTCGGCAAGGGACGCCTCGCTGGTGACGAGGATGGGCGAGCCGTCGGCGAAGCTGAAGGCATCGCCCGGTTGCGCGGCCTTTTTCAGGACGGGCCGGCGGAATTTTTCTCCGATGCGGACGAGCCGGCATTTGAGCTGGAGAAAATCACCGAGCCAGGCGGCTGCCACCGGGCCGCAATCCTCGGCCTGCATGCCCTCGCTTTTCCAGACGGCCACGGTGTGGAGCGGCGCGGCCGGGTCGGAGGCGGTCGGGACGCTGACACTCCCGGCGCCGTCGGCGGAAAGAGTGAGCGTGCCGTTGGCAAGCGCGGTGCTGACCAGCGCCATGCGGGTGACCTGGCGTTGCGTCAGGAATTTGCCGGCCTCGTCGATCACGAGGAAACGCCGGTCGCCGGCGAAGCCGAGGTTGTCGATCTCCACCGCGGGCACGGCAAAGCCGCGGAGGGATTTGACGGGGTAGAGGAACAGGCCGGAGACGTGCACGCGGAGTGAAAGTGAAGGAGACAGTGAAAGGGGTGAACCGCTAATGGGCGCTAATTTTCGCTAATCAGAAGGGTTTGAATCAGCGCAGATCAGCGGAAATTAGCGGTCAGGCTGTCTTCCGCTGGTAGTTGACGAGATAGAGTTGCTCGCCGCCCTGGGTGGCGAATTTCTTGGGGCGGGCGCCGCCGAGACCGTAGCAGATGGAAAGCGTGTCGCCGGCGAACTTGTAGATGCCCGGGATGGTCTTGCCCGCGTTGGGGCCGATCATGCCGGCGAGCGTGAGATGGCCCGCGGCGTCGAGGGTGTAGCTGCCCTGGTCGGCGGTGACGCCGCCGAAGCGCACGGCGTATTCGCCGCCGGTCAGCTCTATCTCCATCTTATCGAGCATCATCTTCGGCGCCTCCTCACCATCGAGTTCGGCATAAACGGGCTGCCAGCGGCCTTCGAGGGAGGGGGACGGCATGTTCATGCCGGAAAGCTGAGAGCTGAAAGCTGAAAGCTGAAGGAAAAAGTCAGACTGAACCCCGAGGAATTCACACTAAGAAGCCAAGGCGCGAAAGTTCGGCGGCGATTAAGGAGCAGGACGCTCGGCATTAATTGCACGCACCTGCTCACGCTTTCGAGAGCGGGCGTAATTGTATCCGATTAACCCGATTATGAAAATACCCGCACCTCTTAAGTCTCTCTCGCCGCTATCCTCAGGAAACAGAAACAGATGCAAGATTATGAAAGCGCCGAGAACCATAAAGACAATGGACGCGAAATAAAGTATGCCAGCGTTCAAACTCGATGCCTTTTCAAAAATAACGAAGTAGGAAAATTGAAGGAGCCCGAGCCCTATGAGCACGAATGACAGGGACAATGCTGCCAAGCCGAGATCGATCTTCCCGGCATGAAAAGCACCGAATAGCATCAAGGCTCCCGATCCAAATATCAGAACGCCAAGGAGAGGGCTGATGACGAACACTACAATAATCAGCCCTATCCGATCACGTGTTTTTTCGGGATATTTCATCAACAAACACGGTTGATCTTGTGCAAGCCGTCGGATCAGCCTCACGCCCGCTTGATGACGTCGCGGGGGGTGGTTTCGACGGTGGTGGGATCGGCGAGTTCTTTCACGCCTTTGGCGCCGAGTTCGGAGAATTTGCGGGCGCCGGGCAGCAGCGTCTGCTCGAAGGAGCCGACGGCGGAGTTGTAGGCCTTGCTCGCGGTCTCGAGGCCGCGGCCGACCTTGTCGAGGTTGTCGGCGAAACCGGCGATGCGGTCGTAGAGCTGGCGGCCGAGGTCGGCGATGACCTGCGCGTTGCGCGATACGTCCTCCTGGCGCCAGCCGTAGGCCGTGGCCTTCAGCAGGGCGATGAGCGTGGCGGGCGTGGCGAGCAGGACCTTCTTCGCGATGGCGCGGTCGATGAGCGACGGGTCGCCCTGCAAGGCGCCGGAGAGGAACTGGTCGCCGGGGAGGAAGAGGACGACGAACTCGGGCGAGGGTTGGAACTGCGCCCAGTAATCCTTGGCGCCGAGCTGGTCGATGTGACCGCGGACTTTGGAGGCGTGCTCGGCGAGCTTGGCGGAGCGGACGTTGTCGTCGGAGGCGTTGACGGCCTCGCGGTAGGCGTCGTTCGGGGCCTTGGCGTCGATGACAATCTGCTGGCCGCCGGGGAGACGGACGATGAGGTCGGGGCGGAAGCCGCCGGCGGACTGCTGCTCGGTGAAGTCGCAGTAGCTCGACATGCCGGACATCTCGACGACGCGGCGGAGCTGGAGTTCGCCCCAGGTGCCGGCGGTGGTGGTCGAGCGGAGGGCGGTCGTCAGCTTGGCGGCCTCGGCCTGGAGGGAGACCTGCGCGGTGCCGAGGGACTTGAGCTGTTCGGAGAGCTGGCCGTAGGCGCCGGCGCGGGCTTTTTCGATCTCGCCGATCTTGGCGTCGACCTTCTCGAGGGATTCCTTGAGCGGCTTGACCATGGAGTCGATGGCCTGCTGGCGCTTGCCGAGTTCGTCGGCGGACTGCTGGTGGAGCTTGCCGAAGGTCTCGCGCGCGAGCTCGAGGAAGGACTGGTTGTTGGAGCGGAGGGCGTCGGCGGAGAGGGCCTTGAAGGACTCGAGCAGCTTGGCCTGGGCCTCCTTGAGGGCGCCGCGCTCGGTCTCGAGCTCGGTGGCGCGGGCGCGGAGGGAGGTCAGCTCGGCCTCAAGCTTGGCCACCTGCTCGGTGGCGAGGCGGGCGCGTTCGATCGAGGCTGCGGCGCGGGACTGGGCGATGAACCAGCCCAGGGCGGCTCCGATGGCCAGGCCGACGAGGATGAAGACAATTTCCATTGGGACAGGGGCGAGTGAAGCCCGCGGGCAGCGGTGAGTCGAGCCAACAGCGGGGAAGATACTGACAACGTGGTGTCAGGAGACTGGTCGGTCCGGCCGGTTGGTTATGATTTGTGGTTTACCCGGTTGCCTGGGTCTGGCCGATTGACGGGGTCAGCGCCCTTCCTCACCAAACTGTGAACATGCCCGCCGCCGCCCCGACCGGGGTTTCCCTCCGCGAGGTCCGCCTCAGTGACCTGCCTGTTTTTTTCGAGCACCAGCGCGATCCCGAAGGTGCGCGCATGGCCGCGTTTTCCTCGCGCGATCACGCGGCGTTTACGGCCCACTGGCATAAAATCATGGCCAACCCCGCGTGCGCCATCCGCACCGTGCTCTTCAACGGGAGCATTGCCGGAAATATGTGTGCGTGGACCGACGGCAGCGAACGCTGCGTCGGCTACTGGATCGGGCGCGAGTTCTGGGGGCGCGGCATTGCGAGCGCGGCGCTGGCCCAATTTCTCCATTGCGAAACCACGCGTCCGCTCACCGCCCGCGTCGTGAAACACAACGCCGCCTCGATCCGTGTGCTGCAGAAGGCCGGCTTCACGCCGGCCGGCGAGGAGACCTTTGAGCCGCCGAGCGGGGTGAGGCTCGAAGAGCTGGTCTTCAGGCTCTGAAGCACCGCGCTACCTGAGCGAGCCGAAGCTGATCTGGATATCCGTGCCCTTGATGCCGGGGCCGGCCTGAAGCGTGCCGCCGTGGAGGCGGAGGATTTCGCGGGCGAGGAAGACGGAGAGACGGCCCTCGTTGGGCGTGATGCCGGGCGCGGGCAGCGGCAGGATGCCGTCGAGTTCGAGGCGCTTGCCCTCGATGGTGACGATGGCGGTGCGCTGGGTGTCGGTGCCGGCGGTGCGCAGCGTGAGCAGGAGGCCGGCGGTGCCCTCATCGGGGCGGTTGGCGCCGAGCGCGTCGAAGATCGCCATGAACGCGAAGCGCACGAGGTTGGCGTCGACGGAGAAGATGAGCGGCTCCTCGGAGAAGCGCGTGTTCATCCCGCGCGCGGTGGCGAGCTCGGTGAGCAGGACGTTCAGGTCGATCGACTGCGCGGCGGGCGCGGCGATCTCGCCGAGGACCATCGCGTGTTCCGCCAGGCGCTGGAGCTTCTGCACCTCGGTGGCGAGGGAGACCTCCGACGCGAGCAGGGCGGCGCCGTCGGGGGCCGGCAGGGTCGCGGCGAGGGGCGGGCGGCTCTGACTCCGGGTCAGGAGCTGGGAAAAGGTGACCAGGGAGACGAGCGGGTTGGACAGCTCGTGGCTGAGGGTCAGGCCGAGGTTCTTGAAGAGGGCGCGGCGGTGCTGCTCGTGCTCGGCGCGGATGCGCTCGATCTCGGGCGCGGCCTCCTCCCAGTGGACCCAGACGCCGTCGATCTCGGGCGCGGGACCGGCCGTGACGCGGAAGCGGTGCGGCGCGCGGGCGGGCTGGACGATGGTCTGGCCCGCGTGCAGGGCCTCGCTGGCGACGGCGCGGACCTCGACGGGCAGGTCGAGCGAGGCGATCTCGGCGCGGGACAGCACGCGGGAGCCGGGCAGGTATTTGGCGCGGAGGGTGGCGGTGGTCTCGATGCGCTGGAGCTCCTCGATCTGGGTGGAGCGCTCGAGGCAGCGCTCCAGCAGGCGGCCGTGGAGCACGGCGCGGAACTTGTCGGATTCGCGGTAGGCGGCGCCGTCGGCGCGCGGGCCGAGGGCCATCCACCCGAGCAGCTGGCCGGAGGCGTGCAGGGGGATCAGGAGCTTCGCGCCCCAGCTGTGGAGCTGCTGGCGGATCGGGGCGTCGATGGCGGGATCGTCGGGACCGGCCCATTGCGAAACGTCGAGGGCGGCGGGGTGCTCCTCCAGCCAGAGGGCCAGCGGGTGGCCGGCCTCGCAGCGGTGGGCCTCGTCGTCGGAGAGGAAGGCGTCGAACCGGCGGAAGAAAAACAGGACCTTGCCGGACTTCAGGATGTAGCGCCCGGCGCGGCGGAACTCGTCGAGCAGGCGCGGGCGGTCGCCGAGGTGGGCGAGGGCGCTCTCGAGGAAGTCCCACGACTCGACCGGTTCGCCGGCGGCCGGGGCGGGCGCGGATTCGCGGACGAACGGCGCGGCGCTCTGCCGCGAGCGCTCGAGGGTGATCTGCAGCTGGGAGTTCTTGTCGGCGATCTCCTCGAGGAGGCTGACGGACTCGGCGAGGCGGGTGCGGCTGTCGTCGTAGCTGAGAAAGAGGCGGGCGGCGCGGTTCTGGCGGGCCTGCTCGAAGGGCAGGCTGTGCGGCTGGCCGACGAGGATGACGAGGGTGCCGGTGCCGCAGGCGAGACGGGCGCGGGGGTCGTTGATGTCGGTGACCCAGACGCGCGAGCCGGGGCGCAGGAGGTCACGCTGCAGGTCGGCGGGGCGGGCGAAAAAGGCGGGTTCGCGCGGGTGGAGCTGGTTCTTCCATGCGGCTTCGAGACCGGGGTCGGGCGTGGTCAGGATGAGGGAGGCGGGCATGGAAACGTGATGCGGAAAGTAGCGCCGGGGCGCTCGATGTCAGGCACAATGATGGTGGCCTTGTGCTCGTGCAAGATATCAGCGCAGACCGCGAGGCCCAGGCCCATGCCCTTGGTCTTGGTCGAGACGAATGGGTGAAACAACCTAGCCCGCTGGTCGGGGGGGATGCCGGGGCCGTTGTCGCTGACCTCGAGGATGACGCTGCCGTTGGGCGAATTGCGGGTGCGCAGGTCCACGCGGCGGTCGGTCTCCTGCTGGTCGAGGGCCTGAAAGGCATTGATGAGAAGATTGATCAGGACCTGGCGGATGGCGCTGGCGTCGGCCCAGATGGTGTCGGCCGTGGCGCTGTAGGTGCTGGTCATGGAGACGCGGGCCTCGGCCGCGCGGGTGAGCATGAGGTCGACGGTCTCGCGGGCGACGGCGTGGAGGGAGATGCGCTCCATCTGGTGCCGGCGGGGGTTGGAGAGGTCGAGGAGCTGCTGGGTGAGGCTGTCGATGCGGTCGACCTCGGCGGGGATGAGGACGTTGAAGCGGCGGCGGAACTCCGGGTCGTCGAAGCGGGTGGGCAGGAGGTGGGCGAAGGTCTTGATCGAGACGAGCGGGTTGCGGATCTCGTGGGCGAGGCTGGCCCCGAGCAGGCCGATGGTGGCGAGCTGCTCGGACTGGCGGGCCTGCATGGTCAGGCGGGAGCGCGCGAGGATGTTGTCCATGAACTCGGCGATCTCCTGGACCTGCTGGACCTCCGGGTAGGTGAAGGGCCGGTGGTTCACCTTCGTGCCAAGGACGAGGAGGAGCGAAGGCGTGGTGCTGCCGCGCGGGGCGGTGACGGCGAGGCCGAGGTCGAACTCGGTGAGGAACTGGCGGAGGTCGACCAGGCCCGGCTCGGCGCGCTGGCGCTGGAGGCTCTCGGGTGTGGTCCAGCCGGTGCGACAGAGGGCGGCATGGGCCGGCCGGTCCTTGTTGAACTCGAGGTCGCCGGAGGCGTAGACCTCGCCGCTGTCGAAGAGCAGGCGGGCATAGTTGGCCTGGCCCCAGATGCGCAGGAGGCTCTCGAAGGCGGCCACGAGCTTGTCGGGATTGGGCTCGCTGCGGGCGAGGTCGCTCATGGTGTGGCGCAGGGCGGCGACGTTCTGCTCGGGGCTGAGGTGGAACCATTCCCGGGTCTTCCGCTCGAGCGTGAAGATGAGGAAGCTGCAGGCGGCCACGCCCAGCAGCAGGTCGGCCGGCGGCGGCAGGATGAGGCCGAAGAGCCACCAGCCGCCGAAAATGCCGAGGCAGAGCACCAGCACGAGCACCAGCCGCTGCACCACGGACAGGAACACCTGCCGGGCGTCGAAGATGCGGTGGACGGTGATGGCCCAGGCGGTGAGCCCGTAGAAGAGCAGGATCATCAGCGGGCTCAGCCGGGAGAGGGGCCGGAGGTTCAGGTAATAGCCGGCGCCGTTCAGCACGAGGACGACCAGGCAGGCGATGCCCGCGTTGAAGATCAGGAACTGCATCTCGATCCGGCGGATGCCGGACTCGCGCCGCATCTGGCGGTAGGCCTGGATCAACAGCAGCAAATAGAGCAGCGCGCTGGCCAGGATATACACGGAATACGCGCCGCCGCGCCGGACCTCGCGCTGTAGGGGCTCGGTCAGGAGGAAGGTGTCCGCGAAGCACACGGCGGAGAGGCCGAGGCCGCCCGCCAGCCAGGGCAGGGAGCGCATCAGGACGGAGCGGACTTTGCCCTCGGGGATCACCACCGATTCCTTGAGCAGCCACAGCAACCACGGGAAAATGCCGGCCGTGGCCGCGTTCGCCCTCAGCCACAGGGCCAGGTCGGCGAAAAGTTCGGGCGAGGTGCTTTCACCGGCGACCAGGGCCTTGTAGACAAACCACAGCCACAGCGTGACGAAGCCCGAGAGCAGGCTGAAATCCCGTTGAGGAGCCGGGTGGGATTCGCCCACAGCGCGCCCAGGCCCACGACGACCGACAGGATGGCGATCAGCAGGATGATCGATGTCATGCTTTTTCCAACACGAGGCTGCTGTTGCTGCCGGAGATGCCGTGGCCGTTCACCAGGGCCATCGCCGGATCCAGGCGGCGGGAGACATTCGAAAGGCTGAGCGGGCAGTCCGGGTCCGGGGTCTCCCAGTTCACCGTCGGCGGGATGATGCCGCGCTGCAGGGAGAGGACGGCGCTGGCGATCTGGATGGCGCCGGCCGCGGCCATGCCGCTGCCCACCGAACCCTTGATCGAGGTGACCGGGATCGTGTCGAGCAGCGGGCCGAAGATGCGCTTGAGGGACTGGGCCTCCTTGAAATCGATCTCCCGGTGACCGGGCCCCCAGGCGGAAATGTAGTCGATGTCGACGGGGGTGCGCCGGGCGTTGGCCAGCGCCATGCGGATGGAGTCATACCAGCCGCTGCCGATCTGGTCGGAGTGGTCGTTGGCATAGCCGTAGCCCGTGACCCAGGCCTGGGCCGGGCGCGGGCTTTCCTCGGGCTCCAGCACGAACATGCACGCACCCTCGCCGATGACCCCGGTGGTGCGCCAGAGGTCGAAGGGCCGGCAGATCTTCTCCGGGGTCGCGTGCGACTTGGGCGACAGCTCCGCCAAGCCGAGCTCCAGCATGGGGTGATAATACAGCGGGGCCTCGGCGCCGCCGCAGAGGACGAAGTCGGCCTGCCCGCTGGCCACGTATTCGGCGCCATGGCCGATGGAATCCAGGCCGGAGCAACAGGCGGTCTGCAGCGCCATGATGCGGGAGGGGGTGTCGAGGTATTGGGAGATCTTGTCGGGGATCGACACCGAGAGCGCCTGGGTCACCGAGCTGACCAAGCCGAAACGCGGGCCCTTCCGGACCACGAGCTCGATGGTTTTGCTGACGCTCTCGCAGTCCATCATCGTGGTGCCGGTGATGATGATCGGATTCTTGCCGCGAAAATCCCGCGGGGTGAGGCCGGCGTCCTGCAGGGCGAGGATGGCGGCGGCGAGGCCGAACTGGGTGTGGCGCGGCATGCGCTTGGGGGCCTCGCCCGGCGCGTAGTGCTTCAGGTCGAAATCCACGACCTCGGCGCCGACGAACTGGCCGGCCTCGGGATCGAAGCGCGTGATGGCGCGCACACGGCTGACGGACTCGTTGATGCCGCGGAAGAAGGCCTCGCGGCCGGTGCCGGCGGGGGTGACCGGGCCGATGCCGGTGATCTTAACGCGGCGACGCATGGGTGGGCCGCGGGACGCGGGGGCGCGGGGAGGGAAGGGACGCCGGGAGGTGGTTCAATGCAGGCTGGGAGTGAGTGTGGCCGGGACCTGGCGGGATGAATCCGCCGCCGTCGCCGGCCGACCCTAGTTGCCGGACATTGGGAGTGACGGCAAGCCTCGGTATCGCAAAAGAGATTTGCGCCGTGCCGGACGCGGACCCACAACAACGCCCGGAATGACCCCGCAAGAATTTGAGCAACGCATTGTCGACTGGGCCCGCCGGCAGCCGGACATCGTGGCCTTGGTGCAGATCGGTTCGCGGGTGCAGGCCGGCGGCCAGGTGGATGCCTGGTCCGATTGGGATTATCACCTCATCTCGACTCACCCGGAGCGGTATCACCGTCCGGACTGGGTGGCGGAAATTGCGCCACCCTGGTGTGCGCATGCCGAGCAGTCGCGGCGCGGCGTGGTCAAGGTGACGGCGATCTTTGCGGGCGGGCTTGAGGCGGATTTTGTCCTGCTCAAAGCCTGGCAGATGAAGCTGCTTTATTGGGGCATGCGGCATCCGGAGTGGAGCCGCTGGATGCCGGCGCGCCTGCACCGCGGGATCCTCGAGACCCGGGTCATTCTGCTGGGTTCGGGTCATCAGGTGCTGATCGGCGGCCCGGAATGGGAGCGACGGTTGCAGGCGCTGGCGGTCGCCTGGCCCGCCCGCCGGATGAGCGCGGAGGAATTTGACCGGCACACTGCGGCCTTCTGGCAAAAATCGGTCTGGGTGACCAAAAAGATCGCCCGGCCCGAACCGCGCTCCGCCCTGCACTGGTTGCACAAGCTGGTCGTCGAGCACGTCTATGCCTTGCTGGAGGAGGAGGCGTGGCTGGCGGGCCGGGTGGCGCGCCCCGAGGCGCTCAAGGCCGAGAAGTGGCTGGATGCCCGGCGGCTGGCCCAGACGGACATTACCACCGGCACCGATCCCCGCGGCCTGGCCCGGGCGTTGCTGGCGGAGATCGCCCTGTTCGAGGAAGCCAGCGCAAGCGTGGCGGAGAGCCGGGGGTTCAAGCCGGCGGACCATTCCGCGGTGGCCGCGTGGCTGCGGGCCGAGCTCGCGAAACTGGCGGGCTGAGGCCGCCTCAGTCCGCCAGGGGAAACTCGAGCGTGAAGACGGTGCCGCCGCCGGCGCGGGGCTCGACCTTCATCTCGGCGTGGTGGGCCACGGCGATGTGGCGGCAGATCGTCATGCCGAGGCCGGTGCCGTGCGCCTTGGTGGACTCGATCGGTTTCTTGAGGATGACCGCCAGGATATCGGGTGGCAGGCCGCTGCCGTTGTCGGCGATGGCGAGCACCCCCCGGCCCGGGTCCCGCCGGATGGACACGACGACGCGGGAGGCGCCGGCCTCGAGGGAGTTTTTGATGAGGTTCTGCAGCACCCGCATGATCTCGTAGCGGACGCCGGTGATCTGCGCGGAGGCGTCGCCCTCGATCTCGATACGCGGCGAGTCGAAGAACAGGACGGAGCGGGTCTCCTCCGCCGCGCCGCGGAGGGCGAAGGTCTCGCTCTTGCTGATGCTCTTGCTGCTCTGGCGCCAGGACTCGGCGAGGTGGAGGCAGAAGGAGGAGCAGTGCTCGAGGCGCTGGGCGTAGTGGACGATGCGGTCGATCGACGCGGACTTGCCCGAGAGGTTCTTGGCCTCGTCGAGCAGCATGTTCGTGTAGCCGATGGTGACAACGAGCGGGTTGCAGATGTCGTGCACCATCTCGGCGGCGGCCTGGCCGTAGCCGACCTGCATCTGGTGCTTCTTCTGCTCGGTCTTCACCGACTCATACATGCCCTCGAGCTGCTTGAGGAGGGAGGCGCGCTTGCGGCGCTCGAGGGCCTGGGCCGCGTGGCGGCGGACGGCGGCCTGGAGCACGTCGACGTCGAAGGGCTTCTTGAGATATTCGTTGGCGCCGAGGCTGATGGCGGCCTGGGCGGAGGCGAGGGCGCCGTAGCCCGTCATCATGATGACGGCCACATCGCCGTCGATGCGGCGGAGTTCCTCAAGGCCCTGGATGCCGTTTTTCTGCGGCATGCGGATGTCCATGACGACGACGGCGAAGGACTCCTTGCGGATCAGGTCGAGGCCGCGGTCGACGCGGTCGGCGGTCTGGACGTCGAACTCGTCCTGGAGGAGGTAGCTCATGCTCTCGCGCGGGCCCAGCTCGTCGTCGATGACGAGGACCTTGGGTCTGGCCGGGGTGGTGGCCGGTGCGGTGGGGGTGGTGTCGAGCATGGGTGAAATTGCTGGGGCAGGGTGGAGGTGGCCCCCCAGTTTGGCAATCCGAAGCTTGGTCAGGACCCCCCAAGAATACCGCCCGTTTGCTAATTAAGTGTTATTTTGGGGCCGCGCTGCACTGACGACTCCAGTTCACGCCACGGCTGCGGCCAGACCGGCTGGCGATGCGACGGATTGGTGTATTTCGGGCGAGCCATGTCTAGCTTCCGGTTCGTTTCTGTCCGGGACCGCTGAGGAAACTGATCGATGCTCCAAGGTCACCAGCTTTCCGTTGCCCAGGGTCGCCACAACATCGGCGATGGCGAGCACGGCAGGCGTATGGGCCGCGATCACGATCGTGCGACCGGTGTCGCGCAGGTGTTGCAGGAGGGTGAGCAGTTGGGCTTCCGATTTTGCATCAAGCGCCGAGCTCGGTTCGTCAAGCAACAGGATCGGCGCGTCAAGGTAGAGGGCACGGGCAAGGGCCAGTCGTTGGCGCTGACCGCCGGAGAGGTTCGCGCCGTTTTCGGTCAGGTAAGTAAAGAAACCTTGGGGCAGGTGCTCGATGAACTCCAGCACGCCGACCTCGCGGCAGAGGCGGAGGATGCGTTCCATGTCGGGCTGATGGTCGCCAGGGGCAAGGTTCTCCAAGATGGTGCCGGAGAGCAGGTGGGTTTGCTGCGGCACCACGGCGAGGTGCCGGCGAAGGCTCGCCAGTTGAAAATACTGCAGGTCGATTTCGCCAATCAGGATGCGACCCTTCTCCGGCAGGTAGAGTCGTTGCAGCAGGGTGAGAAGGGTGCTCTTGCCGCAGCCGGATTCGCCGACCAGCGCGGTTATTTTTCCGGCGGGCAGCGTCAGGGAAATGTCCTGCAGGGTGGGCAGGCTGCCGGCGTGTTTGAAACTGACACCCTCAAGATGGATGTCGCGGGCGTGGGCCGGGGTGAAGCCGGCCAGGCCCCGGTCTTTCTCCAATTCCAGGTCCATGAGCTCGAAGAGCCGGTCGGTGGCGATGAGGGTTTCCTGGATGGAGGTATTGAGCCCGATCAGGGCGGCAAGCGGGCCGGTGAGGTAACCAGCCAGCGTGTAGCAAGACATGAGCTGGCCGGGCGTCAGGCCGGCATCAAGCACCAGACCGGCGCCGAGCCAGAGCAGGCCGATGAGGTAGACCTGCGTAACGAGGGTGGTGATGGTGCTGCTGCCCGCGCCCATGAGGGAAGCGCTCCAGACGGTCTTCATCAACCGGACGAGGCGGGTCTCGGTGCGCAAGGTCGCGGACTCCTCGAGCTGGAAGCGACGGATCACGGGCTGGGCGTTCAGTGATTCCACAAGCTGGGCGCTGAAATCGGCACCACGCTCCATGAGCTGGCGCTGGTAGAGCCGGTTGCGCCGGTCGACCAGCCAGTAGATGAGGACGTTGCACGGGAGGAGGGTGAGCGAGAGCAGCGCCAGTTTCCACGACCAGAAGAACATCGCCGCGAGCGAGAAGACGAGGATGAGCGGGTTCAGCAGCAGGCTGAGGAGCGAGCCGTTGAGAAAGTTGCGGATCTTGACCGCATCGCCCACCCGGGAGGTGATCTCTCCGACGCGCATCGTGTCGAAAAACGACTGCGGCAGGCGCAACAGGTGGCGGTAGTAGGCCAGCATGAGGGTGGCATCGATCCGTTGCGCCGTGCGCAGGGAGAGCAGCGATTGGAACCAGCCCAGCACGAGCTTGAGGCCGAGGACGCAAAGCATGGCCACGCCCAGGAGGTTCAGGAGCTGCCGGTTGCCGTCGGGGATGACATGGTCGACTATTTTCTGGACGTAGACCGACATCGATAGGCCCAGCACGGTGGTGACCACGGCGCCGACGAAGGCCTGGCCAAGCACGGCCTTGTGCGGCTGGAGCAAATTCCACAGTCGCTGCCAGGCGGACGTTGTCTGATCGCCGGGCTGGAATGTGTCGCCGGGCGCCAGCAGGATAAGCACGCCGGTCCAGACGGATTTGAATTTCTCATGGGACCATTGCTCGATGCGACCGACGGCAGGGTCCATCACCCGGGCGTGCTTGGCCGTCCAGGAAACAAGCACGACGTAATGCAGCAGGCGCTGGTCGATGAGGCAGTGGGCAATGGCCGGCAGCGGCACCGTCGGCAAGGCATCAGCGGCACCCTTGACGCCCTTCGCCGTGAAGCCCAGCTGGCGCGCAGCCTCGACCAGACCCAGCGCAGTGGAACCTTTCTGGTTTGTGCCCGCCAGTTGTCTCAGCCGGGCGATTGGCAGGGATTTCCGATAGTGCGCCGCAACGAAACCAAGGCATGCGGCGCCGCAGTCGGTGATGTCGCGCTGTTTGAAGATATTCGACATACTTCAAACCCTGAGAAGTGCTATGAACCAATACGCACCATACGACAGAGAGTTGAATAAAGCATGTATGATCGTAACAAGAATCAGAGCCCTGTCGGGTGATTTCGTCTGCAGGCGCAGATAGCAAATACCCATGATTCCAAAGACCCACACTGCTGGGATGCCCCAATTGTCACTGTTAAGATGCATAACGCCCCAAAACAATGAACTGATAGCTACTAGGTTTAGTTTCTGCGTGAAAATTTTGGCCAACATCAAGAACGTGTATCGCATGACCAACGTTTCAAGTATTGGGGCCAGTAAAAGGGTCAGTATGATACCTTTGTAATCCATTGCAAAATCATGCGGAACGCCTGGCCCAGGAATATATCTCTCGACTACCGCATCTGCGAGCTGAGCGGGGATCCAGGCAATGATGACGACAGCGACTAAATGCAGTGCTAGCTGCCAACCACTCTTTTCAGCGATTGCCTCAAGAAATCGGAGCAGTCTCATGGGTGATTCTTATTTCGGCTTGCTGCACCCACTGCAAGGTGGGTGCAGCGAACTATCCGTAGGCCCTTAATTGTAATACCAATCCATCAGGAATGTGTAGTCATCGGGATTGTCTTCGATTTTGGTTAAGAGATTGGTGTAAGCGATCGCAGCGATTGCGACACCCGCGAACGGATTGCCTCCCTCGATACCTGTCATTTCGTGTTCATCTAGTATCATCATTGACGCATTCATATTACCTCCTTGGTTTTTGTTTATCCCCGGCGGAATTGCCGGGAAAGTGAACGGAGGTGACCTTAGAAGTATTTTGGCCTCATTAGGGTAAGAGCATTGCACGCGGAAACAGCCGCTTGGATTCGGATAGAATCCGGGTGACCTCAGCTGGTGTTGCCATGCGAAATTCCAGTCTCTCTGCCTCCGGCGTCTCAGCCATCACCTCAGTTAGACGAACGTCCAGCATGCCTACGGCGGGGGTCTTCAGGTAAGCCTTCATTTCCGCGCAGGCCTTGGCGTAGGTCATGCCGATGCACTCTTGGAAAAGGGTCTCTGTTACCGGGCCACGACGTGCCATCTCCGCAAGCACCCAATAGCCATTTCGATTTCGGCCGCTTTTGGCTGGACCGAACAGACTCCAACGAGCGAAGAGCGCTGTTTGAAAGTCAAACTGCCGGTTCATCTTGGGTGTCGCGGTGGACAGGTCCAGGCGGGAATCAAATAGTGTAGAGAATGGGAGGAAATCAGCGGCTTCGTTTGGGAAAGCCTCCGGCGCTAAGGCTGGGTCGGGCCACGAAAGTTTGGCGATCTGAACTGTGGCAGTTTTCGGTAGCCCAATGACGTCCTGATATGGGCCACATGGCCCCAGCAACCCAATCGTTGTCCAAGGCGAGAACTCCGGACGTTGAGCCTGGATCAGACGCTTTGCCCGAATCGTCATGATCTCTGGGATGGGAACGCCTGCGAAATTGGCAGCAAGCAAGTGCTTGTCATGTTCTACGGAGTCATAGCCAACGCCTCTACTCTCCGAATATCCTTTCTTCCAGAAACGCTCGTCCGAGTCGACTTGCTCTGGCTTTTCCAAACTCGCAATCACTTCGTTCCGTTCTTCGACCTGAATGATCATTAATGGAAGACGGACATTCTCAGTATAGAAATCAGGGAAAAGCCTGAGGCCTCGAAGCAGCGCTGTGATCAGAGCGCGAGTGCGATGAATCGGTGCACGAGTCAGAATCTCGATTTCTCCGGACTTGGCGTATTGCCAAGGGGTGACGTCCACGCGGAATTTTGGGAGGGCCACGGTCTCCTCTGCTGCGAACACTGCATGCGGCAGTGACAGGACAAGACCCAACAGACATACTGAACGGAACGGGGTCATTCTATAATTCGGAAGCGGGCGGGTTTGTCGCCCGCCCGCAAAGAACTATTCTGCAGACCCTCCGAGAAGAAAACTCAGACTCTTCTCTTCCTCCTGTCGTGCGAGTTGATCAATAAACCACTGCAGATCCCAATAATTAGTCGGGTCTTTGACGTTTAATGGGTCTAGGCCGCCACAAACGGCGACGAGTTCGTTTTGACTCAGTGTGTTCATTATTTGATTTCCTCTGCGTGTTTATTTCCCCGGCGGGATTGCCGGTGAAAGGGGTGATTTTTAGCCAATTTGGGGGCTGCTTGCGGGTCGAGCCAGGCACTAGACTCGTCGTATAGGAGTTGAAAAAGGCTGCGGCGGGCGACGAGGAACCGGGCCGAGAGTGTGAGGCCCTTTTTCAGATCGCCGCGTCGACCGTCGGAAAGCGTGAGAAAACCGGCGGCTGGCCGGACAAACACCTTGAAGCCGGCTCCGTGTCCGGTGTCTGTGGCATTCCCCACCAAGTCGCCACTGATCGCGGTGACGGTGCCGTCCAGCGTGCCCCATTGCGTATAGGGGTAGGCATCGATTTGCAGCCGGACGGCCTGGCCGATCCTCACAAGGCCGATATCCCGGGGCGGGACGTGAACCTCGATCTGCAAGGCGTCGTCAGGCGAAACGGCGCCCACGGACTGCCCGGCCGACAGAAACCCACCGGCGCTCCAGCCATGGAAATCCACGAGCACGCCATCCGCCGGAGCGCGTATGGTGTATTGGGACTGTTCCTCGCGCAAACGTTGGGCTTCCGAGATCAAGGCAGCTTGGGCAATGTGCACTTCGCGGAGTTTTGTCTGCCAGCGCGCGAGGGCTTGCTCGACGAGCAGCCGCGATTCCGCCTGCAGGCGCTCCGATTCGTAGCGGGCGTGATCGAGTTCCTGCTGGGTGGCGATGCCCTTGGCCGCGAGAGTGGCGTAGCGGGCAAGCTCGGTGCCGGCCTTGGTTTCGGCCAGACGGTAGGAGTTGAGCTGGGCGAGGAACTGGGCGTGCTCCTGCCTTAGAACCGAAGTCTTAAGGGCGGGTCTGGCCTCTGGGCCGGTAGCAGATTCCGTGGTCAAGAACTGCAAATCGGCCAGCAGTGCGGTGTGTTCAGCCTGTAACGTATGATTATGGGCCAGGCGTTCCTCGACGTCACGTGCGCGGATCACGAGCAACGGTTGGCCGGTTTTCACCGATGCGTTATCCCGGGCCAGAACCTCCGCGATATGACCGGATACTGCGGGGCGCAGCTCGGCGCGCGCGGTCGTGGGCCGGACCAAACCGGCTGAGCGCACGGAAACATCCACCATGACAAACGGCAGGCTGGCCAGCGACCCGATCACTCCGGCCAGCAGCAGCCAGTAAATCCAGGGCTGGGCCGGGCCGTGCATGGCATACAGGTGTTCGACGGTGTTTTCACCGAGGCTCGCCGGAATCATCACTGTGGAAGATTCACTCACCGCCCTAGGTTTAACAGGAATCGCCGGACTTCGGTTTAACGAAAATTGCCTAAATGCAGGTGCCTTTTTTTATGTGGTAAACGGATTCGCCGGATTTTTTGTCGGCTAGCAGTTTCGTGGCATGACATATGAGCCGAGATTGATTGGAGTGGATCCGCTGCGAAGGGGTCATGTCTGAATGGCGCTAAGTTAAGGGCGGTGGTCGTCAAGAAAATCGCCAAGATTTTGGCTGCCCGGCGAGGAAGCTGCATGGAGGGGTGGCATGAAAAGCCCGACGTTGTATCTGCCTGGATTCAGTCATCAGTTGCAAGGAAGCGGCACGCGCTCGGCCGCCCGGCGGTTGCTTGCGCGGGCGGAGAGGCTGGATGGGCTGGCGGCCTTGGTGGCGAAGTTCATGCCTGCAACGTTGTTCGCTCCGAGCGAGAAGCAGCGGCAGCGGGTCTATACCCCGTGGGCCACCTTCATCGCGTTTCTCGGCCAGACGCTCACGCGCGGCAGTTCCTGCCGGGAGAGCGTGCGGCGGGTGCAGGCCTGGTGCGCGGCGCAAAAGCGGACGCTGCCGGATGAAAGCATCAGCGCGTATTGTCAGGCCCGGGTTCGGCTCCCGCTCGCCACGCTGCAGTCCGCCCATGAAACGCTCGGCCGGTGGATCGGGCGACACACCAAGGAAACCTGGCAATGGTGCGGCCGGGCGGTGAGCGTCCTGGATGGTTGCGGGCTGTCGATGCCCGACACCGATGAGAACCGGGCCCGCTGGCCCTACGCCAGCGGCCAGAAGCCCGGTTGCGGCTTCCCCACCGCCCAATTGGTCGGCCTGTTTTCCCTCTCCACCGGACAACTGGTGCGCTTCGCCCTCGATGCTTGGAAAGCGCACGAGATCCCCCAAGCCAGACGGCTGCTCGAATGGATAGAAACCGGCTCATACGCAGCCCCGTCATCAAATGGTCGTCTCCGCCTCCCGTGCTCAGAAAGAACGACCACCGGCCTTAACTTAGTGCCATTCAGACATGACCCCTTCAACAGGGGTTACTGTTTGTGCGGGGCCGCCGGCTTCACGTCGGCGTCGATGACCTGGAGTTCGCCGAGCTTCACGGTGGCGCGGGCGTCGGTGAACATCTGCAGCCCGCGCGTGGTCTCGCCGAAATACGGCGTCGCGACGCGCAGCATCGTGGCGAGGACCTGGGAGAAGGTCTGTTTCTCCTCCTGCGGCAGGGCGACGAAGGTCGTCCAGAGGCGCGGGGCCTTGGCCTGCTTCTTTAGCAGGTCCTGGTAGCCGAAGGCGTCCACCACGAGGAGGAAGAACTCGCGCGTGCTGTTGTAGGCGCTGGGGTCCGTGGCGCCTTGGGAGGACTCCACCGTGCCGCCGGTCGAGGAGCCGATCTTGCCCTGCTCGGCGATCGCGGTGGCGAGGGCGTCGTCGTTGCCGCCGGCGCGGTTGTCCCAGGACATCTGCCCGCCGAGGAGGGAACGGGTGGTGCGGTGCTCGGCGGTCAGGCCCTGGTCCCACGTGAGGCGGTCCGTGCGCACCGTCGGGTTGCGCCAGCGGCGGCCGCCGCTGCTGAGCCGGAGGATGAGGTCGATCTTGTCGGGGGCGGCGACGCGGCCTTGGGCGTCGGCGGCGTTGACGAAGCCCTTTTTGGCGAGCGCGCCTTCGAGCTGGCGGCAGAACTCCTCGTAGGGGACATCACTCTCGTAGAGCTCGCCGGGGGCGAAGACGTAGGTCTGGGGCGTCGCGCGGGGCTCGAGGGCGATCTCCGCGGGGTTGACCTGGACGGGATCCGCCACGATGCGGCGGACTTCGTCCCAGCGGGTCTCGGCATAGTTGGCGGAGGAGACCGAGACGGGGAGCGGGGCTTGGGCGGACGGGACGTCCGCGGCGCCGGCGAGGTGGAGAAGGCCGGCGAGCAGGGCGGGCAGGAGGACGAGCTTACGGCGGGAGTGCATGGTGGGGGAATCGTTCAGGTGGGGGATTCGGTTCGCGGCACAGATTGAACAAATATCTAAGCGTTTCAGTTACGGGAAATCGCCTAAAAGCAGGCGCCTTTTTTGAAGAAAGGCGGATTCGATGCGCCGAGCGGCGCGGGGCATGGATGCACGATCGGGACAGCGCGTCCGGTGCGGCTGCGGTCGTGTCAGGTGAAGGCCAAGCGACAGCAGAAAGCCGGGCTCCGCGCAGGAGGCGGATCAATAATCAAACAACCCGTCCGGCGGCCGGGTTCCCCTTTGGGCGTCCCGACTACTGGCTACCGGCGAAGGGGTGGCGGGAATCGAGGGCGAGCTTCTCGATCTCGGAATGCAGCCTTACCAGCTGTTCCCGCAGCTGACGCTCGTTCTCGCCGAGCTTCTCCCGGTTCTGGTCCAAGGTGATGATGGCCTGTTCCAGACCGGCGCGGATCTTCTGGGTATCCGCGTAAGACAGGGCGGTTTCCTTGGTGCTCATGACGGCCGGGACTATAGCGGGTGGCGGCGGGTTAAGCTATAGGGTGCATCCCCTTGTCGGAGGGCGTGGGGCGGGAGGCCTCAGGCGGTCTTGGCGGCGACGCCGCGGGAGAAGAGCTCGGTGATGACGTCCTCGAGGGGCACGTCCTGGATCGTGATGTCGTCCACGGCGCCGAGGCTGAGGATCTGCTGGAAGACGGCGGTCACGTGCTCGCTGGGGACGTGGAGGAGGATCTCGCCGTCCTCGCAGACCTTGCACTCGCCGTGCAGGGGCTTCCAGTCCGCGGGGAAGGCGCCGTCGCGGGGCTTGAACTTGATGATGCGCTGGCGGGCGCCGGCGCCGGTGATGCGGGCGAGGGCGCCGTCGTAGATCTTCTTGCCGTGGTCGATGACGATGACGCGCTCGCAGAGCGACGAGATGTCGGCCATGTAGTGGCTCGTGAGGAGGATGGTCGTCTTGGTGCGGCGGTTGTAGTCGCGCAGGAACTCGCGGACCTTCTTCTGCGACACGACGTCCAGGCCGATCGTGGGCTCGTCGAGGAAGAGCACGCGGGGGCGGTGGAGCAGGGCGGCGATGAGCTCCATCTTCATGCGCTCGCCGAGGGAGAGCTCGCGGACCATGACGTTGAGCTTGGGCCCGACGTCGAGGAGGGTGACGAGCTCGTCGAGCGTGGCCTTGAACTGGTCCTGCGGCAGGCCGTAGATGGCGCGGAGGAGGTAGAAAGACTCGATGGCGGGGAGGTCCCACCAAAGCTGGTTCTTCTGGCCGAGCACGAGGGCGAACAGCCGGCGGTAGGCGTTTTCGCGCTTCGTGGGGTCGAAGCCCGCGACGCGCGCCGTGCCGCTCGTCGGGTAGATGAGGCCGGAGAGCATCTTGAGCGTGGTCGTCTTGCCGGCGCCGTTGGGCCCGAGGAAGCCGACCAGCTCGCCCTCGGCGATGCTGAAGGTGATGTCGTCGGCGGCGCGGGTTTCCTCGAATTCGCGGTGGAACAGGCCCTTCACGCCGCCCCAAAAACCGGGCTGTTTCTTGTAGGTGCGGAAGACGCGCGTGAGATTTCGGACCTCGATCATGGGGAAGCCGCCGAATGAACACGGTTTGGCGGCGAAGGCAACCCGCGAGGAGCTGCAGGGAACTTGAAAGGCGCGGGGATGGGCGCAAATCGGGCGTGGCTTGGTAAGGGTTTTGCTGTAGGCGTTGGCCATGCCCAAGCCCGCCACCGCGCTCACCCTGATCCTGAGCGCCATGCCGTCGGAGATCCGGCTGATCCAGGCGCACATCAGACGACCGAAGCGCGGCAAGCTGGCCTGCTTCCCCTTTGTGACCGGCGTGCTGCGCGGCCGGCGGGTGGTCACGGCGGTGACGGGGGTCGGCGTGACCAACGCCGCGATGGTGACCGCGCTGTTCATCGGTAAATTCCACCCGGCCGAGGTGTTGGTCTCCGGCACAGGCTCGCGCTTCAACCCGCGCATCGACACGGGCGACACCGTCATCTCCACCAAGACGATCCATCACGCCGCCGGCAGCCTGACCGCCGACGGCATGGTCTATCGCAAGGTGCGCGGCCCGCTGCCGGGACAGATGACCTCATGGTTTTACCGGCCCGACCCGCGGTTGCTGAAGCTCGCGAAGGCCTCGGTCGCCGGCTACACCGCCGCGCCGGTGACGGCAAACGGCCGGACCTACATCCCGCGCGTGCTGCCTGGCGTGGTGTCGGCGAGCGATATGTTCGGCGTGTCCGACGCGAAGATCGCCGACATGCGGAAGAAGCTGAACCCGGACATCATGGAGATGGAGAGCGCGGCGATCGCGCAGGTGTGCTGGCAGCTAGGCGTGCCGCACCTCGTCTTCCGTGCCGGCAGCAACCGGACGCAGTCCAACCCCGGCAACGACTACCGCCTGCTCGGGCAGAAGGCCGCGCACGCGGCCGCACGCTGGACAGTCTATTTCACCGGCTGCCTCGCGGCGGCCGCCCGCCGATGAAGTGGTTCTCCCGCGGTGACGGCGAGGGCTTCGTCGTCGCGTTCATCAACAACCTCGTGCAGCTGCTGATCCTCGCGCCGCTGTGCAGCGGCGTGCTCGGGTTCTCGCCGGAGCTGATCTACGGGCGCATCCTGCCGGGCGTCGCGATCTCGTTCCTCGTCGGCAACATCTTCTACGCGTGGCAGGCCGTGCAGCTGGCGAAGCGCGAGGGCCGCACCGACGTGACGGCGCTGCCCTACGGCATCAGCACGCCCGGGTTGTTCGCGCACGTCTTCCTCGTGATGCTGCCGGCCAAGCAGCTGGCCATCGCCAACGGCATGGCCGACCCGGAGCGCTTCGCGTGGCACGCGGGCCTGGTGGCCTGCTTCCTCGGCGGGTTGATCGAGTTCGGCTGCGCGTTCTTCGCGGAGAAAATCCGCCAGCACACGCCGCAGGCCGCGATGCTCGCGACCCTCGCGGGTGTGGGACTGGGTTTTCTCGGGCTGTCGTTCCTCTTCCAGGCCTTCGCGTCGCCGGTCATCGGGCTCGTGATGCTGGTGCTGGTGTTCATCGTGTTCTTCGGCCGCGTGAAATTCCGCGGCGGCCTGCCGGCGACGGTGGTGCTGCTGGTCGTGGGCACGGCGCTGGCCTGGGCGACCGGCCTGGCGCCGGTTGGCGGACCCGCGGCGCAGCCGCTGGCACACCTCAAAGTCTACTTTCCCGTGCCCGTGCTGGATGAGTTGTGGGCGGCGCTGTTCGGCGGTCACATCCTGGCCTATCTCTCCGTGGTGATCCCGATCGGCCTGCTCGGGGTGCTGGCCTCGCTGCAGAACATCGAGTCGGCCGCGGCCGCGGGCGACAACTACCCGGTGCGGCCCAGCCTCGTGATCAACGGCCTCGGCACCATCGCGGCGGCGTGCTTTGGGTCGCCCTTCCCGTCGTCGATCTATATCGGCCACCCGGCGTGGAAGAAACTCGGCGCCCGCGCCGGCTACTCGGTGCTGAACGGCGTCGGCATCACGCTCGTCTGCCTGACGGGGGCGATGGCGGCGCTGACCTGGCTGATCCCCGCCGAGGCGGGCATTGCGATCATCCTCTGGATCGGCATCATCATCGCGGCGCAGGCCTTCGAGGTGACGGAGAAGAAATACTACCCGGCGGTCGTGGTCGGCCTGCTGCCGGCGCTGGCGGCGTGGGCCATGCTGATCGTGAAGACCTCGGTCGGCGCGGGCGGCGCCACCCTGAACGCCTCGCTGGTTTCCGCCGCGGCCGCGGCCGGGACCTACCTCGGCGGCGGTTTCGCGCTGGAGCAGGGTTTCCTTTATTCGGCGATGATCTGGTCCGCGGTGGTCGTGTGCATCGTGGACCGGCGGTGGCTCCGCGCTGCCGGATGGTGCGCCGTCGGCGCGGTGCTGGCGCTGTCGGGGCTGATGCATTCCTACGCCCTGACCGGGCGCGACACGGTGATCGACCTGCCGCTGCTGTCTTGGCTGAGCGGCACGTGGACGCCCGGGCGTTCGCTGTTCCCCGCCGGCGGCGCGGCGCTGGGCTACGCGCTGGCGGCGCTGGTTTTCCTGCTGGCGAAGTTCATCACCGTCCCGCGTGCGGAGGACGAGGTCGCCTGACCGCCATGCCCAAGCTGCTCGTCAGGAACATCGGTTATCTCGTCACCATGAATGCCACCCGCACCGTGCTGCGGGATGCGTGGCTGCTCGCCGAAAACGGTTTCATCACGGCGATGGGCACCGGGACGCCGCCGGCCGGGGCCGAGGAGGTGCACGACGCCCGTGGCGGCATCGCGACCCCGGGGCTGGTGAACACGCACCATCATTTCTACCAGACGATGGCGCGCGCCTACACGCCGGGGAACAACCTGCCGCTGCTGCCCTGGCTGGCGCACATGAACAAGCTCTGGCGGCCGTTCACCGCGGACGACCTGCACCTCGCCTCTAAGCTGGCGATGGCGGAGATGATGCTCACCGGCTGCACGACGACCTCGGACCACCATTACGTGGTGCCGCGCGGCAGCGGGGACAACTTTGCGGCACAGTTCCGGGCGGCGGGTGAACTTGGCGTGCGGTTCCATTGCGCCCGCGGCAGCATGGACACGACCTCGGGGCTGATCGGCAGCTGGGCCATCCAGACGGCCGACGCGATCATGACCGACGTCGTGCGACTCCACCGGGATTTCCACGACCCGAAGCCGGGCAGCCACCGGCAGGTGTTCCTCGCGCCCTGTGCCGCGACGTCGTGCAGCCGGGAGCTGTTGAAACTGTCCGCCGCCTACGCGCGCGAGCACGGGCTCGGGTTGCACAGCCATTGCGGCGAAACGGTGGACGAGGATGTGTTCTCCCGGGAAAAGTTCGGGATGAGGCCGGTCGAGTATTTCGCCGATTGCGGCTGGGACTTCGAGGGCGTATGGTATGCGCACGGCATTCATTTCACGGACGCGGAGGTCGCGTGGCTCGGGGCGCGCAGGATCGGCGTCAGCCACTGTCCCTACGCCAACATGCGGCTCGGGTCCGGCATCTGCCGGGTCAACGACCTGCAGCGCGCAGGCGCGAAGGTCGGCATCGGCGTGGACGGCAGCGCGTCGAACGACTCCGGCCACGTGCTGGGCGAGCTACGGCAGGCGCTGATGCTGTGCCGCGTGAAATACGGGGCGGAGTCGATGTCGGTCATGGATGCGCTGGCGATCGGCACGACCGGCGGCGCGGCGCTGCTGCGCCGGCCGGATATCGGGTCGCTCGAGGCCGGCAAGTGCGCGGACCTGGCGATCTGGCCGGCGGTGGACCTTTTCTCCAGCGGCTGCGAGAATACGGTGGACGCGCTGCTGCTCTGCTACGCCCGGCAGGTGGACAGCCTGATCGTCGGCGGCCGGGTGCGGATCGCCGGCGGGCAGTTCACCGACCTCGACCTCGCGGGTCTCATCGCGCAACATCATGCCCGCGCCCGGCAGATTCACGCGGCGCTCCGCTAGGATGGACATTAAATTACTCTGATTGTCATTCTGAGCCATGCGAAGAATCCATCGACATCAGCGCATCCTGATGGATCCTTCGCGCGGCTCAGGATGACCGGGAGCTGGAATGATAGGTTTGTCGTCGAATTGAACTGCGAATAGATTTTCATACTCACCACGCCAATGGACCCCACGCTTCCCTTCATCGACCTGCACCGGCACCTCGACGGCAACGTCCGGCTGCAGACCATCCTCGACCTCGGTCGGAAGCATAACATCAAACTGCCCGGCGACACGCTCGAGACCCTGCGCCCGCACGTGCAGGTGACGGAGGTGATGCCCGACCTGATCACGTGGCTGAACAAGCTCCACTGGATGATCGCGGTGCTCGGCGACTATGACGCCTGCCGGCGGATCGCCCGGGAAAACGTCGAGGACGCCAAGGCCGAGGGCATCGACTACCTCGAGCTGCGCTTCAGCCCGTATTTCATGGCCGGACCGAACAAGTTGAACCCGGCGAAGGTCGTCGAGGCGGTCGTGGCCGGCGTCGCGGAAGGCCGGTCGAAGACCGGATTGAAGGTGAACCTCATCGGCATCCTGAGCCGCACCTTCGGGGCGGACGCGTGCAAGGTCGAGCTGGAGGCGCTGCTGACGCAACGGGCGCACCTGGTCGCGCTCGACCTAGCCGGCGACGAGAAGAACTTTCCCGCCGAACTGTTCACGGAGCACTTCAAGCGTGGGCGCGACGCGGGCTGGGCCATCACGGTGCACGCGGGCGAGGCCGGCGGCGCGGCGAGCGTGTGGGCGGCGTTGCAGAAACTCGGCGCCACGCGCATCGGGCACGGCATCCGGGCCATCGACGACCCGAAGCTGCTGGACCACCTCCACGCGCACCGGATCGGCCTCGAGATCAACCTGACGAGCAATGTGCAGACGAACACGGTGCCGAGTTTCGCGGCGCACCCGATGAAGCAGTTCCTCGCCCGCGGCCTGCTGGCCACAATCAACACGGACGACCCGGTGATCAGCGCCATCGACCTGCGGCATGAGTTTGAGGTGGCGGCACCGGCGGCGGGGCTGACGCCGGCGGAGATCGCGCAGGCGCAGCGCAACGCGCTGGAGATCGCGTTTTTGAGCCCCGTCGAAAAAGAGGGGCTCAGGAGAAACCTGAAACCTGAGACCTGAAACCTGAGGGAAGGCGGACAAATGGAGGGCCCAGCTCCAGCTGGGCCGCGGCTCAGCTGGAGCTGAGCCCTCCACCCAAATGGAGAATCAGCGTGCGAAGCCGGGTCGGGCTGCCTTTACTCGGGGCATGAAGTTATTCCTGGCCGGTCTGGTCCTGTTGGTCGCCGCGGGGCTGCGGGCGCAAAATGTCGTCGTCAACCTGCTGGCGCCGGTCGAGGCCGCGACGCCGGGTGGCGAGGTGCGCGTTGACCTGGTCATCCTCAACCCGACGCCGACGGAGGTCATGTTCGAGACGCCGATGACGCTCAGCGGCGTGCTCAGCAGCGAGCGGCGCAGCTGGCCGGTGCAGCTGCGCGGGCAGGCCGGCGGCGGGGCGCAGATCGCGGCGCGCGGGTTTTCCTACCGGTCGTTCATCTTCACGGTGCCCGCCGAGGCGCGCGGGCGGCTGGTGCTGGATCTGACGGAGCCGCAGCCCGCGCGCGCGCTGATCGAGGTCAAGGCCGCGGCGGATCCCGGCCGCGAGCGGCGCATCGCCTCGGCCCCGCTGAGCAGCAGCCTGCCCGGCCAGCCGGCGGAAGCGGCGATCCAGCGGAGTTTTGCCGGGCGCTTCAGCCCGCATGAGCCGGTGTATTTCATCTACGGACCGGACGCGCCTGGGGCGAAGTTCCAGTTCAGCTTCAAGTATCGCGTGCTCGGGCAGAAGGCCGGGCTGGGCGACAAGCTGCCGGCGCTGCGCGGGCTCTATGCCGGCTACACGCAGCGCTCGCTCTGGGATATCGATGCGGAATCCAGCCCGTTCTACGACAGCAGCTACATGCCGGAGCTGATGTATGAGTCGCAATCCGTCGTGAGCCCCGGGGACGGGGGCGGCTTCAGGCTGCTCGGCTACCAGGTCGGCGTGCGGCACGAGTCCAACGGCCAGCAGGGGCCGGAGTCGCGCAGTTTGAACATCGCCTACATCCGCCCGGCGTTCTCCTTCGGGCGGCTCGACGGCTGGAACCTGCTGCTCGTGCCGCGGATCTTCGAATACATCGTGGACGTGGACAACAACCCGGACATTCGGGACTACCGGGGCAACGTCGAGCTCACGGCCATCATCGGCCGCAACGACCGCGGGGCGCTCGCGCTCACGGGGCGCGTCGGCCAGGGCTTCCACAAGGGCAGCCTGCAGGCCGACCTGACGATCCCGGTGAAATTCGACAAGATGTTCGATTTTGCGACCTACCTGCTCATCCAATACTGGAACGGCTACGGCGAAAGCCTGCGCAGCTACAACCAGCGGTCGGAAACGGTGCGCGCGGGATTTTCGTTGGTGCGATAAAGATCCACTAAATCTACTGTTATATGAATCGAACGCCTAACGACATTCATGGGGTAGTCGCGTTGTTGGTGGGATTGTTCTTGGTGATATTCACGCGATATCTTTGCGAGAGGATCGTAGCTATAATGTCTCGATGGCCCGCTGAACATAGAAGTCAGCTTTATTTAGAATTCATTTCCAGCTCTCGAGGTAGACTGTCTTTGAGAGGACTTGGCCTCGGCATTTTTACGTGGGGACTGCTGGTGTTGATCACAACGTAGGCGCTGGACATAAATCCAACTGGTCCTGTTGCACGGCTCAGCCGGAGCTGAGCCCTCCAGCCGTGCGCGGAGCGCCCGGCCCACCCTAGTCCACCGATGGTGGCGCCCTACATTAAGAAGAGGGCAGTCCGGACTGGCTGGCTGTCTCTAGTGCGGACAGCTCCGCGGGCGTGAGGCGGACCGGCAATGCGGCGAAGCCGTCCTCGAGCTGGGCGATGGTGCGGCTGCCGATGATGGGGACGACGGGGAATGGCCGCGACCAGAGGTAGGCGAGGACAATGGCGCTCGGGGCGACGCGCTTCGCGGCGGCGAGCTCCTGCACGATCCGGCCGGCGGCGAGGTTGGCGGGCACATGAAAATCGTGTTTTTCCAGGCCGGCGTCGCCGCGGGCGAGCTTGGAGAAAAAACCGTTGGCCTGCGAAGTGTAGGGGATTACGGCCATACCGGTCTCGCGGTGGAAGCGATACGCCTCGGCGTCGAACTTCACGAAGCCGGTAAATGGTGGCGGGCGGGACTGCGCAACCCCCAGGCACCAGAACGGCTGGTTGGCGGTGAAACCCTGCTGGCCAGATTTCTGCGCGTAGTCGTGGGCGGCGCGAAGGCGGGCGGCGGTCCAGTTGGAGGCACCGAAGGCGCGGATCTTGCCTTCGCGGAGGAAGGCGTTGAGCAGGTTGATGAAGTGTTCGACCGGGCGCGTGGGGTCGTCGCGGTGCAGCCAGTAGAGGTCGATGACCTCGGTGCGCAGGGTGCGGAGGCTGCCCTCGAGGTCGTCGCGGATCTCGGCGGCGGAGGTGCGCGGCATGTCGACCGAGTCGATGAACGGGTGGGCGCCCTTGGTGGCGAGGACGAGTCGGGCGCGGTTGCCGCGGGCGGCGATCCAGTCACCGAGGATGCGTTCGCTGCGGCGGAGTTCGCCGGGCACCCAGTCCGAGTAGATGCGGGCGGTGTCGAGAAAGTTGCCGCCGAGGGCGACGAAACGGTCGAGCAGGGCGAAGGACTCCGCCTCGGTGATCGTGTTGCCGAAGGGGACGCCGCCGAGACACAGCGGGGAGAAGGACAGCTCGGTTCCGGGGAGTGGGATCGGGGACATGGGTTCGCTGATGGCGGACGATGGGCAATCAGCGCGTGGGAGGCAACGCGCTCCACCTCGACCCGTCAGATCAGGCGTGCCCCAGCTTCCGGTAGTCGAGGACAGTGTGGCTGATGCTGCCGCCCTCGATGCACTTGAGGTCGGTGAGCAGGTCGGGCGGGGAGACGTCCTCGCCGTCGCACCAGATGAGCTTGTGGCGGCCGTCGGCGTCGGGCGGCGTGAAGAGGCCCGGCACGAAGAAATGCGCCGGCACGGTCCGCTTCATCCCGGAGTGCGGGTGGCAGGGGAAGGGGAAGTTGATGTTGTGGACGGTGAAGCTGCGCGGGGGCGTCTGGGGCAGCAACTCGCCGGCGAGCCGCGCGGCGTGGGCGGCGGAGTGTTTCAGGGTGGCGGCCAGTTCCTCGCCCGGTTTGCCGCCGTGTTCCTTGAGGTCGTAATAGACGCCCTCGGAGACATCCTGCGAGAAGGCCATGGCGGGCAGGCCGTGGAGCGTGCCCTCGAGCGCGGCGGAGACGGTGCCGCTGGCGATGATGAAGCCGAGGGTGCAGTTGAAACCGACGTTGATGCCGCTGACGACGGCGTCGACCTTGGTGGGCAGCAGGTGCGCGATGGCGATGTTGACGCAATCGGACGGCGTGCCGTCGACGGTCCAGGTCGGGCAGCCGAAGCCATGGTCGGCGGCGGCGGATTGCACGGTGCGGTGGCGGGTCTTGGAGGCACCGGTCCAGCTTTGCTCCGTCAGGGGAGCCACGACGTAGATCTCGTGTCCGACCGCTTTCATGGCGTGGACGAGGGCGTGAAAAAAGACCGAGTTAATGCCGTCGTCGTTGGTGACGAGGAGTTTCATAGGGTGTGTTCCCTTACGGAATACAGGATAAGGGCGAAGGGAAGGGCTAATGCCCTAGCCGAAAGACTAAGTTCAATTTTGTTGTGGCCCGGCCTGCAGGCGTCGCGACTCCGTGAGCAAATACACCATGTAGCCGACGACCGCGAGGTTGAGCCCCAAGGCGCCAAATTTCAGCCAGGAGGCGCGCTGGGCGAGTTCGTAGATCTCAACCGGCACGTAGACGCCGGCGCTGAGTGCTGCCAGCCATTCTGCCCAGCGCCGTTCGCGCCACAGGCCGTAGGCCTCGATGAAGCGCACGGACGCATAAAGCGCGGAGAAGCCGGCGATGAGCCACAGGCGGGTATTGGTCAGGTCCGCCATCGCGTGAATGAAAACCTGCGGGTAATGGTGGGCCGGGTTGAGGTGCAGGCGGTTGACCAGGTGTTCCGCGAAAACCTCGGCGTCCCGGCCGAGGAAACTGAGGAAACCGAAGCCCACGGCGAGCACGAGACCCCCTTTCAGCGCCTCGAAGAGGGCGATGGCGCGGAGGCCTTTGTGTGAGGATGGGACGGACACGCCGACAGGCTAGGCCTGGTGCGGTAGACGGCAACCAAGCAGGTGAAAGGAAAATCTGTTCACTGGGGTAGGGGTGCGGGCTCCGTTCCGCGCCAGGCGGTGAAGGGACTCACCGCCCTACCAATGAAAAAGCCGCGACTCGCGTCGCGGCTTGGGGAGAGAAGGAAGGGCGGTTGAGGGCAACCGCCCCTACCGGTTAGCTCTGCACCGGAGCGGCGGCCTCGGCAGCCGGCTCAGCGGGGGCGCCGCCGGCCTGCTTCTGGGCCTCGAGCTCGGCCATCGCCGCCTTGCGGCTGAGACGGACCTTGCCGGAGCGCTCGTCGATGCCGACGCACTTGACCGTGATGCTGTCGCCGACCTTGACGACGTCCTCGGTGCGGCGCACGCGGAAGTCGGCCAGCTCGGAGATGTGGACCAGGCCTTCCTTGCCCGGCATGCACTCCACGAACGCACCGAACTCCTTGGTGCCGGTGACGCGGCCGGTGTAGATCTTGCCGATCTCGATCTGGGAACCGCCGCCGCAGAGGGCGTCGATTTCCTGCACGGCGCGGTTCATGGCGTCGGCATTGTTCGAGTAGATGAAGACCTTGCCGGAATCGTCGTCCGCGATGTCGATCTGCGCACCGGTCGTCTCGGTGATGCGGCGGATCGTCTTGCCGCCCGGCCCGATGAGCAGGCCGATCTTCTCGGGATCGATCTGGATCGTCTGGATGCGGGGGGCGTATTGGCTGAGGTCCTTGCGGGGGGCCGGGAGGGAGGCGAGCATCGACTTGAGGATCTCGACGCGGGCCTCGCGGCACTGGTGCACGGCGGCCTTCACGATCTCGAAGGGCAGGCCGTTGATCTTCAGGTCGAGCTGGAAGCCCGTGATGCCCTTGGTGGTGCCGGCGATCTTGAAGTCCATGTCGCCGAAGTGATCTTCCTCACCGAGGATGTCGGTGATCGTGACCCACTTCTTGATGGCGCCGGAAGCGTCCATCTCGGTCATGAGGCCGCAGGAGATGCCGGCCACCGGGGCGATGATCGGCACGCCGGCGTCCATGAGGGCCAGGCAGCCGCCGCAGATCGAGGCCATCGAGGTCGAGCCGTTGGAGGCCATGATCTCGGAGACGACGCGGATCGAGTAGGGGAAGACGTCCTCGGGGGGCAGGATCGGCACGAGCGAACGCTCGGCGAGCGCGCCGTGGCCGATTTCGCGGCGGCCGGGGCCGATGAAGCGGCCGGCCTCGCCGACGGAGAACGGCGGGAAGTTGTAGTGGAGGATGAACGACTTGGAGGTCGCACCACCGGTGAGGCCGTCCATGTCCTGCGCTTCCTTGGTCGGCCCGAGGGTAACGAGGGCGATGTTCTGGGTGTCACCACGTTGGAACATGGCGGAACCATGGACGCGGGGGAGGACGCCCACCTGGGAGCTGAGCGGACGGAGCGACTTGGCGTCGCGGTGGTCCGAGCGGACACCCTTGGCGAGGACGGTGGCGCGGTAGGCCTTGTATTGCAGGTCCTCGAACACGACGTTCAGGTCGACATCGGTGAACTTGCCTTCGCCGAGTTCCTTCACGAGGGCGGCCTTGGCCTCCTCCTTGAGGAGCTTCACGTTGTTGGAGCGGACGTTCTTCTCGTAGCCGAAGATGGCGGCGGAGACGCGCTCGGCGGGGACGACGCGCTCGATGATGGCGCGGGCCTCGGGGGTGGCGCCCACGAGCTTGAAGGTGGCCTTCGGCTTGCCGGCGAGCTTCTGGAGCTCCTTGATCGCGGCGATGATCGGCTGGATGGACTGGTGGCCGAACTCGAGGGCGGCGATGAACTTGTCCTCCGGGATCTGGTCGGCGGAACCCTCGATCATCAGCATGTCCTTCTCGTTGCCGACGTAGATGAGGTCGAGCGACGAGCTGAACATCTGCTCGATGGTCGGGTTGGCGACGAACTGGTCGTCGATGAGGGCGACGCGCACGCAGCCGATCGGCCCGTTCCACGGGATGTCGGAGATGGCGAGGGCGGCGCTGGCGCCGTTGACCATCGCGATGTCGGAGTCGTTGATGAGGTCGGCCGACATGAGCTGGCCGATGATCTGCACCTCATTGAGGAAGCCCTCGGGGAAGAGCGGGCGGCAGGGGCGGTCGCAGAGGCGGGAGATCAGGATCTCGCGCTCGGAGGGACGGCCCTCGCGCTTGAAGTAGCCGCCCGGGAAGCGGCCGGCCGCGGCGTATTTGTCGCGGTAGTCGCAGGTCAGGGGGAAGAAATCCTGGCCGGGGCG
The DNA here is from genome assembly GCA_965249855.1 of Lacunisphaera sp. Classification (GTDB taxonomy): domain Bacteria; phylum Verrucomicrobiota; class Verrucomicrobiia; order Opitutales; family Opitutaceae; genus Lacunisphaera. The sequence continues at coordinate 60,801 of CBDFNB010000026.1, forward strand.
CATCGTCTGCGCGGCGCAGGCGGTGACCATGACGTTGGTTTCGCCGACGGTGACGAAGACAGCGCCGCCCGCGAGGTTGGCGATGGAGCCGGTGGAGAACTTCAGGTTCAGGCCGGCGACGGAGACATTATGTTTCTGATTCATGACTTGGCTTTTCGGATGTGCGCTACGCCGGCCGGATTGCCGGAACGTCGCGCGGGGTTCGGATGACTTTGCCGTCTCGGGCCCTCTTGAACCAGCGCCTGGGAAATTTCGGATTACTGTTCCCGAGGTGGAGCGCGTTGCCCTCAACGCGCTTTCGTGGATTTCAAAACGCGTTGGGGGCAACGCGTTCCACCGGGGAGGAGTAAGCGGAAATGTCCTGGGGCTGCTTCGCGAGGGGTTGAACAAAAGGCGGCCCAATTGCGGGCCGCCTTTCGTGAAAACGGGTTACTTGCGGAGACTCAGCTTCTGCAGCAGGTCGTTGTATTTGGCCAGGTCCTCGCTCTTGACGTAATCAAGGAGCTTGCGACGGCGGCTGGCCATCTGGAGAAGGCCGCGGCGGCTATGGAAGTCCTTGCGATGCGTGCGCAGGTGCTCGGTCAAGTGATTGATCCGGGCCGTGAGCAGCGCGATCTGGACGTCGCTGGAGCCGGTGTCCTTCTCGTGGGTTTTATATTGGCTGATGACTTCTGACTTAACGGGTTGTGACATGGTTTATGTGGTTGATGACGCGGTCTTTGTTGGGGCTTTCGCTCCGTGTCACCCGCTTGTGGAGGGCCGGCGACACCGTTAGTTGTCCGGTTGCCCGGACTGACCGTGGTGGGAATCTGCGACCAGCAGACTCTCACTAACGAAGGGGCCATTAACTAAACCGGAACCCCCTCCTGCAAGCGTAATTTTGCCGGAGTCGAGGTGGGACAGGGTGGCTCAAGATTTCTGAAGACCCTCGCGTAATAGACTCAGAAGCACTGAGAACTCCTCCTCGTGAATAGCAGCCTTTACGTCATCATAGATCGAATACTTCGGCCTGATTTCGTCTTTATCGCTTTGCTGATATTCAGGTGAGAAAACTCTCTTGAGTTTTGGTGTCCAAAGAAAGCCGCGCTGAACATCAAGTTTTCCCTCAGCACATTTCTTCTTGAAAGCCTCCACAACAGCCCTGCCAGCATCAGTAACCTGCCACTTGTTTGGCTTGATGTCTTTCATCCAGCCACGGTCAACGCAGTCTTGGCGTGCGAAGGCCACCAATGTGACCCAACGCTCTTCATCACTACCAACCTCTACTTTTGAGGGATATGGCTTACGATCTTCTTCCGCGAAATCGAAGAGTCCCCAGAATCTGATACGCTGAACTATCATCATTTTGGGTTCAGCATATCTCTCTTGGCTCAGAACATAGAGCAATAAGAGGATTACCTGCCCTCTTGGTGAATAGATTCGAAGACTACTCGGGGCCTTGGTCATATTTAGCCTCTGGCCCATAACGCCAGGCCCTTGATCTCGGCATATTGCATCCTCATGTCTCCCAGTTCTCGACAGCCAGACTCGTGACACGGCCAAACTCGCGGATGTTGCGTGTCACCACTGTTGCGCCCAGCCGCAAGGCTTGGGCGGCGATTAATGTGTCGAAGGGGCCTATGCCTTGCCCGCGGCCTTCAAGCTGATGCCGAAGGATGGCATAGTGACGGGCATCCTCGCGAGTAAATGGTTCGATTGTGAGCAGCTGTTCCAATGATTGAAGTTTCCGGCGTTGGGCGGCAACGCCTCCCTTGACCACGCCAAACTCGCGCTCGGCGAGAACGATGACGGACAGGCGCAGTTCATCCTTCACGAAGGCTGCCTGCATCCGGGAGACCAGGCCCGGGTTTACCCCGCGCATGTAGGCCGAGATCGCGTTGGTGTCGGGCAGGTAAATCATCGCGATCAGTCGCGCGGAATGTCTTTCGCGGCGTGCGGTGGGACATCGGCCAGATCCGGGCAGGAGCCGGCCAGGGCGAAGAACTTCAAGCGGCGTTGCTCCGCATCGGCGCGGAGTGGTTCGAGCAGGACGCCGCGGGCCGTGCGGGAGACCTTGACCTCGGCGCCGGGCAAACGGAACGCCTTGGGCAGGCGGACCGCCTGAGAACCGCCGTGTTGGAAGAGCTTGGCTCGGGTATAAGCTGCCATGTAGCTACGTATAGCTACCAGTAAGACCCAAAGTCAAGTTGGGGCTCACCCCGACCTTAGCGCCAGGCCCTTGATCTCGGCGCAACCGGGGAGTTTCCGGAGCTTTTCGACAATGGAGTCCTTGTGCATGAACAGCTCGTTGCGGACGACGGCGTGGGAGACGAGGACGACGAGCAGTTTCTTCTCCACCACGAGCGGGTGGGAGTAGGAGGCGTTGGCGACGCCGACCAGCTCGGCCCATCTCTCGCGGATGCTGTGTTCGACCGAGTCGTGGCTGATGCGGTATTTGACGAGCAGTTCGTCAATCAGGGAGGTCAGCTCGGAGGCCCGGCGGTTCCTGGACCGGCTGGTGTCCTCCGGCAGGTCGCGGATGCCGGCGATGAGGTTTTCGACCGCGCGGCTGAATTCCTTGGGCTCGTCGGAAGTTTTTTTAACCACGGATTTCACGGATTAACACGGATTTATTTACGATACCTGTCATCCTGAGCGAAGCGAAGGATCCAGCAAAATGTGGACCGGCGGACATCGCACTGGATTCTTCGCTTCGCTCAGAATGACAGGCAAAGGCAGTGGATTGTGCATCCGTGATCATCCGTGAAATCCGTGGTCAAACTCCGGTATTCTGCCGGTCATAAAGCGACTTGTAGAGCGCGTTGCCGGCGTAGAGGGAGGCGTGGTCGCCTTGGGCGACGATCTCGCCCTTATCAAACACGAGGATCATCGAGGCGTCGCGGATGGTGCTGAAGCGGTGGGCGATGATGAGCACGGTCTTGCCCTGGACGAGGTGGCGGAGGGCGTCCTGCACGGCGGCCTCGCTGTCGGAGTCGAGCGCGCTGGTGGCCTCGTCGAGGATGAGGATGGGCGCGTGGCGGAGGAAGGCGCGGGCGATGGCGATGCGCTGTTTCTGGCCGCCAGAGAGCAGGGCGCCGCGCTCGCCGACCATGGTGTCGTAGCCCTGCGGCAGTTGCTCGATGAACTCGTGCGCGTGGGCGAGGCGGGCGGCGGCGAGGATCTCCTCGCGCGAGGCGACGGCGGTGCCGAGGGCGAGGTTGTTGTAGATGGTGTCGTTGAAGAGCACGGGCTCCTGCGAGACCAGCGCGATGTTGCGGCGCAGGTCGGCGAGCCGCATCGAGCGGACGTCGAGGCCGTCGATGGTGACGGCGCCCGAGCCGGCCTCGTAGAAGCGCGGCACGAGGTTGGCGAAGGTGCTCTTGCCGGCGCCGCTCGGCCCGACGAGCGCGCAGACGGTGCCGGCGGGGATGCGGGCGCTGACCCGGCTCAGGGCGGGGCTGTCACCATAGGCGAACGTGACGTCCTTGAACTCCACGTGGCCGCGCAGCCGGGCGACCGGGACGGGGGTGGCGGGGTCGGTGATGGTGACCGGCTCGTCGAGGACGTATTCGAGGCGCGAGAGGGACGCGGCGCCGCGGTTGAGCTCGCTGTTGAGGTAACCGAGTTTCTTGATCGGCTCGTAGCAGAGGTAGAGCGCGGTGATGATGGACAGGAAGGTCTCCAGCTTCACGCCGGCGTAGTAGGCGAAGATCAGGGTCGCCGCGATGCCGAAGGCCGAGATCAGCTCGATGGCCGGGGTGAGGGCCTGGGCGTATTTCACGACCTTCATCTGCGCGATGATCAGGAGGTTGGTGGCGCGGCCGAAGCGCTCGGTCTCGCGCTGCTCGAGGCCGAAGGCGCGCACCTCCCGCGCGGCGGACAGGTTTTCGTTCAACTGGGAGGAGACGTCGCCCAGCTGGTCCTGGACCTGGCGGGCGCGGTGCACGACCTTCTTGCCGACGTAGTGCACGGGCAGCACGGCCAGGGGCACGATGGCCAGGCAGACCAGCACGGTCAGGGCGCCGTCGGTGGTGAAGGCCTGCCAGACGAGGAAACCGAGGGCGCCGAGCAGGGCCATGGGTTGCTTGACGCCGTCGTTGGCAACGAGGGTCAGGGTCGACTGCAGCTGGGAGCTGTCGGCGATGCCGCGCGACAGGAGGTCGCCGCTGGACTCCCGCTGGAGGAAGGACAGGGGCAGCACCTGGAGCTTGCGGAAATAGTCGAGCCGGACGGCCTCGAGGATGCGCACGCCGGTCAGCTGCGTGTAGTAGCTGTTGAGGAAGCTGCTGACGGCCCGGAGCAGGAAGAGCATCGGCACCGTGGCGGCGATCAGGACCACGTCGGCCATGGACATGGCGTGGGGTCCCGACTGGTCGAAGATCACCGGGAACACATACTTGATCAGCATGGGCAGGCCCAGGCCGTTGGTGGCGCCGAAGAGCAGGCCGTAGAAGATCGCCGCGACCAGGGTGTCCCGGTTGGACTTCAGGTAGCGGAAATAGGGGCGGAAGCGGCTAAGCATGGCTGCGGGGAACAGATGACAGAGGACGGATGACAGAGGCCAGACGGAAAAGTTACGGCCCGGGTGGAGTCGGGTCATCCATGATGGCGCTTAGTCCTTGGCCGCGCGGACATCGAGGGCGTCGCGGAGGCCGTCGCCGAGGAAGTTGAGCGAGAAGAGCGTCAGGGAAAAGATGCCGCCGGGGAAGACGAGCAGCCACCAGAACTCCTCCATCTTCTCGGCGCCGTCCTTGATCAGCGTGCCCCACGAGCTCATGGGCGGCTGGACGCCGAGGCCGAGGAAGCTGAGGAAGGCCTCGAGCAGCATGACGGCCGGGATGGTGAGCGTGGCGTAGACGATGATCGGGCCGAGGGCGTTGGGCAGCAGGTGGCGGAAGATGATGCGGCGGTGGCCGTAGCCGAGGGCGCGGGCGGCCTCGATGAACTCCATCTTCTTCAGCGCCATGATCTGGCTGCGGACGATGCGCGCCATCGTCAGCCACTCGACGGCGCCGATGGCGACGAAGAGCAGGATGATGTTCCGGCCGAAGAAGACCATGAGCAGGATGACGAAGATCGTGAAGGGCAGCGCGTAGATGATGTCGACGAGGCGCATCATGACGGCGTCCGCCTTGCCGCCGACGTAGCCGGCGACGGCGCCGTAGACGACGCCGATGGTCAGCGCGACGAGCGTGGCGCAGAGGCCGACGCCGATCGAGATGCGGCCGCCGTAAAGCAGGCGCACCAGCAGGTCGCGGCCGAGGGTGTCCGTGCCGAGCCAGTGGGCGGCGGACGGCGGCGTGGCGCCGAGGTCGAGGTTCTGCTCCTGGTAGGTGGCGCGCAGGAACCACGGGCCCGCGACGCACAGCACGGTCAGCACGAGGAGCATGATGCCGCCGGCCACGGCCAGGCGGTTCTTCTGCAGCCGGTGCCAGGCATCGCGGCCGGGGGAGGAGCCGCGCTCGAGCTCAACGGATGCTGGGGCCACGGCGCTCATTCGAACTTCAGCTTCGGGTTGAGCCACACCTGCACGACATCGACGGCCAGGTTGCAGACGACGATCAGGCTCGCGTAGAGGATGACCGTGCCGAGCACGAGGGTGTAGTCGCGGTTGAAGGCGCTGTTGACGAACTCGCGGCCGAGGCCGGGGATCTGGAAGATGGTCTCGATGACGAACGAGCCGGTGAGGATGCCGGCGACGGCGGGCCCGAGGAAGGAGATCACCGGCAGCAGGCCGCCGCGCAGGGCGTGGCGCAGGACGATGCGGGTCTCGGTGGCGCCCTTGGCGCGGGCGGTGCGGATGTAGTCCTGGTTGAGCACCTCGAGCATGCCGCCGCGCGTGAGGCGCATCAGGTAGGCGGCGTAGACGAAGCCGAGCGTGAGGGCCGGCAGCACGCGGTCGGTCCAGTCATACCAGCCCGACGCGTTGACCCAGCGGAGATGGATGGCGAAGAAGAGCACGAGCAGCGGGCCGAGGACGAAGGTGGGCACGCAGATGCCGAGCATGCCGGTGGAGCTGGCGAGGTAGTCGAGCCAGCTGTTGCGGCGGACGGCGGCGAGCACGCCGAGCGGGAGACCGATCAGCAGGGCGACGCCGAGGGCGAGGCCGCCGAGCTCGAGCGAGACGGGCAGCTTGTCACCGATGATCTCGTTGACGGTGCGGTTGGAATACTTGAACGACGGGCCGAAGTCGCCGCGCAGGATGCGACCGAGGTAGTTCGTGTATTGGCGCCAGATCGGCTGATCGAGGCCGTAGTGGGCCTCGAGGTTGCGCAGGATTTCGGGCGGGAGGGCCCGCTCCGAGGTGAACGGGCCTCCCGGGACGAAACGCACCATGAAGAACGTCGCCGTGATGATCACGAAGAGGACCGGGATGGTCTGGAGCAGGCGGCGGACGACGAAGCGGAACATGGCGACGGGGGACAGATGACAGAGGACGGAGGGCGGAGGCCAGACGGAAAAAGCAAAACCCGCGCTGGAGGGCGCGGGTTTTGGAGGCGGGGTGCCCTCACCCCGTGGCGAAACATGGACGAACGGATTGCGGGGTGAGGGCACCCCGCCTCCAGTTTATTTGCCGGCTGACTTCATCATGGCGTCGCGCTTCGTCTTGAACTCGTTGCCGGGCTTCCACTCGGGCCAGGTGTCGCCGTTGGCGATGCGCCAGCCGACCTGGAGGAGGAACACGGTGTCCTGCGCCGCGCCCTCGAAGGTCCAGTCGGGCTGCACCTCGTCGGTGACCTTGTGGTAGCGGTTGGCGATGTAGTCGTTGATGTTCTTGTCGGCGAAGTCGTCGGGCTGGCCGATGAAGGTGCGGCCGTTCTTCGGGTAGTAGGAAGGCACGCCCACCTTCGCGAACTCGAAGTGGTCGCTGCGGTAGTAGGAGCCGTTCTCCGGGCGCGCCTCGGGCTTCATCTCGCGGCCCTGCGCGGCGGCGACGGCAATGCCGATGTCGTCGATCGTCGAGGCGCCGAAGCCGATGGTGGCCATGTCGCTCGTCGGGCCGAACATGTTGGAGCCGTCGATGTTGATGTTCGCGAGGGTCTTGGTCAGCGGGTAGAGCGGGTCCTGGGCGGCGTAATAACGCGAGCCGAGCAGGCCCTTTTCCTCGGCGGTGACGAAGAGGAAGACGAGGCTGCGCTTCGGGCGCTGGTCGGCGGGCAGCTCGGTGAAGGCGCGGGCCAGCTCGAGCACCTGGGCGACGCCGGAGGCGTTGTCGAGGGCGCCGTTGAAGATCTGGTCGCCGGTCAGGCGGTTGTCGCGGCCGAGGTGGTCCCAGTGGGCGGTGTAGATGACGTATTCGCCGCGCAGCTTCGGGTCGGTGCCGGGCAGGAGGGCGACGACATTCTTGGAGGCGACGGGGCGGAGAAGGTTGGCGACGTTGAAGGTGGCCTTGGCGCCGAGGGCGACGGGCTGGAAATCCGGGCGCACGGCGGCAGCCTTGGCGCGGTCGTAGTCCTTGCCCGAGGCGGTGAAGAGCCTTCGGGCGGCGTCGAGCGTGAGCCAGCCCTCCATGGCGACGTTGCCGGCGTTCAGGTCGGGCGCGCTGATCTCGAAGTTCTCGCGGCTGCGGCTGCCGGTGATGACGGCGAACGGATAGGCGGCGGGCGCGGTCTCGTGGACGATGAGGCAGGCGGCGGCACCCTTGGCGGCAGCGATCTCGTATTTGTAGGTCCAGCGGCCGTAGTAGGTCATGGCCTTGCCGCCGAACATCTTCGGGTCGAGCACGCCGTCGGCGGTGGTGACCGGCGGGTCGTTGATGAGCATGACGACCGTCTTACCCTTCACGTCGACGCCCTTGTAGTCGTCCCAGCCGAACTCCGGCGCGACGATGCCGTAGCCGACGAAGACTACCTCGGTGTCCTTGGCCCCGACCTGCGGCACGAGGCGGCTGGAGGGGCCGACAAAGTCGTTGATGTTCTCCATCGAGAGCGTGCGGCCATCGAGGGTGAACGAGAGGGTGGGCGTGGAGCTGATGCCGACGAGCGGGACGTTCTGGATGTAGGTGCCGTCGGGATTGCCCGGCTGCAGTCCGAGCTTTTTGAGCTCGGTCACGAGGTAGGCGACGGTCTTCTCCTCGCCGGCGGAGCCGGGGGCGCGACCCTCGAACTCGTCGGACGAGAGGATCTTGGTATGCGCGAGGATGTTCGCGGCGGAGATGACGGGTTGCGGATCCGCCGCCAGCGCGGATGCCACGGCCCCGAGGAGGACAGCAGACAGCAGTTTGAATTTCATAGGGGAGGGAAATCGAATGTGCGAGGCGCGCGCCGGGTGGCGAGCGCGGAGTTGCCAAACGGCCTACTCGACGGACAGGCCGCGATAAAACCGCGTCCAAAGCCGGTCGGCCCGCCAGCCCTTCACGCGCGGGGCGACGAGGAAGTTCTGGGTGTTGAAATAAAGCGGGATGACCGGCATCTCCGCGAGGAGGAGCTTCTCCGCCTGCTGGTAGGCGGCGTTCCGGGCGGTGGCGTCGAGCGTGGTCGTGGCGGCGGCCACGAGGCGGTCGAACTCCGCGCTGTGCCAGTGCGGATAGTTGAGGGGATGGGCGGAGGTCAGCTGCGTGAAGAGGTCCGAGGCGCCGTCGTAGTCCGGGATGGCCGTCATGAAGGCGAGGGCGAAGTCGCCGCTCGCGAGCGAGGCGAGGTGGGTGCGCGCCTCGCGCGGGGCGAGGGCGATCTCGATGCCGAGTTCGCGACGCCACATCTGTTGCACCGCCTCGAGCTGGGCGGGGTTGACCGGCCAGGTGGCCAGCTCGAGCCGGGGGAAACCGCGGCCCTCGGGGAAACCAGCCTCGGCCAGCAGGCGGCGCGCCTCCGTGATGTTCTCGGTGATCCGTTCCACCGGGGCGTAACCGCCGAGGCCGGCGGGCACGAAGTTGAAGGCGGGTTGCCCGCTGAGGAGAACCTTCTCGACGAGAGTGGTGCGGTCGAGGGCCAGGGCCAGCGCGCGGCGGACGCGGGCATCGTCGAGCGGCGGACGGGTGGTGTTCAATGCGAGGTAGCGTGTCTCATGCAGCGGCACGGACCGCAGGCGGGACGGCTGCCCCGCGCGGTAACCGGCGACCTTGGTGAAGGGCACGGCCATCGTCACATCGAGCTGGCCGGCGCGGAACGCGCGCTCCTCGGTGTCGCCGTTGTCCATCGCGAGGAACCGGATGCCGTCGAGCTTCACGTTGGCGGCATCCCAGTAGTGCGGGTTCTTGCGCAGGGCGATGTGCTGGTTGGGGCTTTGCTCGGCGAGCACGAATGGACCGTTGCCAGCCTTGCCGGTCTGATGGACGGGAATCCAAGGACCGCTCGCCACCTTGGCGGGGAAGTCTGCATCGGGTTGCGCCAGCGTGATCACCAACGTGTGTGCATCCGGCGCTGAGACACCGAGGGGTCCGGAGGCGGTCTTGTAATGTCCCGTGGCGCCCCTGATTGAGAAAAACAACGCCGCCTTCGGCGCCGCAGTTGCCGGGTTGAGGGCCCGCTCGATCAACCGGACAAAATCGTGCGCTGTGACCGGATCACCGTTGGACCACCTGGCGGTGGACCGGAGGTGAAAAGTGCAGGTCAGTGCATCGGGCGAGACCTCGTAGCGTTCGGCGACACCCGGCAGAGGCGCGCCGCCATCGGGGTTGGGGGTGAGCAGGCCCTCGCCGAGGGCGCGGATGACGAAGAATTCGTCGGGCAGCGTGGCGAGCTGCGGGTCGAGCGTGGCGGGCTCGTTGCGCTGGCTGATGCGGAGGGTTTTTTCCGCCGGCGCGGATGCAGTCTCGCGTTTTGAGCAGGCCGGGAGGAATGGCCACAAAAGGCCCAGCAGGCACAAAAAGTAACGCTGACCCAAAACGGTCATGACGGGGAACCGTTCACTTGGGAGCTTCCAGCCAGACATAGCGGAAGTCCGAGTGGTCGGTCGGGGTCGGCTGCCAGCCCTTGACGGCGGGGTGGAGGAAATAGACGTGGGTGTTGAAATAGAGCGGGATGATCGGCGCAGCCTCGAGGACGAAGGCCTCGGCCTGGGCGAGCACGGCGGCGCGGGCGGCCGGGTCGGCGATGGTGTTGGCGCGGTCCGAGAGGGCGTCGTAGGCCGGGTCGGACCAGCCGGTGTGGTTGTTGCCGTTGTCGCTGCGCCAGAGGTCGAGGAAGGTCGTGGCGTCGAGGTAGTCGGCCGTCCAGCTGCCGAGGAGGACCTGGTAGTCGCCGTTGCGCCGGCTGGCGAAGACGCTCTTGTATTCCTGGTTCACGAGGCGCACCTCGATCCCGAGGTCGCGGTGCCACATCTGCTGGATGGCCTCGGCGACGAGGCGGAGGATTTCGGAATTGTTATAGAGGATCTCGATCGGCGGCAGGCTGGCGCCGTTGGCGTGGCCGGCGTCCGCGAGCAACTGGCGCGCCGTGGCAAGGTCGTAGGCCTGGCGGGTGGGCGGCGTGTAGCCCTTGAGCAAGGGCGGCACAAAGGTCGGCGCCGGGGCGCGGCCGCCGGGGAGGATTTTGCTGGCGATGGTGTCGCGGTCCACGGCCAGGGAGAGGGCGCGGCGGATACGGGCGTCACTGAGCGGCGCCTTGCGGACGTTCACGCGGAAGAAATAAGTCTCCATGTTGCGGTCGATGCGGAGCGCGGGGTTGTTGTCGCGCTGCGCCGGCAGGACCTTGGAGAGCGGAAGTGCATAGGTGGCGTGGAGCTGGCCGGAGCGGAACGCGCGCTCCTCGGAGTCGGTGCTGTCGGTCGGGTAAAGATGGACGGCATTCAGACGGACCCGGTCGCGATCGTAGTAGGTCGGGGATTTCTCGACGACGATGCGCTGCTGCGTGGTCCACTCCTTCAGCACAAAGGGCCCGCTCGAAACCATCCGGCCGGGCCGCGTCCAGGGCGTGCCGCGACGGTAGGGGTCGCCGACGGCGGCGATGGACTTCACATTGACCGGGCGCCAGCAGGAGTTGAGCAGGGCCTGCAGGAAATAGGGGGCCGGGTGCGTGAGCGTGACGACGAGCGTGTGCGGGTCGCGGGCGACGGCGGCGACCGTCGAGAAGTCCGTGGTCCTGCCCTGGTGGAAAGCCTCCGCGCCGCGGATCAGGTAGAGGAAGTAGGCGTAGTCGGCGGCGAGGGTGGGCGTGAGGATCCGCTTCCACGAATCCACGCAGTCCTGCGCCGTGAGGGGCGAGCCGTCGCTCCATTTTGCATCGGGGCGGAGGTGAAAGGTGTAGACCATGCCGTCCGCGGAAATATCCCAGCTCGCGGCGAGCGCAGGCACCGGGGCGAGGGTGCCAGGCTCAAAGCTGACCAGCGGATCGAACATCGTCTGCACCAGCTTGGCCTCGCCCAGGCCGGTGACCGTGTGCGGGTCGAGGTCGGAGGGCTCGGAACCGACGCTGAGGTGGAAAATGCCTTCGCGATTGCCGCGTTCGACCAGCGTCTCGCGCTTCTTGCAGCTGGTGACCAGAATGCAGAGGACGGAAGCCAGCAGACAAAGGGAAACGAGACGACGCATGGTCAGATTTTCTTGATGAGCGCGACGGCGTGCGCGGCGATGGCGAGGCCTCGGCCGATGTCGTCGGAGCCCTCGTTGGTCGTTGCCTTCACGCCGATGGCGTCGACGGGCAGGCCGGTGGACCTGGCGAGGACGGCCTTCATCTCGGCGAGGCGCGGGGCGATCTTCGGCTTCTCGGCGACGAGGGTGGCATCGATGTTCACCGGCGCCCAGCCGCGCGTGCGGAGGGCGGCGATCACGCGTTGAAGCAACACCTGCGAGTCGGCGTCCTTGAAGGCGGGATCGGTGTTGGGAAACTGATGGCCGATGTCCGGCAGGCCGGCGGCGCCGAGGAGGGCGTCGCAGATGGCGTGGGTCAGGGCATCGGCATCCGAGTGGCCATCGAGACCGAAGGGAGCGTCGAACTTCACGCCGCCCAAAACGAGCGGCCGAGCCGCCACCGTGCGGTGGATGTCGTAGCCGTGGCCGATGCGGAGGGTCATACGCGAAGAGTCACCACGAAAAACACGAAAGACACGAAAGACACGAAAGACACGAAATAGAAATCCTAGAAATCCACTGGCCAAAGCATGTCATCCTGAGCGTAGCGAAGGATCCATCAAGGTGGACGATCGCGGTCATGACGATGGATTCTTCACTGCGTTCAGAATGACAAACGGGGTCGCTCATGGCAGGAAGGGATCCGCGCCGTCCGCGCGGGCCAGCAGGAACTCCAGGTAGGCGAGGTCGGCCGGCGTCGTGAGCTTCGGGTTCGGGTGCGGGTTCTCCAGCAGGGCGATGGGGTGCTTGAGCAGCTCGACGGCCGCGGCGTCATCCGTGATGGCGAGCTTGCGCTTGGTGACGGCTTCGTAGGCGCGGCACAGCAGCTTGCGGGAGAAGACCTGCGGGGTCTCCATCGCCCAGAGATGCTGGCGGTCGAGCGTGCGCAGGCGGCCCTCGCCGCGGTGTTCCTTGATGGTGTCGGTCACGCGGTGGGCGAGCACGACGGCATCCTCGCGGCGGACGATCTTGTGGAGGGCGACCAGCTGCTCGACGCGGACGAGCGGGCGGGCGCAGTCGTGGATGAAGACGTAGCCGACGTCATCCGGCAGCTCGGCGAGCGCGGCGGCGACGGAATCCTGGCGCTCGGCACCGCCGCGGACGAAGATCGTCGGGGTGGGCGCATAGGCGGAGAGCTCGACCATCTGCTGCTGGTCGCGGTAGGTGACGACGAAGAAGTCCACGGCGCCGCTGCGGACGAAGGTGGCGGCGGTGTGGGCGAAGGCCGGCTTGCCGGCGAGCGGGGCGAGGACCTTGTCCGGCACGGCGCCGGCCATGCGGCGGCTGCTGCCGGCGGCGAGGAGGATGGCGGCGGTGCGGCTCATGGGGGCGAGTTGAGGGTTGAGGGCTGAGAGTTGAGAGACCGGACCGTTCAGGCGCCGGACAGATCCGCGAGGATGGCGCGGGCGGCGGCGGCGGGATCGGCGGCCTGGAGGATGGGGCGGCCGACGACAATGTAGGTCGAGCCGGCGCGCGCGGCGTCGGCCGGCGTCATGATGCGCTTCTGGTCGTCCTTGCCTGCCTCGCTGGCCGGGCGGATGCCGGGGGTGACCAGTTGCATGTCGGCCGGCAGTTTTCCGCGGAGCATGGCGACTTCGAGCGGCGAGCACACGAGGCCCTTGACCCCGGCCTGGGCGGCAAGCTGGCCGAGGCGCGCGACCTGTTCCTCGGGCGAGGCGTTGACGCCGGTTTCGTTCAGCCCGGCGGCGTCGGTCGAGGTGAGCACGGTGACCCCGAGGATGAGCAGCTTGGGATTGGTCTTTTGCTGCGCCGCCACCGCGGCCCGCATCATCTCGGCGCCGCCGCTGGTGTGGATCGTGAGCATCGAGATGGGCAGCGGACCGAGCGACTCGACGGCCTTCGCGACGGTGTTGGGGATGTCGTGCAGCTTGAGGTCGAGGAAGATGTTGAAGCCCATGCCGGCGACCTCGCGGACATAGTTGGGGCCGTAGGCGGTGAACATCTGCAGGCCGATCTTCACCCAGCGGAGCTGGCCGCGCAACTGGCGGAGGATCGGCGCGGCGTCTTCGCGCGTGGGGACATCGAGGGCCAGGATCAGGTCACAAGGCATGTTGGGAGCATCACTAATGGACACTAATGGGCACTAATCAAAGAGAGAAATCGCCCCGGGTTTTGGGCTAGGATTGGGCCGCATTAACGTGCATTAGTGGACGGAAGTTCATGGGTGTCTCCCTTTTTAGTCCCGCGAAGCTGAATCTTTTCCTCGCCGTCACCGGGCGGAGGGCCGACGGCTTCCATGACCTGGTGTCGGTGGCGGCGCCGCTGGACTTCGGCGACCAGCTCGAAGCGCGGAGCCGGGAGCGCGGAGCCGGGAGCCAGTTCACTTTGACCTGTGACCAGCCGGAGGTGCCGGTGGACGGGGGCAACCTTGTGCTGAAGGCGGCGGCGGCGTTTGTCGCGGCGACGGGCTGGCAGGGCGGGGTGGACTTCACGCTCACCAAGCGGATCCCGGTGGGCGCCGGGCTCGGGGGCGGCAGCAGCAACGCCGTCGCGGCGCTGCGGGCCCTGAACCAATTGTCGGGCGGCGCGCTGGCCGGGGAGAAACTGGCCGCGGTCGCGGCCTCGCTCGGTTCGGATTGCGCGCTGTTCCTGCACAACGCGCCGGTCGTGATGCGCGGCCGGGGCGAGCGCATTGAGGCGCTGCCGGCGTCCGCCGCGGCGCGGTTGCGCGGCCGGCGGGTGCTGCTGTTCAAGCCGTCCTTTGGCATTAGCACGCCGTGGGCCTACGGGCGCATGGCCGCGGAGGCGCCGGCCCGCTACTGGCCGGCGTCGGAAGCGGAGGTGCGGCTGGCCGCGTGGCTCGGCGGCAACGCGCCGGCGGAAGAGCTTCTGGCGAACAACATGGAGGGCGTGGCCTTTGAAAAATATGTGGCCCTGCCGGTGCTGCTGGCCGGGCTGCAACGCGAGTTCGGCGTCACGGCGCGCATGAGCGGCAGCGGCAGCGCGTGCTTCGCGGTGCTGCGTGACGATTGCGCGACGGCCCCGCTGGTCGCGGCCATCCGCGCCGCCTGGGGACCGCGGTGTTTCGCGCAGGAGGCGCGGCTCGTTTAGTTCCGCATTGACCGGATGGCACGGGGGTTGGTTAATCTGCGCAGCCCTTCCGCCATGGAGCCCACCGCCAAAAGCGAAATCACCATCCAGGGCATCGCCGCCTCCCGGGGCATCGCCTATGGGCAGGTGTTTCTCTACCTCCAGAGCGAGCTGGAGATCCCGCAATACACGGTCGATCCCGACAAGCGGGTGGCGGAGATCGCGCGCTTCGAGCAGGCGCTGCTGGTCACGCGCCAGCAGATCTCCCAGATCCAGGACCAGGTGACCAAGAACCTCGGCGAGGAGGAGGCGCTGATCTTCGACGCCCACCAGATGGTGCTCGAGGACCAGGCGCTCATCGGCGAGACCATCCGCGATTTCCAGAAGACCGGGCTGAACATCGAGACGTGCTTCAACGCCGTCGCCCAGCGCTACATCCAGGCCTTCGCCGAGATCGACGACGAATACCTGCGCGAGCGCGCCGCCGACATCAAGGACGTCGCCAAGCGCGTGCTCCATGTCCTCCTCGGCCAGTCGGCCATGAGCCTGACGGAGCTGGTGGACAAGCGCATCATCGTCGCGCAGGACATCTCGCCCTCCGAGGCGGCGGGCATCGACCGCAGCGCGGCCCTCGGCATCGTGACCGACGCCGGCAGCCGGACCAGCCACGCGGTCATCGTCGCCCGGTCGATGAAGATCCCGGCGGTCGTCGGCACCAACGACCTCACCACCAAGCTCAAGAACGGCGACTGGGTGATGGTCGACGGCTACGACGGGTGCGTCATCATCAACCCGACCGAGCAGACGCTCTTCCGCTACGGCAAGATCCAGAAGGCCAAGCAGTCGTTCGAGTCGCACCTGATGTCCGTCAACGAGCTGCCGGCGCAGACGCTCGACGGCGTGGCGGTGACGCTGCGCGCCAACATCGAGAAGCCCGACGAGGTCGCCCTCGTGCAGCAATACCGCGCGGCCGGCGTCGGCCTCTACCGCACGGAGTTCCTTTTCCTCAGCGCCATGAAGGTCCCGACCGAGGAGCAGCAGTATGCGGCCTACAGGGAGATCGTCGGCGGCCTCGCGCCGCTGCCGGTCACGATCCGCACGCTCGATGTCGGCGGCGACAAGCCGCTGCCCGGCGACCCGCATCTCATCGGGCCGGAGGCGAATCCCTTCCTCGGTTTCCGGGCGATCCGGATGTGTCTCGAGAACCCGGGCATGTTCAAGAACCAGCTCCGCGCGATCCTGCGGGCCAGCGCGCACGGCAAGGTCGAGCTGATGTATCCGATGATCAGCGGCCCGGAGGAGCTCGACCGCGCCAACGCGCTGCTCGCCGAGGCCAAGGCCGAGCTGACGGAACGCAAGCAGGCCTTCGACCCGAAGCTCAGCGTCGGCGCAATGATCGAGATCCCCAGCGCGGCGCTCGCCGGCGACCTGCTGGCCGGCAAGTGCGACTTTTTCAGCATCGGCACGAACGACCTCATCCAATACCTGTTCGCCATCGACCGCGGCAACAACCGGATCGCCCACCTCTACGACCCGACGCACCCCGTGGTTCTGCGCGTGCTCAAGCAGATCGTGGACGCCGGCCACGCGCACAAGATCAAGGTCTGCGTTTGCGGCGAGATGGCGGGCGACTCGCTGTATGTGCCGCTCCTGCTCGGCCTCGGCGTGGACGAACTGAGCATGACGCCCACCTTGCTGCCGGCGGTCAAATTCCTCATCCGCGCCATGAAGATGAGCGACGCGAAGGCGCTCGCGGCCGAGGCGCTCAAGCAGACCGATCCGAAGAAGACCTCGGCGCTGGTCGAGGCGTTCTACAGCGAGCGTGTCAAAGCCGAGTAAATAGGCGGTTTTGGCCGGGCTCCGCAGCGGACTCCAAATGGAGCCGTTCTTCCCTAGTCCCGAGGCGTGCTAGTATGGTTGTCTTGAAGCACTTCCCGAGCGAAGGTTCGGCTGGGCGGTGCGCTTCGCGGGAAACCCCCTAGAACGAACCCTGAGAGGCTTATACGGGAATGTCCGGATGGCGGAAATCTCGCTGGCCGAGTATCTTCGCGCGCCTGATTACCGGCCTGAACCGCCGGCCAGGACACACCCTAACATGCCTGCCTCCTGCCCGTATCCCGCCCCTCCTCCCCGGCCCGCGCCCGTGCGCCGTCGGCTCACGCTGGAAGAGCTCCTGCGCCGCGCCGCGGCCAGTGTGGAGCGCGGGCCGGCCAAGCTGATTTCCGGCACGTTCCGGCAGGTCAAAAGAGGCCGGCCGCTCACGCGTCCCGAGAAGGGCTTGATGATGCTTATCGCCGGGGGCCTCGGCCTGTCCATCTGGCTGCATGCGCTGCCGATGCCGGTTAGCGCGCACACCACCTATTACCAGTCGCTCGCCGCGACCACGCGCCTTGAGGCCGGTGCGCCGCGGTCCTTCGCCGAGTCCGCCCTGCGGGCGCTCGGCACCGACTGGCGCGCGGCGACATTCTTTGCCTGCGTGCATCCTTCCTTCTGGCAGCGCGGCGCAGCGGCCCACGCCAACACGCGCGCCGCCCGGGTCGAGCAGGGGCTCGCCCGCCTCGCGGATCACGGGCCGGTCGTGAGCATTTTGAGTTTTCCCGCGGTTACGGGCGTCGAGACGGAGACGATCAACGGCGTCGATGCGCTGGCGGGCCAGGTCGCCGGGCAGCTGGAGCTGGCCGACGGCACCGTCGTGCGGTTTGCGGCGCACGTGGTGCAGGACGCGGCCACCAAGCGCTGGAGCCTGGCCGGGCTGTCGATCCCCGGATTCCTGCCGTGAAGCCCCGGTCCCCAGTTCTCCGCCGGTCTGGTCGCCGGCGCGGGTTCACCGTCATCGAGGTGGCCATGGCCGCCCTAATCATGGCGCTGGTCCTGGCCACGGCCGTGACGACCCTCCAGCGCGCCTTCATCAGCCTGCAGAACGCGCGCGACCTGAACATCGCCTCGCAGATGCTGCAGAGTGAAATGGAGAAGCTGCGGCTGGCGGACTGGACCACGGTCAATGGCTTCACCACGAGCGCCACGACGGTGACGCTCGACCCGGCGTTCACCGCGAATCCCTTTGTCGGCAACCGCTTCACGCTGTCGCGCACGGTGACGGACCCCAAGACGGACACGCGCATCATCACCCTGCGCGTGGTCTGGCAGGGGGCCGACAACCGCCCGATCTCCCGCCGCCTCGCCATGCGCTACTCGCGCAACGGACTCTATGACTATTTCTACAGCCAGACGTAGTCGCCGGCCCGACGCCGGCCTGACACTCGTCGAGCTGATGATCGCCGGCGGGATCGGCTCCTTTGTCATGACCGGGGTCCTCTCCGTCGTCCTCATGATGGGGCGCTCTGGCATGTCCGCCTCCAACTATGCCGACATGGAGGCGCAGTCGCGCCGCGCGGTGGACGAGTTCGCGCAGGACGTGCGCATGGCCTCCGACCTGACCTGGAACAGCAGCGCCTCGGTCACGCTGACGGTGCCGGACAACTACGCCGCCAACGGCAACAAGGTGACCTACGCGCTGGACGACGCCACCACCGGCCCGACGGCCGGCAGCTTCTACCGCCTGCCCGGGACCGCCAGCTCGAGCAGCCCGCGCATCGCGCTGGCGCGCAATGTCACCTCGCTCACGTTCATGCGCTATACCCGCACGAACAACCAGGCGGCGGACGATTTCTCGGCCAAGCGGCTGCAGCTCACCATGAACCTGCGCACCACGGCGCAGACCACCGTCGACCAGAATACGCTGGTCGTGTCGGCCTCGTATGTCCTGCGGAACAAAACGTCCAACTGACCGGGCGGCGCGGGCCCGCGGCTCCGTGCTGATCACCTGCATGCTGTTCTGCGTGGTCATCGCCATCGCGCTGACGGGCTACCTGCGCGTGGCGCACAATTCCTACACCATGGCCGACCGCGCGTTCCTGAACACGACGGCCCTGACCCTCGCCGAGCAGGGCCTGGAGGAGGGCCTGGAGAGCTTCAACCAGCTCGACACCGCCGCGTCTCCCGCGGCAGCCTGGGCCGGTTGGACGATCGACGGCGTGGTCGCGAAGCGCAAATACATCAACCTCCCCTTCGACAACGGAGCGACCGGCACGCTGCAGATCTACGTCACCGACTTTAACCCCGCCGCGGGCACCGCGCCCAAGCTGGTGGCCAAGGCGACGCTGCTGCCGGCCTCGGGCCTCGGCCTCAGCCGCATGATCGAGATCACCCTGCGCCGACGCACGGTCTTTGCCGTAGGCCTCATCGCGCGGCAGAACATCACCTTCTCCAGCAACACCGTGGTCTCCAGCTGGGACTCCGATCCGGACAACAACCCGGCCACGGCGCCGGTCGGTTACTCCGCGGCGGTCAAGACCGCCAACGCCTTCGTCGGCACCATCAGCACGGCGGACGGCGCGATCAACACCGGCGCGGGTGACGTCTACGGCCGGATCGGCACGGGCGGTGGCACGGTCACACACAGCTCCGGCGCAATCCTGACCACGAGCCCGACCGGCACCGGGTGGAACAACGGCCTCGTGAACGTCCCCTTCGTGAGCAACCTGGACACCCCGGTGGCCCCGGCGCTGCCGGCGGCGGTCAACATCATCACCGCCACCATCAGCTCCGGCGTGTCGCTGCCCCGGGCCGGCGACACGGTGGCGGCCGACGGCAAATACCACTACAGCTTCGCGGCCGGAGCCGCCATTTCCATCGCGGGCAACAACACGCTGACCGTCGCCGACAACGTGGTGCTCTACCTGCAAAGCCACGCCACGACCAACGCGGTGGCGATCAGCGGCAACGCCAAGATCCAGATCGCGGCGGCGGGCAGGCTGACGATATACACCGACGGCAACATCTCGGCCGGCGGCAATGGCATGGCCAACGCCAATGCCAACGCCACCAGCTGCCTGATCTACGGGACCAACAACGGCTCGGGCCAGACCATCAGCATGAACGGCAATGCCACCACCATCGCGGCCATCAATGCGCCCAATGCCGATTTCAGCATCACGGGCAACGGCGAGGTCTGGGGCTCCATCATCGCCCGGAACGTCACCCTCAACGGCAACGCCGCCTTCCGCTATGACGAGGCGCTCCTCGACTACGCCAACACGACCGGCACGGGCAACCCGTGGGGCATCGCCAAGTGGCGCGAGCTGACGCTCGTGGCCGAGCGCGCGGCCTACACGAGCCAGTTCAACTTCTGAAGCGGGTGCAGGGCGGGGTCGCTGACCCCGCTGGTGGAGCCCGCGCTCCGCGCGGGCTAAAACCTGCGCGGAGCGCAGGTTCCACCCTGCGTTCAACCGAAGGAATAGCAGTTGCGCCGGCCGGGTTTGTGCTGCCCTGTGGCACCCATGGCGACTTTTCCCACTCTTTCGCCGCCTTTTGATGTGACCGTGCGGGTGGGGTGCAGCCTGGCCTATGAGGTGACCGGCTCGGCGATGCTGCTGCTGAACCTGCGCCCCAGCCCCGACCGCAACCACGAGATCGTCTTCGAGGCATTCACGGCCGGCGACAACCTCCCGGTAGAAACCTTTACGGACAGCCACGGCAACCGGGTCACGCGCGTGAAGCTGGCGCCCGGCCGCAACCTGTTCCGTCACGACGCCATCGTCCGGGTCTCCTCGCGGCCCGACAACCACGACCTGCCCGACCGCACGCCGCACCTGCCGGCCGACCTGCCGCCGGCGGTGCTGCGCTACACGCTGCCGAGCCGGTATTGCGACTCGGACAAGCTGGGCAACTTCGCCTGGGAAAAATTCGGCACGGTCGAGCACGGCTGGCCGCGCGTGCAGGCCATCAGCCGCTGGCTGCACGACAACATCGAATACCGCTACCTGTCCGGCCGGCCCGACCTGTCGGCGTGGGACATCCTGCAGCGCGGCCACGGCGTGTGCCGGGACTTCGCGCACCTGGCGATCGCGCTCAACCGCAGCTTCAACCTCCCGGCCCGCTATGTGACCGGGCACCTGCCGGACATCGGGTTTCCCGACCCGGAGAACCACATGGATTTCCACGCCTACGCCGAGGTGTATCTCGGCGGCGCGTGGCACACGACCGACGCGCGCTTCCACGTGCCGCGCATCGGCCGGATCAAGGTCTCCTGCGGGCAGGACGCGGTGGACGGGGCGTTCTCCACCATCTACGGCGCGGCGACCCTGAGCTACTTCGAGGTCTGGGCCTACCAGGTGGCGCGCGGCACGGTGGGCGTCGGCGACCGGGTGGATTTCAGCCGGCGGCTCGACAACTCGTGGAGCGTGCGGACGGATCCGGTTTAAATAAACGGCCGAAGCGGTTCGCGGGCGAACCAGTTGGCCGTGTGCCGCGCCGGCGGGAGCGATAGGCGTCGTGTTTGGTGCGGGCGGTTTTTAGGCTGCGCGACCCATGAGAGACGAATACCTGCACGCCGCCGCCAAGATCATCTCCGACCCCTACATTCTAGTGAATGTGGTGTCGCGCCGCGTGAAGCAGCTCCGCCGGGGCAGCCGTCCGCTGGTGGAGTCGCTGGAGAAGCTCGCCCCCGAGGATGTCGCCCTCCGCGAGATCATCGAGGGCCGGATCAGCTACGAGCTCGGGCCGATCGGCTCGAAGTAGGCTTTTGGCGGGTGGAGACGGGACCATCAGTCCCGCTGTTTGTGTAGGTTGCACGCTTGCGTGCAACGTGGCGTGCGAGCACGCCACCTACATCTTCCCTGCCGCGGGACTGATGGTCCCGCCATTCGGAGGCCCACCGTCACCCCACCCGGAACACCTCGGCGCGGAATTCGTTCGTGCCGAGCGCGCCCGCCGGGATCTCCGCGCTGCCGGACAGGGTCGCGGCCTTGACCCGCAGGTTGAGCAGCTGGCCGGGCAGCAGCGGCTCGATCGGGCCGTAATATTGCTCGAGGCTGAAGCTGTTCCATTTTCCCGGCGTCGCGCAGGCGTCGCCGCGGGCGATCTGCGATTCGCCGACCACGGTGTGGCCGCGCGGCCCGGTGACCTCGATCGTGATGACGAAGCGGATGCGTGCCTTCTCGTCGGAGAACTCGAGCATGGAAAAGGTCAGGCCGAGCTTGAGCAGGAGGCAGCGGCCGCTCAGGTCGTCGGGGAAAAGGGTGTCGTCCCAGATCATCTCCAGGTCGCGAATCTGGCAGCCGGGCTTGTCGAGGCCGTAGGGCACATCGACTTTGGTGCCGACGAGGCTTTTCTGGAAATCGACGAAGAGGGGCGTGGGGTTGGCGTAGGGCATGGCGGAGTTATTGGGCGGTTTCCTTCAGGCGTTCGCCGGCGAGCTTGAACCAGCGTTGTTCGGCGCGCCGCCAGCCGCGACCGGCGCGACGGAAGCGCTTGCGGATGTCCTCCCAGATCGCGCGGGCCGCGGCCCGGTCGCCGGATTGGGCGAGGGAAACGGCGAGGAAATAGCGCGGCTGTTCGCCGAGCAGGACCGACTCGATGGGACGGAGAATGGGCTGCGCCTCGGCGTGGCGGCCGGCCTGCACCAGGGCCCAGCCGCGCAGGAAGGCCACCTCGTTGCCGAGCATGCGGTCGGCCTCGACCCTGACCTGTCCGAGGGCGTCGAGCGCCTCGGGAAATTTGCCGGCCTCAAGCCGGTAGCGCGCGACGTTGGCCAGAGTGTGAGGGTCGTCGCGGAAGGCGCCGTTCAGGCAGGCTTCGGCCACGGTGCACGCCTCGGCGGTTTCCCCGCCGGCCAGCAGCTCCGCGGCGAGGCGCAGGCGCAGCTTGACGGTGTCTGACTCCTCGAGCTCCGCCCGCAGGTCGCGGATGCGCCAGGCGCGGGGTTTCCAGAGGGTGAAGCCGCCGCCGGCGGCCGACAGATTCGGCAGCAGCTCAATCAGGACATACGCGAGGCCGCCGATGACCGGGGCGATGAGCAGGATCCAGAGCCACCAGAACGGGCGCCCGGTCTTGAAGACGTGGATGATGAGCGCGAGCTGGACCAGCCACAGCAGCTTGGCGATGACACCGAAGACCGACCAATCGGAGAGGATGGACTCGATCATCGGGGAAGACGCGGACAGTCAGGGTCAGCGACCGCCCTTGGTGCCGCTGGCGAGCAGGGTTTCGAAGTAGGGCTCGACGGTCTCGCGCGAGACGACCTGAACCTCGGCCTTGGTGAAGCCGGCTTTTTTCAGGAAACCGTGCAGGGCGCTTTCCTTGAAGCCGAGCCAGAGGTCGCCGAACTGCTCGTGGGCCTTCTCGTAGGTGTGCTCGTTGAGGTCGAGGATGAGGACCTGGCCACCGGGCTTGAGGATGCGGAAGGCCTCGTTGACGGCATTCTGCGGGTGGCTGGCGTGATGGAGGGCCTGCGAAAGGATCGCGAGGTCGACGGACCTGTCGGGCAGCGGCACGGACTCGATGTCACCCAGCTTGTAGGCCAGGTTGGCGAGGCCGTTCTTCCGCGCCAGCTCGGTGCCGACCTCGACCATGCGCTCGGAGTTGTCGATGCACCAGACGCGCTCGGCGCGGTGGGCGATGAGCTGGGAGATGAGGCCCTCGCCGGCGCCGAGATCGGCGACCGTGATGGCCGGCACGAGGCGGAGGGCGAGGTGGCCGATGGCCTCCCACGAGCGGCCGGGGCAGTAGTTCTTCCCGAGCTTGCCGGCGATGAGGTTGAAATACTGCTCGGAGACGCGGCGGCGCTTCTGGAGGACGCGGTCGAGGCTGTCGCGGTCTTCACCGGACTCGGGGAGCTCGGTGACGGAGTCGCAGGCGGCGCGGAGCAGGGTGAGCTGTTTCGGGTCGAGGGTGCTGCGGAGCGAATAAAAGGCCTTCTTGCCCTCGCGCCGGTCGCTGACGAAGCCGGCCTGGCGGAGCAGGGCGAGCTGGGAGGAGATGCGGGACTGGGCCATGCCGAGGATCTCCTGCAGCTCGGCGACGGAAAGCTCCTCCTTCAGCAGGAGCGCCAGCAGGCGCAGCCGCGTGGAATCGGAGAGGATTTTCAGGTGGTCCCAGGAGGAGTTCACGACGGGAAAACTACTGGAGGGAAAGGCGGGGGTTTACAAGCGCGGGGAGGGTGACCCGCGTGCGCCGGCCAATAAAAAGGCCGCGCTTGCGGCGCGGCCTGAGGGGGAGCGGGAAGGCGCCTTACTTGGCGTCAATGAACCGGGTGATGCCGGCGATCTGGTATTCCTGGTGGGCGCTGCCGATCTTGAGCTTCACGTGCTCGCCGACCTTCTTGCCCATGAGGGCCTGGCCGAGCGGGGTCTTGTAGGCGATGCGGTGGGCGTCCGGGTCGCTGTCCCACGCGCCGAGCACGGAGTAGCGGACGGCCTTGCCGCTGGCGACGTCGCGGAGGTCGACGACAGTGCCGACGGACACCTGGTCGGTGGTGGCCTCGGAGAAGTCGGTGATGCGGGCGCGGGCGAGGTCGCGCTCGAGCTGCGCCTTCTGGCCCATGAGGACGGACTGGTCCTGCTTCGCCATCTTGAACTCGGAGTTTTCCTTGAGGTCGCCGTGCTCGCGGGCGACGGAGATGGCCTTGGAGTTCTCGGGGATGCGCTTGGAGACGATCTCCTCATACTCGATGCGCTTCTTCTCGTAGCTCTCGCGGGAGACGAGGAACTGCTCGTCCTTGGTCTCGGACTCGCCGGAGACGAGGGTCTGGAGGGAGGGGAAGAGCTTGATGAAGCGGGCGAGCAGCGACTTCTTGGTCAGCTCCTCGAAGCCCTGGTTGAGCAGGAGGCTGTTGCCGAGGTCGCGGGCGGTCTCGGTGTCGGCGGAGGCCAGGAGGTCGGAGATGAGGTCGGCGTCGTCGGACAGGGCCTCGGCCAGCGGGATGCGGCGGGTGCCGGCGGACTGGAGGGCCTCGTAGTCGATGGCGAAGAAGATGGCGCCGAGGAGGCGCGGCGTGATGAGCTCGTTGAGGAGCTTGGAGAACTTCTTCGAGTGGCGGTTCTTGATGACCCAGAGGAGGACCGGGGCGCGGAGGTTCTGCTCGGTCT
The DNA here is from genome assembly GCA_965249855.1 of Lacunisphaera sp. GTDB lineage: Bacteria > Verrucomicrobiota > Verrucomicrobiia > Opitutales > Opitutaceae > Lacunisphaera. The sequence goes on from CBDFNB010000026.1 coordinate 85,266, forward strand.
TCCAGCGCTTGAGGGCGGCGGCGAGCTCGTCGGTCTGGCCGTTCTCGAGGAGGAAGTTGATGCACTCGGTGGTGAACTTGCCCTGCGAGGTCTTGAGGAGGGCGAAGACGATCTCGCGCCACTCGAGCGGGTGGGTCTCCTTGACGAGGTCGAGGAAGCGGGACTGGAAGTGGACCGGGATCTTCTCGGCGATGGCGGTGAGGCCGCGGACCTCCTTGATCAGGTCGGACTGGGTCGGGTTGGCCGAATGGTTGTCGTGGCCGAGGATCTTGGCGAGCTCGTCGCGGACGAAGGCGCCGTAGAGGCGCTCGGAGGAGTCAAGCTGGTTGCTGTCGCGCACGGCCTCGGTGATGCCGGAGAGGACGGCGGCGAGGCTGGCCTTGGACTCTTCCTTGATGGAGGCGGCGAGGAGGTCCTCGGCGAGGGAGATGCGGCGGCGGGCCGAGCGGGTGTTGGAGAACTCCTCCATGATCTCGGTCTCGGCGGACACGGGCTCGTCGCGGACGATGTAAGCCTCGGTCTTCTTGGCCGGGACGCCGACGCGCGGGTCCTTGACCAGCTGCTTTTTGACGTTGGAGAACCAGCGCTTGAACTTCTCGTCACCGACGACCTGGGCGAGGACGATCTCGAGCTCGATGGCACTGGCGGCCTTGCCCGGGTAGGCGGAAAGGGTGTCGATGACCAGCTGGACGGGATCATCCTCGATCAGCTCCTTGACCTTGGCCGCGTCGGTCTCCTTGCGCGCCAGAATGTGCTTGGCCGGAAGGACCTCCATGCTTGTGACGCAGAACACGGGGTCCATGCGGTGGGACTTCTTGCCCTTGAAATCGATGACCAGCTTCGAGTCGGACTCGTCGAAGGACTTGATCTGGCCGAAGCCCCAGCTCCGGTGGACGACGTAAGCGCCGGGTTCCATCGCCTCCAGTTTGGCTTTGGACGCCTTGAGGGCGGGGTGCTTGCTGACGATCGCGGAGATGGCTTCAGAATTCATAATTGCGTATCTAGTCGGTGAACCGATTAGTTGAGTGGATAATGGCAGAAGATGTCAAACAGGGTTTGGAAAAAGCCTCCAGCGTGTCGAAACCTACCTTCGGCGGCTGGGAAGCCGCGGTTGGCCTAACCGAGCGCTGGCTGGCCCGCTCCGAGCGCGTGGATACGCTGCTGGAAGGACTTCCGTCAGCCCTGACCGGCCAGGAAAGAGCCCGGGCCCAGCAGCTTTTCTACGGGGTTGTCCGCTGGTCGAGCCGGCTCGAGGCCGCCCTGTCCGGCCTGATGGCCCGACCGCCCCGCACCAAGGTGAAGGCCGTGCTCGTGGTCGCCGGTTTCGAACTTTTGGAGGGCGGACCCGCCCTGACCGCCAAGGTCATCCATCACGCCGTGGAGAAGGCCAAGACCGTGTGCAGCGCCAAGGAGGCCGGCCTCGTCAACGCCGTCGCCCGCAAGCTCGCGCTGCGCCTGGCCGAGAAACCCGCCGACGTCGCCACCGAGCTCGCCCATCCCGAATGGCTGGTCGGCCGCTGGACGCAGCAGTTCGGCGCCGCGACGACCCGCCAGCTGCTCGAGTGGAACCAGCAGCCTGCGCCGGTCTATGCGCGCTGGCGCATCGAGGCTCCCGTGCCCGAGTTTCTCGCGCCGACGAAGTGGCCCGGTTTTTATGAAGTGAAGGCCGGCAAGTGGGACGAGGTCCGCCGGCTCGCCAACGAGGGTGCACTCTACGTGCAGGATCCGTCCACGCGGCTGTGCATCGGCCTGCTGGCACCGCAGCCCGGCGAGGTCATCCTCGACGCCTGCGCGGCGCCCGGCGGCAAGAGCCTGTTCATCGCCGACGTGATGAAGTCCGGCAAGATCATCGCCCTCGACGAGCCCGCCGAGCCGGGCAAGGTCGACATCCGCCTCGTGCGGCTGAAGGAAAACCTCGCCCGCGCCCCGGCCGGCGTCGAGGTCGCCCAGGTCGAGGCCGACCTGCGCAAGGTGAACACCGTCTTCTACCGCAACCTGAACCTGCCCGAGAGCTACGACGCCGTGCTGCTCGACGCGCCGTGCTCCAACACCGGCGTCATGCGCCACCGCATCGACGTGAAGTGGCGGCTGCAGGACGGCGACTTCGCACGCCACGCCGAGGCGCAGCTCGAGCTGCTGCATGCCGCGGCGCGGCTCGTGCGGCCGGGCGGCCGCATCGTCTACAGCACCTGCTCGATCGACGGGCAGGAAAACGACCAGGTCATCAAGGGCTTCTTCGACAGCCGCGCCGGCGGACCGTTCAAGCTCGAGGCCAGCGTGCAGGCCTACCCGTGGAAGGACGGGCACGACGGGGCGGGAGCGTTCTTGCTGCGCAAGAATAGTTGAGGGTTGAGAGCTGAGCGTTGAGAGAAAAGACCGGTTCGGTCTCTCTCAACTCTCAACCATCAACACTCAACCAGTGGTGCGGAGCACGCTACGGCACCAGCTCGAACACCGGCACCTCCACGTCGGTCTCCCTCGTGCCGGTGAGGAAGGTGTAGGTGATCTTCGCGGCTTCCTTCAGCAGCGCGGCGTAGCGGTCGTAGCCCCATTTGTCGACGGGCTCGCCGTTGATGCGGATGCAGAGGTCGCCGGCCTGGACCGGCAGCGCCGCCGTCGGCGTGTCGGGGATGACGGTCAGCACGCGCCAGTAAACCGGGGAGCGGGCGAAGGACAGGCCGGTGTGCCGGCGCGGTTCCATCGTGACCGGGCCGTCGGCGTTGTGCGTGAAGGTCACCTGGTTGCGCCGCTGGTCGAAGGTGAGGATGAAGTTGCGCAGGAACTCGCCGCCGATGGACGAGAGCTGGTCGGTGAGGTCCACGATCGGTTGCGCGATGGTATGGCCGCCGATCAGCACGTTCTGGCTGAGCCGGCCGGTGAGCTGGCGGCGGTCGCCCTGCAGGGAGGAGACGATGGTGCCGACGCGCGGGCCGTTCGCGAAGCGCGGGTGCAGGCCGACGGGGTTGAGGCTCAGGCTGCCGTCACTGCCGGTGTCGATCAGGACCACGAAGGATTCGTTGCCCATCTGGACCGGGATGAGCGGCGTGCCCTGCTGGTTGTTGAAGGCGATGGTCGAGACGCGTGGGGTCTGACGCGGCGGCGGGGCGAATGCCGCGGGGTAGGGCGCGATGACCAGGCGGGCGCCGGGATAATCCATCGTGAGCAGCGTGTTCCGGAACAGGGGAAAGCCGATGATGCCGTCGATCTGCAGCCCGAGGTGGCCGGACAGGTCGGTGAAGTCGAAGACGAGGGCCGGCACGCGCTCGAAGTGGGATTCACCGAGGCTGAGCCGGCGCAGGATGATGGCCTCGAGTTCGGTCTGGCCGCCGTTGGCCGAGCGCACGCGCACCTTCTGCGGCGCGGCGCCCCGCTTCGGTTTCACGGCCAGGGTTTTCGCGAGGGCGGGGGTGACATAGGAAACGGTCGACCCCGTATCCAACAGGAAGCGGCAAACCTGGCCGTCGTCCTGCCGGCTCTCGATGACGAAGAAATTCGAGATGATCCGCGCCGGCAGGGTGGTGGCCTTGACCTCGACCACGGTGCGGCCGGGCTCGCGGCGGGAGACGGAGGAGCAGCCGGATGCAGCCAGAAGACAGAGGACAGAGGCCAGGGAACAGAGACCGATCCGCCGCAAGGCGGGCCAATCAGCAATCCGAGCTCTGCCCGCCGAAATCATTTGTGCGGCTGGGGGAGGGCGAGGCCGAGGAACAGCGGGAGCAGCAGCCCGGCGCCGGCCACGGCGAAGGTCGCGGTGCCGCCGGCCTGGAAGAACAGCACGCCGGCGACCACCGGGCTGGCGGCGCGGGCTAGGAAGCCGAGCGAGCGGTAGATGCCGGTCACCCGGCCCTGTTCCTCAGGCGAGGCGTAGAGCGAGACGAGCGAGGTCAGGCCGACGTTGGCGAAACCGGAGCCGATCGCGCAAAAGGTGAGCGTCACGAACATGAGCGGCGCGGAGCGGGCGACGCCGACGCTGAGACCGAGGGCGATGAAGCCGAGCGCCAGCAGGCCGATGCCGGCGAGGGCGGAGCGCTTCTCGCCGAAGCGCGGCACGGCCCGGCGCACCAGCAGGCCCTGCGTCAGGATCGACACCACGCCGAGGTGCACGAAGACCATGGTGAGCTGGCGCGGCGTGTAGTTGAGCTGGTCGGCGGTGAAGAAGGCGATGGTCGTCTCGAAGAAGCTGAAGCAGAACGTGACGAGGAAACCCACAAGGTTGGCGCGGCGGAGCGTGCGGTCGGGCAGGGTGAAGAGGGCGCGCAGAGGATTGCGCACGCGCGGCGCGAGGTCGGCGCCGCGTTTCCCCGGCGGCAGCGTCTCGCTGAAGCGGGCGTTGATCCAGACGAGATTGACGAGGCAGAGGGCGAAGGCGATGCCCGCGGGCACGCTGAAGGGGTGCACGCCCCACTGCGCCAGCGCGGGCCAGCGGTCGAGCAGGTTGAAGCCGGCGGTTAGCCCGCCGATGGCCGGGCCGGTGAGGAAACCGAGGCCGAAGGCGGCGCCGACCACGCCCATGCCCTTGGCGCGGTTCTCGCGGGTCGTGACATCCGACACCGCGGCGATCGCGACGGCCAGGTTGCCGCCCATGATGCCGCTGACGATCCGGCTCAGGAGGAACAGGGTGAACGAGCTGCTGAAGAACAGGACGAGGAAGCTGAGGGCGTTGCCCGCGATGGTGACCAGCAGCACCGGGCGGCGGCCCACGCGGTCGGAGCGGGCGCCCCACACCGGCGAGAAGAGGAACTGCATGAGCGAGTAGACCGAGCCCAGCAACCCGGCGAAGAGCGCGCCGAGGGCCATCGCCGGGGCGTGAGTGGCGACGGCGATGGTCTGCAGGTGGGCGAAGATCGTGGCGAAGAGGCCGCCGATGCTTTCGTGGGCGATGTAATACTTGAGCAGCTCCGGCCCGAGCGGGAAGAAGATCGAGAAGCCGATCAGGTCGATGTAGAGCGTCAGGAAGATGACGCCGAGGGACAGCGGCTTGGCCCCGGAGGCGGGCGATGCGGAGGGCGTGGAGGCGGCGGATGAGCTCAAGAAGGGGCGAAGGTTGAGCAAAAGACGCGCGTGCGCAAAGCCTCTTTCGCCGCCCCGGCGGGATTAACAGGATTTAGCGGAACCCGGCGCGGGCGGCGGGAGCGTGGCCTGCACCTTCTTGGGCAGCTTGGCCACGACCAGGTCGTAGCTGTGACGCACCAGGGCCGACAGTTCCTTCTCCGGGAAGGCGTCGAGGTCGCCGACGCGGACCCAGTGGCGCTTGGCGCAGTAGGGGGCCTGGATGACGCCGTCGATTTCGGTCAGGCCGTCGAACTCCTCGGGCGTGCACTTGAAGATGACGCCGTCGATCACGCCGGCATCAAGCACGATCAGGAAGAACATCTTGCCGGCGACCTTGAAGACGAGGCACTCGCCCCACTGCTTGACCACGGTGGTCTGCGGCAGGCCGAGGGCGAGGGTCCTGAGCCGATCGAGGCGCATGGGCGCCGGGGTCTCAGAGCTTATACGGCAGCGGGAACCGCGAGGTCAGGGCGACAACCTGCTGCTTGGTGCTGGCGAGGACGCCGGCTTCCTCGGGCTTGCCGATGGCGACGAGCACGCCGTCGATGAGGCCGGCGATGGTGTCCATGTCGGCCTCAAGCAGGCCGCGGGTGGTCATGGCCGGCGTGCCAAGGCGGATGCCCGAGGCCTGGAAGGGCGAGCGGGTCTCGAAGGGCACGGTGTTCTTGTTGCAGGTGATGTTGGCCTTATCGAGCGTCTCCTGCGCGACCTTGCCGGTGAGCTCGGGGAACTTGGCGCGGAGGTCGACCAGCATGAGGTGGTTGTCGGTGCCGCCGGAGTTGATCTTGTAGCCGCGCTTGACCATGGCGGCGGCGAGGGCGCGGGCGTTTTTCACGACCTGCCCGCTGTAGGTCTTGAACTCGGGCTTCAGGCACTCGCCGAAGCACACGGCCTTGGCGGCGATGACGTGCATGAGCGGGCCGCCCTGGCCGCCGGGGAAGACGGCGGAGTCGATGGCCTTGGCGTGGGCCGCCTTGCACATGGTGAGGCCGCCGCGCGGTCCGCGCAGGGTCTTGTGCGTGGTGGTCGTGACAAAATCGGCGTGCGGGAACGGCGAGGGGTGGTGCCCGGTGACGACGAGGCCGGCGATGTGCGCGATGTCGGCGAAGAGATACGCGCCGACCGAGCGGGCGATCTCGCCCATGCGGGCGAAGTCGATGATGCGGGAGTAGGCGCTGGCGCCGACGGTGATCATCTTCGGCTTCTCGCGCTGGGCGACGGCGGCGAGCTCGTCGTAGTCGATCAGGCCGGTGTCCTCGCGGACGCCGTATTGGACGAACTGGTAGAGCTTGCCGGAAAAATTGGCGGGGTTTCCGTGGGTGAGGTGGCCGCCGTGGCTGAGGTTCATGCCCAGAATCTTGTCGCCCGGCTGGAGGACGGCGGTGTAGACGGCGAAGTTGGCCTGCGAGCCGGAGTGCGGCTGGACGTTGGCGTGCTCGGCGCCGAAGAGCTTCTTCGCGCGCTCGATGGCGAGGGTCTCGACCTTGTCGACCTGCTCGCAGCCGCCATACCAGCGCTTGCCGGGGTAGCCCTCGGCATACTTGTTGGTCAGCGTGCTGCCCATGGCCTCGAGGACGGCCGGGTAGGTGAAGTTTTCCGAGGCGATGAGCTCGATGTGGCTCGACTGGCGGGCGAACTCGCCGGCGATGACGGCGTAGACCTCGGGATCAAGTTGCTGGAGGGGGGTGGCGTTGAGGGACATGGCGGATGCGGAATGGAGATTGCGATGAAAAGCCTGCCCCAAGGCAGCCCGCTAATCCGCAATCCGCAATCCGAAATCCCGGCTTACCGTGTCACGCCCTGGCGGTGAGCTTCTTGAGGAAGGCCATGATGCTGGGGATGGCCTCGACCATCTCGTCACGCGCGGCTTCGTAGACCTTCAGCGGGCCGCCGTAGGGGTCGCCGATTTCCCGGTCGGCCGGGGCCGGCATGAACTCGCGGAAAAGATGCAGGTTCGCCGGGGCGGGGCGCGCGCGCATGCGGATGATGGCCCGGTGCGACTCGGTCATGCCGAAGACCACAAGGGCGTTGTCGAGCAGCTCCTGGGTGAGGGCCTGGGCGCGCAGGTTGCTGATGTCGATGCCGGCCTTCTTGAGCGCGGTGACGGAGTTTTCCGAGATGGGCTCGCCGGTGCGGGCGGCGACGCCGGCGGAAAGGACCTTGAGGGAACGCAGCGGCTCGGGCTGACCGGCGAGCGCGTGCTTGAGGAGACCCTCGGCCATCGGACTGCGGCAGATGTTGCCGGTGCAGACGACGAGGATGTGGCCGGGTTTTGGCATGCGCTGCGTCAGGATGACGACAACGGTTAACGGGTCAACTGCGGGGCTTCAGCGCCAGCAGGGCCCGGTGCAGGTGCACGGCGCGCTGGAGCACGCGGTCAACGAGCGGGGCGGGCGGTTCCTTTTCGGCGTCGCCGGCGGGCTTGGGGGCCGTGGGATCGGGCGTCGGGGCGGGGGCGGCGTCGGGGTTGCCGTTCTTGAACTCCTGCACGAGGGTCGCCTCGTCAAAGCGTTCCTTCTCGATTTTCCCCGAGATGAGTTTCTCGAGCGCCGTGCCGGCGTCGAGGGCGTCATAGGCGCGCCGGTCGGTGGTGGCGTCGGTCTGGACGACGACCTTGGGCGCGGGCAGCGAACCACTGGCGCCGAGCGTGAGCGCCGGCGGCGCGCTGATGACCGGGCCCAGCGCGGCCGGGGTCGCGGGGCTGACGAGGACGAAGAGCGGGGTGTTGGACGAACGGCCGGCGAGGGCGGTCTGCAGGATCGCGGCCGATTCGTCGCTGACGGTGGCGTAACGCACGTCGAGCACCAGCGCGCCGGCGCCGGGCACAACCTTGCGCAGCGCGACCTCGGAGTCGGCGACCGAATGGATGCGCAGGTAGGACAGGCCCTGACCGAGGTCGGTCAGCTCTGTCGCCGGGGACAGAAGCCAGAGAGCGGAGAACAGAAGGATAAGTCGCTTCATTTCCGGTTGAGCTGCTTGGCCCCGATGTCGCGGCGGTAATATTTGTTGGCCCACTGGATCTGGTCGCAGGCGGCGTAGGCGCGGGTCGCGGCCTTGCGCAGCGTCGGGGCGAGCGCGGTCACGCCGAGGACACGGCCGCCGTTGGCGGTGAGCTGGCCGGCGGGATTCTTCGCGGTGCCCGCATGATAAATGAAGCTGGAAGGAGGGAGGGAGGAGGCGGGAGGCAGGGTGATCACATCGCCCTTGGAGAATTTGTCGGGGTAGCCTTGCGCCGCGACGACGACGCAGAGGGCGTAGTCGGGTTTCACGGCGAGCTTGAAGCCGCTGAGTTCGCCGCGGGCCGCCGCCCAGAGCAGGGCGAGCAGGTCGGTGGCGAGACGTGGCAGCACGACCTGCGTCTCGGGGTCGCCGAAGCGGGCGTTGTATTCGATCACGCTCGGGCCGGCCGGTGTGAGCATAATGCCGATAAAGAGCGTGCCGCGGTAAACCATGCCCTCGTCCGCGATGGCGTTGACGGAGGGGCGCACAATCTCGTTCTCGATGCGGGTGAGCAGGGCGGGCGTGACAACCTCGGCGGGCGAGTAGGTGCCCATGCCCCCGGTGTTCGGGCCGGTGTCGCCGTCGCCGATGCGCTTGTGGTCCTGTGAGGTCGGCAGGATGACGTAATCGCGGCCGGACACGACGACGAGGATGGAGGTCTCCTCGCCAAAGAGGCAGTCTTCGATGAGGATCTGGCTGCCGGCGGAGCCGAATTTGTTGCCGGCGAGCATGTCGCGGACGGCCGCCTCAGCCTCGCGCAGGTTTTGCGCGACCACGACGCCCTTGCCGGCGGCGAGGCCGTCGGCCTTGATGACGATCGGCGCCCCGCGGCGGCGCACGTAGTCGATGGCAGGATCGACCTGCGTGAAGATGCCGGCGGCGGCGGTCGGGATCTTGTATTTCAGCAGGATCTCCTTCGTGAAGGTCTTCGAGGCCTCAAGCCGGGCGCCGTCGGCCTTCGGGCCGTAAGCGGGGATGCCGGCTTTGAGGAGAGCGTCGACCAAACCGAGCGACAGCGGCACCTCGGGGCCGACGACGACGAACTCGACCTTCTCGCGCTGCGCGAGCGCGACGAGCCCGGCGATGTCCTCGACTGGCACGGGAAAACAGGTGGCGTCGGCCGCGATGCCGGCGTTGCCGGGCGCGCACAGGAGGCGCGGTTTGGCGGACGAGGCGGCGAGGGAGCGGACGAGCGCGTGTTCGCGGCCGCCGGAGCCGACGACGAGAACGGACCGCGGCAGGGCCGCGGAGTTGAGGGTTGAGGGTTGAGAATTGAGAGTCACGAGCGTGAGTGCGGATGATTCCTCCCAACGCTCAGCTATCAACCCTCAACTGCGTCACAGCACCTGCAGCGTCTTGCGGTAGAAGCGGACGACCTCGTCGGGGTCGTCGGTGAAGAGGAGATAGTCGGTCATCCAGGCCGGGGCGCGCTTGGTGCCGATCATGGTCTTCACCTGACGGCGGAGGTCGCCCCAGAACTTGGCGTTGAAGAACACGTAGGGCACGCGCGGGCGGATGCCGAGCTTGAGGTTGCACATCTCGATGCCGATCTCCTCGAGCGTGCCGACGCCGCCGACGTTGAAGATGCAAAAATCCGCCGCCTCGAACCATTTCTGGCGGAAGTGGCGCGACGATTCCTGGAAGGTGTTGAAGAAATCGACGCCGAGCTCGGGCGGCTGGGCCTCGAGCTCAAGGAAGCAGGCGCCGGTGAGCGCGCCCTTGCTGCGCGCCTGGTCGGTGGCGAGGCGCATGACGCCGCCGCCGCCGCCGGTGAGCACGCCGACGTTGGGGCCGATGAAGCCGGTGAGCTGCTCGACGAGGCGCGTGATGCGCTCGGTGTCCGCGGCCTCGATGCCGACGGCGGAGCCGTAGAAGGCGAGGATGGTGGTCTCCTGGAACTTGCGCGCCATCTCCTCGCGGACGAAGAAGCCGTGGCCCTTCTTGTAGGTGTGGACGTAAAGGTCCTTCGTCACGACGTCATACCAGTAGACCGAGATGCCGATGGCGTGGAAGGTGTCGAGGCGGGCGTGGGCGTTAGATCCGTTTTTGACGTCATCATTAAAAAATTCTTCTAGCCATTTTTCTTCTTCTGATTCTTCTTTATATAATAATCCTTAATATTTATAGTAAACTTAAGTAATTTCATTCTTACTCATTAATTTTGCAAGTTTAATTGAATATAAATTTAGATCAAGTAGAAAACGATCAATATTTATTTATTTTCCTAAATTTCTTTATTTTTCAATTTATCTCTAATAGTAATAATTAATAAACTCACTATAAAAGTCAAAGCTTGTTAAATTGTATTCTTTTAATGCCTCACAAACTAAGGAAATTATGCTTTCCTTATTAATTTCAACCTTATTATCTATGTTTTATAGTAGTAGAATAATAGGTTCTAATATATTTATAAGTTTGTTATACACTCCATCTAATTCTTATGAGATTTGAAATTGTTTAGGAATATAATTCTCTTCTAATTTATTCCAAACGTTCAGAGTAACTTAATGATAATCAATTTTTTCTAAATTTAATACATCTGAGTGAGTAACCTCCAATTATTCGTCTTAAATTTAATTATCTAATTATCTTAGATGCTTTTTCGATTGCAATTTATACATTTAGATAAGATAGTTGCTTTTCAAGAAGGCTTTAAGCATTTTTGAGAAATTCTTGATGAAGTTTTGTTTCATTTAAACAATATCTTAGGCTTTAGTCATCATTTAAGGCAATACTTACACTATTATTTCCATCATATATGGAGTTTCCACTAATTTATTTGAATTTATCTACTTCATCATATTCTCATACTTTTAAATGCTCCATAATTTTTCAAAATTAATGCTCATACTTCTTAAAGCTTCATTGCTTTTCAAACCAATATATTCATCATCCTTCAAAAATAATAAAATGCTCTATATTTACTTTTATGTTAAAAGAAAATCAGATTTCAAATATTTTCCATCAAATTCCAATAATAATGGCTATAGTTTTCCCCAACACATTTCAAACTTATTAATATCAATAGTTCTTTTATTAATTTGCATTTACAATTCGTAAATGTCAAAAATCAACATTTTAATACTTAACATTGTGAATTTTTTCAGATATTCCTTTGTTTATTCCTTGTCAAATTTTAGAAGCTAGACTTCTTTAAATTTGTTTTTTTCTTCTGGTATAAACCAATCCATATAATTTATACTTGTAAAAATTTCACTTCTTGTTGTAAAAATAACAAGTGGGTCTGACCAATTTTATTTAACTTTATTAGTTAAGTATAAATTTTTCTATATATTCTCTAGTTTCATCTCATCGTAACTGTCCATTATTAATAAAAACCGGAACTCTTTATTTTCCAACTTTTATTTACATTCTTTCAATTATAGATTATCAAAACCATAATCATCTTACAGAAGCGTTTCCTCTACCGCTTAAAAAACTGGATTTTTCAAAGAAGGCAATGAAATATAAACAGGTATGAGTATTTAATTGCGGATTTTTTGATTATTCTCATGTAGTTTCCAAATATACTCTTCTATTTTCTTAGCTGTTGTACTTTTACCTGATCCAGCTATTCCATGAATTAGCATAACTGTTTTGTCTTCTTCTAATAAAAACTCATTTACTTCTCCTACTTTATCATCAAGTTATTCTAAATTCATCAAGTTACTTAGTTCCTCTTTCCCTTTCTCCTAAGTTTTTAATGGCACATAGATGGACTTAACATTTCTATATGCTGCTTCTTTTAATACTTTCCATTTTCTTATTTCAAGTAATTATTCAACAGATTTTCCTCTTAAATATTTAACATCATGACCTATACTATTGAGTTACTCTTTCATTTCATTGATTTTTCCTTCGACTCTTTATAAATTTTTTCTTACATGATTAACAAAATCAGTTATCAATGTAAGTTTCTATCCCATTTCACTAATATTTTCAATGTATTCATCTAATTATTAAGTAGTTTCATCCATTTCTTTGAGCTGGAGATCTCGTTTGTTGATATTAGCTTCATGAGAAATTTATTCTTACAATTAATCGATTCTTTTCAACATTTACTACATTTCGCTTGCAACTCTATCATGCTAAGTTTACCAATCCTTCTTCAAAATCTACATTTACATATTTATTAATTTTTCATTTTTTAAAAGATTTCTAACTCTTTAAGCTTTTTCCGAAACCCACAATTGAATTAGAGTTTTCTAACAAAATGAAATAATTGTATCTGTGAAACAATTAGATGAAATCTAGATTATTGTAAATACTAGACCCTATTTAATTTTCCATTCCTCATTATTGTTAAAATCTTAAAACTTTTAATTTAATTTATCAAATAAACCCATCTCTTGATTAGATTAATCATAATCTTCTTCTTAATTATCCAATAAGTAAAGTTTTCTAATTTGTTGAACCAAAAATTCTTAATTAATACTATTGTTAGAAAAATATGCTGCTTATCCTAATTTTTCTTATAAATACACTTCCAACGAATTAAGGAAATCAAAAATAAACGTTTATGTTTAAGTAATCTATGTATTATTTACTTCTTTTGATAAATTAGATGATATTCTTTCAAAGTAATGCTCAAAATTTTCATTATCGTTTTATTGTAAATTGGTGGGTGTGATTGCTATTTATTCAAAGTCTGTGATAAATTTTTAAAACCGGCATTAAAAAATTTTAAAGCATTCATTTTATATTTCTTCATTATAACTTTGAATATAATCCAGATTATCAGAGAAGGTAAAAAGTTCTTAAAATAATTTATGTAATAAATCTTTCTCTTCTTTTATTTTTAATAATTATAATTTTACCACATTAATCATATATAATAAATATGTATTACGATTTTGATTGCTGAAAGAATAAAATTCATTATAATTTTATTTAACCAGAATAATTTCAGTTTATTTTAATACTTATTATGGAGGTTAGATTTCTTCATTTTAAACTTGATTATTGATTATTTTTTTATCTTTCTCCTGAATTATATTTACTAATTTCTTTAGCTCTTCTTATATCAAAATTATAAAAATTTCCTTATCTAAACTTCCAAAAGTCCCTAGTATTTTAATTACTATTTCTATTTGCATGGCTAATTAATCGCAATAACTAATCTCAATCTCATCTCTTTTTTAATATTTGCTTTAATCTTTCATTTTTCTCAATTCAGACAAACAATTTTCATATTTTTCTATTTCCTTTTTCAATTGTAATTATGATAAATTAAAATCCTTCTCACTCAGATATTTTAATAATTCATTCATAGATAAACCTTCAATAATTTTATCCCTACGTATCTAGGAAGGTGATCCATCGATAAATAAATCTCCTAATTTTTTCTCAATTAATTCTAAATCTGACTCTTAGGAGGAAATCCTTTATTCTTCTAATGATAAATGGAAAATTAAGTATTCAATTGATCCTTTCTAATTTGATAATTTATTTTAATAGTCTTATTTAGTGAATTATGTACTAGTTAATTCAGCTATAATTTCTTTGTCAATAGCACTGTTAGTGCAAATTATTTTTATTGGGTAATCCTTAATAACAGTGAGTAGAAACTCATCAAGATTTACAAATTCTTACAATATGTGTAATTCTTATTAATTTGTTTATAATAATATATTAAAGAAAGACTTCTTGATAGTGTCTAATTTTAAATGTAGTTTTAGATGTTTGAACCTTAATTTTTATATATGTTTTATTAATCCAATATCTCTAAGATTTTCGGCGTCTATTCCGTGCTTGATTTGAATAATTTACTTAAGAAATATCATGGATTCTTTAGTATCATTTTTAAGTTCTTAGTCCATGTTATAATAAACAAAGTAAATATTATTTAACTAATTCTTAACGAAGTCAATCATATGATTATTATTTTAAACAGAAGAAATTTCTAGCTATTCAATTTTTTCTAATTCTTTCCAAGAATTTGTAATCAAATGGATGAGGCTTGGTGCTGTTTTTAAAAAGTTTTTTTAATTTAGTGAAGCAGTTAGCAAAGCCAAAAGTTTCTTTTTTAAATCAGCAAGCCAAGAATTTTTTAGTTAAAGATTTTTTAATTCATGTTAAATATCCATTATTTCATCAATTTCATAATTTTGATTTTAAACGTTTGATTCATTCTTTTTATCATCCGTCTTATCTTTAAATCCTTGAATCAATTATTATAATATTTATTCTATTAATTTCATCAAATATTTAAGTTGTTAACAATTTTCTAATTCATTTTACAAATCATGTCGTTTGATCATATCATTTCCTTTCCTTTAATTAAGCCTAATAATTTTTATGACATTTTGATTGTCCTAGATATATTCTTTTAAGTTGATAATCATATTATTTATTTATGAATTTTACACGGTTTATTATATCCTCTCATTAAATTAGGTATTTTTTTCCATAAAATTCCTATAAGTTTCTAATACTACTCCCAATTTCTCATTATTTTCTTTAATTAAAGCGAGTAATTTATTTGTGATAATGAAATCAAAAAATTTCTAGATCTTACTAACTGCTAAATTATTGTCATTTTCTTCCTGCCCTATATTTACTTTTAATTTGTTTTGTAGATATGATCTAAATGTGAAAGGTATATTTTGATTTTTTTCATTCAGTAAGAAGTCTTTAAGCAATTTGAACTGTTCCGAACATTTAAAAAAATCTTCTAATATTATTCTATCTAGTTAAAGTAATTATTTATTTTAAATTTAGTTAAGTTAAATTACAGCTTAGTCATTGCTATGGTTCATTTAAATTTTAATCCTTTTTTCTGATATTCTTTCCAAATTTAGTTTGAATTAGATCCTATATTGTATGAGCTAGCAAGCCGATGTAATTTTTGTTTTGTTAAAAGAGGATTATATAGTAAAATTTTTCCTATCATTTAAATCCACAAATAATGATTTATCCAATTATTTGAATTTTTCACAAGATTTTCATGTATTGCATTCATTTTGTTGAGTACTTCTTCTAAGTTTTTTTCTTTTTCATTTTTGAAATAACTAACTATCTCCCATTACAACATATCTATTTAAAAGTAAGCTTCATATTATATTCTAATTTTATTTACTGAATGCATTTTGTATAACAAGCAGGCTCCTCGAAACAATGATTCAAGTAATTAATCACTAGGTTTCATTTATGTTATTGAACCAATTATGCCACTTAAACAGCCTTTTAATATTTCTTCCCTTTCTATACTATTATTTGGAGCTATCTCAAAAGAGGTTTTTGTTAAGAAAAGATAGAGATCCATTTAAACTTAAATCAAATCATTCTTCTCTATTTACATTTATTATTTTAATTCATCTGAAATATCCAAAAATTCCTTTTATAAATCCCATTTCATAAATCTCTCATCATTCATTATATGAAAGCTAAATATAACTTTAGATAGAGATGCTGTAATTTATAAAATATAAAAGCATTTAAAAAAATCTGTTCTTATGTAGATTAAGCAGCTTTTCAATAGCATTCGGATTCCCTCTAGGATTAAGTTATACGTTTTCAAGACCTTATGAGCATCCTTGCTAATTTAGTAGATGTTTTCTTCTTGAAAGATAAACCATTGGATGGCTATCATAATTTCTTAAGATTCTTATTAATTAGCAGCAACAGATGCTTTCAAACAAATTGTATTCACATAGGGATCGAATCGATTTATGAAAATTTCAATGTCTTATATATCAGACTTTAAGTTTCTCTGAGTGTTTTGACTTTATCTTGAAGCCCCACAACCACCTCCACGCAATGTTGATGTGTTTTTATTCATTAAGCCATGCATTTCTGATAATAATTTAAATAATTAATTCAAATCTGAATCGGAATGGACTCCTAATATATATGTAATTTATAGGAAATTCGGAAATTCTTAACATATTAACTTCACATTTTAATGAGACTTGAGATTGTGATATTTTATTTTGCATAACCCATGACATTTTACCTCTATACAATCAAAAGTATTTTTACTTCATTTACAAATAAAATTCATCTCAAGCATGTTTTATATTTATCTATATACTTCTTTAATTAATTTGGTGTTCAAGTTATTATTCAAAGTTATTTAAATACTTGATTTTCTGAAAATTTTGGTTACCGAATGATCAGGATATAATCCATTCTTTGATGCTCTTTCTTGCTCTAGATTCTACACATTTGATTTATTTGATACATTTAGTAATTGATGATTCGAATACATGAACTTTAGCTTTTGTAGCTGGATGTGTTATCTAAAACTGTTAGTTTGGGAGATGAAAACAGATATTTGTATTATTAAAAATAATATTACAAGCTTTCTTGTTAATCTATTTATCCAATCATGACGTATATATTTAATTTCTCTTTTCAATATTTAGCTAATATATTTGTCAAGATGTACTAACATTAAAAAAAATAATTTAACTTGAACATTTATGTTATCTCTATGAAGAATATGTTTTATGCAACGTACTGTTATCTAACATCTTATTCTCATCTTTCTTTAATCCATCAAAAACTAATAAGATAAACATTAGAATATTACATGTTTTCCTCTTCTTCAAAAGATTCTTGAATTTTTAGAGAGATGTCTCATATCTTATATTAAAGGAGAAGGCTATACGAGTGAATGATTCTTGATCAGCTCTATATTTTGAAAATAAAAATAAAATTAATATCAGAACCATGAATGCCAATAGTTTTTATTTATGGATATTTAATCCTCTACTTGATAGCACATTATGTACCTCTTATTCCTAGAACCCAATTATAATTGTCTCTAAAAGATTTATCAAATAATTTGTTAGATTTCTCCTTTCAGCTAATGCACTCTCATGGCCTTTAAGAATTTAAAAGCACTATAAAATTATTTGAACCATTTATATTTCATTTTTTCATCAGCACCCCTCCTTATTTATATTAAACCTAATTATATTGGATTATTTTATCAATTCATCTAAGTTATAGTATTAGGCTGTTGTATTAAATTATATTGATGATATTGAAAGGACTAAATCATCAAATGACAGAATTATTAACATTAATATCAATTTTTCTTTTCTATATTATGCAAATAAAGTGTTAAAGATTGTATATTTATTAATTTAAATTATTCAATGCTATTAATCTTAGGCTTAAGCTGGAAGGGATAATGGATCTTAATTTTTCATCATAACACTAGTAATTTTTAATATTTAACCAGATGGTAACGTTATAAATTATTAGATTTAATTATCACCTAATATTTTATTACGATTTGGAACAATTTCTTAAATAATTCTAGGAGTTTTTGTTATATATTTTGTTTATAATAAGGTTTTACCAGCATTTAAAGAAATAGTTAATGCCAAAGGAGTACTCACAAAATCTTATCCAAATGATTTTGCCTAGTTAGAACTTAATAAAACTTCAAGTAATTCAGTACTAGATATTGTTGTGTTAGCCAAATACAATGCTCCGCCTTTCTCTCCTATGCTTTGGCTAATTTCTGATGTCATAATTTAAAAAGTGTGATTTGAATTTCCTAGGAACAAAAATCCCCCTGATAGATCAGATCCAGTGTTTTTTATAAATTTATTATCTATCACTGATAAACTGAGATTACTAACTATTATTATTCCATTTTAAGCACTATTATTAGCAAATTCTGATTATTCTAATCTAACTGTGATTGGAATATTGAATCGTGTCTGATAAAGAATATTTTATAAAAGTCTCCGAGTAGGGAAATTAATCTATGCTTACTAACTGATCACTAAGCATCCAGAGCCGCAACTATTGTTTTACAATTATAGTTAATTTAAAATGATGTTGTTAAATTCAGGAGTTTTAACAGCTACTTTTTTTATGACTATCATTTCATCCTTACATTATGAACAATTATTATTCGTCATAAGTAAATTAGAAATGTATAAATAATCTGAAGTTTAAATCATATCAACATATATCATATTAGATGATGGATTAAAATCTAATAATATATTCTGAAAGCAATTCAATTTTTTAGTTAAATCAGATGGATATGAACTTAATCGTGTAGGTTTGTTTTCATCATTATTTTAACATAAGAAATCATTCAAATTTATTATTATGTCATTTTAACAGTTTATATGTCCTATTGGTTAAAGATTATTACAATTTAGAATTTTAGCATTTTATATAAAAGTGGTTGTTTTTATATTGGATGTTGGGTATAGTGATATTAGTCCTAAAGAGCTAAATTGTATATTTTAAATTACTGAGTCATAAATGTATAAATTAGAGGCTGAATAAAAATATAACACACTGCTAAATTAAATATCGCTTATTATAGAATTACTAATATATAATGATCCATATTCGATATAAATTATAGCAGAATTTAAGTGGAATTTTTCAATTTAATTATCATTCAAATCATAAATTTAACTTAAGTAGTAATTTTATATTGAAATATTATTTCGAACTGATACATTTGTAATAAAAATAGAAGAATATTTATTTTAATAAACTGATATGAATGATCCTTTAAAAGAGTAGCAATTTTAAACAATAATTTAGGATAAAGTTATATTTGAAGTAGTAACTTTGGATTCGATGTATATTGCTCCGCCATCAAATAATGAAAAAGAGTTTTCAAATTTTGAGTCTTTGATTTATAATGTAGCATTCTATGCAACCAAACTAATGAATATTGAACCTCCATAACTTTCATCATTATCCAATTTACTTCTCAAATTGGTAAAAGTTGTCTCCTAAATTTATAATAAAGTTTATAATGTTAAATGAAAGCCTGACCCTTAATAAGCTATTGAATCAGAAAATTAGCAAAATGATATCAAAAGAGTATCTACCGCAAATTTTGCATTACCTCCAATTGATAATATAGGAAATATTTCTTATAGATTTTCTTAATAGAAATTATTTGATGTTGAAATGGAACCCCATATTACAAATCCTAAAATGAAATCATCATATAAATTAGATTTTGTAAATCTAGAATTCTATATTACTATTTCTCTTGCCTTTATATATAAAATACCATCTGAGGAGTTAAAAATTTAGTTTTTATTAAATATGGTGTTATTTAAAGTTATATTAAATTGATCTGCCTCTATGAGAAAACTTGTTGCTGAATTTGAAAACTTAGTTTATTAATACTCATTTAATATGTTCTCTGTAAATGAGACGTTAATAGCATAAAAATTACCCTCTCCTGTTGATAACAATTAAAAAATGGAAGTCTAGCTTTTAAAATCAGTTTTTAATATCAAATTGTCCTTAAAATGTGTGTTTATAAATTTAATTTATAATTTTATGGATTAATCAAAACACAAAATTCTTATTATTGGTTAATTTTAGATTATGATATTACTGAATTACGAATTCAGCATTTGAACTGATTTGATATTTTCCATCTCTATGAAACCATTAAATGCTGAAATTTTAACTAACTCTTGATAACAATCTAATTTCTTTTAGAGTCCTTGAATATTATTGCCTACAACTGTAACATTATCAATAATAACAGATATACAATTTTTAATTGAGATCTCTGTTGATCCAAGGATGTTTTTTTCAAAGTGAGAATCAAAAAGTTAAAAATATGCACTTTAAAAGATAATTAATTGTTATGAAATTACTGTTTATTAATCAGATAGAAATGAGCAATCAATAATTTAAATATTCTTAGTTTCTAATGAATCCTAAATATTTTTATCTATAAGGGTTATAAAATTTGATTAGTTATCAAATTAAATTTTTTCAAATTTTAAATTATTTATAGAATGAATATCCATTTAATTATCTTGTCTTGATACTTTATTATTTATTAATGTTGAATTTAAGAGATAAGAATAATAAATCCAAGAGTTCTCAATATTAAAGTAATTAGTTCTGATAAAATTGCTAGATCTGAAGATTCCTGATAGGTAGATAGAAATCGACAAATTTAATTATCCATTCAAATGAATTAAGGAAGCCTTATATACTTACACAATAAATGACACATTAATTAAATTTATTGAACCAAAATTAGATATCTATGATTCTTTTATGAAGGACGATTAATAGAATATAGTTTATATAACGCTATTCGAAACATTTACGACAAAACTTACAATATTAGGGCCTGCCTTTAATTCAAGGAAATACTAATCCTCATTAAATCCACCCCCAATGATGTGTAAATTATCTATTTTTATAATTAAATCTTTTACAGTGCTAGAATTAGTGTAAAGATATTTTATTATACTAGATTAAGATATTACAAAATTTTCAATAATTTGTTCTATATAAAGATTATTTATCTCTATTATTAAGGGATTAACAATATAGAACCAAAAATTATTGGAATAACTTGATAAAAAGCTAATGTCTTTAACACTCACAATCACCTCATTTTAATGGGATATTGTTAGGCCAAATGAATTAAATTTGCCTTGAGAAATTTCAACTTCTGGAAAATTTTCTATATTTGCTTAAAAATATTTTAAAGTTATATTATTGCCATTTATTATTAATTTGTTTTTTAATATTGAAAAAACATTTCTTGGTACATCTGTTGACATAATGCCAATTACCACACATTCTTCAGATGAACTGATTAATGTAAGTTCATATATTAATGATTCAATTTAATTCACATTAAGGTACTCTATAAATTAGGGTGTTTCGATCTTATTTTAAATAATAATCTACTTTTTAAAAATGAGAACGAGCATTAGGAAAAATTTCTGATAGTAAAACATTTTCTTAATAGAAATCCTGAATATTGGAATATTTGATTAACTCATTCTCATAGGATTATTAATCACAGTGAGCTTTTATCTAATTTTTCAATATATAAATAAGATACCTTTAAATTGATTTACCCCATACAAAATTATCCATCCTTACATTTAACATATTATTATAGAAGTTTATTATAAAAAATTCCAGGATCATTACTTGGTTTCAAGCAAATATAAGAATAGTATTCTTTTGATTTATCATCTGGATTGAATAAACTATTTATATTTTAGAAATCATCAAATGATCTTGGTTAACAAAATTCACAATTACTAGGACAGTTTGAACAAAAGTTATTATAAGTTGTGAGAAAATTATCCTAATTATTAGATCCACAAAATATACAGATGTTTTTACCATCAATTATTGAGCACCTTTAGCAATTATTCGGACAATTTAAAATACATCTATTATCAAATAGCATATAACCATTAAGGCACGTTAGACAAATGATTTCAAAATCATTTTAACTTGATGATGTTGATGTTACAATATCAGATTAATGTTGATATACAGAATATGCCTTTATATTCCATTTCCATCCATCCTTATTATACTTATTCTGTTACTAGCATGTCTAACAATTTAAAGATGGAGGGCATGGGATGCATTATCCACTGAACGTATTTTCATAATATTCTAAATTGCATAAGATGCATTTTAATATTTTTGAGACTTATAAGCATTTAACACATTAATCAATATGGCAATCCTCAATTGCAATATCTTTTTCAGGGTTTTATAATGAAATTAAATAAACTATATCAGTTTTTAGAATTTCCTTCTCCCCCATTATTTTGATTGGATTACCATCATCACCGTAATAATAATCAATAACACCATAACAGAATCCCTCACATTAATTTTTGCTTAGTACCTACTCATTTGGTTGAAGCTAATCATTATATTAACAATATGTTTCAAAATTCATATAATTTGGGTTGCATAAAGCACAATAATTAAATATTGTTACTATTGGATCAGGATGATCTTTTTCACACCCTTATCGTGTTCCCAAAGTAGTAATAATTGTAAAAAAATCCCAATCTTCATTAATTGTATCCAAATATTCTATTAGTTTTAATTAATATTATATTAAGCAATTTTGAATACTATTTTAGACACAATCTATCGCATCAAATGGTAAAAAGTAACCGCTTTATTTACATACTTGACACTTAGGTCTATTTAGATTTGTATCAAAATTACAGATTAGACAATTAGTACTACATTCTATACATAACAGGCTAAACAATAATCTGGACAACTATAACAAATTGAATTATATAAAACATAACCATCTTCACATTTAGAACACTGACCAGTTATATCTTAACAAGTATGGCAGTTTAGTTGACATGGGTAACAAGAAAAATTATTGTAATAAAAATCTAAAATATATAAAATTAATACTTTATTGACAAGATCCATATATTATGTTTGAATTTTGCTTTATAGCTTTATTTTCGCCGTAGTCAAACTTACACCCTTCACAAATAAAAAATTGAAAAGAAGAATGATTCACATAATAATAATCTCGGTTTTACTCTGGCCTGGAATATTTTATAAAAGTATTATTTTAGTTATTCTGCTCCTAATAATAATCATATGAACATATCATATATCTATGCCATTCATACATATTTTCTAAACAATCTGCACACATAATTCCTAAAGAAGACTATTAAGGACTAAAATTTATAATTTAATTTACCAATCCTAACATTCGAGTGAATCATAGGTATAATATTAAAATTAGCCTTCTTTACAGGGCTAAATCTCAGCGTGTTTAATTGATAATTATTGAAATGTTGATTATTTCATAATTTACTTTAACTCCATACATT
>CBDFNB010000027.1:0-20952 GCA_965249855.1 Lacunisphaera sp.
GTCGCGCCGGAGCCGGCCGTCCAGCATCCGCTGGAGGTAGCGCGAGGTCCGCTCGTTCCGCGCCCGCCGGACCGGCACCTGGGCGACGCCCTGAGTCTGCCGGTCGAACTCCACGATTTCCCGGCCATAGTCCGACTCTGGCCACCACTGGACCTGCATCCGCCGGCCGGGCGTGACGAGCGCCAGCAAGGCCCGCACCTTCTCCTGGAAGGCATTCTTGTGTTCGTTGCTGGCCCCGTGCAAATCCGGCGGTTCGATCCAGAACCCCCGTGCCGCAATGGCGCCGCGCTCCAGGGAGCCGTAGAGCAGGAGGTCTTCCGCGAAGACCCCGTTGGGTGCTTGGGTATGGGGCTTCATTCCTCCAGCATCCTCTGTTGCGCCGCCCGGCTCCGGGTGAAGTCCCCGCCGCCAAATTGCTGTTCGATCCAGTCGCGGTCGTAGCCCGGGGGCCGGCCATGCTTCAAGAACACCGCCCAGCCCAAGGTCAGGCCGAACGGGACGACAGACACAAATCCGGCCACCGCCCAGCCGGTATGCAGCACCAGCCCCAATAGGGCGAGCAGCCCCAACGACATCACGGCGGCGATGACGACCGGCAGATAGAGGTCACCTTCCAGGCCGAAGGCGTGTCCGCGCGAATCGTCCGCTGAATTGGTTTCGGTGCGCCGGAGTTCCATCGTTCAGAAGCGCGGGGTGATGACCGCATCCTGCAGACCAAAGATGGTGAACAGGGCGGCCATGATGCTGGCCGCGGCGGCAATGATGATCCCGGCGATGATGCCGGCTTTCCCGTCCGGATCGCCCTTGGCAATGGCATTGGCTCCGGACCAGATTTTAATAATTCCCCAAAAAAATCCAAAGAAAAATAATACGGCGAGCGCCAGCCCGAAGCCGTCCTTCAGCTGCTGGATCTGCGCCAGCGGCCAGCCGCCGAAGAGGGCGGTCGCGCGGTTGCTGCGAAGGAGAGTGATGAGCATGGGCGTGATACTGGCATAGAAATTATTGCCTTGTCAATGTTTTCTATGCCATTACCTTTTTCTTATGAGCACCTCGCCTCTCGGCCGCCGCACCAGCATCAGTCTATACGGGGAAACCCAGCAGAAATTGAAGACCCTGGAGTCCGGCCTGAAACGGCACGGCCAAAGCGTGGACCGCACGGACATCATCCGCGCTCTCGTGCACGGCACGGCCGAGAACGAGATCATGGCCTTGGGCATCCTGCGCGACGGTTTCGAGCGTGGACCGGAGGGCAAAGCCCTGGGCGGTGTTGCCGAATTTGCCCCGATCCGGATGAACCCTGACGACTTTGCCAAGCTCGAGCGCGCGGCTGACCGGCTCGAACTGGCCGGCGTCAAGGCGAGCCTCGCGGTGCTGGTGCGCGCCCTGGTCATGGCGAGCCCCCCGCTGGAGAGACTGGCCGCGATGGTGCAGACCGTGCACGAGGACCTGCCCGACGGTCGGGCGGTCCGCTGGCAATCGCGGTGACTCCGGCAGAGAAGCAGCAACACCTCCAAGGGCTGGAGGCCCACCTCCGCAGCCGCCTGCGCGGCCAGGAGCATATCCTGCCGGTCGCCGCCGCCCTTTTCCACCGCGGCGAACTGGGCCTGGCTGCCGCCGGCCGGCCCCGCGGCTCGGCGCTGCTCGTCGGTCCGACCGGCACCGGCAAGACGGAGCTGGTCCTGCTCGGCGGCGACTACGTGTTCGGTCCCGGCCATGTCTGCCGGTTCGATCTCTCCGAATACGCCCGCGATGACGCGGTGGTCCGGTTCATCGGGAAGGATGCAGACGATCCCGGCGCCTTCGGCCGCGCCCTGCGGGGCCGGACGCAGGGTATCCTGCTCTTCGATGAGGTGGAAAAAGCGCATACCCGGCTCTGGGACCTCTTCCTCCAGCTGCTCGACCCCGGGCACATTACCCTCGCGACCGGCGAGACCCTCTCCGTCGGCGGGTTCTACCTCGCGTTCTCTTCCAACCTCGGCGGCACGGAGGCCATGCGGATGGAGCATTCCCGCTTTGCCAGCGTCGAGCAGACCGTGCTGCGGGTGCTGGGTCAGACCCTGCGGCCTGAATTCGTCGGCCGGATCGAGGAGAAATGGGTGTTCGCCCGGCTCACACCGGAAGCGCAGCGGGAAATCTGCACCCTGCGCGTCGCCGACGAGACCGCCCGACTCCGCCGCCTCGGTCATGACGTGGAGGTTTCCCGCGAGGCACTGGAGTTCCTCATGCGCGAGGGATTTCATCCGCAGCTTGGCGCCCGGCCGCTGCGGCAGGCCGTCGAACGCTATCTCCGTGATGCAGTCGTGCGCGAAATGTTCGCGCACGGCGTCTGCCGTGGTCAGGTGTCGGTGGCAGCGGACGGACGCCGGCTCGCCGTGCGGTCCGGCTGATCCCCGGCGGCATTTGCCGTGGTAAAGCGCGTGAACGACAGTCGCCTGAGAAAACTGCGCCCTGTTTTCCAGACGTTTGCCGCTCACAACCGATGCGACAACATAAGCTTGAGAGCGGCAAAGACCAGCACGCCGGCCAGCACCCGCTGCAAGGTGCGTTGCCCGAAACCAAACGCCCCGAGGTAGGAGCCGGCGCATGCACCGACAAAACCCGCGACCACCAGACCAAGCGTCTCCGGACGGATGGAGCCGCCCTGCTGAAAGCGGCCAATCAGACCGGCCACCGAATTGACCACGATGAAAATGGCCGAGACCGCGGAGGTTTGTTTCGCCGTCGCCCAACGGGCGAGCAGCAGCACGGGGCTCAGGAAAATTCCGCCGCCGACCCCGACCATCCCGGAAAACAGACCGATGCCGGCCCCAATGCTCAAGCGCACCTGCGCGCTTGGGCGGCCCGGCGGATCAACCTGCGATGGTGCCGGGGCGGACCAGAACAGGCGCACCCCACTGAAGATCAGCATGCCGCCGACTAACCAGTAGTAAATGGGTGCGGTCAGAACCAACCGGGAACCGACGAATGCCAGCGGCACCGAGCCGGCGAGAAACGGCCACGCGAGCGGCCAAGAAAAATGCCGGGCCAGCTTGTAGAAGACAAAGGAGGTGCCCGCCACGATCAGGTTGATCAGCAAGGCCGTGATGGCCACATCTCGGGGAAGCAGGGAGGACAAGGCCAGCAGCGCGAGGTAACCCGAGGCGCCGCCATGGCCGACCATGGAATAAACGAGCGCAATAAGCGCCACGCCGATCAGCAGCCAGATTGATGTGTGCTCCATTATGATTCGGCCGCGGCCCGCCGGGCCTTCAGAGCCAGATCAACTCCGCCCATGAGCGAATAGACCGTGGGCCAGCCTTCCCCGCGCAAGCGACGGGCCAGGCCACCACTGCGAACGCCGCGCGCACAAACAAAAAGGTGCGCTTGGCTGCGATCCAGGGTCCCAAGCCACTCGCTGGCCTGTGAGAGCGGTCGGTGCAGCCAGATGAGGGAGCCCAGGGGGACGATGGGGCGTGGCTCATGGTCTTCGCGCAAATCAACGATCACCCACGAAGATAAATCACGCCCGGGCGCGAAGGGATCGAGGTCAGTCTCCACCGGTCTCGCGCCGTTGCCACAGACCGGACAGCGGGGATTTGCCCGCCGGCCAATGCGCGTGGTGGTCAGCGAGCGTAAATCCATGAGCACCACCGCGTCACTGAGCGGTTCACCCAGACCGAGGAAGAAGTTCAGCGCGACACTGGCCTGCAGCGCGCCAAAAACGCCGGGAACGGCGCCCAGCACCCCGGCATCGGCGCAGGCACCCACGCACCCTTCCGACGGAGTCTCCGGCCATAGGCACCGCAGGCAACCGCCCGGCCGGGCGGGATTGTAGAAGTGGATCTGGCCTTCAAATTGGTAGATGCTGGCCTGCAGGAGCGGCTTGTTCATCGCCACCGCCGTGTCGTTGAGCAGAAACTTGGTGGCAAAATTATCGGTGCAATCCAGCACGAAGTCATAGTGTTGGAAGAGGGCCGGGGCCGACTCCGCCGTCAGCCTTTCGCCGTGCGTCCGGACGTTGATGAAAGGATTCAGGCGCTGCGCAAAACGGGAGGCGAGCAGCGCCTTCGGCTTGCCGACCTCGCGCGCCCCGTAGAGCACTTGGCGGTGCAGATTGGTGGCCTCGACGCGGTCGAAATCACAGATGCCCAGCGTGCCGATGCCCGCCGCGGCCAGATAGGGAATGGCCGCGCAGCCTAAGCCGCCCGCGCCGACCACGAGCACCCGTGCCGCCTCAAGCCGGGCCTGGCCGGCGGGACCGACCTCGCGCAGCCGGAGCTGACGCGCGTAGTAATTCTCGGCGGTGGCCGGCGCCTCCCCGGGGATCACGTCACTGCCGATCCAGCCGGAATCACCTGCAGCGAAATGCTCCTTTTTCCAGATGGGGACGCGGCCTTTCAACTGGTCGATAATCCACTCGCACGCCTCGAAGGCCTCGCGGCGGTGCGGAGCCGCGACGCCAATCCAGACGGCAGTGTCGCCCACTTCCAGCCGGCCGAGCCGGTGGATGCAATGAGCTTCGTGCAGGCCAAATTGGGCCGTGGCTTCAGCCAGCAGCTTCTCTCCCTCGGACTGGGCCAGCTGGTCGTAGGTCTCGTATTCCAGCGCCACGACCGCGCGCCCCTGATGGTCGTTGCGCACCTTGCCGTCGAAGGTCACGAATCCGCCGGCACTCGCGGAGGCGAGGAGCGGTGCAACCACAGCCTGGCGGGTCAGGGTGAACATCGGTCAACCGCCCGCCACGGGAGGAATGAAAACCACTGTGTCCCCCGAGGCCAGCGCACTGTCCACCGGGGCGAAACTGCCGTTGACGGCCACCCGCACCATCTCCGGCTCAAGGGTGAATCCGTGGCGCGTGCGCAGGAGCGCATAGAGTTCGCCGGGCGTGCGCACGGCCAGAGCCAGGCTTTCCTCGGTCAGCCCGCGCTGCTCGCGAAACACGGCGAAATACTGGACCTTGAGTTGCAGGGTTTCAGCCATGGTGGAATCCGGACCAGGGGAGGAATTGACACCCGATCATCTGCCCGGCGTCGAGCCGGTCGAGTTCCGCCGGAAATTCGGCGAGGGCCTCGGCCTGCACAAAGCTGCCCAGCATGTGCGAGGCGCGCTGGCCGAGTGGCTGGGCGTGCCAGCCGGTCGGACCGGCGGTCAAGGTCACCGGCACAAACTCCAGCCGCGGCCCGGATTTTTTCAAGGGGGAGGCCAGCACGGCGAAAAAACGCCGGGAACCGGCCGCCGCCCCCTGGATGGCGCGCAGGTAAGGATAGGCAAAAACGGAGAAGGTCACGAGCGCGGATAGCGGATTGCCCGGCAGGCCGAAGACGGCGGTCTTCCGTCCTTCGCGCAGGCGAACGCCGAAATAGAACGGCTTGCCCGGTTTGATCGCCACCTGCCAGATGCGCCGCTCGACGCCCAGTTGTTGGAGCGCTTCCTTGACCGCATCGAAGGCCCCGACGGAGACCCCGCCCGAGGTAATCACCACGTCATTGGATTCGAGCAACGCCGACAGGGCCGCAACGGTCGGCGGGAGGGTGTCAGGGGCGCGACGGGTCTCCAGCGAGGCGATGCCGGCTAACTCGAGTGCGGCGGCGAGACCGGAGCCGTTGGACTCGTAGATCTGGGCTTCCCTGAGCGGTTGCCCGGGGGCGACCAGTTCACTGCCCGTCAGGAGCAAACCGACGCGGGCCGCCCGCCGGACCCGCACCTGGGCCAGGCCCATGGTGGCGGCCAGGGCACACAAAGCCGGTGTGAAGGGCTGCGGACTGCGCGCGACAATGTCGCCACACCGGAACTCCTCGCCCTGGCGACGGAGGCATTGGCCCAAGGCAAGGCTACGGGAAATCCGCACGGTCGCACCGCCCAACTCGGCGTCTTCCTGCATCACCACGGCCGCCGTGCCCGCCGGCACGGGCGAACCGGTCAACACGCGAGCGGTCAGGCCCGGTGACAGGCTGCGACCTTGCAGGGGCTCACCGGCGGGCACGGTCGTCACCAGGGACAGCTCCACGAGGCCATCGCGGTTGGCCCGTTCCACGTCAGCCGCATGCACGGCGAAGCCATCAACCGCGGTATTGGTAAAGCGCGGCAGATCGAACGGGGCCATCATATCCCGGGCAAGGATGCGGCCGGGGGCGGCCGTCAGCGCGACGGTCTCCTCACCGAGAGTGGAGGCCTCGGCCAGCACCGCGGCCAGCGCCTCGGCGTAGGTTACGGGGGGCGGATTAGGCGGGGTCATCATGACCAGTGCCTTCCCGCATCGGGAAGGCATGCTTGAGATAGGGGAACAGCGCATCAATGGCATCGCGGCAGGCGCCCGGTGAACCGGGCAGCGCGATGATGATCGTGCGGCCACGCATGCCGGCCACCATGCGACTGAGCATGGCATAGGGGTTGCGGACCCGCCCGTGGGCGCGGAACTGGTCTTCGACTCCCGGGAGCCGGCGTTCGAGCAGGTCGGTGATCGCCTCGGGCGTCACGTCGCGAGGGCCGACCCCGGTGCCGCCGGTGAGCAGCAGCACATCGAGGTGCAGTTCGTCGGTGGCATGCAGCACGGCGGCGCGGATCTGTTCCCGTTCGTCGGGAATGATGGTGAAATAGTCCACCGTGGCTTGGTTGGCCTCCAGGCCGGCCCGGAGGACCGCCCCCGAGCGGTCGGGCTTGCCACCCTTGCTACGCGAGTCGGACATCACCAGGACTCCGGCCTTGAACGGCTGGGTGAGGGTCGGCGCAAAGTTGGATTTGCCGCCGGTCTTGGACAGCAGTTCCACCGAGGAGATGGTCATCGTCTCATCGAGCATCTTCAGCATGTCGTAGAGTGTGAGGGCGGCGGCGGCGGCACCCGTGAGCGCCTCCATTTCCACCCCGGTGCGGTAAATGGCCTTCACCAGAACGGTGGCCTCGATGTGGTCGTCCGCCATGGTGAAATCCACCTGCACATAGTCGAGCGGCACGGGATGGCAGTAAGGGATGAGTTGCGGCGTGTTCTTCGCCGCCTGGATGGCGGCCACCTTGGCGATGGGCAACGGGTCGCCCTTCGGGATCTGGCCCGCCCGGATCAGGGCGAGAGTGGCGGGGGCCGCGGTGAGCCGTGCGCGCGCGCGGGCGGTGCGCAGCGTGAAGTTTTTGGCAGATATATCGCGCATAAAGTCAGCCGCCGATCTGGATCATAGAGCGGTTGTGCAGATCGACGAGTTCCTCCATCGGCGGATGGCCGGCCCATTTGCCCAGCACGCACTGCCCAATGAGGGCGGTCAGCTCGGCGTCCGTGGCCCCCGCCCGCAACGGCCCCCGCAGGTCGGTTTCACCCGTGGAGAACAGGCAGTTTTTCATTTTCCCGTCCGCCGTGAGGCGCAGCCGGTTGCAGCCGGCGCAGAAGTTTTCCGTCATGGAGGTGACAAACCCCAGCCGACCAAGACCACCGGCGATGGCAAACTCCTTCGCGACCGCGTTCGGTCCGGGGTCCAGCTGTTCCAGCCGGAAGGTTGCCTCGATCCGGCGGCGCATCTCGGCATAGGGCACCAGGCGACCGGCCGACCAGTCGTTGCGGTCAAAGGGCATGAATTCGATGAAGCGAACCTCCAGCGGGTGCGCGGCGGCGAATTCGGCGAAGGCGACGAGTTCATCGTCGTTCACCCCCCGCATGATGACCACGTTGACCTTGAGCGAGGTGAACCCGGCGGCAAGCGCCGCGGCGATGCCCGCGAGAACGTCAGCATGATTGTCGCGCAGGGTCATTTGCGCGAAGCGCTCGGGGCGGAGGGTATCGAGGCTGATGTTGAGGCCATCGAGGCCGGCCTGCCGGTAAGCGGCCGCCTGGGACGCGAGCAGCACGCCGTTGGTGCTCATGAGCAGAGTGGCCAGCCCCGGCAGCTCCCGCAGCCGTCCGATCAGCCGGGGTAGCTCCCGGCGCACGGTCGGTTCGCCACCGGTCAGCCTGATCTTCCTGACGCCGTGCCGCACAAAGATGGCGGCCAGCCGCGCAATCTCCTCGTAACGGAGGATTTCCGCGCGTTCCCGCCAAACCACGCCCTCGGCCGGCATGCAATAGACGCAGCGGAGATTGCAGCGATCCGTTACGGAGATGCGCAGGTAATCATGCCGGCGACTGAACCGGTCGACAAGCGGGGCGGGGGCATTTTCTTTGGAGGAGGAAACAGGAAGCGTCATTGGGCCGACGAACTTGCCGGGCTGAGAGACATGATCCCAAGAGCTAGGAAGAGGCGACGGATACCGATCATTGCTAATGGGCTGAAAATTCTACGCAAGATACAGTTTAATCCGCCTCATTTGGTTTCAGTAACAGCTTGGGAATAGCCTCTCGCCCTCGTGCCTCCAATCCGTATTATACAAAGCTCGGGCCCCGGGTTCGGGGTCTGGATTCGTGGGATGCTTCTACCATCGCATTCGAGTCCCGTTCGGGATTCATCCGAGCTACTCAGGACGGTCATCGTATGCCTATTCCGACGCGCTTGCTTGGAAAGGTCAATGAGCCCGAGGAGTCGTCATCTGTAAAACCGGTCCAGCTTAAGCCACACTATCACCACTTTCTCGGTTGCATGGCGGACAGATAAGCCAAGATTGCCCGCTGTCTGGCGCGAACTCGTGCGCGACCGGACATCTGCACAGTTCAACCCTCCCGTCTTCGGACACCCCAAGGCATGATCGCTCTGCGACAAGCACTCCAGTCCATCTCCCGCCCCTTGCAGGTATTTCTTTGCCGGACCACTGTCAGGGCGGAATGAAAACCATTCTCGACTTCGCCCGGGCGCGGCAGGAATTGCGGCCCATCGTGATGGTCACGGCCTATGACGCACTCATGGCGCGCATTGTGGCTGCTTCACACGCCGACGCCATTCTGGTCGGGGACAGCGCCGCGATGGTCGTGCATGGATTTCCTTCCACGGTAGAGGCTACGCTGGAAATGATGATGTGGCATACCGCGGCCGTCCGCCGGGGCGCGTCCCAGAGTGTGCTCGTCGCCGACTTACCCTTTGGCACCTACCGGCGGGGCAAGCACGTGGCCGCCAAGGCCGCCGGGGCGCTCATGCAGGCTGGCGCCACTGCCGTGAAACTCGAAGGTGTCAGGGGCCACGAGGAGGCGATCACTCATTTGATCAGTGGGGGCATCCCGGTGATGGGCCACTTGGGCCTTACGCCCCAGTCGGTGAACCAACTCGGCGGCTACCGTGTGCAGGGGCGGACGCTCGCCGCGGCGGCGCAGCTCCGGGCTGACGCCCGGCGGCTTGAGGAGCTCGGGGCTTTCGCCTTCGTGCTCGAATGCGTCCCGGCCGAACTGGCAAAAAACATCACGGAGGAACGGGCGATTCCGACCATCGGCATCGGCGCCGGAGCGGACACGTCGGGACAGGTACTGGTGCTGACCGACCTGCTCGGGCTTGATGCCAAATTCCAACCGCGCTTTGCCCGGCGCTACCTGGACGGGCACGGCCTCGTGCTGGCAGCGCTCAACACTTTCGCCCGCGACGTGCGCGCCGCTCGTTTCCCGGCGCCCGAGGAGGTGCTCGCATGAGGGTGCACCAGCAGCTTTCCGCCTGGCACGCCGTCCGTTCCGGCGCGGACTACACTGGCCGCACGGTGGGCTTCGTGCCCACGATGGGCGCGTTGCACGCCGGGCATCGCGCGCTGCTCGAACGGGCCGGCGCGGAGAACGACCGCGTCGTTCTGAGCATCTTCGTCAACCCGGCCCAGTTCAACGATCCGGCCGACCTCGCCAAATACCCCCGCACGCTGGGGTCGGATCTCGCGCTCGCGGAGGGGCTGGTCACCGATGTCCTCGTGCCCACAGCGGAGGAACTCTATCCCGACAGCTACCACTACCGGGTGTGTGAACAACAGCTGAGCCTGGAACTGGAGGGAGCCCACCGGCCAGGGCATTTTGACGGGGTGCTGACGGTGGTTCTAAAGCTGCTCAACCTGGTGCAGGCGCACCGCGCCTATTTTGGGGAAAAGGACTGGCAGCAGCTGCAGCTGATCCGCGGTATGGCGAAGGCATTTTTCCTCAACACTGAAATCGTCGCCTGTTCGACGGTCCGCGCGGACGACGGGCTGGCCCTCAGTTCGCGCAACACCTGGCTCACCGCCGACGGCCGCACGCGTGCCGCGTATTTTCCAAAAATACTGGGTAAATCTCCCGACGCCGCCACGGCGGTGTTGGAACTGGGCATGGCCGGATTGGAGGTGGACTACGTCGAGGACCGGCTGGGGATGCGCCTCGGCGCGGTGCGGGTGGGAGGGGTGAGGCTCATCGACAATGTCCGGCTCTAACATCCTCTTCGTCCTCACGGGCTCCATCGCCGGCTACAAGGCCTGCGAGGCGGTCTCGCAATTGGTGCAGCGCGGGCACCGGGTGCGCACGTTGGCGACAGCGTCGGCGCTCAAGTTCATCGGCTCCGCCACGCTCGAGGGACTTACCGGCCAGCCGGTTGTGAGCGATCTCTTTGCCGGCGGGCAAGCCATGGAGCATATCAACCTGACCCGCTGGGCCGATGCCGTCGTCGTCTGCCCCACGACAGCGAACACGGTCAACCGGCTGGCAGCCGGCTTGGGCGACGATCTGGTCGGCGCTCTCTTCCTTGCGCACGACTGGACCAAGCCATGGCTCGTCGCGCCCGCGATGAATCCGGCCATGTGGAGTCATCCCGCAACCGTGGGGGCGGTCGAAAAACTCCGGCAGTGGGGCGTGCGTTTCCTGCCCGTTGGAACCGGGCGGACTGCTTGCGGTGAAACGGGGGCCGGCCGGCTGGCCGAACCGGCCGAGATTGTGGCCGTGGTGGAATCCGCGTTAGCGCGTCCGGTGCGCCGGCTGCGCATCCTCATCACAAGTGGCGGCACGGCTGAGCCCATCGACGGCGTGCGCGTCATCACCAACACCAGCACCGGGCGCACGGGCGCCGGTTTGGCGGAGCATCTGGTGCGCTGCGGTCACGATGTCGTCCTGCTGCGGGCCAGAACCGCCGCCCCCGGTCCGACGCTGGGCCGAGAAGAATTCTTCGGGACCTTTGCCGACCTGGATGCGGCGCTCACCCGGCTGCTGGGCAGTGAGACGTTCGATGCGGTGATCCATGCGGCAGCCGTCGGCGATTTTGGCGTGGCATCCATCACCGTGGACGGAGTCGAACAGCCGCCCGGCACCAAGCTTGATTCCCGCTTCCCCTTGCTCCTTGGTCTCCGGTCGCGGCCCAAGCTCGTAACCGCGCTGCGTGCGCGCAGCCGAAATCCCCATCTTACCGTCGTCGCCTTCAAGCTGACCTCGGGCGCCACCGCTCCAGAGACGCGCGCTGCGGTGGAGGGTCTTTTCATGCAGGGTGCCCCGGATTACGTGGTGCACAATGACCTCGCCGCCCGCGGGGAGGGCTTTGATGACTTCCCGGCCGATATCCATGTGCGCTCCGATCGCACGGCCGTGCATTGCGCTACGCGCCGAGACCTTGCCGGGGCACTCGAAAAACTCCTTACGCTTTCATCCTCAACCCCCTGAATTCATGCTCCTCTGTCTCGACACCGGCAACAGCCAGATCCATGGCGGCGTCTTCGAAGGCGATGAACTCCGCTGCCAGTTCCGCAAATCCACTTCCCCACTCGGCTCGTCGGACGAACTTGGGGTATTTTTCACGGCGGCCCTCCGCGCCCAAGGCATCGAGCCTGGGGAAGTTAAGCATGTCGCGATTTGTTCCGTCGTGCCGGCGGCCCTGCACTCCCTGCGCAGCGCGTGCGTGAAATACTTCGATTGTGAGCCGTTCGTGCTCCAAGCCGGTGTAAAGACCGGCTTGCGGGTGCGCTACCGCAATCCGCTTGAGGTCGGTACCGATCGGATCGCCAATGCCATCGCGGCGGTGCATCTGCATCCCGGACGGGATTTGCTCGTGGTGGATTTTGGCACGGCGACCACCCTCGAGGTCATCACCGCGGCGGGTGACTATCTCGGCGGGGCCATCATGCCAGGGGTGGGCGTGTCCGCCGAAACCCTCGCGAGCCATACCGCCAAGCTTCCGCACGTCGAAATCGTCCGGCCGGAGGCCGCCCTTGGACGCTCGTCGGTGGAGAGTATCCAGTCGGGCTTGTTCCACGGCCATGTCGGCGCCGTGCGGCACCTGATCTCCCTGCTCTCCATCGAGGCCTTCAATGACCGGCGGCCGCAGGTGATCGGCACCGGTGGCTTCGCCCGGATGTTCGAACGCGAAAGCCTGTTCGACGAGGTCATCCCTGAATTGGTGCTCCAGGGACTCAAATACGCGCATGCGCTCAATCAAGATGCCGGCAAATAACTTCACCGCCGTTGAAATCGATACTGAGTCCGAGCAGCTTTTCTGCCGACTCCAACACGTCGACTGCGAGCCCGACTGGCAGTGGAACGACGATGCCTGCCGCCGCATCGCGCCGCTCACCCTCGAGATCCACCGGCTGAAAATGGAGAAAAACGCCGTCATCCTGCTCGAGCTGCACGAGGACATCCAGCCGTTCTACCGCGACTGCCGGCCAACCCGCGATCTCATCGAGCTCCGCTACGCCGCGCAGACCGCGCTCCTGGTCGTCCACGCCGCCGGGCTCAACCCTGTCAGCCGCGGCTGCCATTGGGTCAGCGATGAAGTCTGAACCGTCCGGGCGGATCCACCATTGCCATTGATGCGCCTGACCCTCCTCAAGTCCAAGCTTCACGGTGCGACGGTTACCGGCGCCGACCTCCACTACGAGGGTTCCATCGCCCTCGGTCCCGCCTTGCGCCGGCTCGCCCGGCTCCGCGAATACGAGCGCGTCGAGATCTACAACTGCCACAACGGGGCGCGCCTGGCCACCTACGTGATCGCCAGCGACCGCGACGGCGAGGTCGCCCTCAACGGCGCCGCCGCTCGCCTCGTCCAACCCGGCGACCGGGTGATCATCGCCGCCTACGCCGAATTCACGCCCGCCGAGGCCCGCCACCACCGGCCGGCCATCATCCTGCTCGATCCGCAGAACCGTGGGAAAAAGAAACTTTCCGTCTGATTCATGTCCACTGTCACGCCTCCTACGCGTATCCGGCCACGACTGTCCTGGCTACTGCCGTTCCTCATCCACGCCGCCGCGGCCCAAACCGTCCCGTCCGACGAGGTGGTCAAGCTGGACACGCTTGCCGTCGTCAGCACCCGCGAGCTGACGCCGGCTTACGCGGGTCTCACCGGGTTGTCGGCCGATAGCCGGAACATCCCGCGCGCAACGACCCTCGTCACCGGCGCGCAATTGACCGCCCAATCCATCGCGCGCGTCGAGGATCTGTCGATCTTCATCCCCGGGGCCGTCAATGCGCCACCCTACGGTCTTACCGGCGTGCCGTTGCTCCGCGGCGATCTGGGCGACGCGGCGCAGAACGGCCAGCGCCGTGCCTACAACCGCAATGTTTTCCCCGTTTCCTTCAACTCGGTCGAGTCAGTCGAAGTCATCGCCGGCGCCCCGCCGTCGTTCTTCGGCTACACGAGCGGAACCGGCGGCCTCGTCAACTTCCTCACCAAGCAGCCTTCCCTGGCCAGTTCGCAGTCCACCCTGAGTGCCTCCGTGGGGTCCTGGGATACCTACCGCGTGCAACTCGACACGATGGCTCCGATCTCGCGCCAACTCGCCTACCGCCTCAGCATCGAGCGCAGCGCCAGCCACGGCTTCTACCGGTTGATCGCGGACCGCGCGTGGGATGCTTACCTCGCGCTGGCCTGGCAGCCCGCGCCCTCCGCCCGGTGGGACTTCAACGCCGAGGGTTACGAGACGACCTACGCCGAAAACCCCGGGACCAACCGGCCGACCCAAGCGCTGATCGACCGCGGTGAGTATATCACCGGTTCCTCCGTGCAGAACGGCGGCACCGGCGCTTATTTCGGCAACACCTTCACGCCCACGGGCACCGTGGTCCTCGACGGCTCACAGGTCCTGGTTGCGCCCGGCGATGGCGCGTGGGCGCGGGGGTGGAACGCCCAACTCACCGGCTCGCTCCTGACGGGCGCTGGGCGGCAGCTGGTGAGCCGCACCTATTTCGAAAGTGTCGCCTCGGAGAAGCACTCCGCCTATCGTTTCTACAGCTATGTTCCGCGGAGCTACACGCTTGAGCAGCGTCTTGAGGTCTCGGAGCGCAGGGACTGGGGTCGGGTGGAACACGCCCTGACCTGGGGCGCCGCGCTGCGCGGCGAAACCCGCACCAGTTTCGTGGACTTCTTCAACGAGGCGATGAATGCCTTCGATCTTACGCTTGATCCCGACACGCTCCGGCTGCCCGCCAACCGGACGAGTTTCGTCGTGCCGGTGCCCGGCAGTCCCGGCCAGTTTGCTCTCCGCGGCGGTCGCTACGGCGCACCGCTTTCCGTCGGCACGAGCCAGACGCTCCACTCGCGCTTGTTTAACGGCGGCCTTTTTGCGCAGGACCACCTCACGCTGCCGCACGGATTCTCTCTCCTGCTCGGAGTGCGGGGCGACGAACTCGCGGTCGACAGCGCGGATCCGCTCGCCCCCGCGGGCACCACCCCCGCCCGCGACAGCTTGGCGAAGTTCCTGCTCTCCGCCACGGCCAGCCTGCAATGGCAGCCCCGCAAGTATCTTGCGGTCTACCTGACTTGGAACGACGCGGCAGCGGTCGAGCCTTCGTCGTCCTCCGGCGGTTTCGGCCTGACGGGCAATCAGCTCCCCGCCGTCCTTTTCGAGAACCGCAGCCGCCTGGTCGAGGCCGGGGCGAAGGGGAATTCCGGCGACCAGCGCTTTGCCTGGAGCCTAGCCCTCTACCGTCAGGAGCGCGTGCGCACCAACCCGCGCTTCAACCTCCCCGACGAAATTATTGTCCAGGGCGTCGAAGCCGCGTTCACCCACCGGCCCAACCCGCGCGTCTCGCTGACGGGCAATTTTTCCTACCTGGACGCGCACTACCGCAACGGCCCCTTGCCTGGCAGCGTCGCCACGGTGCCGTATTTCGATCCCGCCCGGCCGAGCGACAGCTTCGGTGCCTTTGCCCGCGCTAACTACCGTCTGCCCGGTCTGCCCCGCTGGACGGCGAATCTTCAGGCTGCGGTTGATTTGACCGGCGATTGGGCGCTCGATCTGTGGGGCAGCGCGCAGGGCGTGCAGAACCTCGACCTGTTCGGTCATGTGATCATCCGGCCCCAGCATACGCTCAACGCGGCCCTGACCTGGCACCGCCGCCAATGGGAATGGCGTTTCACCTGCCTGAACTTTACCGACGAGTTCAACTGGCGACCATCTAGCTCGCCGTTTGCCGGTGCCGATCTCGTTACCCGGGAGTTGCCTCGTCGATGGCGGGCCGACCTTCGCTATGCTTTTTGAACGAGGGCTGAGGCGTTCGACTGCGGGCAACGTGCCAGAAGGTTTCTTTAGGCGGTTCTCCGCTTCGTCTCGCCTGAGAGGAGTATTTGAGTTTTCGCTGACCGTGTTCGCTCTGTCCAAGGGTGAACCTTGGTCATGGTTGCTCCACCAAGCCTGGGTTGGAGTTTTTTGCTGTCCGCTATGCACTTGCGTGAACTCCCGGACCTTCTAATCTGTCTATGTGCTCGGGCCGGCACGCCCACTGCGTTGTAGTGGGATCAATTTTGCTGTCCGCATGATCGCTCGCCACCCCACCGCCCTCAGTCGTCTCTCTGGTGCCCTCGTGGTGCTCGGCGGAGCCGTTGTGCTCACCGGTTGGGTCACCGGCACCGAGGTCCTCACCAGCTTTGTCCCGGGCTGGCTCGCGATGAAGGTCAACACGGCGATCTGCTTCGTGCTCATGGGCTTGGCGCTTGCGCTGCTCGCACCCGCCGAAGTTTTGCCGCTATCCCTCCGGGCTGGGCGCCTGTGTGCCGCCCTCGCCACGGGCCTCGGTCTGTTCACCCTACTGCAATATCCGCTCAATCGAGATTTCGGAATCGACCAGCTCCTCATCCCCGAGGCCCCCGGCGCCGTGCAAACCGTCCACCTCGGCCGGATGGCGCCAGCGACCGCACTCGCCTTCGTGCTGGCCGGCACCGGTCTCCTGTTGCCGCGGCGGCGCTTCCCGCGCACCTTTCAGGTGCTGGTGCACCTCACCGGTTTGCTGGCTGTGATCAGCGCCTGCCATTACGCCTATCTCGGCCGCCCCCTGCTGCCCTACACCCAGATGGCGCTCCACACAGCGGTGCTGTTTCTCGTTCTCGCGGGCGGCATGTTGGCGACCCGCGCGGACTCCGGGCCGGTGGCGGTGCTGGCCGGCGACAGTGCCGGCGGTCGGGCCGCCCGGCGGCTGCTGCCCGCCGCCACGCTCGTCCCCCTGACCCTCGGCTGGCTCCTGATCCGCGGCGAGGCCTCCGGCTGGTATGATTTCTCCACCGGCACGCTGCTCTATGCCGTGGGCACCGTCGGGATCGTTGGCGGGCTCGTCTGGATCCACGCGCTGCGGCTCCACCGGGCCGACCTCGCGCGCCGCGCGGCCGACGCCAAGATCATGGCCCAGCTCGGGCGGCTGGATCTCCTCGAACAGATCACGCGCGCCATCGGCGAACGCCAGGACCTGCCAAGCATCTATCAGGTCGTTGTCCGCCGGCTGGAGGAAAATCTGCCGCTGGATTTTTGCGCGATCCTGCTGCGCGACGAGGCCAGCGGGCCGCGGTGCACGGCCCATGTCGGGCTGCGAGAGCCGGAACTCGGCGCCGACCTCTCCCGCCTCGATGGCGACAGCCTGGCTGCGGCGGAGCGGGGCCCGCTGCTTTACGAACCCGACCTGACCAGGGTCGGCGACGCGCCCTTGCTGCGCCTGCTCGGACCGGCGGGACTGCGGGCGCTGGTGCTCGCCCCGCTCGCGGTCGAGGACCGCGTCTTCGGCTTCGTGCTGGCCGCCCGGCGCACGCCGGCGAGCTTCAGCAGCGGCGAATGCGAATTCCTCTCGCAGACCGCCGCCCACACCGCCCTCGCCACCCAGCAGCACCGCCTCCACCGGAAATTGCAGCACGCCTACGATGAGCTGCGCGCCACCCAGCAGGCGGTGCTGCAACAGGAGCGGCTCAGCGCGCTCGGCCAGATGGCCAGCGGGATTGCCCACGACATCAACAACGCGATCACCCCGGCCGCGCTCTACGCCGAGTTCGTCCTGCAAACCGAATCCACCCTGAGCCCCAAATCCCGCGAGCACCTCCAGAACATCAAGACCACCATGACCAATGTCGCGCAGACGGTGGCGCGGCTGCGGGATTTCTCCCGGGGGCCGGAACCCGACGCCGTGTTCGTTCCGGTGGATCTGGCCGCCCTCATCCCCGAGGTCGTCCGGCTGACGCGCGCCCGCTGGAGCGACATCCCGCAGCAGTCGGGCGTGGTGATTGAACTCATTCAGGATCTGGCCACCGGGGTCCCGGCCATCGACGGAGTCGAGTCGGAGCTCCGTGATTCGCTCACCAATCTCATCTTCAATGCCGTCGATGCCATGCCCGCCGGCGGCCGGCTCACCCTCCGCACCCGCCTCCTGCCCGCCGGCCGCCGCAACTTCCCTCCGCCCCGCCTGGCCCTGGAGATTGCGGACACGGGCACCGGCATGGACGAGGAAACCCGCCGCCGCTGCCTCGAACCGTTCTTCACCACCAAGGGCCGCGGCGGCACCGGGCTCGGCCTCGCGATGGTTTACGGCATGGTCCAGCGCCACAATGCCACCCTCGAAATCGACAGCGAATTGGGCAAAGGGACCGCGTTTCGGATCTGCTTCGGGCTGCCGGCCGTTCCCACCCCGCAGTTTGCGTCACGCGTCGTCGGTTCCCAGCCGGCCCACGCCTTGCGGTTGCTCGTGATAGACGACGATCCGCTCATCCTCAGGTCGCTGCGCGACGTCCTGACCGGAGACGGCCATTCGGTCGTGGCCTGCCCGGGTGGACCGGAGGGCCTGGCCGCGTTCACTTCCGCCCAGGCGCGCGGCGACCGCTTCGACGCGGTGATCACTGACCTTGGGATGCCCCAGGTCGACGGCCGCATTGTCGCCGCCGCCGTCAAAGCCGCCGGCAACATCCCCGTCATCCTGCTCACCGGCTGGGGTCAGCGGATGGAGGAGCAGGCCGAACTGCCGCGACACGTCGATGTCATCCTCCCTAAACCCCCGAAATTACCGGATCTGCGCGCGGCCCTGGCCCAGCTTTGCGCGTGAGCGCAAGATCGCCTCGGCGGGGTGGGTAGCCTGTGAACTCTGTGCCCGCCGCATCAAGCAGGATGTGGCGGGTGCGCTTCGTGAACCTCCAGGTCCGGCAACCGGGCAAATCTGACGCGAAAAACGCCCCGGCTTTTACCCCGGAGCGCTGGCCCGGTCAGATGGCTACGATACGCTCTACCTCCGTGGCAATCTCAGAAAGATTGAGGGCGGCGGCTATGCCGCCTTGCCCCTCTGGCTGTTGGCCTGGGTGAAAGCGGTGAACGGCAGTCGCCTGAGAAACGGCCGGCCGGTGAAACGCGGATGCCGGATGACCGCTTCGGCTTCGCCCAGGGCCAGCAACCGCTCCGGTTTGAACCACGGCTCGTCAGTCAACTGCCAGTTCCGCGAACTCTTGCCGCCGCTGAACCCGCCGCTGTATTTGCGTGACTCCCGTCCGCCCAGCTTCTGCGAGAGCATCTTCGCTCCTTGTTCATCCGCCCGCTCGGAAATGGATCTGCGTTCTCAAGTTCGCCATGAACACGTCCGCCTTCCGTTCGGTCTCGAACGACGCATAAAACGACAGCGGCGTCTGCGTCGCCGTGATAAGACACACGCCGGCCTCGCGCAGTTCGTCCACTGTCAGGTGGTC
This sequence comes from Lacunisphaera sp., assembly GCA_965249855.1. Classification (GTDB taxonomy): domain Bacteria; phylum Verrucomicrobiota; class Verrucomicrobiia; order Opitutales; family Opitutaceae; genus Lacunisphaera. The sequence continues at coordinate 18,735 of CBDFNB010000027.1, forward strand.
GGAGAATCCGTCCTCGGAAACCAGTGTGGTCTTCTGGCCCTCGTCCAGCACCAGCGCGATCATGTTTCGTCGCCGCAATTCCTCCGGCGGCAGGTCGAACCGCCGGAACGCATGGAGAAAGAAGAGCTGCTTGCACAAAAGATTGAGGTATTTGCGCTCCACCTGAAACACCTGCGGGATCGACAGGCAGATGAGTTTTCCCCGGTCCACCTCGGCCAAGGAGAAATTCGGATCGCTCGCGGAGAAGACTTCCGCGATCTCGGGCGGTCGGTAGGGCCGGAGAAAGTTGGCGACGCTGTAGACCGTGCCCGCCTTCTGCTCCGGCGGCTGCTTGTCGAAATCCGCGAAGTATCTGCGCAGTTCCTTCGCCAGGTGCCACCGCGGACCCTTCACGGCCGCGTCCTCCTTGCACTCGTCATCGAGCGCCTTCAGCAGCTCCTTCGTCCGCTCGGAAACGCAGATGGCGTCATGGACATTGTCGAGGGTCACCGAAAGCCCGCCGACCTCCAGCGCCTGCATCGCATTCGCCATGAGGTCGCGGGACACCTCTTTGAAGAACGCGTGCCCGCCTTTCTGGCCTGCCGCGGTCGCCGTATCCACAAGGATCTTGGCGTAGGTTGCCCACGGGACCACCGGGTCGGCCAGCAGGTTGAGCCGTAGCGGCGGGGTCCAACTCCCGGCCGGCACCTCCGGCGGGCGCACCCGGATAAGCCGCAGGTCGTTCTCCTGCCCAATGCCCGCGCGACTTCGGACAGGGGTTTCCAGAGCGCCCCCTTGGAATCGATCGCCAGTATCCCCGTATCCGGCAGCGTCTCCCTCAGTCCATGCACAATCGGCACGATGGCCCGCGCCGTTTTACCCGTGCCGGTGCTGCCACTGATGAAGAAGTGGCAGCACGCCTCGTCTCTCGTCCATGTCAGCCCCCACAGCCGCAGGACTATGTCCGCCGCGGATGTTCCCGTCGCGGCACAGTAGGCCAACCAACTGGCAACCGCCCCGGCCGCCGTCGATAGCCACTGCGCCAGCGGCTCCGGGGTCACAAGCCAGACGGTCCACGCAGCGGCGTAGCAACCGATGGCGAGATTCCACGCCAGAGGGCGGTTCACAGTGCCAGCCACCCAAAGACACTGCCGCCAAAGACCACCCCGATGACGAACGCCGCCAGGGCCTCCCGAAGCCGGGCCTTTTCTACGGTTTCGACCGACCGCCGCAGCGCCTTCTCGGCCGCCGCCAGTGTCGTCACCGTCGTGATGACCGGCGCGACCAGTTCCTCCTCCAACCGCTTCGCGATGCCCAGCGGCTTGGCCTCCAAGGCCGCTTTCAACTGGATGAGTTGCCCGCCCACAGCCGCAACGCTATCCGCCGCCTCGATCAGGACTCGGGCGCGCGCCTGCATCTCCAACGAAATCTGCGTGAGCTTGCTCTCGGCCCCCTGCACGTTCTGCCAGTGCCAGGCGATCAGCATGAACACCGGATCGGTGAGCTGCAGCTTGTGGCGTTCCGCCAGCAGCTTCAATTCCGCGGGCAGCTTGTCCGGGTCGAGCAGTTCCTCGGGTTTCATGCCGCCAGCAACGCCGCCGCCTTGGCGAATTCCTGCGCCATGCGCTCATGATACCGGAATGCACCGTGACCGGTCCAGGATGTGCAACTGCTCCGCCTCCCGTCCGCGCGCCACCGTCAGGTCGCTCGCTGCAGCGCATTCCGGGTCACCTCCGCCAGTGGCGACACCTCGATCTCAACCGCCCCAGCTCCGCCAGCCGCCGTTTCGATTTACTCTGCTCGTAGAGGTCGAGGTGCGCGGTGTCGCGCAGGTTCCGTGCGACAAGCCAGTCCACCTGGTCGCCGTAGGTGTCGAGCAATTCGGCCAGCTGCGAGTTGGCGTCCTTGTCGTCGGTCGCGATTACGACGAATACCAGGCGGAATCCCTGCTGGTGCTGCAACTCAGTCATCTGGACATCATCGAGGTAGTAACGGATTTTGTCGCCGCCGGCCGCCCGGCTGTCCACCAGCACCACGTCGGCCTCGTCCTGCAGCAAGGGCGTGACCACGCGGTCCAGCACCGCCAACTTGTCTGTGTCCACGTCCGTATCGATGAATTCGGCCTCCGGCACCAGCCGATTGAAGGTCGAGTTGGCGTGATCGATGTCGAAGGTCTTTAACCGCACACCGGCTTCGGAAAAGTAATCGAAGAGCAGCGTCGCCACAAAGGTTTTGCCGA
>CBDFNB010000028.1:0-82299 GCA_965249855.1 Lacunisphaera sp.
CCACGAGGTCACCGGCGCGGAATCGCAGCGCCGCGTCCAGGCCGAAGCCGCCGTCGGGCGTGAGAATCTCCTTCGCGTAGGTCGGGCTCACGGTGGTGAGCTTGGTCGAGTGGTAGAGCCCCGCCTTCATCAGGTTGACCATGCCGCCCGCCTCAAGCCCGTCGCGCTGGAACTCGCCCCGCAGCAGCCGCGCGAACTCGACCACCCGCGACGGCGAATAGCCCTGATGCTCGAGATTGTGGATCGTATAGATGGTCGCCGTGCGGCCGAGCGGCGTGTCCTTCAAGGTGGTGTTGAGCATCACCGGCAGCAGACCGGTGGTCCAATCATGACCGTGGATCACGTCGGGGATCCAGTCCAGCTGCTGGCAGAGTGCGAGCGCGCCGCGGCAGAGGAAGGCGAAGCGCAGGTCGTTGTCCTGGTGCGCGCCCCACGGTCCCGTGTAAACCTCGGGCCGCGCGAAGTGGTCGTTGTTCTCCAGGAAATACGCCGGCACCCGCGTGCCGGGCAGCACCGTCTCCCAGGTGCGCGCCCACTGCGTGGCGGGGCCGACGTCGACGCCGAGCGGCCTCTCCAGCGCGCGCCACTCCCCGACCCGCTTCACGGAGCCGTAGGCCGGGCAGACGATACGCACGTCGTGACCGAGCTTGGCCAGCTCCTTGGGCAAGGCTCCCACCATGTCGGCCAGGCCGCCGACCTTGACGAAGGGCTCGACCTCGGGCGTGACGAACAGGATTTTCAGGGCACGCACGGGGGGAACGGCCGGGCTCAGCGTTTCGCGACCGGATAGCTGCCCAGCCACTTCACGAGCGGGCACTTCTTGCTCAACTCCTTGAGCGCGGCCTGCATCGCCGGGTCCTCGTAATGGCCGGTAACGTCGAGGAAGAAGATATAGTCCCACGGCCGCAGGCGGCTCGGGCGCGACTCGATGCGCGTGAGGTTGAGCTTGCGGCGGCTGAACGGCTGCAGCGCGTGCAGCAGCGCGCCGGGCTCGTGGTGGAGCGAGACGAGCAGACTCGTCTTGTCGTGGCCGCTGCCGGCCGAGCCCGAGGCCTCGCGGCCGAGGAAGACGAAGCGCGAGGTGTTGTTCTTGAGGTCCTGGATGTGCGTGGCCGCGACCGGCACGCCGTAGCGCTCGCCGGCGATGCGCGGGGCGATGGCGGCGGCACCCTTCTCCTTGGCGGCGATCTGCACGCCGAGCGCGGTGCTGTCGACGTCGACCAGCTGCGCGTGCGGCAGGTTGCGCTGCAGCCAGCGGCGGCACTGGGCCAGGGCCTGGTCCTTCGAGTAGATCTTCCTGATCTTCGCCAGCGGCTCGTGCGACAGGAGCGTGTGCTCGATCTCCTGGTGGAGCTCGGCGACGATCTTCAGCGGCGTCTCGACGAAGAGGTCGAGCGAGTCGCGCACGGAACCCTCGGTGGAGTTCTCGACCGGCACGACGCCGTAGTCGGCCTCGCCCTTCTCCACCGCGGTGAAGATGTCGGCGATGGTAGCCATCGGACGGTAGTCGACGCTCGAGCCGAACTTGCGCAGCGCGGCGGCGTGCGTGTTGGTGGCCTCGGGCCCGAGGTAGGCGATATTGAGCGGCTTCTCGAGCGCGAGCGCGGCCGACATGATCTCGCGGTAGATGGCCTGGACGGCGGCGGGCTTGAGCGGGCCCTTGTTCGCGGCGGACACGCGGCGCAGGACGTCGGCCTCGCGCTCGGCCACGTAGATGCGGGTCTTCGCGCCGCGCTTCAGCTCGCCGATCTTCTGGGCGCACTTCAGGCGGGTGTTGAGGATTCTGACGACCTTCTGGTCAAGGGCGTCGATCTCGGCGCGGATTTTGGCGAGTTTTTGTTTCATGACACGGCGGCGGAGCGACGGAGAGCATGGAGGGCCTTGGCCCGGGTAATCAACCCCGCAAGCACCGCCGGGGTGACGGCCTGCTTCGGGTCGTCGCCCAGCCCGTGGTTCGGGCTGACATGCGCCTCGATGCACAGGCCGTCGGCGCCGTAGGCCACGGCCGCGAGCGCGCAGGCCGGCACATAGACGGCCTTGCCCACGGAATGTGACGGATCGATGACGACGGGGGCCCAGGTGCGCTCCTTCAGCAGCGGCGTGATGGATTCATCGGGGTGGTTGCGGTAGCCGTCGAGCCCCGGCTGGGTGCCGCGCGGGCAGAGAATGACGTTCGGGTTGCCGAAGTTCACGATGTATTCGGCGGCGGAGATGAACTCGTTGAGCGTGCCGGTGTGCATGCCGCGCTTGAGGAGCACCGCGGTCGGCCGGCCGGCGATGGCGGCTCCGACCTGGCGGAGCAACGAGTAATTGAGGGCGTTGCGCGCGCCGATCTGGAGGATCTGCACCCCGGCGGCCAGGGCCAGCTTCAGCTGCTCCTCGTCCATCACCTCGGTGTCGACCGGCAGGCCGGTGCGGCGCGAACCTTCCATCAGGATGTCGAGCGACTTGTGATCACCCTGGAAGGCGTAGGGATTGGTGCGGGGTTTCCACACGCCGCCGCGGAGCGCGTGGGCCCCGGCCTCCTTCACCGCCTGCGCCGTCTCGTAGAAGAGGCTCGGGTTCTTCGGGTCGATCGTGCAGTGGCCGGCCATGATCAGCAGCTCGTCGCCGAGCGTCACGCCGCCGATCTTCACCCGGTGGCGGGAGAGGTCGGATTTGATGTCCATGAGCTTGTGCGGCGACTGGATGGTGTCGACCCGGTCGACGAACTCCAGGCCCTCGAGCCGGCTGATCATCAGCTCGTGGCGCTCGTCGCCCACGATGGCGTAGATCGTGCGGACGTCGCCGACGATCGGCTGGATGCGGCAGCCGAACTCGCCGACGATCGCGGTGAGCTGGGCAACTTCCTCGGTGGTGAGACGGTTGTTTTTGGGCAGGATCATGGTGACGGTGGGTTAAAATAAAAAAGCCGCCCGGTGGGGCGGCTCACTTGGCGTAAATCTGGTTGTTCAGTTTATGCGTTGGTGCAGCCGCCCACGTGCTTCGGGCTAAAAAAGCCGAAGAAGTAAAAGAAGTAGGCGGCAAAGCGGTTCATCGGCCGGCATTGGTGCCCGCCCGCCCCGCCGCTGTCAATCCCGCAGCCGTTTATGACTTGGCGCCATGCGCCCGCGCCGCGGCCAGCTGGCCCGCCCACTCCGCCGTCTCCCCGCATGCCAGGCGCGCCGCCGCGCGCGCGCAAAGCGCACCGACAATGTTGCCCGTGCCGCAATAACCGCCCACGGCCCAGACCTTGTCGCGCACCTGTTCCAGCACGGGCAGGCCGTCGGTCGTGTAGGCGACGGACGCCGCCCAGCGGTGCGTCACCGGCGCCCGCACCTTGAGCCGCTCGCGCAGGAATTTCTCGAGCAGGCCCTGGACTGGCTCGGCCGGCCCGGTTGCATGCGTCCACTCCGCCTCGCCGCCGCAGTCGCGGAAGCCGCCGAGCGCGACGCTCTGGTCGGGCAGCTGCTGCCAGTATTCATAGCCGTGCCGCCAGTAAACCGGCCGCGTGAAACTCACCTCGGGTGCCGGCGCGGTCGCCAGCATCTGCAGCCGCGCGGTGCGGACCCGCGGGCTGAGCTCGGGGAAAATCTGCTCCAGACGGCCGTCCACCGCCACGATCACCGTCTCGCAGAAGACCGTGCCCTTGTCCGTCACCACCGACCCCGGGACGATCCTGCGCACGGGCGAACCCTCGTAGAGCAGCGCGTCGCGTTGCCGCAGTTTCCGCGCGATGGCGCGGACCCGGCGCAGCGGTTGCATGACGCCGTCCGTCGGCAGCAGGATCCCCTCGCCTTCCGGCCCGGCATACGGTTCGGCGGCGAAACCACAGTAGCGCAGCGCCCCGAGGTGCTTCTGGCAGTCGGCCAGCTCGGCCGCATCTGCCGCGAGTCGCAGCGAGCCGGTGATCCGGACGATCTCCGGCATCTCCTCGGCCTGGCGCTGGATCTCCCGGGCGGTGTGCCGGTAGAGCGCGCTGGCCGTCGCCTCGCCGAATTGCACCACGGCCTCGTTGAAAAACCTGGCGAGACCAGCGAGCACGAAACCCCCGTTGCGCCCGGCGGCGCCCGCGCCCACCTCGCCGGCCTCCACCCCGACGGCGCTGACGCCCAGTGCGCCCAGTTCCTCCATCGCCGCCAGACCCGAGCCGCCCAGCCCGATGACGCACACGTCGGCCCGCACGGGGCCTTCGAGCCGCGGCAACGGCCGCCAGTCGCAGTCTTCCCAGACGGGGATGTTCACGCCGCGATTGTGCGCGGCCGGCCGGTCGCGGCCAGCCAATTTGCTTTCACGTTTGCGCCGACCCGGTTTCTGGCGATCCTCGCCCGGTGCGTTCCCCCGCCGCCTTGGATCAAGCCGACCCTCTCGCCCGGTTTCGCGCGGAATTTTTCCTGCCCGCGGACCAGGTCTACCTCGACGGTAACTCGCTCGGCCTGCTGTCCCGCCGGGCCGAGGCCCACGTGCAGCGCGTCCTCGGCGAATGGCGCACCCTCGGCATCAACGGCTGGACCGACGCCTCGCCGCCCTGGATCACGCTCAGCGAAACCGTGGCCGGCCAAATCGCCGCGCTCGTCGGCGCCTCGCCCGGCGAGGTGGCGGTCACCGGGTCGACCACGACCAACCTGCACCAGCTGCTCGCCACGCTGTTCGATCCGGGCTCGCCCCGGAATGTCATCGTGGCCGACGAGCTCAATTTCTCCTCCGACCTGCACGCCCTGCAGAGCCACCTGCGCCAGCGCGGGCTCGACCCGGCCCGCCACCTGCGGCTGATCCGGAGCCGCGATGGCCGCACGTTGCACCCGGACGACATCCTCGCCGCCTTCTCGCCGGATGTGCAGCTGGCGGTGCTGCCCGCCGTGCAGTTCGTCAGCGGTCAGTTGCTCGATGTCACTGCCGTCACCCGTGAGGCCCACGCCCGCGGCGTGGTGATCGGCTGGGACTGCTCGCACTCGATCGGCGCGGTGCCGCATGCCTTCGATTGTGACGGGGCCGACTTTGCCTTCTGGTGCCACTACAAATACCTCAACGCCGGCCCCGGTGCCGTGGGCGGCCTGTATCTGAACCGCCGGCATCTCGGCCGGGCGCCCGGTCTCGCCGGCTGGTGGGGCGTGCGCCCGGACCGGCGTTTTGCCCTCGTGGCGCAACATGAGCCGTCGCCCGATGCCTCGGCCCTGCACATCGGCACGCCGCACCTGCTGAGCCTCGCCCCGTTGCTCGGCTCGCTCGAAATTGTCACCGAGGCCGGCGGGGTGCCCGCCCTGCGCGCGAAGTCGCTCGCGCTGACCTCATTCCTGATGGAGCTGGCCGACCGCGAGCTGGCCGGGCTGGGCTTCACGATCACCAACCCGCGCGCCGACGCAGAGCGCGGCGGCCACGTGGCACTCGCCCACCCCGAGGCCTGGCGGATCTGCCAGGCCCTGCGGGCCGCGGGTGTCGTGCCGGATTTCCGCCGCCCGGACATCATCCGGCTCGCCCCGGCGCCGCTCTACAACACCTTTGCCGACTGCGCCGCCGCCATCGCGCGGCTGCAAGCCATCGTCCGCACCGCCGCCCACGAAAAATTTCCCGCCCAGCGCGCCCTCGTCACATGAAGCTCCACGACATCAGCCGCCCCATCCACACCGGCATGCCCGTCTGGCCCGGCGACACGCCCGCCGAGTTCGCCTTCGCCGCCACCAAGGCCGGCGGCTACTCCGCCAACGTCGGCCGCCTGCGCGTCAGCCTGCACACCGGCACCCACGCCGACGCGCCGTATCACTACAATGACGCAGGCCTGAAAATCGACGAGGTGCCGGTCGACACCTACGTCGGTCCCGCGCGGGTCGTCGACATCCGCGGCCACCAGACTGTCACGACCGCCCTGCTCGCCGCCTATGATTTCTCCGCGACCCCGCGCGTGCTGTTCAAAAGCGACTCCTGGACCGACCACGCCGTCTTTCCCTCCAGCTGGCCGCTGATGGCGGCCGATGTGCCCGCGTGGCTCGCCGCGCGGGGCGTGAAGCTCGTCGGCCTCGACGTGCCTTCGGTCGACCGCATCGACAGCAAGGACCTGCCGATCCACCATGCTTGTGACGCCGTGAATCTGCTCATCCTCGAGAACCTCGACCTGCGCGCCATCACGCCCGGTGTCTACGAGCTGATCGCGCTGCCCCTCCGCATCCAGGGCGGCGACGGTTCGCCGTTGCGGGCCGTGCTGCGGGATCTGAGTTAGACAGGATTTACAGGATTCAGGGGATTACATGAAACCAATCGATCAGTTAACTGAAGAAGTGATCGGGTTGGCTATGAAAGTGCACCGGACACTTGGTCCAGGGTTTCTTGAATCGGTTTACCAAAAGGCCCTGATGCTTGAGCTGGTGCACGCAGGTTGCCGGGTAGACAGCGAAAAACCACTGAAGGTGATCTACGAAGGAGTCGTGATCGGGGATTTTTCCCCCGACCTAATGGTTGATGATCGACTGATAATTGAGCTTAAGGCCGTGCAAGCCCTGGCCGTGATGCATGAGGTGCAAACCGTAAACTACCTTACCGCCACTGGCATCGACGATGCCCTGCTCCTCAACTTCGGCGCTTCGAGCCTGCAATTCAAACGCAAGCGCCGGCTAGCCAAGGTTCAATCCGGATAATCCCGTAAATCCTGTCCAAAGTCGGCGAAGTTGACCTGCGACTTCAGTTCTCTTCCCGTCAGCGCAGGCCGAAAAACTCCCAGCAGAGCACCGCCGCCGCCGCCGAGACGTTGAGCGACTCGACCGTGTCCGCGCCGGGGATCTTCACGAGGCGGTCGCACTGCGTCATGATCTCGGGTGCCATGCCGCGCTCCTCGTTGCCGAGGATGATGGCCGGCGGCCGCGGCAGGCCGCGCTCGCGGGCCTCGCTCGGCGAGAGCTGGTTGCCGCGCAGGCTCGTGCCGATGAGATAATGGCTCCGCTTCAATTCCGCGCAGAACGCCGGCAGCGCCGGCACGCGGTAGAAATCCACAAACTCCATGCCGCCCTCGGCCACACGCCAGGCCGCCTCGCCCGGCAGCGCCTGTCCCGGATGGTCGGGCACGATGATCGATTTCACCCCGAAGAACGCCGCCGTGCGCACGATGGCGCCGACGTTGTTCGCGTTGCTGACACGGTCGAGCAGCAGCAGCGGTGCCTTGGCCTGTGCCCATCCGGCCATCACCTCGCGTGTCACCTTCCGCAGCGGACGCTCGTTGACGACCGCGATGATGCCGCCGTGCAGCTTCGAGCCGGCGATCTTGTCGAGCTCCGCCGGGTCCACCTGCCGGTAGACCTTCTTCTGCGTCGCCAGCAGAGAGCAGAACTCCCCCGCGCGCTTGCCGGTCGCGGCATCGAAGAACAGCCGCTGCACCTCGCCCGGATGCCGGGCAAACAGCGTAGACACGGCCTGCCAGCCGCAGACGTTCAGTTCCTTGGATGAAAGGGTGGGCTTCATGGGTTGTCAGAGGCCAAGACTATGGCTCTGGAGTGACTTTGACACTCGCCTGTCCTCTAAATAAAGGACTATTTTGTTTTCATGCCCACGCCACTCACACTTGCCGCCCTTCAGCGTGAAGCGGCGCTCTATGCCGCATGGCAATCCAGACGGAAAGAGGCCTCACTATTTGGTGTCACGGATGGCAAGGCGGTAGGCACCCATGTCGAACATGCCTTCCAGGAGCGCCTCCGTCGGAGTTACACGTTTCCAGCCGGGAATGCCGCACGCGGGATCGATTTCCCGGGACTTGATGTCGATTTGAAGGTAACGAGTGTGCGACAGCCGCAATCTTCCTGCCCTTTCAAGGATGCCCGGCAGAAAATCTACGGACTGGGATATTCCCTGTTGATCTTCGTTTATGAGAAGCATGACGAGCGACGCTCCCGCACCGCACGACTCGATATCCAACACGCGATCTTTGTCGCCAAAGAATGCACCGGGGATTTCCAAACAACCTCCGGCCTGAGACGCCTTTTGGAGAACCAGGCGAATCGTGATGATCTGCTCGCCTATTTTGCGGAGCGAATGCTGCCCGTCAGTGACATCCTCGCCGAGACCCTGGCTGATGAGATCCTGCGCACGCCACCGCCGCTCGGCTACCTCACCATCTCCAATGCGCTGCAATGGCGGCTGCAATACAGCCGAGTCATCGAGCAGGCGGGCCAGGTTGATGGCATTCAGAGACTCGGGACATGAAAACTTTCGGCAAAGTCGAATTCGGAGATTTCCAAACTCCCCTGCCTTTGGCGCAGGCCGTATGCGCCACCCTGTGCCGGCTCGGTATTACAGCGGATAACATCTTGGAGCCGACCAGTGGCGAAGGATCATTGCTGTTGGCTGCGGCCGAACATTTCCCCGCTGCCCGGCTGCATGGCTTCGAAATCAACGAACAGCATATCGCGACGGCGCATGCCCGCCTGGCCACCGCCGGCCATACCGCCCGGGTCCGGTTGCAACAGGCTGATTTCTTCACGCATGACTGGGAGTCCGAACTGACGCCGCTGAACAACCTGCTGGTGCTCGGCAACCCGCCTTGGGTCACTCAAGCTGCGGTCGGGGTTGTCGCCGGACGTAATCTCCCACGCAAAAGCAACCTCGACGGCCTACGGGGTATCGCCGCCAAAACTGGCAAGGCAAACTTTGATATCGCGGAATGGATTCTGATCCGCCTACTGCGGGCGCTCCGCGGTCGCACCGCCACCATCGCGGTTCTCTGCAAATCCGCTACCGCGCGTAAAGTTCTCCGCCATGCCTGGCGCAACGATCTGCGCGTGGCCTCCGCCTCTCTGCACACCATTGATGCCAACGCCCATTTTGGCGTGGCAGTCGAAGCGAGCCTTTTTATTGTCCGCCTCGGGCAAAACGGAGCGGAAGCGGCCGATCTCTACAGCGACTTGGATGCGGTCACTCCCCTGCGCCAGATTGGCCTGGCCGGCCAGGACCTCGTCTCTGATCTGGCCGCCTATCGATTGCTGCGTGATTTCGAGGGCCTGCATCCCTACCAATGGCGCTCCGGAGTGAAACACGATTGCGCGGCGGTCCTTGAACTCAGCCGCTGCGGCCCGAATGTTTATCGCAATAAGCACGGTCAGGAAGCCGCCTTGGAACCCGAAGTGGTTTATCCTTGGTTCAAAGGCACTGATCTCAAAAACGATGCGCCGACCACCCGTTTCTCGCTGCTGCTTCCTCAAACCTCCCCCGGCGAGGACACCGCCCGGCGGTTTCAGCAGGCACCGCAGGCGTGGCGCTACCTACAGCAGCATCAACCGGTTTTTGCCGCCCGCAAAAGCTCCATCTATCGGAAACGGGATCCTTTCGCGATTTTTGGGGTGGGCGATTACACGTTCACTCCTTGGAAAGTAGCTCTTTCCGCCCTGCACCGTCAGCCGCACTTTGTGGTAGTTGGCCCGGAAGACGGACGTCCTGTTTTGTTTGATGACACCTGCTACTTCATCGCCCTGTCTTCCCAGCAGGAAGCCATTATTGTGGCTCAAATCCTGAATTCGGAGCTCTGCCAAAAATTCCTCACCACCCTCACATTCCCGGGAGCAAAACGCACGGTGACGGTGGAATTGCTCCAGCGGGTGAACCTGAGCGGCTTGGCCCGAGCCGTTGGCCTTGAGAAGGCATGGCTGGAGTCGCGCCAGCAACAAGCCATGAACCAATTGGAGTTGGCTGTAAGCGAGCCGTGATCACTCCCGGAATTTAAGACTGAACTTCACCCACCACCGTGAACTCCTCGCGGTCGTGATACAAGTGGCGGATGCGGAGATTCGTGACGTGCTTCGCGAACGGCGATTCGGGTGCCGTGATCTCCTTGAGCAGCGCGAGCGAGTCCACGTGGCCGAACTTCAGGTTGATGACGAACCGCCGGCACCAGCGGTGCGCCAGCCAGGGGCCGGCGATGTTTTGCATCACATGGTGCGGTTCCTCGACGAGGTCGCAGAACAGCCAGTCATGGGTCACGCCCGGCGGGGGCGCGAATTTGAACGCATCCTCCAGCCGGTGCTCGATGAGCGGATGGTTGAGCGCGCCGCCCTTGAGCGGGCCGTTGTCCACGGCGATCACGCGCGCGCTACGCTTGGCCGCGCTGTAGCTCCAGCCCCCCGGCGCCGCGCCGAGGTCGACCACCGTCTCTTCCGCCGCCGGCTCGCGGCCGAGCACGATGTAGGCTTCCTCCACCTTCAAATAGGAACGCGACGGCGCCGCGTCATCGTCCGCCATCCGGCGCTGCCCGCCGAGCCAGGCCTCACGCGCGGCGAACACCCGGCCGAAATCCGCGAAGAATACGAACAGCCCGCGCGCCCTGCCCGCCCCGCGCGGCAGTTCCGGCACGGCCAGCTTGGCGATGCGCGAGAGTTTCTTGCGCAACAGCTCGTCAAAGGCCTTCTCGACGCCGCTCGCGCGGCGGCCCAGCCCGACGACCTCCGGCACCGTCTGGAAGACGCACGGCCAGGGCGCCTCGATCCGCTCGCCGCGCAGGCTCTCGAGAAAATATTCCGCCAGCTGCGCGGCCAGCGCGTTGACCGACTCGCCTTTGAACTCGCGCGGCGCCGGCAGCACCAGCGACGGGAAGGCCAGGCCGGCCGTGTCGCCCTCCGCCGACAGTGCCCAACCCACGCCCTTCTCCGTCACGGCCAGCCCCGCCCCGGTGAGCTCGCGCTCTAGGAGGGCTTCATAACCATGCTGGCAGAGGGAGAGCATGAGTCCGAACGTGGCCGGACGAACCCCGGGGTCGACAACAAATCCTCGGCGGGCATGCTGGCGATTACCCCGCCATGAGAATCCTGCTCCTGCTGCTGTTGAGTTTCGTTGTCCTCCAAGCCGAACCGCCGGCCCCGGCCAATGCCCGAGCCCGCGAGCTCATGACCGCACTCCAGCTGAAATATCTGCCCGGTGAATCCGGTTACTTTGGCCTGCTCGGCCGGTCGGCCCTCAGCGTGGAGCAGGACGGGCGGAAGCTCGCCGCCCAAAGCCGCATTTATTACCTCCTCACCGCCGAGGCCCCCGTGAATTACCTGCACTGGCTGGCTTCCGATGACACCCACGTGCTGCTCGAGGGCGGCCCGGTGGACTACTTCATTTTTCGTCCCGACGGATCGGTCGCCAAGCTTACCCTCGGCCGCGACCTCGCCGCCGGCCAGCAACTCGTCGCCGCCATCCCCGGCGGCGGCTGGAAGGCGCTGCGCCTGCACCCGGGCGCCGGCTACGTTCTGCTCGCCAACGTGCTCTCACCCGAGTGGACCCCTGATCGCGTCAAAGTCGGCGCCGGCCCCGACTTCCTGGCCAAGTTCACGGGCACCGCCCCGTGGGCCACCGCGGATTTCCTGCGCGGGTTGAATGTCCCGGCATCCACCCCCTGAACGGAAAATCTCCGTGCATTTGGGGCGCGGCTGCGTTCACTGGACCACCCGACCATGCACCAGCCCACCTCCGACCTCCGCATCAGCACGGCCCGCCCGCTGCTCTCGCCGGCCATCCTCGAGGAGGATCTGCCGCTGTCGGACGCCGGCGCCGCCCTGGTCCAGGCGGGCCGCCGGGCAATCAGCGACATCCTCACCAGCCGCGACGACCGGCTGCTGGCGATCGTCGGCCCCTGCTCGATCCACGACCCGGCGGCGGCGCTCGATTACGCGAAGAAGCTGAAACCCGTGGCCGACCGCCTCGCCCGCGACCTGCTGGTCGTGATGCGCGTCTATTTTGAGAAGCCCCGCACGACCATCGGCTGGAAGGGCCTGATCAACGACCCGCACCTCGACGGCAGCTTCCAGGTCAACAAGGGCCTGCGCCTCGCCCGCCGGCTGATGCTCGACATCAACGCCGCCGGCCTGCCCATCGGCACCGAGTTCCTCGACACCACGCTGGGCCAGTATTACGCCGACCTCGTCTCCTGGGCCGCCATCGGCGCCCGCACGACCGAGAGCCAGATCCACCGCGAGCTCGCCTCCGGCCTCTCGATGCCCGTCGGCTTCAAGAACCGCACCGACGGCGACCTGCAGGTGGCGGTCGACGCCATCGTCTCGGCCCGGCATCCGCACTGCTTCCCGTCGCTCACCCGCGAGGGCGCCCCGGCTGTGCTCGCCACCACGGGCAATCCCGAGGGCCACCTCGTCCTGCGCGGCGGCAGCCGCACGGGTCCGAACTACGACGCCAAGCACATCGCCCAGGCGGTCGGCCTCCTCAAAAAAGCCTCGGCCCTGCCGGCCGTGCTCGTCGACTGCAGCCACGGCAACAGCGGCAGGCAGCACGACAACCAGCCGCAGGTCGCCGCCGACCTCGCCACGCAGGTCGCCGCCGGCGAGCGCGCGCTCATCGGCTTCATGCTCGAGAGCAACCTGGTCGGCGGCGCGCAGAAATACGAGGCCGGCCGGCCGCTGACGCCCGGCCAGAGCATCACTGACGCGTGCCTGTCGTTCGACGAGACCGTGCCGGTGCTGGAAAAACTGGCTCACGCGGCCGCGGTCCGCCGCGACCGGCCGGCCTGAGGTTTTCGCCCGCGATTCTCCTCGCCATGTCCGCCGGGCATTTTCAGAAATCACAGCACATGTCCCGCCGGTCACTCGTGCAGCTGTCCCTCGGAGCCGTTGTCACCGGCGCCCTCACCCTCATGCTGGGTTGCGCCGGCTGCTCGACCAAGCCGCCGGTGAAGGCCCCGCCTCCCCCGCGCGCCGCGGCGCCGTCCGCCCCGGTGCTCCCGCCGGAAAAGCTCCCGCCCGTCATGCTGGGCATCGACGTGCTCGAGGCCGACGGCTTCCGGGCGATCGCCGGCAAGAAGATCGGCCTGCTCACCCACCGCGCCGGCGTGAACCGCCGCGGCGAGAGCACGATCGACGTCCTCCGCCGCGCCCCGCAGTCGAAGCTCGTCTGCCTTTTCGCCCCCGAGAACGGCCTCGATGGCCAGACGAAATCCGCCACGCATTTCGACGACGCGATCCATCCGGCCACCGGCCTCCCGGTCTATTCCCTCTACGGGAAAAACAAGCGCCCGACCCCCGCCCAGCTCAAGGGTCTCGATGCCGTCGTCATCGACCTGCAGGACATCGGCTCGCGCTCCTACACCTTCATCAGCTGGATGCGTTATACCCTCGAGGCGTGTTTCACCGCCGGCGTCGAGGCCATCGTCCTCGACCGGCCGAATCCCCTCGGCGGCCTCAAGATGGACGGCCCGCCGCTCGACGCCGACCTGATGACCGACGTGGGCGCTTTCCGCGTCCCCTACGTCCACGGCCTGACCATGGGCGAGCTCGCCACCATGGCGAAGCAGGCGCCCGGCGTGCTCGCGGTGAGCGAGAAGATCCGCGCCAAGGGCCGCCTCACCGTCATCCCGATGCGCGGCTGGACGCGCAACATGCGCTGGCCCGAGACCGAGCTGCGCTGGATCCCCACCTCGCCGATGGTCGCGGATTTTGAAGCCGTGGTCGGCTACGCGATGGTCGGGCTTGGCTGCGAGCAGAACTCCTGGTCCTCCGGCATCGGCAAGGAATTCCCCTTCCGCGGCATTTCCTACCCGCGCAAGACACCCGACGAGATCATCACGGCGATGGGCGCCTACCAGATCCCCGGCATCCGGCTGGTCAAGCGGCAGGGGCTTTCTCCCGAGGGCCAGTCCCGCACCGGCGTCTATGTCGAGATCAGCGACTGGGAGAAATGGAATCCCACCGAACTCTCCTTCTACATGCACAAGCAGGCCGCCAAGTGGGAGCGCCTCAACCCCTTCGTCGGCCTGACCGCCACCGAGCAGCGGACCTTCAAGATCCACGTCGGCTCCAACGCGTGGTTCGCCGAGTTGCAGCGCGCCGGGTCGCGGATCGACGTGCCCGTTTTCCTCAGGAACTGGGCCGAGCGCGCCGCCATCTACCGCGAGCAGACGCGGAAATACTGGCTCTACCCGTGGGGCACGCCGCCGGCCGCGGCGGCGAAGCGCTGATCACTTGGACGCGACGGCGCTGTTCTTCGCCACCCAGGCCTCGTAGGCGGCGCGGGGCATGAAGCGGAGCGAAGCGGAATTGATGCAATAGCGCAGGCCGCCGGCAGCGCGCGGTCCGTCCTCGAACACATGGCCGAGATGGGCGCCGTCCACATTGCTGTGCACCTCGACCCGGATCATGCCATAGCTGCTGTCGGTCGTCTCGCCGACCAGCGCCTTCTCGATCGGCTTGGTGAAGCTCGGCCAGCCCGTGCCGGAGTCGAACTTGTCGCGGCTGTCGAAAAGCGGCGTGTCGCTGCACACGGAGAAATAGACGCCGTCCTCGTGGTGGTCCCAGTATTCGTTCTGGAACGGCGGCTCGGTGCCCTGCTGGCGCGCAACCTGGAACTGGCGCGGCGTGAGCAGCTTCTTCCACTCGGCGTCGGTGCGCTGCACCTTCGTCTTGCTCATGTCGATGACGACGTTGGACGGCAGGCCGCAGGCGGAGATTTCACCGGGCTTGCACTCGAGGGCGTCCTTGGCGGCGGGAGTAGTATTCGCGGATTTCATCTTTTTATCAGCAGCGGTGAGACCGGCGGCGGCCAGCGCGGCCACGGTTAGGGCGGTGAAAAGGAGGGGCCACTTCTTCATGGGATGAGGGATATGGTGAAATTACGTTTTGGCAAACCGGCGGGATGCCTATGAGAGCCATCAGCCAAAAAATTATTCCACCCCAACCCTAACCCCATATCAGCCTCTGGATTCAATTTTTCCCGCGCGTTTCGCCTCTAATAAGCTTCGTTAGATTTATCACTGCGACGACAGTGAGACCAAAAAGACACAAAGACATCACGGCATTATCAAACACACTGCTCGGCTCGTTGTTTAAGTAGCCAGTAATTGCCCACGCTGCGCTTGCTGTGCCGCCTGCGGAAGCCCCGAGCACCACGATCGAATAAATTACTATCCCTCTCCATCTATCGGGTTTTGCATTCTTTATCATACAAGATGGATGAAACGAGGTCAGAGCTTGGGGTGGCTATTTCTACTCCGCCCGCACCCGCACCTTGCCGTCGTGGAACTCGTTGACCAGCGCCTGGCCGGCTTTGACGCCCTTGGCCCGGGCGACCGGCTTGCCGGTCTCGTCGCGCACGATGGCGTAGCCGCGTTTGAGCACGGATTGCGGACTCGCTGACTCCAGCCGCTTCCACAGCCCGAGCAGCCGGTGAGATTCGAGCTGCACACGCTTCTCCGGCGAGGCCGTGGCGAGCCGGGCACGCGCCGTGCCCAGCGCCTCGCGGCGCAGTTGCACGGACGAGCGCAGCGCGGCGGCAAGGCGGTTGCCGAGGTCGTCGAGGCGCAGGTGATTCGACTCGATGACGGCGGTGGGCGCCAACAAGCGCAGCCGGCTGCGCGCGTGGTCGAGTTTCTCGGTGGCGCCGGCCACGGCGTTTTCGAGCGCGTCAGCCATGCCCACGGCCGCCTGCTGCAGGCGCTCGGTCGCGGCGAGGTAATGGCTGGAGATAAGCTCGGCCGCGCCGCTGGGCGTCTCGGCGCGCACGTCGGCCGCATGGTCGCACAGCGTCGTGTCGATCTCGTGGCCGACGGCCGAGATGATCGGCACGCCGCACTCCGCCACGGCCCGCACCAGCGGCTCCTCGTTGAAGGCCCAGAGGTCCTCGATGCTGCCGCCGCCGCGACCGATCACGAGGAGGTCGAAGATTTTCAGTGACTCGGCCGTGCGCAGCATGGCGGCCAGCTCGGCCGCGGCACCCTCGCCCTGCACCTTGGCCGGCAGCACGACGAGCCGGCCGGTCCAGCCGCGGCGTGTCAGGATGCGGATGAAATCCTGCACGGCCGCACCGGTCGGCGACGTGATGAAGCCGACGGTGCGCGGCAGCAGCGGGATCGGCTGCTTGCGCGCGGGATCGAACAGACCCTCGGCCGCGAGGCGTTGCTTGAGCTTCTCCAGTTCCAGCTGGAGCCGCCCGGCGCCATGGTCGATGACGGCGCGCACGATGAGCTGATACTGGCCGCGCGCCTCGTAGACGCTGACCTCGCCGTAGACCAGCACCGCAAGGCCGTCGCGCAGCACCACGCTCTGCCGCGCCGCGTCGCCGCGGAAGAGCACGCAGCTGAGCTGCGCACCGGCATCCTTGAGCGAAAAATACACGTGGCCGCTGGCCTGCGCACGGAGGTTCGAGACCTCGCCGCGGATCCAGCAGGGCGCGAGGCCGCCCTCGAGCAATTCCTTCACCCGCCGGGTGAACTCCGTGACGCCCTGCACCCGCCCGGAATCATCAAGGGAGGTGTCGGCCGTTTTCATGCGGCGGGTTTCTTCTTCCCGTAATGCTTCCGCAGGAGGTGCGTGCCCACGGTCAGCGCCACCAACCCGCACAGGCCGAGCAGCGCGAGCTTGCCCTTGCCGTGCAACAGCGCGTCGCCGAAGAGGATGAAGGCCGCGTTAAACGACCACTGCACGGCGCAGGACAGGAGCGCGTATTTCACCACCGGCACCCGCGCGAGGCCCAGCAGGTAATTCTGGACGGGAAACGGCACGCCCGGGGTGACGCGCACCAGGATGATCAGGTCGGTGGCGTCGCCCGCGGAGACCTCCGGCAGCTTGTAGCCCAGCCGGACCAGCAGTTTCTCCAACAGCGGCCGCAACGCCCGGCTCGCGAGGTAATACGAGAACAGGATGTTGAAGGTCACCGCCGACAGCGCCAGGACGATGACCAGCGGCATGCCCAGGCTGGGCGCGAAAACCGACCCGGCCGTCAGCGCGAAAGGAGACAGCGGCACGCCGACCGACGGCAGCAGCGCCATCGAGCAAAAAAAGACCACCGGCCCCGCGTCGCGGATCAGCGCCAGGCCCTGCGCCACGAGCGCCTTCAGTTCGAGCCCGCGCGCCACCAAAACGGCCGCCACGAGCAGGACGACCCCGGCCACGGCAAGCTTGAGCAGGAGGGCGCGGTTGGGACGCGGAGCGGGTTCGGCCATGGCGGCACGATGCCCGGGGCGCTTCGCCCGCGTCAAGGGCGGAGGCGGGAAAAGGCTTATGCCCCAATTTGTCATTGCGAGAAGTCCCGCTTGGGGGACGACGAAGCAATCCAAGCTAGCTGGATCGCCACGGCGCGCTTCGCGCACCTCGCGATGACAAATCAAATTTGGACACCGCCGGGAAAAGGCTTTCCTAGCCCGGGGCCGGCGCTAGCGTGTCGGCCTGTTCCGCATGAAGCTTTCGATCGTCATCCCCTGCTACAACGAGCGTAAAACCATTCGCTCCATCGTCGACGCCGTCCGGGCCGCCCCGGTGGCCGACAAGGAGATCATCGTGGTGGACGACTGCTCGTCGGACGGCACCCGCGACATCCTGCAGGCGGAGATCGGACCGCTCGTGGACAAGATCCTCTACCACGACGTCAACCAGGGCAAGGGCGCGGCGCTGCGCACGGGCTTCGCCGCCGCGACGGGCGACGCTGTCATCGTGCAGGACGCCGACCTCGAATACGACCCGCAGGAATACCCGCGTCTGCTCAAGCCCATCCTCGACGGCAAGGCCGACGTCGTCTTCGGCTCGCGCTTCATGGGCGCCGACGCGCACCGCGTCGTCTATTTCTGGCACATGATGGGCAACCGCTTCCTCACGCTGCTCTCGAACATGTTCACGAACATCAACCTCACGGACATGGAGACCTGCTACAAGGTGTTCCGCCGCGAGGTGCTCGCGAAGATCACGATCGAGGAGAACCGCTTCGGCTTCGAGCCCGAGATCACGGCCAAGGTGGCGAAGCTCCCGGACTGCCGCATCTACGAGATCGGCATCTCCTACTACGGCCGCACCTACGCCGAGGGAAAGAAGATCGGCTGGCGCGACGGCTTCCGGGCCATCTACGCCATCGTGAAATACAACCTGTTCTGAGCCGCCGGCGCCGGCCGGGCGGAGCGAAGATTAAGATCCATTTCACGGACCGGCCGCTTGCACTGGCCGCGCGCTTCTGTCTTCATCCGGACCAGCATGGCCCCGCCTTCGTCCTCACCTTCCGTCACGGTCGTCCTGCCTATTTTCAACGAGGAGGAAGTGCTGCCCGAGCTGCTGGCGCGCCTGGCCGCGGTCTTTGACGCCCATCCCGCGACGCGGTGGGACGCACTGCTGGTGGACGACGGCAGCCGCGACCGCTCGGCGGAGCTGATCCGCGCGCACGCGGCCAAGGACCCGCGCTTCCAGCTGCTCGAGCTGAGCCGCAACTTCGGTTTCCAGGCCGCGCTTGCCGCCGGCCTCACGCACGCGGCGGGCGACGCCGTGGTCACGATGGACGCCGACCTGCAGGACCCGCCGGAGTGCATCCCGGAGATGGTCGCCAAGTGGCGCGAGGGCGCGCAGGTGGTGCGCGCCGTGCGCCGCTCCCGGCAGGAGACCGGCCCGCGCCGGATCGGCATGGATGTCTTCCATGCCGTCTTCAGCCGCGTGTCGGATTTCCCGATCGAGTCCAACACCGGCACCTTCGGCCTGATGGACCGCACCGCGGTGGACGCCCTGAAGCAGCTGCCGGAGCGCAACCGTTTCTTCCCCGGCCTGCGCTCGTGGGTGGGCTACACGACCGCGGAGATCCGCTACGACCGCCACGAACGCGCCGCCGGCCAGCCGCAGCAGACCTTCCGCCGGCTGATCCGCTACGCCACCGACGGCGTGTTCAGCTTCTCCTACCTGCCCCTGCGCCTGCTGACGTATGCGGGGCTGCTGATTGCGTTCCTCGGCTTCGCGGCCGCCATCTTCTACGCGGTGCGCCGGATCATCGGGATCGAGACGGCGCCCACGGGCTACACCACGCTGGTCACCATCGTGCTCTTCCTCGGCGGCGTGCAGCTCATCGGCATCGGCGTGCTCGGCGAATACCTCGGCCGCATCTATGACGAGGTGAAGCACCGGCCGCTCTTCCTGCTCCGGCGCAACCCACCGCCGGGTCCCGGGGCGAAGGAATGATGCAAGCGCTGCGCGTGCCGGGTCTGTTGGTGCTGGCGGCGGGCCTGGCGTTCGCGGGTTGGCTGCTCATGGGCACCAACTTCATGATCCATGACGACGAGGGCTACGTCCTCCTCGGCCTGAAGAACTTTTCCGAGCACGGCCGGCTCTACGACGGCGTCTTCACCCAATACGGGCCGGTCCCCTTCCTCTATTACGACACGCTGCACCGCCTGCTCGACTGGCCGATCACCAACCTGTTCGGTCGCACGCTGACGCTGGCGCACTGGATCGCGGCCTCGTTCGCCGCCGGGCTGATCGCGTGGCGGCTCTCGGGCCGCTACTGGACGGCGCTGTTCACGCTGGTGGCCGTTTTCGGCTACATGTGGCAGATGACGTGGGAACCGCCCCACCCCGGCGGGCTGATCGCGCTCATCACCGCCGTGACCCTGGCCGGCACGGTCGAGGCCGTGTGGCGCGGCCGGACGGGCCTCGCTACCCTCCTGCTCGGCCTGGCCGGCGCCGCCCTGTTTCTAACCAAGATAAATGTCGGCCTGCTCTGGATCTGCTCGGTCGGTGCGTTCCTGCTGTTGCAGACGGACAGCCCCCTGCTCCGCGGCCGCGGCGCGTGGCTCGCCGCCGCCGGCCTCGCCCTGCTGCCCTTCATCCTGATGCGTCCGCTGCTGGGCGAGTCGTGGGTGCTGAACCTGGCGGTGGTGTTCGCGCTGTCCGGCGGCGCGGTGTGCGCGCTGGTGGCGGCGGAAACGACTCCCACCCTGCAGCCTCGCGACTGGCTGGCGGGATCCGCCGGCCTGGCCGGATTGGGGGCAATGGTGGTGGCCGCCATCCTGCTCAAGGGCACCAGCGCCGGCGGCCTGTTGCAGGGCGTGCTGCTCGATCCGCTGCGCCATCCGGTCAATTTTCATTTCGGGTTTCTCTGGCCCCTGGCCGCGTGGCTGCTGCTCGGCGCGGCGGTGGCGGTCACGGCGCTGTGGTGCCTGCGCCCGTTGCTCCGCCCGCGGCTCGTCGATGCCGTCGCCGGGCTGCGGCTGCTGGTTTTGCTCTGCTACGCCTGGCAGGCGGAAACCTGGCTGACCATCCACGGCGTCGGCCACATGATCAGTTTCGCGCTGCCGTTCACGCCCCTGTTCCTGCTCCCGCTGGGTGAGGTCGAGCATCACGACCGCCGCCGGCTGGCCGCGTCCCTCGTCGCGCTGGTGGGCCTGGGCCAGGTGCTGCACGCCTACCCGGTCGCCGGCACCCAGATGGCGTGGGGCTCCTTTCTCCTGCTGCCGCTTTTCGCCAGCGGCCTGGCCGGGGCGGCGGCCCATCTCGCCCGCCGCGCGGACCGGCCCTGGCTCCGGGTCGCGGTCACCGCAGTCGCGCTGGGCGCCGCCGGCTGGCAGGTGAAGCTGCTGGTCGGCCAGGGCTGGTCGCGCTGGAACGCCTCGGACCCCCTCGGGCTGCCGGGCGCCGAGTCGGTCCGTCCGCCGGAAAACGTCCGCTACGCCCTCCGCATCCTCTCGGCCAATGCCGGCCTGCACGCCAACCTGCTCTACTCGCGCCCGGGCATGTTCAGCTTCAACCTCTGGACCGGCCTGCCCACCCCCACGCTGCGCAACGCCACCCACTGGTTCTGGCTGCTCAAGGAAGACGAGCAACAAGCCATCATCGCCCGGCTGCAGGCGGAGCCCCGCACGGCCATCATCAGCAGCCGCCCGCTCATCGATTTCCTGGACCAGCGGATGGGCATGACCATCACCGGCCCGCTGAACGACTTCATCCGCGGCCACTACCGCCCGCTGTTCACCGTGTCGGGCTACGACTTTCTCGTGCCCCGCACCAGCGCGGCCGCGCCGTTCTTTGTCGCGCAGAATTTCGCCCGGCAGGACGGCTCCCCCGATCCCGAGCGCGGCCTCATCACGGTCAATGTCGCCGCCCAGGCCACGGTCGCGCGCATCGTGCTCCGGGATGTGCGCGACCCCGCCCGCCCGCTCGCCGAGTGGCAGGCGGACAACGCGCGCGTCACGCTCGACCTCGTCAACGCTGGCGGCCGGACCACCGGCGCGCCGCAACCCTGCCCGTGGCCGCTGCGCATCGACGGCCTCCGCCAGCTGCGCCTGTATCACAACCTGCCAGTCCCCGCGGGCCGGCCGGAACTGCAGCTCGTGTTTCTCGACGCCACCGGGCGGCTGCTGTTCGAAGCCTGCTACGACGAACCGGTCAGCGTTTCCGCGCCACCAGCAGGAGGCTGACCCCGAACGGGAACGGCACCCGCCAGAACGCCGGCCGCACGAACAGCCACCGCAACACGGCGTTCAGCCACGGCGCGGGCAGCTTGTCCTCCGAGCGCGCCTGGCCGCCCTGCTGCGGAAACCATTTCCGCCACTTGCGCACGAGCCACACCGCCGGGTAGACGACGACATTGGTGTAGTTCACATAGAGCAGCTCCCACTGCGCCTCCGGGAAAAGCGCCTTGAGCTGCGGCCGCGAGTAGCGGCGGAAGTGGTGCAGCGCGACATCCCAGTCGCTCCACAACGCCATGCTGGCGGGCACCGTCACGAGGGCCACGCCGCCGGGTTTCAAAAGCCGGTAAAAACCATTCACCACGGAGCGATCGTCGGGCGTGTGCTCCAGCACGTCGAGGGCCGTGACGTATTCCAGCGACGCGTCCGGCAGCGGCACCTGGTCGCCCGCGAGGCTGAGGATCTGGTCCGGGCGAAAGCGCGTGCGCAGCAGCCGCAGCGCCTCCTCGTGGTCGTCGAGCACCATCACCCGGCAGTGCGCCTCCATTTCCTGCGCGAACCGCCCCGTGCCGGCGCCGCAGTCCAGCAGCAGGTCCGACGCCGCCGGCGGCCGCACCCGGAGCAGCCAGACGCGGGCGAAGTCCCGCTTGCCCGCGTAATACCAGTGGGCGGTCTCCATCTGGTCCATGTTGGCGTATTCCTCGGCGTTCATGCGAATGACACACGAAGGTTGTGCGGCGCGCCGGAACGTGTCCATACTGCTTATCAATTTCCCCGGCCACCGCGTGCGTCCCACCCGTTCACCACTCCTGCCCTCCGGACTGACCTGGCTCGCGCTGCTGCTGGCGCTCGGCCACGCCGTCCTCGCCACGCTCGCGATGCGGGAGAAGTCCACGACGGCGGACGAGCTCGCCCACGTGACCGGCGGCTACACGTTCAACCACTGGAACGACTACCGCCTGCACCCCGAGAACGGCAACCTGCCGCAGCGCTGGCAGGCGCTGCCCACCGTGCTTCGCGGGGCGGCTTTCCCGTCGATGGACACACCAGCCTGGCGCCACTCCGAGGTCTGGCTGACCGGCTACGCCTTCTTATACGGAAGCGGCAACGACCCGGCGGCCATGCTCCTCTCCGCGCGCGCGATGAACTCCCTCTTCGGCGCCGCGCTGGTGCTGCTCGTCTATTTCTGGTCCCGCACGCTCTGGGGCGAACCGGGCGCGCTGGTCTCCGCCGCCTTCTGCGCGCTGTGCCCGACGATGCTGGCGCACAGCGGCCTCGCCACGTCGGACATGGGCATGGCGTTTTTCCTGCTCGCCGCGTCGGGCGCCTACTGGCGCCACCTGCAGGACGGCCGCGTCCGCAACTGGTGGCTGAGCGCCGGCCTGCTGGGCCTGGCTGCCGTCGCGAAATACACGGCCGTGCTGCTCCTGCCGCTGGCGATGGTGATGGCGGTGGTGCGGGCCCTTGACGCGGCGCCGCTGACGCTCGGCGGCGTCGTGTTCCGCACGCGGCTGGGCCGGCTCGGCGCCATCGCCGTCTCCACCGCCGGCCAGGGACTTGTCGCGGTGGGCGTCATCTGGCTGTTCTTCGGCTTCCGATACAGTGCCTTCAACCCCGCGCTGCCGCCCGGCGAGTTCAACCTGCCGTGGGCGCTCATGCTCTCCTTCGGCGGCCTGAAGGCGCAGGTGATCGAGTTCTGCCGCACCTGGCACCTGCTGCCCGAGGGCTGGCTCTACGGCCTGGCCTTCGTGCTGAAGCACGCCGAGGCGCGCGCCGCGTTTCTCGACGGCGAATACAGCATCTTCGGCTGGGTGGGTTTTTTCCCAAAAACCTTCCTCTACAAGACGCCGCCCGCGCTCCTGGCCGGCGTGGCCGCCGCTGCGGGGTTGCTCGCATGGCGCCTGCGCACGACGGGCGGGGCCCGTTTGCGCGAGCACCTGTATCGCGTCACGCCGCTAGTCGCGCTGTTTGCCGTCTATTGGTTCATCTCGCTGACCAGCCACCTCAACATCGGCCACCGCCACATCCTGCCCACCTACCCGGTGCTTTACATCCTCACCGGCGCCCTCGGCTGGGCGATGGTGCGTGCTTGGACGCATGCGCGGCAAACCGGCCTGGGCTTCGGTCTCGGCGTCGCCGGGCTGCTGGGCTGGCAGGCCGTCACCGCCGCGCAGATCCATCCGCACTATCTCGCTTATTTCAGCCCCCTCGCCGGCGGCCCGGCCCACGGCTACCAGCATCTCGTCGACAGCTCGCTCGACTGGGGGCAGGACCTGCCGGCGCTGCAAAAATGGCTGGGGCAAAACCGCCGGCCCGGTGAAACCGTCTACGTCTCCTATTTCGGCACCGATGAACCGGCCCGCTACGTGCCCGACGCCGTGCTGCTGCCGCGGCTGCCCGGGTTCAACCGGTCGCGCCCCTGGTATTGGTGCGAGCCGGGCCTCTACGCCATCGGCGCCACCATGCTCTCACACGTCTACCAGCCGCAGCGCGGGCCGTGGACGCTGGAGAACGAACGTCTCTACCAGCAGTTGCGGCTGAGCGAGGCCAGTTTCCGCGCGTTGAAGGCCGACCCGCACGGCCGGCCCGAGCTGCGGCAGGGAATCAGCGCGGACGAATGGGCCACGGCCTGGAGCCGCTTTGAGCAGCTGCGTTTCGCCCGGCTGTGCCATTACCTGCGCGCCCGCCAGCCGGACGCGCAGCCGGGTTACTCCATTCTCGTCTACCGCCTCGACCAGGCGGAAATCGATGCCGCCCTGAACGGCGACCTCCGCCAGCTTGGCGCCGCGATCGAGCGGGCGCTCGCGGCGCCCGCGCGCTGAGCCGTCACGGCACGAGCCGGATCCGCAGGTTGCCCTCGGACGCCGGCGTGACCGGCGCGTAATCAATGGTGACCAAGGCGGGGATGTCTGCCGGCACGGGCACTTCCACCACAAGCCGCGCGCCCGCCGGCACCTCTTCCGTGAGGGTCGCCGTGGGCGTGCGCAGCTCAAAGCGACAGGCCGTGGTCCGCGGGTTGAAGAACTCCAGCCGCACCGGTGCATCCGCCCAAGTCCGCAGCAGCAGCTCATCCCGCAACATCTCGCCCAGCTTCCGCGCGCGGTAACTGTAGAGCAGCGGCTGCGGCCGCTCGCCCGGCTGCAGCTTGCGGTAAGCGGCGAGGTTGAACCACCCGGTCCGGCCCATGACGCGACCCTCGCGCCCCATGAACTGTTCCAGCGGCACCACAAGCCAGCCCGGCGCCGATCCCACGGCGGCTTCGGCCGTCAGGGCCTTGATGTCCGACAGCCGCTCGATCGCCACCGGCCGCGGCGGATCCAGCCGGTAGAACGACGCCAGCGCGTGGTCG
This sequence comes from Lacunisphaera sp., assembly GCA_965249855.1. Classification (GTDB taxonomy): domain Bacteria; phylum Verrucomicrobiota; class Verrucomicrobiia; order Opitutales; family Opitutaceae; genus Lacunisphaera. The sequence goes on from CBDFNB010000028.1 coordinate 24,432, forward strand.
ATGGGGAACGCTAGCCGCAGCGGCGCGTCCGGCTGGTCAAGTTGCCCGGCCCATGTGCGCCAGTTATGGTAATAAAAATACGAGGCCGAGCGCTCCGGCTGCGTCAGCGCCGCCCAAGCCGCCTGGCTAGTCCGCGCCTGCACCATGACAAAGACCTCGGCCGCCGCCGCGAGCACGACGGCCCAGACGGCCACGCGTAATTTCCGCGGCAGGACACCCAGACCCCAGGCGCCGGCCACCGCCACCCAGGGCGCCGCCAGCACCATGAAACGGAAGGCCCAGTGGTGCCACTGCACCAGCGCATGCTGCACCAGCAGGTAAACCAACACCCCCGCGCCCCAAATCAGGATCTGCCCCGCCCCCTCGCGCTTGCGTGCCACCGCCGCCGTCAGCAGGCCGCCGAGGAAAAGCACCACGCTAATGATGCCGCACGTGACCACGTCGGCATCAGGCGCCGTGAGTTGCAGCACCCGCTCCAGTTGCCCGCGCCGGGACTGGCCGATGAAAACATAGGCATCGGCCTCGGCGGGCATCCGGCCAGCCAGCCGCTCGCCCGCTGCGCGGGAAACATCCTGCAGCCAGAAGGGCTGCGCGGTGGGTTCCAGGAGCTGCACCGCCGAGGTGCCGAGATTCCGGGCCGCTTTCTCCGCATAATGTGTCGGCGAGGCGAATTCGCCGTGGTGCAGGATCACGGCGTCTCGCGGGCCGAACAGCGAGCCATACGAGACCTGGTTCCGCCAATAACCCGGCACGACCAGGATCAGCGCGGCCACGCCGAGGCCAGTCGCGGTCGGCAGCAGCGCGCGCCATTTGTCACGGTGCCGCCAGACGAGCCAACCCACCCACAGCATCGCGCCGGGCGCCAGGTAGAACATCGTGCCCTTCGAACCGAAGGCCAGGGCCACGCCCGAGCCGCTAACCCAGGAGCCCTCGCCGCGCACCAGCGCCCGGTGCCAGAGCAGGTAGCTTGCGGCAAACACCCCGGCGGTAAACAGGTCGCTTTGCACAGTCGTGAACTGCACGGCGACATTCGCCATGCCCAGCACCAGCGCGACCGCACCCAAGGCATTGCGGCGCGCGAGTCCCGCGGTGCGCGCCAGGCCGAAGGTCGCGCCCAGCAACAGGAGCCCGCCCGCCAGTTGCGACCAAGGCGCGAGATAAAAGCCGGCGTTCGTCGCGCCCAGCAGCCACGCGATCACGACGTCGGGCGCCACGGGCATGTAGTTCAACCGCGGATCATCGGTCGCAAAATGCCGGATCGTCCCGTCCTGCAGCCACGCCCCGATTCGCGACAACCGGTAGGTCAGCGCGTCAAAGACGATGGGCTCGACCTGCGCCGAGAGCACCGCGAGCAAAAGCAGGACGACCATCAGGCCGCCGGCCAAGCGGCCTTCCGCAGTGCCACCGCGCAGTAACCGGCCCCAGGCCGCGAACCAGTCCAGCCAGTGCCGGCCGTCCTCGCGCCACGACCGCCGTCCGGCGAGCAAGGCCGCCAAGCCGGCGGCATGCGCGATAAAAAATCCCGCCCGCCCCAGTCCGCCGCCCAGGCCCAAAAGCACCCCGGAGGCGGCCACCCACGCCAGCGCCAGCAACAGCCAGGCGAGCAAGGCCTCGACCAAGCCGCGCCGTTGCAGACCTGCGGCGCAAACGCCGAGCCACGCCACCCATGCCACCAGGACAGCGTCGGCCGAAAAGACCAGGATGTGAGCCAGAGTGTTCATGACCGATGGGCTCGCGCGCTGCGCTTATTTTTCATGCCGCAGGCTCCACCACTCCCGGAGCGTGGCCACTGCACCCTCCACCAGCCAGCCGGCGAGCATCATCAGCAGCATCCAGTGGAGCGGCTGCGTCCATTGCCGCCAGACGAGATCCAGCTGGTTCTGCCAGGCAGGCACCTGGTCGCGGAAGAACAGGTTGACGATCACGCAGAGCACGCCGTCCAGCCAGAGGCCGAGCAGCACCAGGGCGCAAGCCAGCCGCGCGGCCCAGCGTGTCCGGCCCGGAGCCGAGTCCGCCGCCTGCCGCCACAGCCAGACCGCCGGCCACAGCGCAAAGATCCAGCGGTAGGCGTAATTCACCCCCGCGAGGAAACAGCTCAGCAGCACGATGGCGCCCAGCGCGGCAAGCAGTCGCTCCCGCGGCTGCCCGCGCACAGTGAGTCCCACCGTCACCCCGCTCCAGGCGAGGGCCAGGGCCGGCACCACGATCAGCAGCAGGCTCGGTAGGGCCGCCGCCTTGTCCGTCCAGCCCAGGTCGCGCCACCACAACGGCGCCCCCATGGTGTAGATCCCGGACGCGATGTGAAAGCGGCCGCGATCCACCTGCGTCCACACGCTGGCCAGCGCCAGCCCCACCACCAACAGGCCCGCGAGCAGCACCGCCGGCGAACGGCGCACCGGGCGGACCCACAGGAAGGCCAGCGCGGCCGGCGCCGGAAAATATTTCAGCCCGGTCGCGAGACCGAGGCAGGCCACGGCCACCGCCGCGCGCCACCAGGCCGGCGCCGCCGCCACCAACCCGCAACCCGCAAGCAGCACCAGGATCACCAGGTCGTTGTTCGCCCGGTTGACGGCCAGCAGGACCGGGGGCGAGATCATGAGCGCAGCCAGCCAGAGCGCCTCCGGCAGGTTGCGCGGGCGCGCCGTGGTCCAGATGGCCAGGCCGAAGGCGCCGGCCCACGCCGTGCCCACCAGGAAATTGTGCTCCCGCGTCAGGCCCAGCCAGCGCAGCCCCAGCCACCAGTCCGAATAGACATGCGGCCGCATCAGCGCATCGAGGGCGTTCGCCCCGTGGGGATCGGCCCCCGCGCGGACCGCGTCCAGCGCCGCCAGGATCGCGTAGGAGTCGAGATACATCCGCCCGTAATCATAGATGCCGAGCGTGACGAGAAACCGCGGCCAGATCACGCCCGCCATCCACGCCCCGAGCGTCAGAACCACCGTCCAGAACAAGGGCCAGGGCGAAACCGGACCGGCGTTGGACTGGGCGACTGGGGCGTTCATCACGGAGGCAGTAAGGAGCGGATCAGGGTGTGATGGCAACCCCGCCCCGGCGCCAGGTGCCCACCAGCAGAGCCGACAGCACAAAAAGCAGCAGCCAGCCGCCGGCTTCGTTCAGGAAAAAACCCGGCCAGCCCGCGAGGAGGTAGTTGGAGCCGAAGGAAAAAAACATCGCCCCCAGCGCGACCGCCGCCAGCCATCGGCCGGAGCGCCGCCAGGCCCACAGCTGCGGCAGCGTCAGCAGGAGGAAACATTGCCGGTAATCGAAACTGGAACCGGCAAGAAACGTGGCGACATACACCAGTGCCCCGGCGCGAAAGCCCAGCAGCGCCCGGCGCTCCGCAGCCGACATGGCCGGGGCCGGCGCCGATGAGGGCACGATCGCCAACCAGCCGCGCAGGAGCATCCACCCCACCCCGGCCGCCGCCACCCAACGACCCACACCGGTGAACGGCAGGTCGCCCGGTCGGCTGGTGCCATAAAAAGCCTGCACTTGGGACCAGGTCGAGGCGAGCACCTCGCTGCCGTAGGACTGCACCCATCCTCCGCCCGTGTTGTGCAACACCGGGGCAAGATCCCGCCAAGTCAGCGCGAGATACGCTGCAAACAAACCCAGCGGCAGCCAGACGCGGCGCAGCCACGCCCGCGCCGATCCATCGAACCAGGCGCCAAGCACGAGGAGCGGAAACAACTTGAGGACCGCCGCCACCCACCACAGCGCTGCGGCCAGCCGTCCGTGCCGTTCTTCCCCGGCGAGCCACAGACCCGCACCCACCAGCACGAGCATGGCGAGGTCCGTGTTGCCGCGCTCGATGCCCAGCTGGAATGCCGGGGAGCAAAGCAACAATCCACCCCACAGACCCTCGCCGGTGGAAAGCCGGCCCCAGAACGCGAGCACCACGGTGATGGCCGCCCCCGCCAGCAGGCAACCGAGCACGCGGAACCAGACCGGATCCGCCGGAAACCGCATGAAGGTCAGCCACACGCGCGGGTAGTTGTAAGGCCGCTGCATCGGGTCGGTGACACTCGGCCCGTAGAGCTCCCCGCCACCCGCCACGGTCGCGCGTGCCGCGGGGAAAACCTGCAGGTCGACAAACGGCGCGGGATGCGCGTAGACCCCGGCGAGGCGCCAGCGGGCGACGAATTCCGCCCCCGGGCCGGCCAGGCCGAGCACCGCGTAATAGGCCAGCAACAAGCCGACCGCCACCCAGCGTCCGTCCCGAAGGAAGCCTGTTGCGCGCATGCGTCGTGCGGTCCCGTCAGTCCGTGCCGTGCGGAATGGGCGGAGGCGGATTGCCCGACGGCTTGAAGTCCGGCGGCAGTTCCAGCGCGACGAGGCGGCTGATGCGCGCCAGCTTGGTGCCAAAGCGTTTCTCCGCGACCAGCTCGACCTTGAAACCGTCCGGCAGCCGGTCCTCGGGGACGATCTCGAAATCCCCTGCAATTGTGGTGGGGCGCGCGCCCTGCAGGATCAGGATCTCGCGGAAGTCGGGCTCGTGCAGCTGGTGCGCCAGCCGGTCGGCCACCAGCCGCGCGCGGCCGATGAGGATGGAGGGCTTTTTCTCGAGCAGCCACGGGAGGGTGGACTTGTTGGAAATGATCAGCCGCGGGCCCGGCGGCAGCGCGTTCACGAAGCGACGCTCCCACTCCACCTCGTCGATGCCGACGTGCGAATAGCCGTGGCTCGCATACTGGCTGGAGGTGAAGCCGAGGAAGAAGAGCAGCCCGGCGGCGGTCAGGACCTTCGTCGCCGGCCACCAGCGGTCCAGCCGGGCCATCAGCAGCACGACGCCGCAGGCGAACAGCAGGTGCAGCGGCAGGCTGAAGCGCGAAGCCATGCGGTCCACGAAGCTCGCCCAGTAATAACAAAAGACCAGCAGCGTGTTCGCGGCGATCGCCAGGCCGAAGGCGGCCAGGGACAGGCCGGCCGCCGGCGCCGTGCGCCAGGCCGGCAACATGCGCACCAGCCGCCACGTCATCCAGCCCAGCCCCGCTAGGCCGGCGGCCGAGAGCAGCAGCGAGTTGGCCAGCTCGGTGGTGCGGCTGAAGAGAAACTGGTAGGCCCCGAGGATGTTGTTGGGAAAATAGCTGAGGCTGAATCGCGTGGCGGCCTTCTCGGTCAGCTCCCACAGCATCGGGGAATTGGAAAGCACCTTGTTCTGCAGCGCACAGGGCACCAGCAGCAGCGGCACGAGGAGCAACTGTCCGGGCAGGATGATGCGCTGCGCGCGGAACCAGCCGGCGAGGGCCAGCACCGCCACCGGCAGCACGAACAGCGCCGACTCGTAGCGTGCCTGGGCCAGCAGGACGGCGCAGAGACCAAGCGCGGCGAGCGGCTCGGCCCGCGGCGCCCGCAGGTAGTCCGCCGCGAGCACCATGGCCGCGAGGATCATCACGAGATTGAGCAACTCCATGCCCGAGCCGGTCGCGTTCTGGCCCAGCAACGGCAGCGTGCCGAGCAGCACCACGGCCAGCAGGCCGCCCCGCCAGCCGGACAGCTGCCGGCCAAAGACAAAGACCAGCCAGAGCGCCGCCGGCATGAGCAGGGCGTTGAGCAGGTAGGCGTTCAACAACCGGTAGCCGGTGAGATCGTGGACGAGCGAGACGAGGAAGGGATAAAAGTAGGGCCGCTTGTCGAGGTAGCTGTCGGTGGAGAGAAATACCCCCTGGATGTCGTAGCCCCGCACCATCATCGCGACGTCGCGGAAGTAGTGCAGGTTGAAGGCGGTCGATTGCAGCACGAACTCGTCGTTGAGGATTTTGCTGCGGAACGGCTCGGAGTTGATCGCCAGCAGCGAGAACGCCCCGATCGCCACCGCGGCGGCCAGCGCCTGGCCCCGGGTCAGGGGATCGGCGGGCGGGACGGTGCGCGTCCGCCACAGCCGCCAGAGCGCGTGCAGGAAAAGCGCGAACGTGGCGAGCAGGACGTAATAGCCGCTGCGCTTCACGAAGACCTCGGCCGCCTCCACAGACACACCGAGAAACCCCAGCCAGACCGCAAGCAGGGCCGCGACGCCCACGAGCCCCAACCGCACGTCGGTGCGGAGCCAGAGCCGGGCGGGCAGAGGAAGCGGATCGTTCACGGCGGCGGGGAACGCGGCCCTCAGGGCAGCTTCTTGATGAACTCCTCGAAGAACCGCGCGCGGACCTTCTCCAGCTCCGCCGGGGTCATTTTTTCGGGGACCGCCGGCTTCGCCACCTGCGGCAGAACGGTCGGACCCTCGCGGATCGAGACCACCCGGCTGATGCGGCTGACGGTCAGCGGCGTGAAGCGCCGCTCCCACACCGTCTCAAGCTGGTAGTCCGGGCCAGGATCGTCCTCGGCCGGCACGCTCAGGCGGCCGGTGTCCGGGTCGATGCTCAGGCGCTGGAAGACGTAGATGGCGGAGAAGATGCGGTTCCGGAAGTTGAAGATGATGTTCCCCTTCTGGTCGATCGCCTGCCGGATCGGCGTGGCCGAGACCAGGTGCGTGATCCAGATGATCGAGTTGTTGTCGATGAACAGGTAGTCGCGCTCCGGGTGCGCCGCGATGAACTCGCGGCGCCAGTCCATCTCGCGCCCGACGTAATATTCGCTCGAGTAGCCGTGCCGCGCCATGGTCGGCAGCGAGTGGGCGAAGAAGCCCGCCCCGACCACCACGGCCAGCAGCGGCCAGACGCGGCCGCGCCAGTTCAACTCGGACGCGGCGGTGACGACCGCGATGACCATCGTCAGGTTCAGCGGCAGGCTGAGGCGGCGGATGACCGGGTCGTCGAAGCGGCCCCAGAAATAGCAAAGCAGTAGGAAGGTGTGGGCGGCGAACCCGAGGGCAAAGACCGCCAGCGCCGCGTGGACCGGCGGCGCGACGCGCAGGTTGCGCAGCGTCTTGAGCGTCCACAGCGCAAACAGGGGCAGGCCGAGGATGCCGAGCAGCGAGAGCACCAGCGAATTGGAATGCTCACCGTTGGCGTTGAGGAAGAAGTTCAGGTTGTGCGCGATGTTGTCCGGGATGTAGGCGAGGGAGAACGGCCGGTCGAAACCGGGCTGGCTCGCCATTTCCCAGGAGGAGCTGCGCACGCTGAAGACCTTGTTATGCAGCGCATAGGGCAGCAGCAGCAGGGGCATGATGATGACCATCCAGGTCAGCACCGGCCGGCGGTCGCTCCACCACACCCAGAGCACTGTCAGGCCGACGGGCAGGAGGAAGAGCACGGACTCGTAGCGGGTGTTGGCCAGCAGGATGCCCGCGAGGCCGAACGCCTCGAGCGAGTTGGCGTCGCGCCGGGCGACGTAGCGCATGCCCAGCAGCAGCGTGGCAAGGATCAGCACGAGGTTGAGCAGCTCGAAGCCGCCGCCCGTGGCGTTCTGGGCGAGCAGCGGCAGGCTGGTCAGCAGCAGCACCGCCACGGCGCCGGCGCCGCGGCCGTTGATCCGGCAGCCGGTGACATAGGCGAGGATCAGCAGCAGGAAGGTGAGGACCGTGTTGAGGGCGAAGACGTTCTCCGGCCGGTAGCCGGTGAGGTCGTGCAGCACCGACACGAGGAAGGGCTGAAACAGCGGCCGCTTGTCGAGCTGCCCGGCCAGCAGCTGGAACGAGCCCTGGATGTCGTGCCCCCGCATCGGCACGAGCGCGGTCTTGTCGAAATGCATGTTCATCGAGGTGCCGAGCAACATCACCTCGTCCATCAGGATCTTGAACCCGTAGGTCTCGTGCGCGAGCAGCAGCAGGCCGCAGCCAAGGATCAGCGCCGCGGGCCAGCGCGGCCGTTCCCTCCAGCCGGCCAGGTCCGCCCGGGAGTCGCGCACCACCTTCAGCAGCGACCAGCCGAACAGCAGGGTGAGCAGCAGCATGGCCCAGTAGCCGCCGTAGATCACGAGGCGCAGCGACTGGTCGGGCGTGAAGGCCACGAAGCCCAGAACCAGGGCCAGGGCCGCGGTGGACAGGAGCAGAACAAGACGACGATCCATGGTGTGGTAGGTGCCGGCCGGTCGGGAAAAAAGCCGTGCGCTAGGATGGACGGACCGGGGTGAAAACAAAAGCTCCGTTTCGGTTCCGCGCGGACACCGGCGGTGCGCGGACACAAGCCGGGCAAGAAAAAGCCGCCCCGTTGCGGGGGCGGCCTTGAGAGTGGATCCTCAGCGAGGATGCTACGCTTTAGGGAGCGTAGGTGACGGTGCGAGCACCGGCGACGCCGGAGATCGTGATCGTGATGCCCTGCGTGAAGTTGGCGGGATAGGTCTCGCCGGCGACCGTGTTGACGGCCTTCACGTAGTTGGTGGCGCCGATCAGGCCGTTCGAGGCGACGGTGGAAACACCGTTCTCCAGGAAGAACTGGTCAGCGGCAGCCGACAGCTGGCGGGCGTTGTTGAGGACGGCCTTGTCCTGCGAGGACTGGCGGACCTTCTGGAACGCGGGAATCGCCATCGCGGCCAGGAGGCCGATGATGACGACGACGATCATGATTTCAACGAGCGTGAAGCCCTTGGTGGAACGTGTATTCATTTTATGTGGATTATGTGGTTATGTATTATTTCAGCCCGCGAAGTGCGGACAACGCACATCAGAGCCGTTCGGACTGGCCTGCTCAAGGGCTAACTTTCTAAAGAAAAAGTAAAACCCTCCCCGTGAGAGGAGGGTTTTACGCTAAAGGCTTATGCCCAGAGTTTTACGGAGCGTAGGTGACGGTGCGAGCACCGGCGACACCAGCGATCGTGATCGTGATGCCCTGCGTGAAGTTGGCGGGATAGGTCTCGCCGGCGACCGTGTTGACGGCCTTCACGTAGTTGGTGGCGCCGATCAGGCCGTCCGAGGCGACGGTGGAAACACCGTTCTCCAGGAAGAACTGGTCAGCGGCAGCCGACAGCTGGCGGGCGTTGTTGAGGACAGCCTTGTCCTGCGAGGACTGGCGGACCTTCTGGAAGGCGGGAATAGCCATCGCGGCCAAGAGGCCGATGATGACCACGACGATCATGATTTCAACGAGCGTGAAGCCCTTGGTGGAACGTGTATTCATTTATTTGTGTATTTATGGTTAACCAAACTGGCAGGCGTCACTCAAAGGATTATTCGCGACAAGCCAAGTGAGGACTCGGCTTTACCAGTAAAAACCCTCCAAAATCACGCTTCCACGCTCTGAAACGGGGCCATAGGCCCCTATCTTTCAGCGGACAGCGATTATTTCAGGAGCTTGGCCAACGACAGTTCGCTGGCGTCGCGCCAGAGCAGCTCCATCCGATACTTGTCCCGGTTCTCGGGCGTAAAGAGATGCACCATCACCTCGAAGGCATCCACCACGGTCCAGCCGCTGCCCTTGGTGGTGTCCACGGACAGGATCCGGGCCTTGTTGTCGTCGAGGATTCGCTCGAGCTCGATGCGCAGGGCGCGCAGGTGCGGCTCGGAGGTGCCGGTCGCCAGCACCAGATAATCCGTGATGCTCGACAGCTCGCTCACGTCCAGCACGCGCAGGTCCTCGGCTTTCTTGCCGTCCAGGGCCTGCACGATCTGCTTGATCAGTTTCTCCGCCGGCTTGGCCGCGGACTTGGCGGCGGCCGCGGCGCGGGCCGGGGCCTTGCGGGCCGGTTTGCTCGTTTTCTTGGTGGCTTTGGCTTTCATCGACATCAGCGATACAGCTTCCTGGCCTCGATATAGGCGATAACTTTCTGCGGGCAGAAATAATGGAGGGACCGGCCCGCCTGCACCCGCGCCCGGAGCTCGCTCGAGCTGATCTCGATCAGGTGGCCGTCGCACCGGTGGAGGCGCAGGCCGTCGATCTCGACGTGGGGCTTGGTCGGGTGCTTCGGCCGCTCCAGGAAGATGAACTCGATCAGCTTCACCAACTCGCCGATCTCCTTCCACTTGTGCAGCAGCGGCAGCTGGTCGCCGCCGATGATCCAGAACAGCTCGTCGTTCGGAAACTGGGTCCGGAAATGCCGCACGGAATCCACGGTGTAGCTGATGCCGCCCTTGCGCAGCTCGTAATCGGAAATCTCCAGGCGGCGGTCCCACTCGGTCGCCGACTGCAGCATCGCCAGCCGGTCCTCGACCGTGGACTGGATGTCGTTGGGTTTCAGCGGGGCCTGGGCCGCCGGCACCAGCAACAGCCGGTCAAGGTGGAACTGCTCGAGCACATCCTGCGCCGCGATCAGGTGCCCGAAATGCACCGGGTCGAAGCTGCCGCCCAGAAACCCGATTTTCATGCGCGCGGTCCATTCCGGCCGGGATGGACGGAACGCAGGGACGAAGGCGGGAACACTCTTGCCACGCGCCCCACTTCATTCCGCAATCCTGATTCGGCAACCCCAAACCTGCCCGGGTGGCGGAATTGGTATACGCATCGGACTTAAAATCCGTGGCCTGCAAAGGAGTGTGGGTTCGAATCCCACCCCGGGCACCATTTCTCCAGGAACCATCATCACGAACGTCCTCCCATGAATTCTTCTTCCGGTTCCGGAGGCCGCCGGCCTTGACCAGTCCCGCTCCGCCGCCCCGCCGTCCCTCCTGGGAGATTCCTTTTCTCACGGCTTTGCTTGCCGCGACCGTCTGGGTTGCGTGCTTCTATGTTCCCGGCGTGTGGATGCTCACGGGCATCGGCGAGGTGGACAAGCCCTTCCTGGACCTGCGGCACCTACTGGCCGCCGGTCAAGCCACCCAACTCGGCCTGAATCCCCATCTCAGCAATCCGCTCGACCCTTACCTGCGTCTGTATGGCTTTAGCGACTGGTGGTTGGTCAGCGGCAGCCTGGGCCTAACCTTGAAGGACACCGCCTGGCTCGGCACCTTGCTGCTCGGTGTGACGCTGGCCAGCACGGTGCTGCTCCTCAGGCCGGCGGGCTGGCGGCAGGGCGCCGGCCTGCTGCTGGTGCTCGTATCCCCGCCCCTGCTCTTCCTGGTCAACCGCGCCAACCACGACCTGGTGGTCTTCGTGCTCATGAGCCTGGCGCTCGGCTGTCTGCGCCACGAGCGCGGCTTCGTGCGCGCCTTCGCCATCCTCCTGCTGGCGGTTTCCGCCGTGCTGAAATATTTTCCGCTCGCGGCGGTGGTGATCCTCCTCGATGCGCGCTCGCGGCGGGAGTTCGCCGGCTGGGTCCTGCTTTACGGGCTCGTGCTGGTGCTCGCCTGGCCCTCGCTGGAACCGGCCTTGCGCACCGCGGCCAGCCACACCCCGGCCCCGGCCTGGTTGTTTGCCTTCGGGGCGCCGGCCTTCTTCCGCAACCTCGGCCTCGCGTCTGCCGCCACCTGGGGATGGCTGGCCGCCGGCCTCCTGTTGCTGGCCATGGCCGCCAGCTGGTGGCGCAGCGCGGCACGGCAGGCCCCGCCCGCCACCGGGGAGGCCCGCGCGCTCGAACGCGAGTTCGCGTGCGGCGCCGTGATGATCGTGGGCTGCTTCCTGCACGGGTCGTCCTACCTCTACAAGATGGTCTTCGCGCTCTGGCTGCTGCCGTGGCTGTGGCGGGCGGCCTTGGACCCGGGCGAGGACCGCTGGCGCAAAATCACGCGATCGCTGCTGCTGGCCGTGCTCTGGTTTGAGGGCGGCGCCACGCTGGCGATCAATCTCAGTGTCTTCACCGACATGCTGCCGCCGCCCGTGGCGCGCCGGTGGCTCGAGGTGACGATCCAGATCGGGCAGCTTTTCACCTGGGCCCTGGTGGCCTGCCTGTGGCGTGCCCTGCTGATTTATCTGAGCCGGGAAACGAAGCAGCTGGCCGGTCCGCGATGACGCCGGGGTCCTTTCGCGCTTTCCCTTTGCCGGGCGAACCCACAGAAAAAGACCCGATGCGCCGCCCCGCCTGGCAGTTCCCCGCCACCGCCCTTCATCATGAATAGGCGCGACGCCCTCATCGCCGGGGCGCTGTCCGCCGGGCTGGTCGCGTTGCTGGTTCCCCTGGCCCCGCTCGGCATCGACGCGCACCACGACGGGGTCATGCTCAAACCGGCGCTCGATGTGCTCGGGGGGCAGGTGCTGTTCCGCGATACCTTCACGCAATACGGCGCGCTCACCACCTACCTGCAGGTCATGGCGCTCTGGTTCCAGCCCACCCTGCTGGCCCTCCGGCTGCTGACCGTGGCGGCTTATGCGGTGACGCTGTTTTCCCTCTATGCCGCGTGGCGGCTGATCCTGCCCCGTTGCCTCGCCGTGCTGTCCTGCGGCCTGTTCATGCTGTTCATCCCCGGCTACGAGAAGAACTGGCTCGGCCAATACTGGATGCTGCTGCCCTGGTCGTCGGTATTTGCGCTGATGTTCCAGGGCGTCGGGCTCTACGCGCTGTTCCGGATGATCGCGGGGGAGCAGCCGGCGCTTTGGGCCGCCTGGCTGGGCGCGGCCACGGCGGCGGCCTTCTGGTGCCGGCAACCCGTCGGCGTGCTCATGGCCGGATGCGTGGGCGCGGTGTGGCTCGCGCTGTGGTGGACCGGGTGGACACCCGCCGGCCAGTCGCGACGGACCACACTGCTTGGTCTCCTCGGGGGCTTCGGCGCGGTGCATGCGCTGTTGCTGGGCGGCGTGCTGCTGTCGGGCGCCGGGCCGGAGTGGTGGTATCAGAACTTTGTCTGGCCGCGCAAATGGGTGCTCGGGAGCGTGAACGTGGACTGGCATAATTTCGTCACGGTGTTCGTTCATCCGCGCGAGGGCGCCGGCCTGCTGCTGCTTTTGCTGGCCGCCGCCGTCCCCCGCCTGGTGAAGCGCTTCCGGCCGGCGCTGTCCCCGCGCGTCAGCCTCGCGTATTATCTCGGCCTCGGCGTGTTCCTCGCCTGGCAGCACGAGCGGGTGCTCCACGTGCTGGCGCTGCGCGACGGCGGGTGGACCGCCCTGCTGCCGGTGATCGTCCTGGTGCAGGCCGTCGCCAGTGTCGCGCAAGCCTTCATGACCCGCGCCGCCAGGTCCGCCGAGTTTTTCCTGGTCGCGAGCCTGGCCGCGGTGTCGCTCGGCTCGCTGGTGCAATATTACCCCGTGCCCGACTCCTGGCACATCATCTGGTCGCTGGCGCCCGCCTTCGGGCTGGTCGTCTTCATTTTCTGGCGCGGGCTGGGCTGGCCGGCGCCCGTGGTGGCGCTGGTAATGACCGCCGCGCTCCTGCCTTCCGTCTGGGCGAAGGTCCGGTCCGCCCAGGTGTCGCTCGCGCGGCCGCTGGTGACGCTCACCGCCCCGGCCGTCCTGCGCGGCATGAAAGTCGCGCCGGAGCAGGCGAAGAGTTACGGCCGGATCGCGGACGCCCTCGCCCCGGTCCTGCAACACCAGCCCGGCTTGCCCGCCGCGCTCATCGGCAACGACGCCCTTTTTCTCTGCCTCGTCCCCAACCGCGCGAATCCCACGCCGTATTATGTCACTTGGATGGGCCTGGCCGACAACACGGACAACGTGAAACGATGGGGCTACATTCAGGCCGTCCGCCCGCTCATGTTCCTGCACAAGGCCCGCTGGGAGGCGGTCGATGATTTCTATCGACGCACCCGTTACATCCCGCTGCTGTATCTTCCCGAAGAAGCACTGGAAATCGCCCTCCCGCAGGAGCTGGCCGACACCATGGGCCTCAAGCCCTATGGCGCCTCCCCCACCGGCGAAGCGACCCAGGCGACTTCGTCGAAGCCATGAAAAAAATCACGGTCGTCAGTGGCTGCTACAACGAGGAGGGCAACCTCGAGGAACTCCTGCGCCGGGTCCGCGCCGTGACCGGGAAATTCCCGCAGTATGAATGGAATTACCTCATCGTGGACAACTGCTCCACCGATCGCTCGCCCGAGATCCTGCGCCGGCTGGCCGCGGCCGACCCGCACCTGAAGGTCATCTTCAACGCCCGCAACTTCGGCCACATCCGCTCGCCCTACCACGGCATCCTGCAGGCGCCGGGTGACGCCGTGGTCTTCCTCGCCTCCGACCTGCAGGACCCGCCCGAGCTGATCGAGCAGTTCATCCCGCTCTGGGAGCAGGGCTGGAAGGCCATCGCCGCGGTGAAGAACGAGAGCGCGGAGTCGCCGCTCTTCTTTCTCGTCCGCAAGGTCTACTACAAGACGGTGGCGCGGCTGGCGGACGTCGACCTGCTACTCAACTTCACCGGCTTCGGCCTCTACGACCGCGCGCTGGTCGAGCATCTCCGGGCCAGCGAAGACCCCTACCCCTACCTGCGCGGGCAGATCTCCGAGATCGGCTATCCGGTCGCCCGTGTGCCGTTTTTGCAACCGCTCCGGAAACGGGGCTTCACCAAGAACAATCTCTACACGCTGTTCGACATGGCGATGCTAGGCTTCACCAACCACACGAAGGTGCCGCTGCGTCTCGCGACCATGGTCGGTTTCCTGATGGCCCTGCTCTGCTTCGGCGTGAGCGCGGGCTACTTCGTCTATAAGCTGCTGAACTGGGACAGCTTCACCCTCGGCACCGCGCCGGTGGTCGTCGGGCTGTTCTTCATCGGCTCGGTGCAGCTCTTCTTCATCGGCGTGCTCGGCGAATACATCGGCGCCGTCCATACCAAGGTGACCAAGCGCCCGCTCGTCGTGGAGCGGGAGCGCCTCAACTTCTGAGCCGGCAGGGCCGCGTCAGACCGCGGCCGGCGCGGCAATCCGCAGCTGGTCCGACCACCGGGTGAATTCCTGCCAGAGCCCCGCCTCGACCGGGATGCCCGTGCGCGCCCGCTCCGCGGCCGTCCGGTATTCCGGCTCGCCCGGCGACTGCACGCCCTCCTTTTGCGCCTTGACGTCCTGGATGGCCGCCAGCAGCACGCCGGCCAGCACGGCCCCGCCCGCGAACCGGGCGGGATCGATGGCCAGGAAAAAAGAACCCAGCCGGCGGTGCTGGTCCAGTTGGTCATACATCTTGGTCAGGTGCGGCCCGTAGGCCATCCCGTTGAGCGGCCCGCACAGCATGTCGATGGCGAAGGCGAGGGCGTAGCCCTTGTGCTCGGCCATGGGTTTGACGGCGACAATCTGTGCCGCGTCCGTCGTGTCCCGGCCCTCGGCATCCACCCCGAGGCCGGGGTCGACCGGCACGCCCTCGCGTCGCGCGTTCATGATCCGGTTCCACGGAACGATGCTGGTCGCCATGTCCACGCAGAACGGCCGCGCTGGGTCCGGACTGGGCAGCGCGATGGAGATCGGGTTCGTGCCGAAAAACGCCTTGGTGCCGCCATGCGGGGTGACGAACGAATCGGAATGCGTGAAGCCGATGCCGATCATTCCGGCCTCGGTGGCCTGGCGGGTGTAGAGCCCGATGGCGCCGCAGTGGCTCGAGTTGGCCACGCCGACCGCGCCCACCCCGGCCTCGCGCGCGAGCTCGACCGCGTGTCGCATGGCAAACTCGCAGACGACAAAACCCAGGCCATGGTCGCCGTCGACCTGGCCCGTGCCCGCCGCCGTGCGCTTGAAACCCAGCTTCGGCCGGACCGTGATCGAGCCGTGCGTGATGCGGTTCAGGTAATGCGTCAGCCGGGCCACCCCGTGCGAATCGATGCCCCAGAGGCTCGTCTGCACCAGCATCCGCGCGGTCAGCGCCGCACTGTCCGCGGGCACGCCGGCCGCCGCCAGGGCGGTGGCGGCCCAATCGCGCAGCGCGGCCGGGGGCACGTGGTGGACCGCACTCATGCCTTGTCCGCGTCCGCCGGCAGATACTTGGAAACCTGCGCTTCCACCCCGGGAGCCAGCGGCGGCAGCATCCGGTAGAGCGGGTTGGAGATCATTTTTCCATCGGGCAGGATCCGGCTGGAGACGGCCGGCCAGTTGGATTGCTCGGGATCGATCGGGACGATCCACGCCCCCGGCCCCGGCTCCGCCATGAGCCGCACTAGGGCTTCGGGCGTGGCCTCGTCCGTGCCGAGCCGCCGCGCCGGGATGCCATAAGCCTGGAACAGCGCCACCCAGTCCGGGAAGCCCAGGCCCGTCTCCTCGTCACAGCCCACGTAGGCGCCGTTGAAAAACTTGCGCTGCGTGGCGCGGATCGAGCCGTAGCCGTGGTTCTCGGATAGGAAAATCTTGATCGGCAGGTTCTGCCGCCGCACGAGGGCCAGTTCCTGCAGATTCTGGGCAAAGCCGCCGTCGCCCTCCGTCAGGATCACGCGCCGTCCGGGTCGGGCCAGTGCCGCCCCGATGGCGGTGGCGAGGCCCCAGCCCATGCTGGCCAGGGCGGGACTAACCGTGGCGTATTGGCGCGCCGCGATCTCGTAGGATTGCAGCGCCCCCGTGAAGGTGCCGCCGCTGGAGCAGAGCGCCAGCACGTCTTCCGGCTGCGTGGCCAACGACAGGTTGCGGAGCAACACGAAGGGGGAGACGTATTGCGGTCCGTTCGTGTTGGCCGGATCGAGCGTTGGCACCAGCTCGCGCAACTTCCGCACATAATCGCCCCATTTTTCAGTGTCGCTCCAAGCGATCAGGGGGATCAGCGCCGCGAGCACGTCGTCGGGCGGCGCATTGACGGCACCGGCGAGTGCCGGGTGCCCCTTGGCCAGTTCCTCGGCGGCCGGGAAAACCTGGAAGAGACGGGCCTGCGGGGCGTATTCCTGCCAGTTGAACCCCGTCTGCTGGAGATCCAGTTGCGCCCCCAGCACGACAATCACATCCGCCTGCGCCACGATCAGGTTGGCCGCGCGCTGGCCGCCCCAGGTGCCGGGCCGCCCGGCGTGGATGGGCGCGCCGCTGGGCACGCGATCAATCGCCGAGGTGGCGGTTGCCACGGGGATGCCGAGGCGCAAAAGCGCCGGCAATGCCTCCCACGCCGCGGACCGGGTGACGAGTCCGCCGAACAGAAGCAGCGGCCGCTTTGCCCGCGTGAGGGCAGCCGCCAGTTGTGCCGCCTGTGCCGGGATCTCCGGTGGCATCGCCCGTGATGCGACTGTCGTTGTGCTTTCCAAGGTCCCGCGGGTGACCCGCGCGCCCTGGACGTCGAGGCAGACCTCAATCACGACGGGGCCGGGATGCGGCGCCCAGCCGGATTTGACCAGCGCCTGGAATTCCCCGCGGGCCGCCGGCTCCCGCAGGCAGGTGCTCGCGACCGTGATACTCCGCACCAAGGCGGTCCCGTCTAGCTCCTGCACGCCGCGCTGGCGGAGGGGCGCCACGCGCAGGTCCGTGGATTTGACTTGGCCGGCGATCACCAGCAGTTCGCGCCGCTCCGTGTAGCAGCCGGCGATCGCCGTGACGATGTTGGTCAGGCCCGGCCCGCTGGTCACCAAGGCGAAGGCCTTCCCGCCGGAGCGGCACTCATTGAAATGTTCGGCGGCGATGCCCGCCGTGACCTCATGCACCACGGGCACGACCGTGAACTTCGAACGGAAGCCGTCGATCAGGTGCATGCAGCCGCCGCCGGCCACCATGAAGCAGTGGGTGTAGCCCAGCTCAACCAGCCAGTCGGCAAGCACTTCCGAATATTTGGGACCAGCCGGTTCGTTCATGACGTGCGGCGGACGGATGAATGGTGACGCATGGTGATGTTCAAGGCCGCGGCCCCGGCAGAGGGATCACGTGCAACAGTTCCAGGGCCGAAGCGCAAACCAGCCGGCCGGTGCCCACCCGCTGCATCGGAACGGCCTCGCCGATGTTCGCGAGCAATTTATGTTCGCCCGCCAGCTGTCCGAGAAACGGCACGACCAGCCCAGCGTGGGTGAGGCCGCTGAAGGAATCCGCGCCCGGCTGCAGCACCTGCAGTTGCAGCTGCAATTCCTTGAAACGGAACGGTGCGCCGCCGTGATTGATGCCCCGCAGGGGCGCATAGTCGAACGCGGCAAAGTCCGTGGAGTATTGCTTCTCGCCCTCATAACCCTTTCCGGCGCGGCCGAAGTTGTCGCGATACCTCAGCAGGTCGCCCTTCAGCGGGGGCGTCTCCACCTCCATCACGCAGGCCCCGCCGGGCGACACCGCCATCGTGGTGTGGAACACGCCGGGTTCCAGCACGACGGCCTGACCGGCAGCCAGCGGGTAACGGTCATCGAAAGTCGAGCAAATCACGGCCCCGGACAGAATGATCAGCGAGGTGCGTTTGCGCGCATGGCAGTGCATGGACGTGGCACTTCCGGTCGTGAGGTGCAGCACCCAGACCGCCACCGCCGCGTTTTGGTGCCACAGGTATTCGTAACCCCACGGCTTGCGCACGACCACCTTCGAGAAGTCGAACTCTCCCGCCGGGGCCGGCGCTATAGTGCGCAGGCGGGAGAGGTTCTCGAAGTCGGTCGAGTTGGGGAAGACGCGTTTGACCACTGGCGGAGGGGCTTAGGCTCAGGCGGGCCGGGCTAGACGCTCGTAGGTTTCCAAGGTGGCCTTAAGCCACTCCGGATTGTTGCGAAAATGCGGCGCAGTCACGATGTTTCGGTCCACCACCACCGGCGCCTCCTCGTAGAGGGCGCCGGCGTTGATGAGATCGTCCGCACACCCCGGGTAGCAGGTGAGCCGGCGGCCGCGGACGATGCCCGCGGAGATCAGCACCCACGGCCCATGGCATACGCTGGAGATCACCTTGCCCGCCGCATCAAACGCCCGCAGCAGGGCCAGCACGTTCTTGATCTGCCGCACGCGGTCGGGCGACTCGTAGCCACCGGGCACCACGACCAGATCGTAATCTGTATCGCGGATGGTCTCGGCATCCGCCGTCGCTTCGATCGGAAGACCCCACTTGCCAGTGGTGTTTTTCCGGCCCTTGGTCGCAACTGCAACGGAAAACCCGGCTTCCTGCAGCCGATAATAAGGATAGGCGAACTCCGTGTCTTCCACGCCCGCCGCCAGGATAATGATGGCCTTTTTCATATGATTGTAGGAGTCGAATGGCCGCCGCTCAGTGACAGCCAGGGGCGCTGGTTCTCGGTGTAGAGACGGGTCACGGTCTGCAAGTCGCGCTCAGTATCGACCGCCTGCCAGTAGCCGTTGTGCGTAAACACCCCGATCTGTTGCGCGGCCGCCAGCTTGGTGAAGACCTCCCGCTCCAGAGTGCATTCGCTCATCAGCTCAAGGTGATCAAGCACACCTGGCTCCATGGCCATGAAGCCGCCGTTCAAATAGCCTCCCACCCCGGCGAGTTTGCCGTCCGGAGTATAGCCGCCCACCTGGTCCCCATTGAGCGAAAATGTGCCGAACCGGCTACTCGGCTGCACACCGGTCACCGTGACCAGCTTCCGGCTGCGCCGGTGCGCAGCGAGCAGGGCCGCCAAGTCCACGCTGCACAGGCAGTCGCTGTAGGTCAGGAAAAACGGCCCCGCCTCCAGATACCGCCGGCAACGGGCGATCCGGCTCCCGGTCTGCGCGTTCAGCCCGGTGTCGACGCACTTGATCCGCCAGTTCTCCTCGTTGCTGCGCGACAGGTATTCCATGGCACCGGACCCGCTGTGCAGCATGATGTCGCGCCCTTCCATGTGCTGATAGAGGAAGTGCCGGCGAATCGCGTCGCCGCCTTCGCCAAGGGCCAGGATAAAGTCCTCGTGGCCCGCGGCGGCGAAAATTTTCATCACATGCCAGATCAAGGGCCGCCCTCCGACCTGCATCAGGGCCTTGGGAATACGCTGCCGGGTCTCCGGGTCGATGACCCCGCGGCCTCCGCATAAAATGACGACTTGCATGGGTGGATTAGGAGCTTCGGCCTAGCGCGTTTGCGAGGAAAAATCCCGGGGCGGCCCGACGAGCCACGCCAGGGTGCGACGGACGCCTTCTTCCTCGGTGATCCGGACGCGCAGCCCCAGTTCGTCTCGCGCCCGCTGGATCGCCGGCACATAACGCCGCACCGGTTCCGCCGGATCCGCCACGCGCGCGATCCGCACCGGGGACTTGATCCCGCACAATCCGTTCACGCACTCCGCATGCGCGGCAATCGGGCGGTCATCATCCGAGCCGACATTGTAGGGTCGCCCCGCCGGCGCGCGGAACAGCAGCGTCCACAGCCACACCGCCAGGTCGGCCGCATAAAGGTAGCTTCGCATCGGCGTGCCGTCGCCCGCCACATGCAACGGCCCGCCCCGCCGGGCATCCCGGATGAAATTGCCGATGGCAAAATGCGCGTCGAGCGGCAGGTGCGGCCCGACGAAGGCGAAGCAACGTGCGATCTTGCACTCGTAACCGTCCCGGCGCGCGCGTTCGGCGCATAATTCCTCGCTGATCATTTTGCCCAGCCCGTAGCCCGAGCCCGGCGCCGCCGGATCCGGCCGCCCGGAGTAATCCTCCGGCACATGCGTCAGGTCGGCCGGCTGGGCGCCGTAGACGGCCCCCGAGCTCGTTAAAAGAAATTTCCGCGCCCCGGCCTGCGCCGTGAAATCCAGCACCCGACGCGTGCCGTTCACGATGGTATTTTTGATCTCCGTCGGGTCGGAGCCGGCCGGGGGCAGCGCCGTGTCCGTCGCCGCATGGATGACGTAGGCGAAGCGGCCCGGTGGGAACTCAAAGCTCCGCATGTCGCCGGGCACGAAGGCCAGGTCGGCCCGCGCCGCCAGATGCGGGGCCTTGTGCGCAAAGGCCGCCGGATCGCGCGTCAGCACGGTCGCACGCATGCCCAGACCCATCGTGTCATTGGCGCGGGCAAAGCTTTCCAGCAGCCACGTCCCGAAGAAACCCGTGCCACCGGTGATGAAGAAGCTCGCCCCGCGCGCCCCGGCCCAGAGCTTTCCCGTGTGCCCGAGCACGTGGTCGAGGTCCCCGGCGGGCAGCGGTGGAAAGGCGACGGACATCAGCGGGAGCGGACGAACTCGTGGATGACTTCCAGCTCGTAGGCCAGCATGGCCGGCGTGAGGCCGGGATAGGTGCCGAGGAAAAGCGCGCGGTGCATCAGCTCGTCGGCTCCCGGCATGTCGCCCACGACGCGGAGCGCGGACGGGCGGTCCTTCTTCAATTGCACGAACGCCGGCTGCCGGAGCAGGTTGCCGCCAAAGAGCATGCGATTGCCGATCTTCTTCGCGTCGAGGTGGCGCCCGAGGTCCGTGTGGGAAAACGGCGCGCCGGCCTTCACGCGGAGCATAAAGCCGAACCAGCTGGGATCGCAGCGGCAACCGCTGGGATCCCAGTTGAAGTTCAAGTGATCGGTTCCAGGCGCTGGAGTTGAACTTGAACTCGAACCTTGAACTGCTGGCGCGGAGCGCCACCCGGTCGCGTGCGTCGGCAGCGAGAAATCAAAGAACTCGCCGAGATCAGCGAGGCCCGCACGCAGGGTTTCCCAGTTGCGTTTCCGCGCCTCGATGAAGGCCGGCAGCTTCTTCAGCTGCTGGCGGCCGATGGCAGCCTGCGGGTCGAGGGGCTTAAGGTTGTAGCCGAGGTGGCTGTAGATGTATTTGTGGTCATAGCCCTTCGGCAATTCGCCGAGCTGCCACTGGAAGCGCTTGCCGCAGGTATCGTCCTTGCCGCTCGCGCACCAGCAGTCGCGGCCCCAGTCGCGGAAGCTCTCGGCGTAAGTCTTGAGCGGCGGCCGGTGGACAATGCTCACCGCCCCGCCCTCGCCCATCGTCAGGTGGTGCGGCGGATAGAATGATTGCGTGGAGAGGTCGCCCCAGGCGCCGGTGAAGCGCGTGATGTGCGTGCCGTTGGACGGGATGCCGGGCGAATTCTCCGTGAAGCCGAGCGCCTTGGCGCGGGCCACGGGCATCGAGTAGGTGCAGCCGAGCGCGTCGCAGTTGTCCTCGATCAGCCACAGGTCGTGCTTCCGGCAGAATTCCAGCACGGCACCAAGGTCGAAGGGATTGCCGAGCGTGTGCGCCATCATCACGGCCTTGGTCTTGCCGGGACTGAATGCCACCTCGAGCTGCTCCACGCGGGCGTTGCCGGTGGCGGGATCGTTGTCGATGAAGACCGGCACGGCGCCGCCCTGGATGATCGGCGCCACCGTGGTCGGGAAACCCGCGGCCACGGTGATGACCTCGTCGCCGGGCGTGATGCGCTTCGCCGCCGGCAGCTTGTGGGTCGTCAGCGTCGAGAACGCCACGAGGTTGGCCGACGAGCCGGAGTTGACGAGCAGCGAGTGCTTCACGCCGAGCAGGGCGGCGAACTCGGACTCGAAGGCCGCGCCCTCGGGCCCGAGGGTGAGCCAGAAGTCCAGCGTCGCGCCGACGGCCGCCTCGACCTCGTCGGCGTTGAAGACGCGGGCCGCGTAGGGCACGGTCGTCTGGCCGGCGACAAAGGGCGCGGTGTTGTCGGCGCCGGCGCGGTTCGCGCCGTGGGTCAGCGCGGAGTATTCACGGGTCAGGCGCAAGATCTCCGCCTTCAGTTGTGCCGGGGCCTGGTTCATTGGGTCCAAGTCAGTTTGAGCGTGCGGGCCGCCGCCTCGTAGGTGGCGATCTGCCGGCGCGTGTGTCCGGCCGCGGTGGCCGCGTCCGCGGAGACCGACCGATACCATTCCACGGTATGCGTGATGGTCGCGGGAAAATCCCACACCGGCTTCCAGCCGAGCACGCGCGCGGCCTTGTCGATGGCCAGGCTGAGCAGCGTCGCCTCGTGCACGGCCTTGGGATCGGTGCGATCCTCCCACTTGCCGGGCCAGTGCTTCAGCACTTCCGCGACCAGCGTGGCCACCGGCTGGGTGGCGGCGGGGGTCGGGCCGAAATTGAAGGCGGAGGCGTAATCTGAAACCTGAAACCTGAGACCTGAGACCTGAGGATGGGCCAATGCTGCCCCAAGCCAGAGATAACCGCTCAGCGGCTCCAACACGTGCTGCCACGGGCGCGTGGCGTGACGGTTGCGCACCGGGATGACCTCGCCGCGCTGCAGGCTGCGGATGCAGTCCGGCACGATGCGGTCGAGCGCCCAGTCGCCGCCGCCGATGACATTGCCGGCGCGCGCCGAGGCGAGCTTCACCGGCGAGTCTGCGGCGGAAAAATATGACCGGCGGTAGGCCGACACGACGAGTTCGGTCGCGCCCTTCGAGGAACTGTAGGGATCGTGGCCGCCCATCGGCTCGTCCTCATGGTAGGCGTGGGCACGCTCCGTGTTCTCGTAGCACTTGTCCGTGGTCACGACCACGACGGCGCAGCGGATCCCCGCGAGCCGCACGGCCTCGAGCAGGTGCACGGTGCCCATGATGTTGGTGGCATAGGTCTCCACCGGCTGCGCGTAGGACAGCCTCACGAGCGGCTGCGCCGCGAGATGGAACACGAAGTCCGGCCGTGCTGCGTTCACCGCGGCGCACACCGTGGCGAGGTCGCGGATATCACCGCGGCGGTCTTTCATGCGGCTGGAAAGCCCCAACTCGTCGAAGAGCGCCGGCGTGGTCGCGGGCGGCAGCGCCAGACCAGTGACGTCCGCCCCGAGCGCGAGCAGCCACTCGCACAGCCACGAGCCCTTGAAGCCGGTGTGCCCGGTCACAAGCACGCGCTTGCCGCGGTAGATGTCGCCGAAAGCACCGGCGAAGGCGGAAGACCGTTCAAGCGTGGAGTTCAAGTTCAAGAAATCACCCTCTGCTGAGATTGTGCTAAGCGGTAGAGCATCTTCGCAAGTTGCTCCCCTTCATCGAGCATTTTGGCGACCTGCCCGCTGGACAAATATTCGAGATCCCTCGCGATCATAAGCTGCGTGCGCAGTTCGGCCAGTGAACCCTTGGCATAACCAAGGAACTGCACGAATTCCGGTTTGGTGTTCCGCTCGGCTCCTTCCGCAATGTTGGATGGCACCGAGACCGCCGAACGGGTGACCTGGTCACGAAAGCCGAAGTCACGACAATCTTTGAACGCCCGGCAAACTTCCACTGCCAGTTGCCGACTGCGTCGCCACACCTCCAAGTCTTCGAAGCTCTTGCTCATGCTGCTGGAACTTAAACTCGTCGCTTGGACTGTTTTCACCAGACCTTCCAGGGCGCCTTGCCGGCTGTCCACAGGTCGTTGAGATGCTGCATCTCCTGGTAGGTGTCCATCGGCTGCCAGAAGCCCTCGTGCTGGTAGGCGTTGAGCTGGCCGTCGCGCACCAGTTTATCCATCGGCTGGCGCTCGAGCATGACCGCGGGGTTGTCCGGCAGGTAATCGAACATCCGGTGCTCGCACACCATGTAGCCGCCGTTGACGTGGGCGTCCTCAAACTGGGGTTTCTCGCTGAAGGTCCGGATGCGGCCGTCGTCCTCGATGCGCAGCGCCCCGAAGCGGCCCGCGGGATGCACCGCCGAGAGGGTGCAGACCTTGCGCGATTTTTTGTGCGCCGCGGCCAGCGCCTTGATGTCGATGTTCGCCAGGCCATCGCCATAGGTAAGCATGAACGGCTCGCCCTTGGGGATGTAGCGCTGGATCTGCTTCACGCGGAAGGCGGTCATCGAGTTCTCGCCCGTGTCTGCCAGCGTCACGCTCCAGCCCTCCTCACCGTGGCCGTGGTGGAACTTCGGGGCCGTTTTCCGGCCAAGGGAAAGCGTGACGTCGCAGGTCTGCCAGTGGTAGTTGCGGAAGAAATCCTTGATCATGTCCCCCTTGTAGCCGAGGCACAGGACGAACTCCTTGTGCCCGTAATGGGCGTAGGTCTTCATGATGTGCCACAGGATCGGCCGGTTGCCGACCGGCACCATGGGTTTCGGCCGGTATTCCGTTTCCTCGCGCAAACGGGTGCCCTTGCCGCCGCAAAGTATGACGACTTTCATAGCCGCAAATCTCACCCATTGTCGCGCGGTTGGGCAAGAGCCAACACGGCGCATCTAATCCTAAACGCTTAAATAACGAACGTGCACCCCGGCCCTGCAGGCGCCGCCTCGACATCGCGCCAACCGGGACATAACTTGGCGGCCGTTTTTCCCTCCCGATGCCCATGTCCCCCGGCCAGAAATTCCGCTCCGCCCTGTCGGCCGAAAGCCCCCTCCAGATCGCCGGGGCCATCAATGCCTACGCGGCGTTGCTGGCAGAACGCGCCGGCTTCCGCGCGCTCTACCTTTCTGGCGCCGGTGTCGCCAACCACAGCCACGGCTGGCCCGACACCGGCAAGACAACGCTCGCCGACGTGTTGATCGATGCCCGCCGCATCACCCAGCGGGTCGGGCTGCCGCTGCTCGTCGATATCGACACCGGCTGGGATGATCCCGCCCGCGCCGTCCGCGAGCTGGCCGCCGCCGGCGTCGCCGCCGTGCACATTGAAGACCAGGTCCCGGCCAAGCTTTGCGGCCACCTGCCGGGCAAGCACCTTGTCCCCACGGCCGAGATGGTCGCACGGGTGAAATCCGCCGTCGCCGGAAAACCCGACCGCGACTTCGTCGTCATGGCCCGCACCGACGCCGCCGCCAACGAGGGCGTCCCCGCCGCCATCGCCCGCGCCCAAGCCTACGTCGCCGCCGGCGCCGACATGATCTTCGCCGAAGCGCTGCGCTCGCTCGACGACTTCCGCGCCTTCACCGCGGCGGTGAAGGTCCCCGTGCTCGCGAATCTCACCGAGTTCGGCCAGACGCCCTATTTCACCGTGGATGAACTGCGCGCCACCGGCATCGCGATGATCCTTTATCCGCTCGGCGCCTCGCGCGCCGCCGCCGCCGCCTCGCACGAGGTCTATGCCGCCATCCGCCGCGATGGCACCCAGAAGAACGTGGTCGGCCGGATGCAGACCCGCGCCGACCTCTACGACATCCTCGGCTATACCCCGCCGAAATAACCGCCCCGCCATGTCCGACGCCGCCCCCACCCCCAAGGCCAAGAAATCCGTCGCGCTCTCCGGCGTCATCGCCGGCAACACCGCCATCTGCACCGTCGGCCACACCGGCAACGACCTGCATTACCGCGGCTACGACATCGCCGACGTCGCCACCCACGCCACCTACGAGGAGGTCGCCCACCTGCTCGTCCACGAGCACCTGCCCAACGCCGCCGAACTGCATGCCTACCGCGAAAAGCTGAAGAAACTCCGCGGCCTGCCGGTCCCGCTGCGCGCCGTGCTCGAACAGATCCCGGCCACGGCGCACCCGATGGACGTCCTGCGCACCGGCTGCTCCTTCCTCGGGACGCTCGAGCACGAAAAACTCCCATCGGCCGGCGCCGGCGCGGCCTCCGCCCCGGGCGCGCGCGACCTCGCCGACCGCCTCCTCGCCGGCTTCCCGTCGATGCTGCTCTACTGGCATCACTTCACCCGCCACGGCAAACGCATCATGGTCGACACGGCCGACGACTCCATCGCCGCGCACTTCCTCCACCTGCTGCACCAGCGGCCGCCCACCGGCTCGCATGTCCGCGCGCTTGACCGCTCGCTCATCCTCTACGCCGAACACGAGTTCAACGCCTCCACCTTCACGGCGCGCGTCATCGCCGGCACGGCCACCGACTTCCACTCCGCGATCACCGGCGCCATCGGCGCGCTCCGCGGCCCCAAGCACGGCGGCGCCAACGAGGTCGCCTACGAGATCCAGCAGCGCTACTCCTCCCCCGACCAGGCCGAGGCGGACATCCGCGAGCGCATCGCCCGCAAGGAGATCGTCATCGGCTTCGGCCACCCGGTCTACACCGTCAGCGACCCGCGCAACGCCATCATCAAGGAGATCGCCCGCCAGCTCTGCGCCGAGAACGGCAACCTCAACCTCTTCCGCGTCGCCGAACGGATCGAGACGCTTCTCTGGGACGAGAAGAAGATGTTCCCCAACCTCGATTGGTTCAGCGCCGTCGCCTACCACGAGATGGGCGTGCCGACCGCCATGTTCACGCCCCTCTTCGTTTTCGCCCGCACCGCCGGCTGGGCCGCGCACGTCATCGAGCAGCGCATCGACGGCAAGATCATCCGCCCCGGCGCCAACTACACCGGCCCGGACCCCCGCCCCTTCCCGCCGCTCGCCAAGCGGGAGTGAACTGGTTTGCAAGCGATCCCCCATCATTTGGGGATGAAAACACCCAATTCGGTGTTGCCCTTTACCGGGCCACAATTCTAGGAATGGGTAAGTTTCTATCAGACTAACGAATTATGAATAAATTATCACCCCGCCTAGCTGTCGCGTTCTGTCTCCTCTTCGTGTTTCTCAGTAGGGCCAATTCGCAAGTGCTGCTAACTGTTGATTACTCGGATTTATCGGCCGTCAAATTCACCGCCACCTCGAACTCTCCTCTCATCAACTATGGTCCCGGAGGGTGGGATTTCGTCGAAGGTGTCGCCCTGCTTGGTTTCCTTAGCAGTCCCGCCAACGTGCAGGATTTAGACGGTGGCAGTGCCACCCCTACGTCCAACCTCACGGACAGCCAGAACAACGTGACCGCGAACACGAAGTTCAATCGCCTCGCGTCGTGGAACGACGCTAATCCGTCATACTATCCAAGCGGTGGCAATGGCGTCGACCTCACACTGTGGAATGATCCCGGCGTCGGCGACATGGTCTTCACCACCTCAAGCCAGGCCTTCTACGGGGAGGCCACATTTGACCTCAGCAGCTATGCCGGCTTTACCAGCCTGTTCCCGGCGCTCAATGCCACCGGGAATATTGGGATATGGAACGGCAACGGCACCTTGGGCACTTGGCAAGTTGTCGGCGTGTCTGCGGTTCCAGAACCATCCACCTATGCCCTGCTCTTCGGCGCTGGCGCACTGATTGGGGCATTGGCGATTCGGCGCCAACGCAAACGCGCCTGAGCTTTTGCTCCCGGACGCCTTAGTCATCGGCGCCGGGCGGTAGCGATTCGTCAAGAGGTCCTGCACCAGACGTAACAATACGTCCCGGCTGCCAGTCGGCAGAACGCGACCGCCAGCACCCCGATGAAAAACCAGCCCGAGCCCCGGCCCTTCCCGCTGCTCGCCCCAAGGGGGTGATTTCACCTCGAAGGCACGAAGTTGCGCATCCTCCTCCGTTTTGCGTATTCTATGACCTTTGTGGCAATTCCTGTTTCCCTCGTCGGGGCCTTCGTGGTTAATTAATCTCCCATGGGATCACACATTTCCAACGTCCGCCCCGCCCCGGACAAGCTGCTCACCGACCTCGCCGACTACGCGCTGAACGCACCGATCACGAGCAACGAGGCCTACGACACCGCGCGCTGGTGCCTCGCCGACACGCTCGCCTGCGGCATCATGGCCCTCGCCTACCCGGCCTGCACCAAGCTCCTCGGCCCCGTCGTCCCCGGCACCACCATCAGGCACGGCGCCCGCGTCCCCGGCACGGCCTACGAGTTGGACCCCGTCGCGGCCGCCTTCAATATCGGCGCGATCATCAGGTGGCTGGACTTCAACGACACCTGGCTCGCCGCCGAATGGGGCCACCCCTCCGACAACCTCGGCGCCATCCTCGGCACCGCCGACTGGCTCTCGCGCCACCAGGCCGCCCACATCGCCCCGGCCGCGTTTCATTCCGTCCTGCCCGCCCGGCCCGCGCCGCTCACCATGAAGGATGTCCTCACCGCCATGGTGAAGGCCCACGAGATCCAGGGCGTGCTCGCCCTCGAGAACTCATTCAACCGCGTCGGCCTCGACCACGTCCTCCTCGTCCGCCTCGCCTCGACCGCCGTCACCGCGACGATGCTCGGCGGCACACGCGAGCAGGTCATCAACGCCATCTCCCACGCCTGGCTCGACGGCTCCGCGCTGCGCACCTACCGCCACGCGCCCAACACCGGCTCGCGCAAGTCCTGGGCCGCCGGCGACGCCACCAGCCGCGCCGTCCGCCTCGCCCTCATCGCCATGACCGGCGAGATGGGCTACCCTTCCGTCCTCACCGCGAAGACCTGGGGCTTACAAGACGTCTCCTTCAAGGGCAACACCCTCAAGCTCGCCCGCCCGCTCGGCAGCTACGTGATGGAGCAGGTCCTCTTCAAGATCTCCTTCCCCGCCGAGTTCCACGCCCAGACCGCCGTCGAGTGCGCCATGAAGCTGCACCCGCTCGTGAAGGAACGCCTCGACGCCATCGAGCGCGTCGAGCTCACGACGCACGAGTCGGCCATCCGCATCATCGACAAGTCCGGTCCGCTGAACAACCCGGCCGACCGCGATCACTGCCTCCAATACATGACGGCCATCGGCATGATCTTCGGCGCACTTACCGCCGACCACTACGAGGACAAGGTCGCCGCCGACCCGCGCATCGACGCCCTCCGCGCCAAGATGGTCGTCACCGAGGACAAATCCTACTCGAAGGATTACCTCGATCCCGAGAAACGCTCCATCGCCAACGCCGTGCAGGTCTTCTTCAAGGACGGTTCAAAGACGGAGCGCATCGAGGTCCACTTCCCCATCGGTCACCGCCGCCGCCGCGCCGAGGGCATTCCGGTCCTGCAGCAAAAAGCCCACGACGCCTTCGCCACCCACTACGGCAAGGACAAGGCCGCGTCGCTCATGGCCCTCTTCACCGACCGCGCCCGGCTGGAGGCCATGCCGGTGCATGCCTTCTGCAGCCAGTTTGTGAAGTAAGCCGGCCGCCTCAGGCGCGGGCGGCCACCCGCAACATCGCCGCGACGCTCCGGTCGACATCCCCGTCGGTGGTCGCCCAGGACGACACGCTGATGCGCATGGCCGTGCGGCCCTGCCATACCGTGATCCCCGCCCAGCAGGTTCCGTCGTCCTGGATCCCCTGGATGACACGCTTGGTCTTCTCGGCGTCACCGAAGGCCACCAGCACCTGGTTGAGCACGACGTCGTTGAGGATCTCGCAGCCGCCGGCCGCGAGTTTTTCCGCGAACCGCCGGGCTTGGGCGCAGTTCCGGCCGATCATGTCGGCGAGGCCCGTCCGCCCGAGCGAGCGGAGCGCGGCCCAGACCTCCACGCCACGGGCGCGGCGGGAAAGTTCCGGCGTAAAGTCGCTCGGGTTGCGGTGCTCGGTCTCGGTCGGGAGATAGTCCGCGGTGATGGCCATGGCCGCCTGCAAGGCGTGGGGATCACGCACGAAGGCCAGGCCGCAGTCATAGGGCACGTTCAGCCACTTGTGCGCATCGGTCGCCCAAGAGTCGGCGTCCGCCAGGCCCGCGACCAGGTGCCGGCGGTCCGGCGCGGCCGCCGCCCACAGCCCGAAGGCTCCGTCGACATGCACCCACGCGCCCGCCGCGCGCGCCTTGGCGCAGATTTCCCCGATGGGGTCGAAGGCCCCCGTGTTCACATTGCCGGCCTGCACGCAAATGATGGTCGGTCCGCCCAGAGCAGGCAGCCGGTCCGCGCGCATGCGGCCCTGGCCGTCCACCGGGACCCTGACCACGCGGCTGCGGCCAAGGCCGAGCACCCCGAGGGCCTTGGTGACGGACGGATGCACTTCCTCGCCCACAATCACGGTGATGGGCGGCGCACCAAACAGGCCCTGCGCCTCGACGTTCCAGCCGGCGCGCTTCAGCACCACGTGCCGCGCCGCCGCGAGCGCACTGAGGTTGGCCACCGTCGCGCCCGAGACAAAGGCCCCGGTGGCCGTGGCCGGGAGCCGCAGGACATCGAGCAGCCAGCGCAGGGCCACCTGCTCCAGGTGGGCGACGCCGGGGGCGGCACGGTAAAGCACGGCGTTCTGGTCCCACGCGCCCGCCAGCCAGTTCGCACCCAGGGTGACCGGCAGAGAGCCGCCGATGACAAAGCCGAAGAAGCGCGGCCCGGGCATGCCCATGGTGGCGGGCGAGCCGACCTCATCGAGCAACCGCAGCGTCGCCGCCGGATCCGTGGGCCCGGGCGGCAGGGGTTCGTCAAAGGCCCGCAGCGCGGCGACGGCCTGCGCCGCTGGCGCCACCGGACGCGTCTGGATATCGTTCAGGTAACGGATGGAGCGGGCCGCCGCGTCAGAGAGAATCGCATTCATGGGTTTTGGGGTTGGATACCAAACGGGGTCAGGCTGCGGAAATTGACGCCGCTCGCAAGCGGTCACAATTCGTGACCTTGAGGCGCCCTGACGACCCCGACCCCGTCAAGGCATCCCCCGCGCCGATCCCGGCCGCCGCCGAGCAGCAGGCTCGGGCCCAATGAACGTAGGCGGTCGCGCGACGCAGTTAACATCGTCCGCGAGCGAAACCTTTTCCCCGTCAACTCGCGACCGAAATATGCGGCCCGCGGCTCAGGATTTCGCCGGCTTCGGCGTGAGGTCCGTCACGATGCGAATGACATAATAACTCGCGGTTGTGGTGCCGGCATTGCGCCAGCCGTGCTCGTCATTGGATCCCGCAAAGATGATCGACCCGGCGCCGGCGCGCTGCGTCGTGCCGTTGATCGTCACCTCCATGGTGCCCTCCCGGACCAGCATGATCTCCTCGTCGGGATGGCGGTGAAGGGCGTTCGCCGCCTCGTGCGGGCTTTCGCCCGGGTTGAGCGTCGTCACGTGGCACTCGAAGTTCGCCAGCGTCGTCGTCGGCGAATTGACGACCGCCCGGCGTTCGCCGCCCTTGCCGGCCTTCACCTCCAGCTTCGTCCAGTCGAACACCGTGGAACCCAGTTTGCCGGGCACGGCCAGCGCGGCCGCGCCCTCCTTCGGGACGGTCCTGGTCGCCGCCGTGGAGAAGTTGAACACGAAATACGTCGCCGGCGTGTCGCCGACATTCTGCACGTTGTGGAAATCGTTCGCCGCGAAGAACAGCAGCGAACCCGGGCCGGCGCGCGTCGTGGCGCCGTTGATCGTCACGTCGAGCGTGCCGTCGCGCAGGATGATCAGCTCCTCGCGCGCATGCTGGTGCGGGGCATGCGAGAGTTTGCCGGGCAGCAGGGTCGTGATGTGCGACTCGAAGCCCTCAAAGGTGGCGGTCGGGCCGTCGGTGACGTCGCGACGCTCGCCGTTGCCGGTGGGCCGGGCCTTCAGGTCCTCCCACTTGAAAACCGTGGAGCCGAGCTTCGCGGGAGGTATCGCGGAAGCGGAAGGCTGGGCTAAAAGCGCCAGGGGCGTGCAGGCAAGGGCCAGGCGGAGAAACAGGCGGGGGGATTTCATGGGATAAAAATATCTGTCATCCTGAGTCTGGACAGCAAGCCGGTGGGCTTGCGTGGGACTCGCCCATGAACCACCCAACGCATGGTCATGCCGAGCGAAGCGAAGCATCCATCACCATGGACGCTGGCGGTTGTGCTGATGGATTCTTCTCCCGCGACTGCGGGATCAGAATGACAAACAAAGGAGTTCATGGGCAGCGCAGCGAGGGATCCAGTGCTTCATTTGCTGTCGAGCAACTGGATTCTTCGCTGCGCTCAGAATGACAAGGAAGCGGGCGAATGATGCACCGAACTAGGCCTTGATTTCAACGCGCCGGCCGTTGGCCGCGGCGGACGCGTAGATGGCGGTGACAATGCACATGTCGCGCCGGCCCATTTCGCCCGGCACGGGCGTGGCGCGGCCGGTCAGGATGCACCGGACAAAATCATCCATCTGCCGCGCCTGCTGGTTCACCGTCGGATCAAAGCGCAGCGGTCCTGCGCTCGTCGCTCCCGCCAGCCCGGAGTAAGTGAAGGCCGGGTTGACCTCGAACCATCCCCCGGCCGCCTCCGCCCGGAAGCGGTTGCCGCCCTCGTTGTAGCTCGTGAGACACTCGCTCCGCGCACCATTGGCGAACTCCAGCGTCCACTCGATCGACTCCTCCACGTTGCGGAAAAAATCCGGCCGGGCCTTGGGGCGCTCCCGCGCCGTCACCGCCACCGGCGTGGCGCCGGCCGCCATGCACGACTCCTGGATGACGTAGATCCCGAGATCCATCAGCGGCCCGCCGCCGGCGAGTTTCTTGTCCGCGCGCCATTGCAGCGAACCCATGCGGAAGGCGAACGCCCCGCCCATCTTCAGGAACGGCCCGAACTCGCCCGTGCGCACCAGCCGCCGCAGCTCCTCGTGATACGGGTCGAAATGCAGCCGGTAGCCGATCGAAAGCCGCACCTTCGCCGCCGCGCACGCGGCGATGATGGCGTCGCACTCCGCCACGGTGTTGGCCATCGGCTTCTCGCAGATGACGTGCTTGCCGGTCTTCGCCGCGGCGATGGCGTGCTCGGCGTGCAGGCCCGGCGGCGTCACCACGTAGATAATGTCGATGTCGGGATTGTCCGCGATCCGCGCCATCGTGTCGTAGCCGTAGATGCTCTTCTCCGGGAAACCGTAGTCGCGCGCCCACTGCGCACCCTTGGCCGGGCTGCCGGTCACGACGCCGGCGAGGCGGCAGAATTGTGTCTGGCGCAGCGCCGGGCCGAGCTGGCCGTTGCTGTAATTTCCCAGCCCCACGAGGGCGACGCCCAGCTGGCGCGCGGGCCGCGCGTCGATGGCGCCGGCGCGGGAACCGAGCGTCATCAATGCCGCAGTGCTGAGGGTGGAACGCATGAGAAATTCCCGCCGGGAAACGGGGCGGCCGGCGCGGGGGTCGTGCGGCAGAGTCATGCGCGCAGGCTGACTGTCCTCCGGGCAAACGCAAGGTCGGGTCCGGCCGGATTCAGGGAGTGTTCTCAAACCAACCAAACTTTTGAAACCTGTCATTCTGAGCGCAGCGAAGAATCCAGTTGGATCATGGCTTCCGCTGTTGTGTGGCGTAAATCCTGATGGATTCTTCACTTCGTTCAGAATGACAAACCGGACTTGAAGCCACTCCCCGGTCCAACGTGCGCCCGGAACGAGCCCCAGGTGGAGCCCGGCCTCCGGACGGGCTTGTAGCACGTGAGAAAACCGGCCCGGAGGCCCGGTTCCACCTATTGCGTCCGCGGCGGCGGCGGCGTGACCGCGGGCGGGACGAACGGCCGGCCGTTCACCGTGATGTTCCTCAGCTGCAGGTTCTCCACCGGCCCGAGGCGGAAGGTCTCGTCCGTCAGCTTAACGTCGACATTCTCCAGGGTGATGTCGCGCAGGACATCGCCGGCGTTGCCGCCCAGCACGCCGAGCGTGCGGTAGCTGCCGGTGATGTTGCGGAGCGTGACGTTGTTCACCTGCCGCGCCGGGGACGGCTGGCCCTTGAGGTCGAAGAACTGCATCCACGGCGCGACGTTCAGCAGCCGGCCGCCGCCGGCCAGACGAATGCCGTCCATCGTGATGTTCTCATAATGCTGCGGCGTGTCGGGCCGGAGCTTCAGGGTCAGCATCGTGGCGTGGCCGGTCATGACGCAGTTGCGCACCGTGACGTTGCGCACGAGCGTCGCCTCGCTGCCGCAGGTGATCAGGCCGTTGCCGTCGCCGACCTCCGTGTCCTCGACCAGGATGTTCTCCACCGGCGGGCTGTCGGCGTCCTGGTCCGCGAACGGCCCCTTGCTGCCCTTGAGCGCGATGTTGTCGTCGTGGGTCGAGATGTAGCACTTGCGGACGGTGACATTCTGCGAGCTGTCGATGTCGATGCCGTCGGTGCTGGGTCCGCGGAGCTCGGGCGTCGAGCTCGGGATGGTGATGCGCACGTTTTCGACGGTCACGTCGCGGCAGCGGTAGAGATGCAGGTTCCAGAAACCGGAGTCCTCCAGCGCGGTGTTCTCGATGCGCACGTCGGTGCAGCGCTCGATGAATATCAGGCGCGGCCGCTCGACCTCGAGGTTGGTGCACTTGGGATTCTCCTTCCGGCGCTGCCAGAAGGCCCGCCAGTAGACCGGGCCGCTGCCGTCGAACTTGCCCGGGCCGGTGATGCGCAGGCCGGTCAGGCCGGAGGCGTTGACCAGCGCCATGCGCCACGGCTCGAAATGGCCCTCGATGCGCGTGTTGAGCTTCGGGTAGTCCGCGATGTTCTCGGAGCCCTTCAGCACCGCGCCCTCGGCGAGGTGGAGCGCCACGCCCTGCTTCAGGAAGATGGAGCCGCTGCGGAACACGCCCGCCGGGATGACCACCCGGCCGCCGCCTTTGGCCGCCGCGGCGTCGATCGCCGCCTGGATCGCGGCGGTGTTCAGGGTCACGCCCCCGGCCACGGCGCCGAAATCGGTGATCGGGTGGTCGGCCGCGGCCAGGCGCACACCGGACAGGAGAATACCGGCCAAAAACACGGTGAAGCGGGACATAAGGCGGGGCGGGGTTGGAGCCATCGTGTTACCGGAGACGAAGTGGACGCCAGTAAAATTACCCTGACTGTGCCGGCCGGCCTGAAAATCGCTTCGTCTTTCCGCGGTTTCACGCTTCGCTGCCGGCATGCGTCGCTTCCTTCTGCTTGCCCCGCTGTTGCTCACGTCCGCTTTCGCCGCCGGCCCGCAGGATTTCCTGCCCCCCGCCCGGCCGTGGCACGGCGCCAGCGAGGCGCTCATCGCGAAACCGGACAACCCGTGGATCACGCCGGCCGAGAAGACCGACCTCGCCGACTCGCCCGGCTACGACGAGACGATCGCCTGGCTCAGCAAACTGGCCGACGCCTCGCCCTTCATCGA
Source organism: Lacunisphaera sp. (assembly GCA_965249855.1). Classification (GTDB taxonomy): domain Bacteria; phylum Verrucomicrobiota; class Verrucomicrobiia; order Opitutales; family Opitutaceae; genus Lacunisphaera. The sequence continues at coordinate 59,461 of CBDFNB010000028.1, forward strand.
GCTCAAGGTCATCGGTAAGACCGCCCAGGGGCGCTTCCTCTATGCCGTCATCGCCAGCAAGGAAGGCATCAACGACCATGATGACCAGTTCAAGCGCGCCACCGTGGCCAAGCCCACCTTCCTGGCCCAGGCCGGCATCCACGCCGGGGAGATCGACGGCAAGGACGCCGGCATGATGCTGCTTCGCGACCTCGCCTTCGGGGGCAAGGCCTACCTGCTGGACAACGTAAACTTTGTTTTCGTCCCCGTCTTCAACGCCGACGGCCATGAGCGCTCCTCCGAATGGAACCGCCCCAACCAGCGCGGCCCGGTCCACCAGGGCTGGCGCACCACGGCGCAGAACCTGAACCTCAACCGCGACTACATGAAGGCGGACGCGCCCGAGATGCAAGCGATGCTCGCGCTGATCAACGAGTGGCGGCCGGCGCTCTACCTCGACCTGCATGTCACCGACGGCATCGACTACCAATACGACATCACCTACGGCTTCCACGGCTGGGACGGCGGCTTCGCGTGGGCGCCGAAAGTCGGTGAATGGCTCGACCGCCAATGGCGGCCGGCCATGGACGCCGCGCTCAAGGCCGCCGGGCACATTCCGGGGCCGCTCATCTTCGCCAAGAATAACCGCGATCTCACGGAAGGCATCAACACCGGCCCAGGTGACCCGCGCTTTTCGAATGCTTATGGCGACCTCCGCCACATCCCGTCCGTGCTGGTCGAGAATCACTCGCTCAAGCCCTATAAGGAACGCGTCCTCGGCACTTACGTCCTGTTGGAAGCCTCGCTCAAGCTGCTCGGGGAACAGGTGGACAATGTAAAGGCGGCCATCTCGAACGACCACGAGTCCCATGCGGCGACCCTCGCCTTCAACTGGAGCGGCAACTCCGATGTGCAAACCACGATGGATTTCGCCGGCATCGCCTACGAGGAGTTCGTCTCACCCGCCTCGGGCGTAAAGGAGGTCCGCTGGCTCGGCACGCCCAAGACCTACGAAAAGCTCCCTGTTCATCTGAACACCAAGCCCGGGGTCGAACTCCGCCGCCCGAAGGCCTACTGGATCTCCCCCGCCCAGTCGGAGATCATCGCGCGACTCAAACTGCACGGCGTGCAGCTGGACACCAACACCGGTCCGATGACGCAAATCTTGGAAATGTATCGGCTCGTGAACCCGACGGCTGCCGCCCAGCCCTTTGAGGGCCGTCACCTCGTCACGACCAAGGTCAAGGCCGAGACCCGCACCGAGGCGTTCCCCGCCGGTTCCGTCCGCGTGCCGACCGACCAACCGCTCGGCGATCTCGTTGTCGCGTTGCTCGAACCGGAGAGCGTCGATTCGTTTCTCGCCTGGGGCTTCTTCCCCGGGATCCTGCAGCGCACGGAATACATCGATGGCTACGTCATCGCCCCGCTGGCGGAGAAGATGCTGGCCGACGACCCGAAGCTGAAAGCCGAGTTTGCGGCCAAGCTCGCCGCCGACCCGAAATTTGCCGCTGATCCCACGGCCCGCCTGCAGTGGTTTTACGCGCGCACGAAGTTCTACGACGACCGCTACCTGCTCTACCCGGTCGGCATCGAGCGGTAGGACCCGAGTGGAAAGTGAAAGTGAGGGTGAATAGAGGCGGTCTTGCGCGATGATTGAATCCCCTCTTTACTCTCCCTCTCATTTTCACTTCTGCTCCCCCATGTCACGCACTCTCGTCAAGGACGCCCATAACGCCACCGGCCCGATGGAGGCCATCCACCTCCAGGGCTGGGTCCGCACCCGCCGCGACGCCAAGGCCTTCTCGTTCATCGAGCTCAACGACGGCTCCTGCCTCAAGGGCCTGCAGGTCATCGTCGACGCCGCCCTCCCCGACTATGCGCAGGTCGCCAGGGCCAACACCGGCGCCTCCGTCGAGGTCCGCGGCAAGCTCGTCGAGTCCAAGGGCGGCGGCCAGAAGTGGGAGGTCGTCGCGGAAAAATTCACCGTGCTTGGCGAGGCCGACGCCACCTACCCGCTCCAGAAAAAGGGCCACACGATGGAATTCCTGCGCGAGATCGCGCACCTGCGCCCGCGCTCGAACCTCTTCGGCGCCGTCTTCCGCGTCCGCAGCCGCCTGGCGTATGCCGTCCACCGGTTTTTCCAGGAAAAGGGATTTTATTACGTCCACACGCCGATCATCACCGCCAGCGACGCCGAGGGCGCGGGCGACATGTTCCGCGTGACGACGCTCGACCTCGAGAACCCGCCCAAGACCGAGGACGGCAAGCACGTCGACAACACGAAGGACTTTTTCGGCAAGAAGACCTTCCTCACCGTCTCCGGCCAGCTTGAGGGCGAGATCTTCGCCCACGCGCTGAGCAGCATCTACACCTTCGGCCCGACCTTCCGCGCCGAGAACTCCCACACCTCCCGCCATGCGTCCGAGTTCTGGATGATCGAGCCCGAGGTGGCCTTCTGTGATCTGCCTGGCAACATGGACCTCGCCGAGGAGTTCGTGAAATATCTCATCCGCGACGCCAGGGAGCACTGCGCCGCCGACCTCGAATTCTTCGGTAAGTTCGTCGACAAGGAACTGCTCGCGCGCCTCGACTTCGTGCTCGAGAAACCGTTTGTCCGCTGCAGCTACACCGAGGCCGTCGGGATCCTGAACCAGTCCGGCAAGACCTGGGAGCATCCCGTTGCCTGGGGCGACAACCTCCAGTCCGAGCACGAGCGCTACCTCACGGAGGAACATTTCAAGTGCCCGGTGACCGTCTACAACTACCCGCGCGCGATCAAGGCGTTCTACATGCGCCAGAACGGAGAGACGGACGGACGCGAGACCGTGGCGGCAATGGACCTGCTGGTGCCCGGCATCGGCGAGATCATCGGCGGCAGCCAGCGCGAGGAGCGGCTGGACAAGCTCCGCGCCGGCATGGCGCTGCACCACCTCGATGAGAAGGCCTACTGGTGGTATCTCGACCTGCGCCGCTACGGCAGCGTGCCGCACGCCGGCTTCGGCCTCGGCTTCGAGCGCATGCTGATGTTCGTGACCGGCGTGGCCAACATCCGCGACGTCATCCCCTTCGCCCGCACCCCGGGCACGGCGGAGTTCTGAGCAAGATGCCCCATCGGTTCCACCGCTGGTTGTTGCTCGCGGCCTTCGCCACCTTGGCCGCCCACCAGTTGGCAGCCGCGCCGCCGGACGTATTGCGCGAACTCACCGCCAAGGCGAAGGCCGGCGATGCCGAGTCCCAATTTCGCCTGGGTCAGCACTGCCTCTTAAACAACATCGTCACGTTGATGGATCCCGCCCAAGCCGAGGACTGGTTCCGGCAGGCGGCCAGACAAAATCACTTGGGCGCGATCCTCGCGTTGGTGGACCTCTACGCCATGTTTCCCGAACAGGCGACCAATGATGCCGATGTCGCCGACCTGCTGGCGCGAGCCGCCGACATGGGGCGCACTGCCGCGTCGGTGCGACTCGGGCAGTTGCTCTGGACGGGAGGACGAAACCTCAAAGCGGATCGTGCAGCCGCCTACCGGCGCCTGCGCGATGGGGCATTGCGCGGGAATGAAACCGCGATCATTTTTCTTGTCGAAAAGGCCCTGGATGACGGCGCGGTCAAGCGCGACCCGGAAGCGGCGCGCAAGATCCTGGAATGGGGCGTGCTCCATGGGTCGGTGGTGGCGGAGATGCACCTGCTGGTCTTCTCGGAAAAGAACCGCCGTCTGGAATCGATGGTGCGCGTCACGCGCAAGATCGAAAAGCTGGCCAAGGATGCCGATGCCCATGCGATGACGGTGCTTGGCCGGGCCCTCGAAACGGGGCTCGCCTCGGTGGCCAATTCGTCGGATGAAACCTTGAATGGGCGTTTCAATCAGGCGCGGGAGGCCTACCTCGCGGCCGCTCAACGCGGCGACCCCGAGGGTCAGGTGCGCCTCGGCCTGCTGGCCCTGAGGAGGGGACTGGACACCCCACCCGACCCGAAGCTCGCCCGCCAGTGCTTTGAGCTGGCGGCCGCTGAGAGACATCCCCTCGCCCAGTTCAACCTCGCCATGCTGATGCTAGGGGATGCAAAACCCGCCGATCCGGTTCGCGTCCGCGAACTTCTCGAAAATGCCTCCGTCCGTTACCCGGCCGCCAGCTTCAGCCTCGGCATGATGTATTCCTAAAATCCGCAGTTGAGGTGTGACGAGGAGGGAGGAAGCCGTTGAGGTGTTGGGGCATGGAAACAAACCATAAGGTGGCGGCGGTTCACCCGGTGGGTGAAGGGCAATTCACGTTCCCGACGGCGGGTGGGCGGGTGCGCTTGGCGGTGACGGACGACGCCTTGACGCCCTATGGGGGGCTGGTGCCGTGGGCGGCCTTCACCAAGCATTTGGGCATCGCCGAGGGGTTGGCGGAGGCCTGCCCGGTGCGGCGCACCAGCCCGAACGCGGCGCCGGTCTACGACGTGATCCAGTCGTTCATGCTGACGGCGCTGACCGACGGGCGGCGGTTCTCGCACATCGAGCGGTTGCGGGAGGATCCGACCATTCCGGAGTTGTTCGGGATGGAGGCGGTGGTGGGCGACGACACGGTGCGACGGTTCTTCGCCTCGGTCGATCCGGCGCTGGGGGCCGAGTGGATCGCCCAGCAGGCCCGGCCGCTGTGGGGGGCGTTGCCGGGGCAGACGATCCTGGACTGGGACTCGACGGTGCAGCCGAAGTATGGGCACCAGGAGGGCGCGGCCCTGGGCTACAATCCGACCAAACCGGGTCGGCGCAGTTTCCATCCGCTGTTGGCGGTGGTGGCGCGCACGCGGTTGTGTCCGGCCTACCGGTTCCGCTCGGGCGACACGGTCACGGCGACGCAGTGGCAACAGGCGATGGAGGACGCGCAGCGCTGGCTCGGTGGGCACCGGGTCTGGCTCAATCGCGGGGATCTCGGCTTGGGGCACGACGGGATCATGGCCTGGCACGAGGCGCAGGCCGGAAGGCCCAAGTATCTGTTCAAACTGAAGCTGACGCGCGGGGTGCGCGCCGCCCTGCACGCGGTGCCGGTGGCGCGCTGGCAGGGACCGGCGCAACGGGGTGCCTGGCAGGTCGCCGACGGCACGCTCCAGCTCCACGGCTGGGCCGGCCCGCGCCGGGTCGTCTTCGCCCGCTGTCTGCAAGGCGAGATGCCCGGGCCGGAGTGCGGGGAGTTTTGGGACCAGACCAAGCACGAGTTCGCGGTCTACGTCACCAACCTCGGGGCGGACTACAACCCCTGGCAGATCCAGCAGCTCTACCGGGACCGGGCCGACACCGAAAACGTCTTCGACGAACTGAAGAACCAGTGGGGGTTCAGCGGTTTTTGCGCGAAAAAACGCGCCACCACCGAGCTGGCCGCCCGGTTGCTGCTCCTGGTCTATAATCTCTGGGTGCTGTTCGTGCGCTTCATCGTGCCACACCAACACACCGAGGCCAAACGCGGCCGCCGGTGGTTCCTGCTCATCGCCGCCCGCCTGGTCCAGTCCGGCCGCCAGAAGGAGGTGCAGATCTCCGTGCGCGGCGGCTGGGCCGAGCAACTCAAAGACGGCTACCTGCGACTCCACGACTGGATCAAAACAACTGCGCCGCAGTTGAAAACGGTCCCGCCACTCCCCGCGTAAAAGCCCCGACCTTATCCGAAAATCCGACCCTCAACTGCGGAATTTAGGGTATTACGAAGGCAATCTACTCCCCCCGCGATTCCCGGCAGGCGGCGGACTATTTTGAACGCGCCGCCCGCGAGGGCCATGCCGCGGCTGGTGTCAACCTAGGCATAATCGCTGCCAACGGAGAAGCAGGCCCCGTCAATCTGCTCACGGCCGCCAAGTGGTGGACCTTGGCCGCGCTCGCCGGGTCGAGTGACGGCAGAAAATTCCTGGAGCGCATCCAGGATCATCTCAGCGCCGGCGACCAAGAGAAAATCCTGCAGGCTCTGCGCGAATGGCAGGCCGGGATTTCAAGGGAACGCGCGGCCAAGTTGCCCGAATTGACACTGACCAAATAACGATGCTGGCAGGGCCGGCTTCGAGCGCATGCTGATGTTCGTGACCGGCGTGGCCAACATCCGCGATGTCATCCCCTTTGCCCGCACCCCGGGCACGGCGGAGTTCTGAGAGAGCGCCTAAAAAGCCGATTGCGGGTAGGGCGGGACCGCTGGGCCCGCCGCGAATTGCCCGTCATTCGCGCATCCTGACGGCGCGCCCAGCGGTCGCGCCCTACCTTTTTAGACGCCCTCTGAGGCGGGCCTACGCCAAAAGGGCCAAACCTTGGCTTGACCGGCCTCCCGGCCGCTCGGCGGTTGCACCCGGGCGGTTCTCCGTTTCTCCTCCCCGCCATGGCCGCCGCCAAAACCCCACGCCCTGGCGCCCCCCTGCGCATCCTGACCGCCGTTCCCGTCTGCGACGGCCATGACAGCGCCGTCACGACCATCAACATCGAGCTGGCCCGCCACGGCATCGAGGTCATCTACCTCGGCTACCACCAGTCCGCCTCGGCCATCGTCCGCGCCGCCATCCAGGAGGACGTCAACGTCGTCGGCCTCAGCTCCTACAACGGCGGCCACATCGTGTTCTTCAAGGAAGTCGCCGACCAACTAAGGAAAAGCGGCAACGCCGACATCCCCGTCTTCGGCGGCGGCGGCGGCACCATCACCCACGCCGATGCCCGCGTCATGCAGCGGCAGGGCACCGACCGCATCTATTTCGCCGGCACCCCGCTCGATAAGATGATGGCCGAGATCAAGCGCGACTACGCCCGCGCCGCGAAACCGAACCCGAAGTTCAAGGGCGATCGCACCCTGGCCCGCGCGATCACGATCGCGGAGGCAGGTGGAGCCCGCGCTCCGCGCGGGCTTCTTAAACCTGCGCGGAGCGCAGGTTCCACTAGGAAATCCTTCATCGTCGGAGTCGCCGGCCCCGGCGGCGCGGGCAAGTCCACGCTCATCGACGAGCTCACCTCGCGCTTCCTGCGCGCCAACCCCACCGGCCGCATCGCCCTGCTCGCCAACGATCCCTCCCACCCCGACTCCGGCGGCGCCATCCTCGGCGACCGCGTCTCGGCCATCTACGCGCAGGACGACCGCGTGTTCTTCCGCTCGCTGGCCACCCGCGGCAGCCTGACCGGCCTCTCCGCCGCCGCGCCGGCCGCGATCGACATCCTGAAGGACTCCGGCGAGTTCGACCTCATCCTCGTCGAGTCCGTCGGGGTCGGCCAGGAAAGCGACCCGTTCCGGATCTTCGGCGCCGGCCCGAAACTCGTCGACGCGACGCTCTTTGTCCTCGCCCCCTATTACGGCGGCCTCATCCAGCTGCAGAAGATCGCGCTGCTCAATGGCGCCGACTTTGTCGCCCTCAACAAGTGCGACCATCCCATGGCGCACACCGCGAAGGCCGAGATCCAGGCGCGGCTCAACCAGAACGGCAAGGGCCAGGCACTCCACGCCACCACCGCCGCCAGGCACTTTGATCCCGGCGTCGACGCCCTCTTCGCCGCCATCGCGAAGTTCGGCGACCTGCCGGTCTCGTCCGGCGGCGAAAAGGCCTGCCAGATGGCAAGCCCGGACGCTTGAGGGCAAGCGCCTCTACCTGCTCTCAACTCTCAGCCCTCCACTCTCAACTTTCTTAATGAGCCAGCTTGGAAAAATCGCCGACTCGATCGACGCCTATAACGCCCACGTGGCCGCCGAGGTGGCGCGTGCGCGACTCGACGCCAAGTTCGCGGCCGAACTCCGCGCCAAGTGGGCGCAGCTCCGCGCCTCGGTCGAGATGACCAGGTCACCCACCGGCACGCCGCTCCCGCGCCTCGCCCTGCCCGACACCGACGAGCCCGGTGCCATCGCCGAGTATCTGCTCGGCCAGGGTTTCCCCGGCCAGTTCCCCTACGCCACCGCCGCCTACCGCGAGATGTATCTCGACAAGGCCGCCGGCACGGGGGAGGAGCCGATGCGCCTCTTCGCGGGGCTCGGACTGGCCGAGGACACCAACGCGCGCTTCAAATACCTCAACACGCACCAGAAGAGCCTTCGTCTCTCCACCGCGTTCGACGGCCCCACGCTCTACGGCCTCGATTCCGACCACGAGGGCGTGCTCGGCAAAGTTGGCGAGGGCGGCGTGGCCATCGATACCGTCGAGGACATGTCCCGCCTCTTCGCCGGCTTCGACCTGACGCGCTCCGACGCCTCCGTCTCGATGACGATGAACGCCCCGGCGCCAGCCATCCTCGCGATGTTCATCGCCGCCGCCAAGCGCCGCTTCGGCCCGGACTGTGTCGGCAACCTCCGCGGCACCATCCAGGCCGATATGCTCAAGGAAGTGCAGGCGCAGAACGAGGTCATCTTTCCCGTCGACGCCTCGCTGCGCTTCCTCTGCGACATGATCGAGTGGTGCGTGCCCAACATGCCGAAGTGGTATCCCGTCTCGATCTCGGGCTACCACATCGCCGAGGCCGGGGCCACGCCGGTGCAGCAGGCGGCCTTCACGCTCTCGAACGGCTTCACCTATGCCGGCCTGCTCAAGGCCCGCGGCGCCGACGTCAACCAGTTCGGCCCGCGCCTCTCCTTCTTCCTGGATTGCGGCCTCGACGTCGAATACCTCGTGCTCGGCCGCGTCTGCCGCCGCATCTGGGCCATCGGCATGCGCGACGTCTTCGGCGCCAACGCCAAGGCCCAGGCGCTCAAGCTGCACACCCAGACCTCCGGCCGCTCGCTCATCGCCGCCGAGTTCCAGAACAACCTCACGCGCACCGCCGCCGAGCTGATGATCGCCTACATGAATTACACCAATTCATGCCACTCGAACTCCGCCGACGAGCCCTTCACCACGCCGACCGAGAAATACGCGCTGCTCGCCTCGCACGGCCAGTCCATCCTCCTCGAGGAGTCCGGCCTCTTCAAACACACCATGAACCTCTTCGGCGGCGCGCCGGGCCTGCTGATGCTCGAGCGCCAGGTCGAGAAGGCCATCCTGGATGTCTTCCGCGAGATGGACACCCTCGGCGGCGTCATCGCCGCCATGGAACAGCGTTACCAGCGCAGCAAGATCCAGGAATCCGGTCACCGCATCGAGACGCAGATCTATTCCGGCGAGCGCCCAATCATCGGCCTCAACAAATACATCTCGCACGAACCGATGCCGAGCGTGCCCCTCGCCCGCACGCCGCCCAAGAAGCAGCGCCTGCAGGTTGAGCGCCTCCGCGCCTTCAAGAAGAAGCACGCGAAAAAATCCCCCGAGGCCCTGCAGCGCCTGGAGAACGTCGCGCGCAACGGCGGCAACGTCTTCGCCGAACTGGTAAACACCGTCGAGGTCTGCTCCTTGGGCCAGATCACCGCGTGTTTGACCGGCGTGGTCGGCAAGTTCCGCCCGATGGTGTGATTTCCAGGTTTGCGCTGCGGCCAGCTCGCGCTAGTTTTCCCAAATGAGCACCATCCTGCCACTCGACAAGATGACCACCGAAGACAAACTCCGTGCCCTCGAAGAGATCTGGTCGGATCTGCTGAAAACCCCCGATCAGATTCCGATCCAGCAATGGCACATCGACCTGCTGGAGGAGCGCCAGTGCCTGGTGGCGGAAGGCAAGGCGCACTACATTCCTTGGGCACAGGCCAAACGTGAGATTGCGGAGGAGATCGCGCGCGGCCGGCCGCAATGAAGGTCGAGATACTCCAGCCGGCAAAACGCGACCTGCTCGATTGCTACTGGTTCTACGAGCGCCAAAGACCGGGCTTGGGTGGCTACTTTCTCGAGCACCTGAACCGGGACATCGATTCGCTGGAACTTTATGCGGGTATTCATCACCGGGCTTACAAACGGTATTATTGGATGGGTTCGCGGAAATTTCCTCATGCCGTTCTCTATTTTGTCCAGGGCGACACGGCCTACGTTGACGCGGTGATCGACTGCCGCCGCTCGCCTGACTGGATCAGGCAACGATTGAAATGAATAACTCTACATTAAATCTCTCGGTGTAGTTTTAAATCCCATGTTGGATTCACTTATTTACCAAGCACACCTTCTTAAGCGAAGGCTGCTTGTCCCGCTTAGAAGAAGATTTCAGATCATCAACGCATGGGATGATCCGCGCAAAGAGAAGGTGCTTTGCAAGTCCTGCCGTCATTTGGTTGCTTTCTCCGCTTATCATACGGGGTTTAGTTGTATTACCCCCATCTACTGTGCGAGCTGCCCCGATGTCTTGCTGCTCGATGACCACGAAGAGCGTTTCCCCTACGGAACCGCCACCTACAAGCTGACATCTGATTTCGGACTCAATTGGAAGCCGGCGATAGAATCCATCGACTTAAACCTGCCCAAATGCGCCTGCGACGGCTCATTGAAATATTTGAACCCACCGCGGTGTCCTCATTGCCTGGGCTTGTTGTTTGGTGAAAGTTACGAGGCGAAGCCGTTCCTGAAGGACAGACTTGGACGCGCAATCGTTTGCAGGAAATCCTACAAACTTGCCGATCTTGAAGGACCTGGTCGCAAGCAATCCGGATAGGATTCGTCGCGAAGGAGCTGCGTTCAATCCGCCAGCCGCAGCTCAAGGACCGCCCGGAGACCCACGCCTTCGGGGCCGGATTCAAAAACGAGCGGGGCATGGTGCAGCGCGGCGATGTGCGTGACGATCGCGAGGCCGAGCCCCTGCTGCTCGTGCTTGGCGCGGTCGAACTGGCGGAAGGCCGCGATCTGCCCGATCTCCTCGGGCGTCATGCCGGCGCCGCGGTCCGTGACCTCAATGCGATAGGCGCCGTCGGTGATCCGGCCGGACACCGTCACCGGCGAGCCCGCCGGGGAAAACTTGAAGGCATTCTCCACGAGCTCGCACGCGGCGGCGCGCAGCCACGCCGGGCTGATGCGGACGGCGGCGGGCGAGCAATCCAGGCGGAGATCGGAGGAGCGGCTGAGGCGCTCGGCGACACCGATGACCTCATCCTCGAGGCCGGCGCCGGCCTCCATGGCCGCGCCCGGATCGCTCCAGTTGGCCTCGCGCAGCTGCTGGAGCTGGAAATATTGCAGGAGCTTGCGCGCGAGGGCCTGCTGCCGCCGAGCACTCTGGCTGATGGAGCGCGCGAGGTCGCGCAGATCCGCCGGCTGGATCGAGCCGGCCTCGGACTCCAGCATGGCGGCGATGCCGAGGATGCCGTTGAGCGGCGTAAGGAGCTCGTGCGCCCACGGCGCCGCCATCTCGCGCCGGTATTCATCGGTGTAGTGTTTCAACCGCTCGGAGAGCGTCTCGCGCTTGGCCAGCACGCCGGCGATGCTCTCGACCAGCTCATGCGGCTCGAAGGGCTTCGTGATGTAGTCGTCGGCGCCGAGCACCATGCCCTTGCGCTGATCGGAGCGGGCCGAGCGGGCCGTCAGGAAAATGAAGGGGATGGCGCGCAGCTCCGGTTGCTGGCGCAGCGCCTCGAGCACGGCGTAGCCGTTGAGGCGCGGCATCTCGACGTCGCACAGGATGACATCGGGTTTCTCCGTGGCCAGGGCGAGACCGGCGAGGCCGTCGGCCGCGGTCAGCACGGTGTGGCCCTCGCCCTCGAGGCTCAGCTCCACCAGCGTGCGCCAGCGCGCGTCATCCTCGATGACGAGCACCTTCCAAGTCTTGGGTTTGGCCGGCTCCACGTGGACGGGCGGAATGCTGTGGGAAGTCATGCGGGTTGCCAGAAACCTGGCGTGCTCCGCGGGAGGAGCGAACCTAGCCAACTGGATCGGTCTGTCGGGCTCCACCCATCCTACCACCTGATTTCAGGCGGTTTATCCCTCGCCCTCAGGTGCGGTCGCTGACGCGGACTTTGCCCTTGGCCGTCAGGCGCTTCGTGGTCTCGGCCCGGAAAGCCGAGTCGGCGGAGGCAAAGGCCTGCGTGATGACGCCGATGAAATTCTCCGGCGTGACGAGCTCGGCGTCCTCCTCGTCGTTGTTGACACCTTGGACGAGGAAGCCGCCGCGGGTCTCACCGACGATGCTGTGGGCGACGCGGCGGCCGTTGCTCTTCACGTAGACGACGGTCATACCCTTCTTGAGGTCGTCATAGTTGGTCTCCTGGACAACGACCGCGGTGTTGGCGGCGTAAAGGGGCTCCATCGAGCGGCCGATGCCCCAGAGGGCCTGGGCGCGCGGCAAGGTGGCGGCGAACTTCTCGGCGGTCTTGAGCTGCGTGCCCTCGGCGACGAGGCGGGGAGCCGGGGTGCGCTCGATGATAGCGGCGAGGAGGCGCTCCGACTTGATGCCGGCCGACGCAGCCAGCCCGCTGCCGGCAACCAGAAGGGCCGTCAGGAGGAGGCGGGCGATGCGGCCGTTGTTTTTCACGGGCCCAGTCTGCCCGAAAGCGCCACGCCCTCCCATCGGGCCACCCCCGTAAACCAGCCTGCGGAAATTTGCTGGGGGGTTTTACCTGGCCGAACCAAGGTTTTACTCGCCGCGGCTCTAAAATCATGACAAATAGCCTTTTGCCTTAGCCGGCCCACGTCGGGGCCGGCTCCCTTTCCGACCATGTTTCGAGTGCTCTACGCCGAAGATGACGTGAACGTTGCCGCCGTGGTGCGCAGCTACTTCGCGCACTTCGGCCCCGAGATCGAACTGGAAACCGTGGCCGACGGCGGCACCTGCCTCGTGCAGATGGCGAAGGGCGGCTACGATGTGCTGCTGCTCGACCTCGTGCTGCCGGATATCAACGGCCTGCAGATCCTCGGCGAGCTCGCGCGGCGCGGCGACTCCACCCCGGTGGTGATGGCCAGCGGCCTCGGCCAGACCGACCTCGCCGTCCGCGCCCTCCGCGCCGGCGCCGTGGATTGCGTGGACAAGACCTCGCCCCAGTTTCACCAGATCGTCGACATCGTGAAGCGCGTGCACGCACGGTCGCAGGAAAAGAAATCCATCACGACCCCGCCCTTCGTCCCCGGGAAAAAACACCGGGTGCTGCTGGTTGAGCAATCCGCGCTCACGCGTCGCGCCATCGGCGAGTTTTTCACCGCCCACGCCCCGCAGATCGAGCTGACCGGCAGCCCGGCCCCGGCGGAGTTCGACCAGTTCCTCGCCGGCGGGCTGGAGGCCGACGCCGTCCTCATCGGCCCGACCCCGGGCGAAGCCAGCGGGCTCGACACCCTGCGCCGGCTGCGCTCGCACCGCGCCAGCCTCCCGGCAGTCATCCTCGCCGCGCGCGGCGACGGCGAGACCGCCGTGGCGGCCTTCAAGCTCGGGGCGCAGGACTACATCCTGCAGAAGCCCGACTACCTCGCCGACCTCGTCTTCTCGCTGAACAACATCCTGCGCCGCGCCGACACCGAGCGCAGCAACGAGCAGCTCACCCGCGAGCTTGAGACCCTCAACCGCTCGCTCGAGGCGCAGGTGCGCACCCGCACCGGCGAGTTGCAGGCCCTCTCCGTGCGCCTCCTGCGCGTGCAGGAGGACGAACGGCGCACCATCGCCCGTGAACTGCACGACCACCTCGGCCAGCTGCTCACTGGCTTGCGTTTCCAGCTCGAGGCCGCGCACCGGGCCGCACCCGCCGCCCTGCAGGATACGCTCAAGGAATCCCTCGGCGCCAGCGACGAGATCATCCGTTATCTCCGGGAGATGACGCAGCAGCTGCGCCCGCGCGTGCTCGACGACCTCGGCCTCGCCCCGGCGCTCGAGTGGCACCTCAACCTCTTCCAACGCCAGACCGGCATCACGGTGGCGCTCGACGTGTCCCTGCCCCCGCAACGCCTGCCCGGGGAACTGGAGACCGCCGTCTTCCGCATCGTGCAGGAGGCGCTGACCAACGTCGCGCGCCACGCCGGCACCACCGCCGCCAACGTCACGCTCACGACCGGCGGCAACCAGCTGATCGTCGAGATCACCGACCGCGGGCGCGGCTTCGACGTCGACGCCGTCCAGGCGCGCCGCGACTCGCTCGGCCTCACCGGCCTCTGCGAGCGCGTCATCCTCGCCGGCGGCCGGCCGGAAATCTTCTCGCGCGCCGGCCAGGGCACGCGCATTCATGCGGAGTTCCCCCTGCCTGTGCCCCCAACCTCATGAACACCGTGATCCTCGCCGATGACCATGAAGTCGTGCGCCGCGGCGTGCGCAGCATCCTCGAGGCCGACGGCGCCTTCAAGGTGCTGGCCGAGGTCGCCGACGGCCTCAGCGCCGTGCAGGCGGTCGAGAAACACAAGCCCGCCCTGCTCTTCCTCGACCTCTCCATGCCCCGGCTGCACGGACTCGAGGCGCTGCGCCAGGTGCGCACCGCCAGCCCGAACACCAGGGTGCTCGTGCTCTCGATGCACAACGACGAACCCTACGTCATCGAGGCGCTGCGCGCGGGCGCCATGGCCTACATCCTGAAGGGCTCGGAATCGACCGAGATCGCCCGCGCCGTGGCCGAGGTCGTCGCCGGCCGGCGCTACCTCAGCGCCCCGCTCTCCGAGCGCGCCATCGCGGCGCTCACCAGCCGGACGCCCGACCAGGCCGACCCGCTCAACGCGCTCACGCCGCGCGAGCGCGAGGTGCTCTCCCTCGCCGCCGAGGGCCTGAGCACGACCGAGATGGCCGAGAAACTCTTCATCAGCCCGCGCACCGCCGAGACGCACCGCACCAACCTGATGCAGAAGCTCGGCCTGCAGTCACAGACCGACCTCGTCCGCTTCGCCATCCGCAAGGGGCTGATCCAGGCGTGAAGGTGGAGCCCGCGCTCCGCGCGGGCTGTTACTCATGTCTTGCGGTAGGGGCACGCTTGTCAGCCATAGGCTCAGCGACGGCCGTTGCCCTCAAGCGCCCGGGCCGTTGAGGGCAACGGCCCCTACCAACCCGCGCGGAGCGCGGGTTCCACCATCTTCACCCCGGCAGCTTGAAGCCTTCCATCTGCTTCCGCACTTCCTGCAGGAAGGCGGCCGCGGTGGCGCCGTTCACGACCTTGTGGTCGAAGGTGAGCGAGAGAGTGACGACCTCCGCAGGATGGATGACGCCGCCGTCGTTGATCAGGCGCTCGTGCGCCGAGCCGACGAACAGCGTGCCCATCGCGGGCGGCACCACGATCGGCGTGGCGCTCTCGACCCCGAACGCGCCGAGGCTGGTCAGGTTCACCGGCGCCTGCACCTCGATGATCTTGCCGGCCCGCGTGTCCTCGACGGCCCGGTTGTAGGCCGCCACGAAGTCGGCCCAGGAAAGCTTGTTCGCATTGACCACCGGCGCGGTGGCCAGCCGGTCACCGTCGAGCGCCACGGCGACGCCGAGCTCGAAGTCGGCCTGCTCGAGGATGGCGCCCTCCTTGTTAACGATGCAGCGGAAGGCCGCGTGTTTCTCCTGCGCGCGCACGACGCACCAGGCCATCATCGCCGAGGGCGAGGCCGCGGCCTTGCCGTGCTTCTGCTTGGCCTCCTCGCGCGCGGCGCGCAGGCCGTCCCAGCGGACATCCATCAGCATGTTGGCGGGGATGACGGTATCCAGGCGCTTGGTGATGGCCGGATGCAAAGCGGGCGGGCGGGCGTTGCCTTTCATGGGAGCGGGAGTTGAGGAAATGACGGGGGCCGGCGCGGCGGCCCGGGCGACGCTGGCGGCGGGAGCCGGCGCCGGCTTGGCCGCGCCCTCGGTGGCGAGGCTGGCCGTGCTGGCCGCATCGCCGGTGACCAGGGCGATCTCCTGGCCGATCAGCACGGTGTCATCGACCTTGATCTGCCAGCCCTTGAAGGTGCCGGCGAAGGACGCCTCGATCGGATAGACGGCCTTGTCGGTCTCGACCTCGCAGAGCACGTCGTCGTGCTTCACGGCGTCGCCGGGCTTCTTGTTGAGCGCCACAACCCGCGCCGAGCGCAGGCCCTCGCCCATGATCGGCACCCGGACGATGATGTCACTCGTGCCGGCGACCAGGGTGTTCTGCGGGGCATGCACGCCCGGGGTCGCGGGTGCCGCGACCGGCGCGGGGGCGGCGGGAGCGACCGCGACGGACTCGCCGCGCGCGACGTTGATGGACACGGTCCGCCAGATGGCGTCGAGGATGCGCGGCACGTCGGGCAGCGCGGCGTATTCGTAGATGGGATTGTAGCCGATCATCACGTTGCCCTTCGAGACGAGCACCGGCGGCGCCTTCAGCGCGGCCCACAGGTCGGGCTGGCTCATGACGTGGGTGATGATCATCTGGCCGACGGAGCAGTTCTCCGTGTCCTCCTGCACGATGACGAGCCGGCCGGTCTTGCGCACGGAGGCCTCGATCAGCGCCTTGTCCCACGGGACGATGGAGCGCAGGTCGATGAGGTCCACGCCGACCTCGCCCTTCAGCTCGGCGATGGCCTCGAGGGATTTTTCCATCGTGTTGCCCCACGCGACGAGCGTGAGGTCGTCGCCCTTGAGGCAGCGGCGCGCGGAGCCCAGCGGGATGGAGACAACCGGGCCGGCGGCCTCGCGCTCGGCCCAAAGCATGTGCTTCGGCAGGAGCACCAGGGTGATGTCCTCCGCGTGCATCGCGGTCCAGAGGAGGCCGGCGGCGTCCTCGGGCGTGCTCGGGATGACGATGTTGATGCCCGGGAAATGCGCGAAGACCGACTCGTTGGCCTGCGAGTGCCACAGGCCCCCACCCGGCAGGTAGGCGCCGTAGGGGGCGTAGAACACGGCCGGCACCTTCCACTCGCCGTTCGAGCGCCAGCGGAGGTTGGCGAGGTTCGCGACGAGCTGGTTGAAGCCGGGATAGATGAAGTCGATGAACTGGATCTCGAACACCGGGCGGCGGCCGTAGAGCGCGAGGCCGCCGGCGAGGCCGATGATGGTGGACTCGGCCAGCGGCGAGTTGAACACCTGGCCCGGGAAATCCGTCGTGAGCTTCTGCGTGAGCCGGAACACGCCGCCCTTCGGATCCTCGACGTCCTCGCCGAAGATGATGCGGCCCGGGTCGGCGTCGAGTCCCGCGCGGAGCGTGCGGTTGATCAGGTCGCCCATGCGGTATTTGCCGGCCTTGAAGAGCTCCTCGTGCAGTTCGGGCGACGGGCCCGTCGTCTCGACGAACAATTCGTCGGCCCGGGGATTCTCGGCGGCCTCGGCGGCGGCATAATCCCGGCGCACCTTCTCCTTCAGTTCATTCTCGAGGGTCGCGAAATCCTTCTCCGTGAGCTCACCGTGCCTGATCATCCGGTCCTTCAGGTGGCGGATGGGGTCGGCCTGCTCGAGCGCGGCGAGGTCCTCCTTCGCGCGGTAGAGCGAGTGGTCGTCCGAGCTGGTGTGGCTGGAGAGCCGCTCGACCTTCACCCAGAAAAACACCGGGCCCTTGCCGGCGCGGAGGTCGGCGAGCGCCGCCTGCGCGGCGGCGTGGACCGTCTCGGGATCGCGGCCGTCCACGACCTGCCACTGCGCCTTGTTGATCACCCCGAGCGCCATCGGGTTGCTGCCCTTGGTCGGCGTGGAGATGCCGTAGCCGTTGTCCTCGACGATCAGCAGCAGCGGCAGCTTCTTCTCGAGCGCGAAGCTGACCGACTCGTAGAAGTCGCCCTGGCGCGACGCGGCGTCGCCGATCGTCGTGACGACCACGCCGTCCTTCTGGTCCAGCTGCAGGCCCCACGCGATGCCGCAGGCCGGCATCAGCTGCGAGCCGGTGGGCGTCGGCACGCTGACGATGTTGTGTTCGCGCGAGCAGAAGTGCGACGGCATCATGCGGCCGCGCGAGGCGGAGTCGCGCTTGGCGAAATACTCCAGCGCCAGGTAGCGCGTGGTCAGGCCGCGGCCCATGCACAGGCCGCGGTCGCGGTAATACGGGACGATGAAATCGCTGCCGCGCAGCTGCGCGCCGATGGCCGCCAGCGCCTCGTGGCCGCGGCCCGAGACGTGGAAATGCCCCTTGCCCTGGCGGTTCAGGCTCTCCTCGCGCAGGTCGCCGTGCCGGCTTTCCAGCATGGTCAGCAACAGATGGCGCTTCTGCTCTTTGTTCAGGGTGGCGGCGGTGGCCATGGGGGATGCCGGGAAATTTTCCGCAAACGGGGCGGCCTGCAACGCATTTATCGGCCGCGCAGGACCCCGGGAAGGTTTTACTTCCTTTGGCCGAGACCGCGCTTCTGGTTGCGGCACCGCCGCTTACCCGCCGAAGGCCCCGATGCTCTTCGCGTGGCGCATCAACCCGCCGCGGAAGGCCGGGAACCCGGCGCCGAGCAGCAGGGCAAGATCGGCCTCGTCGGGCGTCTTGAGCACGCCCTCGGCCAGCACGCGCTTCGTCTCGTCGATCATCACGCCGTTGAGCCTTTCCGCGAGGGCCGCGGATTCCAGGGAGGATTTGGCGGCGGGCGCGAACGAGGCCATCGCGGCGTTCAGCGTCTCCTTGCCGTCGGTGTAGCTGTAGAAGCCGGAGCTCTCGCCGTTTTTCCGGCCCCGCAGCCGCGCCGCGAGCATGCGCTTGCACACGGTCGTCGCCGTGAAGCGGTCCGGGAAATAATGCTGCATCTCGTCAAAGATGAAGTCGGTCACATCCACCCCGACCTCGTCGATCAGCCGCATCGGGCCCATCGGCCAGCCCCACTCGCGCAGCGCGCGGTCGATGGCGTCCGTCGGCGCCCCCTGCTCCCAGAGCCGGCACGCCTCGTTGAGGTAGAAGAACAGCACGCGCGTGACGAGGAAGCCCGGCGACGAGCGGCAGATGACGGGCGTCTTGCCGAGCGCCTTCACGAAGGCCAGCGCGCGGTCCGCGGTGGCGCGCGTCGTCGCCTGCCCCAACACCAGCTCGACCAGCGGCATGCGGCCGACGGGGTTGAAGAAATGCAGCCCGACGACGCGGCCGGGATTGGCCGCGGTGGCGGCGAGCTCCTCCAGCGGCAGCGCCGAGGTGTTCGAGGCGAACACGCAGTCGGGCGGCATGACCTTGGTCAGCTCCGCAAAGAGCTTCTGCTTGGCCCCGACGTTCTCGACGATGGCCTCGATCACGAGGTCGCACATCTCGAAGTCCTCGAGGTTGGTGGTGACGCCGATGCCGCCCATCATGCGGTGCGCCTCGGCGGCGGTCAGCAGGCCGCGCTCCTCCTGCTGCTTGAACAGGCCGCGGATGACCTTGATGCCGCGGTCGACCGCCTCCTTGTCGGTGTCACACAGGATGACGCCGAAGCCGCGCGACGCGCACCATTGCGCGATGCCGGAACCCATGACGCCGGCGCCGATGATGCCGATGATGCGGAACGGCTCGACCTTGGCCGCGGCCTTCTCATTCGGGAACCAGGCGTCGGTGGTGACCTTCTTGCCGGCCTCCTTGAGCAGGAAAACCTGGATGAGATTCTTCGCGGTCTCGCCGGCGGCGACACCGCCGAACAGCGCCGCCTCGAGGTCGAGCGCCGGTGCCAGGGGCAGGCCCGCGCCCTGTTCCACGGCGTCGAGCACCGCGAGCGGGGGCCGGCTGGCCGCGCTGCCGGCCGAGCACTGCCTTGCGCTGGCCGGCGAAAAAATCCGCCGCCGGGGCGGGCGGGATCGCGCGGGTCGGCCGGCCCTCGGCCGCGAGCCGCAGGGCCGCGGCCTTGGCGCGGGCCTTCAGCTCGGCGGCGGGCACGAGTTCGTCGACCAGCCCCGCCTTGAGCGCGGCCGCCGCCGGCACGAGCGCGGCCTTGAGCATGTGCGCCACGGCCGCCTCGGCGCCGATGAGCCGCGGCAGGCGCGCGCAGCCGCCCCAACCGGGGATCACGCCGATGCCCGTCTCGGGCAGGCCGATGACGGTTTCCTTCGCGTCGGTGGCGAGGCGCCAGTGGCACGCGAGCGCCAGCTCGTAGCCGCCGCCGGCGCAGGCGCCGTGGATGGCGCACACGACCGGCACCTTCAGGTTCTCGAGCAGCGCGAACAATTCCTGGCCGTCGCGCGAAAGCTGTTTCGCGGCCGCGGCATCGGGCAGGGCCGCCAGCCACTTGAGGTCGGCCCCGGCGATGAAGATCTTCTCCTTGGCGCTGTGGACGACGACGGCCTTCAGCGGCTGGGCGGCAAGGGCGGACACGGCGGCGCGGAGCGCGGCCTGCGTGGGGGGATTGAAGACGTTGGCCCGGCCCGTCGGGTCATCGAAGACTATCCAGCCTACGCCCTCCCCATCAACAGAGTGGGTAACTGGGGTAGAATCGCTCATGGGTCATGCTTTAGACGGGACATACAACCGGCCACCCGTCCGATGTAAAGCCTGCGTGGGGGGGTTCACCCAAACGGAGCATCAACGCCGCCCGGCGGGCCGCGCGAACTTCCGCAGGTATTTCAGGGCCACCTCAAGGTCGTTCGGCAGCGGCGAGGCCAGGGTCATCTTCTCGCGGCTCGCCGGGTGCGTGAACGAGAGCGCGCCGGCGTGCAGCGCCAGGCGGGCGATCAGCGGCCGCTCGTCGGCGCGACCCTTGTAGCCGCGTTTCAGGTCGGAAAGCATGAGCCGGGTCTCGTTGCCGTAGAACGGGTCGTTGAGGATCGGCGTGCCCGTGGCCGCGAGGTGGACGCGGATCTGGTGCGTGCGGCCGGTCAGCGGCCGGCACTCCAGCAGCGCAAAGCCCGGGCGGCCCGCCGGCTGCGGGAAGCGTTCGCGCACGGAGCACCCGGTCACGCTGGCCTTGCCGTGCTTCTTCACGACGCACATGCGGCCGGGCTTGGCCTCGTCCTCCTTCAGCACGAGGTCCACGGTGAACTCGTCCGTGGCGGGCAGGCCGGCCGTGATGGCGTGGTAGACCTTGGCGACGGTCTTGGACTGGAACTGGCCGCTGAGGAAATCGAGCGCGACCTTGTTCTTCGCACACAGCACGAGGCCGCTGGTGTCGGCGTCGATGCGGTGCACGTTGGCGACGTCGTGGCCCATCTTGTCGTGCACGAGGTCCATCAGGTTCTCGCGCGACTTGTCCCAGCGGTCGGGCGCGATGAGCAGGCCGCTCGGCTTGTCGAACGCGATCACGACTTCATCTTCAAAAAGGACCGGCGGCAACGGCATGGGAGTCGGGCCAGCGTGCGCCCCGCGCGGGCGGCGGCAATGGTATTTCCGTGGCGGCGCCCCAGGATGCCAGAAAATGCGTGACCGCTTGCGCGTATTATTACAGGTGGCCTTCCGCCGGCCGCCGTCACATTCTGCCCTTCCCCAACACATGACGCTGGCGCCACGGTTCCTGGTCAATCTCTGGGCGGCTTACCGCGCCACGCGCCTGGCGCGGCGACTCCGGAGACTGGACCATGACGCGACCGGCCAGTCGGCGGCGTTCGCAGCCGCCATGGCGCGGACCGCCGGCACGGAATTCGGCCGCACCCACGGCCTGCAGGCGGACACGACCTACGCGCAGTTCCGCGACGCCGTGCCGCCGCGCACGCACGACTATTTCGGGCCGCTGGTCGCGCGCATGGCCCGGGGCGAGCCGGACGTGCTGGTCCCGGGCCGCTGCCCGTTTTTCGTCGAGACCGCCGGCGCCACCGGCCCGGTCGCCCGGCTGCTGCCCGTGCCCGAGGCCATGCTGGCGCATTACCGGGCCGCGCTGCGCGACGCGCTGCTGCTCTACGCGGCCCGCGTCGGGCACGCCGGGGTGTTCCTCGGCCGGCACGTGCATGTCGGCACGAGCACGGCGCTGCGCGAGGCCAACGGCGCCTGGTGCACCGGCCTCGACGGCATGCTCGCGCTCTGCCTCTCGCCCTGGGTCGAGGCGAACCTGTATGCGCCGCCACCCGCCGTGGCGCGGCTGCCCGCGGGCCCGCAAAAGATCGCCGCCACCGCCCAGGCCGTGCGCTGGCGGGATGTCACGCTGATCGGCGGCACGCCGGACGCCGCCAGCGCCCTGACCGACGCCATGCGCGAGACATCCCCCCACCTGACCTCCGCATGGCCCAACCTCGAATGTTACCTTCATCTCGGCGCGCCGCTCGGGCTGTTCGGCGAGACGCTGCGCGCATCGCTCGGGCCGACGGTCAATTTTAACGAGGTCTATGCCGCCGCCGAGGGCATTTTTGCCGCGCAGGACGACTCCAGGCCGCCGGGCCTGCGCCTGCTGACCGACGCCGGGGTGTTCTTTGAATTCCTGCCGCTGGCGGAATACCAGGAGGCCAAGCTCGCCGAGGCCGGCCTGCATTGCGTGCCGCTCGGGAAGGTTAAACCCGGGATCGACTACGTCCTGCTGGTCACGACGCCCGCCGGCCTCTGCCGCTGCGTGGTGGGTGACATTGTGCGCTTCACCTCGGTCGCACCGCCGCGGGTGCAATTCATCGGCCGCAGGGGCCTTTACCTCAACCCGTTTGGCGAGCAGGTCACGGAGGATGAATTGCTCAAGACCATGCAGACGGTCTGTGCGCGCAACGGCTGGCAGGTGGTCAATTTCCATGTCGCGCCCTATCAGCACCGGGTCGCGGCCGGCCAGACGGTCCGCTGCCACGAGTGGTGGCTCGAGCTGCACACGCACACGCGCAAGACCCCGACCGCCAACGTGCTCGGGCCGGAGTTCGACGGCGAACTGGCCACGCGCAACCGCAACTACGCGGCGCGGCGCAACGACCGGACCATCCATTCGCCGCAGGTGCGCCTCGTGATGCCCGGCGTGTTCGCGCAGTGGGCGGCGCAGCAGGGCAAGGCCGCCAGCGCGAGCAAGATGCCCCGCTGCCGCCCCGACCGCCTCGTCGCCGACCAGCTGGCCGCGCTCGCGCGCTTCCACCCGGACACCAACGCGCCCTTCGCGCCGGCTGACCCGCAGTGACGCGGCTCAGTCGGATTTCTTCGCCCTGGACTTCTTTGTCGCGGCCGACTGCTTGGCGTTGAGCCAGACCTGGCCCTTGGCGTTCGCGTTGAGCCAGTAGATCTCCCCGCCGTGCTCGGCGAAGGTCGGCTTGGCCTTGGGCGACTCCGGCAGCTGCAGGCCGGTCGAGGCCAGCATGGCCAGGATCTGCTCGTCGGATTTCTCCAGCTTGGCGGAGAGTTCGCTGATCTGCGCCGTCACGCCCTCGCCGCGCTT
>CBDFNB010000029.1:0-204948 GCA_965249855.1 Lacunisphaera sp.
TGTGGCCGACGAAGTTCACGCCCGGCAGCGTCAGCAGCCACGCATGGAACATCGCCTCGACGGAAGGCTTGCGGGACGACGGATCGACGCGCGACGCGAACAGCGCCTCGTCGATGGCGGCATCGGTCATCGCCTTGCGATCGAGCAACGGCAGCAGGGCGTCGAAGCGGCAGGTGGCCGTGCCCTTTTCGGTGAGCGAACCGAGGTTCGAGCCGCTGGCCTTGACGACGAAGGTGTCGGCCGAGAGGCGGGCGGAGGTGTTCCCCTCCCCCAGGATGGCCAGCTTGCGGTCCTCGCGACCCAGCTGGTGCGAGAGATCGAGCATGCGGGCGACAAGGTCGGACTGGGCGGTCGCATTCATCAGGCGCGCAGGTGTTGGGAGGGGGAAAGCGTGATGCCCTGCGCGGCGAGGCGCTTGGCCGGGGCGTCGGTGATCAGGGCGGTGGGCCGGGACCAGTCGGCGACGCGGTGCGGGGTGGCGCGGCCGAGCTTGGACGCATCCAGGCAGAAGTAAACCCGCTTGGCGTGGCGCAGCACGGATTGCTGGAAAGCGGCGACGCTCGCGTGGGAGTTGCTGATGCCGGCGGCATCCATGCCCTCGCCGCCGAGGAAGGCCGCGTCGAAGGACCAGTCGCCCAGCGACTTGATGGCACGCGGCCCCATGAGCGCGGCCTGGCGGTTGAGGAACTCGCCGCCCACCACGTGCAGCTCGACGCCCTTGGCGGCGCCGAGGACGGAGGCGGCCGCGAGGCTGTTGGTCACCACCACCAGGCCGGTCAGGTCGCCGCGCTGGGTCAGCGCGCGGGCCGTGGCCTGGATGGTCGTGCCCGCGTCGAGGAAGATCGTGCCGGTGCGCGGCATCTGCGCCACGGCCTTCTCGGCGATGCGCGCCTTGGCGGGCCGGGCGCGGCCGGAGCGCTCGTCGTGCGAGGCGAAGGCGCTGTTGTAGTCCGCCAGCGCGCCGCCGTAGGTGCGGGTGATGTGGCCGTTGGCCTCGACCGCGACCAGGTCGCGGCGCGCCGTGGCCTCGGACACCCCCAGCCGCCGGCAGATCTCGTTCACCGGCAGGAAACCGTCGCGCCGGATCAGGCTGCGAAGTTCCTCGCGCCGGAGATCGACGATGTGCTGGGGCACGCGCATGGAAGGACAGTGACGGATTTTATATGATTGAGGTCAATCATATAAATGCCGCGGCTTTCCGTCATAAACCACGCGTCCGGCAAGCCGGCGGCGTGGAAGGGGTTGCAGCGGACGGGTTCATCGGGCGGGCGGCCCCAGCTCGGGGCCGAAGGTGCGGCTGTCCCCGGTTTCAGGCCCAAGGCGACGGTCTTGCCCCGTAGCGGACCACCCCGCCGGTGCCGTGGGTGCTGCGGATG
Source organism: Lacunisphaera sp. (assembly GCA_965249855.1). GTDB lineage: Bacteria > Verrucomicrobiota > Verrucomicrobiia > Opitutales > Opitutaceae > Lacunisphaera. The sequence continues at coordinate 1,377 of CBDFNB010000029.1, forward strand.
GTGGCGGAAACGAGCCGGCCCCCACCCCACGCCAGATCCACCTCGAAGCCGCCGCGGGCGCGCAGGCCCTTGACCGAGCCGGCCGGCCAGGCGGCGGGCAATGCAGGCAGCAGGTCAAGGCCGTCGAGATGACTTTGCAGGAGCATCTCGGACACGCCGGCGGTGAAGGCGAAGTTGCCGTCGATCTGGAACGGCGGGTGCGCGTCGAAGAGGTTCGGGTAGACGCCGCCGCCGGTGACCGGGGTGCCCTCGATGTTGAAGCCGACCGGCCGGAGCAGGTTCCGCACGAAGACATAGGCGTGGTCGCCGTCGCGGAAGCGGGCCCAGAGGTTGATGCGCCAGCCGAGCGCCCAACCGGTGCCCTCGTCGCCGCGCAACTCGAGCGACTTCCGCGCGGCGGCAAAGAGCTCCGGCGTCGCGGGCGTGATCTCCCGGCCGGGATACACGCCGAAGAGGTGGGAGGTGTGGCGGTGATGGACGTCGGTTTCCAGCAGGTCGGCGGCCCATTCCTGCAGCTGGCCGCGGGCGCCGATCTGGAACGGGAGGAGCTTCGCCTGCGCGGCAGTAACGGCGCGCGTGAAGTCGTCGTTGATCCCGAGCACGCGGGCGGCGGCGAGGCAGTTGGCCAAGAGATCGCGGATGATCGCGAGGTCCATCGTGGCGCCGATGGCGACGCTGGCGCGCTTGCCGTCAGGCGTGTGGAAATCGATCTCGGGCGAGGTGGAGGGGGCGGTGACGAGCCGGCCGCGGCCGTCGTCCACCAGCCAGTCGAGGCAGAACTCCGCAGCGCCCTTCATGACCGGCCAGGCGCGATCGGCGAGGAACTGGCGGTCGCCGCCAAACGCGTAGTGCTCCCACAGGTGCTGCGATAGCCAGCCCGCGCTCATGGACCAATTGGCCCACTTCGGATCACCATCGCCGAAGGCACCGACGGGCGAGGTCTGGGCCCAGATGTCGGAATTGTGATGGGCGACCCAGCCGCGCGCGCCGTAGTTGACGGTGGCGGTCTTCGTCCCGTTGGCCGCCAGCTTCCCGATGTAGGCCAGAAGCGGCTCGTGGCACTCCGCGAGGTTGGCCACCTCGGCCGGCCAGTAGTTCATCTCGGTGTTGATGTTCAGCGTGTAGTTCGAGCTCCACGGCGGGCGCATCGAGTCGTTCCAGATGCCCTGCAGGTTGGCCGGCTGGCCGCCGGGCCGGGAGCAGGCGATGAGCAGGTAGCGGCCGTATTGGTAGAGCAGCGTGGACAGCCCCGGATCGGGCTGGCCGGAGGCGAAGCGGGCGAGCCGGGCCTCGGTGGTGAGCGCGGCCGCGTCCGGCGCGGTGCCGAGATCGAGTGTCACGCGGCGAAAGAGCCCCTGGTAGTCGGCAACGTGGCGCGCGAGCAGGTCGGCGGCGGATGATTTCTCCGCCGCGACCAGCGGAGCGCGCGCCACCACGGCCGGATCACGACCCTCGCGGCCGGGGGACTTGTCGGGACCGTTGAAGCTGGTGCCGGCGGAAAGGAGGAGCGTGACGGCGTCCGCCTTCTCCACGGCCAGGGTGGATCCGCCGGCCACGACGCGCCCGCCCTCGGTCAGCACGCGGACCTGCAGCTCGGCGGCGATGCCCTCGGGATTCGCCCCCTCGTCATACTTGATGATGGGGCCGTCCACCCGGCGGTAGCTGGGCTCGGAGTGCATCGGGGCCTTGGCGCGCAGGATGAGGCCGTTGCGTCCGTCGGTCTGGACCGAGTAGCGCAGCAGGCTGTCGGCGCCGACGGTGAAGCCGATCTTGCCCGGCTGGTCGCAGGTCAGGCGCACCACGATGACCTGGTCGGGAAAACTGCTGAACACCTCGCGGGTGAAAGTCGCCCCGTCCACCGTGTAGCGCACGGTCGCCAAGGCGCGGTCAAGATCGAGGGAGCGCTCGTAGCCGGTCGCACCGTCGGTGCCGACAAAGCTCAGGCGCAGGTCGCCCAGCGGCTGGTAGGCCTGCGTGTAGGGCCCCTGCATCTTTTTGCCGAGCGCGGTCGCCTGGACGTAATCGCCCGCAAAGAGCGCGGCGCGGATCTGCGGCAGGATCTCCTTCGCGGCGGGATTGCTCCAATCCTTGGGCGCGCCGGACCAGAGCGTGGCCTCGTTCAGCTGCAGCTGCTCACAGGCGAGGCCGCCGAAGACCATGGCCCCAAAGCGGCCGTTGCCGACCGGGAGCGCCTCGGTCCACCGGGCGGCAGGCTGGGTGTAGCGCAGGGTGAGGTCGCCGCCAAACGCCGGGATGGCGATCGCGAGGACGAGGCAGGGCAATATCAGTTTCATCCGGATCAGAATGTCAGGTTGTCGGCGGACTCATGACGGGCGTCCGGCACGCCGGGGCTGCGCGAAATGGCGAAGTCCTTCACGGCGCGCAGCACGAAGGCCTGGCCCTTGCCCGGGTGCGCCACATCGAGCTCGTCGAAGCGGGCGCCGGTCACCTGGTCGAGCACCACGCGCGGGCGGGTGTCGGGCTTCTCGTAGGCGTAGGTCACGTCGCGCACGACCAAGCCGGTGACATGCCGGGCATAGAGCGCCGAGGCGGGCAGCAGGCCGAACATGCTCGGCTCGGGATAGGACGGCTCGCGCGCCGGCACGGCAAAGGGATCGCGCGGACCGGTGACGCCCGGCTCGGCCGGGCCGCGCAGGAAGAAATTGTTCACCAGCTCGGCCGGCTGCGCGGCGACCTGCTCCATCGTGACACCGCCGCGGGAAAGGACCTGGATGCCCTCGATCGTGACGTTCTCGATCGGGTGGCCGGGCAGGCCCGCGAGCAGGATCGGGAAGCGGCCGTCCGCACCGTTGACGGTGATCCCGCTGATGCGGACACGGCGCACGGCGCCGACCGGCGTGCCCTGCGGGCCGCGCGCGCGGTTGCCGAGGCGGATGAAGATCGGCGAGTTCGAGACATCCCGCATCGTGATGTTCGAGATGACGACATCCTCGATGATGCCGCCGTCGACGGTCTCGAGGGCGAGGCCGCGCGAGCGGTCGAAGACACAGTTGGAGATCGTGATGTTCTTGAAGCCGCCGTTGGACTCGGTGCCGAACTTGATGCGGCCGGTCGGGCCGTCGCGGTCGGGGGCGCGCTCCAGCGTGCGCTTGAACGTGCCGTCGAGCAGCGAGCCCACATCGAAGCCGCTGACCAGGCAGTTGGTGATGGTGACGTTCTCGCTCGCGCGGGCCTCACCCAGCCCGAAGCTGCTCTTGAGGACGATGGCGTCGTCGTGCGGGGCGTTGACGCTGCAATTGGACACGCGGACGTTGCGGCACGCGTCGATGTCGAAGCCGTCGCGGTTGGTGTCGACCTTGAGGTTGTCGATCGTGAGGTGGTCGACGCCGGTCGCGAGCAGGGCGAAGTGGCCGCCGTTGAGAACCGAGAAGTCGCGGAACGTGACGTTGCGGCAGTTCTTGAGGCCGATGGCCTTGTTGCCGAGACCGACGGGGCTGCGGGGAGCCTGACGCGGTTGATCACCAGCCGGCGCACCCGGAGGCGGCGGACCGGGCGGAGTGACCGTCGCCGACGCGGGCGGCGTGCCGGGTGCGACGGTGCCGTCGGGACCGGTGGCGCCGCGGCGGCCGCCACCGTAACCGGCGTTGCGCACGAGGCCCTTGGTGCCGTCGATCAGGCCCGGGCCGGTGATGGCGATGTTCTGCAGGCCATCGCCCCAGATGAGGCTGTTCTGCCAGTGGCTGTGGCCGAAGTCCTGGTATTGGAGCTTGTCGCCCCAATCGTTCGGCTCGGGCGGATCGTAGGCGCCGAAACCCTCGGCGGGCGTGGCGGCGAACAGCACGGCTCCGGCCTCAAGGTGCAAGGTGATGTTGCTCTTCAGGCGGATCGAAAAACTCAGGTAGGTGCCGGCCGGCAGCACGACGGTGCCCCCACCCGCCTTGGCGGCGGCCTCGATGGCGACGTTGATCGCCGGCGAATCGAGGACGACGCCGTCACCCTTGGCGCCGTGGTCGCGGACGTTGTAGACGGTCGCTGGCAACGAGGCGCAGGACAGGAGCAGGATGGCGAAGAGCGTGCGCACGCAGGATCAGTTCTTCAGCTGCACGTCCCAGGTCTTCGAGCGGCGGGCGGTGCCGTCGGGGCCGGTGACCTCGAGCAGGATGACATAATTACCAGCCTTGGCGAAGGTGTGCACCGGGTGTTGCTCGGTGGAGACGGTGCCATCGCCGAAATCCCATTTCCAGGCGGTCACCGTGCCGATCGAGAGGTCCTTGAAGGCGACGAGCCGGCGGTCCAGGTCGGCGATCTGGAAGGTCCATTGCGCCGCGAGCTTCGGGAGCAGCGCCGGTTCGATGGGCATGAGCCGGAACGCGCACAGGCCGGACGCATTGCCCAGGCCCTGCCGCTTGGGCGAAAGCATCCAGAAGCCGCGCGGCATCTTGCCGTCGTAATCGAGCACGATCCAGGAGAGGCCGACGATCTTGTTCTCGGCCAGGACCGACTCAACTGCGCGCGCCGAACCCTCGGGGCCGGCGTAGTCGAATGGCGTGATCCAGAACTCGAGCGTGTATTTGCCCCCCTCGCCGTGCTTGAAGTTGAAGGACTGGGCCGCGTTCGCCCACGGCAGCTCCTTGGTCCACGTGCCGGCGCCCCAGGCCATGGTCCAGTCCTTGTCCACCGCCGGGGTCATGATGTGATAGTTCTGCGCGTGAACGCCATGCACGGCCCACTTCACCTCGCGATCGCTGATCCGGGGCTCGGGCGCCGCCTGGAGCCCGATGTTCTCCGGCGTCCAGTAGCGGTTGTTGTCGCGGCCGACAAAGGTCCCGCCCGAGGCGTCGCCATCGACCATGAGCTCGAAGGTGTCGTTGCGCAGGCCCGGCTCGGCGAAGTCCCAGAAGTCGTCCTCCGCCTCATAGAGAAAATACAGCCGGTTGAGCCCCTTGACCCAGCCGACCTTGACGCGCACGGCGAGCGACTTGTCGCCGGCCGCGGGCGGGGTCTTCACATCGTTGGTGAGCTGGTCCTTGCCGACCACGTAGCTCTCCGGGACCATGGCCCAGTCGGCGGTATCGCCGTCGATGCGCGGGATCTTGTCCGCCGGGAACTGGAAGACCTGGTAGGTGACGTCGGGTTTCTCAAGGGCGCGGGCGAACGGCGTGGACGCCAGCACGAGCGCCCACAGGGCGGATGAAAGGAACCGGGGCATAAGTCACTTCCGGGCGAGGTCGGTCAGACCGTGATCCTCGATGATCCGCAGCGGCCCGAGCGTAACCGTGCCCCGCCGCGCGCGACGGAGGATGGCCACCGGCTCGCCGGTCTCGTGGCCGAAATAATTCCCGGCGGTGAGCACCAGCGGCGGCAGGGCGTCCCGCATGGCGATGCCGGTGGTGCTGACGGTCATCGTCGTCCGCCAGGCCAGCTTGCTCCGGCCGGCCGCGAGCTCGGCGTGGTCGTAGGCGGAAACGACGACGAAATACACGTCCTGCGAGACCTGGTTGAACAGGAAGGCCTTCTTGGGGAGGCGGTCGGCGAACGTGTAGCCGAAGGCGAATTCGTCGGCGATTTTCCGCCGGTAGGCGCTGCCCCCCACCAATGTCGCCCGCTCCAGGATCTGCCGGTGGTGCTGCTCCGGAAACATCTGGATATGATCCAGGTCCGTCATGGCATTGTGGGAACCCCAGTGATAAATCAGCACGAGCCCGGGCGCCTGGCCCGCGGCCGCCGGCTGGTAGCCGTTCACCGCGAGCGCCTGGAACAGCGTCTCCTGCAGGCCGGCCGGCGTCGGAAACACGCTTTCCCCCACCGCCTCCCCCTCGGACCTGCGCCCGTTGTCATAGGCCGTGAAATAAACCGGCGTCGCCACCGAGACCGCCGGCAACGTGCGCCCGTAGTCGGTCATCTCCGTGAACACCGTCATCGAAAGCCGCGGGTTGGTGGAGAAGGCATTGGGCACTAGGGTGAATCCGAAGGCATCCGGAACCGGCTCCGCGGCCGTGGCCGCGGAAACCAACAGGCCACCCAGGACGGCCGGCAGAAGCAGACAGGCGGAGGTTTTCATGACGGGATGGGGCTAGAACCGTGAGGGTGACGGGGCGAACTGGACGGAGCTGTCGTTGATGTTGGCGGCAGCCCCCTTTGCTTGACGCAGCATGAGCACCTCGGCGCCGGCGAGCAACACCGGACCGTAGCCGTGGGCGGCGAAGACACTCACCGGCCGGTAATAATAGAACATCGGGTCGAAGGCCATCCCGGTGCCGACGCAGGTGTTCTCGACCTGGCCCTGCTCGTTGACCTGCCGGGCGACGGCGTTCCAGCCGAGCGAGACCATCGGGCCGTAGGCGAGCGGGTCGAGCCAGCCGCGATTGATGCCGCGCGCGATCGAGTAGACGAACATGGCGGAGGCGGAGGTCTCGAGGTAGGAATCATTGCGGTCGAGCAGCTGGTGCCAGAGGCCGGTGCGGCCCTGCGTGGCGGCGAGGCCGGCGACGTGCGCGCGGTATTGGGCGAGCACGGCGTCGCGGCCCGGGTGGTTCTCGGGCAGCACGGAGAGCAGCTCGGCCATGGCGATGACCGCCCAGCCGTTAGCGCGGCCCCAATGGAACGAGGGATGCGGCTCCATCGCCTCGACCCAGCCGTGGCGGTAGAGATTGTTTTCCTTCAAAAACATCCGGGAGGAGAACTGCAGGATCTGTTTCACGGCGTCGTCGAAGTATTTCGCCTCGCCGGTCAGCGCACCCATCTGGGCCAGCGCGGGGACACTCATATAGAGGTCGTCGAGCCAGAGCGTGTTGTGCAGCGGACGGTTGCGGGCGAGCGTGCCGTCGGCGAGGCGCTGCTGGCCGGTGTGGATCCACTTCAGGTAGTTGTCGATCCACGGGCGGAGCACGCCGGGCTCGATGCCGGCGCGGGCGGCCTTGATGAAGGCAGCCGCCATTGAGCCGGAGTCGTCGAGGCTGCGGGGCTCGATCACCGGACGGAGGGCCATCGCGCGCTGCGGGCCGGTCGCATCGGCGGACGGCGGCGGCAGGGTCTTGATGTGCGCGGCGACGGTGGCGATGGCGTGCAGGCGGGTGGCGGCGTAGTCCTTGTAGCGCACGTCGCCGGTGGCCTCGGCCGCCAGCAGCATGCCGGCATAGGTGACGCCCCACTCGTAGCTGGTGATGAGGAAGTCGGTGCGGTCAAAGGCGACGGGGCCGGAGAGCTTGGTCAGGTCGGTGACGGGCTCGCGCGTATTGCGGTCGATCACCTTGACCACCTTGACCGGGCTCGCGGTCTCCAGGTAGCCCACGATGCGGGTAAGCACGGCCTTGATCTCCTCCGGCGTGGCCGGGGTGTAGGGCGTCGGGTAGGCGGGTGCGACGCGGCCGGCGAAAGCCTGGGCCGCCTGGGCCGGAGGCAGGGAGCTGGGCGCCGCAGTGGCCGAGGGCAAAGCGGCGGGAGCCGGCGCGGGCGGCGGGGTTTGGGCGAGGAGCGGCGCGGCAAGCAGCAGGCCGAGGCCAAGCAGGCGGGAGTGTTTCATCGGGTGCGGAGGTTTGGGGTTTAAAGATAACCCGCGGCCGGCGGCGCAGGCAGCCGGCGCGGTGAATCAGGAACGGGGACTGACGGCTTACTTTGAGGGAGAAACAGGAAAGCGGATGACCGGACGGGGCGGCAACGGGGCCGACTCGTCGAGGTAGAAACTCGGGTGCGGCGGCTGGTTGTAGGCGGTGTTCTGCCAGGCCACGGCGACGCGGTATTGGGCGTCGTGCATGAACGTCACGAGCCGGTGCTTGGTCGGAATCGTGGAGGTGTAGATGCGGAGCTCCTTCTTGTCGCGGTTCGTCCAGATGACCTCCTCGCGCCAGTCGCCCCAGAGGTCGGCGCTGACGGCGGGCGTGGACTTGGTGCCGTTGCCCGAGGTCGAGGCGTGGGCCACGAGCAGCGGATCGATCGTGCCGGTCTCCCAGTTCCATTTCACGATGCGGTTGCCGTCGAGCAGCTCGCTGAGCAGGTCGCCGTCCCAGTAGATGCCGAAGTTGACGGGCATGCCGCGCGGACGCTTCTCGAGGAATTTCTTGCCCGTGGCGTCATGGATGCCGTCCATCTCGGCGCCGGCCGCCCAGGACTCGGCACCGGGGAAGCGCGGGTCGATGTTGAAAGTGTTGCCGCGGCCCGGGCCCTCGCCGGCATCGCCGCCCTCGGTGGCGGCCTTGACGGACGGGATCGTGAAGATCGGTTTGCCCGTGCGGGCGTCGCGCAGGCTCAGGCCCTGCTTGTCGAAACGCTCCTGGATGTCGCCAACCTCGAGGCCGGGATTGTCGGGCACGAAGTCGCCGACGTGCAACGCATCGCCGTGGCCCCAGCCGGTGGAGTAAAGGCCGGTGCCGTTGTCGTCGACGACCATGGCGCCGTAGATGATCTCATCCTTGCCGTCGCCATCGACGTCGGCGACGGAGAGGTTGTGGTTCCCCTGCCCGCGCCACGGGTTGGTCTTGTCGGGCGGCCCGAGCTTGTCGCTGTCGAAGACCCAGCGCGAGGTGAGCTTGCCGTCGCGCCAGTCCCACGCCGCGATGACCGTGCGCGTGTAGTAGCCGCGGCACATGAGGAGGCTGGGCAGTTCGCCGTCAAGATAGGCCACGCCCGCGAGGAACCGGTCCGAACGGTTGGCGTAGGCGTCGCCCCAGATTTCCTTGAGCTGGTCGCCGGTCGGGTTGTCCGTGTCGGGATGACGGCCGGGCAGGTATTTCGTCGTGGCGAGGGCGGCGCCGGTGAGGCCGTCGAAGATCGTGAGGTATTCGGGCCCGCGCATGATGCGGCCCTCCAGCGGGGCGACACGACGACCGTCAGCCGCGGTGGCGCTGCCGGACCGGTCGCCTGACGGCACCGGCGTCGCCGTGGCCGGCTCGCGCCAGTCGGCGTTAGCATCGCCGATGACCTTGCCGGTGCCGTCCACCGTGCCGTCGGCCGTCTTGCAGGCGACCTCGGCGCGGCCATCGCCGTCAAAATCCATCACCATGAACATGGTGTAGTGCGCGCCCTCGCGGATGTTCTTGCCGAGGTTGATGGTCCAGAGGTGCTTTCCCTCTAGCGTGTAGGCCTGCAGCAGGGTCTCGCCGGTCAGGCCGGCCTGGGAGTTGTCGCGTGGGCGCTGCTCCTGCTTGAGGATGATCTCGTAACGGCCGTCGCCATCAAGGTCGCCCAGCGAGGCGTCGTTGGGCGTGTAGCCTTCGGGCGTGACGATCGGCACGGCGTGGTAAGGCAGCGGCGCGGCGCCGGCCGGCAGGGCGAAGGCTGCACTCGGGGCCTCCTCGACGCCATTCACGACCGGACGGACAAAATATTTGGTCGCCCGCTCAAGCCGGGCGCCGGTGTCCAGGAACCAGGTCGGGCCGGCGAGCGGCGCGGCATTGAGGCGGACCACGAGTTCCTCGCGCGGCCGGTTGGCGGCGTTGCCACCAAAGGCCACCGTGACCGCGGGCGCGGTCTCGCGGTAGAGGTTGAAGGCCGTGCCCTCGGGATCGGAGGCCAGCAGCCGCCAGCTTACGAAGACCTTGCCGTCCGGCTGGTGCACGGCCACGACGCCGCGGTCCAACCGTTCCATAATTCGGGTGGTAGCCGCCGAAGCGGCACCAAGCAGGGACACGGCGAGGAGGACCAGGCCGGAAAAACGGGCGGGGTAAGACATAGTGTGCGTGGGGTCACTGCTTGACGGCAGTAAGCAACCCACGGTTACGGAGCCACTCGGCGGCGCGTGCCGGCCAGTCGGATGAAGTGCCCAGACCGTCCTTCATGCCCATGCCGTGCCCACCGTGCTCGAAGAGATACATCTCGGCCGGCACCTTGGCCCGGGTGAGCGCCTGGTAGAAGAGGATGCTGTTCTCCACCGGCACCGACTGGTCCGCCTGCGTGTGGATGAGCAGGGTCGGCGGCGTGGCGGCAGTCACCTGCTTCTCCATCGAGGCCAGTTGGAGCACCTCAGGCGACGGGTTGTCGCCCAGCAGGTTCTTCCGCGAACCGACATGGGCGTGCGGATCATCCATGGTGATGACCGGATACATCAAAATGAGGAAGTCGGGCCTCGCGCTGGTGGCGTCGAGCGCCGCGCCGGTCCTGCCGTCGGCATGGTCAAACAACGTGCCGGCGCTCGCCGCGAGGTGGCCGCCGGCCGAGCTGCCCATGACGCCGACGCGGGCGGGGTTGACCTTGAACTCGGCGGCGCGGGAGCGGACCAGGCGCACGGCGCGCAGCACGTCCTGCAGCGGCGCCGGGTGGCCGAATTCCTTCATGCGGTATTTCAGGACGAAGGAGGTGACACCCAGCGTGCTGAGCCAGTTGGCATATTGCACGCCCTCACGCTCGGTGGAGAGCATGCCGTAACCGCCACCGGGGGCGATGATGACCGCGGTGCCATTGGGCCGGTCGACCGCCGGGGCATAGACGGTCAGGGTGGGTTCGGAAACATTCGAGATCCGGCCGCCGCTCTCGCTGCGCTCGTCGCCGATGGCCTTGGCCCCGGGCACGCCCTCGGGCCAGAGCGGGATGACGACGGGCGGGGCGGCTTCACTGAGGGTGGCGATGGCGGTCATGAGGAGGGGCAGGATAATTTTTTTCATCGCGGGGGTAATTTTTTCGGACGCGTCAGACGAGCTCGCTGAGATGCTTGGCCTCGAGCCGGAGCGGGACAAGGTCGGTGAGATTCACGGGCAGGTTGCGCTTGATGGACTCGACGCCGGCGATGCCGACAAGGATGGAGGCGGCGCCCTGCTCGTGGCCGGCGAAGCGGCCCCACGGGTCGGTGGAGGGCGCATCGGGCGCATAGAAGGAGCGGTTCAGGATCTCGTCCGCCCCGCCGTGCGCCCCCGTGGCGGGCGGCATGGGCACGACATAGCCGGTCTGGAAGTGCGGGTAGACCTTGATCCACTCGCCCTCGGCCTCGGAGCCGGGCTTGATCTCGATCTGGAAATCCTTGGGCCGGACGGCGCGGTTCATGTGCGAGCCGATGAACTCGTGATACTCGATGCGGCCGCGGTCGCCGTTGAAGGTGACGCGCATGCCCTCGCGCGGGGAATAGCAGACGAGCGAATAGGTCAGCACCTCTCCGGTGCGGTAGCGCACGTTGAGCGACATCTGGTCGTGGATGTCGATGCCGTCGCGGAACACGTTCTGGTCGCGGATGTAGCCGGAGTCGGCCTCGCCGGCGCGGTAGATCTTGCGGAAGGACTCGCTCTCGTCGAGGTCGAGGCGGAACGGGTCGTTCTTCGCCGCGGGTTCGCCGGTGTAGCGCGGGTATTTGGTCAGCGCCCCGTCGCCGCGGGCCTCGGCGTTCTTTTTCCCGTAGAAGACGAGGTCGCCGTAGGCGAAGACCTGGGCGGGGATCGCGTCGAGCCACCAATTGACGAGGTCGAAGTGGTGCGTGCTCTTGTGGACGAGCAGCGTGCCGGACTCGGCGGCATGCGCATGCCAGCGGCGGAAGTAGTCGGCGCCATGGTTGGTATCGAGGAGGTATTCGAGGTTGACCGAGCGGATCTTCCCGATGGTGCCGGTGGCGATGAGCTCCTTGACCTTCGTGCGGAAGGGGGCCCAGCGGTAGTTGAAGGCCACGCGCACGCGGCGGCCGGTGGCGCGCTGGGCGTCGAGGATCGCGCGGCACTTGGTCGCGTCGGTCGTCATCGGTTTCTCGGTGATGACGTCGCAACCGGCGTGCAGGGCGCGCACGATGTAGTCGTCATGCGTGCTGTCCTTGGTGCAGACAAACACGGTGTCCGGCTTCTCCACGCGGAGCATCTCGTCGAACCGGTCGGCGGTGTAGGCCGGCACGGCATGGTAGCCCAAATCGCCCGCGAGCAGACCGTTGTAATAGGCCATGCGGGCTGGGCTGAGATCGCAGAGGGCGACGATTTCGTTGGCCTCCCGGTAGGTGGTGGCGACGGGCTCGATGAAGCTCATGGCGCGGCCGCCGGTGCCGACGAAAGCAATGCGTTTCTTCTTCATTGGGGCAACGGTTACTAAACAAGGCAGAGGCACCCCGGCGCAAGACTCGCCCGCGGGTTTCTGACTGTCCGTATTTCTTGGCCGTTTGACGGGAAGGCAGGAGAAGGCTGTATTTCGCGCGAACTTGCGTCCAAGCTCGCCCCCTACCTCTCCCACCATGATCCGCAAAGCCTTCGTCATGTCGGTCAACGCCGGCGCCGAGGCGGAATACGCCCGCCGCCACCAGCCCATCTGGGACGACCTCACCGCCGTCCTCAAGGCCCACGGGGCGCACAACTACTCCATCTTCCTCGACCCGGCCACGCGCCAGCTCTTCGGCTACGTCGAGATCGAGGACGAGGCGCGCTGGAACGCGATCGCGCGCACCGAGGTCTGCCAGCGCTGGTGGAAACACATGGGCGACATCATGCCCAGCAACCCCGACCACAGCCCCGTCTCGCGCGGCCTGAACGAAGTCTTCCACCTGGCTTGAACCCGCCGGCCCCCGCCTCCCTGCTGACGCTGCGGCGCATCGCCAAGAATTTTGGCGGGGTGCGCGCGTTGCGTGGGGTGGACTTCGACCTCGCGCCCGGCGAGGTGCATGCGCTGCTCGGCGAGAACGGCGCAGGTAAGAGCACGCTGATCAAGGTCGCGACCGGCGCCCACATGCCGGATGACGGCGAGATCACCGTCGCCGGGCAGACCCTGCGCGGGCTCACCCCCACCCTCGCCCAGCAGCTCGGCATCGCCTGCATCTACCAGCAGCCCGCGCTCTTTCCCGATCTCACCGTCGCCGAGAACATCGGCCTGCGCCTCGAGCACGGCGGCGCCACGCGGCGGATTGACTGGCCGGCGCGCCGCGCCCGGGCCAAGGACCTGCTGGCGCGCGTCGGGGCCACCATCGACCCCGAGACCGAGGTCAACGAACTCTCGATGCCCGAGCAGCAGCTGGTCGAGATCGCCTGCGCGGTCGGCGCCGGCGCGCGGATCGTCATCATGGACGAGCCCACCGCCTCGCTCACCCAGCGCGAGCAGGCGCGGCTCTTCACCGTCGTGCGCGAGCTGCGCACGGCCGGTGTCGGCGTCGTCTATATTTCGCACCGGCTGGAGGAAATCTTCGCCCTCGCCGACCGCGTGACCGTGTTGCGCGACGGCGCCAGTGTCGGCACGCACGACGTCAGGACCATGGACGAGGCCGGCCTGATCAAGCTCATGGTCGGCCGCGAGGTCGCCCAGCTTTACCCTCCCGCCGAGTCGCTGCCAGGTGACGTCGTGCTGTCGCTGCAGAATGTCTGCTGTGCCGCCTCCGGTGTGCTGGGCGTCAGCCTTGAGCTGCGGGCCGGCGAGGTTTTCGGTCTGGCGGGCCTGGTCGGCGCCGGCCGCACGGAACTGGCGCGCGTGCTCTTCGGCCTGACCCCGGCCAACACCGGCGAGATCAGGCTCAACGGCCGGGCCGTGGCCATCCAGTCACCGCAGCAGGCCATCGAACTCGGCATCGCCTACGTGCCGGAGGACCGGCGGCGGCACGGCGTGATCCTGGAGATGCCCATCGCGCAGAACATGACCATGGCGGTGCATCGCCGGATTTTTCCCCGCACCTGGCTGCGCGATGGCGCGGAGCAGGCGCTGGCGCTGGATTATGTCCGCGGCCTAGCCGTGAAGTGCTCCGGGGCGAACGCGCCCGGCGGCAGCCTGTCGGGCGGCAACCAGCAGAAGGTCTCGCTCGCCCGCTGGCTGGCGACCAAGCCGCGCGTGCTTATCCTCGACGAGCCGACCCAAGGTGTGGACGTCGGCGCCAAGAGCGAGATCCACAAGATCATCCGCCGGCTGGCGAAGGACGGCCTCACGGTCCTCATGATTTCCAGCGACCTGCCCGAGGTGCTCGGCATGAGCGACCGCATCGGCGTGATGCGCGGCGGCGCGCTGGCCGCGGTGCTGCCGGGCGGCAGCGACGCCCACACGGTGATGACGGCCGCCCTGGGCCAGGAAACCGGCAAGGGGGCCTCATGAAGCGCTATTTCCGCGAACTCTCCGTCACGGCGGCGCTGGGCATCGTATTGCTCGGGCTGGCGGTGTTTGCCCCGGCGTTTTTCCAGCCGCAGCCGCTGCTCTCGCTTGTCACCCGCGAGGCGCCGACCCTGATCGTGGCCTGCGGCATGGCCCTCGTGATCATCTGCCGGCAGATTGACATCTCGGTTGGCTCGCAATTTTCCGTCTGCAGCGTGTGCGCCGGCCTGCTCGCTGTGCGCGGCTGGCCGCTGCCGCTCGTGCTCGGCGCCTCGGTCGGGCTGGGCGCTTTGATGGGCGCGATCAACGGCTGGCTCGTCGCGGGCCTGCGCCTGCCCTCGATCGTCGTGACCCTCGCGACCATGGTCACGCTGCGGCAGGGATTGAACCTCGTGCGGCAGGGTGAGTTCGTGAACCTGCCCGACAATGTGCAGTGGCTGGGCCTCAGCCAGAGCGCGGGTCAGTGGACCCTGGTGCTTTCCTCGCTCGCGGTGCTGGTCGTCATCGCGCTGGCCATGCGGCATTGGTCGGCCGGCCGGCAGGTTTATGCCGTTGGCACCAACGCCGAGGCCGCGCGCCTGGCAGGCATCCCGCCGCAATGGGTCACTTTCCTCGTGTTTGTTTTCCTCGGTGCCCTGACCGGACTCGCCGCCATCATGAACATCGCCCAGTCGCCGCAGGTGCAGCCGCTGTCGGGCGCCGGCTTGGAGCTGAAGGTCATCGCCGCGGTCGTGGTGGGTGGCGTCGCCATCGCGGGCGGCCGCGGCAACCTTTGGGGCGCGTTCGCTGGGCTGCTGCTGCTGGCCTGCGTGTCCCCCGCCCTCACCCACCTGCACATCGAGGCTTATTGGGAAAAGGCCATCCAAGGCGCCATCATCCTGCTCGCGGTCGTGGCCGACGGCGTGCGGCAAAGGAGAGCCGGCAAATGAGCGCGCCCGCGAATCAGTCCGGATGGAAGGCCATCTTCCTCCGCTACGAGATGCTGCTGTTCGCCGTGCTCGTGGCGGAATGGCTGCTGTTCTATTACTTCGGCACGTCGACCAACCGCCGCGGCGTGGTCGTGGGTTTCGGCACCATGGACCGCCAGTTCGACATCCTGCGCCACTCCTGCGAGATCGGCCTGCTGGCCCTCGCGCTGACCCCGGTCATCATCACGGCCGGCATCGACCTGTCGGTGGGCTCGCTGCTCGGATTGTGCGCCATCCTCTTTGGCAAGCTGTGGTTCGACGGCGGGCTGCCGATCCCGGTTGCGGCCGGCCTGACGCTCGTGATCGGCGCCCTGGCCGGCGGGTTGAACGCCGGGCTCATCACGGTGCTGCGGCTGCCGCCGTTGATCGTTACCCTCGGCACCTATTCGCTCTTCCGCGGCCTGGCCGAGGCGATCACGCACGGCGCGATCACCTACACGGATTTTCCCGCGAGCTTTCTCTTTGTCGGCCAGGAGCGCTGGCTCGGGCTGCCGGTGCAGGCGTGGCTGTTCGCGCTGGTGGCCGTGGCCGTGTGGCTGCTGGTGCACCGCACGGTGTTCGGACGCTCGTTCCGGGCCATCGGTTTCTCACCCGAGGGCGCACGCTATGCCGGCCTGCCCGTCGAGCGGCGCGTGGCGCTGGTCTATGTCCTCGCGGGGCTCATCTCAGCGCTGGCCGCCATCATTTACACCGCACGCCTCGGCCAGGCCAAGGCCGACGCCGGCACCGGTTACGAGCTGTTCGCCATCACCGCGGTCGTGCTGGGCGGCACGAGCATCTTCGGCGGCAAGGGCAGCGTGACCGGCACCTTGTTGGGCGTGGCGCTCATCGCCGTGCTCAAGAGCGGCCTGGCCACCCTGCCCGTTGTCATCCGCATGAACGCCGCGGAGGAAATCTCCGGTCTGCTGACCGGCGCCCTGCTGCTCGTTGCGCTGACCGGGAGCGTTTTGCCAAAAATCTTGTCTAGTCTCCGCGGCCGCCGTCAGGCTGGCTGAGTCTTTCAAACCCTACCCTGCATGAAATACCTCCGTCTCGGCGCTCTCGCCGCCCTGTTCTCCGCCGTCGCCGCAGTCCTGACCGCCGCCGACGCCAAGCTCATGATCGCGCTGATGCCCAAGGCCAAGGGCAACGCCTATTTCCTCTCCGTGAAGGCCGGCGCCGAGAAGGCCGCCAAGGAACTGAACGTCGAGCTGCTCTTCGACGGCCCGACTGACACCAACGCCGCCAAGCAGAACGAGATCGTCGAGAACTGGATCACGCTTGGCGTGGATGTCATCGCCGTGGCCGCCGAGAACAAGGAGGGCATCTCCACCGCCCTCCGCAAGGCGCAGAAGTCCGGCACCAAGGTCATCACCTACGACGCCGACGCCCTGCCCGACGCCCGCTCTTTCTTCGTCAACCAGGCCACGCCCGAGGGCATCGGCCAGGGCCTGATGGACGAGGCCGCCCGCCTGATGAACAACGAGGGCGAGCTCGCCATCATCACCGCCACCCTCACCGCCGCCAACCAGCGCGAGTGGATGAAGCACATCGAGGCGCGCCTGAAGTCCACCTACCCGAACATCACGCTCGTCGCCGTCCGCCCCTGCGACGACCTGAAGGACCGGGCCCAGTCCGAGGCTACCGCCCTCATGAGCGCCAACCCGAACCTGAAGCTCATCATGGCCATCTGCACCCCCGGCGTCCCCGGCGCGGCCGAGGCCGTCAAGCAGGCCGGCAAGACCGGCAAGGTGAAGGTCATCGGCCTCGGCCTGCCCAACGAGAACAAGCGCTATGTCCACGAGGGGGTCACCGAGAGCGTGATCCTCTGGAACACGATGGATCTCGGCTACCTGACGATCTATGCCGGCACGGCCCTGGCCAAGGACCAGCTCAAACCCGGCGCGACCAGCTTCAAGGCCGGCGCGATGGGCAGCTTCGAGATCAAGGGCGACAACATCCTCCTCGGGAAGCCCTTCATCTTCAACAAGGGCAACATCGACCAGTTCGACTTCTGAGCGGAACCATTCGCACACAATAAAAAAGCCGGCCCAAGCGGGCCGGCTTTTTTATTGAATGAAGGCAGCGCTCAGTCGTCGCGGCGGCCACCCATGATGATCATCAGGATGTGCAGCAAGCTGCCGAGCGAGGCGACGAACGCGGCGACGTAGGTCAGCGCGGCGGCATCGAGCGTCTGGTTGACGCCGGGCATCTCGTCGCGGTCGACGATGCCGAGGTTGACGAGCTGGGCCTTGGCCCGGGCGGTGGCGTCAAACTCAACCGGCAGCGTGACGAGCTGGAACAGGCAGATGGTCGCCAGGGCCGCGGCGCCGAGCATCAGGAAGATGCCGCCGGCCGCCTTGGCCCCGAGCACAATGCCGATGATGATGAGAAACTGCGAGGCGCCCGAGGCGATCTGCGTCACCGGCACGAGCGTCTGCCGGATGTTCATCATGGCATAGCCGACCTTGTGCTGAATGGCATGGCCGGCCTCGTGGGCCGCGACGCCGAGGGCGGCCAGGCTGGTGCCGTCGTAGTTGAACTCGGAGAGCGCGAGGCGCTTCTTGCTCGGGTCGTAGTGGTCGGTCAGCTGGCCCGGCACGCGGATGATCTCCACATCGTGGATGCCGGCGCTCTCCATGACGGCGGCGGCCGCCTCACGGCCGGTGATGTGGCCGCGGGAGGGAATGCGCACGTTCTTGTTGTAGGCGCTCGTGACGCGCATCTGCGCGTAGAAGCCGAACAGGAGCGGAACGATGATGAGTAGAGCCCAGATAAGCATGGTTGGATCGGGTTAAAGTTTGATGGCTGGAAGGTCGCCAGCCGCGGGCATTTTTCCAGCGGAAAATGCCCGGCTGGAAACGGGCGTAAGCGTTGTAAAACCCTCAGGCCAGGCCCGCCCGGAGCAGCAGGGCGGACAGGTCGGGCGGACGCCCCATGAAGTCGGTGAAAAGCTGCATGGGGTCGGCCGAGTTGCCCCGGCTGAGGACCTTGGCCACGAAGTCGCCACCGACCTGCTCGTTGAAGATGCCCTCGCGCTTGAAGCGCGTGAAGGCATCGGCATCAAGCACCTCCGCCCACTTGTAGGAATAATAGCCGGCGGCGTAGCCGGTGGGATCGGAGAAGATGTGCGTGAAGCGGTTCTCAATCGTCGGCGCCGGCGGCTCGGTCGGCACGAGGTAGTCGCGCAACAGGGCCTGCAGCCTGGGCGATACGTCGCCGGCCGCGTAATCGGCGGCATGCAGGTGCAGGTCGAGATCCATCCGGGCGAAGGCCAGCTGGCGCATGGTGGCCGTGGCGCTGCGGAAATTCTTCGCGGCGATCATCCGCTGGAATAGCGCGTCGGGAATGGCTTCGTCGGTCTCGTGGTGCCGCGCGAAGAGATCGAGGCTGGCGCGTTCCCAGCACCAGTTCTCCATGATCTGCGAGGGCAGCTCGACGAAGTCCCAGGCGACGTTCACGCCGTTGAGCGACTTGATCTGCACCTCGCCCAGCAGATGGTGCAGCAGGTGGCCAAACTCGTGGAAGACGGTCTCGACCTCATGGTGCGTGAGCAGCGCGGGCTTGCCGCCTTGGGCGGGCGTCATGTTGCCGCACATCAGGCCGAGGTGCGGCGCGCGCGGGCCGCCGGCGACAGGACCGCCCGTGATCAGGTAGTTCATCCAGGCGCCGCCGCGCTTGGACTCGCGCGGGTGCCAGTCGGCATAAAACGAGCCGAGGTGCCGGCCCGCCTTGTCATGCACCTCATAGAATTTCACCTCGGGATGCCAGACCTCGACCGCTCCGGCCGGACGCTCCGTCACGCGGATGCCGAACACGCGGCCAGTGATCTCAAACAAACCCGCCAGCACACCCGGCAGAGGGAAATACGGCCGGAGCTGCTCCTCGTCGAAATCGTAGCGTGCCCGGCGCAGGCGTTCGGCCCAGAAGGCCGTTTCCCAGGGCGCGAGGGGCGCCGGGGCGGACTTGGTCTGTTCCGCCTTGAAAGCCCCCAGCTCGCGGCCTTCGCGCGCGAAGGCGGCCTTCACGCGGCCGTGCAGGTCCTCGATGAACGCCAGCGCCGCTGCGCCGCTCTTGGCCATGCGGCGCTGCAATACGAGGTCGGCGAAGTGCGGCTGGCCGAGCAACGCGGCCTTCTCTTGACGCAGGGCGAGAATGCGCTTGATGAGTTCGCGGTTGTCCTGCGCGCCCTCGCGGCCGACGGCGGCCGAAGCGGACCAGACCTGCCGGCGCAGTTCTGCATCCTCCGCATACAGCATGACCGGCTCAAGCGAGGGTCCGTGCAGCGTGAAGCGCCAGACGGGGGCGGCCTCAGTCCCCTGCCCCTTGTTGAGCGCGCTCTGCCGGGCCGACTCCCGGGCGTGCGGCGGCAGGCCGGCCAGGCGGGCCGGGTCGGAAACGAGCAGCTCCCAGGCATTGGTCGCATCGAGGACGTTCTCGGAATATTTCTGCGTCAGCTGGGCGAGTTCGCTCTGCACGGCCTCAAGCCGGGCCTTTTTGTCGGCGGGCAGGTCGGCACCCTGCTGCCGGAAGTCAGCCATCGTCTCGTCCACGAAACGCCGGTGCTCGCCTTGCAATGACGCAACCGACGGGTGCGCCGCGGCGGCCTTGAGCCGCAGCCAGACCCCGGCGTTGAGCGGGATCTTGGCGAAGAAGGCCGAGACCTTGGGCAGCATGGCATTGTGGGCGTCGCGCAAAGGAGCCGCGTCAGCCACGGTGGTGAGATGCGTGACCTTGGCCCAGGACTCGTTCAGCAGCTCGGTGGCCTGTTCCAAGGCGAGAAAAGTGTTCCGATAATCGGCTGACCCGACGGGCAGCGCGGCAATGCGGGCCAGCGCAGCTTCGGCGTCGGCCAGCGCGGCTTCGATGGCCGGTCCCACGCGATCCGCGGTGAGCTGCGACCAGGCGATCTGAAAGGAACGGTCGAGAAAGGGATTGTCCATCAGGCGCGTAATGACCGCGCAGAGCGACGGCCTGTCAAACGAATTGACCGCCGTTACCAGCGGTAGGCCGCACCAACCGAGAACTGCCGCCGGGCCGCCGGCACCGCCGGCACTTCCTGGAAATCATCGTCCCACAGATTCTCAACCAGCGCCGAAAACTCGAGGCCCCTCACCGCGGGTGGGAGATAATACAGGCCCACGGACGACAGCACGGCGTTGTCCCCACCCACGACCCGCAAGAGATTCTCCTCCTGCACCCGGAATTCATTGTCCACGCGCAACTCGAACCCGCGGCCCAGGCGGGCGGTCAGGGCGGCGGTCAGCCGGTGCTGCGCAAAGTTAAGCGCGTAGAAACTGGCGTCGATCGTCGCGGCGCCGTAATCGGCGTCCTTGTCGAGGAAGGTGTAGCCCAGGACGAGGTCGTAGCGCGGAGTCTTGCGCGTCGCGACGATCTCCACGCCCAGGGTGCCGATGTCGACGGCATTGGCCGTGCGGGCGGTGACGCCGCGCGTAAACGTCCAGTCGGTCAGCTTGTCGTCCCAGCGATGAAACACGGCGGCCTCGACCTTCCACCCGGCCGGTTGGAACGAGAAGCCCGCCTCAAGGTTGCGGCTGGTCGCGCGCCCGAGGTTGGGATTGCCGCGGAACAGGCCCGCGGCGGGATTGGAGCTCAGCGCCGTGTAGGTCGCCACCTGCGTCGTCTCAGAATACTGCGCGTAGAGGCGCGAGCCGTCGGGCCGGGTCAGCGCCGTCTCGAGGATCGGCGAGAGCGCGGAGTCATCGCGATTGGTGTCATCGTAAGACGCCCCGGCGCGCAGCCTGAGCCGGCCCTGGGCCGTGACGAATTCGCGCTCGGGCAGAATGGACAACTTGTAGTAGTCGCGCGTCCGGAAACGGCCGAAGGTCAGCGCCGTGGACTGCTGGCTGTCGCGCATCGCCTGGGCCCCGTAGGTGACCGAGTAGTCACCGAACACCTGGTGTCCGTCGAGCGCCAGCGCGCGGACATGCGTGGTGTGGATGAAGGGATTGGAGGCCCCGGGCACGGCGCGGTTGAACTCGTAGTCGTCGTAATTGCGCCGGTAGTAGGCGCCAAGCTGCCAGTAGTTTTCCGGCGACGTCCAGGCCCGGTGGTTGAAGGCGTAAAGGGTCGTGCGCAGGTCCTCCGTCTCGTTGAACCCAAACGGCGTGTAGAGATTGGGCCAGCCGAAGAATTTCTGCTGCACCCCGGCGAAGAGGTCGGTCTGGCTTTGCGCGCCCTGCAGCTGCAAGCGGCCGGAGGCGCGGCGGAAGTCGTGGTCGCCGAACGGCACCGAGCCGTCGGATTCCGACCGCGACAGCTCGACATCGGCCGCGAAAGTCTGCCCGCCGTGTTCGCCGGGCAGCACCAGGCCCTGATAGAGGCTCTGGCGGTTGGTGGCGTAGTCACCGAACGCGGCCGCGGCCTCGCCCCGCTGCTCGATCGGCCGCCAGCCGTAGGCCACCGTGCCCACCCCGGCGTTGAAGCCGGTCGCGGCGTTGTCGGCGCCCGTGAGCACCCGCGGAGAGAGCAGCATGGCCGGGGCGACCGGGATCTCCGCGAAGTAGTGCCCGGTCTGCGGATCATGGAGCGACACGGCGCCAAGCTTGAAACCGGTGTTCTCAAACACGCCGCCGCGGATCGTTACGTCCGCCTGCCCCTCGGAGAGGTTGCGCGCCTGCACGTCGACGCGCGGCTCGAAGCGCAGGCCGGAGACCGGCATGGCGAAGGTTGCCACCGGGGTCTGGTTGGCCACCTGCGCCGAGTAGGTCGTGATCCTCGGCAGCACATACGCCGGCTCGTCGGCCCGGACCAGGGCCGCGGCGATCATCAACCCGGCCGCACAGGCAACGGGGCGACCGGCGCACAGGAAAAAATGGAGAGGGTTCGACATTGGGTTAAACTAAGTTTCCACGGACTTAACCAAAGTAAGCCAAATAAAGCCGCTCCGGGAGCGGCTTGGGAATTCGGGCGGAGAGGCTTACTCCTCGCCGTCGTTGCCGATGGCCTCGACCGGACAGCCCTCGAGGGCTTCCATGCAAAGCTGCGCATCCTCTTCGGTCGAGGGCTGGGTGTGAACGAAGGAGTAGCCGCCCTCTTCATGGCGTTTGAAAAAAGCCGGCGCGGTCTCGCGGCAAAGGTCGCAGTCGATGCACTGCTGGTCCACGTAGAATTTACCGCCGGCGTTGTCCTTCCACTTTTCTGCTTTGTTGGCCATTTAGCAGCTGACTGAAGAGGAATTCACCCTGCTGTCAAGAAGTCGCACGGGCTTATGCCGTTCCTGAAATATCACCCGCGGACGCCGGGGCTTGTCTTCGCGGGCATGCGACATAAGTTCCGCGCGAGATGCTATCCGACCGTCCTTATATGCATGGTGAATACCCCCGCCAGACCACTTCCGCGGTCATCTGGCTGATCTCCGCCTTGATCGCGGCGTTCGTGCTGGAACTGGTCCTGTTGTCCCCCTGGCTCGGCGCCTCGGGTCCGGAGCTGGTGGGAAAATTCCCGCTCACCATCGACAACCTGCAGCACTGGCGCCTGTGGACGCTGTTGACGCACAGCCTCCTGCACAGCACGGCCAACCCCTTCCACATCCTTTTCACGATCCTCGGCCTGGTGTTCATCGGCCGGGAGCTGGAGGCCCTGCTCGGCGCGCGGCGCCTGCTGGGCCTCTATGCCGGCGCGATCCTGCTCAGCGGGTTGGGCTGGACCGCCGTCAACTGGGTGCATGGCGGGGCGCACATCGGCGCCGGCTCGGCCGTGTTTGCCTTCCTGGTCGTGCTGGCGGGCGTGAACCCCGGCCTGCAGCTCACGCTGTTCTTCTTCCCGGTGAGCTTCAGCATCCGGCACATCGTCTATGCGGTAATCGCCGTCGATGCATTGTGCCTGGTTTTTTATGAAGTCGGCGGAGCCCCGGTGCCGCTCGGGCTGACCCCGTCGGCCCATCTGGGCGCCATGCTGGCCGGCTGGATCTATTTCCGCTACCTGCATGCGAACAATGGCTGGGATCGCGCCCCCACCCTTGGGTTGCCCAGGTGGCTGCGGCGCGAACCGAAGCCGGCTTCCGCCAAGTCACCGGCCGCCCCCTCCCGCAAATCCTCGCCGCAGCTCCGCGCCGAGGTGGACCGCATCCTCGACAAGATCAACAGCCACGGCTTCGGGGCCCTCACCGCCGAGGAAAAACGTCTCCTCGACGAGGCGAAAGACCTGTTGAGCCGGCATTAAGGACATTACCCACCCGGTTGCGCCTGCGGCCCGGCGCGTTATCCGGCGGTCTGGCATAGGCCCAAAAGCGGTTTGCCGTTTTGTGGAAACAAATCTCGTTTATAGCCCACTAATTGCTACCCATTTCGTCATCCCCTTTGCTGTGAAAATCCCCTTCCGGACGCCCGCCAAGTTCCTTTCCCTTTCGCTGCTCCTCGTCACCGCCGCCCTGGCGGCGCCCGACCGCGAGTTCAAGACCACGCCGGTCATGAAGCTCGAGACCCGCACCCTGGTCCAGCTGCTCGAGGTCTACCACTACAACAAGGACGGGGTCACCCCGGCGGATTTCCCGCAACTGATCGGGGACTACATGAAGGAGGGACTGGATCCGCAGCGCCTGTTCTTCACCGCCGAGGACGAGACGGCCTTCCGCAACCAATACGGCCCGCGCATCGAGACCGACCTCGCCTACCTGGGCAACATCGACACCGCCTTCGCCATCTTCCGGGCCTACGAGGACCGCGTGAAAGCGCGCGCCGCGTGGATCTTCGAGGAGCTGAAGAAGGACTACGACTTCACCACGCAGGAGACCTACACCCCCGACCGCAGCAAGAGCGAGTTCCCGGCCAACGCGGCCGAGGCCGACGACCTGTGGCGCCGCCGGATCAAATACGAGATCCTCCAGGACCTGCTCGCCAAGAAGACCCCGGAGGAGGCCAAGGCCACCATCCGCAAGCGCTATGAGCGCATGGTGAAGAACGTCGGCGATATCGAGCCGCTCGACGTGCAGGAGATGTTCCTCTCCAGCTTCACGCGGATGTATGACCCGCACTCATCCTACCTCTCCTCCGACACTCTGCAGGACTTCAGCATCCAGATGAAGCTCTCCCTCATCGGCATCGGCGCCGTGCTCGGCATCGAGGACGACGGCAACTGCGTGGTGCGCGAGGTCAAGCCGGGCAGCCCCGCCGACCTCAGCGGCCAGATCCGCATGAACGACAAGATCGTCGCCGTGCAGCAGCAGGGCGGCGAGGCCATCGAGGTCATCGGCATGAAACTGCGCCGCATCGTCGACATGATCCGCGGCGCCAAGGGCACCAAGGTCACGCTGACCATCCTGCCCCACGATGCCCCCGACGCGACCAAGACCCGCCAGGTCCACATCGTCCGCGACGTCATCAAGCTCGACGAGGCCCGCGCCTCCGCCTCCATCTACGACCTGCCCGGCGATGACAACCAGACCATCCCCGTCGGCGTCATCACGCTCAACTCCTTCTACGGCCCCTCCGAGGACGCCGACGCCGCGGCCAACAAGAACGCCGCGACGCAGGACGTGGCCGAACTCATCGGCAAGTTGAAGCACGAGGGCATCAAGGCCCTCGTCATCGACCTGCGCCGCAACGGCGGCGGCCTGCTCTCCGAGGCCGTCGACCTCACCGGCCTCTTCATCGACCAGGGCCCGGTCGTGCAGGTGCGCGACTCGATGGGCCGCCTGCAGGTGGACAGCGACACCGACGCCTCCGTCAGTTACGACGGCCCGCTCGCCGTGCTGACCTCCCGTTTCAGCGCCTCCGCCTCCGAGATCTTCGCCGGCGCCCTGCAGAACTACGGCCGCGCCGTCATCATCGGGGACAGCACCACCCACGGCAAGGGCACCGTCCAGGCCGTGCTCGAGATGAAGAATTTCCTGCCCCGCCTCAGCCAGAACATCGCCAACACCGGCGCCGCCAAGCTCACCTACCAGAAGTTCTACCTGCCCAACGGCTCCTCCACCCAGAAGCACGGCGTCACCCCCGACATCGCCCTGCCCTCCATCAATAACTTCCTGCCCATCGGCGAGTCCGACCTGCCCCACGCCCTGATGTGGGACGAGATCAAGTCGGCGCCCTTCGAGGGCAAGGCCCTCGCCAAGGCCTTCGTGGATCCCCTGCTCGAGTCCAGCCACGCGCGCCAGCAGTCCCTCGAGGAATTCGCCTACCTCAAGAAGAGCATCGACTGGTTCAAGGAGCGTCAGGAGCACAAGACCATCTCGCTGAACCTCACCCAGCGCCAGGCGCTCAAACTGGCCGACGATGACTTCAAGAAGACCATGGATGCCGAGCGCGACCGCCTGGCCAAAAACAATTACGCCAGCCGCGAGATCAAACTCGATTCCGTCCTCAAGACCGCCGCCGTCGCTCCCAAGGAGCCGGCGCCCGCCCCGACCGATGATGAGGGCGACACCGACGCACTCGACGAGGACACCAAGGCCAAGCTCGACGTCCATCTGCGCGAGTCGCTGCGGGTCGTCACCGATGCCCTGCGGATCAACAAGGATCCGCAGTTCTGGGCCGGCCGCGCCCCGGTCTCCCCGTTACCCAAAGGCTAGCAGGTAGCGTTCGCGGCCCGTGAGGTCGCGCAGCGACTCGGCCCGCGCGTAACCTTCCCCCGTCGCCAGCGCGACCAGGGCTTGGTGCTGGGCGATGCCCGTCTCGCACGCCAGCAACCCGCCGGGTGCCAGATAGGTCCGCGCCGCGCGGATGATGCGTTCCAAATCAGCCGCACTGTTAGCCCCGGCCGAGAGCGCCATGCGCGGCTCGAAATCCTTCACCTCCGGCTGGGCCGCCGCCGTTTCCTCATCGGAGAGATACGGGGGGTTCGCCACGATCAGGGTGAATTTCTCCCCGGCCGGCACCGCGGCAAACCAGTCGGATGACACAAACTTCACGCGGCCCGCCAAACCGCACGCCTCGGCGTTTTCGCGGGCCAGGGCCAAGGCCTCCTCGCTTTTGTCCACGGCGGTCACCACGGCCCCGGGCCAGGCCTTGGCCAGCGCCAGGGCGATCGCGCCACTGCCCGTGCCCAGGTCGAGCACGGTTGCGGGCGGCGAGGCAAACTGCTGCATCACCAACTCGATCAGCCGTTCGGTCTCTGGCCGCGGAATGAGCGCCCGGCGGTCCACCTTCAGTTTCAGGCCGGAAAACTCCGTTTCACCCATGACATATTGCAGCGGCTCGCGCCCGCCGCGGCGCTTCACCAGGGGGCGGATCTTCTCGAGTTCCGCCTCGGTCAGCGGCCGCTCGAACTGCAGGTAAAGCTGCATGCGCTTCAGGCCGAGCGCGTGGCCGATGAGCAGCTCGGCGTTCAGGCGCGGCGATTCGACCCCGCGCTGTTCGAAAAAGCCGGTCGTCCGCTTGATGATCTCGAGCACGCTGAGCATGTTAATCGTCATCCGAGGCCCGGGCCCGCACGGGCAGCGGCCCGCCGGTCAGGGCCGCCAGCTTCTCCTCGAAATCCGCGCGTTGCAGGGCCTCGATGATCGGGTCGATCTGGCCCTCCATGATGGCGGGCAGGCTGTAGAGCGTCAGGCCGACGCGGTGGTCGGTCATCCGGTTCTGCGGAAAGTTGTAGGTGCGGATGCGCTCGCTGCGCCCGCCCGTGCCGATCTGGCCGCGACGTTGGGCGGCGTATTTGGCCTGTTCCTCGTCCTCCTTCAGCTTGAGCAGGCGCGAGCGCAGCACCGCCATGGCGCGGGCCTTGTTCTTGATCTGCGAGCGGTCGTCGGCGCAATACACCATCAGGCCGCTCGGCTTGTGCACGATGCGCACGGCCGAGTCGGTCGTGTTGACGCCCTGTCCGCCCGGGCCGCTCGCACGCATGACGCTGATGTCGAGGTCCTGCGGGTCGATCTGCACGTCGACCTCCTCGGCCTCGGGCAGCACGGCGACCGTCACGGTCGAGGTGTGGATGCGGCCGTTCGCCTCGGTCACGGGGATGCGCTGCACGCGGTGCACGCCGCTCTCGTATTTCAGCTGCTTGTAGACGTCCGAGCCGGTGATGAGGAAGATGACCTCCTTCAGGCCGCCGCGGTCGGAGGCGCTGGAGCTCATGGGCTGGATCTTCCAGCCGCGACCCTCGGCGTAGCGCATGTAGGCGCGATAGAGCTCGGCGGCGAACAGGCTGGCCTCGTCGCCGCCGGTGCCGGCGCGGATCTCGAACACGGTGTTGCGCGAATCCGCGGCCTCGGGCGGGATCATGGCGAGCAGGACCGCCTGCTTCAGCTGTTCGTGCCGGGCCTGCAGCTCGGGCAATTCATGCTGCGCCAGCTCGCGCAGCTCGGCGTCGGCCGACGGATCCTTCAGCAGGGCCGCGTGCTCGGCGGCCTCCCGCCCCACCCGCTCATATTCGGTGTGCGTCTCCACCAGCTTGCGCAGCGACTGCTGCTCGCGGGACACCTCGGTCGCCTTGCGGGGATTCGCGTAGAATGACGGCGCCGCCATCTGCGCGTCGAGCTCGTCGAGGCGGCGCTGAAAGAGGGTGATGTCGGGCAGGAGATCCATGCGGGGGGAGCGGGCGGGAAATTGTGAATTGCTTCAGCCGCGGCGCGCGGCTTTATCAAAGGCCAAACCAACGGCAGCACCTGCCGTCTAGTAGAATTTCTCCGCGATGGCTTCCACACTCTTCACTCAGAACATCATCGCCTGCGTCTGGGACTTTGACAAGACATTGATTCCGGCCTACATGCAGGCCCCGCTGTTCCGGCGCTATGGCATCGATGAGGCCACTTTCTGGGCCGAGACCAACGCCCTGGCGGAGAACTACCGCAAGCGCGGCTACAACATCGCCCCGGAAATCAGCTACCTGAACCACCTGCTGACCTACGTGCTCGCGGGCAAGATGCCCGGCCTGGGCAACAAGGTGCTCCGCGAGTGCGGCAAGGAGATCGAGTTTTATCCCGGCCTGCCCAAATTCTTCGAGGCCTCCCGCGCCTGGGCCCGCGCCAAGCCGGAATATGTGAAGCACGAGATCCAGCTCGAGCACTATGTCGTGAGCACCGGCCTCGCCGAGATGATCCGCGGCAGCGCCCTCGCCCCCTACATCGACGCGACCTGGGCCTGCGAGTTCATCGAGAACCCGCTCCAGCCCGGCTTCCTCAAGCAGAAGGAATTCCCCCTCGAGGCCGCCAATGAGATCGCCCAGATCGGCGTCATGATCGACAACACGACCAAGACGCGCGCCATCTTCGAGATCAACAAGGGCACGAACAAGAACGCCGCGATCGACGTGAACGCCAAGGTCACGCCCGAGGACCGCCGCATCCCGCTGCAGAACATGATCTACATCGCCGACGGCCCGAGCGACGTCCCGAGCTTCTCCGTCGTCAAGAAGGGCGGCGGCAAGACCTACGCGGTCTACAATCCCGCCGTGCGCGCCGAGTTCGAGCAGAACGACCGCCTGCGCCACACCGGGCGCATCGACCACTACGGCCCGGCCGACTACACGGAAAACAGCGCCACGACCCACTGGCTGCACCTGCAGATCGAGAAGATGTGCGACCGCATCGTCACGGACCGCGAGGCGGCCGTCGCGTCGCGCGTCACCCGTCCGCCGCGTCACCTGAACGCTTCGCCGGAGGAAGAGGCCGCCCGCAAGGCCGCCAAGCAGCCCAAGCAGTCGTCATTCCTGGAGTAACCGGGTTCCCGCCGGCCGGCGGCCTAGTCGGCCGCCAGGACGAAACGCGGGGTGTCCTGCAGGATGCGGAATCGGACCCGCGCCTCGCCGGTGTATTCGTCGCTGCGGACAGCCGGACGCGTCTCTTCGGCCACTTCGGGCCGGTTGCGGTCCTTCAGGGTCTCGACAAGGTTGCTCACGCGCTCGGCGTAATGGTAGCTGACGCTGGGCGCCCGGCCGGAAAGCACGGCTTCCACGCCGCAATTCCACGCCATGGCGATATTGAACACGTTGGGCTCGACGCCGGCCTTCTGGAAGGTGCGCTTGATCCACTCGTAGTGCTTCACCGCGATCTCGTCGGCGGCCTCGCGCTGGATGGCTTGGCGGAAAGGTTTGTCGGTATGCATGCGCCAGGTGCCCGGGCGGAACTGGTAGGGCCCGAGCTCACCAAACCGACCCACCTGGGTCTGGTTGGTCGGGTTCTCGACCCAGTTGATGGCGCGCAAGGTTTCCCAACGGTCGGACGCCCCGGCTACAGATGTAAAACCGAGGAGACTGACCAGCAGGAGGAACTTGAGGAGGTGTTTGTTCATAGCTCTAAGTGGCCGGGAAAAAGGCCATCTTCAGGACACCGACAAGCTCGTTTTTCTCCCAATTATTTTACATGGGACGGGCTGTCCCTAGTTTTACTACTAAGCTTCATAACCCATTGGAACGGCAGTTTTTTACGCGCCGTTCTTGCCCAAAAAAAGTTGAGCAAAACTAGCGGCTTTTCTCGATATTGCCCTCAATCAGCCGGGCGACCAAAGCCGTCCATCCGGTTTGATGACTGGCCCCCAAACCCTGCCCGGTCTCGCCATGGAAATACTCATGGAAAAGGACCATACCCTTGAGGCGGTCTGTATCGGCTTTTGAGCACCCCGGACCATGGCAAACCAGCCCTCCCCCGGCATCCGGCAGGAAGATTTTTACCATTCGCCTGGACAGTTCCTGGGCGGCTACCTGGAGGGTCACCCGGTTCCCGCTACCGGTCGGAAATTCCACAGTGAAACTGTCGCCGTAGAAGTGATGGTAGCGTTCCAGGGCCTCGATCAGCAGGAAATTGGTCGGAAACCACACCGGCCCGCGCCAGTTCGAGTTGCCCCCGAACAGGCCTGAGTCCGACTCACCGGGCACATACTCCACGCGGTATTCCTGGCCGCCGGCATGCAGCACGAACGGCTGTTCCTGATAAATCCGCGACAGTGACCGCACGCCATAGGGCGACAGAAACTCCCGCTCGTCAAAAACGTAGCGCAGCATGCGCTGGAGCCGTTCCTTGGAGGGAATCGCGAGCAGGCGCAGCCCGTTGCCGGATTTGCCCTGGGTCAGGTAGGAAATGTGCGCCGACAGGTCCTTGCGGTTCTTCAGGAACCACCGGGTGCGCTTCGCAAAACCCGGCAGGCGGTCCAGCCGCGCCTCGTCGATGAACTCCACCGCAAAGAGCGGGATGATGCCCACCATCGAGCGCAGCCGCAGCGGGAACGACTTCCCCTCCAGCAGCAGCTGGTCGTAATAAAAGCCGTCCTCCTCGTGCCACAGGCCGGTGCCGCCAAGGCTGTTCATCGCGTCCGCGATCGCCACGAAGTGCTCGAAGAACTTCGAGGCGATGTCCTCGTATTCCGGGTCGCCCTCCGCGAGCTCGAGCGCCATCGCGAGCATCGTGCTGCAATAAAACGCCATCCACGCGGTGCCGTCGGCCTGCTCAAGTTGCCCGCCGGTCGGCAAAGGCTTCGAGCGGTCGAACACGCCGATATTGTCGAGCCCGAGGAAGCCGCCCGAGAACAGGTGCCGCCCGCCCGGGTCCTTGCGGTTCACCCACCACGTGAAATTGACCACGAGTTTCTGGAACACCCGCGCCAGGAACAGCCGGTCGCGGGCGCCGCGCGCGCCGGTCATCTTGTAGACGCGCCAGCAGGCCCACGCGTGCACCGGCGGGTTGACGTCGGAGAAATTCCACTCGTAGGCCGGGATCTGGCCGTTCGGGTGCATATACCACTCGCGCAGGAACAGGTTCAGCTGGTCCTTGGCGAACTGCGGGTCGATCCGCGCAAACGGGATCATGTGGAACGCGAGGTCCCACGCCGCGAACCAGGGATACTCCCACTTGTCCGGCATCGAAATGATGTCGCGGTTGAACAAGTGCGGCCAGTCGCTGTTGCGACCCCGGCGCCGCGCCGCCGGCGGGGGCGGCTGCTTCGTGTCGCCCTCGAGCCAGTCGGCCACCACGAAATGATAAAACTGCTTCGACCAGAGCAGGCCGGCGAAGGCCTGCCGCGCCACATTGCGCTCCTCGTCGTTCACCCCGGCCGGCAGCACCGCGGCGTAGAATTCCTCCGCTTCCGCCCGCCGGGCGGCGAAAACCTGGGCAAACCCCTCGCCGAACGGCCGGCCCGGCGCCTCGGCCTCGGCGCTGAGGCGCAAGCGCATCACCGCCGTCTCGCCGGGCGCAAGGTCGAGCACGCGGTGCGCCGCGACCTTCGTGCCGGTGCGCTTGGCGTTCACCGCGCCGGTCAGGCCGCGCACCACATGATCGTGGAAGGCGTCCTTCACGAAAGGCCCGGCATTCTCCGACTCGAAGAGCCGGGCGGCGTTGGTCTCGTTGTCCGTGAAAAGCAGCGGATCGGGCCGGCCGGGCGCGCCCTCGATCTCCCAGAAGAACCGGCCCAGCGACTCATGGTGCGTCTGCACATGGCCCGGCGCCAGCTGCTGCATGCGCGGCTTCAGCTCGCTGCCCTCGTGCTTGCTGCCCCATGACCAGTTGTTGCGGAACCACAGCGTCGGCAGCAGGTGCAGCGGCGCGCGCTCCGGACCGCAATTCTTGGCGGTGATCTCGATCAAGATGTCGTTCGGCCCGCCCTTGGCGTATTCGACCGCCACCTCGAAATAACGGCCCTCGGCGAACACCCCTGTGTCCTCCAGTTCAAACTCCGGCTCGTTCCGGCTGCGGCGGGCATTCTCCTCGCGCAAACGGGCATAGGGAAACTCGGCCTGCGGGTAGTGATACACCGCCCGCATGTGGCTGTGGGTCGGCGTGCTGGCCGTGTAGAAATACGCCTCCTTCACGTCCTCACCGTGGTTGCCCTCGGGCCCGGTCAGGCCGAACAGGCGCTCCTTCAACCGCGGGTCGCGGCCATTCCACAGCGCCAGGGCAAAGCACAGGCGGCACTCGCGGTCGGTGATGCCGAGCAGGCCGTCCTCGCCCCACCGGTAGGCGCGGCTCTCGGCCTGCTCAAAGGTGAAATACTTCCACGCCTCGCCGTCCGCCGAGTAATCCTCGCGCACCGTGCCCCACTGCCGCTCGGCCAGATACGGACCCCAGCGCTTCCAGTTTTTCCCGCGGTCGGCGTCCTCGGCCAGACGTGCATGCTCCGCGGTGGACGGGACCGGCTTCATTGGCGGGCGATGCTACAGGCCGCCGGCCGCTTGGCACGGCTAAAACCGCCGCACCTCACAGCAGCTGTTGCAGCGCCGCCCGACCGGCCTTGCTGGCCACAAGATAGACGTGCGAATCGTCCGCCCAGGCCGCCACGCTCATGCCCTCCTTGTCCAGGAAGGCCGGGGTCGCGGCCAGCGCCGGGAAATCCGCGCGCCGGCCGATGTAGGCGTGAAACCAGACGCCGCCGCGGTTGAAGCACACCTCGAGCACCTCCCGGCCCTCGTAGGTGACCGTGCGGCAGCCATCCTTGCGCAGGGCGGTGAAGCTGATCGGCAGCCCGCGGCTGAGCCGGTTGGCCGGATCCCCGAGCATGGCCTGCAATGAGTCCGTCCCATGCCCGCCGTGCATCTCGTCCTTCCCGGCATCGGCCAGCACGTAGTCGGCCAGCGCCGTGTCCGCCGCCGCCGGCTTGGGCCAGAGAGCGAGAGTCGTGGCGAAGATCACGGCGACACTGGCGGCCGCCGCCAGCCAGGCGGGCGAACGCCACCAGCTGGCCTGCGTCCGGTCGGGCGTGGTCACCCGGCCGCCGGCGAGGATGGCCTCGCGCAGGCCCGCGGGCGCCGGCATGGCGTTGAGCTTCGCACTGACGGCAGCATCAAAGGCCTGCTGGCGGGCGAACCACTCGCGCAGCGCCGGGTCGCGCTGGACCTGCTCCAACGCGGCACGAAAGGCCGCATCGCCGGCGTCCGCGCCGTTCGGCCGGTAGCCTTGCAGGATGAATCTTGCCTCTTCGTTGTTCATGAGAGTTTCCTCGCGGACGGCTGGTTGAAGGCCACGACCTTGCTGCGCCCCGCGGCTTCCTTGCGGGCCAGGGCCGCGCGCAGCTGCGCCTTCCCGCGCGACAGGCGGGACATCACGGTGCCGATCGGCACCTCGAGCATCTCGGCGATCTCCTTGTAGGAGAAATCCTGCATATAAAAAAGGGTCAGCGGCGCGCGGTAGACCTCGTCCACTTCCTGCAAGGCCTCGACGACGAGACCCGCATCCATGCCGGTGACAACGTCCACCTCGGGTGCCGGCGGGTCGGCCTCGACGGGCCCCAAGTCCTCGAGCGCCGTGACGCGCTCGGCCCGGCGGCGGCCACGGAGAAACTCGCGATAAAGCGTCGTGAAGAGCCAGGACTTGGCCTTGCCGGCCTCGCGCAACGCGTGCCCCTGCTTGGCCCAGATGAAGAAGGTTTGCTGCGTGAGATCACCCGCGTCCGACGAATTCCTCGTCAGGCTGAGGGCGAAGCGGAAGAGCGGCGTGTAATGCGCGTCCACCAACTGGTTGAATATCTCACTGGCCATGCGGGGATAAGAGTCGGCCGCCCCGGGGGTTATTCCAAGAAAAAGAATCCCGCCCGCCCGCGCAAATCACTTGCCCGGCACCCACTTCGGCGGCCGTTTCTCGCGGAAGGCGGCGAGCCCTTCCTGGATCTCGGCCGACTGCCGGGTTTCCAGGTGCGTGCCCATCGCCTGCGCGAGGTCCGACGCCAGCGGCGAAGGCCATAACCCGGCGAGCAACTGCTTCGTGCGGGCGACGGCCTCGGGGCCGCCTTGCAGCACCTCCGCAGCGGTGTGCAGCGCCGTGGGCATGAGCTGATCCGCCTTGAGCGCCTCGTTGACCAGTCCGATCACCTCGGCATGCCGGCCGGAAAACAACTCGCCGGTCAGCAGGATCCGCCGGGCGTCGCGCTCGCGCAGCTGGCGGCGCAAAAAGGTCATCACCAGCGCGGCCACCAGCCCACGCCGGGTCTCCGGATAACCGATCTGGGCCGACTCCTCGGCGAAGGCAAAATCACAGGCCGACATCAGCCCCGCGCCGCCCGCGATGGCGGCGCCCCGCACGACCGCGATGGTCACCAGGCGGCTCTCGCTCAGGCGGCGCAGCACCTCGCCGATCAACTCAGCCGACTGGTGGGCCCGGGCCGGGTCCGCCGCCTCGGCCAGATCCAAGCCGGCACAGAACACCGGGCCGGCACCGGACAGGATCAGCACGCGCTGCGCGGGGTCGTTTTCGGCGGCGGCGAGCGCAGCGAGCAGCGTCTGCACGAGCTCAACCGAAAGCGCGTTGCGCTTCTCCGCCCGGTTGAGCGTGAGGAGTGTGATGCCGGGACCGGCACTTTCGGAAAGCACGAGGGAAACGGCCATGAGGTCAGTCGGTTGAGTGGGAGTTTTCCGGCAGCAGATCCAAGGGCATGGCCAGCAGGGCCTGACCAAGCGTCTTGCCCTGGGCGTCGATGCGCAACGAGCAACTGCCGCCGCCCGCCAGCACACCGGGTAGCACGAAATTCAATGCCTCGAGGTTGGGCACCTCGTAGCGCACGACCGGGCCGGTGCCGAGCGGCTTGAACCAGGCCTCGACCTGCGCCGCGGTCAGATGCTCACGCAGCCACGCATAATCCGCCGGCGTGCGACCAAAGACCGCGATATTGGCCGAGGAGCCCTTGTCCCCACTCCGGGCGTAGGCAATGCTGCGCAGCGTCTTCATAACATCTGCCAGGCGGGTTTGACCGCGGAGCGCGGAACCAGGCACGGCCAGTAACCGAACACCGGCATCACCTTGGGCCGGCCGGAGGCGTAGCCCGTGACCCCCTGCGGCCCGCAGGTGACCAGCGGGGCGATCTCGCGGGTGGAAACGCTTGACCGGCTCCTGCGTGTCAGCCGCCACGCTGATGCGCAGCACGGTTTCGATCAGGTCGTTTTCGGGGACGCGCCGGACAATTCCGCCGACGCTGGCCCCCGTGCCCAGGCATTCGACCACTGTTTCGCGATAGACGCAGCCGGCTTCCTGCAGGCGGCGCAGGACACCCTCGCCCGCCCGGCGCGCCTTGGTGACGGCTTGCTCGCCAAAAATTGTGAGCATGCCGTGGGCCTTGTAACCGTGGCGGTAGGTCGCGCTGACTTTGTAGGTTGCCGGCGGTGGCCGGCCGGTGGCGCCGGAAATCCGCACGCGGTCCGGCCCGCTTTGCTCGACGCGCAGGGTCAGGAACGAAACCGTCGCATCCGGCGAAAGATAATTGCCCGGGTCGCCGATCTCGTAGAGCAACTGCTCCTTGACGGTCTGCACCGTGACCGCTCCGCCCGTGCCCGCCGGCTTGGTGAGCACGCACGAACCGTCGCCCGAAACCTCCGCCACAGGAAACCCGATGTCATGCGATCCCGGCAGGTCGAGCCAGTCGGTGGAAAATCCGCCACAGGCCTGCGCGCCGCATTCCAGCAAATGGCCCGCCACGGTGGCGCCGGCCAGGCGGTCGTGGTCTGTCGCCGTCCAGCCAAAGTGGGCACGGCATGGGCCGACCGTGAGCGAGGGATCGGCCACACGCCCGGTTATGACGATGTGCGCACCGGCTTGCAGCGCAGCCGCGATGCCCTCGGCCCCGAGGTAGGCGTTGGCCGTTACGATGCGTTCCGCCACCGTGGCCACCGCCGCGCCAGTCTCCAGGTTGTTGAAATCCGGACCGCCGGCCCGCACGAGCGCCAGCACATCGTCGCCCGAAACCACCGCGACCTTGAGCTGGGTGAGCCCGGCCTTGGCCAGCTCGGCGCGCACCGCGGCTCCGCAGGCGTGCGGGTCAAGGCCGCCGGCATTGGTCACGATTTTCGTCCGGCCGCCACCCTGCCAGAACTTCACGAGCGACTGGACGACCTCGACAAAGTCCCGCGCGTAACTGGCGGCGGGATCCTTGGCCCGGGTGATCGCCATGATGGAAAGCGAAACCTCCGCGAGGTAATCGAGCGTGAGATAATCCAGGTCCGGCTGCTGCGCCACCAGGCGCGCCGCGGCGTCGGGCTGGTCGCCCCAGAAACCGGACGCATTCGCGATCTTGAGCGGACGGGTCATGACTCAGACCTGGATCACCCCGGTATGGAACGACGCCTTGGCGGCAGGCCGGGTGGCCAGGGCGAAGGCCCGCAGCAGCGTGGCCCGAGTCTCGTGCGGCTGGATGACGGCGTCGACCCAGCCGCGGGCGGCGGCGTAGCGGATGTCGGCCTGCTCGACATAGTTCTCCTTCACCTGCTGGCGCAGCCGGTCGAGTTCCTCCTTGGGCCGGTCCTTGGCCGCCCGGGCGAGGATGCTGTAGACCACGTCGCTCGCCTGCGCTGCGCCCATCACGGCATACTTGGCATTCGGCCAGGCGAGGATGAAGCGCGGGTCAAAGGCCTTGCCGCACATCGCATAGTTGCCGGCGCCGTAGGAGCCGCCGGTGATGACGGTGATCTTCGGCACGGTCGAGTTGCTGAGCGCGTTGACCATCTTGGCGCCCGAACGGATGATGCCGCTCTGCTCGGCGTCCTTGCCAACCATGAAGCCGGACACGTCCTGCAGGAACAGCAGGGGCAGGCGCGTCTGGTTGCAGTCCATGATGAAGCGCGCGGCCTTGTCGGCGGAGTCGGCGTAGATGACGCCCGGCATCTGCAGGCCGGTCGCCTTCGACTGCACGCGCATGCGCTGGTTGGCCACGATGCCGACCGGGCGGCCGCCCAGCCGGGCAAAGGTGGTGACGAGCGACTTCCCGTAGTCGGCCTTGTATTCGTCGAGCGAGCCCGCATCGACCAGGCAGCGCAACAAGTCACGCACGTCGTATTCCCGGCGGCCGTCGAGGGAGACAATGTCGAGGATCCTGGTCGCCGGGAACTCGGGCTCGGCGGCCGGCGGCAGCGCAGCCGGCGCCTCGGCCGGCAGCAAACCGACCAGGCTGCGCAGGCGCTTGAGACACGCCTCGTCGTTCTTCTCCTTGAAATCGACCGTGCCGGAAAGCTCGGCGTGCATGGCCGCGCCGCCCAGCGTCTCCTGGTCGGTCTCCTGCCCGATCGCCGCCTTCACCAGCTGGGGGCCGGCCAGGTAGAGCCCGCTGCCCTCGGTCATGAGGATCTTGTCGCACAACACCGGCAGGTAGGCGCCGCCGGCGACGCAGTTGCCCATGATGGCGGCGTATTGCGGGATGCCGGCCGCGGAGATCACGGCATTGTTGCGGAAGATCCGGCCGAAGTCGTCCTCGTCGGGGAAAATCTCGTCCTGCATCGGCAGGAAGACGCCGGCCGAGTCCACGAGGTAGACGAGCGGCAGGTTGCACTCGAAGGCGATGCGCTGGGCGCGCAGCACCTTCTTGCAGGTCATCGGGACAAAGGCGCCCGCCTTCACCGTAGCGTCGTTCGCCACGATCATGCACGGATGCTCGCCGATATCGGCGATGCCCGTCACCACGCCGGCGCCGGGGAAATTGCCCCACTCCTTATACATGCCGTGGGCGGCCCAGAGGCCGAGCTCGACAAAGGCCGGGCCTTTTTCATCGGTCAGCGCCGCGATGCGCTCGCGCACGAACAGGCGACCGAGCTTGTGCTGGCGGGCCTGGCCGTCCGCTCCGCCGCCTTCGCGGAGCCCGGCTTCCTGCCGGGCAAATTCATGGTAATAATCGAGCAGGGTTTTCGGGGGAGACACGGGACGCGCGGGGGTTAACTTTCCGTGCGACACTCTCACCACAAATCCCACTCCGGGCAAACTGCAATCCGGCAACCGGGGCTACGCCATAAGGATGATTATGGGTTTCGCGGGTTGGGAAACCTAGTCGCTCGCGCGGGAAAGGAGTATGTTGCCGGACAAACACCACCGCCGCGCATTTGCGCCGGCCCAATCCCCCGCCCCATGAGTTCCGATTCCTTCACCGCGCCCTGGCGCGAGCAATTGTCCCCGGCCGAGATCGTTTTCCTGAACAAGGTGGCGCACTTCGCCAAGACCGAGATCGCCCCGCACGCCGACGCGTGGGAAAATGCGGAGGAGCTGCCGCGCGCCGCCTTCATGAAGGCCGGCAAGCTCGGCCTGCTGGGCATCACGGCGCCGCGCGCGCTCGGCGGCCAGGGCTTCGGCTACGCGGCCTACGCGCTCGCGATCCGCGAGCTCGCCAAATACCAGGCGGCCTTCGCCATCGATCTCGCCGCGCACAACGCCCTCGGCTCCGGCCATCTGCTCGCCGCCGGCAGCCCCGCACAGCACCGGCGCGTCCTCACCAAACTCCTCAAGGGCACCTGGCTGGCCGGGTGGGCCCTCACCGAGCCCGAGGCCGGCAGCGACAGTGGCGGCGTGTTGACCGCGGCCACCGAGGTCAAACCCGGCAAGTGGGAGCTCAACGGCTTCAAGCGCTACATCACGCTCGGCCGCACCGCGGATGTCATGATCGTGATGGCGGTCACCGGCAAGACCGCCGAGGGCCGCAAGGAGATCAGCGCCTTTCTCGTGAACCGTTCCGAGATCATCCCGGTGCGCAAGGTGCCGACCTGCGGGCTCCGCGCGAGCGACACCGCCGAGTTCAAGCTGGTGAACGCGAAGGCCGAGTTGATCGGCCAGCGCGGCACCGGCCAGGTCACCGCCCTCGCCTGTCTCGACAAGGGCCGCATCGGCGTCGCCGCCGTCTCCCTGGGCCTCGCCCGCGCCGCCCTCGACGCCGCGCTGCACCACGCCGTCAACCGCCGCCAGTTCGGCAAGCGCCTCGCCGATTTCCAAGCCCTGCAGTTCATGCTCGCCGACTGTGAGGTCGAGTTGCGCGCCGCCGAGGCCCTGGTGTTGCAGGCCACCGCCCTCGCCTCCCGCGGCGAACGTCACACGATCGAGTCTTCCGTCGCCAAGCTTTATGCCTCCGAGGCCGCTTCCCGCATCTGCAACCGCGCCCTGCAAATCCACGGTGGCTACGGCTACACCCGCGACATCCCGGTCGAGCGCTACTGGCGCGACGCCCGCCTGAGCGAGATCGGCGAGGGCTCGTCCGAGGTCCAGCGCATCGTCATCAGCCGGACCCTCCTGAAGAATCAGGAAGCCGCGCTGGCCGGCATTCGCTAGGCCCAAAGAAAAACCGCTGATGGGTTGACCATCAGCGGTTTAAAGTGGTGGCGAGTCTCGGAATCGAACCGAGGACACAAGGATTTTCAGTCCTCTGCTCTACCAACTGAGCTAACTCGCCATTACCGAAAGGGGCCGAGTTAAAAGGGCGCCGGAAGGACGCGTCAACGGGGAATTTGCGCTTTCGGCGGCGGCACCGGAGTGAGGTTCCCGCGCCACAATTCCCGGTAGATCGGGTTGTCCGGGGGATCGAGGCGGTCCAGGTCGAAATCCCGCGCCTCGACGTAATCCAAGCCATAGTGAAACGACGCCAGCAGCAGCGGATAGGAGAATTTCCGCCTCTGGTGCAGGTAACTCCGGCACCAGGCGAGGTAGTCCACGCCGGCCGCCAGATTTTGTCTCCAGCGCCAGACATTTTCCTCGTAGGGCTCGCGGCTCACCGTGCGCCAAGCCCCGGGCTTGATTTGCATGAGTCCCCTCGCCTCGCCGTTTCGGGCCTTCGGATCGAAGTTCGATTCCGCCGCCACCAGCGCAAAGACAAAGGCCGGATCCATCCGATAACGCGCCGCCAGCGGCTGGATGGCCACCCACATTGTCTCTCGCGTTGCGGGGTCTGATGCGGCCGCGTCCTTGCGACCGCAGCCAACGGCGAGAAGCAGGCAGCCCGCCGTGAATATTACAATTGGCCGCACCATGGCGTGTCGCGGGCGGGGTCGCCCGCGCTCCAACAATCTGGAGCCACGGCGACCTCGCCGTGGAGGCTCAGTGCCGGCGGAAAACCAGCGTCGCGTTGTGGCCGCCGAAGCCGAGGTTGTCGGTCAGCACGGTGTCGATCTTCGCCTCGCGCTTCACGTTCGGCGTGTAGTCGAGGTCGCACTCCGGATCCGGGGTCTCGTAATTGATGGTCGGGGGCACGATGCCGGTCTCGATGGCCTTGACGCTGATGACCGCCTCGATGCTGCCGGCCGCCCCGAGGAGGTGGCCGGTCATCGACTTGGTGGAGCTGATGTTCACCTTGCGGGAGTGGTCGCCGAAAATCTTCTTGATGGCGATCGTCTCGAACTTGTCGTTGTAGGGCGTCGAGGTGCCGTGCGCGTTGATGTAGTCGACCTGGTGCGGCTCGACGTTGGCGTCGCGCATGGCCTTGATCATCGACTGCGCCAGGCCCTTGCCCTCCGGGTCGGGCGAGGTGATGTGGTAGGCGTCGCAGGTGGCGGCGTAGCCGGCCAGTTCGCAATAAATGTGGGCGCCGCGGGCCAGGGCGTGCTCGAGGCTCTCGATCACGAGGATGGCCCCGCCCTCGCCCATGATGAAGCCGTCGCGGTTCAGGTCGAAGGGGCGGCTGGCCTTTTGGGGATTCTCGTTGTTCGTGCTCATCGCCTTCATCGAGCAGAAGCCGGCGTAGGCCAGTGGCGTGATGGCGGCCTCGGCGCCGCCGCAGACCATGACGTCGGCCTCGCCGCGACGGATCATGCGGAGCGACTCGCCGATGGCGTGGGTGGCGGTCGAGCAGGCGCTGACGACGCCGAAATTAGGACCGCGCGCCCCGAGCTCGATGGCCACCAGGCCGCCGCACATGTTGCTGATGAGAGCGGGAATCATGAAGGGCGACACCTTGCGGGGGCCGCGCTCCATGAGCACCTTGTGCTGGTTCTCGATGGTCCACATGCCGCCGATGCCGGAGCCGATGATGACGCCCACGCGGTCGGCATCCTCCTTGGCCATGTCGAGCTTGGCGTCCGCGATCGCCTGCTTGGCCGCGCAGAAGCCGAAATGCGTGTAGCGGTCGTTGCGGCGGACCTCCTTGGGGTCCATGTGCTGCGCCGGATCCCAGCCCCGCACCTCGGCGCCGATCTGGCAGCTGTAGTCCTTCGCGTCGAAGAGCGACACCTTGTCGATGCCGCACTTGCCGGCCACGATGCTGGCCCAGAAATCGTTCACGTTGTGGCCCAGCGAGGCGACCACGCCCATGCCGGTGACAACGACGCGTTTTTGAGAGGGAGGATTTTCCATCGGGATAGTCGTGGGTGGAAATGAAAAAAGCGCCCTACCAGACCAGCGCTAGGCCAGACGGTAGAACGCTTCGGTCAAATGGCCAAAATTTATTTCTTACCGGCCTTGTTTTGGATGTAGGCGGTGACATCGCCGACAGTCTGGAGCTTCTCGGCATCGGATTCAGGGATCTCTCCCTTGATCTCGTCCTTGAACTCCTCTTCGAAAGCCATGATCAGCTCGACGGTGTCGAGTGAATCGGCGCCAAGGTCGTCGAGGAACGACGCCTGCGGAGTGATTTGCTCCTCGTTAACATTCAGTTGGTTAACGATGATTTCTTTGACGCGCTGGTCGATGGTTTTCTGGTCAGCCATGAGATTGGAAATTGGGTCTAAAACGTTGGTGAAAGAGGTCACATGACCATGCCGCCGTCAACGGTAAAAACTTGCCCGGTGATGTAACCCGCTTCCTCCGAACAGAGAAAGGCAGTCATGTGGGCGATATCCGACGCCTCGCCGAGGCGCTTGAGGGGGATGACGGAGGTGATCTTTTCGGCGGCCTCGGCGGGCAGCGCGGCGGTCATGTCGGTCTTGATGAAGCCCGGGGCGACGGCGTTTGAGGTCACGCCGCGGGCGGCGAATTCCTTCGCGATGGCCTTGGTGAAGCCGATCAGGCCGGCCTTGGCCGAGCAGTAGTTGGCCTGGCCGGCGTTGCCCATGATGCCCACGACCGAGGTGATGTTCACGATGCGGCCCCAGCGCTTCTGGGTCATCGAGCGGCCGATGTGCTTCGTCCAGTGGTAGCAGCTGGTGAGATTGGTCGTGATGACGGAGTTCCAGTCCTCCTCGGACATGCGGAACAGCAGGCCGTCCTTCGTGATGCCGGCGTTGTTGACGAGAATGTCGATCTGGCCGAACTCGGCGAGCAGGTCGGCGCTGGCCTTGGCGACCGCGGCGCCGTCCGCCACGTCCACGGCGAGGGCCTTGGCCTTGCCACCCGCGGCCGTGATGGCCGCCGCCGTCGCGCCGCAGCTGTCGGCGGACTTGCTCACACAGATCACGGTCACGCCGCCCTTGGCCAGGAGTTCCGCGATGGCTTTGCCGATGCCCCGGCCTGCGCCGGTGACGAGGGCCACACGATTGTAATAGGTCAGACTCATAGGGTAAGGGCGCCATAGCTCGCCGCACCCCGGACGTTTGTCAATACACGTCGCGCTGGTAGCGCTTGTCCTTCTTCATCTGCTTCACGTAATCCACGGCGGCGGCGGGTTCCATGCCGCCGTGTTGCGTGATGATCTCGTGCAGCGCGAGGTCGACATCCTTCGCCATGCGGTGGGCGTCGCCGCACACGTAGAAATGCGCGCCGCCCTTGATCCAGGCCCAGAGTTCCGCGGCGGCCTCGCGCATGCGGTCCTGCACGTAGACCTTCTTCGCCTGGTCGCGGGAGAACGCCAGGTCGACCCGCGCCACCCTGCCCTCGGCCAGCAGTTTCTTCCACTCGTCGCCGTAGAGGTAATCGGTGGCGGCGTGCTGGTCGCCGAAGAACAGCCAGTTGCGGCCGGGCGCATTGGTGGCGATGCGCTCCTGCACGAAAGCCCGGAACGGCGCGATGCCCGTGCCGGGTCCGATCATGATGACGTCCCTGGCCAGGTCGGCCGGCAGGCCGAAGTGCGACTCGGCCACGAAGACCGGGACCGGTGTCTTCCGCCGCGTGACGCGGTCGGACAGGAAGGTGGAGCACACGCCGTAACGCCGGCGGCCGTTGGATTCGTAGCGCACCGGCGCGACCGTGAGGTGCACCTGGCCGGGAAACATCTTCGGCGAGGAGGCGATCGAGTAGAGCCGCGGCATGAGCCGGCGGAGGTGGTCGATGAACTCCTGCGGCGTCAGCTTGGCGCCGGGAAATTCCTCGAGCAGGTCGAGGTATTCGCGCTGGCCGAGGAACAGCTCCAGGGCCTCCTTGGCCTCGGGCGCCAGCAACGCCGCCAGCTGCTCCTTCTCCTTCGTGTCGGTGGTCTTGGCCGCCAGCGTCTCGAGGATCTTCTTGGTCGGGCCGGCGAGCGAGACCTTCGCGGTCAGCGCCTCGCGCAGGCTGATGGCCGCGGACATGCGGGCGGGCAGCACC
Source organism: Lacunisphaera sp. (assembly GCA_965249855.1). GTDB lineage: Bacteria > Verrucomicrobiota > Verrucomicrobiia > Opitutales > Opitutaceae > Lacunisphaera. Next base: position 44,247 of record CBDFNB010000029.1, read on the forward strand.
GGCTCGTTGCCGGTGGCACCCAGCAGCTCGATGAGTTCCTCGACCAGCTGCGGCCGGTTTGAAGGAAATATACCGAGCGAATCGCCCACCTTGTAGGTCAGGCCGCTGCCCGCGATGTCGATCACTAGGTGCCGCGTGTCCTTGCTCGAGCCGTCCTTGTTGAGCACGCGGTTCTCCAGCAGTTTTGCGGCGAGCGGGTTGTCCTTCGTGTAAGGGCTGAAAGGCGGGGTCGAGACGTGCATGCGAGGCGGAATTTTACTCCCGCGGCGGGAGCCCATGGCAAGCTTCGTCTGCGTCACGGGGAATCTCGTTGCGCCGCCCTGCGGCGCCTGCCATTCAGCGGCTTCACACCCATGGAACCCGTCCGCATCCAGAAACTCATCGCCGAGGCCGGCGTCTGCTCCCGCCGGGCCGCCGAGGCGCTGATCGTCGCGGGCGATGTCTATGTAAACGGCGAAAAGGCCGTCCTGGGCCAGAAGGTCGGGCCCGGCGTCGACAAGGTCACGGTGCGCGGCAAGCCCCTCAAGCCCCATGCCCAGCCCAAGTTGGCGCTCGTCATGCACAAGCCCCGCGGCGTCGTCTGCAGCAACAGCGACCCTCACGCCGACCACACCATCTTCGACCTCCTGCCACGCGAGTGGGCGAAGCTCCGCCTCTTCTGCGCCGGCCGCCTCGACAAGGACAGCGAGGGCCTGGTCATCCTCACCTCCGACGGCGACCTGGCCCACAAGCTCATGCACCCGTCTAATCTGGTCGTGAAGCGCTACTACGTTTCGCTGGAGGAACCCTTCCCTGCCGGCCGTCTCCGCCAGCTGCTGCGCGGCGTCGTGATCGAGGGCGAGCACCTCAAGGTCGAGAAGGCCAGCCTGGTCAACCCCAAGGCCGACCGCAGCTCCACCGAGCTCGACGTCCACATGCACCACGGCAAGAAGCGCGAGATCCGCCAGCTCTTCACCGCCCTCGGCTTCGAGGTCCGCCGCCTGCGCCGCTACCAGATCGGCTCCCTCCGCCTGAAAGGAATTCCTTTGCGCGGCGTGAAACAACTTTCTACCAAGGAAATCCAATCCCTCTTTGTCGTTCCTGTCGCGCACTACCGCGAGATGACGCCCTCCACCTCCGATGAAAACTAAACTCATCCTCCTGACCCTTGCTTTCGCCGCCTCGCTCACGGCGGACACGCTGAAGACCGACACCGCCGTCTTCGTCCAGACCGACCCGAAGTCCCCCGTCCTCACCCGCCTCAAGGCCGGCAGCACGATCACCGTCGTCGGCGAGGCCCCGGCCGGCTGGCGTCGCGTCGAGGTCAGCGGCCCGTTCGAGGCCTACGCGCAGAGCCGCGACATCACCAAGGGCCTCGAGGTCCGCGAGGGCGGCAACATCTACGCCGCCCCGCGCAAGGACGCCCAGCTCCTCGCCGTGGCCGCCGCGGGCGACAAGTCCGAGGTCGTCGGCCTGGCCGGTGGCGACTGGGTCCAAGTCCGCCTCGAGAAGAAGCTCCAGGGCTTCATCGCCGTCGGCGAGGCCGCCAACATCTCCGCCGAGGCCACCAAGCCCATGTTCGCCGTCACCGCGCCGCCCGCGCCGGCTCAGGCCGGCTCGGCGACCGCCCTCGGCCGTCCCGTGGCACCTTCCGCCAGTTCCGCGGAGACCCCCCGCCTCTTCGCCGGCACACTCGTGCTGGCCCGCCGCCCCATCCTCAACCCGAACCCGCCCTACGACTATCAGGTGACCGACGCCACCGGCCGCCGCTTCGCCTACGTCGACACCCGGCGCCTGCTGCTCACGGACAAGATCGAGAACTTCCTCGACCGCGACATCACCATCACGGGCACGGTGCGGAACACGGTTGACGGCAAGGACCTCGTCATCGCCGCCGAGTCCCTCGCGCTTAAGAAATAATCCTCCCTGCCTCCCGGCCGGCCGTGCGGGCCGGCCTTTTTTATCCCATGGAACTGATCGACGGTAACAAAATCGCGGCGGAAATCATCGCCGAACTCAAGTCCCAGGTCGCCGCGCTCGCCGGCCGCCCGCCCTGCCTCGCCCTCGTGCGCGTCGGCGAGGATCCGGCCTCCGTCTCCTACGTGAAGAAGAAGGAGACGGCCTCCGCCACCATCGGCATCACCAGCCGCCTCATCTTCCCGCCCGTCACCATCTCGCAGGACGAGCTCTTCGCGCTGATCGACGGGCTCAACGCCGACGCCGGCGTCGACGGCATCCTCGTGCAGTCGCCGCTGCCGAAGCATATCAACGAGGTCGCCGTCTTCCGCCGCATCGCCGCGCACAAGGACGTCGACGGCTTCCACACTATGAATCTCGGCAAGCTCGCGCAGGAGGACGACACCGGCTTCGTCGCCTGCACGCCCGCCGGCATCATGGAGCTGCTCCAGCGCTCGGGCGTTTCGCTATCCGGCAAACACGTGGTCGTGCTCGGCCGCAGCCTGATCGTCGGCAAGCCCGCCGCGCTGCTCGCCATGCAGCGCAAGTCCTGGGCCAACGCCACCGTCACCGTGTGCCATTCGCAGACCGCCAACCTCCCGGCGCTCACCCGCCAGGCCGATGTCCTCATCGCCGCCATCGGCAAGCCCGAGTTCGTCACCGCCGACATGGTCAAGCCCGGCGCCGTGGTCATCGATGTTGGCGTCAATCGCGTGGCTGATGCGACAAAGAAGTCCGGCTACCGGCTCACCGGCGACGTCCACTTCCCCACGGTTTCGCCTCTGTGCAGCAAGATCACCCCCGTCCCCGGCGGCGTGGGCCCGATGACGGTCGCCATGCTCATGCAGAATACGGTCAAGGCCCGGCGGCAGAATGCCTGACGCCCAACCTTAAAATAGGGGTTTTCCCCTTAACTGAACCTTGCCAGCCGGAGGCAAACCCCTTTGCCTCAGCCTTCAACCAGCATGGCCACACCCAAGATTCTTGTCGTCGATGACCAGCCGATCAACGTCCAGCTGCTGAAGCGCAAGCTGGAGCGTGAAGGCATGATCGTGGCCACCTCCTATTCCGGACGCGAGGCGCTCGACTTGGTCAAGGCTGACAAGCCCGACCTGATCCTCCTCGACGTCATGATGCCCGAGATGGACGGCATCGAGGTCTGCCAGCGCCTTCAGGCCGACAAGGAAACCAAGGCGATCCCCGTCATCTTCATCACCGCCCGCACCTCCAAGGAGGGCAAGATCGAGGGCCTCGGCGTCGGCGCCGTGGATTACATCACCAAGCCCATCGACCTCGACGAGACGCTCGCCCGCGTGCAGACGCAGCTCCGCTTCGTCTCGATCAACCGCGAGCTCATCGAGCTGCAGACCCGCCTCGGCGAGTCCCGCCGCTCCGCCACCATCGGCGCTGTCACCCAGGGTATCGCGCACAACCTGAACAATCTCCTCGGCGTCGTCATCGGCTACGTCGACCTGATCAAGGCCTACCACGAGAAGCCCGAGCTGGTGAAGAAGAACGCCCAGCACCTCGAGGACGCCGTCAACCGCATCGTCGGCATCATCAAGCAGCTGACCGGCCTCGTCGTAAAGAACCGCCCGCCGCTGATCCGCGCTAGCCTCGCCCGCATGATCGACAGCGGCATCCGCCGCTACCAGATCGAATACAAGATCGACCAGCCGATCACCATCGAGCACGCCACCGCCGAGGTGCTGATCGACACCAACGTCGAGGTGTTCGAGGACACCCTCTCCAAGCTCCTGATCAACGCGTGGGAAAGCTACCACGATGAGCCCGACGACAAGCGCCCGATCAACATCCGCACCGAGGTCGTCGAGCGCCCCGAGGAAGGCCGCTTCGCGCTCGTGCATATCGAGGACCGCGGCCGCGGCGTCGATCCCGAGATCCGCGACCACGCCTTCGAACCCTTTACCAGCACCAAGCACACGGTCGGCGTCGGCATGGGCCTGACGGTCGCCCGCCACTCGATGCGCAACCTCGGCGGCGAGGTCACCCTGGCCGACCGGCCGGGCGGCGGCGCCATTTGCACGATCCGGCACCCGCTCGAGCGGAAGAACAAGGACAAGTCCTGAGCGGTGGAGTCCGGTCTCCGGACGGCCTGATCGGAAATCTCGTTGCGGGCCGGGCACTGACGCGGCAATTCATCAGTCCGTCGTGATTCCGCTTCCCAAGATCGCCTTCCTTGGCGCCGGCAACCTCGCCTCCGCCATCGTGCGCGGGTTGCTCGCCCACCGCGCCTGCACGCCCGGTGACATCGCCTGCACCAGCAAGACCGGTGAATCCGCGCGCCGGCTCGCCGCGGAAACCGGCATCACCTTCGAACCCGATCTGGCCAAACTGCTGGCGGGGGCCGACACGGTGGTCGTCGCCTTCAAACCCCAGTCGCTCGCCGGCGCCGATTCACGGCTGGGCGAGCTGACCGCCGGCAAGCTCGTGATTTCCCTGCTCGCGGGCAAGATGATCGCCGCCCTCGCCCGGACCTTCCCCCGCGCCCGCAACATCGTCCGCACCATGCCCAACACGCCGGCGGCGATCGGCGCGGGCATGACGACCTACGCCACCCTCGCCCCTCTCGGCGAGACCGACCAGCAGACGCTCGTGACCATGCTCGGCGCGCTCGGCCAGCACCTGCCGGTCGCGGAGAACCATCTCGACGCCCTCACCGCGCTCGGCGGCAGCGGCCCGGCCTTCCTCTTTGAATTTGTCGCCGGTCTGCGCGATGCCGGCGTCGCCGCCGGCCTGCCGCCCGAGGTGGCCACCAAGGTCGCGCTCGAGACCACGCTCGGCTCCGCCCGCCTGCTCGCCCGCAGCACCGAGACCCCCGAGGCGCTGCGCGACAAGGTCACCTCGCCCAACGGCACCACCTACGCCGGCCTGCAGGTCATGGCCGCGCGGCAGTTCCGCGAGATGCTGAAGGAAACCGTCCTCGCGGGCACCCGCCGCGCGGGCGAGCTGTCGCGGGATTGATTTCTACCGGTGGGAGGGGCTTTAAGCCCCGACAGTCACACGCCGGGTGGACAAGTCGGGGCATAAAGCCCCTCCCACCCAACCACCTCAACTCCCCGGCCGCGCGAACAGCCCCGGCGCCACGGCCGGGTTGGCTTCCATCCGGTCGATCACCGTCACGTGGAGCAAATGCCCGTTCGCGATCGTCTCGATGTGATGCGGCAGCATCACCCCGCCCACCGGCCGGAAATCCTTGAAGAGCGTGTCCACCGCCAGGCGCTGGCCGTTGTTCACCCGGTAGACCGTGCGTTTCACGATCTCGGCGGTCTGTGTGTCCACCCAGAGGAAGAAGAGGTGGTCGCTCCGGTTCATCACCAGCAGCTTGTAGGCGGGCCGGCCCTCGACCGGCTCCTCGCCGGCGTAGTCCACGGAGAAACCCTTGGCGGCGAAATTCACGAGCGGACCGTCGAAATCGGCGTTGATGATGAACTCCCGCGCGTCGCTTTCCGCCATCGCCTGCGGCGCGCCGCCCTTCGTCTCGCTGTGACTGGTCCAGGGCGGCGTTTCCCCGTCGTAAACCTGCAAGGCGCGGCGCACCGGCGTAAAGCTCTCGACCCGCAGCCGGTTGGGCCGCTGGGCCACGAGCAGGAACGGCACGACCTCGCCGTTGATGAAGGTCCGGCCCTCGGCCCGCACCGCCACCATGGCCGCGAGCCTGCCGCCGGCCCGTTCCGCATGCCGGCGCGCAATCTCATGGCCCAGCTGGGCGCTGGCGGGGACAGCCAGGCACATCGCGCCGAGGAGACAAAGGAATCGCATCAAGCCTGACATGGAGAGCTGGCATCGTGGGCAAGTTCCACGCGCCGTCTAGAAAAACCGCAAAGGCCGCTTGCCGCCACCCCCGGAACCGTTACGCCTTCGGGTCATGGGCATGGAATTCGGCTGGTGGGACAAGGACGACGAGGGCGTGAAATGGCAGATCAATGCGCGTTTTCACGGCGGTCACGTCGTGTTCAGCCGCAAGACCGGCCACAATTCCTCGTGGGAGGACTTCGCGCCCACCGACGAGCAATGGGACCGGCTGATCAGCGAGGCCGAGCGCCGCCTCCCCCGCCGCCTCATGAGCACGAAGGAGTTCAACCTCCTAAAGGGCCAGCGCCCGACTTGATTTGCCTCGGTTTCGCCGGCTCTGCGCGCTGCCGGAGGACAGCGTGGAAGCGAGAACCGGGGACAAACACCGGGCGGCTAGCGGGCAGCAACGGTGAACCATGGCCGCGCCCGCGGCCAGATGAACAAAAAGGCCGGCGCCAGCTCGTGCGGCCGCTCCGCGATCCAGCGGTCGATCTCCGCCACCGTGAACCAGTCGCCGCGCTCGATCTCGTCCGCCTGCAGCACGAACGGCCCCTCCGCCTCGACGCGGTAGACCCACACGAATTCCTGTCCCGTCTCCTCGCGGGCCTCGATCTTGAACAAGCGCTGCGGCGGCTGCACCGGCCGGCAGCCGATCTCCTCCTCCAGCTCGCGCACCGCCGTGCCATCGTAGTCCTCCCCCGCCCCGACATGCCCCGCCGCCGACGAATCCCACACGCCAGGAAACAGGTCCTTTTGCATGGAACGCTGGTGGAGGAACACCCGGCCGGCCCGGTTCACGACCAGCAGGTGCACCGCCCGGTGCCGGAGTTTGCGCCGGTGCACCTCGCGCCGGGCCAGCTGGCCGGTCACCCGGTCCGACTCGTCCACCACGTCGAAAAGTTCATCCAGGTTTTGACCCACGAAATACACGAATGGACACGAAAAGCCCGAAGTCCAGCCGACACCCGCCTCCCGTCATCCTGAGCATAGCGAAGGATCCAGCGCGACGTGCGCCGGCGGTCATCCCACTGGATTCTTCGCTACGCTCAGAATGACAGGCATCAAAGCTTGGATTTTTTTCGTGTCCTTTCGTGTGTTTCGTGGTTCATCAGCCTTTTCCCATGGCCAAAATCGAAGTCAGTCAGGTCGCCGAGATCCTCAAGAAGCACAAGCTCGACCCCTCTGTCCTCCGCGAGATCGTCGAGGAGATGAACGAGGTCACCTCGCCCGCCGCGGACGAGGACATCAAGCCGCCCGCGCCGAAGAAGCAGTTCGTCATCGTGCTCTCCGACATGGAGGGCAAGCTGCCTAAGAAAGACCTCACCGGCTGGGTCGTGCAGATCGCCGAGGATGCCAGCCCCTACTCGACCACCGACCGCATCTTCAAGGGCGCCTACGACTTCAACGCCTCCAAGAAGGGCCGCATGTTGCCCGTCAAGTCCATCGGCGAGGCGCTCGAGAGCGCCAGCGCCAAGTATTTCCGCGAGTCCGAGCTCTGGGTGAAGACCAAGCTGCCGGTCGCCGTCGTCGTCACCGACAACGTGCTGCCAAAGGACGAGTTCAAGACCGAGAAGGTCGACAAGCGCCGGAAGGACATCTGAAGCCGCACGGCGCCGGTCCCGAACCGACATCAGGGACTCCCCGGCCCGGCCAGCGGGATCACGGCCGCAGCCAGGCCGATCACGAGCAGCACCAGCGAGGTGCCCAACGTCCACTTGAGGGTGAATCGCTGATGGTCGCCCAGTTCCACGCCGCAGAGGCCCACCAGCAGGTAGGTCGAGGGCACAAGCGGGCTCAGCAGGTGCACGGGCTGGCCCACCAGCGACGCCCGCCCGATCTCGGCGGCGGTGATGCCGTAATGCGATGCCGCCTCCGCCAGCACCGGCACCACGCCGTAGTAAAACGCGTCGTTGGAAATGAAGAACGTGAACGGCACGCTTAGGAACGCCGTGATCACCGCCAGATACGGCCCGAGGCCCGGCGGGATGACCTGCACCACGCTCAGGGCCATGGCGTCGATCATCCTCGTGCCGGACAGAATGCCTGTGAACACGCCCGCCGCGAACACCACGGCCGCGACCGCGAGCACATTGCCCGCATTTGCCGCGATGCGGTCCTTCTGGTCCTCGATCCTCGGGTAGTTGACGATGAGCGCCAGTGCGGCGGCGATCATGAACAGGATGGACAAGGGCAGCACGCCCAACATCAACGCGGCCATCAGGCCGACCGTCAGCAGCAGGTTGAACCACAGCAGCCGCGGCCGGCGGATGGCCTGCTCGCGGTCATATTCCGCCTGGTTTTGGGCGCTCGCGTGCAGATCCTGCAACGCGCCTTCCGGCAGGACGCCGAGCCGCTTCCGCTCGTGGCGGCCGAACCGCCAGGCCACGAAGAGCACCCAGGCGGCCCCCGCCGCCATGGCGGGGACCAGCGGCACAAACAGCTCCGCCGCATCCACCTTGAGCGCCGCCGCGGCCCGCGCCGTGGGTCCGCCCCAGGGCAGGATGTTCATCACCCCGCCGGCCATCATAATGATGCACGCCAGCATGAGCCGGCTCATCCCGAGCTTCTTGTAGAGCGGCAGCATCGCCGCCGTGGTGATCAGGTAGGTGGTTGAGCCGTCGCCATCGAGCGACACGAACAGGGCGAGCACCGCCGTGCCGACACTGATGCGCACCGGATCGCCGCCGGCCAGACGCACCACCCGGGTCACGACGGGATCGAAAAGCCCCGCATCGATCATCAGGCCGAAATACAGGATGGCGAACATCAGCATCACGCCCGTCGGCGCAATGGCCCGCACCCCGTCGAGCATCATCGGGCCGATCCGCGCGCCGAAACCGCCGAGCAAGGCGAACGCGATGGGCACCACGATCAGCGCCGTGAGCACCGACAGGCGCTTCGTCATGATCAGCGCCATGAACACGACAATCATGGCGTAGGCCAGCACGGTGAGGCTCATGGCGTAAGCGGCGAAACTACTTTTGCGCGCGGGAGCGGACGCGCTGCAGATACGACCAGGTTCCGGTGACGGCCAGAAGGGGCACGCCCAGCGTGGCGAGGAAAACCAGCACCTGCGTCAGCCAGCCGCCCGCCTGGCCAAGATGCCACGCGAGCCCCCAGTAGAACAGCTTGTGCCCCGCGCTGCTCGCCGCGTAGGGCGTGGCCTGCAACAGGGCGCCGGTGCCGGCATCCACGTAATACTCGCTGCGGGCGTGCGGGTGTGGGGCGGCGGCCCCCACGATCCAGATCAGCGTGGCGTTGTCGCCGGCCTTGGGAAAATAGACGTTGGCCGATTGATAATCCGGCAGTTCCGTGGCGGCGCGCCGCCAGATCAGTTCCACCGGCACGCGCGACGAACCCGGCGCGGCGGGCGACGCGCCGGGCGCCTCGGGCAACGGCGAACCAACCACCTGATAAACGCCGTGCTCATACCAAGAGTAGGCGTGCGGCAGGCCGGTGAGGGCGCTGACCAGGACGAAGACGGCCGTGTAGGCCCCCACCGTGCGGTGCCAGTTCAGCAGGCGCGCCCGGCCCGACAGGTTGAACCGCAGGGTCAGCGCCGCGCGCACTGCCCGCCACGCGGGCGGCACCCAGAGCACCACGCCGCTGAGGATGATGAAGATGAAAAGAAACGCCGCCACCGCCGTGACATGTGTGCCGACATTGCTGCCCAGGCCGAGGAAACGATGGATGTCCTCCGCCTTGCCGAAGAGCCCGCCGTAGCGGTTTTGCAGCCCGAGCACGCGGCCGGTCCAGGGATCGAGGTAGATCTGGTCGGCGTTGCTGCAGCGGATCATCACGGAGCGCGTGGGCTCGGCCCAGAAGCGGACCTGGTTGAACTTCCGGCCCGGATAGGCGGCGGCGGCATTGGCCGCCAGGGTGTCAAGAGACACGCGTTCCCGCCCCGGGGTCACCGTCATCAGCCCCGGATAGGCCAGCGGCTCCAACTGCGGGCGAAACACCATCCAGGCACCGGCCAGCGCCATGATGATAAGCACCAGGCCGGCGGTGAGCCCGGCCAGCAGGTGGAGTTGGAGCAGGCGGGCGCGCAGGGCCGGGTTCATAGCTGCGGGAGCAGGATGGCGTCGGCGTGAAACATCGCCCGGTCGTCGCGGATGCTCGCCTTGGAATCGGTGTAGGACTTGAAGACCTTGTCGGTCGCGTTGAGCTTCGCGCGGGCGGCCCACTTGATCTCATCCCGCCGGGCGAAAGCGGCGAGGTCGGCGTATTCCATGATGAGCATCGAGTCCCAGGGCGTGTTGAAGGAGGTGTTGTTGTAGAACATGCCGTAGCCGGTCAGCGGGCCCGCCGCCATCCACTCCTTCATCTGCGGCACGGTGTAGCCATGGACATACTTGGCATAATCCGCAGCGGAAACATGGGTGGCGTAGGTCACGACCAGATAGGCGGCCTTGGCCGGGTCGCGCTTGGGCGCGAGCGCGCGGGCGAGCGCTTCGCCGTAGTTGCCCGACTCGACGCTGGCCAGCCGGAGCGCCTCGGGTGGCAGGCCGCCGGGCGAGCGGCGCTCAATCTCGCGCCAGCGGGCGGTGTCGGTGAAACGGGCGAAGTCCAGCACCACGACGAGGTCGGGATTGGCCAGCGAGGCGAACGTCGAGAACAGCAGCTGGGCGTCGGCGATGACTCCTTCCTTTTTCCACGCGGCGAAACGCGCCGCGCCCGCGGTCTCGACCCAGGTCCGGAATTCGGCCCGGGCCTCCGGGCGCGCCTTGTAGGTGAGGACGATGCTGACGGGGCCGTTGGTCGCAGGCTCGGCGGAGCGCAAGGCGGTCGAAAGCGACAGGGCAAGCAAGATGACGGGGAGCAGGCGGGTTTTCATGGGGTAAACGATAAAAGCGTGAAGGGGCAAGAATCACCTCCAGCACAACCGGCGGCGGGAACAAGGCCAACGCCGAGAATGGGCTTTTTGGCCTAGCGGGCGGCGTTGCCCGCCCCGCGCTGGCGTCCCATAGTAGACACGATGAAACTGAGGCGCTTGTTCCGGCTCGGGTGCAGCCTCGCGGCTGGCGCTATCGTGCAGGCTGAAGACGGAAGCCCGGCGCACACGTTCACGCTGTTCTCCGGCACTGTCGCGCACACGCTCAGCCGCGTGGCGGCCGGACCTCAGACACTCGTAACCACCTATTATCAGATCGAGGGCGCGTGGCGTTTCACGCCGCGGCTCGCGCTGGAATTCGAGGCCGAGGGCGGACAGGTCATCGGCAACAACCACGCGGAGTCGCTCAGCCTCGGCCTCGGCTCGGCCTACCGGCTCAACGACCTGCAGGAAAATCCCAAGTTGTTCGTGCCAAACCTGTTTCTGAGCGGCCGCGCAGCGGGAGGGACCGTCCGCTGGAAAGCCGGCCGCCTCGGCCTGCAATCGTCGTTCGACGACAACCGCGTCGCGCAATTCGAGCAGTGGCGCAAGGCCGGCGTCGTGGCGAACTACCTGATCCTCTTCAGCCACTTCGCCAACGCGCAGCTGGAGGACATGTGGGTCATCCTCGATTTCGCGAAATTTTCCGATGTAGCCCAGTGGCTCGCCATCGAGCGCCACTCGCCCGGAGGGCTTTCCCCCGAAGCGCTTGCGCTCGCGACGCCGAAGACGTGCGTTTACACCGACAAGGGCTGGGCCGGCGGCACGCCGAACCCCGAGCCGGGCAAGTCCGTCTACATGATGATCCCCTACCAAACGCTCGTGCCCGCCGACGAGTATGCCGACTTCGTGAGCCGCTACGTCGAACCGCAGCTGAAGTTCTGGGTCAAGTCCGGCATCATGCACACCTACGCCGTCCATATCGAACAGAACCCGACCAACACGCCGTGGGATTCACTGCTCGTCTTTGAATACGACGGCCTGCGCGGCATCGCGCTGCGCGACGTGGTGAAACAGCAGGTGCGGGACTCGAAGCTCAAGGACGACCCCGGCTACAAGCACTTCAGCCCGATCAAGCGCACCATCCGGAAGGAACTACAGCCCACGACCTTCGACCCGATCCTGCCGACGAAATGAACTCACTTCCGATGCGCGCCGCCGTCAGCTCCGCGCTGCTCGGGATCGCCGCGTTCAGCGCGAACGCGCTGGCCGCCGCTGGGCCCGAGCCAGGGAGGAATTTCACGCTCGCCGGGCCCGCGCTCGACCTCGTGTGGATCGCCCCGGGCGAATTCCTCCTCGGCAGTCCGGCCGACGAGAACAGCCGCGGCCTCGACGAAGGACCGCAGACGCGCGTGACCGTCACCCGGGGGTTCTGGCTCGGCCGCACTGAGGTCACGCAGGCGCAGTGGCGCGCCGTGATGAGCACCAACCCGAGCCGCTTTCACGGCGACGCGCTGCCGGTCGAGCAGGTATCGTGGAATGAAGCCGCGGAGTTTTGCCGGCGGATCACGGAGCGCGAGCGCGCCGAGGGCCGGCTGCCCGCCGGCTATGTTTACGCGCTGCCGACCGAGGCGCAGTGGGAATATGCGGCGAAGGCCGGCGCCGGCGGCGCGTTCGCCGGGAAAGTCGATGGCCTCGCGTGGCACGATCAGAACAGCGGCCCGACCACGCATCCCGTCGCGACGAAAGAGCCCAACGCCCTCGGCCTGCATGACATGCTCGGCAACGTCTGGGAGTGGTGCGCCGACTGGTATGCGCCCTATCCCGGCGGCGCGACCGCCGACCATGCGGGGCCACCCCACGGCACGGCGAAGGCGAGCCGCGGCGGCAGTTGGTGGGCCGGCCCGCGCGGCGCGCGACCCGCGAACCGCTATCGCGACATGCCGCAAAACGGCAACGACGACCTCGGCTTCCGCCTTGCCTTGGTCCCAAGCCGGTGAAAACGACCGGGGGTTCTCCTCACTCCGTGATCGTGCGAGAGCGCAGTTTGGCCGGAGGTCGCGCCAACAAGGCCAACCCCGCGAATGGGCTTTTTGGCCTAGCCACGGCCCTTGTCACCCTGCGCCAGCCCGCCAGACGAAAGAGCATGAGATTACCCCGATTTCTCCTGGCCGGCGGCGTGGCCGTCACCATGGCGGGTGCCGCCCCCACCCCTTCCGGTGCTGAAGCCGCCACGCTCATCCTGCACAATGGCCATGTCTGGACGGTGGACGACGCGCAGCCCGAGGCCCAGGCCGTGGCCGTGCGCGGCGACACCATCGTCAAAGTCGGCGACAATGCCGCCGTGCTCGCGCTCCGGGGCGAAGCCACGCGGGTGATCGACCTGCGCGGCCGGCTGGTCCTGCCGGGCTTCAACGACGCGCACACGCACTTCGAGAATGCCGTCAACTGGTTCTTCCAGGTGATGGTCATGGCGGTGAACACCGAGGAGGATCTGCTCGCGCAACTGCGCGCCGCGACGAAACGGGTGCCGCCGGGCATGTGGATCACCGGTGGCGACTGGAGCACCTTCGCGTGGCAGGCGGCGCAGAAGACCCATCCCGCCAGCTGGTCCGCCTACGTGCCGGACCTGGCCGCCATCGACGCCGTGACCCCGGCGCACCCGGTGCTGCTGCGGCGTTTCGATCACCGCTATTTCATCAACTCCGCCGGCATGAAGCTGGCGGGCATCAACGAGGCTGCGTCCACCGGTGCGGGTTACGAGCGCGACCCGGCCACCGGCCGGCTGACCGGCCTGCTCAGCCTCGCGGCCGGCGAGCAGGCCGAGAAACTTCTTCCCCCGCCCACCCGCGCCCTCAAACTCATCGGCGCCCGCGGCGTCCTGCGCGCGCTGAACGCGGCCGGTCTGACCTCCATTCACGACATCGCGCGTTTCGACGAGATCTCCCAGCGGCAGACCTTCCCCACCTTCGTCGAGCGGAGCTACACGGACATCGGCATCTACCGCGACCTGAAGGCGCGCGGCGAACTCACCGTGCGGGTCCACGCACTGACCCCGCTCGAAACCTGGTCCGAACTCGCGGGCATCGGCATCACCCCGGATTCCGGCGACGCGCTCCTGAGTTTCGGCACGCTCAAGGAATTCGTGGACGGCACCCTGATGTTCGACCCCCTGGAGGGGAAAACCGGCAGCTTCACCTTCCGCTTCAAGGGCCTGGAGGCGATGCAGCGCAACATCACCGCCGCCGACCGCGCCGGTTTCGACCTGGGCGTGCATGTGCTCGGCGACCGGGGCCTGCACCTGCTGCTCGATTGGTATGAAACCGCCATCGCCGCCAACGGCCCGCGCGAGCGGCGCTTCCGCCTGATCCATGCGTGGTATGCCACCCCCGCCGACCTCGCCCGGGCCGGGCGGCTCGGCCTGACCGCCGACGTGACGCCGCACCAGCTGCTCGAACAGGACCTCGCCACCCTCGAACACAAGCTCGGTCCCGAACGGGCCAAGACCGCCTTTGCGTGGCGCACCATGACCGAACGCGGTGTGCGCATCAATATCGTCTCCGATCTGCCCGGCCTGTTCAACCGGACCTCCGTCTCGCCCTTCAATCCGCTGGAGAACATGTATGGCGCCATCACCCGCCGCAACCCCCACCGGCCCGGTGAAGCCGCGTGGCACCCCGAACAAGGCCTCACCCTCCCGGAAGCCATCAAAGCCTACACCCTCAACCCGGCCTACGCCTCGCGCGAGGAAAAACTCAAGGGCACCATCACTCCCGGCAAACTGGCCGACCTCGTTGTCCTGTCGCAGGACATCCTCAAGCTGCCCGTGGAGAGTCTGCTCCAAACGAAGGTGGACTACACCATCCTGGGTGGGCGGATGGTGCATCCCATCGAATAGCCCCGCCCGCCGGGGCCTTACCAGCCGACGGCATAGACCGAGTTGGCCGGTCCCCACCACCCCGGCTCGTGGCCCCAGCGGCGCGGGTCGGCGCCGCCGTAGAGCAACCCGGTGGCCGGATCGCGCTGCACGCCGTTGACGCTGCCCTCGTCATCGGGAATGAGATCCACCTGGTAGCCCCGGGCGCGCAACGCAGCGGCGGCGGCGGAGCCGATGCGGTCCTCCATTTTCACGAGCGGCGGCGGATCGAGCACCACGCGGGTCGGTCCGCCATGCAACAGGCGCGGCGCGGCCACGGCCTGCTGCACATCCATCTTGAAATCGATCACATTGACCAGCACCTGCACCAGGCGCTGCCAGATGCCCTCCGTGCCCGGCGTGCCGATGGCGAGCACCGGCTCGCCGTCCTTGAGCACGATGACCGGCGACTGGTTCGACCGCGGCCGCCGGCCGGGCCCCAGTTGCGACGGGCTGTCGGCGATCGTGTGGAGATGGCGCATCTGGTTGCTGAAGACGACGCCCGTATCGGCCGCGACGACCCCCGAGCCAAACCAGGCGCCGAGGGTTTGCGTGAGCGACACCATGTTGCCCTCGCCGTCGACCACCGTGAGGTGCGTGGTGTTGCTGCGGGCCGGTTTCTCAGCCGCCAGTTTCGGGTCGGGCACCTCCGGCATGGCGCGCCCCAGTTTGATCAGCGCCCGGCGGCTCGCGGCATATTCCTCGCTGAGCAGCCGGCCCACCGGGACCGCGATGCTCTCGGGGTCAGCCACGTAGCGGTTGCGGTCGGAGATGCCGAGCCGCTGCACCTCGGCGATCAGGTTGAGGTAGTCGGGGCTGTTGTGTCCGAGGGCCGGGAGATCGTAGCCCTGGAGGATGTTCAACTGCAGCAGCACCGCCACCCCGCTGCTGTTGGGCGGCGTGGTGTAGATGTCGTAGCCGCGATAATTGATCGAAAGCGGCTCGACCCACTGCGGCTGGTAAGCCGCGAGATCTTCGTAGCGGAGCAGCCCGCCGTTCTTCTCGAAGAACGCCCCGATGCGCCGGGCGATGTCGCCCTTGTAGAATACGCTCGCGCCCTCGTCCGCCACGCGCCGCAGAGTGCGGGCCAGGTCGGGTTGCTTGAAAAGCTCCCCCACCCCCGGCGGCCGGCCGCCGGGGAAAAACACCGCCTGCGTCGAGGGGAAATCCATTTCGCCCCGCATCAGCCCGAGCACGTCGGCAAATTCCTCCGTCACGGCGAAGCCCAGCTCGGCCAGCTCGAGCGCCGGCTGCACCACCTCCCGCCAGCGCAGCCGGCCGTGGGCCTGGTGCAGGGCCGCGTAACCCGCGAGGCACGATGGCACGACCGGCGAGAGATAGCCGTGCTCATAGCTCCTCCCCTGCACCGCCGCGATGGTGGCAAGCGCGGGCGAAGGGCCGAAAAAGTTCAGCGCCCGCACGCGTTTCTCGCCGGCCACATAGACGGTCGCGAAACCCTGCCCGCCGATCGTCGAGTTTTTCGGATCCACCACCGCCACCGCCATCGCCGTGGCCACGGCCGCGTCAAAGGCGTTGCCGCCCTGCAGCAGGATTTTCATGCCCGCCATCGAAGCCAGCGGATGCAGGGAGGTCACCACGCCGTGCCGTCCGGTGACGAGCGGCCGGGCCAGGGTCTCCTCGGTGGAACGCGGCTCGGCGGGCGGGGTCTGCGCCGGGAGGGCCGCGCCCCAAAGCGCACAGGCCAGGAAACCAGCGCGAAACGGGCGCAACTCAAGATGGGCCGCAGGGGGCATCGGGTCGGGCGGTTAGCGGGACCGGGCGCCAAACAGCGCCTCCTCGACTTCACGCGCGGCCAGCATCCGCATCGCATCGTGCCCGATGCGCGGGGTCTCAACGATGCGCCAGTTGAACGCCCAACCGTGTTCGGCGGCGATTTTCCGTGAGGTCTCGAAGAAGTTCTGTCCGCGCGCCAGCCGCACCGGGCCCTGTTTCATCGCATCGGGGTGAAGGTCGAAATAGTCGGCGGCGTGCTGCCAGACGTCACCCGTGCCGAGATACAGCGTGAGGGGCGCGGCGTAGAAACGCTGCATGGCTTCGTCGCTGACCAGCTCGGGCACCAGCCCGCCCACGCCATAGGGAAAGTTCACTTCGGACCACGGGAAGGGGTAGGAACCGGGGTTGCACGCCACGAAGCCCCGCGCCTCATGCGACATGAACATCGCCATCTTCACGGCAAACTGGCCACCGCCCGAATGCCCGATCAGGTAATACGGCAGCTGCGGCCGGCCCTCCCGCGCGCGCACGTCCGCGACGAGCCGCACAATGGCGTTGGTCGTCCATTTGTCGCGCGGCTGCGGCCGGCCCTCCAGGAGCACGCCGAGCGTGCGCTTGTAGCGCTCGTCGTTGAACCGCTCCTTGTCGAACTCGGGGGCCACGACGAGGACGCCGAAGCGCTCGGCGAGGTTGACCGCCCAATCGCGGTGCTCGGCGGCGTTGCGGTCGGAACCGTGGACCACCACCAGCAGGGGGCCGTCCGTGTAGGTCGGGGACTTGTAAGTGAAGACCCGGAGCGGTTCGCCCTCGTTGGGCAGCGTGAATTCCGCCATGCCCGCCGGCAGGGGCGCAGCCAGCGTCGGACGCATCGGGACGAGCGCCAGCGCCGCCACGCCAAGCACGAGCCGAAGGCCGCGAAGTGGATTCATGACCTCAGGGCTTCAGGTATTTGGCGAACCACTCAAACGTGCGGCGGCGCGCGTCGTGGGCGTCGGCATTGTCGCTGAAGATGAAGCTGTGGTCGCCGATGGCATTGTCGTAGAGCACCGCCTCATGGGTTTTGCCATAGGCCTTGAGCGCCTCGACGAACCGCTTGTTGTGCAGCTGGTAGGGCACCACGGTGTCGCCGGTGGTGGAAAGCACCAGGACCGGCGTCTCGATTTTCTCGACGAAGAACGCCGGCGAGACCTCGATGTAGGCCGCGAGGTTCTGGTTCGGCAGCTTGCCCTTGTAATGCGGATCGTCGGCGATCTGCTGGCGGCGCGCGTCGGTCTTGTAGCTCATGAACGCGACCATGTCCTTCAAGCCCGCGACATCGACGGCCGCCTTGAAGCGTTTCGGTTCCTCCTGCAGCGTCCGCATGCTCAGCATGCCGCCGCGGCTGTGGCCGAAGATGCCGAGGCGGTCCGCATCCACAAACGGCTGCGCGGCCAGGTAAGCCGCGCTCGAGCGCACGTCCGCGAAGTCGGTGACGCCATAGTTGTTCTGGTAGATGGACTCCCCGTGGCCGGAACTGCCGCGATACTCGGGGAACATCACGACGTAACCGTTGCGCACGGCCTCGTCGATGAGCGAGAACCAGCTGGCGGAAAGCTGCGTGTGGTTGCCGCCGTGCACCATGACGAGCCCGGGGTATTTTTTCCCGGCGGGCATATCCTTGGGCGTGAACAGATATCCGGGGATGGCCTCGCGCTCCGGGGCGATCGTCGGGAACCAGACGCGTTTCATCCGCACCCGATCGCCGTATTCCGCGCGAAAGTTGCTGATGATGAGCTCGGTCTTGAGCAGGTAGACTTCCTGGAGCATCAGCGCGAGCTGGCCGCCGGTGTCCTTGGCCTCGCGGTCAAGATGGTTCTCCGGCGAAACCTCGACGGCGGGCTGCTGCGCGAACGCGGCGGCCGCGCCGGCGAGCGCGAGGCAGGAACGAAGGAGTCCTTGGCTTCCGACCAGGGGGAATTTCATGGGCACAGGAGAACGGAGTTGAGGAGAGGGCCGGCCGCGGGCGGCCGCTTAGAATTTCCAGGCGACCGACGCCTTGAACATGCGGGGCGCGAGCGCACTCATGAGGTTGCCGCCGATGCCGGCCCAGGCGTTCTTGTTGGAGAGATTGTCCGCGTTGAAGCGGGCCGTGACGGTGTTGTTCCCCACCTTGAAGGCGTAGGAAATGCCCGCCGAAAGGGTCGTGAAGCCGCCGACAAAGCCCAGGTTGGAGTTATCCAGCGGCCGTTTGCCGATGTAATAGGCGCCGGCGGACAGGTTGAGCCCCTTGACCTGCTGCACCCGCCACTCCGCGAAGAACGAGCCCGTGTATTTGGCCGTGCCCTCGGGGATCTTGCCGAAGGTCGCGGTGTTCGCCGCGTTGGTCTGCTCGGCGTCCAACATGGTGCCCGAGGCGATCAGCGAGACATGTTCGCCCGCTTCGCCGGTGATGAACACTTCCGTGCCCTTGTAGGTCGAGAGGCCGTTGGCCGTGAGGAAATTGGCCGCGTTGGTGAAGGCGCTCGGCCGCTCGATGTTGAAATAGGAAACTTGGAAGAGGATGCCGCGGAAGTCCGCCTTGGCGCCGACCTCATACTGGCGCGATTCCAGCGGCGGCAGCACGAATCCCGGGTTGGCGGCCGTCGACGGGGCCGTGGCGCCCGGCTCGAGGGCCTTGGTCCAGCTGAAATACACCGAGGTCTTCGGCGTGGGCTTGTAGGCCAGCGAGGCCATCGGGGCCACCTTGTTCTTCACGTTGTAGAGGGTCGGAACGACGGTCGAGACACCGGTCGTGTTGTTGGTCGTCGTGACGACGTTGCTGCTGTCGTAATCGGCGTAGCGCACCCCGCCGATGACCTGGAGTTTCTCATCGAACATCACGACGCGATCGAAGATGTATTTGCCGATGTCCTCGATCTTGTTGTCCGTGAGGACCGTGGTGGCCGTAGGCGCGGTGGGCTGAACCAAGGGCACCGGATTGAAGTAATTCTGCGTCTGGGTGACGTTGCCGTTGTTGTAAACGGGGGCGGACCGTTCGTTGTAAGCGTAACCGATGGACAGGTTGTGCTGCATTTTCGCCAGCAGGAAACGGCCGAAGAGCTCCACCCGGGCGTTGTCGTTGGAGTAATACATGGACGGATTGAAGGTGGTGACGACCTGGCCGGCGCCCGTGGTCAGGTTGTAATTGCGGAAATCCGACGAGAGCCGGGAGCGATGCGTGACCGCCTGGCCGGCCTCGGCCACGATGGTCCAGGACCGGGAAAGCAGCACATCGGTGCGCAGGACGTAGGACCGCATGTAGCCCTTGTTTTCCTGCCACTCCCCGCCCAGGTTGCGTTCCTGCGGCGGCATCGGCAGCAGCGGGATGGTCGAACCGGAGGGGACATAACGGATGTTGGTTTGCTCGACCGTGTTCTTGCGCAGGGTCTCCGCGTCGAAGCGGAACAGCAGGCGGTCGCTCGCCTTCCAGTCCAGCGCGATGGAACCGAAGCGGCGCATGCCGGAATGAAGGTCGATGCCGATGTCCTCCTGGCCGGCCGCGGCGTTGACGCGGACGCCGAACTGGTCCTTGTCGCCGAAGTTGCGCGAGACGTCCACCTGCCCGGTCACGCCACCGTAGCCGTTGGCCGTCGCGAGCAGTGCGGTCAGGGGCTTGGGGGTGGCGCGTTTCGTCACGAGGTTGACGATGCCGCTGGGCGGCACGAAGCCGTAGTAGAGCGAGGCGCCGCCCTTCAGCACCTCGACGCGCTCCTTGTTCTCCAGCGTGAGGTCGATGAGGTTCACGATCGGCAGCGAGCCGTTCAGACGGTAATTGCCGCGGTTCTCCACCGTGATGCCGCGGATCGCGATGTTATCGGCGGCGTTGCCGTTGCTGTTGGCGCGGGTCACGCCCGCCGTGTTCTTCAGGGCGTCGTAAATCGAGCGGGCCCCCTGGGCATCGAGCACTTCGCGCGAGACCACGTTGACCGTCACCGGCACATCCACCGGGTTCATGTCGCGGAACGAGCCCACCTGCACGCGCTCGGCCTTGAAGCCGCCCTTTTGTTTTTCGGTGACGGTGTAGGTTTCGAGTTCGACCGCGGTCGGACCGGCTTTCGCCGGCGGCGGAGTGGCCGCCGCCTGGGCCGCGAGCGGCCGGGGAGCGGCAAGGGTCATTGCGAGAAGGGACAAAGCGCCAAAGCGGCGCCAGGTAGCCGGCAGGGTCGGGATCATGGGGTGGGGGTTGAGGTAGCGGGTGACCGGCCGGGCTGCGTGCCCGGCTGATGACACAGCACTGATGCCTGGCAGGCGGAGCGGCAACGGCCGGAACTAGACCTATAGGCCTAGCCGGTCGTTAATCGGCTCGCGCCGCCCCACCACCCTTTCCTACCCTTGCACCCATGCCCCCCCGCTGGCCCGCCGCCGCGCTCGTCTGTCTGCTGCTGCTTTGCGCCGCGCCGCCGCTGCCGGCCGCGGTGGATGTGACCGGCTATGCGGTGCTGGAGATTCCGGAAGCCCCGCGGGCCTTCATCAGCGGACAGGTGACCGCCCTCGCCCGCAATCAGGACGGCTTGCTCTTCGTGGGCTCCAGCCGCCTGGCGGTTTTCGACGGGCTCAACTGGCAGCGCATCCTCGTGCCGAACAACGTCGGCATTGTCGCGCTGGACCCGGTGGGCCAGGACCGCGTATGGGTCGGCGGCGAGGGGATCATCGGCTGGATTGCGCGGACGGACACCGGGGAATGGATCTTCCATTCGTTGGAGCCCGAATTGCGGGCCGCGGGTTTCGATGACCCGGTGAATTTTATCTTCTACACGGTCTCCGGCTCCGGCGGCGGCGCGACCTTCGTGGCCCGCACGAAGGTGATGCGCTGGGATGGGCGGCGCTTCGCCATCTGGGAGTTGCCGGCATCACACTCCCGCATCTACGGGTTCACCGCCGGGGACGACCTGCTGATCTACCAGCCGGGCACAGGCCTCGTGCGGATGGAGCCGGATGGACCGCGCCTCTGGCTGCCTCTGGCGACCCTGCCCTCGGACCAGCCGGTGGCCGGCTACGTGCCCCAACCCGATGGCAGTGCGCTTGTCGTTTTCAACGAGGAGGTTTATCGCCGCGACGGTGACCGCTGGACCCGGCTCGATCCGGTTTCCAACGAATTGCGGGGGCGGCGCGCGCTCCAGATCGCCGCCGCCGGTCCGGACACCCTGGCGATCGCCACCGGCTACGGCGGGGTCGTGCTCACCAGCGCCGCCGGTGAGCTGCGCGGCTTGGTGACCACCCAGTCCGGCCTGCCCGATGACCATGTGAACACGCTCGCGACCGATCCCGACCGCCAGATCTGGATCGGCACCATCAGCGGGGGCGTGGTCCGGCTGGTGGGCCCCGGCGCCGTGACGGTCATCGACCGGCGCATGCGCCTGACCCCGCGACCGCTGCGGCTGGTCACCGAGTGGGCCGGCCGGCTGCGGGTCGTGTCGCAGCGGCGGGTTTTCACCCTGCCGAGATCCAGCCTGCAACAGCCCGGCCAGTTTGATACGCTCGAACCGTTCTGGGCGAATCTGGAATGCGCCGCGGTGTTCGACGGCCGGCTCTGGTTCGGCGGAAACGGCGGCCTCTGGTCCATGGCCGCGAACGGCACCATGGCGCAGGCGCTGGATGTGCGCGAGGCCACCGTGCTGTTGCCGCTGCGCGGAGCGCTGCCCTCCATGCTTGTCGCCTCGAGCGACGGAATCCTGCTGTTGCACGAGAGCTCGCGCGGGCGGACGGCCCTGCCGCTGGCCCTGGAACCGGGCGACCTTGTGGTCTCGGCGCTGGAGGATCCGACCGGCCAGCTTTGGCTGGCCACGCGCCGGGGCGCGGTGTGGCGGCTGGAGCGCGACGCCGCCGCACCAGGCGGCTGGCGGTCGCTGGGCAGCGCCGGCCGACTGCCGCCCGAACCCTTCACTCTCACCCTGGTCGGCGACCTGGTTTGCTTCTGGAGCGGGGAACAGACGCTGGCATGGCACGAGCAAACACAAAGTTTCGCCGCCGTGCCCGATTTCGCGGCGTGGCGGGTGCTGGCCGCCGTCCCCGTCGGCGCGGATGGCGCCTACTGGAGCGTGCGGCCCCGCGACGCGGAACCCGATTCGCCCAATGCCTTGCTCCATGTGCGCCGACGGTCCGGCGGGGCGCCCGGCCTGGACTGGGCTCCGCTGGCCGTGCCGGGCCTGGACCAGGCCGGCGACATCAACCATCTCAGCCTCACCGGCGGAGATTCCGGCCCGGTGCTTTGGATCGGCGGCGACAGCGCGTTGCTGCGGGTCGAAACCCATGCCATCGGACCCGCCGCCGCGGCCCCGTCTCTCACCCTGCAAAGCCTCGTGGTCGATTCCATCCGCCGCACCCTGCCCGGCACCGGGGCAACCCGCTTCCCCGCCCACACCGGCCGGCTTCAGTTCACCTTTGCGGTCGCCCACGCCCTGGCCGATGACATGGCGGTGCGATTCCAAACCCGGCTGGTCGGGACCGAGTCCGGCTGGTCGCGTCCCCAGGCTGCCCCGCTGCGCGAGTTTTCCGGCCTGCCGGCCGGCGCGCATTCGCTGCTGGCCCGCGGGGTGGACCGGTTCGGCCGGGCCGGGCCGCCCCTGGAGGTGAAATTCGTCATCGCCACCCCGTGGTATTGGCAATCCTGGGCGCTCGCGCTCTGGGTGGCGACCGTCGGGGCGCTGGCTTGGTCGGCGCACAAATGGCGGCTGCGCGCGCTGCGCCGGGAATCGGCCCGGCTGGAGCAGATCGTCAACGACCGGACCCGCGAACTCTCGCTCTCCAACACGGCGAAGTCCGAGTTTCTTGACAACCTCGGCCACGAGATCCGCCGGCCGGCCAACGGCCTCGCCTCCGTGGTGCGCAAACTCGAGGCGGACGGCCTCTCCCCCGCCCAACGCGCCCAGACCCGGCTGATCCACCTGGCCACAGGCAGCCTGCTGAAGCTTTGCGACGAGGTGCTCAATTTTTCCGAGGTGGACGCCGGCGGCGCGCCCGTGGAGGAGCGGCCTTTTCTCCTGCGGGAACTGCTCCCCCGGGTGCTGGCCGAGTGCGGCGCCTCCGAGGCGGTCCAAGTGCGCTGGCCGCCCGATTTCACCGACGGCTTCGTCGGCGACGACACCAAGCTGGGCATCACCGTGGCGAACCTCGCGGCCAACGCGCTGCGCCACGCCCCCGGCGCGCCGGTCGAGATCAACGTCACCGCCGCCCCGCTTGCCGACGGCGGGATGACGGTGCTGATCGAGGTGGCCGACGGCGGACCCGGCGTGCCGGCCGATGAGCAGGAAGTGATCTTCAAACGCTTCATCCGCGGCAGCCGGGCCCAGGCGGAGCGCGTGCCCGGCACCGGCATCGGCCTGGCGATGTGCCGGGCCATGGCCCGGCTGCTCGGGGGCAGCGTCGGCGTGGAAAGCCCCTCGGAGATCGCGCGCGAACGCCGCTGGCCCGGCCCCGGAGCCACCTTCTTTGTCCGCGTGCCGCTGGCCCGGCTCCGCCCGGACGGCGGCACCGTTCCGCCTCATCCCCCCAGGCGGGTGAAACCCTTCTCGATCGCGTAGCGGATCAGCTGCGGCGTGCTGTGCAGGTCGAGCTTGGCCATGATGTTCAGCCGGTGGTTTTTCGCCGTGCTCGCGCTGATCTTGAGGCGCTCCGCAATCTGGTCGTTGGCCAGCCCCTGCCCCACGAGCCGCAGCACTTCCTGCTCCCGTGCGGACAAAATCTTGTCGAACGCGGCGGGATCGGCCCGCACCGAGGCCTTCAGGCGCTGCACCAGCGAGGACACATATTGCCGGCCGTCGAGCACGGCGGCAATCGCCTCGCGCAGGATGCGGACCGGCTGCTCGTTCTTGTCGAGGATGCCGTGCACGCGCGAGCTGAGGGCGCGGTGCAGGGTGAACTCGTCAATATGGGAGGAGAGCGCGATGATCTTGGCCGCCGGGGCCACGGCAAAGATGTCCGGCAAAAGGTCGAGCCCGTCGCCGTCCGGCAGGACCAGGTCGAGGATCACGAGATCGGGCGGCGCCTCCCGGCAGTGCGCCAGCGCCGTGGCGCAGGTCCCGGCGGTGCCGACGACCGCCTTGGGCAGCGCCTGCTTGCACGCGAGGGCAAGCAACTCGCGCACCATCGTCTGGTCTTCGATGACGAGGACTTTCATGGCGAGGGCGCCCGGCTCAGCGCAGTCCCGCCTGCTCGGGCTTGAGGCCGCGGGCCTTCAGCGCCTCGGCCACGGCCTTCAGGTCAAGCTTCGCGCCGGGCTTCACGTCGTTCCGCTTGAACCAGCCCTGGTTCATCTCGAGACAGAACTGGATGTTCCGGTTCCGCGACTTCACCAAGCGCTCGTCGAGCGGATACATCGGATAGACTTCCTTCAGCTCACCCGCGGGGTCGAAAAAGCCGATGTCGAGCGGCAGGGTCGTGTTGCGCATCCAGAAACTCTGCTGCTGCGGGGCCGTGAACACGAAGAGCATGCCCTCCGCCTCGCCCATGGCCTGGCGGAACATCAGGCCTTTCATCACCTCGGGCGCCATGGCCGCGACCTGCATCTGCACGGTGCGGTCGCCCACCTTGATGGCAAAGCGGTCGTCCACCGTCCTCGGCTCGGTATTCTTTGCGGCGTCGGAACCCCCGCAGGCGGTCAGGAGGGCAAACAGGGCAAGGATGGGCAGCGAACGGCGGGAAAACATTTTTGCGTTTTGGTGTGATTCCCTAGCTAATGCCGGCCAGCCACAACTCAACCCATCTCTCACGTGCCCCGCACTCCCCCGCCCCCGCTCCTCTACGCCGACACCCACACCAGTGCCGACATGCTCTATTTCGGCCGCGTCGAGGTGCATGACCCGTTCATCGCCTTCGGCGCCGCCGGCAAGAAGATCACCCTCCACGGCTCCCTGGAGTTCGGCCGCGTCAAGCGGACCTCCGATTTCGACGTGGTGCTGTCCTTCGAGGACTGGCTGGCCCGCGCCCGGGAGCGCCACGGCCCGAAGGCCAATGTCCCCGAGATCATCGCCTGCGCCGCCCGGCACTACGGCATCCGCACCTTCCGCGTGCCGCCGAGCTTCCCGGCCCAGCTCCACCAGAAGCTGACCAGGCTGGGCCTGAAACTTGTCTTCCCGGACGGCCTGCTTTTCCCGGAGCGCGAGATCAAATCCCCCTGGGAGGCCGCCTGCATCCGCGAGGGCAACCGGCTGTGCTCAGTTGGCTACACCGTGGCGGAGAAAATCCTGCGCTCGGCGAAGATCAAGGGCCGCACGCTCGTCCACCGGGGCAAGGTCCTCACCTCGGAGACGCTGCGCTTTGAGCTGGAGACCGCCATCCGCGAGCAGGGCGGCGACCCGCGCGACACCATCGTCGCCGGCGGCGACCAGGCCTGCGACCCGCACGAGCGCGGCTCCGGCCCGCTCCGGCCGCATGAGCTCATCATCATCGACATCTTCCCGCGCGTCCTGAAGACCGGCTACCACGGCGACATGACCCGCACCTACCTGAAAGGCCGCCCCCGCGAGGTGCAGCGCCGGCTCGTGGCCACCGTGCGCGAGGCCCAGAGGCGCGCGACCAAGGCCATCAAGGCCGGCGTCGACGGCCGCCTCGTGCATGCCGCATGCACCGATTGCTTCGCCGAGGCCGGCTATGAGACCAAGCGCACCAAGAACGGCGCCGTCGGCTTCATCCACGGCACCGGCCACGGGCTCGGCCTCGCCGTGCATGACCCGGGCCGCATGTCGCCCAGCGTGGCCTACCCGCTGAAGAAAGGCTCCGTCATGACGGTCGAGCCCGGCCTCTATTATCCCGGCCTCGGCGGCTGCCGCTGGGAGGATGTGGTCTGGGTCACGGCCACCGGCTCGCAGCCGCTCTCGAAACATCCGTATAATTGGGAAATCAAGTGAGCCGCGTGATCGCTCCTGTAGGTGGCGCGCTTGCGCGCCACGTTGCGAGCAAGCTCGCAACCTACATTAGCTAGCTTGCCATGCCCGAGCTCGCTGAAGTCGAGTTTTTCCGCAAGCGCTGGGCCGTTGGACACGGCGCCAGGGTGTTCGGTGTGCGCCTGCACGAGGGCAAGAAGGTCTTCCGCGGCACCAGCACCGACCTGCTGAAGAAAACGCTTACCGGCGCCACGCTGCTCGGATCTGCGACCTCGGCCAAACAGATGCTGTTTCGCTTCAACGGCGGCGGGTGGCTCGGCATCCATCTCGGCATGAGCGGCGAGCTGCGTGTCGAGGCACCGGACTATCCGCCGGCCAAGCATGATCACTTTATCCTCGTGCAAAAGGGCCGCCAGCTGGTCTTCAGCGATCCGCGCATGTTCGGCGGCGTGCTTTTCGCGACCGGGCCGAGGCCGCCGGCCTGGTGGACGCGTATCGCGCCGGCCATCCTGTCCAAGGAATTCAACCTTGAGGCTGTCGCCCTGTTCCTCAAGCGCCGCGCCCGCGCGCCGATCAAGGCCGTGCTGTTGATGCAGGAACGCTTCCCCGGCATCGGCAACTGGATGGCGGACGAGGTGCTCTGGCGCGCCGCGATCCACCCCAGGCGGCCCGCGGGCTCGCTCACCCCGGCCGAGGTGCAGAGCCTGCACCGCGAATGCCGCAACGTCTGCCGGCTGGCGCTGCGCACCATCGCCGGTGCCGGCCGCTACCTGCCGCCCCACCTCAACGCCCACATCCCGAAGACCTGGCTGTTCTGGCACCGCTGGGAGGACGGCGGCCGCTGTCCGCGCACGAAAAAGCCGCTGGTCCGCGAGGAAGTCGGCGGCCGCACAACGTGCTGGTCGCCGGCGCGGCAGAAGCTACGCTGACGCCATGGCCGCCAGGACCCGACTCGACGAACTGCTGGTGGCGCGCGGCCTCGCCCCTTCCCGCGCCCAGGCCAAGGCGCTCATCATGACCGGCCGCGTCCGCCATGGCACCGAGCGGCTCGACAAGCCGGGCAAGGAATACCCCGCCGACTTCGAGCTCAGCGTCGACCAGCCGCCCCGCTTCGTCAGCCGCGGCGGCGAGAAGCTCGCCGCCTTCCTGGAAAAATTTCCCGTCGACCTGACCGGCGCGCACGTGCTCGATGTCGGCGCCTCGACCGGCGGCTTCACCGACTGCGCGCTGCAGGCCGGCGCCGCCTCCGCCACCTGCGTGGACGTCGGCCACAGCCAGCTGCACGACCGGATCCGCCGCGATCCGCGCGTCACCAACCTCGAGAAGACCAACGCCCGCCATCTCGCGCCCGGCATGCTGCCGCGCGGGGCGTATGACGCACTCGTCATGGATCTCTCCTTCATTTCACTGAAGAGCGTCCTGCCCGCCGTGTGGCCGTTCCTTCGTCCCGGCGGCACATTGATCGCGCTCGTGAAACCGCAATTCGAAGCCGGCAAGGCCGAGGTCGACAAGGGCCAGGGCATCATTCGCGACGACACCGTGCGTGCGCGGGTCATGGCGGAGGTCCGCGAGTTCGCCCTGCGCGAGCTGGCCGGGGCGCAGCTCCGCGGTGAAATGGAAAGCCCGGTCCACGGCGCCGATGGCAACCGCGAGTTCCTGCTCGGCCTGACCAAGGCGGCGGGCCGCGGCTAAATTGGTGTTCCAATATCCGCGTTTATCCGCGTAATCAGCGGGCACCCACCATGTCGCCTTTCCGCAAACTGGCCTTCGTCTACAACTCGGAGAAACCGGGCGCCGCCGAGCTGGCGCAGGAGCTGATGGAGATCGCCCGGCTGGGCGGAGCGAAGAAGCTGAAGCTGACCGGCGACCGCAAGCTGCCGCGCGGCTATTTCAAGGACTGCGACGCCTGCTGTGTCATCGGCGGCGACGGCACGCTGCTCGGCGCCGTGCGCGGGGCGGCCGCCGCGGATATCCCGGTCATCGGGGTGAACCAGGGCAGCCTCGGCTTCCTCACCACCTTCTCGGCCGACGAGGCCCGCGCGCAGTTCGCCGCGCTGCTCGACGGCGACTACCGGATCGCCCAGCGCGCGCTCCTCGACTGCAAAACAGGCCCGCGGCGCAGCGACGTCGCCCTCAACGACGTGCTCGTCAAGGACGCCAAGCCCTCGCGCATCGTCCGCCTCGAGGTCTACGCCAACGACAAGCTGGTCACCGAATACACCTGCGACGGCCTCATCTTCTCCACGCCGACGGGCTCCACGGCCTACAATTTGGCGGCCGGCGGCCCGATCATCCACCCGCAGGCCGAGGTGATCGCGATGACCCCGATCTGCCCGCACACCCTGAGCAACCGCACGATCATCTTCCGCAACGACGTGAAGCTCCGCGTGGTCAACTGCACCGCGGGCTCGCGACTGCTCGTCGCCATGGACGGCCAGCGCAACATGGTCGTGACGGAAGGCGCCCCGGTGGAAATCTCGATGGACAGCCGCACCCTCTCGCTCGCCCAGCGGCGCGACTACTCCCACTACGAGGTCATGCGCGCCAAGCTCAAGTGGAGCGGCGGCTTGCTGGAGAAAAAATAAACCCCGGCGTTGCGGCCGGGGTCGTGGAGCCGGCGACGGAAAGCCGGCTTACTTCTTCTCTTCCTTGGCGGCTTTCTTGGCTTCCTTGGCCGCTTCCTTCTCGGCCCTCCTGGCCGCTTTCTCGGAATCCTCGTCCGCCTTGCGGGCGGCCTTCTCGGTCTCGTCGAGCTTCCCGTCCTTGTTGGTGTCGTATTTGGCGAGGTTCTCCTCCTTGGTTGCCTTGGCCTTGGCGGCGATGTCCGCCTTCCATGCGGCCATCTCGGTGTCGTCGAGCGCGCCATCCTTGTTGGCGTCATATTTCGCCAACGTTTCCTTGGATGGTTTCCTGTCCTTGGCCGCACCTTCCTCCGCCGTGGCCATCGTCACCGTGAACAAAAGCGCCAGTGTGCCCAGCGCGATCCTTAGGATGAAACTAAGAGTTTTCATGGGAACGCCAAACTACCGGCCGGCCCGGCCCCCGACAAACAGCGCCCTGCGCCTGAATTCAGGCGCCTAAATTCATCAGGGCTTGACCACCAACTGCACCCGGCCGGCCGGCTGAAAATACCGCCGGGCAAAGGCCTGCGCGTCAGCCAGCGTGACGGCATCGATGCGCGCGTCGTAGGTGCGCCAGTCATTGACGGGCAGGCCGTAGACGGCGTTGAGTGCCGACTGCATGGCGCGCGCCGAGTTGGTCTGCATCCCCATCCGCTTGCCGGCCTTGAGCCGGGTCTGGCAGCGGGCCAGTTCCTCCGCCGTGACTCCCCCCCCCTGCACGCGCGCGATCTCCAGGTTCAGTTCCTCAATGACCTCGCCATAACGCTGCGGGCTCGTGCCGGCGAAAAAGTAGAACATGCCGGTGTCGAGACCGACGATGCGGCTGGAGCGGACAAAATACGCCAGGCTCTTCTGCTCGCGCACGCGCTCGAACAGGTTCGACGACATGCCGCTGAACAGCTCGTCCATCACCTCGCTGACGTGATAGTCCGGCGCGTGCAGGCCCGGCCCCGGGAACGCCTGGAAGACGATCGCCTGCTGGCGCGGCTGCCTCTCGGTGAAGTCGCCCGTCTTGATCTTCACGGGCGCCGTCGCCTTGGCTACCGTGCCTTTCGGCAGCTTCGCGAGAAACGCCTTCAGCTTGGGCACGAGTTTCTTCGGATCGAAATCACCGGCCACGGCCAGCACGGCGTTGCCGCTCAGTAGCAGCTGCCGGTGCAGGGCGCGCAGGTCGGCCACCTGAATGGCCTTCAACCCGGCCTCGTCGCCGCCGCTCTCGATGGCGAAGGGATGCGCGCCGAAGAATTTCGCCCGCATCGCCTTCCGGCCGACGGTCACGACGTCGTCCAGGCCTTCCTTGAGCGCCGCGAGCGCCGACTCGCGCTCAACCTCAAGCCGCGCCGGCTTGAAAGCCGGCCGCAGCACGGCGTCGCTCATCAGCTCCAGCGCCAGGTCGGCGTCGCCCGGCAGCACCTCGGCCATGAGCCCGAAGCTGTTGTTGCCGGAAAAATCCTCGAAAATGCCGCCCACTTCCTCGATCGCGCGGGCCACTTCCTCGGCGGAGCGCTTGGTGGTGTCCATGGACAGCAGCGTGGCCATGAGGTTGGTCAGGCCGCGGCGGTCCGCCGGCTCGAACATCGGTCCGCCGGCCAGCGCGAGGCGGAAGTGTAGGTTGGGCAGCTGCTTGTTCGGCTGGAGAAGGAGCTTTGCGCCGTTGGGCAGCGTGAGTTCGGAGAAGTCGAGCGAGGCGGCCGACCGTGAGGCCGTCCCTCCATCGTTGACTGCTGCGCCCGCCGGGTTGCTTGAAATCACCGTTAGCTTCTCCGGCACGAGGTAGGTGCGCATCACCCGCTGCAGACTGGCTGGCGTCAACGCGAACAGGCGCTCGAAATACGTGCGCGAGTAGTTGATATCGCCGACGACGACCTCGCCGGCGCCGAGGCGCGACGCCTGGCCGGACATGGTCTTGCGGGAATTGATCTCGGACGTGACCGCCTGCCGCACGGCCTTGGCGAGGGCCTTCGGGCTGATGCCTTTCTTCTCGATGCGAGCGAGTTCGGCGAGGATGGCCGCCTCGGCGGCGGCGCGCTTGTCGGGGTCGGCCAGGTAGGAAATGTAGAACAGGCCGCTTGTGCCGGGACTCCACGACATCGCGTCGATCGAGTGCACCAGGCGCGCCTTCTCGCGGATGGCCTGCCAGAGCAGCGAGCTGTCGCCGTTGCCCAGCACCATCGAGAGCATGTCGAGCGCCGGCGCGTCGGGATGCGTCAGGCCCGGGATCTGCCAGCCGAGGCCGGCACGCGACACCTGCACGTCCTCGTGGAGATGCTGGTCGCGGCGCGAAAGCTGGAGCGGCTCGTCCGGCACGAGCACGGGCGCGAGGCGCACGCGCGGGGCCTTGCCGAAATGCTCCGCGATGGCCGCTCGCGTGGCCGCCGGGTCGAAGGCGCCGGCAATGACCACCACCAGGTTGTTCGGCACGTAGCGGGCGCGGTAATAGGCCAGCAGGTCCTCGCGGGTGTTGGCGGCAAAGACGTCACGGTGGCCGATGATCGGCTGGCGGTAGGGGTGCGCGCGGAACGCCGTCTCGAACAGGGCCTGCGAGAGCCGCTGGTCGGGATCGTCGAGGCACATGTCGATCTCCCGCAGAATGACATCTTTCTCCTTGGTCACCTCTTCCGCTGGGAGGGTCGAGCGCAGCGTGGCGTCGGCGAGGAGGTCGATGGCGACGGCGGTATGGTTGGCCGGCACGTCGATGTAATAGACGGTGCGGTCGAAGGTCGTGTAGGCGTTGATGTAGCCGCCGTGCGCCTGGACGGTCGCGGAGATCTCGCGGCCGGCGCGGCGCTCCGTGCCCTTGAAGAGCATGTGCTCGAGGTAGTGCGAGAGCCCGGCGCCGAGGTGCGCACCCTCGTGGATGCTGCCAGTCTTCACCCACACCTGCACCGAGGCCACCGGCGCGGCGGTGTCGTGGCGGAGCAGGACGGTGAGTCCGTTGGGCAGGGAATAGCGCTCGACCGGCTCGCGCCAGAGGCTTTCCAGCAATGCAAGGTCACGCGAACGGGCGGGCGGTGATTTGGCCATGAAATAAGGCGGCCCGCTCAGGCGGCGCCGGAATTGCCGCGCGCCCGACGCGCACCGGCGGGCTGGAAGGGCTTCACGAACGCCTCGTCGAAATCGTAGATGTCCGCGAAATCCTCGCGCCGGTCGTTCTCCGTTTTGCTGAAGACATTATACTCGATGAGATTGAAGACGATGTCGCCGAAGTCGGTGCAACGGCGGATGCCCCAGTTGGTGAGCACGGTCTTGGTCATCGGGCCGTATTGGTCGAGCGCGTAGGCGCGGATGCCCTCGAGGAGCTCGGCGCCGGTGACATGCTGGGACTTGCCGGTGCGCTCCGGTTGCTTGCGCTTCACTTCCTTGACGGTGTGGTCGAGGGCCTGCCGGACAAAGTTGTAGGCTTTGCGGTCGAAGCGGGCGTCCTCTTTACAAATCAACCCGACGATTTCGGAGAATTCCAAGTCTTGCATGAATTTCAGTGACAATAGCTAGCACAAGCCTCGGCCGGCCGCAACCCCGCAGCAGAATTGTCATGATCATCTGACCGGGGCCGGACACCGTGCAATTCGTCGCGGAATGTAGCTGTTGGGTAAACTTCCACTCGCGTTTCTCCTCTCATAATGCATAAAAACCGCAACATACCCCATGATTTCCGCGACCCAGTCGAACCATCCCCTCGCCGCTGTCGCCAGTTCAGTTGCCCCGGAGTCCGCGTTGGACGAAGCCCGCACCCGCATCCGCCAGGCCCGCATGCGCATCACCAAGCCGCGCATCGCGATCATCGAGTCGCTGCAACGCCATGCAGGCCCGGTCAGCATCGAGCGCATCCATCAGGAACTCGGCGCCAAGGTGTGCGATCTGGTGACCGTCTACCGCTGCCTGGCGGCTTTCGAGCAGCTCGGCATGGTCCGCCGCAGCTACCTCCACAACGGCACCTGCCTCTTCGAGCTCACGCTGGGCACCCCGCGCCACTATCACATCATTTGCAAGGCCTGCGGCACCACCGACCGCGTGGATTATTTCCCGGTCGAGGGTGTCGAGCGCCTGCTGCATGACCGCGGCTACACGCAGGTCAGCCATGTGGTCGAGTTCTTCGGCGTGTGCCCGCAATGCCAGCAGACTGCCCCGGCCCGCAATGCCATCCCGGCGATCCCAGGCGAGCGCCTCTGAGGTTCCGCCAACCACCTGCTTTCCGGCGCGGCCCAAGCCGCGCCTTTTTATTGGTCGAGCCGGTTGACCGCCCGCACCCACTCCGCGACCGGCACCCCGCCTTCGAGATGCTCGCGCCGGATCCGGTCGAAGCGCTCGGGCGTCACCTGCGCATACCACACGCCCTCGG
Source organism: Lacunisphaera sp. (assembly GCA_965249855.1). GTDB lineage: Bacteria > Verrucomicrobiota > Verrucomicrobiia > Opitutales > Opitutaceae > Lacunisphaera. The sequence goes on from CBDFNB010000029.1 coordinate 77,260, forward strand.
GATAAACCACGAGCCACGGCCCGTCATGGCACATCCGCAGACACGCGGCCTTGGTGCGCAGCATCGGCTCCGGGCACTGCTTGAGCGAGGCCTTGAGGTGCTCCCAGGTCTTCAGCCCGTCCGCGGTCGAACAACAGTCGGGCCCCGTGCACAGGAAAAGGTGCCGGCGCGCCGCCGGACCGCCGATTTCCTCGAAGGTCTTTGCGCCCATGGATCGCTCAGCCCTTCAGCGCCGCGCCGTAGTTCGCCTCCGCCTGCGTCCAGTTGAGCACGTTCCAGAACGCGGTCACGTAGTCGGCCCGGCGGTTCTGGTAGTGCAGGTAATAAGCGTGCTCCCAGACATCGAGCCCGATGATCGGTTTCGCCCCGTCGCTCAACGGCGAGTCCTGGTTGGCCGTGGAGTGCACCACGAGCTTGCCGTCCTTCAGGCTCAGCCAGGCCCAGCCGCTGCCAAAGCGTTTCATGGCCGCGTCGGCGAACAACTTCTTGAAATCGTCCATCGAGCCAAACGCCGCCGCGATCGCTACGGGGAGCTGCTGGATGGACATGCCCGTCGACGGCGAGATGACCTGCCAGAAGAAGGCGTGGTTCACATGCCCGCCGGCGTTGTTGCGGATGCCGGTGCGAATCGCCTCCGGCACGCTCGCTAGGTCGCGCACCAGCGCCTCGGGCCCGCGAGCCAGCAGGTCCGGGTGGTCCTTGAGCAGGTTCTTCGCGTTGTTGATATAAGCCTGGTGATGCTTCGTGTGGTGGATCTCCATCGTCCGCGCATCGAAGTGCGGCTCGAGGGCGCCATAGGCATAGCCCAGCGGCGGCAGATCCCAGCCGAGGGCCGTGACCGCGGCGGCTTCGGCTGCCCCAACCTTGGCCAGGCCGAGGCCGGCGACGGCCACACCGGTGCCGATGATCCTGAGGGCTTCGCGACGCGTGAACTGCGGGGTATCGGGAGCATTCATGCCTGAAACCATGACCGCAAATGCCGTCGATGCAAGGCGCGGCGCCACCCCGCCGGGATCCGCCGCTCAGGCCAGCTGCTTCCGAACAATCGTGTCCACCAGCTGCGGGTTGGCCTTACCCTTCGAGGCTTTCATCACGGAGCCCTTGATGGCGTTGAGGGCCTTCTCATTGCCGTTCTTGAACCCCGCCGCCGCCTGCGGATTAGCCGCGATGGCTTCAGCCACCCATTTCTCAAGTTCGCCGGTGTCGGTGGATTGCTTCAACCCCTTGCGCTCGACGATGGCCTCGGGCAGGTCGCCGGTCGCGAACATGTCGATGAAGACCTCCTTCGCGATGTTGTTGGAAATGACGCCCGACTCGACCAGCGCCACCAGGCCGGCGATGTGCGCGGGCCGGACCTTGCTGGCCGCCAGTTCGACCCCTGCCGCGGAAAGCTCGCGCTGCAGGTCGTTGGCGATCCAGTTGGCCGCCGCCTGCGGTTTGCCGCCCAGCTGCGCGGCCTCCTCGAAGAAGGCGCACAGCTCCGGCTGCGGCACCAGCACCGAGGTAAGCGTGTAGGGCAGCTGGAATTTTTCCAAATAGCGCCGCTGCCGGTCGAACAACCGCTCCGGCAGCGTGGCGCGGATCACGGCCAGCCAGGTCTCGTCCACCTTCACCGGCATGAGGTCGGGATCCGGGAAATAGCGGTAATCGTGCGCCATCTCCTTCGAGCGCATGGCGGCGGAGGCGCCGGCCTCGCCGTCGTATTGGCGGGTCTCCTGCACGATGGTGCCGCCGCTGCCGACCACGGCGACCTGCCGGCGGATTTCGTGGGCGATGCCGTCGCGCACGAACGAGATGGAGTTGAGGTTCTTTAGCTCTACCTTCGTGCCGAGCTTCGTCTCGCCCACCGGCCGGATCGAGATGTTCGCGTCGCAGCGCAGCTGACCCTTCTCCATGTCGCAGTCGGAGATGCCGCCCTGCACCATCGCGAGACGCAGCGCGGTCAGGAAGGCGAAGGCCTCCTCGGCGCTGTGCATCGCCGGCTCTGAGACGATCTCCATCAGCGGCGTGCCGGCACGGTTGTAGTCGACCAGCGAATCACTGGCGCCGTGGGTGAGCTTGCCGACGTCTTCCTCAAGATGGATGCGCGTCAGCGGAACCTGCTTGTGCTCGCCCATGACGTTGCGCGACGGGCCGGGCAGCTCGATCTCGACCGACCCGCCGACGCAGATCGGCTGGTCGTATTGCGAGATCTGGTAGTTCTTTGTCGAGTCGGGGTAGAAGTAGTTTTTGCGGTCCCATTTGCAGACCGGCGCGATGGCGCAGTTGAGGATGAGCCCCGCCTTGATGATCTTGTCGAGCGCCTCCTTGTTCATCACCGGTAGCGCACCGGGCAGCGCCAGCACGACGGGATCGGTCAGCGTGTTCTCCGGCTCGCCGTAGCCGGCGGCGACGCGCGTAAACATCTTCGACGCCGTCTTCAGCTGCACGTGGACCTCGAGCCCGATGACTGCCTCGTAGTTCATGACAGCACCGGGTGTTTGGCCTGCCAGTCGTGCGCCGACTCGTAGGCGTGCGCCACGGCGAGCAGGTCGGCCTCCTGGAACGGCCGGCCGATGAGTTGCAGGCCGATCGGCAGGCCGCCGCCGGTGAAACCGCAGGGAATGGAAATTCCCGGCAGGCCGGCGAGGTTGACGCTGATCGTGTAGATGTCCGTCAGATACATCGCCAGGGGGTCGGCCGATTTTTCGCCGATCTTGAAAGCCGGCACCGGCGACGTCGGCGACAGCAGCGCATCGCAGTCGCGCAGGACGGCGGTGAACTCGTTGCGGATGAGCGTGCGGACCTTCTGGGCGCGCAGGTAATAGGCGTCGTAGTAGCCGCTGCTGAGCACGTGCGTGCCGAGGATGATGCGGCGCTTCACCTCCGGGCCGAAGCCCTCGGCGCGCGACCGGGCGTAGATGTCGATGGCGTCCTTCGCCGCCGCGGACCGGTGGCCGTAGCGGATGCCGTCATAGCGCGCCAGATTCGACGAGGCCTCGGCCGTCGCGATGAGATAATAAACCGCGATGGCGTGCTCCGCCGCGAGTGGCAGCGAGACCTCTTTGATTTCGCAGCCCTGCTTCCGGTAAAATTCGATGGCCTGCTTCACGGCCGCACCGATCTCCGGGTCGAGGCCGGCGCCGAAAAATTCCTTCGGCACGCCGAGCCGCCACGGACCCTTTTTCGCCGCCAGGCCGGCCCGGTAATCGGGCACCTCCGCCTTGAACGAGGTCGAGTCGCGCGGGTCGTGCCCGGCGATGACACCGAGCAGCATCGCCGCATCCTCCACCGTGTGCGCCATGGTGCCGATCTGGTCGAGCGACGACGCGTAGGCCGCCAACCCGTAGCGCGACACCAGGCCGTAGGTCGGCTTGAGGCCGACGATGCCGCACAACGCCGCCGGCTGGCGGATGGAACCGCCGGTGTCGGAACCCAGTGCAAGGGGCAGCTCGCCCGCGGCCACCGCGGCGGCCGAGCCGCCCGAGCTGCCGCCCGGCACGCGGGTCAGGTCCCACGGGTTGGCCGTCGGGCCGAAGGCGGAATTCTCCGTCGAGGAGCCCATGGCGAACTCGTCCATGTTCAGCCGGCCGAACGGAATCGCGCCCGCCGCCTTGAGCTTCGACGTCACGGTGGCGTCGTAGGGTGAAACGAAGTTCGCGAGCATCCTGCTCGAGCACGTGAGCGGCTGGCCCTCAACGGCGATTACGTCTTTCAAGCCAACCGGGATGCCGTCGAGCGGCCCCCTCGCCTGCCCGGCGGCGCGGCGGGCGTCGGCGGCCTTCGCCAGGGCGAGCGCCCCGGCCTCGTCGTAGGAATTGAAGGCCTTCACGCGGCCGTCGACCGCCTTGGTCCGCGCGAGGCAGGCCTGCAGCAGCTCGACCGAGGACAGTTTCCCCGCGGCGAGCAGCGCCGCCAGCCGGGCGGCGGGTTGGAAAATGAGATCGTCCGCCATCGCCTACTCCACGACTTTCGGGACCACGATCATGTTCTGCCGCTGCGCCGGCGCGTTGCGCAGCGCGGCCTCGACCGGCAGGCCGGGGCGCGCGACATCGGCTTCCCAGACATTGAAGACCGGCGAGGCATGGGCCATCGGCTCTACGCCCGTCACGTCCACCTGCTTCAGCTTCTCGACGTAGTGCAGGATGTCGCCGAGCTGATGGGCGAACTGGGCCTTCTCCACGTCGCTGAGCGCGAGGCGGGCGAGGTTCGCCACATAGTCGAGGTTAAGGTCGGAATTCGTGCTCATTGAGGCCGGCAGGGCGGTTTCCAAGCAGGCGGTGGAAATGACCGAAGGCAACCGACAAAATTTGACCAATACCCGTCATAAGGTTTCGCTCTGCCAGTCAACGGCATGCCCAAATCCACCGCCGACTCCGCGTCGCCCGCCACGCCCGGCCAACCGCCCTCCATTTTGGTGGCGGAGGACGACAGCGTCACGCGCCGGCTCATCACCTTCAAGCTGCAGCGGGAGGGCTACGCCGTCATGGCCTTTGCCAATGGCGAGGAGCTGTTCGCCCACGCCGCCGCGCACCCGCCGGCGATCATCATCCTGGACCTCATGATGCCGATCCAGGACGGCTTCAGCACCCTGCGCCAGCTGAAGGATCGCCCCGCGCTGGCGGCCGTGCCGATCATCGTGCTTTCCGGCAAGAACAGCGAGGAAGACATCGTCCGGTGCCTCAACGCCGGTGCCTCCGACTACATGGTCAAGCCTTTCAGTCCCGACGAACTGGTCGTGCGCGTCCGCAAGCTTTTGAAGCCATGATTTTCCGCTCCGCCCCTGCCCGTCTCCTCCTGGCCCTCCTGCTGGCGGCCCGGGCCGGCGCCGCGCCGGCCGACGACGCCTTCGCCGCCAAGCAGGCCGGGGACTATCCGCGCGCCATCGCCCTCTACCATGAACTCGTGGCCGCCGAGCCCGCCAACCCCGCCCACCTCTACCAGCTCGGCACGGTGCAGGGCTGGGCCGGGCATTACGACGACGCCCTCGCCACCCTCCGCCGCGGCCTCGCGCTTGCGCCGCGGGACACCGATCTGCGCCTGAGCTACGGCCGGGTGCTCGCCTGGTCCGGCCAGCTCGCGCAGGCCGAGGCGGTCTTCCGCGACGTGCTCGCCGCCAAGCCCGCCAACCTCGACGCGCAGAACATGCTCGGCCGGGTGCTGGCCTGGCGGCGGCAGTTCGCCGCCGCCGAGCAGACCTTCGACCGCATTCTGTCAGTCGCACCGGACAACACCGACGCCCTGGTCGGCCGCGGCGATGTGGAAAAATACCAAGAACGCTTCGACACCGCGCGCGACTACTTCCAGCGCGCCGCGGCCGTCGAGCCCGCCTCGCGCGACATCCAGCAGCGCCTCGCCAGTGTCCGCCGCGCCGGCCGCTGGCGCCTCGACGCCGGCTACGGCTTCAGCACCTTCGCCGGCGATACCCGGGAGGACTGGACCGGCTGGGACGCGGCCCTGCGCTATGCCCTCGACAAGAAGACCGGCGTGTCCCTCGGCGCGGAATGGGCGGACCGCTTCGGCCTCAGCGACGCGCAATACACGCTCGGGCTCGACCGCCGCTTCTCGGACGAATTTTCCGGCTACGCGCGGCTCAGTGCCACGCCGTCCGCCGATTTCCTGGCCAAACGCATGCTCGCGCTCGGCGCTGCCTGGCGGGTGCGCGATGGCGATGCCACGCTGCCGCCCACGGTGCTGCTCGCGGACTACCGCGCCGCGAGCTACGGCCCCGGCACGGCTCACTCGCTCTGGCTCGGGGTCACGCAATACACGACGCACCGCGTGGCGGTGACCGTCAAAGGCCTCGCCACGCGCAACCTCGACGACCGCTGGACCAACGGCTGGCTGGCGCAGCTCGAGGGCGAGCCCGCGGACCACTGGCGCTGGCACGCCGGCTACGCCGACACCACCGAGTCGCTTTCCAGCACGGTCTTCGATTTCACCGTCGCGCAGCGCACGCGGGCGGTCTTTGCCGGCGTGTATTACGAGTTCTCCCCCGCCTTCGGTCTCCGGCTCGACCTGACGCACGAGTGGTCCGCCGGCACTCCGGCCCGCAACGCCTGCCATGCCGGCTTCACCACCCGCTTCTGATCCGGCACTGCTCACCGCGATCGTGAACGCCTGCTGGGCGCTCAGCGCGGTGGCGACCGCGGTGTGGGGCGGCGTCTTCGCGGTGCGCGTGCGCCGCCTGCGCCGCGCCCGCCTCGAGGCCGCAGCCGAGGAGGAACTGACCGGCCGCGTGCTCGACCAGATCTCCGGCTACGCCGCGAAGTCCCCCGGGACCGGCTTCGACCAGCTGCCCGGCTGGAAGCGCGGCGTGCTCCTCCGCGTGCTCTGCCGGCTTATTGAGCAGACCAAGGGGCGCGACCAGGGACAGCTCGTCAGCCTGCTCCGCGACGCCGGTTTCCGCGACCGCGCGCTGGCCGACCTCGGCCAGGGCACCGGCCTCCAGCGCCAGAACGCGTGCACCGTGCTCGGTTTCTTCGACGACGAGGCGAGCACCGCCGGCCTGCGCGCGGCCCTGGGCGACCGGGACGGCGCGGTGCGGTTGACGGCCGCCCGCGCCCTGCTGCTGAAGGACCGCGTGACCTCGCTGCGCGAGTTGCTCGACCAGCTCGACTTTTCCCGGGAGGACCCGCCCCTGATCCTGGCGGAGATCTTCGGCACCCTGCCCGCCAGCCTGCATGACGAAGCAGTGGCGCTGCTGCGCGAGCCGCTGCCACCCGAATGGCTGCGGATGCTCGCCATCGCCCTGGCCCGCCAGCAGGTGCTCGCCGCCTTTGACGCCGTCGCCGATCTCCGCCGTTCACCGGCGCCGCGCGTCCGGGCCGCCGCCTGGGTCGCCCTGCACGAGCTCGGCGACCCGCGGGCCGGCGACCTCGTGGCCGAGGGCCTGCGCGACCAGTCGCCCGACGTGCGCCAGGCCGCGTCCCGCTGCGCCGGCCGGCTCGGCGGGCCCGACGCACCGCCGTTGCTGGCCGCCCTGCTGCGGGACCCCGACTGGTGGACGGCTTTCCGCGCCGCCCGGGCCCTGCTCGCCACCGGACCGGCTGGCCGTGACCTGCTGGAGACCCACGCCCGCACCGCGCCGGAAGGCGACGCCGGCCGCCAGGCCCTGCGCGAACAGGACGAGGAGGACACCCTTGCCGACTGAAACCATGCCTTCCGCGCTGCTCACCACCGCCACCATCATCGGCTGGGGCGTGCTCGGCCTGGCCGTGCTGCAATACGCTGTCTACACGCTCCAGACGCTGCTCGCCTTTTTCGAGATGAAGCGCTCCCGGCAGGAGGAGCGCCGGGCGCACGCCGGCTGGATGATCGGCGCCAAGTCCATCCCCGGCATCTCGCTGCTCGTGCCCGCCTACAACGAGGAGATGACCATCGTGGAGAACATCCGGTCGCTGCTCACCCTCCGCTACCCGCGCTACGAAATCATCGTGGTCAACGACGGCTCGAAGGACGGCACCGCCCGCGCCATCATCGAGGCGCTCAAGCTCGAGCGCGTCGACCTGCGCCGCCCCCACCCGGCCGCGTGCAAACCCATCCGCGGCATCTACGCCAACCGCGACTACCCGAACCTGATCTTCATCGACAAGGAGAACGGCGGCAAATCCGACGCCCTCAACGCCGCCATGAACTACGCCCACCACCCGCTGGTGTGCGGCGTGGATGCCGACTCGCTGCTTGACTACAACTCGCTGCTCAAGGCCGCCCGGCCTTTTGTCGAGCACCCCGGCACGCTCGTGGCCGTCGGCGGCACCATCCGCATCGCCAACGGCTGCGAGGTCCACGGCGGCATGGTCGTGAACGAGGGCGCGCCGCGCAAGCTGCTGCCGCTTTTCCAGATCATCGAATACCTCCGCGCCTTCCTCATCGCGCGGCTTTCCTTCAGCCGGCTCAACACCGTCTCCATCATCTCGGGCGCCTTCGGCCTGTTCAAGCGCAGCGCCGTGCTCGCCGTCGGCGGCTACACCCACGGCACCGTCGGCGAGGACATGGAGCTGATCGTGAAGCTGCACCGGCATTTCCACGACCGGGGGGAACCCTACAACATCCTCTTCGTGCCCGACCCGGTGTGCTGGACCGAGGCGCCCGAGACGCTCGCCGTCCTGCGCCGGCAGCGCACCCGCTGGCAGCGCGGCCTGTGCGAGGTGCTCGTCCGGCACCGGGCCATGCTCTTCAACCCGCGCTATGGCCGCATCGGCCTGCTCGGCCTGCCGATGTTCGTGCTCTTTGACATCCTCGGGCCGCTGCTCGACCTCGCCGGCCTGGTGCTGGTGCCGCTCTTCTGGTGGTGGGGCCTGCTAAGCTTCCAGTTCATGGCGGCCTTCTTCGCCGTCGTCGTGCTCTACGGCGTGTGCCTGAGCATGATGGCGCTGGTGCTGGGCGAGGTGGCGTTCTTCCGCACCACGCGCAAGCGCGACATGCTCCTGCTGGCCTTCGCCGCCGTGGCGGAGAATTTCGGCTACCGCCAGCTCAACATCCTCTGGCGCATCGAGGGCATCTGGCAGTTCCTGCGCAAACAAAAGGGCTGGGGCGAGATGACCCGCACCGGCTTCGGCACCAAGAAATCCGCCCCCCCGGCCTGAGCGAAACCCCGGGCTTGTGCCACCGCCTTTCATCCCTATAGGGTCAGTCGAGTGTTACTTTTCAAAAAGATCCTCAACTTCAAGGGCCCCGGCGGCATGGGGGACAAGCGCGGTGCGACGCGCCACCCGGTCGGGACCAAGTATCCCCTGAAGGCCAAGGTCACGCTCGTCGGCCGTGACGGTGAGGGCAACATCCTCAAGGCCGATGACAACCGGGCCATGGACTGGGGCGGCCAGCTGGTGAACATGTCCTCCGGCGGCGTCAGCCTGCGGCTGCATCCCGCCGCCATGGGCGAACGCGGGGAAAACTGCCGGCTGAAGCTGGAGCTGGACCACCGGCTCTTCGAGATCGACGGCACCATCGCCCATGTGCGGGCCACCGCCCAACACGTCACCCTCGGCGTCGCCTTGATTTTTCCAGACGCCCAGACCCAGAAGGCCTTCCGCCAGCTGGTGGAGCCTGTGGCCGTCGGCTCGGGCCTGGAGCCGGTCGAGAAGGTCAAGCAGGACGTCGAGGGCCTGCTCAAGGAGCAATATGTCAGCGACGCGGAAACCGTGCTGAGCGTCTGGCGCAACGCCGCCGGCGACGTGATCGAGCATTTCGAGCTGCTCACCCACGGCTATTACATCCGCGGCAGCGCCCAGTCCCCCGCCCTCCAGATCGGCGCCGTCGCCGGCACCAAGGCCGGCCTGACGTCCGCCCAGACGAACGAGGTGCGCGAGCTCTTCAAGCTGATCGTGCCGAACGTCTCGAAGAGCGTGCCGGCGGAAGTGCGCGCGTTCCTCGAGCGGTTCGCGGCCTAGCCGTTCACGCCCGCACGGTCATCGACCCGTCGGCCGCGACGGCCTGCTGGATCTTCGCGAACACGGCATTGACCTCATCGTCCGTCAGCGTGCGCTCCGCCGAACGGAACGAGAGCGCGAAGGCCAGGCTCTTCTTCCCCTCCGGCAGACCCTTGCCCGAGTAGACGTCGAACACAGTGACCGACTCGACCGCGAAGGCCCCGCCTGCCGTCGCCGCGCGCGCGGCCTTGAGCAACAGGGCCTGCACCTCGCCGGCGTGGCGCGCGGCATCGACGACCAGCGCGAGGTCGCGCAGCGCCGCCGGAAAGAGGCTGAACGGCTGGTAGCGGCGGTGACCGCCGGATGCGGTGAGCTTGGTCGGCAGAAACGCGAGCGTGCCCGCCCAGACTTTCCCCTCAAGGCCGGCGGCGCGGACCATGGCGAGGTTCAGCAGGCCGAAACGCGCGGTCCAGCCGTCCTTCATCTCGCCGGCGGCGGCCGACTGGCCATCCTGCCAGCCCCAGAACGAACCCTGCACGGGCACAAGCCCGGCGGCGCCAAGGTCGAGGCCCGCAGCCTGCGCAAGCACCTCCATGTGGCGCTTCACGGTGTAGAAATCAGGTTCGGACCGGCCGAGCCAGGCGCGATCCTTCGGGTTGTGGCAGAGCACGAAACCCACCGACACGCATTCCTGCACGGTGCCGTTGAGCTCGAGGAACACGCGGCCGGTCTCGAACAGCCGCGCCGCCGGGACGCCGCGCGACTGGTTGAGCTTGAGCGACTCGAGGATGCCGAGGACGAGCGTCGGCCGCAGGTGCGACTGGTCGTCCACAAAGGGATTCGCCAGGCCGAGCTCGGCCGCCGCCGCGGCGGACACCCAGGTGGAGAGTTCCTTCTGGGCGCGCAGCGTGTAGTTGACCACCTCGTGGAAATGCTGGCCGACCAGGTAGTCGGTCGCCGAGCGGTTGAAGATGGCGATCGGGTCGTCGTCGCCGTCGAGGAGCGCCGGGCCCGCGCAAACCTGCGGCGGAATGCGGTCGGTGCCGTAGATGCGCAGCACCTCCTCGACAAGGTCGATGGGCCGGTCGAGGTCGCCGCGGTAGCTCGGGATGGACACCGTCCACCCGACACGACCGGACGCGTCATGGTCCTCGGTGATGGGCAGGTGCAGCCCGTGGAAGGCATCGCGCATCTCGTCGTCGCTGATGTCGAAACCCACCTTGGCGCGGATGTAGTCGGGCGTGACCTTGATCTCGCGCGACCACGGGCGGTCGCCGCCGACCTGGAAGGACGGGCCGACCACGGTGCCGCCAGCGGTCTCCAGGATCAGGTCGATGGCGCGGCACGCGGCCTCGACGGTGCCGTGCGGGTCGACGCCGCGCTCGAAGCGGTAGGAGGAATCGGAGGCGAGGCCGAGGCGCCGGGACGTCCAGCGGATGGACTGCGGGCGGAAATAGGCGGCCTCCAGCACGATGTCCGTGGTGGTGGCATCGACGCCGGCGTCGTGCCCGCCCATGATGCCGGCGACAACGAGCGGCTTGGCCTCGTCGGCGATGACGAGCATGCGGCTGTTCAGCGTGCGCTCCTTCTCGTCGAGGGTGACGAGCTTCTCGCCGTCGGTGGCGCGGCGGACGATGATCTGCCGGCCGGCGATCTTCTTCGCGTCGAACACGTGCAGCGGCTGGCCGAGCTCGAGCATCACGTAGTTGCCCACGTCGACGAGGTTGTTGATCGGGCGCAGGCCGACGGCGGCGAGGCGCTCCTGCATCCAGGCGGGGCTCGGGCCAACTTTCACGCCGGCGACGGCGATGCCCACGTAGAGCGGGCAGTCCTCGGCGGCGTCGACGCGGATGTGCTTGAGAATGTCGGGCCGCGGCGCACCCGCGGCCTTGCCGCTGAACTTGATGGCCGGGTATTGCAGCTCGGCCCGCAGCCAGGCCGCGAGTTCGCGCGCCATGCCGATGTGGCAGAGCGCGTCGGGGCGGTTCGGCGTGACCTCGATGTCGAACACCGTGTCGCCGTCCGGCAGCGTGGCGTTGATCTTCTGGCCAATGGGCGCCGTCGCCGGGAGGAGGAGCAGGCCGGCGTGGTCGCCGGAGAGGCCGAGCTCGTCGGCGGCGCACATCATGCCGTCAGACTGCTGGCCGCGGATCTTGGACTGCTTGATCTTGAAGTCGCCCGGCAGGATGGCGCCGGGGAGCGCCACGGGCACGCGGTTGCCGGCATCGCAGTTGGGCGCGCCGCAGACGATGGTGCGGATACCGCCGTGGGCGGGGCCGACGTCGACGGTGCACACCGAGAGCTTGTCGGCGTTCGGGTGCTTGTCGCGGGTCTTGATCTCGCCGACCACGACGTTCTCCAGCGGCGGGAGGCCGGTGTTCTGGACGCCCTCGACCTCGAAGCCGAGGAAGGTGATGGCGCGCTTCAGTTCTTCGGTGGTGGCGTAGAGGCGGACGTATTGCCGGAGCCAGTTGCGGGAAAGTTTCATCGGGACGGTCTCAGGCGAACTGCTTCAGGAAACGCAGGTCGTTTTGGTAGAAATAACGGATGTCATCGATGCCATACATGAGCATGGCGAGGCGCTCGAGGCCCATGCCGAAGGCGTAGCCGCTCCAGACGTTGGGATCGTAGCCCACGCCCTCGAAGACGGCGGGATCCACCATGCCGCAGCCGCCGATCTCGATCCACTCCTTGTTCACCTTGGGCAGGTGCTGGGCGGACAGGTCCACCTCGAAGCTCGGCTCGGTGTAGCCGAAGTAGTGCGGGCGGAAGCGGGTCTTCGTGTCCTTGCCGAGCAGGGAGGCGAAGATGTAGTCGAGCAGCGCCTTCAGGTCGCGGACGGTGACGTTCTTGTCCACATAGAGGCACTCGATCTGGTGGAAGTTGGCGCTGTGCGTGGCGTCGGAGGTGTCGCGGCGGTAAACGCGGCCCGGGGACACGACGCGGATGGGCGGCTCGCCCTTGAGCATGGTGCGGATCTGCACCGACGAGGTGTGCGTGCGCAGGAGGTATTTCTCCTCCGGGGTCTTCTTGGTGATGTTGCCGAAGCGCGCCTTCTCCGGGAAATAGAACGTGTCCTGGGCGTCGCGCGCCGGGTGGTCGGCGGGCGTGCAGAGGGCGTCGAAGCAGTAATACTCGGTCTCGACCTCGGGGCCCTCGACGACGGTGAAGCCCGCCTTGCGGAGGATGCGGCACATCTCCGCGCGCACCAGGGTGAGCGGGTGCGACGTGCCGGGGCCGGTGTCGGGCGACGGCAGCGTGGGATCGATCGCGGGCCCGAGCTGGGCGTTGATCTCGGCGTCGGCGAGGCGCTGGTGCGTGGCGTCGAGCTGGACCTGCAGCTGCGCCTTGGTCTCGTTGATCAGCTTGCCCATGGCCGGGCGCTCTTCCTTGGGCACGGCGCCCATCTGCTTCATCAGCGCGGTGAACTCGCCGTTCGGGCCGACGTAGCGGGCCTTGGCGGCCTCGAAGTCGGCGCGCGTCTTCAGGGACGGGAGCTCGGCCGTGGCCTTGGCGAGGAGGGCGGAGAGGGTGGCTTGCATGGGAAAATAAAAAGGACGGGCCCGCAGGGAGCCCGTCCTTCACTGAAATGGTCTTTTTGACCGGAAGGCGAGCCTCCAAAGGCCCGCCGGTTGATCAGGCCTTGGCGGCCTTGGACTTCAGCGCGGCCTGGGCCTGCTTGACGAGGGCGGCAAACGCGGTGGCGTCGGCAATCGCGATCTCGGAGAGCTGGCGGCGGTCGAGCTGGATGCTGGCGGCCTTGAGGCCTTCCATGAAGCGGCTGTAGGTGATGCCGGCCTCGCGGCAGGCCGCGTTCAGACGCACGATCCAGAGGGCGCGCATGTTCGCCTTCTTCTTCTTGCGGTCGATGTAGGCGTATTGCCAGGCATGCTGCACCGCTTCCTTGGCGTAGCGGTAGAGCTTGGATTTGTTGCCGAAATAGCCCTTGGCGTATTTCAGCACTTTCTTGCGGCGCTTGCGCGACGCGGGGGAGTTTGTGACACGAGCCATGTTATATAGTAGGTTTTAGTGCCGGCGGGTCGTCTCGTTAGGATTCACCCGCCTGGCAAGTTGTGGTTTTGCGCTTCGGCTTGCTTACCGGAGACCGGTGGGCAGGCAGCGGAGCAGCGGCTTCGCATGGCCTTCGGCGACCAGCTTGTCGCGGGAGGCACGTCGCTTGGACTTCGTGCTCTTCGCGGCCAGCAGGTGACGGAAGCCAGGCGTGCGGCGGATCAGCTTTCCTTTGGCGGAAATCTTGAAGCGCTTGGCAACGGACTTTTTGGTCTTTTGCATGGGAGGAGCGGGCGAAAACAGAGCACGCGCAGGGGCTTGGCAAGTGTTTTGTCCAACAAAGTGCGGCGCCGCGCCCCCACCCGTCTAACCCCGCACCGGGCAGCACCCTACAGGGTGGCCGCGAGGCCCTGTCTCCGCTCGTAAAAGCCGGCCCGTGCCGTCCACCAGCCCGACCCGCCAACGGCGCCTTGGACGGACGAGGCAGCCCGCTGGACGCAGCGGCGGCGGTGCCGGACGCGACATCGCGCGAATTTTTTGCGCACGGAAATTTCCGGCGCGGCAAAACACGGAAATGTCGTTGACATGGCCCCCGCGATAATAACTTTTGCCCCTTCGATTTTTGGCTTCCTAGCTCAATGGTAGAGCAGTTGACTCTTAATCAATTGGTTCGGGGTTCGAGTCCCCGGGGAGCCACCACTTTCTGTTTTTTGCAGTCATTTCCGATTTGTGCGCAGCAACGCCTCGCCGGCGTAGCTCAACGGTAGAGCACCTGTTTTGTAAACAGGCGGTTGCGGGTTCGAATCCCATCGCCGGCTCCATTTTTCCGTCGGTGATGCGCGAACAAATCCGGCCGAAGCGCACGGTTTTTTCACTGCCCGATGGTGTAATGGTAGCACGAACGACTCTGACTCGTTCTGTCTAGGTTCGAGTCCTAGTCGGGCAGCCAATTCTAAGGCGATGGCGATAGGCGGTTTAGCGGTGGTTGTGTTTTTAAGTGTTGCGCGGCAGATTTCGACACTATCGAAATCCTATGCAACGTGAACGGACTTCCGACCACCCCGGCAGAGACAGCAAAGCTCGCCGCCGACGTAAAAGAAGGCGAAGCGCCGTTCGTCAGCGGGGTCGGCGATGAGATAGTTCGCGCGCTGCGCGCCCGTTACCCGCAGCTGCGGTCAGCCTCGCTCATGGCCGGCGACTGCTCGTTGATCATCCGTGTCGACTGCAATTTTTCCGGCCGGGCCCGCCGCGTGATCGTTGCCCATCACATCGAAATCCCTGGCGCCATGTTGCAGGAGAACGTGCAGGTGGATGTTAGGCCGATGCCGCCGAAATTATGACCACCACACAAGAACAACGCGAGGCTCAGGCTGTCGCCCAGGCTCAAGAAGCCTTCCCGAAATATCGCTGGATCGGCACCCTTTCGACCAAAGAGAAGCGACTGCGTCTGTTCCTGTTTTGCTGGCTGCGCGGCTTCGGTCCGGGCTGGGGTGCGCCCGACCACTACAACGCCGCCCTGTCCATTGGCATCGAATGGAAGCTGGCCGACCTCTGGCTGGGCGTCTTCTGGAAGGGCGGGCGGGATGAATGGTGGGTGTGGGTCTGCCTGCTGCCCTGCCTTCCGATTCGCTTCCACTACCGCCGCTCCTATGGTGGCTGGATCATGTCGCCCAGCCCGGAACCGAAATGCGACCCGAAGCACGCCCGGCGCTGGTGGCAGTTGGTGCGCGTCCTTCCATGATCGACGCTCCCCCGCCTCTCTTTACGCCGGTTCACGTCGAGCCTGCCTACCACTACGAGGAGGCTTACCACCAATGCCGCGACCGCCTACAGGGCAACGGCGCGTTCATTATCGCCCTGTCCATCAACCCGGCCTTCTCGGTGCCGGCGATAGGCGCGGTCCTTGGCGTAACCGCCGAGTGCATCAACCGGCGGCTCCGTCGCCACGGGTTGACACGGCCCAGTCACCGGCCAGTCTCACGCCGATGAACCGCCGCGGCTTTCTCATTTCCGGATTCATCCTCGGCCTGAACATCGCGCTGGGGAACAAGCTGAAGGCGGTCGAGGCCGAGGAGCCGGCCCGTGTGCCGGTCAGGGGTGGGTTCACTTTCGACGGCGTAAACCCATATTGGAACGCCAAGCCGTTCACGCTGGAAGGCCCGCAGACGGTTTACTTCGTCGGCCAGCAGGTCAACGAGTCGGTTAGCTGGCCGCGCGCCGCCTTCAACGCTGACGGCGTTGTGATTGAAATGCGCCCCGCCCCGTCCTGCTGATTACCGGACGCCCGGCAGGTAGCCGACCGCCAGCCCTGACAGATACGCCTGCGAGGCATTGAAGCAGACGGCCACGATGCGGATTCGCAGCGTCGCCCCCTTACAGAGTATCGGGAAGACCTGTTGCGCCTCCGGGTAGCCGGCGCCAAGCCACCTGCCATCCGTCACGCCCTCGCACTCGACATATACCCCGACGTAGGCCCGCTGATTTCGCCGCCAGTTGAGCAGGATTTCGAGGATGTCCTTCGCCCCCGCCACGTCGCCGAAGTCCTCAAGGCTGGGCTCAATGACGACCAGGTGCGCGTTCTTGTAGAACTTGGTGCAGGTCACGTCGGCCACCGCGAAGTCGCTCCACGGGGTCGCCATGCTGAGGGTCTGCCCGTTGAGGATCTGTTTAAACTGCAGGCCGTCGGCGCTGACGCCCACGGTCGGGATGCCGGTCGAGCTACCGGCGGCGCCCGCTGACGCAAACTCGGCGTAGTCGGCGCCGATCGCGTCGGAGTAGGCCGGCAGCGCCAATTCGCCGATGTTGGCCATGTCGGCGTAGAGGAGCGCCCCGTCGAGGGTGATCCCCACGGCGATGCAGCCCGCCGCGGAGTCGTCCCGGATGCGCGTCACCGCCCGGAAGTCCGGGTATTTCCACGGGCCGGTCACGGCAAAAGCCCGCTCGTCGTAGCAGTAGAGCGCCTGCCGGCTGCCCGTCGTGCTGTTGAGGGTCGCCCACAGCCAGAGCCGCCCGTTCTTGTCGTCGTAAACCGTGAAGTAGTCGCCGCCGCTCGCCGGCTTGGCCAGCACGGCGTTCCACGCGCCAGAGCTCCGGTCGGTCGCAAGGCGCTGGTCCCGCCAGTCCGTCGCGTCGTCGCCGGGGGCAACCTTCTGGATGCGGTAAACCTCCAAATCGGTCCCGAGGTAGAACGGGTGCTGCTTCTTGTCGCGGACGCAGTTGGGGGTGATGGCGCTGGCGTGGTCGGTCGCCGGGCGGGTCACGCCGCCGGGGTTACTGTCTCGAGCCGGGATGAGGATGGCAGGCCCGGCGTTGTTCAGGTGGACGGCAACCCGGTAGGAATCGACCATGCGGAGGGCGGTAATGAGCGTGCCGGACGGGGCGACAACCTCGCGGTAGCTCGTCGCCTGGGCGCGGATGCCGGTCAGCTGCGGGTAGGCGATGGCCGGCATGTCGCTGTGCCAGATGCGCAGCGGATAGGTCACATTGCCAGCCCCGTAGATGACGCCCTGCTCGTCCTGACAGAAGGCGATGCAGGGAGGGAAGGTCTCGCGGGACGGGTCATGGGCCTGAAGCGGGGTCGAGGTCGGCCCAAGGACCGCCAGCGCGCCGCCGGTCCAGACGAGATTTGCGTCCGTCCCGTTGCCGATGAACCAACGGGAGTCGATGGGGTTGGCATACCACGGCAGGGCCGCCGTCTTGTCTCGATAAACGCTGGTCGCCGGGGCGGAGATGGTCGTGCCGCCTGACGTGCCAAAGGTCGGGTCGCCCACCCCTTCGACGTGCGCAATCATGCGCGGGCGTGAGGCCGCGAGATCCCACGCAATGAGCAGCGTGTGTCCGCCCTTGGCGACGGTGACAAAGTGAACCTTGGCCGCGTCAGCGCCGGAGAGCGCCGTGGTGATCGACGCGCCGAGCGTGTCCAGCCCCCACGCTGCCGCCCAGCTTGGGCCGGTCGTCAGCGCGCCATTGGGCACGCAAACCACGCCGTCGGCCCGCCGGAGCGTGCCGCGGTCCTGATCCTCGGACGAGAATTTGGTTTCGATGCCGGAGAACTTGCGGACTGGGAATGTTTTCATGGGAGTGGGATGGATCAGGAAGTGATGTTTAGCACGCCGTCGCTGGTGAAGGTGTGGATGGTGTTGCCGCCGACGTAGGTAATCGTGCCGCCCGTGCCGCGCGCCGGGCCGGGATAGGAGATGATGGCCACGCCGGAGCCGCCGGCCCATCCGGTGTTGGCTACGCTTCGGCCGCCACCGCCACCGCCGAGACCGTCCGTGCCGGCCGACCCGCTGTTTCCGCCCGTGCCGCCGCCGCCAACGCCGCCGACCGAGAAAACAAGGCCGTTGAAATAGCTACACGCGCCGCCGCCGCCGCCGTAATAGACTGGTGCGCCAGAGATGTCGTAGAGGATGCCAGGGCCGCCAACGCCGGGCTGGTCGAAGGCCGTCGCATTAAGACCGGACGCGCCAGCGCCGCCGCCGCCGCCGCCAGGCTGCGGGCTTGTCGAATTGCCCCCGTTTCCGCCGCCGCTACCTCCCTGACTTCCGGCGCCGCCTATGGAAGTTCCGGCATCCCACGCGCCAGCGCCGCCGCCGCAGCCGCCGGGAGCACCGTGCTGATTGCTGTTTACCCCGGTATTTCCGCCGCCGCCGCCGCCTAGAGCAAAGAATCCGAAGGCGCTGGTATAACCCCCGTTCGATCCCTTGGTGCCAGATGTGCTAACCGTCGCGCCAGCACCGCCGGTCCCGACGATTATATTGTGCGGTCCGCGGCTGATAGGATAGGCCTCGGTATAGTATCTTCCGCCGCCACCGCCGCCGCCGATGCATCCACCGCCGCCGCCGCCGATGAGAAGCATACGCGCGACCAGCGCGGTATTTCCGCCCAATCCCAGTTCCGCGGCCGTCGCCTCCAAGGACAGGAAAGCCGCACCGCCGGCCAGCCGCAACGCCGCTTCACTGGAACCGCCTGGCCCCTTTAGAACCATTCGCATCCGCTGCAGCGCGTTGAGAAGTCGCACGGCGTCGGCGGCGCCCTGCATGTGCACCGGGCTGCCGAGGTCCGCCGGGCTCTTGGGCAGGATGATGCGCCGGCTCATAACTCGACCTGAATAATTGCTGAGTCGCCGGAAATCTGAATCACCCCGTCGGCCGTGGTCGTCCGGCCTTCGATCGTGATTTGCACTTTGAGGTTTTGCAGCGCGTTCAGCAGCCGCTCGGCGCGCAGCATTTCGGCGCGGAACTTCGGGCTCGAGTATTCCGCCAGCGTCGTCGGTAGCTTGAAGTCGCGTCCATCCATTGAAGGCTAGATGATGTCGTCGAGGTTGATGTTCTCGTCGCGGACGGTGTGAATGAGCGTGCTCAACCACGGCATCGGGCCGTCGCTCTCGTAAATCTGCCAGCCGGTAAGCGTCATCAGTCCCGTGATGAAGTCGGTCGGGTTTTGCAGGCCGGCGCCGCGCGTGATGTCGTCGATGGACGAGATGCCGGTTGTCACGTCTTCGAGGTAGAAATACTCGATGAATTTGCGGCGAAGCAGGACAATCTTGCCCGTCCGGTAGTCGGAGGCGTAGGTGCCGAAGTGCAGCCCGGCGATGCCGGCCGAGGTGGGCGCCCAAATAGTGTTGGCGTCCACGTCGTCCCAGTAGGAGGCCGACAGGACAATGATCGTGTCGTCGTCACGGACCACCGCCAGGGCCTTCGTGTCGTTGAAGCCGTGCGCGGTGATCGTGTAATTGTCCGGCAGCAGGATTTGCTGGCCGCTTACGGACGTGCCCACGCCAGTCAGGAAGGTCGTCGGGTCGCCGGTCGTCGTCTTCGTTAGGCTGCTGGTCATCGTGACGAGCGAGCTGGTCGTCGTGCCGAGCCCCCAGCCGATTGACAGGTAGCCTCCCGTCGTGGTTGAAAGACCATTAATGACGGTCGCCGTCAGACCGGCGGAGATGATAGACGCCAGGCCATTTATAGCCGCGGCGATGGTGGCCGCCGAGTCGTTCCAGTTGAGCGAGCCGGTCGTGTTCGCCCCGAAGGTGAGCGTGAAGGTGCCAGCCGTCGCGTAGCCGATTTTCCGGAAGGTGGACTTCTTGGTTGGCCCGTAGATGGCCCCGGAGTCTTGGACGTAGATGCAGCTCGTCCGCAGCGAGAACGTGCCGTTGCCGACGGCAAGGCCGCTGGCCCAGTCGGTCACGGGCAAAGAGGTCACGGCGCCGTAATCGTTGGGCGGCGCCGGCAGCGGAAAATACTTGCTGCCCGGATAGGAGGTCTGCGGCTTTGGGATGGTCGCGTAAACGCGCTCCCACGTCAGTTCCTCGTTGGCGCCCTTGTTGGGCCGCTCCTGCTCCCAAACGATGTAGGCAAACGGGTCTTCCGGGTAAACCTCCGGGGCGAGGATGGTCCGAGTGGTCGTCGTCGTGTCGATGAGCGGAATCCGCGTGTAGCTGCCGAGGACGAGGGTTGGCCGGTAGAAGTAGGCGCCGCTCGCGCCGTCGCCCGCGTAGGAGTAGGACGTGCCGTTGTGTAGGCCGTGCGCGATGGCCGCCGCGGTCGTTACGCCGTCGAGCCGGACGGTGAAGATGAGATAGAACCATGAGCTGTTCGGCAGGCTGAGAATCAGCTGGTTCGTGATCGTCGGCGTCCCGGTCGTCTGTGTGCCCGTCACCGTCCCGGCAGTCAGGTCGTATTCGAGGTCGGCGACCACGGAGGCGAACGCCGAGTCGCCAAAGCGAATCCGCCCGCGCGTGCGCCCCGATGCCAAGACGGCCACCGCAAATGTGTAGGTGCTGCCCGCCGCAATCGTGACCGCCTGCGAAAGCGAGTGCGCCGAGTTCGCCGCCGAGTCGATCACCTTGTCAGCGTTCACCGTCCCGTCGTTCGGGTTGGCCACTCCGTCGGTGCCGATGGTCACGGCGTTTTGCGTCCACGTCGTCCCCAGCGCCTCGCTTTGCAGCAGCAGGTTCGTCATGGAGGTCCGCGCTGGAACAATCGGCGAGAACGGCGGCGACGCCTGTTTCATCTGCCTGCGGATGAGCCGTGCATACACGTCCGGCGACGGGTAGTTCAGGAAGGGGAAAGTAACGTCCGGCTTCCCGATAAATTCGGGCGTCGTCGAGGGCGAGGTTCTGGCGAGGTTCGACATGGCGTTTCAGGTCCGGCGCCGATGGCGCCCGGTTAGTAGTTCCCCCGGACTGCGACCCTGATGCGGCCCTTCTTCTGCGGAGAGGCGAGCGTGCCGAGCTTCCGCAGGGCGTTCTGGCCGAGGTCGATCAGGTCCGCCTTGTTGGTGCCGTTGAAGCGCCGCATCGTCATCGCCGCTTTCATCCGGATAATCGGCAGGAGGATGTCCGTCACAGTGTTGGCCGGCAGGACCGGGATTTCCGCTCCGTTCGTCATGGCCGCCGGCACGATGTTCGCCCGCATCCGGACCGTCCGGCTGACCGAGTCGGGCAGCGGATAAACGGTGAACCGATGGCGGGCGACGAACACGCCGTCCGCGTTCAGGCTGGCGCTGTCGATGAAGTAAAACACCGGCTCGCCGGTCTGGTAGTCGAGCGCGCCGGGGCCGAACATCGGCCAGCGGCCGCCCGTCTCGGGTTCGAACCCGCCGGTCGTGTAGGCGCGGTTCCGGATCTCCTGTTCCCGGCCGGTCATGGCACTCAGGCGACCGACTCCGAGGACTTCCGGCTCGTCGCACAGGTCGATGGACTCGAGGGGCAGGACGTAGCTGCAGTAGTAGAACGTGACCACCTGGTCGCCGGTCGCGCCGTCCCACGGCTCAACCATGTAGTCGGCATTGGCGGCGACGTTCTTCCCGGCGTAGGTGTAATACTTCGACCCGATTTTGATCAGGCTGCCGGCATAGGCGGCCTCAAGAGCGGTCGTCGGGCTGCCGAGGGTCTTCGCCCCGTTCGTCAGCGAGACGGTCAGGGTGATGGGCGCCTTGAGCAGGAAGCTGACGTATTGCTCGCTCCAGCGCGGGCGCTTGCCGTCCGGGGTGATAAAACACTCCCGGTAGCTCTCGTTGATCAAAGCGTCCACCTGCGCCTGTTCGATGGTGGGCAGGCTGGAGAACGCCGGGACGCCAAGAACGCCGCCAGAGATGTCTGCCCGAAGATATGCGAAGTCGCCGGTTGCCATAGGTTAGGGCCGCTTACTTGGGCGGCGGGTTGTTGGCCTTGGCGGGTCTCGCCTTGGCGAGCTCGCGCTTGGCTTCGTTGAGCTTGGCGTTGGTCTCGAGCAGTTCGGTGCGGAGGGCTTCGGCTTCCTTGGCGGCCCTGAGCTGGCCCTGTGAGGACTCGTCAAGCAGGCCGGTCAGGCGGGCGATTTCGGCGTCCGAGCTGGGCGCGTCCTCGACGAGCGCCGAGAACGAGAAGAAGCCATACATGCCGTTGGCGCGGAACAGGTCGTCCACGTCCTCCTGGCTGGCGGTCTCGAAGATGAAACGCTGCAGGCTCTTGCTGTAGTCGAAGCGGTATTCCTTGCTGCTTCGGCCCTGAACAATGAGGAAGGTTTCGCTGGAATGATAGTCGGCCAGCGCGATCTTGAGCGGGCGCTTGGCGGAAATGGAGGGGGCCGCGGGGGTAGCGCGGGCGGTCGGGGTGTCGAGCGTGGCAGTGGGTGAGTTCATGCTTTCGGGTTTGGATTTGTTTGGCTGGCTGGAAAAAGAAAACGGCCCCTCGCCATGCGAGGCAGAGGGGCCGTTGAAGGTAAGGCCGTGTCGCTAGACGTTAGCCAAGGTAGGCTTCCGGACCCTTGATGCCCGGGATGACCCGCGCACCGCAGACCACGACGAAGTTCTGGTAGCCACCGAAGGAGTTCTTGTAGCACTCCATGCCGCGGACCGAGAGGATGCCGCGGGCATTGCGCCACCACTCCTGCTGACCGTCGCTGCCCTTGGAGAGCAGGTGGAAGTCCTCGCCGTCGGCGATGGGCTCCACGTCATACATGCCGCGAGCGTGCATGATGGCGTTGGCGCCGAGGCCGAGACCCCAAACCAGCGGAACGCCTTCCTGCGTGCAGGGGAAGATGAGCGAGCCGGTCGGGTGGGCCAGCGAGAAGCGGCCGGCCGCCTGAGCGGTGACGTTGCCGCCGCCGTTCGTGCCGCCCGTTTGGGTCGTGGAACCACGAATCACCACGTCGAGGCGACGGGCGGTGATGCCGCCGTTCGTGTAGGCGATGATTTCGTATTTCTGGTCGGTCACGTTGTAGATCATCGCGTAGTGCAGCGAGGACTCCGGGCCAGGGTCGGCGGTCGGGGTCTCTTTGCTCGTCCACTTCCAGAGGTAGCCCGGGAAGTTCGCGAAGTAGTCATACAGCGCGTTGTCGATTTCGCCGGAACCGCCGCCGCCGGTAACGACCGTCGGGGTGCCGTCGGCAATCGCCGTGCCGACGTAGGCCATCGGAGCGAGCGGGCTGCCCTGACGACCCGGGGCGGTGCTGCGCGCGATCCGGTGCGGATACAGGATCATGCTGTCGAGGATGCCGTATTTGCCGGTGAACAGGCGATTTTCGCCGCCGCGCATGTCGGCTTCGCGGAACGTCTGCTGGACGGTCGCGTTGTTCCTGAACGACGCGAGCATCTGGTCGGGCGCGAAGTAGATGTAGCTCGGGATGGACGCGCCGCTCACGTCCTTCTTGATTTCGATTTCCTCGGCGCCGAGGCTGGAGAGAACACCCTTGGTCTCGCTCAGGTCATTGAGCGAGAAAAGGTCGGTCGAGCGGAGGGTGGCCTGAGTGGCGTGCTTGCCGACGAAGAAGTAGTTCTTCGTGTCGATGAGGCGGGCCGTCTTGAGGGCCTTCATCTGCAGGTCGTCCTCCTCGTGCTTGGCCGCCCACGAGGCGAGCAGCTTAGCGGTGAGGACATCGGCGTTCTTGCCCTGACGGGCGAACATCTTGAACAGCATCGTCCACGACGCGGCGTGCCGGAGGGCATCGACGACGATCGGGAAGCCGCCCGGGTTGAGCTTCGCCATGTTCTCGCGGAGAACGGCGGACTCGCCGAGGACGCCGAAGCCGCCGATGGGGGACACGGTGTTGATGGTGACGGTCTCGCCCGCGTCCTTCTCGAGGTCGGTGACACGGATGATCGGGGACTTGCTGCCCTCGCCGCCGATGAAGTCGCGGAGGCCGTTTTCGCGGTCGCGGTCAACGCGAACCTTCTGCTGCCAGAGTTTAACCTGGAGCGCCGTGCCATAGATCTGGTCGGCGAAAGTGGAAATGTTGGTGAACTGATTAGCCATGATGAAACCCGTTTACGGGCGTTTTTTGTCTGCTGGTTTTGCCTTCAGCGCCGCGCAGCCGGTCGGTTGGCCTTTTCAAGCCGGTGGACCTCGTTCATCAGCCGCTCGATTTCGGTCGGGTCGGTGAGGTTTTCGATGTAGCTGGCGGCATCCGCTGGCGTTTGTTCAAACGACCGCTGCGAGGGGGCTTCCCGCGCACCCACGGCGTCTGCTGCGACGGCTCGCGGCCTGTTGGGCTGCGAGGGCGGCGCGTTGTTGGCGCGGGGCGGGGTCACGGCGGGAGCAGCCGGCGGCGTCGCCTGCCTGCGGCTCACGGGAACCACCCCTTCCAACTCTGCCCACTCACGGGCGAGGAACGAACGCCACTTCGGCGAGGCAAAGATGCCGTCGTAATCCGAATTGGCGGAGCGTTCTTTCACAAAAGCGTCGAACTTGGCCCGCTCGGGGCTGCCCTTCTGGCCAAGCTCCGGGTAGAGCGAGACCACGGCATCCATGTCCTGCTTCTCGACGGACTTGGCGGCTTGCTGGGCGGACTGCTCGGCCTGCTGGATGAGTGCCTGCTTGGACTGCTGGGCCTGCAGCTTGGCCATCTTGAGGTCAGCCAGCTCCTCCTGCAGGGCGGTCTGCTGGTCGGCGTCCATGTCCTCGTTGGCCTTCTTCAGGTTGGCGCGGACGGTTGCCAGCTTGGTGTCGATGTCGGCAACTTGGGCGTCGATCTTGGCGGCGGGATCTTCGGCGGGGGTCTCGGTCTCGGCGGGCGTTTCAGCCGGCGGGGGGGTGGCGGCGGCAGCAGCGGCCTTGGCCGGCTGCACGCCGTAAACAGTGGCGGTCGCCTCGGGGACGGTCTTGCCGGCTTTGATGAGGGCGAGAAACTGGGTCTCTTTGTCGTCGCGGCCCCGGATACGGAACTGCGGCGGCTTGCCAGCCTCGGCGGCGGGCTCGGCTTCCTCGGTCTCGGCGGGAGGCGTTGCGGCAGCGGGCGGAGTCTCAGCCGGGGCGGCAGGCGCTTCCTCGGCAGGAGCGGCGGCCTGCTCGACCGGCTGGCGAGCCTTGACGGTCGCGCCGTGCGCAGCCGTCGCGGTCATCGCCCGTTCAAGCTCCTCGGGGGAAGCGTCGGCGATGGCCTGTTCGATCTGTTCGAGGGTCGGAGCCGCCGGGGGAGTGTTCTCGGCCGGAGGCGTGACGGAGGGGGCAGCCGCGGGTGACGGCGAATCGGAAGGAGTGGCAGTGGAGCTCATGGCGAGCGTATCCACCACACCTTTTCATGGCGAAAACAATAGGTTGTGGTTATCGACCGGCCCCACCACCGCGCCCACCCTTGCCCTTCGCGGCCGCCTCAATGACCGCCGTGCGCTTGTCGATGTCGTGGAGTCCTTGCGTGACGGACTCCTTCATGTTGCCGACGATGGCGGTCAGCTTCTCAAGCTGGGCCTGCATGGCGTTGACGGAAGCCTGCAAGGCGGTGATCGGCGCGCTGGCGAGGGCCTGGGCGCGCTCGATGTCGGCCAGCCGCTTGTCGAGCGCGTGAACGACCTCCTCGGCCTCGCGGCGGTCGGCGTAATACGCCTTCTTGCCGACATATTTCGTGTTCAGCCACATGACGAGCAAGGCGCTGAGAGCACCCCATACGAGGGATATGATGCCGATGAGCGCGGCAATTTCCGACCAGCTATGGAGTTCGAGGATGGCGATGGTATTCATGCGACTTTGCGTTTGGTTTCGGCCCGTTGAAAATCACTTCTTCTGCAGAGCGTCCGGTATGCCGTCGCCGTTTTTGTCCCATTCGGCGCGCTTGTAGCCGAGCGCCAGCAGGGCCATGACGCCGATTGCGGCAGCCCACATCCACGAGGGAATGTCGGACAGCTTCCACGCCCCGAAGGCGAGCGCCGCACCGATCAGCAGTCCATTGGACAGCCCGGCCCATGCTGGCATGAGGGAGCGGAGCACTACGCCGCCAATTCCGCATCCTATGGCCGCCCACAGTAGCCAGCGGCGGTCGGCCGCGTCGATCGCGTGCTTGGCAACGCTGGTATCGACCGTGCCGGTATCAGCCTGCACGCGGGCCTCGGTGCGCTGCCATTGCGTGTCGCCGGCAGGAATTATTTCCGTGACCTCGCGCTCGGGCTGGGCCTCGACGGCGGGCTGCCCGTTGGCGGCAGGCTTTCCGGCGACGGCCTTGAATCGGGTGATGATGACCCGGGAGCCGGCCATGAGGGGCAGCGTCTCGCCGGCATTGAATGTCGCCAGCGTCGCGGGCGTTCCGGGGTTAGCCGGTCCCTTCACCTTCGAGTCGCCGATTTTGATGTCAGCACGGGACGGCAGGAGGCTGCACCCCGATAGGCAGCCAAGAATCAGGGTAGCGAACACGCCAAGCCATGCCAGGCGTTTCCACCAGCGGCGGCGCGGGTCTGACAACCGGCGGGCGCGAACCTGCGCGACTTCAACCTGATCGTCGGTGAAAGCAGCAGCCTCGCCGTTGACCTCAAGCCAAAGGTGCTGCCCGTCGCCGAAGCGGTGCGGACGGTAAACGCGACGCCAGAAACCGCCGATTGCGCCGCGCAAGTGCCAGCCGCACAGGACGAGGAGGAGACTGTAGGCGAGCAAGCTCATGCGGCGATCCGGCGTTGGCGCATCTGCTCGCGGGCCATGCGCTGTTGCGCGATTTCGTCGTGGTTTTCTCCGTAAATCAACACCTCGCTGGCGGTGATGTTGGCGAAGCCAGTTGCATTTCTTACACAACCGAGCGTTAATCCATTTCCCGATTCAACACCAACGCTTGCGGAAGCAGCCGCAGTCCTGTTAAGCCTAAGCGAACTGGATGCGCCGTTAAATTTAGCGGATATAATTGAGTTAACTCCAAGAGCGGGAGAAATCAGATTGTTAATCTGCGTTCCGGCAAAAAGAGAAAGGCCGGGAGTTAATGAATTTTGGGCAACCGCCATACCATTACCAAGACCGTTCCCGTCATAAAGAGCATCCCCGCTCGTCCACGTCACCTGCTGTCCCACAAAGTAAACCGTCTCAGGCTGGCTCAGGGAGAACGCCGCCGCCTTGAGGAAGTCGTTGGTGCCGTCAAACGTCAGGTAGTTGCCCCCCGCTGCGATGGTCAGGATGGGCTGGTTAGCCGCCGTTCCTTGGTAGAGGTCGCGGGCTCCCGAGATTCGCGCCCCGGTCGCTCCGCTGGTGTTGATCGTGACGGTGCCCCCGGTAGTGGCCGTGAATGAGGTGGTGAGTTTGGCGGCTAGCGAGAAATCCACATTACGCACGCAATTTGCCTGCACCGTGCCGTTATAGTCGGCCAACACGCCAGTGGCATCAAGGGCCACGGAATAAATGCGGCAGTTCCGCATTTTCATCCCGCTTGTTACCGTGGCATTGCCCTGCAAAAGCGCTACTACACCCGTTGCAGTATAGTCAAAATTATCCGTGCAGGTGCCGTCAGCCACACCGTTGATGTAGTATGTCCCGGTTGTCCCGCTTCTGGTGTAGGCAAAATAGAAATCAGTTAGCGCGGAGAGGTTGGTTCCATTAGTAGCAGACGTGTAACCTGTGCCGTTTTTTCCTGCCGCGATTCGGCTGGTGCTAACCTTTACTGAAAGGACAAACCCCGCAGCGGCGTTTGGTATTCCAACCATTAGTTGATCTGCGCCTGCCGAGGTGGCATCAAACGAAACAATTCCGGCCACAGTGAAGTTCCCAGTCCCAAGGGCAGCAAGCGCCGGCATCGTTGCGCTATTACCAGTCCCCGACGCATTATGCACCAGCACGTTCACCCCGCTGTTACCGGACTTGTCCTCGGACAGCTTCGCGCCGTCACCGCTCGCCGGGATCGCGCCAGCGTTGTTGCGAATGTCCTCCGGCAGCGTCGTGTAGCGCACAGCCGGAAAGCGAAAGATGGGCGCGCGGCCATCGTAGCGCCGCTGAAGCCGGTTGAGTGTCGCCGCGTTCATGGTCGTGCGCGCGCTGCGCTTAGTCGGCCGCGCTGAAGTTGAACGTGAGCTGCAGGTCGCTCGTTGAGGCGAACGTCGGCGCGCTCAGGGCGACGAACGCGGCCCAAAGCGAGGTTGTCGCGACCGACTTCATCAGGCGCCCGGCATACGGGATGTCCGCCACCGCCTGCGTGCCGACCGTGATGTAGTCGGCGGCGCTCACATCGACACGCCCGACAATCTTCGTCAGGTCCGTGCTGAAGGCGGCCGCCACCTTGTCGGTCAACGTCGCCGCGCTCGGGTCGGCGTTGAAGAAGAAGATGTAGCCGCTCGGCTTCTGGTTGGACTTGTCGGTGATGATGAGGTTTTCAAGCCGCGACGCGCCGCCAGCCACGCGCACGGCGTTGGCGAGGGTGAGCTTGCCGCCGATGGAGTTGCCGGTCGAGTAGGCGGCGGCCGTGACCGTCAGCGGAAGGACGACCACCTGCGTCTTGCCGACCGTCGCGAGCGGGATACTGCCATCAGAGCCGGCTGTGCCGCTGCCCTCGACCTTGAGCGCATCCTGGTTGGGGCTGAAGCAGGCTTGGATGATCTGCTCCATTGTGAGCAGGCGGGGATAGTCCGTTGAGATAAGGCGTCCCCAAGCGTTCTTTAGATTCAGGCTCATAGTAATTTCCTCGCGGTTAAACTTTCTGTTTTCTGGCGGCGTTTCTCGCCGCGTTCATAAGGTCTTTCAGGAGCAGGTCCGGCGCGGCCAGCCGGAGGGCTTCGAGCGCGCGCTTGTGCTCCTGCGTCTCGGCGGGCGGCGTGCTCAGGTCGTTGATCTTCGTCTGCACGGCGGCCATCTCCTCGGCGTGACGGGCAACGAGGCTCGCCCAAGCAGGTTGCTTCGACAGGGCGTGGATTTGCCCAGCCCACTCCGACGGTGAAAGGTCTTCGGGCAGTTTCATCAGGCGACGGCTCCGGCGGGTTGATTGGTTGCGCCACCGATGGCGGGCTGACCAGCGGGCACGGCCCCCGGCGTTCCGGGCGGCACAAGCTGCGGCACCGGCAGAAGCTCGTCGGTGTCCTTGTAGCCCAGCGCCTCGAGGATTTTCGCGAACAGTGGACGGCGCGCGGGCATCAGCTCCGGCGGCGTCGCAAAGTATTCGCTCTGCACCTTCAGCGCCATCTCGGCGGCCTGAATGTCGGCGTCGGTGGTCGTCTGCGTGAGAACAAGCGACACGTTCACGTCGAGCTTCCGCAACTGCTTCACCTTGTCCTCTGTCAGGCGACGCAGCTCGCTCGCCTTCCCTTCCGTGACCTCGAAAGCCTCGTTCAGGTCGAGCTGGTCGATTTGCAGCTTCACCATCTTGGTAATCACGCGGACGAAACAATCCTGCGTGCGCCGGATGAAGCGCCGGCCCAGCTTGGACGCCTCACGCAGCGTCGCCTGAATCCCGTATTTCGTAGAGTTCTGCGGAAGCTCCGCGTAGTCGCCCTGGCTGAGATTGCTGACCGACAGCCACATTTGCACCATGTAGATGACGAACTCGATTAGCGCCTGCGTCTTCGTGTCGAGGTCCGGGATGGTCGCGTATTCGATGAACTCGGAAAGCCGCTTGCCCTGTTTCAGCCGGAACAGCCCGCCGTCGCCCAGCTGGATCTCGTCCGGCTCCTCCTCGCACGCATCGGGATGGATGCCGCCAATCGGGTTCGCGTTCTGCGAGTTGCGCATCGTCTCGCGGTTGAACTGCTTGTCGGCGTAGTCCTGAAACTGGTCCAGCTTCTCCATCAGGTTCTCGCCCCACCACTTTCCATCCTCCGGCGCGATGGCGAAGGTCTCGAACGGCCTCTGCAGGTCCGGGCACAGATTCGCCTGAAACTCGTAGTAGATGGCCTTCCGCTGCGTCGGCTCGATGAGAACCATGAACTCTTGCGGGCGCCCCCACCCCAGCACGTCGCGCCGCACCCAACACTCGATGCACTCGATCATCTTCGTCTTGTCGTCGAATGACAGGTCTTCCCGGCTCTCGGTGTTGCGTTCGGTGTCCGTCTTGGCCTTCGCGGTGGCGTTCTGGAAGGTCGCCCGGAAGGAGCGCCACGTCAGCCAGGGGCGCTCGATGAAGCGGTCCTTGATCCACGTCAGCGGCTTGTCGTAACGCTCGAAACAGTCGTCGTCGTCCACGCTGGCCGCTTTGCTCGAAAGCAGGAAGGCATCGGAGTCCACGAGGACCGCCTTGGCGCCGCGGTAAACAACCGCCTCGCGCAGCATGGGCTTGTCCATCTTACGGAACTCGTAGCGGGCCTCGTCCCAAACAATCGTCGGGTCGGAGCGCAGGACGCTTTTGACGACAACGGCCTCGCTGCCGTCCGCCGCCGGCTCCTGCACCTCGTCCCATTCCGCCGTGTCCTCGGCCACGAAAACCGGGGCCTCGTCCGCGTTCTTGCCGGCCACCTTCACGGGCTTGCCGGTCTCCTTGTCGAAAAGAACAGCGGTCGAACTGTCCATCCACTCGGCCATCTTCTCGCTCTTGAACACCTTGAAGATGACAGCCCGTTGCAGATAGGACTGCTGGATGGCCTGCTTCATCACCGGCTCGACCGCCGCCTGCTGGGGGCCGAACTTATACCGGAAATAGGCGTCGCACTCCTTGGAAAGCTCCACGTCCTGAGCGCCGCGCGGGTCGGCCTTGAAGAACGGCGACACGCCGAAAAGCTCGTCCTCGGCGCGCGAAATGAAGCTCTCGGCGATCATGCTGCTCATCGGCAGCACGAGGTTGGAGTGGAGCCACACGCCGCCCTGCGCCTTGCGCTCGTCGCGGGCGTTCTTGAGCGACAGCCGGGCCTTGCGGTCAGCCTCGATCCGGTCGTGGTTGTCCGCCTTCAGGGACTCGACGCGGCTCAGGCAATAATCAACGAGCTCAGTTTCCTGGGCTTGAGTGGGGGTGAAATTCGTCGTGCGGCGGGCGGCCATTGCCCCGCCCTTGTCAACGCGCGCGCGAGATAGGACAATAGGTTGTGGTTATGCCGGCCCACAGGCGGCCGTCAATCCACGTCGAACCTCGGAACGGCCCGCAGCTGCGGCTTCACCCGCGCCCGTTCCTCGCGGGTAACACGCTCCACGAAGTCATTGGCCTGCTCGGCGGTCATCAGCTTGAGCCGCGGCAGAGCGGCGCGCAGCCGGGCCTCGATGCCTGGCCCGCTCAACTGGACGTAGGCGCGGTATTGCTCCGGGGTGAGCGTCTGCTTGTCCAGCTTGGTCGTCTTCCCGGCCTCCGGAATCCATGCCTGTTTGGCAGCCAGCGTGTTCCAAAGCTCGTCGTTGGTCGCGGCACGCCCGAAACGCTCGATCGGCGGGGTCTTGATGGGTTGGCCCACCACGTCGATGCGCTCCGGGAAAGTCTGCCGGACGCCCGGGAACTGGCCGGCGAGGCTGCCGACCACCCCGGAGGTATCGTAAAGCGTCGGGTCAAAGGTGCGGTCAATCTGCCTCACGAGGTTGGGCACCGTCACGCCGGCCACCACGCCAGAGGCGATTTCGCCCCAGTCCTTGCGCCCGCGCGCCGCGTCCATGAAGTCGGCCAGCCCGCGCAGGAACGACATGCTGACAATGACTTCCGGCACCGTGCCGATGGCCTTGGCGAGCCGTTCGCCGGCTGCCTTGTGGTCGAGCCCGTTGTAGCGCACGCCGTCGATGTAGGCGCCCACGATGGCGAGCGGGATGGCCAGCGGGGTCTCGAGATAGCTGACGTAGGCGTTGCCGATTTTGACCGTGTTGGGCTTCCAGCCGGTCTTGCGGAGCTGGTTGCGCGCCGCCGTGTCCTTCGGGCCAAGGCCGGTGATCCACGGCATTTCCTCGTCGTCGTCCCCCAGCCCGTAGGCCAGCAGGTAAATCAGGCCCATGCTGCCGGCGATGCCCTTGATGAGCAGCGCGTCGCGCTCCTCGGCGCTCGTCGGGGCGCCCTCGCCGCCATACCCCCGGACAGCCCGGACGGCACCGACCGGCGAATAGTTGAGCGAGGCGTTCGCCACATTGGCCACGACGTTCGTGAACGGGACGAACAGCCGCAGCGGCGGGAACTTGTTGGAGGCGTCGCGGATGGCCTTGGCGGCAACCCCGAGGTAGCCACGCGGCTCCTGGTTGAAAGTCGCCTCGCGGCCAAAGTTGACGCCGCGCTCGACCAAACCCGCATCGCGCTTCTGGCGAAGGATTTCGCCGACGCGCAGCTGGTAGTCCAGCCCGGTCAACCCCTCGGCCTTCGCCTGCTGACGGGCGGCCTCAAACTCGGCGGGCGACATGGCGAGC
Organism: Lacunisphaera sp.; assembly: GCA_965249855.1. Lineage (GTDB taxonomy): Bacteria > Verrucomicrobiota > Verrucomicrobiia > Opitutales > Opitutaceae > Lacunisphaera. The sequence continues at coordinate 109,072 of CBDFNB010000029.1, forward strand.
AGGTCGCGGACCTTTTGGGCGCGCTGCTGCCAGTTGAGCTTTCCGCCCTCGAACTCGGCAGCCAGCCGGGCCGCAGCGACGCGCTGGTAGGCTTCGGCGGCCGACTGGAAGAAAACGGCGTCCATCGCCTTCATGCCGCGGGAGACGTAGCGCAGGGCCTTCGCGTAGGCGCGCAGGGCGGCATTGCGGTCCCCGTCCTTCGCCAGGGCCTCGAGGATGGGGGCGACCTCCGGCATCTTCTCGTCGAACGAGCGGTGCGCGTAGCCGGTGTCGAGGATGGAGAGCGCCTGCACGAAGCCGGTCTTGGCCCCGTCGCGGATGCCCCGGATGGCCTGTGCCGCGGTCGTCGGCCGGCGGGCGACCATAACCGCCACGTCGGCGGCGGTGTTCATGGCGGTGCTCACGGCGTTGACCATCTGCGTCGTGTAACCGCTCAGGATGTGGGCGTAATAGACGGCGGTTGCCACGTCGATAGGGCCGATGCCCTTGACCTTCTGCATCTCGGTCAGGAGGTCGGTCAGCACGCGGTCGCGCTGGAAGCCCTCGGGGGTGTTTTGCGCCTTTTCGGCCAAGTCGCGCAGCTTCCCGGCCTGCTGCTCGGTCAGGCCCGGCAGCTTCAATTCCTCGGCCACGGCGGCGAAATACTCGTCCTTCGTCAGCGCGCCGGCATTGGAAAGCTCGATGATGCGGTCGGCGGCGCCGAAGATGCGGCGCGCCCCGCCGGTCTTGCCCTCGATGAGACGGGCGAGCGCCTTCTTTTTGGCGTCAGCGGTCAGCTTGCCCATGCGGAGCCGGACCAGATTGGCCAGCCGCTCGGCATCCTCCGGCTTCAAACCGGCCTGCTGGGCAATCTTCTCGGCGAGCGAAAGCCCAAGGGCGTCGGCCTGCCGGTAGTGCATCCGGGCGAGATCCTGCACTTTCAGGCCCATTTCCTTGTGCGCTTCCTTGATGGCGCGGTCGAGTGTCTTGTCGGAATACGGGCGGTCGAGCAGGCCCATCATCGCCTCGTCCAGCTTTTCGAGCACTTCCGGCCGGTCGGCGTATTTCGTGCCAAGCTGCTCGCGGGCAGCGTCCCATGCCTCCTTGTATTTGGCGCGGTTGTCCACGGCCTCGCGGATGATTTCAGCCGGAGTGCGCTGCGGGCGCGGCTCAGACTTGGGAAGCGTCTCGTCGATGCGGGCCTGCACTTCGCGGGTGAGGCGGTTGGTGAACTCGACCAGCGGCGGCAATTCGGCGCGCTCGCCGGCCGTCGCGTTCTCGATAGAAGAAATCCACCGCTTAACGGCGGAATCGCGGTAACGCTGCCAGATGGATTTGCCGACCTTCACGGCGCGGAGAGCGGCGGTCATGTCGGCGGTCGCCTCGTCAATGGCCTTCTCGTTCTCCTTCTGCATGGCGTCGGTCGCCTGCTCGACGGCCTTCTTGCCACCCTCGCCTACCATCTTCTCCTGCCGGGCCTTGGCTTCGCGGGAGGCGGCGATCAGCACGCCCTCCGGGCTGTAGTCGTTCAGCCGGCTCAGGAATTGGAGCGCCTGGCCCATGTCGGTAAACTCCTCGCCCTTCACTTCGGCGAGGCGCGCGCTCATTTTCATGGCGGCGCGGCGCTCGTCCAGACTCAGCGACTTGTCGAACCGGCGCTTGTTGAGACTGCGTTGCAGATTGACCGCGATTGCGGTCTTGATGGCGCCCGGCAGGTCGGCGTCCGGGTCAAGCGAAAGCTCGGCAGCGACGGACTCGCCCAGTTCCTTGATGATGGCCTTCGCGGTCGCGTCGTCGGCCTCGTTGCCGCGGGTCTTGTAGATTTGGCGGGCGGTCGCGATTCCGGCCTCGATGAGGCTGTCCGAGTGCGAGCGATAGCGGAAACCGGGCTGGCCGGGAACCTTGGCGTTCTTCGGGGGGTTGAGCGGGGGAGTGGGTTCGGAGGGCGTGCCGAGCACTTGGCCCCTGTCTTTCGGGCGGCGAAGCATCGTCTCGCGATAGCGATAGTCTTTATTCCGTCCGCTGTTTGCGACGAAATCAAACCGCTGATAAAAACGGACCAGCCGCCCCTTGGATGTGGCCCCCAGGTCTGTCGATGGCGTCAGAACGATTGTCTGGCCGCTCTTGTCGGCATAGGCCGTTAGGTCTTCCATGAACGCCGTTCCCAGTCCCTCGCCGCGGCGCTCTTTCGGGACAATCACCTGCGACAGCGTGATGACGCCGTTTCGCTCTGAGGCGTAATTTTCAACGCCTTGGGCCTCCCACTTGTCGCGCACCGATTGAAGGGACATGGGTGCATCTTGCTCTGCCGGCGCGCCGAGCACAATGCCAGGCTTCGCGCTCACCTGCGGGTCGATGAACCGGATGTTGCCGTCCACGTCCTTCAGCACGTTGTTGCCCCCGAGGTCGTCAAGGATGAAACGCTCGTCCTCGAATTGGCCGCTCAGTCCGTTTTCCTCGAAGCCGCGAGCCGTCAGCGCCTCGCCGATTTCGTCAATCGTCGCACCCTCGCCGCGCACGACCGGCTGCGAGAGAACCGCCTGAATCGTGACCTTCTTGCTGGCGATGTCGGGCTGCGTGTCGTCCATCGGCGTAAACCCATGAAACAGGTAAGCCGTGTCGGGGAAAAGCCGATTGTGCGCCATGATGCGCCGGAAGAACGATACCCAATCGTCATTGAACAGAAGCGCGTTGCGCTTGACGTAACGCTGCGCCGCCTCGTCGAAATAGACCTGATTTTCCGCGCCGCCCTGCGCGCCCTGCTTGCGCCATTCAGCGGCAAAGGCCGTCGGCTCGATCATCAGACCGGCCGCGTCTGCCCACCGCGTCAGAGCTTCTTCTTGCTCTCGGAGGGATGGTATTTGCCCGGACTGAGGCGCTGATACTGCTGGCGAGCCTCCGCTTGCGACACGAACGGCTTGCCGGAGGGTGCGGGCGGTAGCTTGAGCGGCTTCAACGTCATCGGTTTCATCGGCCGGCAGTATAGCAGGTCTGTCAACGGGGGCGCCGAGGATGCTGGGATTCGCAGGGTCAAACTCGCCGGAGTTTCCGGTTGCGCTCTTTACCTGCGTCTCGTCGAACGGAATCCAGACCGAGTGCTTGTCGCCGCCCATCTTGCCGCCCGTGTCCTGAATACCGTCATAGCCCATTCCGCGAAGCGTGTCGCTCACCCAGTCGGGGATGCGCGTCCAGGCCAAGCTGCTATCCTTCGCAATGTCCTCGTTGAAGGTGTCCAGCCAGTCGCGCCCGCTGATGGTGTTCTTGTCCCACATATCGGCGTTGCCGCCGGCTGGCTGCTTGGCGCGCTTACGCTTGCCCGATTCCCGCAGGGCCGCGACGACGTTTGCCGGAATTGCCCCGGTGTTCAGCGGGTTCTGAATGGACAGGTAAACCGGGAACACCCCGGAGCGCGTGGCCCAAGGGCTGTCAAATTCCACCTTGCCCATGTCCATCCCGACGGCGGAAAGCACGTCAATGAAGGTGCGCTCGTCGTTGAAAAGAGAACCGCTGTTGAGCCAGATTTCGACCAGCGCGCGGAGTCCATTGCCGCGAGCCTGGCGCAGCTCGTAGTCGATGGATTCGCGGCCCATGATGCTCGATGAGTTGCCGACAATCGGCCCCTCGCCCATGTCGGCGTTCTCGTAGCCAGTCGTGTAGATTCTCTGCGTGATCCGCTGGCGCTCCTCTGGCGAAAGCGCCCACCAAGCGCGGTCGATGCTGACGGGAGTGCGCATCCCCTTGCCCTTGTATTTGAACCATCCGCTGTAGTCGGCGGGGGTCTCAAGCGACGTGTCCTCTTTGCCGGTCGCGTAGTTTGACGCAATGGCCGGGTCGTCGGTGAAGAACGCCATCGGGCCGGAAGTGGCGCGGGTCTTGCGGAAACGGCTGTCGATGCGGTCGGCACGCTTGGAGCCGTGATAAACCACCAGCGGGTCGCCGTTGGCGTCAACGACCTTGGAATTGCCAAACCAGCGAACGAACTCGGGGGTTTTCGTGCGGGAGTCGGCAGGCGCACCCAACACATCGAAATTGCCCTGCCCGCTGCGAATCGCATCGGCGGCTTCCTTGGTGAGCGTGACGCCCGGGGCAACACTCGTATATTGCCCGTCCAGCTTCAGCTCAACGAGCGTCGGCTGGCTCATCTGGTCGATCCAGAAACGCTTTTCCACGTCGGTCTTGGCGTCCTTGTAGCCGCTCTTGACCTGCAACTGCGTGCGGGCCGATTCGCTCGGCGTCGGGTCGGTCGGCCTGCCGATGTTCTTCTCGACGCGGCTGCGTAACCGCTCAAGCACCTGCTTGGTGTTCGTCACGCGGAACTTTGAATTGCCCGACTGGACGGTTACATAGCGGTTCTTCGCAGTGGCAACGGCGAGGTCGCGGGTGTAGTCCCAGCGGCGGGCCTTGACCTGCGCCTCGTCCAAGCCCTTCGGGTTCTTGTTGCCCGCCTTCTTCTGGCGCTCGATTTCGGCGGCCTGATCCTTGGCAATCGCCTTGTTGGCCTCCGCGAGAAAGGCATCCTGGTCCGGCGCGGTCTCAATCGCGGCGTCGATCTGGTTGAGCAGGTCGGTGCGGGTGTCCTTGAAAGATTTCGGGGCGGTGAGCGGGGTTGACGGGATGGCGATTGCGCGGTCTTTCTCAAGCGAGACGACGCGCTTCCACACATTTCCAGCTACTCTTTGGTCGCCCATCCGAAGCGCGGCCCGGACGTTGGCGGGAAGATTCATGCCGACGCGATTCGCCCGCTTAATCAGCTCGGCGTTGCTCTCGGGCTTTTCAGCCACAGCGGGGGCGGGGGCAACTGGCGCAGCCTTCCGCTCGCCCGCCGTGTCGCCCACGCGCTTCGTGCCGTCAGCGATGCGCTGGCGCTCGTCGGCAGCAACCGGCGCAGGGGCCGGCGCTGCCGGCCTCTTGCCGTTCAGGAACGTGCCGGTCGGCGCGGGCGCAGCTTTCGGCTTCGGAGCCTCCGCGTCGTAGTCGAACTCCTCCGGGGCTTCCAACACCTCGCCGCGCACCGGCATGATGATTGTCGCGACATTCTTGCCGGGGAAAAGAGCAATGGCGGCGCGGTCGTCCACATACGAAATCGGCACTTCGTTGCGACCCAGCTTGCGTGCCTGAACCATCGCGTCTCGCAGGTAAACGGAATCAACGCCCGTGAAACCCTTGTGCTCGGGAGGCAGGCCGTCGGAGCGATAGTCGCCCGTGTCGGGCCGCGCAAAGCTGATGCCCAGCTTGCCGTCGAGATTGTGCAGGATAACGGTCTGCACGCCCTTGTCGTCCTTCAGCCCCTCGATGCGGTCGAGAACCTTGATGATTTCGGCGGCGTCCGCCGTGACCTGCGGCTCGCCAATCGGAGCAATGGTCTTGTCGGTGATCTTCACCCGGTCCTTCGGGAGAACCTGCATGAAATTCGGATACTTGCCCTTGCGCTCAACCTCGGCGCGCTTCTCCGGCATCCCCTGCCCGCCGATGGCAACAGTCAGGCGGCGCCCGTCCGTTGCGACCGTGTGCGGGCCGACCTGCACGACGTTGTTTAGGACGTAGCGCGTCTCGTCCTTTGACTGAGAAATACCGACCGCCTCGGTGATTTCAGCCGGGCCAACCTTCGTTGCCAGCGGCGTGACCGGCTTTCCCTCGGCGGACGCGGTGCGGCTGGCACCCGTCAGCGGGGTAAGCCCCGTGCCGAAAGCCTTGCGGATGCGATCGGCAAAGGCCGTGAGGTTGCGCTTCGTGTGCGGGATGCGGAACGTGCCGTCGCCCGGAACCTCGATGGTGACGTGCTCGGCGTGCGCGAGTTGGATCTTCTTGCGCAACTCGTCGCCCGCGTTCTCGTCCAACTTTCCGCGCACCACCCTGAAATCGACGCCGTATTTCTGGCCAAGGGCGGCTTCCTCTTGCTCGGCTTTCGCCTGACCCGGCTTCGTGCCGTCGTATTTGATGGCATCGAATCGCGCCAAGTCCGCCTTGCCCTCGGCGTCCATGACAAGCTCCTCCGGCGCTTCGGCGATCTGCTGGTTGACGGCGCCAAGCAGGAAAGCCTTCTGAACCTTCATCTGCACGCGGTCAGCCAGGCGGCTCACCTTGCGGTCAGTCGCCGCCGTCGGCTCAACCTTCGGCCCGTCCTCGGTGGTCGATTCCTTGGCGGGCAGGCTGGCAATGGTGACGGCTTCCGGCGCGGCAGGCGCGGCGGTTGATTCAACCTGCGGCGCAATCGCCGGACTCGCGGCCTCGACCGCGGCAGCGGCCTCTGCCTGATACCCCAGCATCTCCAAAATCTTAGCATCGAGCGCGGCGGTGGTCAGGCTTTCGTCGCCGACCCACTTGCGGACCATCTCGCGGATGTCCTTCAAGAACTGATCGAGACCGGCCTTGAGCTTGGCGGACATGCCCTGAGTGTCACCGCGAACGACACGGGCGAACTGCATGGCGACCCACTCGGCGCGGGCGCGATAGTCCGACCGGAGATTCACGATGCCGCCAACGGGCTGCACGCCCTTGCCTGCGTATTGCTCAAAAGCCTTGTATCGCTGCTCGTCGGTCAGCTTTTCCCATTCGCCCCGCGTGAACTCCTCGCCCAAGTAGAACCGCTCGGCGAAGTGCCCGGCCTCGTGGACGACAAGCTCGACGATGTTCTCGGCGTCCACCCGGTCGCCATTGAGGAAAAGCGTGTTCGTGCCCGGCTGGAAGGCGGCGCGACTGTCCGGCGCCTCGCGGACGCTGTCGGCCCACTCCTTCGCCGGGACGACCTTGATCTGCAACGAAGCGAAAGCATCCGGCGACGCCTTGCTCAGGCGGCGCGCGAAGTCGGCCAGGAACTTCTGCTGCTTGGACGCCGGGCGGACCTTCGCAGCGGACGAGATGCGCGAGACGAAAGCGGCGGGCGTGGTTTTCGCTGCCGGCGCGGTCGAAGCGGTAGGCGAAACGAGCGGCTTTAGCAGCGGCTTCGGGACCGTCGGTTGCTCGCCAAAAAGGTATTCCTCAAGCGAGTCCTTCGTTGCCGGCGGTAAGCTGGCCGGATTCTCGCGCTGCATCCATCCGAGATTGAAGTCATCGCCCCGGGCCTTCGCCTCGGCAATCGCGTTTTCCAAGAGCCAAGCATCGACGCGGCGAACCGTAGCCGTAGCCTTGCGATCTGTGTCGGTGGCGATTTTCGGAAACGGCGTGGTCTTGCGACCGCCAGAAGTGAGAACGACTTCGCCAGCGCCCAGCTTGTCACCGACCTTACCTTGACGCGCCCCATTCGACGCAGGGACCGGAGCGGTTTCGCGGCCGGAACCAGTGTTGGGCGCGCTCCCGGCTCCGCCGTCCGGCCCCTGCGAAGGTCTTGGAATCCGATAGCCTCGCTCCTCGATGGCCCCAGGCGGGTTGACTGCCGGAATCTGGCCGGCGGGGACGGGCGCGGTAGCCGCCGAATTAATCCCAACCGGCTGATTTATTGCCTGCGGCTTATTTGTGGTCGGAGAACCCGGCGCTTGCTTGGCCGGTTGGGAAATGGGGGCGGCAGGCCGCGGGTCATACGCGACCAGCTTGCCGGAATCGTCCGAGTAGTAGCGCCCCTCCTTGCCGCCCAACAGCTTGTTCGGATCGCCGGAATCAATCGGGTTCGGCGGCCCGTATTTCCTGAACATCTCGGCGTGCTGCTCAGGCGAGGAGATTTCGGTAGCGCCCTCTTTTTGCAGGCGATCGACGGTGACGGGCACATATTCAGGGCCGAGGTCAACCTTCTGAGTCCGCGGAGCAATCCCTGCCGCCGGCCCGGGCGCGGGAGTTGAAGCAGGTGCCCGTGATTGGTCACTCGCCGCAGCCGACGGTTGGGAAATGGGTTGCGCGGCGGGTTGAGTCGCCGGACGCGCCGGGACCGTGAAGCCAGCTTTCTCCAAGGTCTCGCGGCTCACGCTGCTGCCCTTCGGATGGCCCGGAATGTCAGCCGTCAGGTTGTAGAGGTCGAAGCCGGGGCCGCCGGGCATCTCCTGAACGCCGATGAACTCTGCCGGGGCGGGCTTCTTGACGCCCAGCTCCGCCGCCAATTCCTCGTCGGCCTCGACCTCGCCCGCCGGCCCCTTGGACGTGAACGGGTCGTCGGCATCCGGCATCGCCCGCGCGCTCGTAGGTGAAGACGGCGGCGGCGCCCCACTGCCCGGCGTCACCCCTGAGCCAGGAGTATCACCGCCGCCGTCAGTCTTTTTCTTGGCCCCGCGCTTCACGGCATCGCCCAACTCGCGATACCGCTCGGCGACCTTGGGGGCACTCATGGCGTTGGTCACGCCAGAGAAAAGCAGTCCGGTGAATCCACCGACTGCCGCGTTCTTGGCCGCTCCGAGAAAATCAACGTCGCGCGCCGGGTCGAAAATTTGCTTGGCAGCCAGATCGCTCGCGACGGCCTGCACCCACTCCTGACCGGCTTCCTCCAAGCCTTCGGATACGACATCGACGAGGAGCTTTCGCCCCTGCCCCTTCATCCACTGGGCAGCCGTCTTGCCGCCGCTCTTGCCGGCGACTTCCAGTAGCTTCGCCATGAAGGTCTTGCCCGCCGGCAGGTCGCCCACCCGGCGCGCGAAACGCGAGAACGGCACGGCCTCGGTGGCACCCAGCACGCCCCCGGCCATTTCCGCCAGCCCGGCGGCGCGGTCGTATTCCTCCCTCGTGATTTCGCCGGCATCCAGCTGCGGGCGGAGCGTCGTCATCGCCTCGCGCCTGAAAGAATTGCCGGAACTCGCGGCACCCGTCCCGGCCACGGTCGTCGTCAGCAGCGTGGAAAGCGCCTTCTCGCCGAGTCCGGCCATGCGCCCGATGCCGCTCATCACGACCGACGGGCCGAAGAAAGCCGCCGTCGAGCCGACGCCCTTCGCGACATCGCCCGTGATGAAATCACTCTCGAGCCGGTCCTTGACCTGCTTGGGCATATACCAATTCCACCCCTCGGCCTCGTCGCGCATCGCCTGCGCGAACTCGGCCACCTTCTCGTCGGTCTTGGCCTGCTGATCCTTCAGGCCATCCGGCAGCAGCTTCGTCACGCCGGGCAGCAGCAGATTCGGCGCATACTTGGCGTTGCGGACCAGCGACTCGCCCGTGTCCACCAGCGCGCTCGCCGCACCCTTCGCCGCGTTGACCGTGAAAGCGTTGACCTTCTCGAACCAATACGGGTCGCGCACCTCGTCCCACAGCCCGCGCTCCTTCACGTCGTCCACCTTTTCGGCGAGAACCTGCGTGAGGACCGCGCGCTCGTCCTGCAGCGCCGCCTTCCCCTTGTCGGTCATGCCGGGCAGCATCTCCTCGATTTCCGCCAGCCGCGTCTTGGCCTTGTTGAAACTCTGCACGAGGCGCCCGCTCTCGACCGCCTGCTCGCCGCCGTAACGCTCGATCATCTTGTCAATCGGCTGCGCGCCAACGTGAGTCACGCCGGATGCCTTGAGCCGGCCAAGTTCCAGCGCCCGCGCAATCGGCTTGTCGGCGGAGATCCCGGTAAGCTTCTCGTTCGCGGCCGCCGCCCGGTCGATGGCCGACTCGTCCAGCAGGTCGATTTCGCCGCCCGGACGCCGTTTCAGCTTTCCGCCGTCGTAGGCGGCCATCGTCTTCGGGTCGATGAAGTCAGACCGGCCAGCAGCCGCCCGCTCCTCGTTGACCTTCTTCACGCGACGCGAAACCCAGTCCTCGGAATTGTAGTCCTCGTCCTTCGGCAGCGCGACCTCGGGGCGGTTCACAATCGGCGCGAGCCCCATCTTGAGCCGGTCGGTGTCGATCGCACCGGTCGCACGCGCCAACCCCTCGTTGGTCAGCCCAAGCCGGTCGTCGTTGAGCCGGTGATAGGTCTCGCGCGCCTTCTGCAGCATATCGTCGGAATCCCGTGCCTGCCGCTCCAGCCGGGCCCGGCGCTCGGCCAGCGCGTCCAGGCGCTCCTGATTGAGCCCAAGCCGGCCGGCCGCCTCCTTGGCCTCCGCGGTGGGCTCGCCGGCCTCAACTCCGGGGGTGAGCGCGCCGCGGATAAACCCCACCTTCTCCTCGGCTTTTTTCGCATCCCGGCCGACGCCGGCCTGCAACTGGGCGAGCTCCAGACCCTCCGGGCCCTCGTCGAAGGCCTTCAGGTTCTTCTTGTGGAAGGTCGCGCTCTCGGTCGTCCGCGCCTTCTGGCTGGCCGCCGTCGCCATCTCCTCCTTGGACGCCTTCAGGGCGGCCTCGGCCGGGGTCAGCACCTTCTTCGCCCGCGTGCCGGCGGCCGCGCGCACCCCGCCCGCCGGCGCCGACTCGGCCAGCCCAACCTCCTCGAGCCCGCGCGCGAAGTTGCCCCGCTCCTCCGTGATGTCCGGGGCTGCCTTCTCCATCGCCCGCCGCTCCACCAGGTCGCCAAACCCTCCGCCAAACGACCGGCGCCCACCCCGGCCTACCGAGGCCCGGCGCATCCGGGCGTTCCCGTAGGTGGAAAGCGGGTCGTCAAAATCGAAATCGGGGCTGTTCCGGGGCGGCATGGGGTGGCGTCAGTAGTCCCATCCCCGCCGCGGCAGGCGCGTGTCCTTTCGCGCGGTCGGGACGTCCTCGCCGGCGTCGAAGCTCGGGGCGGTCATGGCCCTGGCGCCCGTCCGTGAGGGGGCGCCGGAACCCGTGAAACGCTGATCAACGACCGTCACCGGCACCGGTTCGACCGTCTCAAACCCGCGCTCCCCGGGCGAGACCGGCCGCATCGTGGCCGACCGGCCCTGCCCGATTCCCATCGGGACATCGAAATTCATCCCGCCGCGGTTGATCGTCCCGCCGGATCCAAAAGCGTAATCGCCGGTCCGCACCATCGCGGCCGGAACCTGCCCGCGCGCCGTCGCGACATCGAAATCCCGCACCTTCTTGGCCCGATCGCGCCGCATCCCGTTCGCAGCGTCAGCCTCGGCGAGCTTGTTGGCGTCCACCAACTCGGGCGCCCGCTGGGCAGCCGCGCCCTCCACGGCGGCATCCATCATCTTGCGCGAGCCAAGGGCCTGCCCGGCGTTGAAATCGTCCTCGAAGTCCCAGCCCCTCGACTTCTCGACGCCCTCTCTGGCATCGTAATCCCAGCCCGCCCGCCCACCGCCGTTCACCCGGTCGCGCTCGGTCCGGACCAACTCGCTCGGCGCCATCCGGCCATGCCTGGCCAGCACCGCCTCCGGCAAAATGCTGACATCCCCGGCGTCGAAAAGCCGCTGCGACGACTGAAACTCCGTCCCCGCCGGGTCGGAAAACCGATCGCGCACGCCCTGCCCCTCGCGATTGACCTCCATCACCTGTTGGCGCGTCCGCTCCGTCCGCACCGCGTTCGCCACCGCGTCCTCCCTCATGGCCGCCATGCGCTTCTCCGGGTCGACCTCAAACGACAACGACGCCCTCCGCGCCGCCCGCTTCAGGGCCTGGCTTCGGTCGAATTGCTCGTTCTCCGCGTCGAACCGCCCGCGCGTCGCCGCCGTGAACCTGTCCACCCCGCGCTGTGTGATCATCGCCATCGTGTGAGACCCTTCGCAGCCGGCTACCTGCCGGACAAGAGGTTGTGGTTATGGGGCGCCCGCCACCACAGCAGGCGCCCCGATAACACGCTCTCAGCACCAAGCTGAAAATCAGGCCGTGATGCTCGTCACGTTGCTCGAGCTCTGGAGCAGCCACTTCGTGCCGCGCGCCACCGCGACGATACACGAGCCCTTGAAGGCCGTCATCGTCACCGTCAGGTTCGCCCCGGTCGTGCCGTCCAGAAGGGTCGAACCGGTGAAGGTGATGACGTGCGCGAAATCGGAGTTCGACACGATCACCAGCGTTGTCCCGTCCTGGTTGGACGGCGCCGCGACGGTCATCGCGGCCGCGCTCGTCTTCTCGATGCAGTGGATGCCGGAGGTCAGCGCGATCGCGCCGTCCGCCGTGTAGGCGCTCAGCGCCTGGTTGACCGAAGCCGCGAGGTGCATCCGGTGGAGCAGCTGCGCCACCGCCGTCTCGAACGTCAGTTCGGGAACGATGGTCGAAAGCAGCGCCTTGAGCAGAAGCCGGATGTTGGAGACGGGCGAAATTTGCGAATTGTAGGAAGGAGTGGGCATGGAGGAAGGAGTTGAAGGTTATCCGTGAAGTGGCCCGACCAACGACCATTTCCCCGCCGGGCTCAATATGTTGTGGTTACGCTCCCGCCGGAATCCGCGGCATCACCGACAGGTCAACCTTGCTGCCCGCACCCATCCAGATGTTCCACGCAATGCGCCCGTGCGGCTTCTCCTCCGCGCCGTCGTGCCGCTTGACCTCCTCCTGATTCGACAGGATTTGCCTGACAAACTCCTCGGAGTGGCCCGACTGCCGCAACATATCGCCATATCCGCACGCCCCGATGTGAGACATGAGCACGTCTTTCAGCGTCTCCGCCGAAATGGCGTCCACGGCACCGCCACGAGATCCAAGTCGGTCACGACGCTGCCGTGAATCGCCAGAGCATACCCGTGCTTTCGCGCAACGTCGGCCAGCCCGTGATACAGGACGGCGAACATGGGGGCGCGGTTGGCTGGCTTCACGACAGCGGCCTCCACACGAGCAACCCCACCGTCTTGATACTGACCAGCCCCGTGCCGTCCGGATGCGGGTCATGCACGACCTTCTTCGCCCACTGATTCAGCTCGATCACGACCGCATGACCGCCCTCAACGCCCCGCGGACTCGGCCCGCCAGCAATCGCCAGCACCGGCAGGGGGAAGCGATAGAACGGATTGGGGTCGCAGTCTATTTCAACGTAGGCGAGCCCACGCGGAGCCAGCCAGTTCTGAAAGTCGGAATACCACGTCTCCTCGCCCCTGAAATAATCGACCGCCTCAAGCGGCAGGCCCAGCAGCGAAGCCACGCAGGCGTCGAAGCAGTTGCCCTCGGCGCCGAATTTGGTCTGCATGACGGGCTTCATCTCCGCTCCTCCTGCAGCCCCAGGTCGAAGACGTGCCCGCCGCTGCTCGGACGCCGCACCCACGAATAGCTCGCCTGCCGCCTCGTCCTCGCGTGCTCCTTCTCGGCCTTCGCGAACGCCTTCCGGCAGTCAACCGAGCAGTATTGCCCGTTCGGCGCCGCCGACTCGAATCCCTTCAGGCAGTTGACGCAGTAGAGTTTCATGCAGCCCTCCCCGTCACCCGGCGCCTCAGCACCGCGCACCCCTCCTGCACCATCTGGCAGGCCCGGCTCTCCGTCACCCTCAGCCTCGCCGCAATCTCAAGCAGGCTGATTCCCTCCCGGAAACGCATCACCATCACCGCCCGTAACCGCTCAGGCAGCCGGTCAAGCTCCGCCCCGACCATCCTCCGGACCTCCTCGCGCTCCATCTCGGCCCCGGGCAGCTCCGTGTCCGCCGGCACGACATCCGCCAGCGTCCGCCCATCCTCGGTGATCGGCGCGTTGAAATCCACCCGATGCAGCCCGCGCATGAAAGCCGTCCCAGGGTGAGCCTTCCGCGCGTCCTCCGGGTCCATCGCCGCGACAATCTCCTGCTCGGTCGGCTGCCGCCGCAAAGCCTGCATCAGCCGCTCCTCGGCCCGCGCGCGCCGTTTCCGCCACGCCAGCGCGCGCCTAGAGACATACGACTGCCGCCGGAGCTCGTCGATCATCGCGTTCCTGACCAGATACCGGACGTAGCCCCCGATTTCCTGCCCGCCGGCTTTCTCGAGCGCCCGCCACAGGGCAACCGCCCCGGCGCTCCGCAGGTCGTCCCGGGCCAGCGCGTTCGCCTGCGTCAGTCTCAGCGCCTCCTGCTCGACCATTGGCAGAAGATCCCGAAGGTGGGCCTCGGCGACTGTTTCCGGGAAGTCCATCACCACCGCCTCCTCGTCACCCCGCCGGGCAAACCAGCGCGCGCGAGCTTGAAGCCGTCCTTCTGCAAAATCTTCTCCGTCGTCTGATGCCGATGCGTCGTCGCCTCCGCGCAGGGCGTCGCAAACTCCTTTGTCAGTTCGCCGATGCCTACGCAAATCACATCGTCGTCATGCCAGTTGTCCGCCGCCTCGCTCCTCCCGCTCTCCTTCCGGATGAAGTTCGCGCACTCGTCCAGGATATGCGGGCACCAGATGTCCATGCCCTCGCCCTCCTTGTCGTATTCCCGGATGAGCTTCGCCACGGCATCGACAATGTTCTCCCGGTTCTGCGGCGTCGTCTTCCAGCCCAGCGCGGTCGTCTCCTTCTGCTCCCTCTGGTTGAACTGCTGGCGCTCGTAAATCAGCGCACCCCGCAGCTTCAGCAGTTCGACCAGCCCGCGGTCCATGTTGATTTCGGGCACAATCCGGCAGCACCAGCCGCCACCGTAGTAGCAGGCCAGCCGCCAAACCTGACGCTCGAGCACGTCGATGTCCCACCGGCAGCCCGCCTTGATGCGCGCCACGATCGCCGGACGCACCCAAGCCTTCGCCCCGGAGGCCGACTGCCGCCAGTAGCCGTTGCGCCTTACCAGCACCGAATGGCAATCAGGGTCCGCCCCGCTGACCTGACTCGCGCCGGTCATCGTGTCGATCACCACGGCATACGACAGCCCCGGCTGACGGTCCTCCCAGCGGCAAAAGACCGCCTCGGACTCGCCCACCGTCCGCCAAGAGGGGTTTGTCAGCTCCTCGTTCGTGTCGTCCAGCACGCCCCACGCCGTTTCCTTGCTCGCTGCCCGCTTCCGCATCTCCCGGATGCCGCGCGCGAGGAACCTCGGACGGCCAGACTTCAGGAAAGCCGCCTCCCAGCTATGCGGGTAATCCTGGTCGAACACGTCCGCGTCACGCTTACACTCCTCCGCGATGGCCCAGCGGCGCCACGCCAGCTGCTCCCACACGTCGAAAGCCTTCGTGTCCTCGCCGCTGCCCAGCCTCAGCACCCCCGTCTCGGCGTCCTTCTGGCCGTAGGCCGCGATAAGCTCCGCCTCCCGGTTGCCCTCCTCGCCGGCATACTCAGGATCTTGGTCAAGCGTCACCTCGATCTTGCGCTTCTGCTCCGCCGTCAGCCGGATTGCGCTGTCGCCAAACTCGAACCACGGGGCGAAGACGCGCACATACTGGCCGGGCTGCAGCTGCACCTTGCCCGAAAGGAAGTCGTCGGCGTCAACGGCGGCACGCCAGCGCGTCGTGAAGTCGGATGCATCGCCCTCGGCAGTCGATTCCAGCAAGATGAAGGTGTTGGGCAGGAGCGGAACGCACTTCAAGAGGTTGGCCAGCACCTCGGCGCCATTGGCCACGCCCTTCGCCATCCAGCGGGCACATTCAGTCCCGAGCACAAGCTGGAACGTCCCGGAGATACCGGCCTTGGAATCCCGCGCCGTCTCCTTCCGCAGCTGGCTACCGTGCGAGAACACGCCCTTCTCCTCGTCGATCTTGCCCGTGTTCCCCCAGCCGTCGAAGTCGTCGTAGGCCAGATAGGTCTGCAGCATCTTCCAAATCGAATCGGTCTGCGAATACTCGCCGCCGATCACGCAGGCCGAGGTCGCGGCGAACCGCATGAACCAGTAAACGAGGGCGCTAAACCATGTCGTTGAGCCCTTCTGCCGAGGCTTCAGCGCGATGATCCGGATAGGCAGCTCGAGGTCGAGGAAGTGGCGCACGCAGGTCAGGACGAACCGCTGAAGGAAGTTCAGCCTCAGCGTGCCCTGCTGCTCCGGCCGGCGGTTGGAGTTGCCCGACCCGCAGAGCAGCCCGGCGCCGCGGTCCTTCGGCCAGATCGCCCCATGCTTGGCCCACCAGGCGCCGGCATCCCGGCGGATTACCTGCTTCACCAGCTCGATTTCGCGCGTGAGGTCCACGACCCCAAAAGCGGCTGTTTCCGTCCCGGTTTCAATAGTAATTCGATAGGAGAATGGAGATTCCCTCTGAAAGTGGAACGACTAGCCCTCACTTTGGGCTTGCATAGGGCTAGGCGTAGCGCCTAGTGTGCGGGCGCATGAAAAATCCAACTTCTCACCGCGCGCAGCCGGTAGCTGCGCAATACACCCGCGAGTTCACGGCCTACGCCAAGAGCCAAGGGCGCACGCCCGCCGCGCAGCTCGAGCACGACAAGCAGGCGTTCCCCGGCGGCTGCATGTGCGGCTTCATCTGCTGGTGCAGCAAGGTGCTGACCGCCTTCAAGAAGGCCCACCCGGAAGCCTTCATTGGCCACTGCATCGCCGACCACGACGCCAAACAGCGGTTTATGGAGGCTGCCCAATGAACCCCCGCCTCCTCCTCGCCCTGACGCTGCTGCTGACCGGCTGCTCCACCTTCGACCCCGTAGCCCACAAGGCCAAGGTCGCGGACCTTCGCCAACGCACGCCCTACCTGACCCGCATCGGCAACACACACAGCATGTCCACGGTCGTTCCGGCCGGCGGCACCGCCCTTGTGCGGCCCCTGCCCTATACCCGGCTCCAACCAGGCACGATCGTCGTTTACTGGCCCGCCGCGTCCTCCAACCCGGTTTGCCACTTCGTCAAAGGCCGCATCGGCACCGACAGCTGGGAGACGGCCGGCATGAACCAGCCCGGCGACCTCGCCTACCTCGGCTTCCTCCTCACCCGCGAAAACTACATCGGAGTAATCTACTAACATGACTACCCTCGCCCAGTCGATCGCGTGGTCCCACGCCTCCCACGAGCAAAAGCTCGCCCTCGCCGTCTCCCCGCTCATCACCGGCCAGCATTACGCGATTGAGTGCCAGTGGGGCGACGCTACGCTTCAATGCCTGAACGCCCGCCTCCATCAGTTCCGGGTCATCACCATGACGCCGGCCACGCCCGACACCGAAGACCTGACCGGCTGGCTGGTCGAGCTCGGCCCGCGGCATCTGGCCAAGATCCACGCTTGCCCGGCGCCCAAGTGACCGTGACGCCCGCCGACTACAAGCGCGAGCGCGAGGCCCGCGGCACCCAAAAGCAGGTGGCCGACCTGCTGGAAGTGGACACACAGACCATTTCCCGCCGCGAACGGGGCGAAATCGCCATAACCCGCGAGGCTTGGCTGGCCCTGCGGTCCATTCGCCGGCCAAGGGCCAACGTCAAGGGCGCCGACCCGCCATCAGCCGGCCCACCGACCCCGTAACTCACACGTCGGAAACCCTTTTGTCACCTCAGCCCGCCGGAATGGCGGGCTTTTCTTTTTGGCGCTCTGCGCGCTCGAGCTCACGCCGGAACGCCGTGGACAGCTCAGGGCTTTCGGTGATGGACCGGGCAAGCTCCTCGACCGACTTCGCCACGCCGCCCTGATTGAACGTCGCCTGGAACACCCGCTGCAACGGCATCCCCTCGTCGTAGGCTAGAATCAGCTTGAGCGTGTCGATCCTTGCCCTGGCGTCGGGGGTGGCAACCCAGTCCTTCGCCTCCTTGCTGTAGTGCTTCACCTCGGCGGCGAGCCCGGCCTTGAGCACATCGACGCACAGCGGGATGAAGTTCGGGTCGGCCTTCAGTTTCTCGACCACCAAGGGCCAGAGGCTTGTCGGTTTTGCGGTGATGGCGGTCATGGGCTTCACGCGCGAGCGCGCGGGAAATGTGAACGAGTCTCAACAACCCCCTGTCAACTCCAAACCCGATTACAAAGAAACCTCCCCTCTGACGATTTACATAAATCTTGACAGACGAGTGTAAAAAAATCCCTGTATTTGCTTAAGGACAGACACACGCGCCCTGCCCGGAAGAAATGCCTTGTGGTTTTGCGAGTCGAGGAGCGAAAAACGCCTTGGCCGTCGGGTTCTCGGTGAAAGTGGCGCGGTGACGCTCAGATTGGCGGTCGAGTCGTGCCTGTGATGCGTTTTCGGGGTGCCTGGTCGAGCGATCGGCCGGAAACGCGGCCGACAGTCCTCGGAAGCCTCCTTGTGTCGTCTCGGCTTCCCCGCGTATTGGCGGGGATGGGTCCGGCGGGCCGGTCAGGCTGGCCTTGCGCGCGCCGGGTCAGTCTCCCGGTGAGTCGGGAGGTTGCGGGGTCGTGGGTTCGTCGTCCGGATCTGGCGGCGAGAACGGCCAGGGGCAGGCGATGGCGGGTCGTGCGATCGGGCCGCCGCGGGCTTGCATGGCGGCAAACCATCCCATGCAGGCGTGAGCGCCGGCCGGGAGTCCATCGCGGGCTACGTGGCAGCCGAAGGTCTGCTTCTCGAGAACGCATTTGAGGGCGTCGAGCTGGGTTTGAGCGCAGCCGTTGGGGATGGTGCCGGCTCGGAACGCGCAGGAAACGCAGCGTTCGTCGTGGTCCCATTCGCCGGATGCGATGAGCGCAGCAACCTCGGGGTCGGTCATGCGGGCCAGGTTGGCGCCGAGCTCGCGGCCTTGTGGGGTGACGCGGTTGTGGTCGTGAGCGGTGGTCGAGCTCATGCGGCGGGGCGATCGGGAGCGGTTCCCGGAGATCCAGGGGCCGGCGGGGCTTCCTGGTGCTCCGTCAGAGAGCGCAGCGAGGCGAGGGCGGCAGCAATCTGTGAGTCCGTTTCATTATCTGCCTGGCTATCGTGAGCAGGGCACTCATGCCTATAACACTGAAGTCCGTTCTGGGCCAACTCCAATGCCTCCACCGCCCCCGACTGCCTGACCATCTTGGCGGCGGCGGAGAGGATGAGGGCGGCCAACTTATCGGCTTCCACCATGTCATCGCTTAGGCCGGTGCGGAGTTCGGGGGACTCAGCGTAAACGGCTTCAAGGGCTATCTCCTGCGGGGTCATGGGGCATCCTCCGGTTTGATGTAACACTCCCAAACGAAGTAGCAGGTCGCGGCCAGCATCAGGGTGGCCCCGATGATTCCTTGTATATCTTCGTAACTCACGGCTGCCCCTCCCCTTGCTTGGCGCGGGCGGAGTCGCGTTCCAGTCGGTCCAGTTCCGCAGCAAGAAGCGCACCGGCGATTTCAAGGCGGCGCTCCAAAGGATGCCTGCCCAAGTTCCAGTCGTCGCGATCAAGCGGGTCACTAACTGAGGCGTCAGTCCCTTGGCAAGCCAGCATCGCGGCGACTACGCGAATGGTCCCGAAGGTGTGTTCTTCATCGTGCGTGGCGTCATACCCCTCTTGCGTGACATGGCGGCGACGTTCACGGGCGATTCGCCCAGCACCCCCGGCCAGCAGCTTATCCAGTTCATCCCGCTCGCGGCGGAGGGTGGCGGCTTCATTCTCGGCTCCTTGGTGGGCCGTTTTCGTAGTCTGAAATAGACCAGCGAAGGCATCCCGTTCCTCGGTCAGCCTGCCCACCTCGGACTGGGCGGCGGCCAGTTGGGTGCGGAGGTCGGTGCGTTCCGCCACCAAGGCTTCCGCAAGGTCGTTGAGTTCGCGGGTATCGTTCACGGATTCGCGCAGTTTCTCGATTAGCTGCTTACGCTTGTCGCGGAGTTCGGCAACTTCGCCCTGAAGGCTGTTGCGGCCCAGTTCAACCAGCGTGACGCGGAACACGACCTCCTTAACCGCCTCAAGTAAATCCTCGGGTAGATTCTTGAACTCTTTGTTCAGGTAGCCGGTGGCCGCGTGAATCTTGGCCCAAGTCTCGTTGTGGCGTTTCGTTTCCTCGCAGTAGAGCTTGTGCTGTTCTTCAAGGCGGCGACTCAACTCATCCCGCTCCTCCCTCATCGCGGCCAGTTGGGAGGATGCTGAGTCAGCGGGGGCGTGGCGAACGATGATGGTCGAAAAAAGATAGTCGTTGCTGAATGGCTGCTTCAGCTGGACCGCTTCATGGATAATCTCTCTGGCGGCGTTGAGCGCCCACTCCGCATCCCTTGGGGCAGGTGGTCGGGGGGTGAGGCAGGGGGTGACAGTCGGGGCGGCGGGCTGGTCGGGGTGCCAGTGGGTGATGTTGGCGTTCTGGATTTCACGACTGCTCCATATCCAGCTAGCGGCAACGTGCCACAGCCAACACGGGAACACCGGCTCGCGTTCGGAAATCTTGTAGGGTGGCTTCACTTCCTCGGGCAGTTGGTTTGGTTGTGGGGTGGTCATGGGGTGGGTTGCGGCAGGCGGTGTTTAACTTTGGCGTGAATCTCTATGACTTGATCGTTGGCGTGCTTCTCCGGTTCGTAACGGTTGACCAGCGTGAGGTCGCTCAACTCTTTTCCGTCGAGCCCGGCCTGGTTGACCGTTTTGAGCGCCTTCAAAAGCAACTGAACGGCCTGCTCGGTGGGGGTCGGAAGCGCGATAATCCCACGACTCGGCTTCATGTCATGGTCGTAAACCTCAAGATCGCGCTGGGTAAATTCACAGAGTTTCATTTGGTGGGCTCCTCAAGCGCAGTCCGAATCAATTCCCCCACATCATTGAGGCGATCAACCTGATGCTCTGGCCAGTCGTCCGCGTGGTCGTGGTGGAGTTCGTGGAGAATATCGAGGGCGGATTTGAGGGCGCGTTGTGTCGTGTCATTTTTCATAGTGGTTTATTTTTCTGCCTGTAAGGCGAGTGATACTGGTGGTGGTTGCAAAGAAATGAACCGCTCACTTCCCCCTCCCTTCGCCTGCGGGCGTGTCACCAATCGAGGCGAGGACGCAACGAACCACTTGCCCGTAGGTGAAGAAAGCGGGGCCGGTTTCAACGGCCTGCTTGGCGATGGCCACCCTCCGCTCCCGCGCCTCTGGGGACAGGTCGAGGACGAGGACGGGGGTTCCTCTAGCAAGGTGCTCCACTGGCACAAATGGGAAGTCGCCCAACATGACCTCAGAACGCTCCGTCCCCTTGCCGGGCTGGCGGGGTGAGGGCTTGGCTTTGCGGGTCTTTGACTTGGTGGGGTTCATTTGCGCCCCCCCCTCTTGCCGTCCAGAACCGAAAGCATGGCCGCGCTTCCGGCCATGAAAAGGATGAGTATAACGCCGGGTGCCATTTCCGAAAAACTGGCACGCCAGTTTGACAGCGTGACCATGATGGCCACGGGGAGTGTCATACAGATTAGGAATGTTGAGTTTTTCATTGGGTGGGTTTTCCGTTGAGGAGGTTAAGGGTTTCTCGGATGGAACGGACGAGCGGCGAATCATCGCCGTAACGCTTCCACAGGTCGGACTCGACGTTTTCAAGGTCACGAAGCACCTTATTCATGGTTCCTGGATTGCAGCGGGCGATGAATTTGCCAGTATAGTGCATCTCTTCGACAGAGACTCCTCGCCCGCGAGTGTTGCCAACTGGCGCACCGATTGCGTCAGTGATTTCACCACCGGCATGTTGCCACGGTCCCGGCGTAGCCTTCTCAATCAACTCCTTCAGTGTCGGCGTGCTCACGGTTTCTCCCCCTCCTTGGCGACGGACTGAAGGAGGGTGCGGGCTGCGTTTGCGTATCGAACGTAGATGCTTGCCATCCATTCGTTACCCGCCTTATTGAAGGCGTCGGCGGCAGCGGAGAGATTGTTGCCGGCGGCTTCCAACGCACCAACCAGCTCCCCCTCCCGCGTCTTCATTCGGGCGATCTGGGCGCGGAGGGCGGCAATGTCCTCCCGGCAATTCCTGATTGCCTCGCTACGGATGAACGGAGGGCCGCCAGCGTTACGGAGGTCGGCCACTTCCGCCATCGCCTCATCCCGCTCGCTGGTCAGGAGGGCGACTTGGGCGACTAGGTCGGCCCGTTCGTGGGCGAGATAGTCGTTCGTTTCTTGCTTGGTAGGAGGAAGCACTCCGTTCATCTTCAAGCCTTCGGGGGTGATGCGCCAGCCACCTATCGGCATTTCTTCTGGTCCGGTCCTCGGCGTCTCCCCCTGTGCCGGTGCAGACACATGACAGCGAACGTCCCTTTCTGTTGTGATCCCGCTCTCCGGTGGAGTCGGGGTGGTGGGGCGGAATGAAACGTGCGAGCGGATATGTTGGTCACCGAGACTCATTTGCTGGCCCCTCCAAGGTTCATGGCGCGGAGGACGGCGAGGGACTGTTCCCACGGCGTCGAACTCTGAGTGTAATAAATGGCGACTCTGATGGCTTCCCGCTTCTCCCCCTCCGTCATCTGGAGGAACGGGGCGGCACGGCAGATGGCGGCAGATGCTCTCGATTCATGGAATTTCGCCAGCCTCCCCATTTTCGCCACCCGCTCCTCACTCTGGGCGAGCTGGCGGGCCACGGCATCAAACTGGGACTTGAGCACAACAATTTCGTTGGGATTGCAGTCGCCCGCGAGAACCGGGAAGGCTCCGCGAAACTTTTCTGGCGAGCCTTGCGGCCCACCCTCTTGCGGTGCGGGGTTTGGCGCCCCTGGATTTGGAGTGGTCATGGTTTTACGCAATCTGCGTATGTCGTTTGTGTCAACACCGGCCTACTCAATTTGCGTTGCGGTTTTGTAACCGCTTGCCACAGTCGCGCCGTGAAAAAGAAGCCCCCAGGTGATTTCTCCGCCCGATCCATCCGTGAAAAGATGGGCCTGAACCGCGACGAGCTGGCAAAGCTGGTCGGCGTGTCGCGCCGCACGGTCGAGGGCTGGGAAGCGGGACGCGCCGTGCCCAAGTCGATGCAGGCTTTCCTGAAGACACTGAGCAGCAAGGGCAGGTCGGTCATTTTGCCGCGGGGTTAAAATTAACTTCGTTGTGCGCGTCGTCGAACAGCCGGCGGGCGAAGGCGTCGCCCATGCGTTCGGCCCACCATGCCCGGTCTTTGTTCGTGGTGGTGATGCAGGGCCGGTGATCGCGGTAGATCCAGTCGTAGAAGGCGAACAGCGCGGCGGGCTGCGACGGGAACGACCAGTTTATCTTATCCACGTCGTCCACCATCAGCAGCGGGATGCGTGAGTATTTCCGCCAGAAAGCCTCGGCCATATTCTGCTCCTCGTATTCCTCGATGTCGGCCATCAGCTTCTTGACCGGCCACCAGGCGAACTCTTGACCGCCCTGCACGAACAGCCGCCCGAGGCACGACCAGGCGGCGCCGCTCTTGCGCGTGCCGGTCGGCCCACAGAGCAGCGGACCCCTGAAACTGCCGTCCCAAGCGGCGGCGCGGTCAAAGGCTTCCGGGTTCTTCAACAGGCTGCGGTTTACCTTCTGCATGAACTCGACCGGGCAAATCTGCCGGAAACGGGCCATGCGCTTGCCCTCGTCGGTGTATTCGTAGGGCAACGGCGGGGCGACCTCGGGCAGGTTCTCGCGGGCGATGCGGAGTAGTTCGTCCGTGTCAATGCCGTCGCCGCGGCGTGCTGATCGCACGTTGGCGCGCTCGGCTTGGCGCTTGCTCCACTGGGCAATGTCGGCCGCGCGCTCCTCCGGGGTCATTTCCGGGGCGCGGGGCGGCGGGTTTGTGTCGGGATTGGTGCTCATGCGAAGGGGGCCTTGTAAATCTTTTGCTGGGAGTCGGCTTTGCCCCTGATCCACGTCTCGGGGTCGTCGTCGTAGCGGCCGGCGTTGAACCACGTCGCCGGATACGGGATGAAGCGGTGATCGTCCTTCGGCCAAAGCGCGGTCGCGGCGGCGTAATCCCGCACCCGCGCAATCAGCCACTCGCCAGGGTTGAGCCCGGCAGTCCTTGCCTCGCGGCCAATGCGTTCGACGGCGCGCTCGATGGCCTTGAGAGCTTCGTGCTTGGCGATCTTCCGAGGATAGGCGGCGTAAATGTCCGCCGCGGTGATGGTCTTGGGCGCCGCCTGGGCCTGCCCGGAATCAGAGGATGGGGAATCCACCTTCGCCTTGTCTTGTTCCTTCTCCTTCACCTTATCCCACACCAATGGGATAGCCATGGTATTGGAATCAGGCGAGGGCTCTTTGTTTATCTTTCTGGATTTGAGCCAGTTCTGGTAATCATCCCATAGCCCATGCTTTTCGAGCATCGCAATGATCGAC
This sequence comes from Lacunisphaera sp., assembly GCA_965249855.1. Classification (GTDB taxonomy): domain Bacteria; phylum Verrucomicrobiota; class Verrucomicrobiia; order Opitutales; family Opitutaceae; genus Lacunisphaera. The sequence continues at coordinate 132,709 of CBDFNB010000029.1, forward strand.
GCATGAACCCGTGCTTCGGGGTGCAGCTTCTCGCCATACTGGAACGCGACGAAGCCAGGCACCCACCACTTGCCGTTACCGAGCACGCGGACGGTCTTGTCGAAGGCTTGGCGAACGCCCTCCCACTCCACCCGCTTGATGCCGGTCTGGAACTCAGCTAATGGAATGTTGGGCTCCCAAACACCCGCGGCGTCGCAGTTGTCGCAAAGGTAAAGCCAGATAACCTTGTGCTTCAGCGGCAGCGCGGAGAACCAGCGATCGCCCCATTTCTGTGTTTCTGTAAAACGCTTCACGATAGTCCGTTCTCCTGTTTGTGGCTTCGCCGAATCCCGGAAATATACCTGCCGACATGGCAATCGCTTCTGCCGCGCAGCTTCGCTGCGGCGTGGTCGATCCACGCAAAAACGATGGGTGCGCCAAATTCTTCGACGTAGCGAACGATGACATTGATGGTGGACGAGTCGGCCTCTTTGAAGCCGCGCGCATCGCACCAGTAATTCACGACCGCCTGCCGTAGATCATGGCGCGCCGAAGCGGCCTGCTTTGCGGCCTCTGCCGCTGCGACCTGCTCGTTCCGCTCTTGCGCCAGGCGCAGCCGGTCGGCCTCCGTTGGGACGGTCTGCGGGATCGTTTTGCCCGACTTGCCGCGGTTGCAGTCTTTGCAGGCCGTAATCAGGTTCTCGCGGTCATTCGTTCCGTCTTGGCAAACAGGAATGACGTGATCGACCTCGAGGGGAACCACGTCGCTCTGCCGGCCGCAGTAGCGACAGGTGAAGTTGTCGCGCGCAAAGATGGCGAATCGCGTCGCCTTGGAGATGGCAGTTCGCTTGCTCACCACTTACCCCCTTTCCCGCCGTCCGCCGGCACTTGGGCAAACGCCTTGAGGTATTCGATGGCGCCAAAGGCCGCGCACTCGGCGTAGCTGTAGTCGCCAAGGACGAGCTCGATGCGGGCGCCGTTGCCGTCGTCCCACCGCTTCACGAGGGAGCCAACGGCAACGCATTGGTCGGCCTCAATCAGGGCGTCGAGGATGCCCTTGTCGGTGTTGTCGCGGTCGGGTTTGGCCTGGTGGAGCTTGCCGGTGTGGGCCGCACGCTTCTTTTGCGACCACGACGCCGGCATGGTGTAGTAGCACGTCCATCCGACATAGACCGGGGCGGGCATGGCGCCGGCACAGGCCGCCCGGATCTGGTCAGCGAAGGAGCGGTAGCGCAGCACGCAGTCGCGCTTGCGCCACTTGTCGGAACGGGTTTGCCGGGGCTTCCCCATCGGTTCGATCGGGATTCGGAAGAACTGGCGCTGTATGCTGGGGGCTGTCGGTTGGACGGCGGGCCGCGTGAGCGAGTGGAGCGGCCGGACGTTGGGCTGAGGCAGCGAGAAAGGTTCTTGGCGCTTAGGCATGTGAAAGTGAGGGTTGAGGTTGGGAGACCGGATTGGCGACAGGTTGTGTTTCTGCCGGCGGGACGGTGTAGAAGGTGGTTTTGTCGCGGTAGTGGTCGTCGGAGCGGATAAGGGTCACGAGCAGCTGGTAATCGTCCTGCGTGGGCAGGGCGTGGTCAGGATCGGCCCGGTAGGCGGCGCTACGGGCGCGGGGCCAGAGGCGGACGGCGCCGGCCTGTTCGAGGCGGTCGAGCGTCGGCCAGTCGGGTATCGTGCTGCCGAGGACGTTCGGCAGGATGGGGACGCTCAGGAGCGGGAGGCGGGTGGTCATGCTTCGTCCTTCCAGAGGTTGAGCGTTTTCAGGAAAGCCTCTGCCCGTTGCTCGGCGGTGGCGCTGGCGACCCTAGAGAGAGCAGCCAGCTGCCGGGCGTAATCCTCGACGAAACCAACGACGGCCTCATTCAGGAGCTCTTGAAGCACTTGGGCGTGCTTCTGCCGCTGGTAGGGCGTCAGGGTCGCCTCGGCCCCGTGCATAGCGTTCAGGTCTTCCGTGTATTTCGGCAGCCGGCCGGAGTAGCGCGGAATCTTGGTGTGGCAGCACATCCAGCCGACGAACGGCTTGGGTGACTCGCCGACCCATTCCGGGGTGTCCTTCGGGTGGCGGTAGGGGCACGGCTTGATGTTCGTGATGCCGACCGCCGACGCGATGGCTTTGCGTTGATCGTCGGTCGTCATGGCGTCTTCTCCAGTTGAGCCAGCAGGGCGTCGGCGTGCTCGACGGCGAGGCGGGCGACGCACTCCGCACAGGTCTCCGCGTAAACTACGTCATGTATATGGGTCGGGCGGCCTGTTGGCACCCTCTTGCGCTCGTCCTCATGGTCCTTGTGGTCCGCCAGCAAGCCCTGCATGGCGAGGGCGGCGAAGTGTTCGCGCAGAGTCATGCCGGGCAGATTCCCTTCAATCGGGTCGCCGGGGTGATTGTCCGAATAATGGACGTGGCTCGATTTGGAGTATCCGACAATACCGCGCCCCGGGAAGGTTTGTTTTGATCCGAGGATGCTCATGGCGTGATGTGTTTGAACTCGATGCGGGTGATAGTGGTCTCGGGCGTGCAGCCCCGGTGCGACTCACAGAAGAAGTTCACGAAGCCGCGCGGCGTCATCTCGGGGAACCCCTCGCGCTTACACTCAGCGAACCCGTAATTGAGGTTGTCGTTCATCGCCCGGAGCTTTTCGCGCCGGATGCTGACGACTTCGACGACGCCGAGCTTGACCAGGGGCTCGCCGGGCTTTCTTCCCATGCACTTGCGGCAACCCTGCAGGCGGTCGCCGACCTTGAGCATCTTCCAGCCAAGGCGGCGGGTAACGTCCTTGCTGCCGTCGAGAAACTGCGGCTCGGTGAGACTGAAGCTGATGTTTCTCATGCGCGGACCTCCGGGAAAGCGTTGTGCTCCGCGCCGTCGAGCAAGCGCCCGGCGGCGATCTTGCCGACGCGAGTGTAAAGAACGTGGTTCGTTGCCCCGTCGCCGTAGGTTACAGCCTGATTTGGCTTCAGCGTATCCATGACTACTTCAACGCCCGGACGGAACTCCGCCGAGTGCTCGCCCCATTGCTTGAAATGGAAGGCGATGCCAGCCGCGGCGCATTGGTCGCGCAGACCGCGCGCCCAGTCGGGGTGCATCGGGCGGGCGCCCTTGCCGGATTCGCCGCCACAGATGACCCAATCCGGCAGCAACAGCGGAGATTCAAGCGTCTCGCTTATGCGGGGCCGGTGCGCGGAGATGTCCACCGACCCAAGCAACGGCTCGCACGACAGGAAGCGGACCTTCGCCGGGATGGACAGCAAGACCGGGATTCGCTCGTCGGCGCGAACCTGGTCCTCGGCGGTCGTGCCAAGCCACACGTTCGCCGGAGCGTTGCCGTCGAGCCACTGACTCAGCCACTCGTCGCCGTCGAAACCGTGCCGGAACGCGGCATGAAGGCGCGCGCTCCAATTCTGCGGCCGCTTGGTGAGCAGCAGCCAGTCGAGGTTTGGCGTCTGCCTGATGAGGTCGAGCAGGTCCGCCAGCCACGCAATCTCCACCTCGTCGTCGAGCCAGTCCGCGAGGCTCGCACAGAACACGCGCGGACGCGGCCCAAACCACGGATGCTCTGCCTTGAGGTCGGGAGCGGCCTCGCGGTCCCACTTGAGCGGCTGCTTCCAGTTGGCCGCGCTCGTGCGGCGGCGCGGGGCGCCCTTGCCCCAGTGAATCCCGCCAGTGAAACGCATATCGCGGGCCTCGGCGTAGCAATGCGCGCAGCCGGGCGAGACCTTTGTGCATCCCTCCCACGGGTTGAACGTGTGGTCGGTCCAGGAAATCTCGGAGTTGGCGCCCATGTTACTTCCCCTCCTTCGCAGCAACCACCTGCCGGTCCCACGCCGCAGCGAGCAGCGCACAGCCCTTTTCGAGATTGCGGAGCGGTTCAGCGGCGGGCTTCCACCATTCCGGCGACCACGGCCAAGCGCCCATCGGGGCGGCGATCATGTCGAACTTATCGCCCGACAGCAGCGCGTGCCCGGCGATGACGTAGCACAGGCCAGCCTCCGCCAGCTCGCGCGGCTTGTTCTGCTTGTCATGCTCGGGCGTCCAGCCCTCGACGGTCAACTGGCGGACGCGCTCGCGCAGCATGGCCAGCGAGCCGGTCATTTCGACGGGCTTGATGTCGGCCAGGGACTCGCGGACGGCCTGAATCGTGTCGGTGAAAACCGTCCAAGCCTGCTTTGAAGTCGGGTCGGACAGCGGCGCGGACATCACGGCAGTCAGCCGCTCCGCCGACGCGACAGCCGACAGGGCGAGCGCGTAGTATTTGCCGGACATCACCGAGTAGTCGCTGATGTATTTGGCGAAGCTGGCGTTCTGCTCGGCGTAGCCCTTGGCGAGGTCGTTGGCGGCGGCGAGCTTCGCGCCCTGGGCGGCGTGAAAGGTGACGAGCAGGCCGTCGATGCGGTCCTCGTCGATTTCGGTGCCGTGCGGCAGCGCTTCGATGATCTGCGCGCGCAAGGCGCGGATGTCCGCTGTGACGGTGGGATTTGTGGGCGTGTTATTCATGTGGTGGCTTGGATTTCTGGCGGTTGAGTGACGGGTTTGGCGGCGCGCTTGTAGGTGAGCGGCCCGTTGAAGACCGGGTTTGGAGGGACAATCCCCTCCCCGACGAGGCGCCGAATTTCGGCGGTCGATAGGGCGGCGCGCGGGCGGCGCGCGGGATGACGGGGACGACCGTTTGCCCCCGTCTCGTGCATACGCGGCCGGTCGCCGATGAGTTCGCGCGGAGGGGTTGTGTGGGCCACCCACCAATGCCAGCCGGGGCTGAGATGGGAGACGTAACCCCGGATCTCCTGCGAACTGACCGACCGACCGGGCTCGGCGCGGAACAGCTCGAACACCTGCGGGTCGTCGCCGTGGCGGGCGAGGATGCGCGGATAGTGGTCAAATGTCGGGTGATGGTTTAGCGGCATGGCGGGAAAGTCAGGCGACGAGGAACCCGAACAGCAGCCCGGCGATGAACCCGGCGGCGAATAGAACGGCCTCGCGGTGACGCACCAGCCAGCCGCGGAACGACGGCTTTGACTTGTCCTCCACTTCGCCGGCGCTCTCGCGCAACGCCTCGGCCAGCGCCTCGACGCGCCTGTAGGGCGGCGCGCAGCGGTTGAAGCGAATCGTCGCGTAGCGCAGCGGGTGCGACGGGTTGAGCGCCAGCAGGGCCTCGTCTTGGACGACGACGAGAAAGGAGCAGCGGCCGAAGGGCTGGCCTTCCTCACGGTGGTATTCCGAGTGGAACACGATCGGCTTCTCGTGCGGCGGGATGACGGGCTCGACGGTCGGGCTGAGGGGCGGACGTTTGGCGGCTGGCATGGGAAACGAGGGGGTTGAATGTTGAGTTGCTGACGAAATCAGATGAGCGAAAGCTGTTGGGCGGACTGCGAGAGGCGCGCGGACTCCGCTTCACGGGCGCGGCGCTCGGCTTCTTGGCGGGAGACGGCGCGGAAAATATGCTGCCCGTTGCGCCGCTCGCCCGTTGCCTCGACCAGCCCGGCGGCTTTCAGGGTCGTCAACCGGGGGCGCACCGAGCACTTGTCCCAGCGCATCCACTCCGCCAGCTCCGTCGGCGTCTGTGGCGGCAGGTTCGACAGCGCCGCGTGGACGAGCGCGCATTTGCCATGCAAAGTCGAAGCGATGGACTCGAAGTGAACGGATCGTAGGTCTGTGCTCATTGTGAAAACAGCGGGCCGGCGGCTTCAGGCCGTGAACAGATGACCTTGCGCCTTGGCGTTTTCTAGGTTCGCGCAAGCCTGCTCGAAATAGGACTCCTTCAGTTCCGACCCGACGAACTTGCGGCCAAGGTTCAGCGCGGCGTAGCCCTCGCTCCCGATGCCGGCGAACGGCGAGTAAACCAATTCGCCAGGATTGCTCCACAGCGTCACGGCCCGCTCGATAACATCCAGCTGCAGGGGGCAAATGTGCCTCTCATCAGCGTTATCTCTCGCGCCCTCGCGGTTGAGCACGCGCCCCTGATCTACCGTCATCCATACCGGCGAGGCGTATTCCTGCCACGTTTCGACCGGAAAGGACTCAGGATGCTTGATGACCGGGCGGGGATTTTCGCCGGGCTTCCTGAAAACAAGCAGGTAGTCGGCACAGCCAACGCGGGAGTCGCACGAGTCGGCCTTGAGTGTCTTATAAAGCAGGCCGTGCGCCTTCGTGCGCTGCATCTCCGTTACCGGGGATTTCCAGATGCAGATGCGGGAATGGAACAGGAACCCATGCCGCCAGAAGGCGCGAATGATTTCCCCGCTGAAGTCCTGAAACTCGATCTTGCCGTGCTTCCACTTGGTCGAAAGCAGGTCAACGCAATGCACCGCGACCTCGCGGCCCGGCACCATAATGCGGGCCATCTCAGCAATCAGGAACTCGAAATGCTTGGTGAACTCGTCCAGTCCGGTGCAGTTGCCCATGTCCTGCAGGTCGTCCGAGTAGGTGAATAGGTCCGCAAACGGCGGCGAGAACACGGCCAGGTCGATTGAGTCGCTGGGGATCTCCTTGGCCACGCGGACGCAATCGCCGTGGTAGAGCCGCCAGTCATCACCCACGCTGAATTTCAGCGCGGTATTTTTCTTCATGTCCTTGATGCGATTCTCGGAGAACGCCTTGGCTGCCAGCTTCATTTTGTCCTGCATGTTTTTGTGCTGTTCGATTTTGCGGGTGATGGATTGGAGAATAGCGCCCTCGGTAGTGGCCTGAATGACGTAGGCGTTTACCTGCTTGCTTTGGCCGAACCGATAGGAGCGGCGGAGCGCCTGATAGAAGTCCTCGAAAGAGTAAGAGAGCCCGACGAAGGCCACGTTACGGCAATGCTGCCAGTTCAGCCCAAGGCCGCAGATGGAGGGTTTGCTGATAATCACGCGGGCCTTGCCATTGGTGAAGGCGTCGATCTTTGCTTCTTTTTGGCGCGAGGTCTCGGAGCCACGGACCTCCATCGCGTCCGGCATTAGCTCGGCCAGCTTGTCGGCTTCGTCGTTGGTGTTACACCAGACGATCCACGGCTCTTTGCTGCCGTTGACCAACTCGGCCACGCGCCGGGCACGGGCTTCCGAGGTCAGCCGCATTTCGGCGTGCATGGTCGTTGCCGAGAGGGTCGCGTGACGGAATAGCTCCTCCCCGGAGTGGTCGGTTTCGTCAACGGCGACCGCCTCCGTGACCATGTTCAGCTTCGGGAGGATATACCCCTCGTCACTGAATCCAATGTCCGAGGGCTTAGATATGCACGCCGCCCATGACGCCAGCCACTTCCAGAACTCGCCTTCGGCGTGCCCCTTCAGCCGCCAGTCGCCCGTGTTGAAGGTGTCGTTAATGAAAAACGTAGCCAGCATTTGGGCGGGCGAACACACCCCGAGGAAGGCGGCATGTTGCCCAAACTCCGTGTAGTCGTTCGGACTGGGCGTTGCCGTGCAGCAAAGGCGATAGGGCGTCCGGCTGAAGGCTTCCGTCAGCATGATCCGGGTCTTTCCGGTGAAATTCTTCAAGATGCTGGACTCGTCGAGCACGACGCCAGAAAAGGCGGACGGGTCGAAGTGCTCTAGCTTCTCGTAATTCGTGATGAAGATTCCAGCCGCGCCTACGTCCTTCTGTGAGTCTGCAACCTTCGCCTTGATGCCAAACTTGACCGCCTCCGATGCGGTCTGGTGGGCAACCGCAAGCGGCGTGAGAATCAGGACGGGCTTACTTGTGTGGCGAACCACCTGATTAGCCCATTCGAGTTGCTGGGCGGTCTTGCCAAGTCCGCAGTCCTCAAAGAGCGCGGCGCGACCCTGCCGAACCGCCCACCGCACGACCGATGCCTGCCAGGGGAACAGATCGGCCTCAATCTCGTATGGCTCAAAGCCCACGGTCGCGGCCTGCTTAGTCTTGGCGTCAATGAAAGTATCGTAGTCCATAGGTGAAATGCTCACGGCTTCTCGTAAGTGTTGACGATGCGCTGCGCGTGGTCGCGCTGTGACGCCGACGCGGTGTTCGCTGCGACTGCCGGCGAGCCTGCCCGCCATGCCAGCGCCAGATTGTAAGGCGTGACCGGCACGCCGAGCACCCGAAGCTCGCGCTCGAGCTGCGAAAGGTGCCGCTGTGCGACCGTCAGCCCGATTGCCGGGTCAGACGCCCGCGAAATCGGCAGGCTCGTGTGAAAGCGCCAGATCCGCGGCATCAGCTGAAACTGCGTGACCTCGCCGCACGGGCCGACCACCCAGTAGCGGTTTCGCGATTCCACGCTGCCGACGCTTTGCAGGAAGCGCGGACGGTCGAAGGCGTGCAGCGGCACGGCCAGGAATAGCGCGAGGGTTAGGAGGAGGAGGCGGGTCATGTCAGGGCTTCGTTGACTGCTTGGATGAACTCCGCGGCGACTTGCGGAACGATCGCGTTTCCGTATCCACGGAGCAGGCCGACGCGCTGCTTAACTCCTGCGGCGAGCGGAAAACTACCTGTGGCATAGGCCGCGACGGCTTCACCCCAAGGCGCCTGTGCGTGGCGTGCCAAAATTGATGACAGAACACACACAGGGTTTGCAGATTTGTCGGCGCATTGTCCTTCCAGTCCTCGTTGATGTGATGAACGTGAAGCCGGCTTCTCCCACCACAGGCTTCGCACGAGGGCTTCCTTTGTTTCCTCGCTTGCGCGCAGAACGCTTTCCGAGAAAGCCCACCCTTGGTTCGAGAGTTCGCGCAGGAAAGAGAGCAGAATTGGCGGCGAAGAAATTGAGCGTAGTCCTCCAGTGTCGCCCCGTAGCGTTTCCTCAACAAGCGAGTGCCACAGTAGAGACAACGCTTCTCCGGGTCTTGATTTCGTGGATGCGGCATGGTCGTTTATTTCTTTTTCAAGCTCCGCAACGCCTTCGACCCGATCAGTCCCCACGACATGGGGTAGCCCATCAACCATCTCGAATGATTCGGGTTCAATGCGCCGCGTTTTTCCGTCGGTGCAGGGGATGAGCTGGCAGCGGGACCAGAAATCAACTGGGCCTGCCTCGGCAGCTGATCTAGCCGAGTGCGCTTTGACCCATCGGGGTTCGTGCCCGTCGTGCTCATGCCCGGAGTGTCCTTCCAGTCCCGGCTTGCGGGACTGCACCAACCAGACGGTCTCTCTCTCTCTCTCTCTCTCCGGACACTGAATTATCGCCTGCGTGGTCAGCGACTCCTGGCTGCCCTTCATGCCGCGAGTCCGGTCCTGAAAGCCTTGACGAGCTTCCGACGCAATCGGGCTTGTCCAGCCGGCCAGCTCGACCGTCTTGCGGCTGCTGTCCGTGCTGCCCGCCGGGTTGTAGTTCTCCGTTCCCGGACTGCCTGCCATAGGCGTTGGCCAGCCCGCGAGTTTCGCGGTCTGCTCCAGATTGAACGTCACCTTCTTTCCGTCCGGGGTTTGTCCCGTCGAACTCGTTCCTTCCGGAATTGTTTGCCCCCCACTCGGGAGAGTTGGTGTCGGCCAGCCGCACAAGCGACTCGCGCTCGTCAGCGTGTCCGGCACTCCGCGATGCGCTCCCGTCGATTCCGAGTCCTCCGCCCGGGGCGTAGGCCACCCAGTAGAGCCGCTGCCTGATTTGGGGTGCGCCGACGCCCGCAGCGCACAAATCTGCCGCCCCGCAGGTGTAGCCCGCTCCTTCCAAGTCAGCGAATACTCCATCGAGCCACGCCAGCGCAGCCTTGCTTGCAACCTGTTCGCCAAAGATCGTGAAAGCCCATTGCTGGCCGAGCGCGCGACACTGAACAATGAGGCGGAAGAAATGGGGCCAGAGGTGGCGAGGATCGGCTGTGCCGAGTCCTTTGCCGGCGTCGCTGAATGGCTGGCAGGGGCAGCTTCCTGTCCCCAAAGGTCGAGTTGACGGAACTCCGGCGAGCTTGAGGGCGAGCGCCCAGCCGCCGATGCCGGCGAAGAAGTGGCATTGCGTGTAACCGGCGAGGTCTTCGGGTCTGACATCAACGATGCTTCGCTCGTCAACGTCGCCGTCCGGGATTTCCCCTGACCGGATAAGCTCTCGGAGCCAGGCGGCTGCTTTTGGGTCGAACTCATTGTAGTATGCGCGAGGTTTCACGGCGCGCAAAACGGGTTTGCCCTGAGTCCACCGTCCTGCCTTGAATCGGTTGCCTGCCCTGATGACTGCTGTTCGCTCCCTCCCGAGAAGTTGGTCGCGTTGTGGTCGTCGGTGGCAGGCACCCTATGGGGTGCGTCTGTCATTAGAAGTTGGGTGTTACGTCATCGCGTAGCGGTTGATGTGATCGAAAAGAGAAACAACCGAGGGCAGCGAACAGCGGGTATCCTGGGGGAGGCGCACACACACTTTCGCGAACCTCCCACCCTGCCACTGCTGCGGGGAAACCCCGGGGCTGCTGACTTCCGCTGCCGTCGGTTGAAATTGGCACCTGCCGGCGTTCATGTCAGACGCGCGCACGAAGCGAACCGCGTCGCACCCCGCCGACAGGTGGTTTGTGCCCCGTGAAGGAGCAATTAGTTGCGCGCGCAGGCCGGCATCGGCACGGTTTAAACCCCAAATCCACAAACGGGATAACCGCACTTTCCAGACGCCTAGCGCGTGCAAAATAACAAAATGGTGCCGCTCTCTCACGGCAGTCGCTCTCGCCGGGTTGCCCCGACTATCGCTTACCGAGCACGAAAGCGCCTGTTGATTCGCGTGAGCAGGCGCGCTCACGTTGGCCTTGTTGGAGCGGGGGGCGCCGCAGAGGAATGGAAGGAGGAACGGCACGGGGTTACTCGCTGGTCGTTCCCGGCAGCTCGTCCTGCTTGCGGCGACGGTCGATCTTCTCGACCTTGAACCCGTCGCGCGGGATCTGATTATCCGTGACGATGACGCCAATCGGCATCCGGGTTTTGACCCACAGCTCCGACTCCTTGAAATACTTGGCGCTCGCCGATTCCAGGGCCTCGCCGACGGACTTCACGGGCAGGAGACGGCCCTTCTTACTGGCGTTGAAGTCGTAGGCTCCCTTGAACACGCGGTCAGTGACCGAGAACGGAGAAGCGTCCTCCGGGATTTGCAGCACCCAGCCGACGAGATTGTTGGTGTCGATGCGCTCCTTGATCTTGCCCGTCGCGTCGCTGAGGAGGAAAACGAACTGCTTCTTCGGCGCGGGCGGCTTAATGTCCTCGTCCGCGTCGGGCGCGGTCGCCTCGTTCATTGCCTCGATGATTTCGCGCAGCGTAGCCGGCGGAACCTCGGGGTGTTGCTTGATGATGTCGGCGACGGTGCTGATTTCGATTTTAGCCATGATGATGTGTGGTTGTGGTGACGAAAATTACTCGCGGGCGGCGCCTTTGACCTGCTTCCACTCGGGAACCTCGACGGTCTGTTCCTCGTCGGGCGTGCCGGGCCAGATGCCGGTATCGAAGCACACTTTCAGGCGCTTCAGGTCGGCCAGCACTTCGTTGCGGCCAATGTCCAGCGAGGTCTCGCCGGGCGTGTAAACGAGACACTGATACGGCTCGGTCTTCTCGACCGCGACGAACTTGAAGCGCGGGTAGGCGCCGGTCAGCTTCATCGCCTCGCTGACGACGAGCTGATAGAACGCGGCCTGCCGGTAATACCCGTAGTTGAGAAACTGCCGCTCGAAATTGGCGAGCGAGTCGATGGTCTTGATGTCCACGATCAGCGGGCGCTGCCACTCGTCGAGCTGCTCGTTGAACCAATCAAGGCGACTTTGAATGTTGAACGAACCCATCTTGTGACGCGCCACGACCTCGGGCTTGCCGAAGTCAAAGAGCGCCTTCGTCTTGGGCTTCTCCCGGATGCTGCTGACCATCTTCCACGCCAGATCCCGGTCCTCGGCGGAAATTTCCTTCTTGCCGGCGTTGAGCTTGTCGAAGTTGGCCCACCAGGCGATTGCGTCGATGGTCTCGGGCGATGGCTTCTTGGCGTTGACCTGCCGCTCAGTCGGGCGGCGCGGCGCAACGTCCGGGACGACGACGAACCGCGAGTCGGCGACGGCCTCGCCCTCGAGCGCGAGGGCATGGAAGTAGGAACCGAACAGCAAGGCGGGGCCGCCAATCTCAGAAGGCGCCTCTTTGCTGACATGCTTGCGATAGTAAAGGAGCGGGACGTTGGGCCGAGCAAAGTCGAGCAGCCGGTGGTTAGTCACGCCGGGCGCGGCGTGGTAGGTTTCGGCCGGCTCGCCGTGAATGATGCCAAAGGGAAGGCTCACTTCTTCGCCCCCAGCAGGTAGTCGCGCATGAACACGAGCGTTTCATCGGAAAGGTCCGCGAGCTTCTTCGAGTTGGCCGGGATGGGAAAGCCGGCCTTGACCGCCTCGGCGGCGAGCTTGGTTTCGGTCACGCCCTTGTCGAGCATCAGGCCTTCGATCAGGTCGATGAGGGAGTGCCTGTCGCCGCCCTCAAATTTGTCGGCAGGCTGCTCCGGCTCGCTGGCGGGCTGTGTTTCAGCGGGCGCGGCAGCCTCGGGGGCGGTCGTCTCAGCCACGACCTCCGGGGCAGCGTCCACGATGGAAAGGCGCTGCGCCTGCGGAATGGGCGCAGTGGGGGTCACGTTCTTCTCCGGCGGATTGTCGCGCATCTCCTCGGCGCCGCCGACGCCCTTCAGGACGTCCGCCGCCGCGTCGCGCGCAGCGAACCAGAAGGCACGCCAGGCAAGCATCCGGTGCGGATACTGCGACCACGGGCCGGGCTTGCCCCACAGGCCGGCCTTCTTGGCGTCTTCGATGGAGAAGGTGCGCGTGACCGGCTTCTGGCGCGGGTGGCTGATGGTGCAGGTGGCTTTCGTCGCGTCACAGGTCTCCTCGATGTCGAAGCCGCGGGCGCGCAGCATCCCCTTGCCCATGTCGCCATAAACGCCGGGCTTGCCATTGATAAGTGCGATGTTCTGCAGGGCAGCCATCGGAGGCAGGCCGATTTCAGCGCCCATCTGGACGGCGATCAGCACGGCCTCGGGGGTCTGGAAAGCCTTCGGGGCGAGCCCGGAACCGATGACGGCCTTGGCGAAGATGAAAGCCTGCTCCATCGTGTTGAGCTGCAGGCCGTCGTTGCCGAAGGCGATGAGGGCGGACTTGGGTTGCGCGCCGGCAATCGGCGCTGTGGTGGCGGGTGATTCGGACATGGTGGGTGGTGGTTGCGGTTACAGGGTGGCGATCTGCTGATTGAGCCAGCCCAAGAAATCGGCACGGCTGGCAACGATGTCGGCGGCAAGAGACTTGCCTTCGGCGGTCGCCATATCGGGAATCGGGACGGCGGCCAGCGCGGCGCTCAGGGCCGCCAGCTTCTCCTTGTCGGGCGCGGCAGCGGCTTTCTTGGCTGCGCGGTGCTCGTCGGCTTCGCGCTTGGCCTGGGCGGCTTTGGCAGCGGCAAGCTCGGCCTCGGCCTTCTCGCGGGCGGCGCGCTCCTCGTCGGCCTTGCGCTGGATCTCGGCACGTTCGGCGGCGGCGACCTTTTCGGCAGCCTCGCGCTCCGCTTGGGCGCGGGCACGCTCGGTCTCGATGATGGCCTGCTGGCGAAGGCGCTCCTTGCGGGCCTCCTCCTCGCGCTCGGCAGCTTCCCGGCGCAGCCGCTCGTTCTCGATGCGGACCCGCTCACGCTCGGCAGCCTCAGCGGCGACGCGAGCCTTGCGCTCCTCGTATTCCTTCAGTTCTGCGGCCTTGCGGTCGGCCTCGGCCTTGGCTTCCGCCGCAGCGCGGGCCTCGTGCGCCAGCTTCGTGTCTTCGAGGAGCTTGGCAAACGTCGCTTCGTCCATGCCGGCGAGGTCGTAGAAATTGGTGTTCAGCCCGTAGGGGTTCAACTGCCCGAGCCGGATGGCCTTGAGCGCAGCCTTCCGCTCCGCCTCGGCGATTTCCTCCGCCTTCTCGATCTTCTCCAGCCGGTCCTCGATGGGGCTGATTTGCAGTTCGAGGATGGCGTTGATGCTGTCGATCGCGCGACCGCGCACCAGAATGTCGTCCTTGAGCACCTTGCGGGTCTTCTCGGAGCCGACGCGGACGGCCTTCAGTTCCAGGCGCATCTTGCGGGCAGCCTGCGGGGCGTTGACGGCGATCTGGCCGGCAGCCTCGGCCAGCTCGTGAAACTTGACGAAGTGCGGCACGAAGCAGTCGCGGAGCGTTTGCTTGCCCTCGGGGGCAAGGGCGGTCGAGTCGATAGCCTTCTCGAGCTCGACCGGAATCAGGGTCAGTGTGGTGGATTCGGTGTTCATGGGAAAATCAGTTCTTCGTCTTGCGCTTGTCCTTGAGCTTGCGCCAAACGGCGAAGAAGGCGGACGGGGTGACGCAAACTTTGCGATTGCGACGGGTCAGCTTCAGCGTGCCCTCGCCTTCCCAGATGCGGAATTGCGAGTAGCTGGCCCACGGCTTGAAAAGCGAAATGGGCGTCGGCTCGTCCGAGATGAACGCCAGCACGAGCACCATCGCGGCCTGCTGCATCTTGCGCCCCTCGGCAGCCAGCCGCTCGACCTCATCGCCGGAGTCGGCGCAGTCGTTGGAGGCAACCTGCTCAGCGAGACGGCGGGCGTCTTCCAGCAGTGTCAGCAGCTTGCGATTGCGGTCGGCGGTCATTTGCAATCGGCCTGCATCCGGCGAAGACGGCGCTCAACCAGCGCGGAAAGGGTGATCCCAAACTTACGCTGCGCGTGTTCCTTGGCCCAAGTGACCAGCGCCGGAGACAGATACAGATTCGTGCCCTTCCTTGTGCGCTTCACTTTGTTTTTTGGCATGGATTAGCTTGTGCGCGCAGTGTGCGCACAGTTCAAGAAAAATCTTGCTTGTTAGGTGCAGTGTGCGCACACATTACCTCTATGAAGCCCCCGAAAGTAATTCGCCGGAATCCTCCGGTGAATCTGACACTGCCCCCTGATCTGGTGCAGTTCGGGAAGGATTATGCCGTGAGGACCGGGCAGAAATACCTGTCAAACGTCGTCGCCCGGGAGCTTCAGCGAATGAAGGACGAGGAGGAGGCTAAGAACCCCCTATTGCTCGACGCCGCCGCCGCCGCGAACGTATTGGCTTCACCGCCCCGCAGCAAATCCAAGCGTCGCCCGTCCACCTCTTGACCAGGGCAATCCTGCACATGGTCGGCTTGCCGTTGATCTGGCAGAGCTGCCGGTAGGCGATGGGCTCGCCGGGCGAGTCTTCGGCAAACCAGCGGCGAATCGCCGGCATGTCGCGAGGGTCAACGAACTCGTGCCACTTGTCGCCGAGTATCAGCGGTATGCGGGTAATCAGATGCCCTTCGAGATTCGCCGCGGCGAGCATCCGGGCTTCCTTGTCCACGACCGCGACCTTGATTCCAAGGGCCGCCGCTTCACAGAACTTCACCAGCCACTTCCGAGACTGCATGGGGTGATTAACCCATAAAATCAGACAGTAAGAAAGGCTTTCGACCACCTGCCAAAAGGGAAAGCCCCGCCTCTATCTAGGCGGTTTCCGAGTGGCAGGCGGGTTGACCGCCCGGCGCCGGCTGCTACGGTCGGCGGGCGATGAAGCTCGATCCTGACCTTGAGATGAAGCTGATGAAGGCGACGGCGTTCTGGCCGAAGGATAAGCCGGGCCTGCAGGAGGAGCTGAATCGAATCGCCAAGGAGCACCGCGAGTTTGAAATCGCCTGGCGGAAGCTCTGGCCGCTCGTCGCGCTGCTCGCCGGGCTGGCTATCTGGCTCGCGCTTTCGGCGAGCGGGCAGATTTAGCGGCGGCGGCGCGGCTCGTCCTCGGTCCGCATCACGACCCGCCACTTCTCGCCGTCGTGGTAGAGTCCGCAAGGCACGGTTTGCAGCACGAACTTGTAGGGCGGCTCAGGATCACGCGACCAGCTTTCCCTGAACACCGGAGCCGCGATCGGCACCCCGGCGTAATACGCGATGGCGAACTTCTCGCCCTCAGTCAGGTCGGCGACGGCGGTTTTCTTCACGGCGGACTCGGCGCACTCGCGAACGCAGTCCATCAGGATTTTAACCGGGTCCGGCGTTGGGGGCATGGCGTATTTGGCGACCTCCGTTGCGTGGAGGTGCGAGATGTTGCCGGAGTGCCCCGCGAGTGTTTTCATCCGGCCTTCTTTAGCGCCTCCGCCGTAGTGGTCTGCCAGAACGGCAGGAGGTTTTCAGCAAGCTGACAGTCTGTGTAGAAATCGCTCGTCGTCTTGGGGTCCGTATGCCCGCCCTGCTGTTGAGCGGCAATGACGCCCTCGGTCTTGACCTTGTGCGAGAACCACAGCTTGCGCAGTTCGTGCATGGGCTTGGTGGCGGTGACGCCGCGCTTTTGCAGCCAGTCGATCAGGCGCTCGAAGGTTTCGACGCTCCGCTCGGTCATCGTGCCGTCGAGGTAGTCGGTCGGGCTGGCGGCGACAGCCTTCATCTCGGCGTAAACCCAAGGCGCGACCGCGACGGCGCGCCCGTGCCCCAGCTTCGGCTTAAATTCGCCCGCCTCCCGCAGCTTGAGGACCGGCGTATCCTCGACCTCGAACCAGTCCATTTGCAGGGCGGCGACCTCGAAGCGGCGGAGCCCGCATTGCGTCGCGGCCAGAAACGCCCGGTAGGCGTTCAGGTCGCTCACCTTCAGTTCCAGCGAGTCGGCGAACAGCTGGCGAATCACGCGCCCCGGCAGGAGCTCGAAATACTTCTTCGCGTTGAAAAGCGTCACGCCCATGAACTTCTTCAGGTCCGGGAGGGAGAGGTCGCTGCCCGAGTAGAGCAGCATCGCCTCGCGGGAGAAGATGGACCGGGCGTTGCGGATGTTGGAGTCGCAGGTGACTTTCGCGGTAATGATCGCCTCCTCGTCGGCCTTCTCCGTGTCGCCGGCTGACGCGACCATGAGGCGCTGATAGTCCTCAAGCAGCTTGCCGTCCAGTAGCGTGAGCGACTTGCCCATCCAGCGGTCCCACTCCTTGTCCGCGTCCTTGCCGCGGGCGGTCAGCTTGGTGATCGGCTGGTTCTTGCGCCATGCCTCGACCTGCCGGAGGATGTTCAGCAGGCAAACCTGATAGCGGCGGCCGGTGCGCGCGTCGATTTCCAGCACGCCGAGATGGTCAGTGTGAAACTCGAACAGCTCGCCAATGGTGGAAAACTCCGACTGCCGGGCGAGGGCGCGCGGGTTGTATTTCTTCTTGGCGTCGGCGAGGGAGTGCGACGGGACGGACAGGAAGGCGGCTATCTCGTCGGCAGTCTTGACGGCCTGCGCGAGATCCTGCCCGAGGGGGAAACGCTCGAGCACGCCGTTGACCATCTTCGGGAAATACCACGCCCGCGACCAAGTGAATCCCTTGGCGGCGGTGCCGCTGCGCTGGCGGTTGATGGACACGCCCATCTTGTGCGTGCGGGCGCGCACGACCTCGCCGGCCTCGTTGGTCGCTTCGTCTGTCCAGGGCTTACGCATGGGGGGTCTGGTTCGCCAGCAGCGCCGCATACTCGCCGTCGCCGAAGTATTGCACCCAGTAATGGCGCGCCTCGGCCTCGACGGTGGCGCGGTTGCCGCCGCTCACGCCCCACAGTCCGAGCCGGCAGTTGATTTCAATGTCGCCGTGCTTTCCGGCTTTGCGGACGACGCATTGCTCGAACAGGGTATCGGCGCTTTCCTTGAAGCAACTGCCCTTCGCCGGGTCGTAGCTGACGTGCATCGTGCGAGTGACGCCCATCAGGTGATGCGTGCAGATGCAGTGATTATCCTGAGTCGGCCCGAGGTCTTTGAAGTGGGCGCAGTGTTGGCACTCCCGCGAGTCGGTTGCCATCGTCTTGACTCCGCAGGCTTCGCAGAAGGACGAACCCTTGCCGTCGAATCTGCTGATGGTGTGCTGACAATTCAGCAGCGGACGCTCTTGTTTTGTGGCGCTCATTTGTGGTGGGTGACTGAATCCGCACTATCTAAATACTATCGAAACGTGCAAACATTAAGTGGCCTCATGGACATTTTATTTTGCGCTTCTACTCGGCGGAACTTTCCATGAAACCCTATAACACGGCTTGAAAGTAACTCTGACTCGTTCTGTCTAGGTTCGACTCCTAGTCGGGCAGCCACTTTTTGCTCAACATGCGCGTTTTTTTGTCCGGCACAACAAAGCGCATTGACAATCTAAAGTTAATCTCGGCAACATTCAGTTTCCCGACAGCTTTTTGGTCACATTGTCATCGCTTTCCCACCCCCCCTCCCCTCGTCGCACCGCCGGTGCGGACGATAATGTGCCTGTCTCTGGCCCGCCCCTTGCTTACTCCCGCTTTCCGACTTTCCACTTAAGGAATATTACCCACGGTTAACTCAATCACACCACACGCACTATGATCACCGCATCCCTGCCCTTGGCGATTCTGCTCACTAACCCGGACGGCAGCCCCATGACTTCCATGGAGCTCTTCAAGCATGGCGGCCCCATCATGTGGCCGATCCTGGTTGTCTCGTTCCTCCTGATCACGGTCGCCATCGAGCGCGTGCTGTTCATCGTCCGTGAGAACCGCCGCCGCGAGCCCGAGCTGGTCGACAAGATGCTCGAGAAGGTCGAGTCCAACGACATCGAGGGCGCCGTCGAGCTCGGCAAGAAGAGCCAGGACTACGTGGCCCGCATCCTCGTCTACGCCATCACCCACAAGGAACACTCCCTGGCCAACGCCTTCACCCGCGCCGCCAGCCAGGAGATGCAGCGCTTCAGCCAGGGCCTGCCCACGCTCGACACCTGCATCACCGCCGCCCCGCTCCTGGGCCTCCTCGGCACCGTGACCGGCATGATGGGCACCTTCGCCGCGCTCAACAGCGGCAGCGGTGACATCGGCTCGGCCGCCACCAAGATCACCGGCGGCGTCGCCGAGGCGCTCATCGCCACGATGTGCGGTCTGGCCATCGCCATCATGGGCCTCCTGCCCTTCAATTATCTCAACGCCCGTTCCGAAGAGGCCCGTCACGACATCGAGGACGCCTCGAACTCGCTCGAGATCATCATCAACAAGGCCGAGAGCGCCAAGAGCCGCTGAGCGGCCCCGGCCCTCACGACTTTTAACCTCTAACACCTACTGTCATGCACGGTGGCGGCGGCGGCACAGGCCCAGGCGGCACAAAGAAGGCGCGCATTGAGATCATCCCTCTCATTGACGTCATCTTCTTCCTGCTCGCGACCTTCGTTCTCTTCACCCTGTCGCTCAACAAGTCGAACGGCATCAGCGTCAAGCTGCCGGCGGCTGAGACCAGCGTCGTGCGCGACCCCAACGGCACGGTGACGATCAGCATCACCGACGAGGGCACGGTCGCCTGGAACAAGGACCTCATCACCCTCGATGAGTTCACCCAGCGCCTGCTCCAATACAAGCGCGAGCAGCCGGACGGCCGCATCCTCATCAACGGGGACGAGCGCGCCTTTTTCGCCCAGGCCATCTACGTGTTCGACGAGGCCCGCAAGGCCGGCTTCACCAAGGTGTTCATCGAAACCCACGTCCGCTGACGCCCGTAATCTAAGAAACCGGCCCGTCGCGCGTCATACCCTTCGCCCCGCAGCCCACACCACATGGAAGGCACCAAAATCAAAATCCCGGCCCGCAAGAAGGCGCGCATTGAGATCATCCCCCTCATTGACGTCATTTTCTTCCTGCTCGCGACCTTCGTCCTGTTCACGCTCTCGCTGAACCGCATCCAGTCCGTGCCCGTGGACCTGCCCGTGGCCAACCCGAATCCCAACCCGGACGAGAGCAAGGACAGCGTCACCATCCAGGTTTCCGCCGACGATTCCCTCTTCTGGAACAAGGAGCCCATGGAAATGGCCGACCTGCCCAGCCGCATCACCGCCTACAAGTCCCAGACCGAGGATCCCAAGGTCCTGATCGCCGGCGACGAGAAGGCGCGTTTCGGCGCCACCGTCCAGGTGCTCGATGAGGTCCGCAAGGCCGGCATCCTCAAGTTCTCCGTCGAAACCCGCACGCGCCCGACGGGCAAATAAGCCGCCATGAACAAAGATCTCATCATTGGTCTCCTGATCTCGGTCGCCGTCCATGTCGCCGCCCTGAATCCCTTTGCCGGCAAGCAGGCCCCGCCGAAGCGCGAGGCCGTGGTCAAGGAGGAGGTCGTCCAGATGGAAATGCCCCCCCTCCCCGACGAGGAGGACGAGAAGCCCAAGGAACTCGACGAGGAACCCGTCGAGAACGTCATGGCCCCCCCGAGCCTGATCGACCTGCCGACCGTCGTGCCGGTCAACGCCTTCACCCAGCCCCTGCAGCCGCCCCCGCCCCCGGGCCTGGTCGCCTCCAAGGGCGCCATCAACATCCCGGTCAATCCCCCGGGCGCCAACTTCGGCCGTGGCATCAAGGATCTCTTCGACATCAACAACCTGGACCAGAAGCCCGTCGGCCGCGTCCAGAACCCGCCGCAGTATCCCTATGAAATGAGCCGCGCCGGCATCAGCGGCGAGGTCGTGGTCGAGTTCATCATCAACTCCGCCGGCGACGTCGTCGACACCCGCGTGGTCCGCTCCTCGCACCGTGAATTCGAGGTCCCGGCCATGCAGGCCGTGCAGAAGTGGAAGTTCAAGCCGGGCCGCAAGGGCGGCAAGGCCGTCGCCACCCGCGTCTCCCAGCTCATCGAGTTCAACCTCGAGGACGCCAAATAATCCGGTCCGCCATGTCGCACCTCTCCCCCTCCCTCCTCCGTTCCACCCTCGCCCTGCTCGGCTCGGCCGCGCTCGCCGCGACCCTCGCCGCCCAGCAGCCGGTCCGCGATTACGCCTTCACCGACGCCACGAGCGAGGTGCTGCCGAAATACAAGCAGGTGGTCGACGCCAAGAACTACGACGCCGCCCTCGCCATCCTCGACGCGCAGATCGCGAAGGTTCCCGCCGACAGCTACGACGCGGCGATGCTCTACCAGATCAAGACGCAGACCCTGCTGCAAAAGGGCGACTTCCCCAAGGCCATCGAGCCCACGGAGAAGGCGCTGGCCATCTCCGACGCCAAGACCCCGACCTATTTCGAGGAGCGCATCACGCGCGACCTGCTCTACTTCCTGACCCAGCTTTATGTGCAGGAGGCCGTGCAGACGAAGATCCCCGCCGTGGCGACCAACCTCTTCGTGAAGGCCGACGCCAGCATGCAGAAGTGGCTCAAGCTCTCGCCGAAATCCTCGGCCGACGCCCAGCTGCTTTACGCCCAGCTGCTCTATACCTGGGCCGTGCAGAATCCCGAGAAGCCCGACGTCCAGCTCATCCAGCGCGCCCTCGATCAGACCGAGATCGGCCTGAAGCTGGCCATCCATCCGAAGGACACTTTCTACGTCCTCAAGCTGGCCGCCCTGCAGCAGCTGGGCCGCACGGCCGAGACCGCCGACATGTTCGAGCTGCTCATCAAGCAGAAGCCCGAAAGCTCCACCTATTACCAGCAGCTGGCCGCCACCTACCTGACCTCCGGCCAGGAACTCCGCGCCGCCCTGACCATCGAGCGCGCCCAGGCCCAGGGCCACATGAACACGCCCCAGTATCACTTCAATCTGGTCGGCATCTACTTCAACCTTGGCCAGTATGAAAAGGCCGCCGACCTCCTGGAGAGCGGCTTGAAGTCCGGCACCATTGAGAGCGAGCAGAAGAACTGGGAGCTTTACGCCCTGTGCTACCAGCAGCTGGAGCGCCCCCTCAAGAGCATCGATGTGCTCAAGCAGGCCGCCAAGGCCTTCCCCAAGTCCGGCCAGCTCGAGTTCATGATCGGCCAGGCCTACCACGGCCTCGAAAAGACCGAGGACGCCCTCACCCACCTGCAGGCGGCCGTCACCAAGGGTGGCCTGACCAAGCCCCACCAGGTCTACATGTATCTCGCCTACATCGCCTTTGAGTTGAAGAAATTCGACATCGCGCTGGATGGCGCGCAGAAAGCCGCCGCCACCGCCGAGGGCGCCAAGGATCCGCAGGTCACGGCCATGATCAAGGCGATCCAGGACACCATCGCGGATCGCGAAGCCAAGAAAGCCAAGATGTAACCCCCCTTAACGCACTCGCACATGAACAAAGTCTATATCATCGTCCCGCTGATCTGCACCCTGATCTTTGGCGGGTTCTACTACAGCTTCGACAAGAACTACGCCGCGAAGCAGGCCGAGATCGCCGCGAAGGCCGACGCCGAGCTGAAGGCCAAGGTGGCGAAGGACATCGCCGACCGTGCGAAGGCCATCGAGGCCGCCGTCGAGGCTTCCAAGAAGCGCGAGGCCGAGCGGAAGGAACGCGATCGCATCGCCGAGCTCAAGGCCACCGCCCGCCAGGAGGCCGAGGACCGCCGCCAGAAGACCTACGACGAGCGCAACCGCGCCCGGGACCAGGTCGTCCGCCTCAAGAAGGATCTCGAGGAGGTCAAGGGCACCTTCACCAAGATCGAGGACGAGAAGAAGAAACACATTGACGAGCAGGCTTTCCTCAAGACCTACGTCAAGCAGGCCGAGGCCAACGTGAAGTATTACTACGATCTGCTCGAGAAGATCGATGCCTCCGAGAAGGCCAAGGCCGCCGCCGCCGCTGCTGCCGCCGCCGCCGCCAAGAAAGGCTAAACTCCCCTACCACCGACTCTCATGAACAAGTCATACGTAATCGTTCCCCTCGTTTTGCTCGCCGTGTTCGGGTTTTTCTACAACGGCGCCCTCAAGGAAATGAAGGAGAAGGAGGATGCCCGCATCGCCAAGATCGAGGCCACCAACAAGGCCGAGGCCGAGCGCAAGAAGGCGATCGAGGAGAAGGCCCAGGCCGAGGCGGCCAAGCGCCAGGAAGAGCGCGCGGCCAACGACAAGGCCAAGGAAGAGAAGAAGGAGAAGGACTATCAGGACGCCATGACCGCCCTGAAGAAGGAGGCCGATGACTACACCGCCCAGGTTGCCAAGCTGACCAAGGAGGCCGCTGACCTCGAGGCCGAGACGCTCAAGACCCGCAACGACAAGGAGCGCCTGACCCGCGAGGCCCTCGAACTCGCCAAGCAGGTCGAGCTCGCCAAGATCAACCGCCGCACCTCCGAGCTGGAGATCCAGCGCATGATCGAGATGGTCTCCAAGAAGCTCGGTGAGAGCTCCCTCACGGCGATCCCGCCCCCGCCCCCGCCGCTTAAGTAAGCCGCACCCCTTTCGAGCCGCACCCTCACCGGTGCGGCTTTTTTGTCGGCTTGGATTTGATTGGGAGGGAGGGAGGGGCTTTATGCCCCGACATACACCAGTTGAGCGATCCGTCGGGGCATAAAGCCCCTCCCACCCAATGCCACGGGAAGCCTAAACCACTCCGGCCCAGCATCACACCGGGACGGTGTGTCATACGGCTGGCCGCCGGTTTTGAAACCATCCGGGTTGGCCCGCCGGCTGCTTTTATCCCGGTGCTGACACTCAGTCCAACCTACTACCAAACCTACATCATGAAGAAAGTCTCCCTCCTCCTCGCGACGCTCGTCACGGGCGCTACGCTTTCCGCCCAGGATCCGGCTCCCGCCCCCGCGGCTTCCGCCCCGTCCTACTCGGTCACCGTGGACTTCACCTACGCAGGTAAATACGTCTTTCGCGGCGTCCAGTATACCGAAGGCTCGATTCAGTCAGCGATCAAAGTCACGTCCGGGGCTGCATATGTCGGCGTTTGGACTCCGCAGCCCGTCACCAACAATACTGACAACGAGATCGATTTTTACGCGGGCTACGGCTTCAAGCTGAGCGACACGTGGAGCCTCGATGTCGGCGCGACCCTCTACTACTACCCGGAGCTCGATGACAGCACCGGCCTAGATAACAGCACGTTCGAACCCTATGTCGGTGTGACCGGCACCTTCGGTAGCTTCACCACGGGCCTGTATGCCTTCCAGGACTTCACGCTGAAGAACTTCACCATCCAGGGCACCGTCGGCTACAGCGTGCCGATCAGCGACAAGGCCACCTTCAGCCTGCTGGGCACCATCGGCAATGTCTCGCCCGACGCCGGCGACGACTACACCTACTACGGCATCGGCGCCACCGTGCCCTACAAGCTGTCCGACACCGCCACCTTCACGGTCGGCCTGCAGTATGCCACCCACGACATCACCGGTCTGGACGACAGCCACTTCTGGGGCACCGTCGGCGTGACGGTCGTGTTCTAAGTCATCCTAGATTAGCCATAATCAACCCGTCCCGCTCGCGCGGGACGGGTTTTTCTTTGGCCGGTTTGAACCGGAACCGCCTCAGGCCGAGGCGGGCGTCTTGAGCGAATTCAAGAGTCGCTCGATCTTGTCGCACGCCAGCGAGAGTTTTTCCTCGTTGGCCGTGAAGCAGGCGCGCACATGGCCCTTGCCGGCGTCGCCGAAGGCCGTGCCGGGCACGACCGCCACCTTGTGCTCGGTGAGCAGCCGGCGGGCGAAGGTGCTCTCGTCCAGCCCGGTCGAGGCGATCGACGGGAACGCATAGAACGACCCGCGCGGCAGGTGGCAGGCCAGGCCGGCCGCCTTGATGCGGCGGACAAAGAGGTCGCGGCGCTCGCGGTAGCGGTCGCGCATGAACTTGGTGGCGTCATCGCCCAGGCGCAGCGCCGCGAGGGCGCCTTCCTGGCTGATGCTCGGGGCGCACAGCATCGAATACTGGTGCACCTTCATCATGGCCTCGATCAGCGGCGCCGGTCCGCAGGCATAACCGAGCCGGAAGCCGGTCATGGCGAAGGCCTTGGAAAAACCGTGCAACAGCAGCGTGCGCTCGCGCATGCCGGGCAGGCTGGCGATGCTGGTGTGCGTGCCCTCGAAGATCAGCTCCGAGTAGATCTCGTCGCTGATGACGATCAGGTCCTTCTCGATCGCAAACTGCGCGATGCGCTCCAGCTGCTCCCTTGAGCAGACGCCGCCCGTCGGGTTGCAGGGCAGGTTCAGGAGCAGGAGCTTGCAGCCGGGCTGCCACGCGGCCCGCAGGGCCGGCGCATCGAGCGAGAACTGCTCGGCCGCGCTGGTGGCCACCGGCACGCCGACGCCGTGGACGAGCTCGACGGTCGGGGCGTAGGAGACGTAGCAGGGCTGGTGATAAAGCACCTTGTCGCCCGGGTTGAGCAGGGCGCGCATGGCCAGATCAAGCGCCTCGGAGACGCCGACGGTCACGAGGACCTCGTCGTCCCACCGGTAGCCGACCTTGAAATACCCTTCCACATAGCGGCTGATTTCCTTGCGGAGATCGGGTTGGCCGAGGTTGGACGTGTAGTGGGTCTTGCCCGTGTCCATGGCCGTCTTCACGGCGTCACGGATGGGCTGCGGGGTGTCGAAATCGGGTTCGCCGATGCCGAGGGAGATGACGCCGTCGGTCTTCGCGACGAGTTCAAAGAAGTCGCGGATGCCGGAACGGCGCAGGCCCGCCACGTGACGCGCGATGAAGCGGGTCGTATCGAGTGGCGGTTTGGAAGTTGGATTCATTAACGGAAGGGAATTTGAAGGTTGGAGGATGGCTGGACTGGCTTACGCGAGGCGCTCGCGGATCGCGGCGCCCATCTGGGCGGTCGTCAGCGGCTGCTTGGCGCCGAGATCGGCGGTGTGGCAGCCGGCTTCGAGGGCGGCGCTGACGGCCGCCTCGATAGCTCGGGCCTCGGCCTCCAAACCGAGGGAGTGCCGCAGCAGCATGGCCGCGGAAAGAATGGTGCCGGTCGGGTTGGCGATACCCTTGCCCGCGATGTCGGGGGCCGAGCCGTGGATCGGCTCGTAAAGGCCGAGCTTCCCCTCGCCCAGCGACGCGCTGGGCAGCACGCCGAGCGAGCCGGCCAGGACGGCCGCCTCGTCGGTCAGGATGTCGCCGAACATGTTCTCGGTGACGATGACGTCGAACGACGGCGCGTGCGTGATCAGGCGCATGGCGCAGGAATCAACCAGCTGGTGCTCCAGCTTCACGTCCGGGAACTGCTTGCCGACCTCGATGGCGACCTTGCGCCAGAGGCGGGACGACTCGAGCACGTTGGCCTTGTCGACCGACGTGACGAGCTTGCGGCGCTTCTGCGCCATCTGGAAGGCGAGCAGCACGATGCGGCGGATCTCCTTCTCGGTGTAAATCAGCGTGTCGACGGCGACCTCGCCCTCCGGCGTCTGGGTGCGGCCCTTCGGCGTGCCGAAGTAGAGGCCGCCGGTCAGTTCGCGGATGACGACAAAGTCCACGCCGGCCACGCGCTCGGGCTTGAGGGGAGAAAGCCGGGCCAGGGACGGATAAGGGCACACGGGGCGCACGTTGGCGTAGAGGCCAAGGGCCTTGCGGATGGCCAGGAGGCCCTGTTCGGGGCGGACCTTGGCTTGGGTGTCATCCCACTTCGGGCCGCCCACGGCGCCCAAAAGAACGGCATCGGCAGCCTTGGCGGCGGCCAGGGTCTCGTCCGGCATGGCCGTGCCCTTGGCGTCGATGGCGCAGCCACCGAGCAGGTGCTCGGAAAACTTGAATTCGTGCCCCTGCCGCTTGGCAATGGCCTCGAGCACGAGCCGGGCCTCATTGACCACTTCAGGACCAATGCCGTCACCGGGAGTAAGGACGATGCTTGCTTTCATGGAAAAGGATCAGGGTTTGGCTGTCGCAGGCTGCGTGGCCGGCGTCAGGGCGTATTCGTAGCCATCCGCGAGCGCCAGCCAGGTGGCGTCGAGGATGTTGCCGCCGGCGCCGACGGTGCTCCAGCGGCGCACGCCGTCGTGCCAGTCGATGAGCACGCGGGTGATGGCGGCGGTGCCGAGGCCGGAATTGAGAATGCGGACCTTGTAGTCTGCCAGGGAAATGTCCTTCACCTGCGGGAACAGGGGCTGCAGCGCCTTGCGCAACGCCTGGTCAAAGGCGTTGACCGGGCCGTTGCCCGAGGCCGCCGTGTGCACCTCGTGGCCGCCGATGGTGAGCTTGATCGTCGCCTCGGCCATGCTGCGGTCGCCGTGGCGGCTGACCATGCCGCGGTAGTCCTGAAGCGTGAACAGCGGCTCGTAACCCGGCGACAGCCGGCGCACCAGGAGCGCGACGCTGGCCTCGGCCGCCTCGAATGAAAAACCCTCGTGCTCCTTGGCCTTGATGACCTCGACGACCTTCGCGCCGGTGGCGGCGTCGACGTTCTGCAGGCCGAGCTCGCTCGCTTTGGAGACGACGTTCGCTCGGCCAGAAAGCTCGCTGACCACCACGCGCATCTCGTTGCCGACGACGGTCGGGTCGATGTGCTGGTAGGCGTCGGGATGGCGCTGCATCGCGGCCACATGCACGCCCGCCTTGTGAGCGAAGGCGCTGTTGCCGACGTAGGGCATCTGGTCGTTGGGCGCGAAATTAGTCACCTCGGCCACGAAACGGGCCGTCTCGTGCAGCCGGGCCAGCGCGCCTTCCGGCAGCGCCCGCCGCTTGAGCTTCAGCTCGATGTTCGGGATGACGATGCAGAGGTTGGCATTACCGCAGCGCTCGCCGTAGCCGTTCATCGTGCCCTGCACGTGGGTCGCCCCGACGCGGATCGCCGCGAGGCTGTTGGCCACGGCGCAACCGGTGTCGTCGTGCAGGTGAACGCCGACGCGGACCGAACCGCCCAGCTTGGCGATGACGTCGGTCACGATCGTCTCCATCTGCCAGGGGAGCGAACCGCCGTTGGTGTCGCACAGGGCGATGGTCTCCGCCCCGCCCTTCACCGCCGCCTGCAGCGTCTGCAGGGCATAGGCGGAATCGAGGCGGTAGCCGTCAAAGAAGTGCTCGGCGTCGTAGATGACCCGCTTCCCCTGCCCGCGCAGGTAGGCGACGGTCTCCTCGATCATCTTCAGGTTCTCCTCGAGCGTCGTGCGCAGGACTTCCTTCACCTGCATGACGGAGGACTTGCCGAAGATCGCGCACACCTCGGTGCCCGCCTCGACCAGGCCGCGCACGCTCGCGTCGTCCGCGGGCTTGAGGCCCGCGCGGCGCGTGGCGCCGAAGGCCACGATCTTGGCGTGCTTCCAGGTCATTGTCCGCGCCTGCTCGAAGAACGCGGCGTCCTTCGGGTTGGACCCGGGCCAGCCGCCCTCGATGAACGCCACGCCCAGCTCGTCGAGCTTGCGCGCGATGCGCAGCTTGTCGTCGACCGAATACGAAATGCCCTCGGTCTGCCCGCCGTCACGGAGGGTGGTGTCGAAGATTTCGATGCAGTCGGACTGGGTGGAGACGGCCATGGTGGATCAGCGGGAAACTTCGGTGGGCGCGCTCTGCGGGTGCTGGATGCGGCCGGTCGAGTGGCGGGACAGCACGTGGTTGAGGGAGGCGATGTAGGCCTTGGCGGCGGCGACGACGATGTCGCTGTCCGCGCCATGGCCGTGCGAGGAGCGCTGCTCCTCGTGGCGGACGCGGACGGTGGCCTCGGCGAGGGCGTCGACACCCTCGGTGACGGCACTGATGCCGAACTCGAGGAGCTCGACCGGCAGGTTGACGATGCTGTTGATCGCCTTGTAGGCGGCGTCGACCGGGCCGGTGCCGAGCGCGGCCGCGCTGCGGACCTTGCCGTCCGGATCGCGGAGGCGGACGCTGGCCGTGGGCAGGCCGGTGGTGCCGCACATGACCTGGAGCGAGTCCAGCGCCCAGAGCTCGGGCACCGTGGTGCGCTCGTCGGAGGCGAGCGCGATGAGGTCGGCGTCGAGGACGCTCTTCTTGCGGTCGGCGAGCTTCTTGAACTCGTTGAAAGCCTTGAGCAGTGCGTCGCCCTCGAGCGGGTAGCCGAGCTCGGTGAGGCGCTTGGAGAAGGCGGCGCGGCCGGAATGCTTGCCGAGCACGAGCATGGTGTGCGACGCGCCGACGTCGGCCGGGCGCATGATCTCGTAGGTCTCGGCGTTCTTGATCATGCCGTCCTGGTGGATGCCCGACTCATGGGCGAAGGCGTTGGCGCCGACGATGGCCTTGTTGGGCGGCACGGGGTAGCTGGTGCTGCGGGAGACAAGCTTGCTGATGCGGCAGAGCTGTGTGGCGTCGATGCCGGTCTGGAGGCCGATCTTCGCGCCGCGGGTGCGGATGGCCATGACGACCTCCTCGAGCGACGCGTTGCCCGCGCGCTCGCCGATGCCGTTGACCGTGACTTCCGCCTGGCGCGCACCGGCGCGGAGGCCGGCGAGCGAGTTGGCGACGGCCAAGCCGAGGTCATCATGGCAATGCACGGAGATGATCACGTCCTTGGCCCCCGGCGTGTGCTTGATGATGCCGGCGATCAGCTCGCCGAACTCGTCGGGCATGGTGTAGCCGACGGTGTCCGGGATGTTGAGCGTCGTGGCGCCGGCCTTGATGACGGCGGCGAGCACCTTGTAGAGGAACTGCGGGTCGCTGCGGCCGGCGTCCTCCGGCGAGAACTCGACGTCCTTGCAGAGCGAACGCGCGTAGGCGACCATCTCGACGGCCTTGGCGGTCATCTCCTCGCGGGACATGCGGAGCTTGTGCTTGAGGTGGAGGTCGCTGGTCGCGAGGAACGTGTGGATGCGCGGGTGCTTGGCGCCCTTGACGCCCTCCCAGGCGGCGTCGATGTCGTTCTTGGTGCAGCGCGCGAGGCCGCAGATGATGGGCGGCTGGGACTGCGGGCGGCCCTCGATGGGCGCCTGGCCGATCTCGGCGGCGATGGCCTGCACGGCCGCGAGGTCGTCGGGCGAGGCGGCCGGGAAGCCGGCCTCGATGACGTCCACGCCGAGGCGGGCGAGCGCGCGGGCGACCTCGAGCTTTTCAGCCGAGGTCATGGAGGCGCCGGGCGCCTGCTCGCCGTCGCGGAGGCTGGTGTCGAAGATTCTGACGTAGTTGGCGGAGGAAGATTTCATGGAAGCAGAAGTGAGAGTGAGAATGAGAGTGTTAGTTGTTTGTGAGTTGCAGTCGCAGTCGCTTGATTGACGCCGTCAGGATGCCGATGATGTCGTCGCATAGCGCAATGCGCGTCGCGACCACATCGGCCGGCAGCCAGTGACTAAGTCGCTGGTAGCGACCGGCGGTTTCCTGAGCGGAACCGCGGGCAATGACCAGGAACTGGGCATATTCACGTTTACTACCTCTGCCGTAGCCTTCCTCGATGTTGGCCGCGATCAAGTCGGCACTGGCGATCTGTTGCGCAACCAACCGTTCACATTCCCGGCGGCCGGCCATAAGCGCCATGTCCGCCACGACAAAATCAAACAACTCCAGTGCCTTGGTGTAGGCACCGAATTTGAGGAGATTGTCGCGGCTGGTCATGGTTTGTTCACTCTCACCTTCACTTTCACTTCAGCATCACTTCGAGATGACGACCGGGTTGAGGAACGGCATCATCGCGCGCAGCTTGGCGCCGACGACCTCGATCTTCTGGCCGCGCTCGCGGTTGCGGAACTTGGTCATGGTCTTGCGGCCATACTTGTTGTTCTCGTCGATGAAGCGCTTGGCGAACTTGCCGTCCGTGATGTCCTTCAGGATGCGCTTCATCTCGGCCTGCGTCTTCTTCGTGACGACGCGCGGGCCGGAGACGTAATCGCCCCACTCCGCGGTGTCGGAGACGGAATAACGCATGTAGTTCAGGCCGCCGCGATACATCAGGTCCACGATGAGCTTCAGCTCGTGCATGCACTCGAAGTAGGCGATCTCGGGCTGGTAGCCCGCGTCGACGAGGGTCTTGAAGCCGGCCTTGACCAGCTCGGCGCAGCCGCCGCAGAGGACGGCCTGCTCGCCGAAGAGATCGGTCTCGGTCTCCTCGCTGAAGGTCGTCTCGAGCACGCCGGCGCGGGTGCAGCCGATGCCGCGGCCGTAGGAGAGCGCGAGCTTCTTGGCGTTGCCGGTGGCGTTCTGGTGGACGGCGATGAGGCCGGGGACGCCGCCGCCTTCCTGGAAGACCTCGCGGACCCGGTGGCCCGGGGACTTCGGGGCGATCATCGTCACGTCGACGTTCTTCGGCGGGACGATGCCCTTGAAGCGGATGTTGAAGCCGTGGGCGAACATCAGCATCTTGCCGGCGGTGAGGTTCGGGGCGATCTCGGCCTTGTAGAGGCGGGCCTGCACGTGGTCCGGCACGAGCACCATGATGACGTCGGCCCACTTCGAGACATCGGCGACGGAGCCGACGGGCAGGCCGGCCTTCTTGGCCTTGGCGGCCGACTTGCTGGTCGGCGCGAGGCCGACGCGGACCTTGACGCCGCTCTCCTTGAGGTTGAGCGCGTGGGCGTGGCCCTGGGAGCCGTAGCCGATGATCGCGACTTTCTTGCCGCGGATGAGCGAGAGATTCGCGTCCTTGTCGTAGTAGATTTTAGCCATGGTATTTTTGAGTGAAAGTGAGAGGGAAGGTGAAAGTGTCTGATTCCGTCATTCTGAGCGGAGCGAAGGATCAATCATGAGGTGCGGAGCGTGTATCGGGCTGGATCCTTCACTGCGTTCAGGATGACAGGTGATTGGTTGTGGTTGGTTAGACGGACATGGAGATGCCGGAGTTGTCGTGGGCGTGGTGGTCTTCCTTGCCGCCGGTCGCACGCACCAGCGGCGGGTTGGAGGTCAGCGCCTCGTGGCCGCGGGCCATCGCCACGGAGCCGGTGCGGGTGATCTCGATGATGCCGTAGGGCTTCAGGACGAGCTCGAACTTGCCGATCTTCTCGGGCGTGCCGGTGACCTCGATGACGATCGAGGCCTCGTCCACGTCGACAACACGGGCGCGGAAGACGTCGGTCAGCTGCAGGACCTCGCTGCGGGTCTGCGGGGTGACGCGCACCTTCACGAGGCCGAGCTCGCGGGAGAGCGAGGGCTTGTGGGTGAGGTCGTCGACGCGGAGCACGTTGACGAGCTTGTAGAGATTCGCCTCGACGATGCGGGCGCCGGCCTCGGTGGCCTCGACGACGACCGTCAGGCGCGACACGCCCGGCTGCTCGGTGCGGCCGACCGTGAGGGAATCGATGTTGAAGTTGCGGCGGCGGAAGAGCGACGCGATGCGGTTCAGGACGCCGGGGACGTCCTCCACGTAGGCGATGAGCGTATGTTTGGCCATGGGAGTGTTGGTTTAGCGGCGGTTGGTCTTGGCGGTCTTGCGGGCCGGCGCCTTCGCCGGCTTCTTGGCGGCCTTGGCGCGGCCGTTCAGGGCCTTGGCCTCGGCTTTCGCCTCGGTGAAGACGTTCGGCAGCACGGACGAGGGCATCTCCCAGTCCTTGTCGGAACCGGACTCGAGCATGACGTCCTGCTTCGGGCGGCGGATCATCTTGTCGAGGTCGGCGCCGGCGGGGACCATCGGGAACACCGTGTCCTCCTTCTCGACGACGAAATCGATGACGACGGTGCCCTTGGCCGCGAGCGTCTTCTCGACGGTCGCCTTCACGTCGGAGCGCTTGTCGCAGAGCAGGCCGGTGAGGCGGTAGGCCTCGGCGAGCTTCACGAAGTTCGGGCCGGTCATCGGCGTGGCGGCGTAGCGCTTGTCGTAGAAGAACTCCTGCCACTGGCGCACCATGCCGAGGAAGGCGTTGTTGATGATGGCGACGTTGACCTTGATGCCCTCCTGCTCGGCCGTGGCCAGTTCGCAGGAGGTCATCTGGAAGCCGCCGTCGCCGACGACCACCCACACATCCTTGTCCGGGCAGGCGAACTTGGCGCCGATGGCCGCAGGGAGCGCGAAACCCATCGTGCCGAGGCCGCCGGAGGTGATGAGCGAGCGGGGCTTGTCGTGGTGGAAATACTGGGCCTCCCACATCTGGTGCTGGCCGACGTCGGTCACGACGATGGTGTCGCGCTTCTGCGTGAGGCGCCAGATGTCGTTGATTACATGCGCGGCGTAGAGGTGGCCGTTGTCGGGGAGATTCTTGATGTCGCGCACGGCGGAATCGCCGCGGTTGACGTTGATGGTCTCCCACCACTCGGCGTGGTCGGCCTTCCTGATCTGCGGCTTGAGCTCGCCGAGGACTTCCTTGAGATCGCCGATGAGGGCGACGTCCACCGGGACGTTCTTGTTGACCTCGGAGGGGTCGATCTCGACGTGGATCTTCTTCGCCTGGAGCGCGTAGGTCTTGAGGTTGCCCGTGACGCGGTCGTCGAAACGCATGCCGAGGGCGATGAGCAGGTCGGCCTGCTGGATGGCCTGGTTGACCCAGGCCTCGCCGTGCATGCCCATCATGCCGAGGTTGAACTCGGACGAGGCCGGGATGGCGCCGATGCCGAGCAGCGTCGTGGTGATCGGGATGTTGGCGGCCTTGGCGAGCGCGAGGACGTCGGCGGTGGCGCCGGACTTGATGATGCCCTGGCCGGCGAGGATGAGCGGGCGCTTGGCGGAATTGATCAGCTCGGCGGCCTTGGCGAATTCCGAGGCGGGCGCCTGGTAATTCGGGCGGTAGCCGGGCAGCTTGGGCTCGGCGGCGGCCCAGTCGAACTCGGCCACCATCTGCTGCGCGTCCTTGGTGATGTCGACCAGCACCGGGCCCGGGCGGCCGCTCTTGGCGATGTAGAACGCCTCGCGGATGGCGCGGGCGATGTCGCCGGGCTTCGTGACGAGGTAGTTGTGCTTGGTGACCGGCAGCGTGACGCCGGTGACGTCCGTCTCCTGGAAGGCGTCGGTGCCGATCGCCTTGGAGCCGACCTGGCCGGTGATGCACACGATGGGCGAGGAGTCCATCATGGCGGTGGCGATGCCGGTGACCATGTTGGTCGCGCCGGGGCCGGAGGTCGCGATGGCGACGCCAACCTTGCCGCTCGCGCGGGCGTAGCCGTCGGCCATGTGCGTGGCGCCCTGTTCGTGGCGGACGAGCACATGGTGGATCTTCGGATACTTGGTCATCGCATCGTAGGTCGGCAGGATCGCGCCGCCCGGATAACCGAAGACGACGTCAACGCCTTCCTTCTGTAAGCATTCCCAAATGATTTCTGCGCCGGTGAGTTTCATGGAGTTCCTTGTTTAGCGTGGTTTTGAAAATGATTCAGGTGGTGACGGCGCCGGAGGCGGCCGACGAAACGGTGTTGGCATACTTGGCCATGACGCCGCGCGCATAACGCGGGGCCGGGGCCGACCAGCCGGCCTTGCGGCGGGCGAGCTCGTCCGGGGTGATCGCGACGTGCAGCTTGCGCGCCGGGACGTCGATCTCGATGGTGTCACCCTCGCGGACAAAGGCGATCATGCCGCCCACGAACGCCTCGGGCGCCACGTGGCCGATGGAGAAGCCGCGGGTCGCGCCGGAGAAACGGCCGTCGGTGAGCAGGGCGACCGAGTCGGCCAGCCCCTGCCCCGCCAGCGCGCCGGTCACGCCCAGCATCTCGCGCATACCCGGGCCGCCCTTGGGCCCCTCGTAGCGGATGACGACGACGTCGCCGGCCTTGATCTGCTGCGCATTGGCTGCGGCCATGGCGCTCTCCTCGTTCTCGAAGACGCGGGCCGGG
This sequence comes from Lacunisphaera sp., assembly GCA_965249855.1. Taxonomy (GTDB): domain Bacteria; phylum Verrucomicrobiota; class Verrucomicrobiia; order Opitutales; family Opitutaceae; genus Lacunisphaera. The sequence continues at coordinate 166,822 of CBDFNB010000029.1, forward strand.
CCCGTGATCTTCTCGCGCGAGCTGCCGGCGACCTTGAGCACGCAACCTTCCTCGGCGAGATTGCCGCGGAGAATGACGAGACCGCCGGTGGGCTTGAAGGCCTTGGCGGTCGGACGGATGACCTGCTGCCCCGGGGCCTCGAAGGCGCCCGCGACTTCCTCGGCGATCGTGCGGCCGGTGACGGTGATGCAATTCTTGTTGAGGTAACCGCCCTCGAGCAGGCGGCGGAGCAGCAGCGAGATGCCGCCGGCCTTGTGCATCTCGACGGCGGTGTAGAGGCCGCCGGGCTTGAGCGTGGCGATGGTCGGAGTCTTCGCGCTGATGGCGTCAAACTCGTCGATCTTAAGCGAAACATTGGACTCACGCGCGAGCGCGAGCAGGTGCAGCACGGCGTTGGTCGAGCCGCCGGAGGCGGCGACGGACGCGATGGCGTTCTCGAACGCCTGGCGCGTCATGATCTGCGAGGGCTTCAGGTCCTTGCGGACGAGGTCCATCACGATTTCGCCGCAGCGGAACGCGGCCTGGTTCTTCTCCTCGGCCGTGGCCGGGATGCCGTTCAGGCCGGCGGGCGAGATGCCGATGGCCTCCATGATCGTCGCCATGGTGTTGGCGGTGAACTGGCCGCCGCACGCGCCGGCGGTCGGACACGCGGCGTTCTCGACGCACTTGAATTCCTTCGCGTCGATCTTGCCGGCGGTGAACGCGCCGACCGCCTCGAAGACGTCCTGCACGGTGAGCGCCTTGCCGTTGTGGTGGCCGTGATCGATCGAGCCGCCGTAGAGCGCGAGGCCGGGGATGTCCATGCGGGCCAGCGCCATCATGACGCCGGGATTGGTCTTGTCGCAGGACGAAAGGCAGACGAGGCCGTCGAGGCTGTTGCCGCGGGCGACGAGCTCGATGGAGTCGGCGATGAGTTCGCGGCTGATGAGCGAGGTCTTCATGCCCTCGGTGCCCATCGTGATGCCGTCGGAGATGGAGACGGTGTTGAACTCCAGCGGCGTGCCGCCGGCGGCACGGACGCCCGCCTTGACGTGCTCGGCGAGCGCGCGGAGGTGGAAATTGCAGGGCCCGATCTCGGTCCAGGTGTTCGCGATGCCGATCAGCGGCTTGGCGAGATCTTCGTCGGTAAACCCGATCGCTTTCATCATGGCGCGGGCCGGGGCGCGGCTCGGGCCGTCGGTGACAAGGTGGCTGTGGCGTTTACCGGAATTCATGGGGGTAAAGGTCAGGCCACCTTGCCGAAACATTTGCGGCAGGGCGAGTAGTGGGTGGTTTGGGTCTGCGTCATAACGGGAATTGGCGGGCAATAAAAAAGCCGCCCCTTGGTGGGCGGCTTCCTCTTTGAGTTTTTTGTTCTCTTAGGAGCTTTTGGCTTTGGCGAGCCGCCCATGTGGATTGAGGTCCGTGGCCACCAGGGCCAGGACGACGGTAATAAGCACAATAAGGGCGACGTTGGTCATTGAGAACGGCGTGAAGCTGTTAATCGGCCCAATCGCTGTCAACCCCTAGTTTCATTATTTCCTGATAAACCCGGGACAATCCGGCGCAAAGCCGGAAAACGTATCATCTTTGATACAGCTGGCTGGCCTGAATGGTATTTAAACCTTGGTTTGTCATTCTGAACGCAGTGAAGAATCCATCGGGACATAGGCCGCCGTCAGGGGCATAGATAATCCAACTGGATTCTTCGCTGCGCTCAGAATGACAGGCTTCGGGTATTAATAAAACCCACGGGACTGATGGTCCCGCCAATGACAAGAACCTCACCGCCGGCCGCGCATGTTCTGCGCGAGCCGCAGGATGTCCGCCAGCACGCCGGCCGCGGTGACTTCCCCACCCGCACCCGCGCCGCGAACGACCATCGGGTATTGCTTGTAGCGTTCCGTGTGGAAGGCGACGAACGCCTCGGATCCGCGCAGCGACGCCGCCGGATGAGTGGCATCGACGTCGATCGGGCCGACAGTGACCTTCGGGCCTTCCGCGCCGGGCGTGATGCGCGCGAGGTAGCGCGGCAGCTTGCCCTGCTTCTTGCTCGCGGCCACGCGCGCGCCGACCGAGGCATCAAGCTTCGCCAGCGACTGCATGAATTTTTCCGGGTCGTCCTCGCGGAGGTTTTCCGCCGGCACGAACGGCTCGAGCGCCACGTCGCCCAGCTCGACCTGCAGGCCGAGCTCGCGGGCGAGGATGACCGCCTTGCGCGCCACATCGAGGCCCGACAAATCGTCGCGCGGGTGCGGCTCGGTGTAGCCGAGCTCCTTGGCCTGGCGCACCGCCACCGACAGGGCGTCGCCCTGCACCAGGCGCTCGCAGAGAAACCCGAGCGTGCCCGAGAACGCGCCCTCGATCGTGATGACGTGGTCGCCGGTGCGGACCAGGTTCTTCAGGGTCTCGATGACCGGCAGCGCGGCGCCGACGGTCGTCTCATAGTGGTAGGCGCGGAAATTCTTGCGGGCCGAGGCGAGCAGCGCCACGCGCTCGGGCTGCGGCAGCGCCAGCGGCTGCTTGTTGGCCGAAACGACGTTGATGCCGTGCTCGAAGGCCGCGCGGTAAAGTTTCTCCATGCCGGCCGCGGCCGAGCAGTCCACGAGCACGGGATTCGGCAGCTGCGAGAGCTTCTTCAACAGCGAGCCGACATCCTTGGCGGCCTTGCCCGTGGCGAGCGCCTTCTCCAGGTGGGCGATGGCCTCGAGCGGCGGCAGGCCCTCGGCCTCGAAGAGCGCGCCCTTGCTCGAGCCGATGCCCACGAGGCGCACCTGCACGTCGTGCTCGCGGCCGAGCGCCTGGTTCTGGCGGTCGATCTGCTTGAGCAGGCTGCCGCCGACCACGCCCTTGCCGAGCAGGAGCATGCTGAGCTGGGTGTGCGCGAGGTTGAAGGCGCCGTGCACCGTGCGCACCGCGGTCGCGGTCTGGTCGGCGTCCACCACGCAGGAAATGCTGCGGGCCGACGCGCCCTGCGCCACGGCGCGCACTGAGATGCCGGCCGCGCCGATAGAATTGAGGAACTTGCCCGCCACGTTCGGCTGGGCGCCCATGTTCTCGCCGACGAGCGTCACGAGCGTGACCGGCGAGATCACCGGCTCGATGCGCAGGTCGCCCGACTGGATCTCGGGCGCGAGCGCCTCGGCGATGCTCTGTTTGGCCCGGGCCTCGTCGACCTCGGGGATCACGACGGAGAAGGACTGGCCGAGCGTGGACTCGGTGGTCATCCACACGCGCACGCCGGCCTCGCCGAGCGCGGCGAGGATGCGGCCGCCGAGCGGCTTGCCCAGGCCCGTGCGGCGCGACTGCACGCCGATGAGCGCGAGGCGCTCGAGGCTGGTCACGCAGGTCGGGCGGTTCGGGTCGGGATTGCCCTTGGCATCGATGCGCGTGCCGGGGGCGTCGGGTTGCGTGGTGCTGCGGATGACCAGCGCCGCGCCGCATTCGCGGAGCGGGATGATGGTGCGGGGGTGGAACATCCGCGTGCCGAAATACGCCAGCTCCAGCGCCTCGTCGTAGGACAGCCGGTCGACCGGCGAGGCCTCGCGCACGAGCGCGGGGTCGGCGGTCATCACGCCGAGCACATCCGTCCAGACGGTGACGGCGCTGGCCTTGAGCAGGCCGGCCACGAGGGTGGCGGTGTAGTCTGAGCCGTTGCGGCCGAGCGTGGTGGTCTGCCCGTCCTTGGTCTTGCCGATGAAGCCCGTGACGATCGGCACGCTGCCGGTCCACTTGGATTTCAGGGCGGTGAACTTCTCGGTCGTCGCGCCCTTGTCCACCGTGGCGGCGCCGAAGGTGGCGTCGGTCACGACGAAATCGCGCGCGTCCACCGGGATGGCGGGCACGTCGCGCTCGGTCAGGGCGCGGGCCAGCAGGGCGACGGAGATGCGCTCGCCGGTGCTGATGATGGAGTCGAGGGTGCGGTTCGAGCACTCGCGGGTCAGCTCGACGCCGGAGAGCAGGCGCTCCACCGGGGTGAGGATGTCGTCGAGGTCGTGCTTGAGGCCCTTCTGGCTCTGGCTGTTGAGGACGGTGCGGCCGGTGGCGGTGGCGAGCTCGCGCACCTGGGCCAGCTCGCGGCGGGCCTGGCTGATGTTGCCGTCGGCGGCCGACTTGGCGGCGAGGATGAGCCAGTCGGTGCTGTCACCGAGCGCGGACACGACCAACGCGAGCGGACGCGGCGCCGCGACGACCAGCTCCAGCACCTTGGGCAACCGCCCCGAGGTGCCGAGGGAGGAGCCGCCGAATTTATAGACCTGCCAGCGTTCGCTCATTGGGTGGGAGCCTGCAGATGCAAGGCCTTTGTCAAGAGAGGTCCCAGCGTCTTCCACTCGATGAGGAAGGCATCGTGGCCGTGGATGCTCGCGACCGTCTCCCGCGCGACGCGGGCGCCGGCGGCCTGCAGCTGCGCCGTGAGGGCCGCGGCCTGGGCCGGGGTGAAAAGCTGGTCGGTGTCCACGTCAACCACCAGCGTCGCCGCGCGCACGCGGCTGATGGCCGGCTTGGTGTCGCCGGGCAGCGGCTGCGTGAGGTCGTGATGGTCCATCGCCGCGAGCTGCAGCTCGTAGGCCTGCGCGGCGAAGCGGTTGCGGAGCTTCCTGCCCTGGTGCTCGAGGTAGCTCTGCACCGGGTAACCGGCGTCGGTGCCCGGCGCGGGGCGCGGCTGGCGGGCGTCGAGACCCGGCTCGGCGCGGTAGGTAAGGATGGCGAGCTGGCGCGCGATCTCGAGGCCGCGACCGACATTGTCCGGGTAGCCCGGGTCGAGCCGCAGGATCTGGCGCGCCACGTGGTTCCAGCCGACGACCCACGCGCTGGCAGACACGCTGGTCGCAAACGGCAGGATGCGTTCAAAGCGCTCCGGCGCGAGCGCGGCGAGCGTGAGCGTCACCATGCCGCCGAGCGAGCCGCCGGTCGTCAGGTGCACGCGGCCGATGCCGAGTTTGTCGAGGCCGAGCAAAATGGCGCGGGAAATGTCGAGACCCGTGAGGTCCACGGTCTTCATCGCCGGGAAACCTTCCACGCCGGGACCGCTGCTGCCGTAGCAGGAGCCGAGGTTGTTGAAGCAAACCAGCCGGTAATGCGCGGGATCGAGCGCCTTGCCGGCGCCGATGAGCGGGTCCCACCAGCCGTCCTTGCCGCCGGCCACGGCGCTGCCGGTCAGGGCGTGCACCAAAAGCACGGTCGGGACTTCCTTGGCGGGATTCTCGGGGGTGTCGCCCTCGCGGCTCCACCACCAGCCCTTGGCCTTGTGGGACTTGACTACGCCGCCGCGCGCCAGCGCGAGGTCGGGCAGGGCGAGTTCAAAGATACGCGGAGTCGCGGCAACGGTCGGCATGACGATGGGGGGCATGATGCTTCCATCTCACAGAACCGGCGTCAACGCGCCGGGGGCCGATTGTTGCTGAACCGCCATGCCTTCCGTCACGTAGTCGCCACCGTTGGTGGTGCAGCGCTTGGGATCGGAGGGTTTGGCGGATTTCGTGTTCATGGGGGGATTGTGTTGATTTTGTGTTGGTTCCAGAGGACGGCACGGCGCCGGTTGAGACAAGGAAGTGACGTGTCATACCTCCTGGCCGTTTGACCCATACGTGTCATAGCCAAGCAGATCCCGGGCCGTCCGCAGGATTCCGGCTTGTTGCGCGCGCCGCGCTGACTACGCTGCAAATTTCATGGCTAAACGTTCCCAGCGCATCGTGCTCAAGTTCGGTTCCGGCATCCTGTCGACCGAGAAGGGCATCGGCTTGAGCCGCCCGCAGATTGCCCGCCTCGCCCGCGAGGTCGGCGCGCTCGTCCGGGCCGGCCACCAGTGTGTCATCGTGTCCAGCGGCGCCGTCGCCGCCGGCCTGGCGACCCTCGACCTCACGGCCCGCCCCAAGGAGCTCGCCGCCAAGCAGGCCTGCGCCGCCGTCGGCCAGTCCCAGCTGATGCACGCCTACGCCAGCGAGTTCGCCAAGCAGGACATCGCCGTCGCCCAGCTGCTGCTGACCCACAACGACCTCGACAGCCGCGTCCGTCACCTCAACGCGCGCAACACTCTCGCCCACCTCCTTTCCCGCGGCCACGTCGTCCCGATCATCAACGAGAACGACTCCGTCGCCGTCGAGGAGCTCAACTTCGGCGACAACGACCGCCTCTCCGCCGAGGTCGCCATCCTCATCGACGCCGACCTGCTGATCATCCTCACCAGCGTCGACGGCCTGCAGGACGCCAAGGGCAGGACCGTGCCGCTCGTGCGCGACTTCAGCGAGGTCTCCGGCCTCGTCCGCTCGGACAAGGGCCACGTCTCCACCGGCGGCATGGTCACGAAGCTCCAGGCCGCGCAGCTCGCCGTGAAGGCGGGCATCCCGGTCAACATCGCCAGCGGCCGCAAGGCCGGGCTCGTCTACCAGATCGTCGCCGGCCAGCGCGTCGGCACGCACTTTCCGGCGAAGTAAGCGCCATGGCTGATCTCGCCCAACTCATCGCCCAGCTGGGGCAGCAGGCCCGCGTCGCCGCGCGCCAGCTCGCGCTCGCCCCGGCCGCGAAGATCGACGCCGCGCTCAATGCCATGGCCGCCGAGCTCGTCGCGGCGCAGATGGACATCCTCAACGCCAACGCCGCCGACGTCGCGGCCGCGCGCGCCAACAACCAGACCCCCGCCCTCCTCGACCGCCTCACGCTCACGCCCGAGCGCATCGCCAAATGCGCCGACGGCCTGCGCGAGGTCGCCAAGCTCCCCCACCCGCTCGGCGAGGTCCTCCGCGAGTGGACGCAGCCCAACGGCCTCAGGTTCGCCAAGGTCCGCATGCCGCTCGGCGTCATCGGCTTCATCTATGAGTCACGCCCCAACGTCACGGTCGACGCCGCCGGCCTCTGCCTGAAGAGCGGCAACGCCGTCATCCTCCGTGGCGGCTCCGAGGCGCTGCGCTCCAACACCGCCATCGCCGCCGCCCTCTCCCGCGGCCTGGCCAAGGCCGGCCTGCCCGCCCACGCCGTGCAACTGGTGCCCGTCACCGACCGCGACACCGTCCGCCTGCTCGGCGAGTCGGTCGGTCTCATCGACCTCCTCATCCCGCGCGGGGGCAAGGGCCTCATCGAGACCGTCGTGAAGTCCGCGCGCATCCCGGTCATCAAGCATTACGACGGCATCTGCGCCGTCTATGTCGACAAGGCCGCCGACCTCGCCATGGCGGAGAAGCTCATCGTCAACGCCAAGGTCTCCCGCCCGGGCGTGTGCAACGCCGCCGAGACGCTGCTCGTCCACAAGGACGTCGCCGCCTCCTTCCTGCCCAAGGCCGCCTCCGCCCTGCTCGCCGCCGGCGTGAAGCTCCGCGTGGACGAAGCCACGCAGTCGGTTTTGGGAACTTTCAACATTCAACCTTCAACTTTCATCCAGTCGGCGACTCGCGACGACTACCGCACCGAGTTCCTCGACCTCATCCTCGCGGTGAAGATCGTGGACGACTGCGCCGCCGCCATCGCGCACATCGAGGCCAACGGCTCGCATCACACCGACACGATCGTCACGGCCGACGCCGCCACAGCGGAGCAGTTCCTCGCCAGCGTGGACAGCGCCGTCGTGCTCTGGAACGCCTCGACCCGCTTCAACGACGGCCACGAGTTCGGTTTCGGCGCCGAGATCGGCATCAGCACCGACAAGCTCCACGCCCGCGGCCCCATGGGCCTCGAGGAGCTGACGTCGTATAAATACATTGTCCGCGGATCAGGTCAGACGCGCGGATAAATCCTTGTCTCACGCAAAGGCGCAAAGTCGCCAAGTGTGACCAGGATCACGGGCATTTCTTTGCGCCTCTGCGCCTTTGCGTGAAAAATTCTGCTTCTTGACCGCTTTCCCCCGAGGCCTGATTCTACCGGGATGCGAGTCTACATCCCCCTCCTGTCCGCCCTCCTGCTGGCTCCCCTCGCTTCCGCCAAGGAAGCCCCCCTGCCCACCGAGGCCGAATTGCACGCCATGACGGCGCGCTTCGCCCCGGTCGAGGTCAAGGTCGACACCTCCGCCCTCCCCGCCAACGAGAAGCTCGCCCTCGCCAAGATGGTCGAGGCCGCGAAGATCATGGACGCCCTGTTTTACCGCCAGGTCGCCCCGCTCAACGAGACCTATCTCGCCTCGCTCGTCAGCGACACCTCGCCGCTCGGCCGCGCCCGCCTGCATTTCTTCCACATCAACAAGGGCCCTTGGTCGCGCCTCGATTCGCACCGCATCTTCGTCCCCGGCGTCACCGGCCACAAGCCGCCCGGCGCCAACTTCTACCCGGTCAACACCACCCGCGAGGAGATCGAGGCCTGGATCAAGACCCTCCCCGCCGACCAGCAGGCCCAGGCCACCGGCTTCTTCACGACCATCCGCCGCGACGCCGCCGGCAAGTTCATGCTCGTCCCCTACAGCATCGAATACCAGCCCGAGCTGATCGAGGCCGCCCGCCTCCTCAACGAGGCCGCCGCCGCGACCACGCAGCCGACGCTGAAGAATTTCCTCACCCTGCGCGCCCGCGCCTTCCTGACGAACGACTATTACGACTCCGACATGGCCTGGATGGAGCTCGACGCCACCATCGAACCGACCATCGGGCCCTACGAGACCTACGAGGACGAGTGGTTCAACTACAAGGCCGCCTTCGAGGGCTTCATCACGCTCACCGACGCCGGCGAGACGGCCAAGCTCGCCCGCTTCGGCGCCGAGCTGCAGGGCCTCGAGGACAAGCTACCCATCGACCCGAAATACCGTCGCGCCAAGCTCGGCGGCCTCTCCCCCATCCGCGTCGTCAACGTCGTCTTCAACTCCGGCGACGGCAACCGCGGCATCCAGACCGCCGCCTTCAACCTCCCCAACGACGAGCGCGTCGTCGCCGCCAAGGGCTCGAAGCGCGTCATGCTGAAGAATTACCAGGAGGCCAAGTTCGCCAAGGTCCTCGTGCCGATCTCCAAGCACGCCCTCGCCGCCAAGGACCAGCCGCTCGTGGCCTTCGACCCGTTCTTCACGCACATCCTGATGCACGAGCTCATGCACGGCCTCGGGCCGCAGGAGATCACCGTCGGCGAGCGCAAGACGACGGTCCGCCTCGAGCTCAAGGAGCTCAACAGCACGCTCGAGGAGGCCAAGGCCGACATCTCCGGCCTCTGGGCGCTGCAGCAGCTCATGGACAAGGGCGTCCTCGACCAGAAGCAGGAGCAGGCGATGTATGTCACCTTCCTCGCCTCGACCTTCCGCACGCTCCGCTTCGGCCTGACCGAGGCGCACGCCAAGGGCATGGCGCTCCAGCTCAACTGGCTGCTCGACCAGGGCGCCTTCACGATCGGCGCGGACGGCCGCTTCGCCGTGGACTTCGCCAAGGTCAAGCAGGGCGTCGAGAGCCTGACGACCGAGATCATGACGCTCCAGGCCACCGGCGACTACGCCCGCGGCAAGGCGCTCATGACGAAGCTCGTCGTCATCCGCCCCGAGGTGAAGGTGATGCTCGACCGCCTCAACGACGTCCCGGTCGACATCGAGCCGCACTTCGCGACGGAGTTGTGATCTGGATTTAACGCAAAGGCGCAAAGACGCGAGGGGCGGCCAGACGGCCGCCCTTTTTATTGTCGGCCTTCAATGATAGGGGCCGCTGCCCTCCGTCTTCCGTCCTCTGTCCTCCGTCACTTCCCCTTCGGCTGGTTCTTCCGGCCGGGGTTGCCCTGGCGGGTGACCTTGGAGTGGTTGCTGCCGTTCTGACGGATGTCATGGGCGGCGGCCAGGTGGGTGTGGTTCTTGTTCCGGGCCTCGGCCGCCCCGGCGCGCTGGGCGAAGATGGCGTCACGGTTTTCTTTCTTGGAGCTCATGATACTCAGACCGCGAAAGCCCCCTGAGGTAACGCAAAGGAGCTAAGCCGCAAAGGTAGGGGCGGTCTTGGCAGCCATAGGCTTGGCGACGGCCGCGGCCCCCAACCGCCTTTCACCGCCGCGCAGGGCCGTTGAGGGCAACGGCCACTACCGGATCGGAATCATCAGGTTTCGGCAAAGTGAGATTGCTCTCCGGGCAATCATCACTTTGCCTCCCAGCCTCGTCGGGCCAGACGGGAAGCATGCATTCCATCCGATTCCACGTGCTGGTCCCGGCGTTGGCCGCGGCCCTTGTTCTCACCGGCTGCGGCCGCTCCGCCAAGGAGCAGGCCAAGGCCCCGCCGGCCCCTGCCCCGGCCGCCCCCGCCCCCGAGCCGGAACCGGCGCCCGAGCCCGCGGCGGACGCCGCCAAGGCCAAGCGCGCCCCCAAGCCGGGCCCGAAGATCGAGGACATCGCCTCCGCCCGCGTCGAGGGCGGCTACGTGACCGTCCTCTACAAGAACGGCCGCCGCGGCCTCTTCCCCGTCGTCGACCTGACCGAGACCGACGTCGAGGCGATGAAGGCCTTCGCCGCCGCCAACCCGCTCGCCAAGGGCAAGTCCAGCGTCGTCGTGGCCAAGGTCGAGGTGAAGAAGACCATCGAGAAGCAGGTCACGGAAGACGGCACGGAAACCGTCCGGCTGGTCACCCCGGCCAAGCTGCGCGACCAGATCGGGCCGACCTGCATGTTCTACGCCCGGGTGCACTACCTCGACATCGCCGGCTTCCCGATCGAGGACGGCGAGATCTACAAGGTCATCAACACCGTCAACCAGAAGGAGCCCTACCTCGACTTCCGCTACCTCGTCGGGATGCAGATGCTGTTCCTCAAGCAGAAGCCCAGCCCGATCGTGCATTTCCCCAACGGCACCATCCCGCCCTTCGAGTGGGCGCGGCAGCAGCTGCGCAAGGGCCGCCCCATCCTCGCCGCCCTGCCGGAGAACATCTGGCTGTCGCTGCCCGCGGACTTCCTCGCCAACCACCCCTTCGAGGGCAACAGCCGCATCGGGCACCAGGTCGTCATCAACGGCTTCACCCACAACCCCGTCACCAAGAAATCCACCTTCCACATCGTGAATTCCTGGCGCGTGCTCTCCGAGTTCGACGTCACCGTCGAGACGCGCGACGAGCGCAACTTCGTCATGGAGCAGAGCCTCTCCCCGCGCGGCGAGCTGCCGGAGCAGCCCCCGAAGGTCGTCGCCGGCGCGATTACGCTGCTCAAGCCGGTGGGCAAGCAGAATCTCTACTCGGTCGAGACTAACCTCGGCCCGCAGAAGGTTATGGCCGCCACCGAGCAGGCCGCGAAGGAGTTCGTGGAGCTGGACACCAGCGCCAAGGACATGGACACGGTCTTTGGCGAATACGTCATCCGGATCTACGACTACATCTACAACTACGCCGACCCGAAGGTCCGCGACACCGCAGCCGCCGCGCTCTTCTCGGAGGTCTTCCGCATCCCGGCGACCGTCACGCTGCCCCACGTGGACCTCGAGGTGAAAGGCGCCCTCGGCAAGACCTACTTCGTGCGCGTCGCCCCGGAGAAGGTCGTGAAGCTCATGGCCGACTCCAGCGCCGAGGCCCTGGAAGCCGCGCGCCGCATGGCGCCGGGTGGAAAATCCTAGTGATTGGCCCAGGGCCAGCCGGCGAACCGTCATCCCGTTCTCCGCTGGGGTGTATTCCCTTTCCTGGCCACAATATCCATGGCGGGTGAAAAATTCGCGGCTGGTCGCGCGTTTAACCGAATAATCCTTGGTTCCGTCATGCCATCTGTCATTCATTTTGTCCGGGCCGTAACGAAACGCACATGAACTGTTCGCGGAATTACCTCCCCGTCTTCGGGCTTGGTTTGCTCGTCGCCACCGCCCCCGTCCCGGCGGAAACAGCCCGGATGGATGTCGCGGCGCAATCGGCGATCGAATCCTCGCTGGGCAAGGAATCCGCCGGCCAGCTCCTGCGCTCGCCCCGGCCGGAAAAAGCCGACTGGCTGAAGAGCCGGCTGCGGTCCCGGGGCCTCACCGAGTCGATCTGGGCCAAAGCCCTGGCGCTACCCGCCGACTCGCCCACCGCCCTGCTCTACGCCGACGAGTCAACGGTCAACAACATGATGGCCGTCGCGCTCGATACTTCGAGCGTGATGATCTACCTGGGCGACGAGGCCTGGAACCGGTTTCCCGAATGTGTCTCCATCGGCGACGGCAACCGCTGCTTTGCCAGCGGCATCCTGGTGGGCCCGAACCTCGTGCTCACCGCGGCCCACGGCGACATCCCCGCCAAGGCCACGGAAGTGCGCGTGGGCTTCACCTGGTTGACGGGCACCCGCTACAAGGTAAAGGCGCGCCGGGTCCATGCCTTCGATCCAGCCACCTACCGCAACGACCTGGCCCTGCTCCTGCTCGAAACCAACGTAACGGGCGTCAGCGCCCTGCCGATCAAGGTCGCGGCCGGTGCCATGATCGACACCGCGACCGACCTGACGGTGGCCGGTTTTGGCAGCGACAGCCCCCTCGGGATCGGCGGCGGCGGCAAGCGGCGCTTCGTCACCGTGCCCCGCTTCAACGGCGACTATGCCTTTTTCGGCTCCGACCGCACCACGGAGGTGATCGCAATCGATCCCGTCACCCACAAGGACAGCTGCGCCGGGGACAGTGGCGGCCCGGCCTATGTGAAGCAGGGCGGCAACTTGATGCTGGCGGCGCTGGTGTCCCGCGCCGCCGTGAAAAACGGCGTCCTCAACACGACCTGCGGCGATGGCGGCATCTATGCCCGCGTCGATTGCCAGATCGGCTGGATCACGTCTGCCGCCGCCGCGCTGGGCGGCACCCTTGCCCTCGACACCCACTAACCATGAAACCACTCCCGCTCATTTCGCTCTTCGCCGCGCTCACCTGCGGCGCGCTGCTGTGCCCCGCCGATGAAACGCCCGCCAAGTCACCCGAGCTCCAGGCGCTCGAGGACCTCAAGGCCAAGCTCACCCTGGAGAAGGACATCGACGGCCTGAAGCGCGACATCCTCGCCGGCACGTTTCCCTCCTCCGAGACGACGGGCCTCAAGGGCGAGGCGAAGTTCGACGACAAGGGCGATTTCGTCGCGTTGGTCGCCGCCCACCGGGCCATCGAGGCGGTCGCCGCCGGGATCGCCCGGGAAGTGACGACGCTGGCGGCCGACAAACCCATCTACGTGGTCGACGCCACCTTCACCACCAAGCGCTTCGTCGAGGTCGACTTGACGAAGAAGAAGTTCGAGCAGCTGGGCAGCGAGGCCAAGTCGCTCCACGACGACTGGGAGGCAATCAAGCAGGCAAAGGAAGCCGCCACGAAGGAACCCAAAACGCCCCAGGCAACCGAGCCAGGACGCGTGGGCCTGGCCGAACTCGGCGTCTTGGTCTCGGGGATCAAGGGCACCCTGGGCTCGGTCGCCGACATCGCCTCCTTTTTCAAAACCGATACCTCGCGCTTCGGCGCCGACGCCCAGGCGAGCGACCAGCTGCTCGCGGCGGCCGTGGCGAAGACGGCCAGGTTGAACTTCCCCGGCCAGCGCGTCGCCGAAACCACCGATCTCTCGTTGAAATTCAAATCGTGCCAGGATCTCGTGGCGCTGGCCCAAAAGGCCCACGACGAGGCGGAGGAGTCGCAGGCCGGCCTGGTCAAGGCGAACAAAGCGGAAATCAAGGCCACCCAGGCCAGTGTCGATTCGCTGGAATCAGGGCCCCGCACGGAGGTGCAGGCCGCGGAACTCGCGGCCCACCGCGAGAGGCTGGCCAAGCTGTCGTCCGATCCCGTCGTCGCCAAGATCGTCAAGCGCGGGGAAAAGATCCTCGCGGCCTTCGGTGAACTCTCAAAGGCCCTCTTGGAACCCAACGATGCCGGTGCGGTGCTCTTCGCCGACCTGGCTTACGCTGATTTCATTGCGTCCAATGGCGACGTCGCGTTGCTGCAGCTGCACGTCGTGTTCGCCAAGGCCTCGACCCAGATCAAGCGGAACGTCTTCCGGAACGACCGCGTGAGTTACGTAGCCTCCGCCGTGGCCTGGCACCTGATGACGGATCGCACGGGGGCGCGCCTTTCTGCCGGGCAGTCCATCGCCCATTTCAAGGGCGACGAAAACGCCGTGCTCCACGGGTCGGAACCGGCGGCCGGTCCCGGACAAAATATCGAGCAGAAGCTGGCGAAACTCGAACAGGAGATCGCCGACCTGAGGAAGGCAAAGAACTAGGCGGCTGATCGCCGGAGATCTTTCCGGTTTCGGTTTGCCAGCAGCGCCAACCTCGCCTTGTCTGCCGGCCTCGTCGGGCCAGACGGGAGGAATGGGCAGTCAAAAGGGGTCAGGTCGCGGATATTGATGTCAGCAAGAAATGAAAAGGCGCTCCTGGTGGAGCACCTGAATCTAGCTGGATCGCCACGGCGCAGAGCGCCTCGCGATGACAATCAAGGCAGATCAGTGCTGCCCATCAGGTAGCGGTCACACTCACGAGCCGCGCCACGGCCTTCGTTGATGGCCCAGACGACGAGGGACTGACCGCGACGGCAGTCGCCGGCGGCGAAGACGCCTTTGATGCTGGTCGTATACTTCTCGTGCTCGGCCTTGATGTTGCTGCGGGGGTCGGTCTCGAGATTGAGCTCCTTCAGCAGGGCCTGTTCCGGCCCGAGGAAGCCCATGGCGAGGAGCACCAGCTGTGTGGGGCGGGTCTTCTCGGTGCCAGGAACCTCCTGCGGCACGAACTGGCCCTTGTCGTTCTTGCCCCACTTGATCTCGACCGTGACCAGCTCCTTCACGCGGCCCTCGGCGTCGCCGATGAACTTCTTGACCGTCGTGACGTAGATGCGGGGGTCGGCTCCGAACTTCGCGGCGGCCTCCTCCTGGCCGTAATCCATCTTGTAGGTCTTCGGCCACTCGGGCCAGGGATTGTCGGCCTGGCGCTCCAGCGGGGGCTTGGGGAGAATCTCGATCTGCAGCAGGCTCTTGCAGCCGTGGCGCATCGACGTGCCGACGCAGTCCGTGCCCGTGTCGCCGCCGCCGATGACGACCACGTCCTTCCCGCCGGCGTAGATGGCGGTCTTGCTGGCGTCGCCGTTGAGCACGGCCTTCGTGTTGGCCGTGAGGAACTCCATGGCGAAGTGCACGCCCTTGAGGTTGCGGCCCTCGATGGGCAGGTCGCGGGGCTGCGTGGCGCCGGTGCAGATGACGGTGGCGTCGTATTCCTTCAGGAAGATCTGGGGCTCGACGTTGTCGCCGACGTTGGCGTTGCAGATGAACTTGATGCCCTCCTGCTCCATGAGCTTGATGCGGCGCAGGACGACCTCCTGCTTGTCGAGCTTCATGTTCGGGATGCCATACATGAGCAGGCCGCCCGGGCGGTCGGCGCGCTCGAAGACGGTGACGGTGTGGCCGGCGCGGTTGAGCTGCGCGGCGGCGGACAGGCCGGCGGGGCCGGAGCCGATGACGGCGACCTTCTTGCCGGTGCGGACCTTGGGCGCCTCGGGGATGACCCAGCCCTCGTCCCAGCCGCGGTCGATGATCGAGGCCTCGATGTTCTTGATCGTGACCGGCGGGTTGTTGATGCCGAGCACGCACGAGCCCTCGCACGGCGCCGGGCAGACGCGGCCGGTGAACTCGGGGAAATTGTTCGTCTTGTGCAGGCGCTCGAGCGCCTCCTTCCACAGGCCGCGGTAGACCAGGTCGTTCCACTCCGGGATCAGGTTGTTGACCGGGCAGCCGGACGCCATGCCGCTGATGAGCTTGCCGGTATGGCAGAAGGGAATGCCGCAATCCATGCAGCGCGCGCCCTGCGTGCGCAGCTTCTTCTCGTCCATGTGGTGATGGAACTCCTTCCAGTCGTTGACGCGCTCCGCCGGAGCGCGATCGACGGGCAGTTCGCGGAGATATTCGATGAAGCCGGTAGGTTTACCCATGGGTGAGTGCTGAGTGAGGAGTGGAAAGTGTGGAGGGCGAAACCTGAGACCTGAGACCTGAAACCTGAAGGGTTAAAGGCAGGGAGTCATTGCGAGAAGCGGAGCGACGAAGCAATCCAGCTAGATGGATCGCCACGTCGGGCTGCGCCCTCCTCGCGATGACAGTCATGGTCGGTTCGGACATTTCAGGTTTCAGGTCTCAGGTTTCAGGTTTCCGCAGCGTCTGCCGCTTAGTTTCCGCCGACGCGGCTGAGGTCGCGGGCGTTTTCCTCGAAGGCGGCGAGGACCGCCTCGTCGCCGGTGAGGCCGGACGCCTGGGCGCGCTCGATGCAGGCGAGCATGCGCTTGTAGTCCTTCGGCATCACCTTGACGAACTTCGGGACGAAGGCGTCCCAGTTCGCGAGGACGGCCTTGGCCTTCTCGCTCTTGGTGTAGTCGAGGTGCTTCTGGATCATCGCCTTCACGAGCGCGATGTCCTTGGCGTCGGTGAGTTTCTCGATGCCGACCATCTGCGTGTTGACGCGTCCGGTGAAGTCGCCGGCCTCGTCGAGCACGTAGCCCACGCCGCCGGACATGCCGGCGCCGAAGTTGCGGCCGGCGCGGCCGAGGACGACGACGTGGCCGCCGGTCATGTATTCGCAGCCGTTGTCGCCGATGCCCTCGACGACCACGGAGACGCCGGAGTTGCGGACGCCGAAGCGCTCGCCGGCCATGCCGCGGATGTAGGCCTCGCCGGCGCTGGCGCCGTAGAAGGCCACGTTGCCGATGATCATGTTCTCCTCGGCCTTGAAGGTCGCCTTCGCGTCCGGGAAGATGATGAGCTTGCCGCCCGACAGGCCCTTGCCGAAGTAGTCGTTGGCGTCGCCCTCGATGGAGAGCGTCATGCCGCGCGTGACGAAGGCGCCGAAGCTCTGGCCGGCGGAGCCCTTGAACTTGAAGCGGATGGTGTCCTCGGGGAGGCCCTTGGCGCCGTGCTTCTTGGTGATCTCGCCGGAGGTGATGGTGCCGGTGACGCGGTTGACGTTGCGGATCGGGAGCTCGGCGACGACCTTCTCGCCCTTCTGGATGGCCGGCTGGGCCAGCGCGAGGAGCGTGGTCATGTCGTAGGAGCGGTCGATGCCGTGGTCCTGCTTCTGCGAGCAGAAACGGCCGACCTCGGGGCCGACGTCCGGCGAGTAGAGGATGTTGGAGAAGTCGAGCCCCTTGGCCTTCCAGTGGTCGACGGCCTTCTTCGCCTCGAGGCGGTCGGTGCGGCCGATCATCTCCTCGATGGAGCGGAAGCCGAGCGCAGCCATGATCTCGCGCATGTCCTCGGCGATGAAGCGCATGAAGTTGACGACATGCTCGGGCTTGCCGGCGAACTTGGCGCGGAGCTGCGGGTCCTGCGTGGCGACGCCGGCGGGGCACGTGTTGAGGTGGCACACGCGCATCATGATGCAGCCCGTGGCGACGAGCGGCGCGGTGGCGAAGCCGAACTCCTCGGCGCCGAGCAGCGCGGCGATGATGACGTCGCGGCCGGTCTTGAGCTGGCCGTCGGTCTCGACCGCGATGCGGGAGCGGAGGTTGTTGAGGACGAGGGTCTGGTGGGTCTCGGCGAGACCGAGCTCCCACGGGAGGCCCGCGTGCTGGAGGGAGGTCTGCGGCGAGGCGCCGGTGCCGCCGTCATAGCCGGAGATGAGGACGACGTCCGCGTGGGCCTTGGCGACGCCGGCGGCGATGGTGCCGACGCCGACCTCGGAGACGAGCTTCACGGAGATGCGCGCGTCCTTGTTGCCGTTCTTGAGGTCGTGGATGAGCTCCGCGAGGTCCTCGATGGAATAGATGTCGTGGTGCGGCGGGGGCGAGATGAGGCCGACGCCGGCGGTGGTGCCGCGGGTCTTGGCGACCCACGGGTAGACCTTGGTGCCGGGCAGCTGGCCGCCCTCGCCGGGCTTGGCGCCCTGGGCCATCTTGATCTGGAGCTCGCGGGCGTTGACGAGGTATTCGCTCGTGACGCCGAAGCGGCCGGAGGCGACCTGCTTGATGGCGGAGTTCTTGGAGTCGCCCTGCTCGTTGGTCCAGGTGAACCGCTCGGCGTCCTCGCCGCCCTCGCCCGTGTTGGACTTGCCGCCGATGCGGTTCATGGCGATGGCGAGGGTCTCGTGCGCCTCCTTCGAGATGGAGCCGTAGGACATGGCGCCGGTCTTGAAGCGCTTCATGATCTTCTCGACGGACTCGACCTCCTCGAGGGGGATGGCCGGGCCGGCGCGGAAATCGAGCAGCGAGCGCAGCGTGCACAGGCGGCCGCTCTGCTCGTTGACGAGCTTCGCGTAGGCCTGGTAGGCGGGCTTGGAGTTCTGGCGGACGGCCTTCTGGAGGGCGTGCACCGACTCGGGCGTGAAGAGGTGGGCCTCGCCGCTGGCGCGCCACTGGTAGAGGCCGCCGACCGGCAGCACGTGGCCGTCGACCTGGCGGTCCGGGTAGGCCGCGCGGTGGCGGAGGAGGACCTCCTGGGCGATGACATCGAGGCCGATGCCGCCGACGCGGGTCGGGGTCCAGGTGAAGTAGTGGTCGACGACGTCCTGGCGGAGGCCGAGGGCCTCGAACACCTGGGCGCCGCGGTAGGACTGGATGGCCGAGATGCCCATCTTGGACATGACCTTCACGACGCCCTTGGAGGCGGCCTTCACGAAGTTGGCGCAGGCCTTCTTGTGGTCGATGCCGGAGAGCATGCCCTCGCGGATCATGTCGTCGATCGTCTCGAACGCGACGTAGGGGTTGATGGCCGAGGCGCCGTAGCCGATGAGCAGCGCCATGTGGTGCACCTCGCGGGCGTCACCGGTCTCGATGACGAGCGACACGCGCGTGCGCAGGCCCTCGCGGATCAGGTAGTGGTGCAGGCCGGCGATCGCCAGCAGCGACGGGATCGGGGCGTATTCCTTGGTGACGCCGCGGTCGGAGAGGATGATGACGTTGACCTCCTCCTCCTCGATCATGCGGCGGGCCATCATGGAGAGCTCCTCCATGGACTTGGCCAGGCCCTTCTCGCCGCGGGCGACGCGGAAGAGGATGGGCAGCACGCCCATCTTGAGGCCGGGGAGGTTGGTGCGGCGGATCTTGGCGAACTCCTCGTTCGTCAGGACGGGCCACTTCAGCTCGACGCGGCGGCAGGCCGTGGGCTGCGGGTTGAGCAGGTTGCCCTCGGAACCGAGGCGCGTCTCGTGCGAGATGACGATCTCCTCGCGGATCGAGTCGATCGGCGGGTTGGTCACCTGGGCGAAGAGCTGCTTGAAATAGTCGTAGAGCAGGCGCGGCTTGTTGGAGAGCACCGCGAGCGCGGCGTCGTTGCCCATGGAGCCGATCGCCTCGACTCCGTCCTTGGCCATCGGGGCGATGATGACGCGCTCGTCCTCGAAGGTGTAGCCGAACGCGATCTGGCGCTGGAGCAGCGTGGCGTGGTCGGGCGGCTCAACCGGCGGCGCCTCGGGGAGGTCGCTGAGGTGGACGAGGTGCTGCTTGATCCACTCCTGGTAGGGCTGGGCGCCCGCGATCGTGCGCTTGATCTCCTCGTCCTCGATGATGCGGCCCTGGACCGTGTCCACGAGGAACATGCGGCCCGGCTGCAGGCGGCCCTTCTGGACGATGTCCTCGGGCGGGAACTCGAGCACGCCGGCCTCGGAGGCCATGACGACGATGCCGTCCTTCGTGACGTAGTAGCGCGACGGGCGCAGGCCGTTGCGGTCGAGGATGGCGCCGATCTGGGTGCCGTCGGTGAAGCCCATGGCGGCCGGGCCGTCCCACGGCTCCATCAGGCAGGAATGATACTGGTAGAACGCGCGGCGCTGCGGGTCCATCGACTCGTGGTTGGACCACGGCTCGGGGATGAGCATCATCATCGCGTGCGCCAGCGGGCGGCCGGCGAGGACGAGGAGCTCGAGGGTGTTGTCGAACATCGACGAGTCGGAACCGTTCGGGTTCACGATCGGGATGATCTTCTTGATGTCGTCGCCGAAGACGGGGCTCTCGAAGAGCGCCTGGCGGGCGTGCATCCAGTTGATGTTGCCGCGGAGGGTGTTGATCTCGCCGTTGTGCGCGAGGTAGCGGTAGGGGTGCGCGCGCTCCCAGCTCGGGAAGGTGTTGGTCGAGAAGCGCGAGTGGACCAGCGCGAGGGCCGACTCCATCAGCGGGTGCTTCAGGTCGGGGAAGTAGTTGTCGACCTGGTCGG
The DNA here is from genome assembly GCA_965249855.1 of Lacunisphaera sp. GTDB lineage: Bacteria > Verrucomicrobiota > Verrucomicrobiia > Opitutales > Opitutaceae > Lacunisphaera. The sequence goes on from CBDFNB010000029.1 coordinate 186,766, forward strand.
TCGTGAGCATGCCCTTGTAGACGAGCGTGCGGGCCGAGAGGCTGGCGACATACCACGCCTCGGCGCCGGCGATGGTGGAAGTGCGGATGTCGTTGTAGGCGCGCTTGCGGATGACGTAGAGCTTCCGCTCGAAGGCGAGCTCGTCGAGGCCGTCGGGCCGGGCGATGAAGGCCTGGCGCATGAACGGCTCGGCGGACTTCGCGGTGTCGCCGAGCGAGGCGTTCTTCACCGGCACGGTGCGCCAGCCGAGGAAGGTGCAGCCCTCGGCCTGGACGACCTGCTCGAACTTCTCCTCGACCTTGCGGCGGACGGTCGGGTTGCGCGGGAGGAAGATCAGGCCGACGCCATACTGGCCGGCCTCGGGGAGGGTGAAGCGCAGCGTGGCCTTGCAGCCCTCGGCGAAGAACCTGTGCGGGATCTGGATAAGGATGCCGGCGCCGTCGCCGGTGTTGATCTCGGCGCCGCTCGCGCCGCGGTGGTCGAGGTTGCGGAGGATCTGGAGGCCGTCCGCGACCATCTTGTGCGACTTGCGGCCTTTCATGTCCACGATGAAGCCGACGCCGCAGGCGTCGTGCTCGAACCAGGGATCGTAGAGGCCTTGCTTGCCGGGGCGGCCGGCGGGAGCGGAGTCGTTGGGTTGGGACATGGAAAGGGAGGCGGGAGCGGGCGGAACCTGGCGCGGGGAGGTCGGGATTTTACAGGTGGCGGGCGGTTGGAAAGAAGGTGGAGCTACTCCTGTGCCACACGAGGGGCGAAGCCGGTGGGAAACGCCCGTGCATGGAAGCACAATCAACGTGGCGTGCGGCCGGTCCTTGCAATCATGTTTTTTGACTGAACCGGCACAGTGACACGGTGCATCCGCGCGCTGCGAGCGGAACTGTGCATCCGGCCCGCGGCGAGCGAAGCCTGTCATAAGCCCGCGACGCATTCCCCGAGCGGCGGCGGCGCGCGCGGGCGCCTCCGAACCGCGGCAAAAAAAGCGCAACGCGGCCCGGCCGGATCGGTCAAAGAGGGGGCACCCCGCGACCGCAAATGGTCACTGTCGCGTGTTCCGCGGAATTTCTTCTTACTGTAAGAACACACTCCCGTTGAAGTCGCTCAAACTAATATCACAAATTAGTGCATACCCCGTCGTGTGGAGCCCCCACGCCTCGCCCCACCCCACCGTCACCCCTTAGCTGCCGCTTTATCCCGTGTTTTGCCGCGCTTTATTTCGTCTGAACTAAAACCCAGATCCGAATGCTCATGAACCCAACACCCCAAGCTACCCTGACGCGCCGGCTCCTGCTGGCGCTGACCTGCACGATGGCGCTGGCGCCGTCGGTCTGGTCCCAGACCACCGCCCCCTCCCCGACCGAGGCCGCCAAGGCCCCGGCCGAGGCCAAGAACGTCCCCGTCGAGTCCGTCCAGAAGGAGGAAACCATGGTGCTGACACCCTTCGTCGTCTCCACGGCCAAGGACGCCGGCTACTACGCGGCGAACACGCTCGCCGGCAGCCGCATGAACACGAATCTCGCGGACCTCGGCGCCTCCATCTCCGTCGTCACCAAGCAGCAGATGGACGACACCGCGTCGACGGACATCAACGACATCTTCCGCTACGAGGTGAACACCGAGGGCTCGGGCACCTACACCCCGGGCACCCAGAGCTTCCGCAATGACGGCGTGCTCGACGTGAACGCCGGCGGCACGCAGGGCAATTCCGTCGCCTCCCTGACCAACGCCCAGGCCAACCGCGTGCGCGGCCTCGGCTCGCCCAGCGCGGCCATCAACTATTATCCCTCGATCGCCGCGCTGCCGTTCGACTCCTACAACACCCAGTCGGTGGAAATCAGCCGCGGCCCCAACTCCATGCTCTTCGGCCTCGGCAGCCCGGCCGGCATCGCCAACCAAACGACCGCCTCGGCGCAGCTCAACCGGAAGAACACCTCCGTTTCCTTCCGCACCGACCAATACGGCTCGTTCCGCAGCAGCCTGAGTTTCAACCAGGGTCTGATCGATGACAAACTCGCGATCTACGGTGCGGCGCTCTATGACGACCGCCGCTTCGACCGCAAGCCGGCCTCGGACAAGACCACGCGCTACTACGGCGCCATCACCTTCAAGCCGTTCAAGAAGACGACCATCAAGGCGAACTTCGAGAAATACGACAACGAGAACAACCGCCCGAACACGCTCACGCCGCGCGACTACGTCACGCAGTGGAACCTCGCCGGCCAGCCCTACTACGACGCGGTCTCCCACAAGGTCCTCAGCCTCAAGACCGGCAAGGAACTCAGCATCCTCGTCAACAACGCCGCCAACACCACCTACGCCCAGACGGTGCGCGACTTCGTCCGCAACCTGCCCGGCTATGACCCGACCAAGCGCGGCACGTCGGCCACCGCCTTCAACGGCACCGACACGAACTTCACGTTCTACAACGGCCTGAGCATCTTCAGCGACACCATCTTCGGCGTGCCGGCCAACTGGAAGGCGGGCACCACCTCCCCGAACATCCTCTTCGTGCCAGGCATCGGCGTGGTCAACCAGGCCCGCAGCATCATGCAGATCTCGAACGGCCAGCTGACCAGCTGGTTCCAGCCGACCTACAATTACAAATACCTCGCGACCTTCGGCGTCCCCGGCAACCCGGCGGGCAATCCCACGACCACCCCGTCCGACGCCAACGTCTGGCTCAACCCGACCTGGTCCGACATCACCAGCCGCACCTACACCACCTCCGCGGCCTGGACCGCCGCCGGCAACGGCATCCTAGCCTCCAGCTACCGCTACCCGAGCGTGACCGACAAATCGATCTACAACTGGAGCGATGTGAACCTCAACTCGATGAACTTCGGCACGGCGAAGAACAAGAGCTACAACGTCGACGTGGAGCAGGAGCTGCTCAGCAACCTCTTCGTCAACGCCGGCTGGTTCCGCCAGGACTTCGCCCAGCGCTCCAACTACACGGTGGCCCAGCTCAACGTCTCCACCCTCTTCGTGGACACGAACAAGACCCTGCCCGACGGCACGCCCAACCCCTACTTCGGCAAGCCCTACCTCGAGGACCAGGATCCCGACAGCTACTACAACGCGGAGATCGACGACCACTACCGCGCCATGATCGCGTATACGCCCGACTTCACCACGAACAAGGGCTGGACGAAGTGGCTCGGCCGCCACCAGATCCTCGGCCTGTGGTCGAAGGATGAGTATCTCTCCACCTCGATCCGCCAGCGCCTGCAATACATCTCCAGCACGAGCGACGGCGGCCGCTTCCGCTACCTGCGCAACCCGAACAACAACGCCGACGGCTCCCCGACCGGCTGGAACCGCCAGACCACCTCGCTCCGCCGCACCTATTACCTCGCCGCCCCCGGCGATCCCAACGGCGTGGTCACCCGCTCCGCCGGCAGCTGGGACTACATGAACTACACCGGTGACATCAAGGTCTACGACTACGACACCAGCAGCTTCAAGACGGTGAACATGACCACCGCCTTCGACGACTTCGACGCCGGCACCGGCCGCAACGAGCGCATCGTCGATTCCATCAGCGGCGGCGTCACCAGCTACCTCTGGGAAAACCGCCTCATCGCCACCTTCGGCGTCCGCAAGGATAAATACAAGGCGCGCATCACCAACACCGGCCTGCCCGCGGTCAAGGATGTCAACGGCGTCGAGGTCCAGCCCGCCATCACCAACGCCCAGAAGTGGGTGAACGGCGAGTTCCAGCGCGAGTTCCTCTTCAACCGCTGGGGTCCCTACAGCGCCATGACCGGCACCACCCGCACCCTCGGCGGCGTGCTGCGGCCCTTCACTGGCTGGGGCTCCATCGAGCGCAAGGCCAACGACGGCTCGCCCTTCTGGCAGTTCGTCCGCAGCTTCGGCGTCAGCTACAACCAGTCGGACAACTTCAACCCGCCCGCCACCGCGCTCGGCGACTTCTACGGCAAGCAGCTGGCCAAGCCGACCGGCGAGGGCAAGGACTACGGGTTCCAGTTCTCGCTGTTCGACAACAAGCTGTTCGCCCGCGTGACCTGGTTCGAGGCCTCCAACCTCAACGAGAACATCGCGGCCCCGGTGGTGTTCGGCCGCCTCTCGAGCAACATCGACGAGACGCTGTTCCGCAACTGGGCCCGCACTATCGCCATGATCAACATGGGCATGGACCCGACCTCGGCCACCTTCGGCCAGAACCTCAGCACGCCGGATGAAACCGCCATCCAGGCGGCGGCGGCGAAGATCTGGCAGCTGCCCTACGACTACTACTCCACCTCCACCTTCGCCCGCGGCGCCACGCGCAATGCCGAGGCCAGGGGCATCGAGGCCGAGATCAACTACAACCCGAACAAGAACTGGACGATGAAGTTCACGTTCGGCAAGCAGGACACGAAATACGCCAGCGTGCTGAAGGAGTTCACCCCGTGGGCCGACGACCGCCTGGCCGTCTGGACCGCCGCCAAGGCCAGCACCTACCTCCTGCCCCAATACCAAAACCTCGCGACCTACACCACCAGCGGAGGCCGCGCGGTTGACCTGCGGGATTTCTGGACCGGTTCCTTCGGCTATAACAGCGCGCTGTTCCCCGAGAACTCCGGCGCCTTCGCCAATCCCCTCGCCAACTGGAACGGCGTCGTCGTCCCGCAGCTCACGCTCGACCGCGACCTCCAGGGCCAGTCCGTCCAGGGCCAGCGCAAATACCGCTGGTCCTTCCTCACCAGCTACTCGTTCACCGAGGGCCGCCTCAAGGGCCTCACGATCGGCGGCAACGAGCGCTGGGAAGACAAGGCCGTCATCGGCTACGCCGGCAAGTCCAGCGGCGTGAACCTCTACGCCGGTGTCCCGGTGCTGGACTACTCGGACGTGACCAAGCCGTATTACGACTCGGCCCACTACTACACCGACCTGTTCGTCAGTTACCGCTTCCCGGTCTGGAACAACAAGGTGAAGGCCAAGGTGCAGCTCAACGTGAGCAATGTCCTCGAAAGCGGCGGCCTGCGCCCCGTTGCCGTCAACTACGATGGCTCGGCCTATTCGTTCCGCATCATCGACCCGCGCCAGTTCACGCTGACGACGACGTTCGATTTCTAATTCGTCCCCCCGGACGACCGAGACCCCCTCTTCACCGAGGGGGTCTTTTTATTGGCCGGAGGGTTAAGCCCTCCGCAGGTGAGATCACCGGCAGATTCTTCTTACTGTAAGACTTGCACCGGGTCGCCGCGCCCCCGCCGTCGCCGCCATAAACATCCTCCTCAGCCCCACTTTGCGACCTGACTCACCCCCTCCTGTCCGGTCGCAGCTGCTTCCACCCCTGATGCCCCTTCCACTCCGTTCTCCGGACGGACCCTAGCACGCATGACGTCCACCCCTTCATCCCGCCCGCGGGTCGCCTTGATCGGTGTCTCGGGTTACGCGCGGATCTACCTGGCGCTGGCCCGGGCCGCCCATGAACGCGGCGAAATCGACCTCTGCGCCGCCGTCATCATCAATCCGGCCGAGGAGGCCGCCATCGAGTCCGAGCTGCGCGCGCGCGGCTGCGTCATCCACCGCGACTACGAGGCGATGCTCAAGGCCGAGGCCGGCCGGCTCGATCTCTGCCTGATCCCCACCGGCATCCCGTGGCACGCGCGCATGACGCTCGCCGCCCTCCGCGCCGGCGCCCACGTGCTGGTCGAGAAGCCGCTCGCCGGCTCGCTCGCCGAGGTCGCGGCCATCCGCGCCGCCGAAAAATCCACCGGACGGTTCGTCGCCGTCGGCTTCCAGGACATCTACAGCCCGGTCAACCGGTGGCTGAAGGAACAGCTTTGCGCCGGCGTGATCGGGCCGATCCACACCGTGCGCTTCATCGGCCTCTGGCCGCGGCCGGCGGCTTATTTCACCCGCAACCCCTGGGCCGGCCGCCTGCACGCCGACGGCACGCAGGTGCTCGACTCGCCGCTGAACAACGCCTTCGCCCACTTCGTCAACCTCAGCCTCTACTTCGCCGGCCCGACCGTCGCCGAGGCCGCGCAGGTCCGCATCGAGTCCGCCGAGCTGCTGCGGGCGCACGCCATCGAGAGCTTCGACACCAGCGTCGTGCGCGCCCGCTCGCCCGAGGGCATCGCGTTCTGGTTCGGAGCCACCCACACCTGCCGCGAGGTCTGCGAGCCCGAGATCTACCTCGAGGGCCGCACCGGCCGCGTCGAGTGGAAGCACGAGCGCAGCTGCATCATCCACCACGCCGACGGCCGCCGCGAGGAACGCGTCCTGCCCGACAGCAGCGCGAACCGCCGGTCGATGTTCGAGGCGGTGCTGGCCAAGCTGCGCGCCCCGGACACCTTTGTCTGCACGACCGCGCTGGCCGACCGCCACACGGCCTTCGTGGAGGCGGTCCATGCCGCCACGCCGGTGCAGGCGGTGCCGCCCGAGCTGATCTCCTGGCAGGCCCCCGTCGGTGGCGCCGCGCCGGTGCCGGTCGTCAACGGGCTGGAGGCCGCCCTCTACCGCGCCCTTGCCGCCCAGAGCCTGCTGCGCGACACGGGCTTCGTCCTGCAGCCCTCCCGCTCCGCCTGAGCCCTCGCCCCGATGTCCGCGCGGTGCCTGCTGCTTTGCCTCGGCCTGACCGGCCTGACCGCGGCTGCGGATGTCCGCCTTGATTTCGGCCCCGGCCCGGCCGCGCCGGGCTACACCGCCGTCGGTGCCGACGCCGCTTATTCCTCCGCCCGGGGCCACGGTTTCGAGCCGGGCGCAACCATCGAGGGGATAAACCGCGGTGGCGACGCGCTGACGGGAGACTTTTGCACCGGCGCCCAGCCGTTTTTCTTCTCGGTCGACCTGCCCGAGGGCAACTATCGCGTGAAGCTCGTGCTCGGCGATCCCACCGGCGAATCGCACACCGTCGTGAAGGCCGAGTCGCGCCGCCTCGTGCTCGAGCCGGTCACGACGAAGTCCGGCGAGTCGGTCACCGCCACCTTCCTCGTCCATCTCCGCACGCCGCAAATCCCGGACGGCGGCACCGTGCGGCTCAAGCCGCGCGAGATCGGCGCCCTGCACTGGGACAAGCGCCTGACCCTGGAATTCAACGGCTCCCGGCCGTGTCTCGCCGCGCTGGAGATCACCAGGGCGGACGATGCCATCACCGTGTTTCTCGCGGGCGACTCCACCGTGACCGACCAACAGGTCGAGCCTTATGCGGCGTGGGGCCAGATGCTGCCGGCTTTCTTCGGTCCGACCGTCTCCATCGCCAACCACGCCGAGTCCGGCGAGAGCGCCCGGTCCTTCGTCAGCGAACGCCGCCACGACAAGGTCATGTCGATGATCAAGCCCGGCGATTACCTGCTCATGCAATTCGGCCACAACGACCAGAAGGCCGGCCCGGGCCACCTCACCGAGGCCGGTGGCTACAAGGATATCCTCCGCCGCTTCGTGGCCGATGCCCGCGCCAAGGGTGCCCATCCCGTGCTGGTCACCTCGATGGAGCGCCGCAACTTCGACGCCGCGGGCCGGCACATCGTCCCCTCGCTCGGGGGCTACCCGCAGGCAGTCCGCGACATTGGCGTGGAACTGGACGTGCCGGTCATCGATCTGAACGCGCGCAGCATCCCGTTCTACGAGGCGCTCGGCCCGGAGGGGGCGAAACCCGCCTTCGTGCATTTTCCCGCCGGCAGCTTCCCCGGCCAGACCGCGGCCATCGCCGACGACACGCATTTCAGCGCCTACGGGGCCTACGAACTGGCGAAATGCGTCGTCGAGGAGATCAGGGCCCGCGTGCCAGCCCTCGCCGCCCACCTGCGGCCGGGGCTGCCCGCCTATGACCCGGCACATCCCGCCCGCTTTCCCGACTGGCACCTGCCGGCCAGTCCGCCCAAACCCGTGGTCAAACCCGAAGGCAGTTAACATGCGCTCCCCTCTTCTTGCCCTCGCCCTGTTGATCGCGGTGACCGCACCGGTGTTCGCCGCCGGGCCCGCGCCCAAGCCGCTTTATCGTGACCAGAAATACGACGGCGCCGCCGACCCGGTTGTCGTCTGGGACCGCGCTGAAAAGAGCTGGCTGATGTTCTACACCAACCGGCGGGCCAATGTGCCGGGCCTGTCCGGCGTCGCGTGGGTGCATGGCACACCGATCGGTCTGGCCGAGTCGCGCGACGGTGGCGTAACGTGGAAATACGCCGGCGACGCCAACATCACGCTGCCCCCGGACATCGGCGGCCCGGAGCAGACACTATGGGCGCCCGATGTCATCACCGCGCCCGACGGCACCTACCACATGTATCTGACGGTCGTGCCCGGCATCTTCGAGAACTGGCAGCACCCGCGGCGGATCGTCCACTTCACGAGCGCCAACCTGCGCGACTGGCAATACCAGTCCGCCCTCACGCTCGCCTCGGACCGCGTGATTGACGCGTGCGTTTATCCGCTGCCCGGCGGCGGCTGGCGCATGTGGTATAACAACGAGCGCGACCGCAAATCCATCTACTATGCCGACAGTCCCGACCTGTTTGTCTGGACCGACAAAGGCAAGGCCGCCGGCGTCGGCGAGCGTCCCGGCGAGGGCCCGTATGTTTTCCAATGGAAGGGGCACAACTGGATGCTGGTCGACCTGTGGAAGGGGCTCGGCGTCTACCGCTCGGATGATTTCCTCAGCTGGACGGCGCAAACCGGCGACCTGCTCAACGTCCCCGGCCAGGGCGCCGACGACGGCGTCAACGGCGGCCACCCCGGCGTGGTCGTCAGCGGCGACCGGGCTTTCCTGTTTTATTTCACCCATCCCGGCCGCGCCGGCACCATCAAGCCCGAGGACAAGCCCGCCACCGAGACGCGCCGCAGCTCCATCCAGGTGGTCGAGCTGCACTACGCCGACGGCCAGCTGTCGTGCGACCGCGACGCACCCACGCTGATTGATTTGGACCGAGGGAACTGAGAGATGAGCTCAGGCTTCGCTTCTCAGCTTCTTTGTGTTTTCCTCATGCATCGCATGAACCCGAAACTGCCGACCAAGCTGCTCTACGGCGGCGACTACAACCCGGAACAATGGCCCGAGTCCGTCTGGCTGGAGGACGTCCGCCTGATGCGCGCCGCCGGCGTGAACATGGTCAGCGTCGGCATCTTCAGCTGGGCGAAGCTCCAGCCCGGTGAGAAGCGCTGGGATTTCGGCTGGCTCGACCGCATGCTAGACCTGCTGGCGAAGAATGGCATCTCGGTCTGCCTCGCCACCGCCACCGCCTCGCCACCGCCCTGGCTCTCGACGAAGTATCCCGAGGTGCTGCCCGTGACGGCCGACGGCGTCACGCTGCAGATCGGTTCCCGCCAGCAGTATTCACCCAGCAGCCGGGTCTATAAAAAATTCGCCGCCGCCCTCGTCCGCAAGCTGGCGCAACGCTACCGGAAGCACCCCGCGCTGGCCGCGTGGCACATCAACAACGAATACGCCTGTCACCTGCCCGAGTGCCACGGCGCGGACAGCACCATCGCCTTCCGCGACTGGTTGCGCGCCAAATACCGCACCCTCGCCGCGCTGAACGCGGCCTGGGGCACGGCGTTCTGGAGCCAGGGCTACGGCGAGTGGGACGAGATCCTCACGCCGCGCCGCGCGCCCTATCACAGCAACCCGACGCAGTGCCTCGACTTCAAGCGGTTCACCAGCGACGCCTTTCTCGGTTTGCACCGGATGGAGGCCGCGATCCTGCGCGCCGCCACGCCGCACATCCCGGTCACGACAAACTTCATGGGGTTCTTTAAGCCCCTCGACTACCGCGCCTGGGCGCCGGAACTCGATTTCGTTTCCTGGGACAGCTACCCCGACCCGGTCGACGAGCTGAATTCCCGGCACGAGGCCTCCGCCGGCCACGACCTGATGCGCTCGCTGAAGCCCGACCGGCCCTTCGTGCTGATGGAGCAGGCCACGTCAGCCGTGAACTGGCGGCCGGTCAACCTCCCGAAACGCCCCGGCCTCATGCGGCTCCAGAGCCTGCAGGTGCTCGCGCGCGGTGGCGACGGCGTGATGTTCTTCCAGTGGCGCGCGTCCAAGGCCGGCGCCGAGAAATTCCACAGCGGCCTCTTGCAGCACGTGCCCGCCGCGCAAAGCCGGGTGTTCGCCGAGGTGAGCGCGCTCGGCGCTGAGCTGAAACGCCTGGCGCCCGTCGCCGGCTCGCTGGTGCACAACCGCGTGGCCATCGCCTTTGACTGGCACGCTTGGTGGGCGGTGGAACTCGAGTCGAAACCCGGCAGGATCGAATACCCGGCCTGGGTGCGTGTCTTCCACCGCTGGTTCTACGAGCACAACATCGGCGTCGATTTCGTCCACCCGGGCGCCAGCCTCGCGGCCTACGACCTCGTCGTGGCACCGGCGCTCTACCTGCTGACGGCGAAAAGCGCGGCCAACCTGACGGCCTTCTCCGCCCGCGGAGGCACGCTGCTCGCCACCTATTTCTCCGGCATCGTGGACGAGAACGAACATGTCGTCCTCGGCGGTTACCCCGCCCTGCTCCGGCAGGTGCTCGGCCTCTGGGTCGAGGAATGGGCGCCGTATCCCGAGGGTCGCAGGAATGGCGTGCGGTTCGGTGGGCGCCGCGTCGGATGCGACCACTGGTGCGACCTGCTCCATCTCGACGGCGCCAAGGCCCTTGCAACCTACACGGGTGACTTCTTCGCCGGCCGCCCGGCAATCACGCGCAACACCCACGGCCGCGGCGCCGCCTATTATCTCGGCACGCGCCTCGATGCCGCCGGACTCGACCTGCTGCTCGACCGGGTCGTCAAGGAAGCGAAGGTCCGGCCCGCGCTGCGCACTCCCGCGGGCGTCGAGGCCACTGTGCGCACGTCGCGCCGCGACGAGTTTCTCTTCCTGCTCAATTACAACGACCGCCCGGTCAAGGTCGCGCTCGGTGTCCACCGTGGCCGCGACCTCGTCTCCGGCAAAACCGCGGCCCGCCAGATCACCCTGCCAGCCCTCGGCGCGGCAGTGATCCAGGGCAAGGCCTAGGGTCGGGTGATCCGGAAATCGCGAATGCGCAGGTGGCTTCTGACCGTGCGGAAGCCGAACCAGCCCTCCGTGAGCGGGGCCGGGTCCTTGAACTCGAAGATCAACTCCGCATCGCGATAGTAACGCACCGTGCCGTCAGCGAGCGCCATGAGCGTGATGCGGTAAGGCTGGTTGCCCTTGAGCAGAACGGCCGGTTCCTGCCGGTCATGTTCGGGCAGCAGCGGCCTTGGGCCGCCGCCCGTGTAACGCCGGAAACGGGTCGTCGTGTTCGTGTTGCCGCCCTGCCCTACGTAATAGGTGCGCAGGGCGTCGTAGGTCTCGAACTTCCCGGTGCGTCCGTGACCCGGCTCGAACAGGTCGGGTTGGCGCGGATCGCTGGCCATCCAGAAGCAGTTGAGGTCCGAGACACGGTCATGCGACCCGCCGGCATCGATCACGGTGGCCTCGTAGCTGATCACGACGGGCGCCGTGAGCTTCTCCCGCCACCAGACCGTGCAACCGCCGGCATCCTCGATGATCAGGGCGCCGCCGCTGATGGTCACCTTGCCGCCCGGCATCTGCTCGGTCACCCAGCGGCCCTGGTTCGCGGAAAAATCATCCCGGGCCACCGGGGCGCCCGGCGCCACGGGCAGGACTGCCAGCAACAGTGAAAGTGAACCGGTGAACAGCATTGGTATGACACAGGAGGCAACCCGCAGGAATCAGCGGAGCAAGTAACTTCCCGCTGGTCAGGGCGTCTCGGAACCGTCTAATCTTACAGTAAGACCCCACCGATGAGCGCCCCCTCAATTCGTGAGATTGCCCGCAGCCTTGGCTTGTCGCACACGACGGTCTCGGAGGCCCTGCGTGATTCCCCCCGCGTCAACCCCGCGACGCGCCGCCGCGTCCAGAAGGCCGCGAAGGCCGTCGGCTACCGGCCGAATCCCCTCGCCGGCGCCCTGATGTCCGAGATGCGCCGCGCGCGCTCGGGCACCTTCCGCGGCGTGCTGGCCATCCTCGACCTCGACGGCCCCGAGAACCGTCCCGCCAGCTCCAACCGCTACCACCGCGAACTGGCCCGCGGCGCCAGCGCCCGCGCCGCCGAGCTGGGATTCAAGGCCGAGACCATCGTTACCGGCACCCAGGGCATCTCCGACAGCCGGCTCGACACGATCCTCACGGCGCGGGGCATCCGCGGCCTCCTGCTGCTGCCGATCGCCGGCGAGGCCGACGTCATGGGTCTCGACTGGTCGCATTTCTCGGGCATCTACACCGACTACCTCATCGAGCGCCCGGCGCTGCACTCGGTCTGCCCGGATCATTACCGCTCCATGGTCTACGCCGTCCAGCGGCTGCACGCGCTGGGTTACCACCGGCTCGGGCTGGTCATGCACAGCAGCAACGACGCCCGCCTGCTTTACCGCTGGGAGGCGGCATTCCGCACCTACCACGAGCATAACGCCAAAAAGGAGGCCCTCGCCCCGCTGATCCTGCCCGAGCTCGACCGCAAGAGTTTCATCGCGTGGTTCAAGGCCAAGCAGCCCGATGCCGTGCTCTGCCAGCGCGCCGAGGTCATGGAGTGGATGATCGAATGCGGCGCCCGCATCCCCGAGACCCACGGCTTCTGCTGCCTGAACGTGACCAGCAACGTCATCCCTTGTGCGGGCCTGGACCTGCAACCCGCCCTGCTTGGCGCCCGCGGCGTGGAGTTGCTGATCGCCGCCCTGCACCGCAACGACTGCGGCGTGCCCGAGCATCCCTCCACGACCACGATCTCCGCCCTCTGGGTGGAAGGTCCCACCCTGCCGCGAGGCCCTGTCAAAGCGTGACTTGGGAGGTTTTCGGCTGGGCTTTTCCTTCCGGGAAAAGGAATTTGCGGCGGCGGAATATTTTGTTTGCTACGCCCCGGCCTTTGGGGTCTCTTGACCGCTCTTTTCCGGTCAGACCGGTATAGAAATCGGGACGTAGCTTAGCCTGGTAGAGCGCTTGCTTCGGGAGCAAGAGGTCGAGAGTTCGAATCTCTCCGTCCCGACCATTTTAAATGGTCTAGACCGCGAGGAAAGGGTTGTAGCGCCGCTCGTTGGCGGCGGTGGTCAGCGGGCCATGGCCGGGGGCGATGACGGTGTCATCCGCCAGCAGGCCCATGATGCGCCGGGAATGCGTGAGCTGCCGCTGGCAGCAGAAATAACCACCCCCCAATGAGCCCGCAAAGATCAGGTCGCCCGAAATCAGCACGGCCGGTCCCGGCGGGCGGGCCGAGGATTCCACCAGGTAGCAGTTGTGCGCGTCAGCGTGACCCGGGGTGCTGAAGGCGGTGATCTTCAAGTCCCCCACCCGCACCTGCTGTCCCTCGCTCATCGCCCGACATTCGGGCCAGCGACCGTTCGCCGGACCGTGGAAATGCCCCAGCTCGCTCTCGCGCAGCACCACCTCGAGCCCCCCGATGTGTTCGGCCTCGTAGTGCGTCACGAACACGGCGTCGAGCCGCTGGATCGAAGCCGGCCAGGCGCGGTGCAACTCCGCGTGGCTGGCGCCGGTGTCGAACAACACCGCGCTGTCACTGCCGCACTGGCTGACAAGGTAGGCGTTGGCCACGCCGACGCCGTAGGGCATGCGCAGCGGGTGCAGGCAGAACGTCAGCCCCTCGGCGTCGGGCAAGGGATACCGGCCCTGCGCGAGCGCGTTGAGCCCGACCTCGTTGAGATTGAGCGCCGTGGCCAGCCGCGCCAGTTCCGGCTGGGTCAGGTCGGGCCGGTAATCGATCGCATCCTTGAGCCGGCTGACGGCGATCCCGGTTGCCGCGGCCAGGTTCTCGACGGTCAGCGGCACGTTGCGCGCGGCTTTCTCCAGGACATCACCCAGTTCATCCTCGAGCGCTGGCTTGTCGGTGACCGGTGGCATGGCGCGACTGTGCGCGAAAAAGGCCTTTCATTCCAGCGGCGAATATCCCACGTTTTTCGCATGGATGCCGTTCAACAGGAGGTCACCGACATTTTCATCCGCACCAAGGCCCTGCTGCAGGGACACTTCGTGCTCCGCTCCGGCCTGCACAGCGGGCATTTCTTCCAGTGCGCGCAGGTCTGCCAGGACATGCCCGCCGTGGAGCGCCTTGGGGCCCTGCTCAAGCAGAAGCTCGGCACCCTCGCCTACGACACCGTGCTGGCCCCCGCGATGGGCGGGCTCGTCATCGGCCAGGAAGTGGCCCGCCAGTCGAAGTGCCGGTTCATCTTCGCCGAGAAGGAAAACAACGTCCTCGTGCTGCGCCGCGGCTTCACCTTCAAGCCGGGCGAGAAGGTTCTCGTCGTCGAGGACGTCATCACCCGCGGCGGCCGCGTGCAGGAGTGCCTCGACATCGTGAAAAAGCACGGCGGCACGACCGTCGCCGTGGCGGTGCTGGTGGACCGCAGCGCCGGCCAGGCGAAGTTCGACGTGCCGTGCACCTCGCTGCTCACGATGAGCTATCCCACCTACCCGGCCGACCAGGTCCCGCCGGAGATGGCGAAGATTCCGGCGACCAAGCCCGGGAGCTGAGACCGGAAAGGCCCGGCAAAAAAAGGCGCACCATTTCGGTGCGCCTTCGTTTTGAATCGGGGCCGCGGGTCAGCGGATCGTGAACATGATGTAGCGGTAGACGCCGCGGTAGTAGACCAGCGCGCGGTTGCGGCCGTCGCGCAGGGCGCGCTTGGCCGTGGCGAGGTCGGTAACGAGCACGCTGTTGATCTGCTCGATGACGGCGCCCTGCGGCAGGATCTCGCGGTAGGGCGAATTCTCGGCGATCTCGGTGATGAGCACCCCGTCCACGCGGTCGTCGACACGGAGCTCGCGGCGCAGCTCGCGGGTCAGCGGCGCCACGGTGACACCGGCGATCAGCTCGCCCTCCGGGGCGTTGTCGTCCGCCAGCTTGCCGAGCGTGACCTCCTTGGTCATGGGCTTGCCGTCGCGGAGCAGCTTCACGGTGATCTTCGTGTCCGGCGGCGTCTGGGCGATGATCATGCGCAGGTCGTCGCGGGTGCCCACGGCCTTGTCGTTGACGGCGATGATGACGTCCTCGCGCTTGAGGCCGGCCTTGGCGGCGGGGCCGTCCACGGGGTTCAGGTCGGTGATGATGACACCCTTCTGGTCGGGCTTGAGGCCGAAGGACTCGGCCATCTCGGCGGTGATCGCGTCGGTCGAGACGCCGAGATAGCCGCGCGACACCGTGCCGGTGTCGATCAGGCTGTGCATGATGGTGCTGGCGAGGTTGACCGGGATGGCGAAGCCGATGCCGATGTTGCCCTGCGAGGTGGAGATGATGGCGGAGTTGATGCCGACGAGGCGGCCGCGGGCGTCGATGAGCGCGCCGCCGGAGTTGCCCTGGTTGATGGCGGCGTCGGTCTGGATGAAGTCCTCATAGCCGCCGACCTCGTCAAGGATGCCGACCCGGCGGCCGGTGGCGGAAACGATGCCCATGGTGACGGTCTGGCCGACGCCGAGGGGATTGCCGATGGCGAAGACCACGTCACCGACGCGCAGCTTGGTGCTGTCGGCCAGCGTGGCGGCGGGCAGGTTCTCGGCCTCGATCTTGATGACGGCCACGTCGGTCTTCGGGTCGGTGCCGATGACCTTGGCGGTGAACTCGCGCTCGTCGTTGAGCAGCACCTTCACCTCGTCGGCCTCGTCGATCACATGGTTGTTGGTGATGATGAAGCCGTCCGTGGAGATGATGACGCCCGAACCGAGGCCGCGCTGCTTCTGCTCGCGGCCCTGGGCGCCGAACTGGCGGAGGAACTCCGGCACCTGCTGGCGGACGATCTTGCTGGAATAAACCGAGACGACCGCCGGGCGGATGGCCTCGAGGGCGTCGGCGTAGCTCAGCACGACGGCGGACTTGGTGTCGCTGATCGATGAGGCATCGACCTTCAGCGTGGGTTTCTTGACCGTCGGCCGGGCGGCGGTCTTGTCCACGGCCTTGTCGGCGGCAAAAAGGCCGGCGGTCAGGCCAAGGATGGTGGTGAGAAGCGCGAAGAACAGGGCAACCGACTTGTTTTTCATAGGGATGAGGAAGCGGGCAAAGACACTGACCAAGACCGCCGGTTCCGCAAGCGAGGCCTAGAACCCCTTGATTTTGAACAAGCTCGTGACGCTCTCGTTGGTATTGATGCGCAGGATGGCCTCGCCCAGCAGCGGGGCGATGCTCAGGACGGTGATAGGCAGGCCCCGGGTCTCGATCGGCACGGAATTGGTCGTAATCAGCTCGTCGATCAGGCCGCCCTTGAGACGCTCGTAGGCGATCTCGTTGAGCACGCAGTGGCTGACGGCGGCGCGGATGCTCTTGGCGCCATGGTCCTTCAGGATCTTGGCGGCCGCGGTGAGCGTGCCGGCGGTCTCGGTGATGTCGTCCACCAGGAGGACATCGCAGCCTTCCACCTCGCCGACCACGTTGATGGCCTCGACGGTGGTGGCGCCGGTGCGCTTCTTGGCCACGAGGCCGAGCGAAGCGCTGAGGACGTCGGCGTAGGCCGCGGCCATCTTCATGCCGCCGACATCGGGCGAGAAGACCACGAGCTTGTTGAATTTCTTGGTCGCCAGGTATTCGAAGAAGACCGGCGAGGCGAAGAGGTGGTCGACCGGGATGTTGAAGAAACCCTGGATCTGCTGGCTGTGGAGGTCCATCGCCAGGACCCGGTTCGCCCCGGCGGCGGTGAGGAGATCGGCCACGAGCTTGGCCGTGATCGGCACGCGGGGCTGGTCCTTGCGGTCCTGGCGCGCGTAGCCGTAGAACGGGATGACGGCCGTGATGCGCTTCGTCGACGCCCGCTTGGCCGCGTCGATCATGATGAGCAGCTCCATCAGGTGATGGTTGGTCGGCGGGCAGGTGGACTGGACGAAGTAGGTGTCGGCGCCGCGGATGTTCTCGTTGATCTTCACGAACGACTCGCCGTCGGGGAAGCAGGTGACGGTCGCGTCGCCCAGGGGGACGCCGATGGACGAGCAGATTTCCTCTGCCAGTGCGCGGTTGGATGAGCCGGAGAAAATCTTGAGCTTCGTGTCCCTCATTGCAGTGGTGTGGTAATGGCGAAGGCCGAAAAGCGGGAAGCCTATTCGGCCTTTTTTCTCCAGCGCCTCGACGCGCTTGAAGAGATCGGGCAGGCGCTGGTGCAGGACCTGCAGGCGGCGCTCGAGCATGTAGGGGATGGCCGGGGTGCCGTTCAGGTAGCTGCCCGGCGGGGCGTCAAAGGCGATGCCGGTCTGGCCGCCGATCTTGCTGCCCTTGCCCAGCGTAATGTGGCCGCCCACCCCGGCCTGGCCGCCCAGGATGACGTAGTCCTCCAAGGTGGTGCTGCCGGAGATGCCGACATGGGCGCACAGGATGCAGTGTTTCCCGATGATCACGTTGTGGGCGACCTGCACCAGGTTGTCGATCTTGGTGCCCTCCCCCACGACCGTCCGGCTGAAGCGGGCCCGGTCCAGGGTGGAATTGGCGCCGATCTCGACGTCGTCCTCGATGACCACCACGCCGATCTGGGGGATTTTCTCGTGGCGGCCCTTGACGAACTCATAGCCGAAGCCGTCGGAGCCCACGACCACGCCCGGCTGGAGCCGCACGCGGTTGGCCAGCGAGCAGCCGGCCCCGAGCACCACGCCGGGCATGAGATAGCAACCCTCGCCGATCCGGGCATCGCGGCCCACAAAGACGGAGGCCTGCAGCACGCTGCCGGCACCGATGACCGCGCCGTCCTCGACCACGCACAGGGGGCCGACATGGGCCTTGGCATCGACCTTGGCCGTGGGCGCCACGACCGCGCTCGGGTGAATGCCCGGGGCGGGCTTGGGCCAGAGCGCCGCCTCGATGCGGGCACAGACCTGGGCGAGCGCCACGGAGGGCTTCTCGACGAAAATGAAGACCTGGTCCGGCTTGGGTTCGCCGGCATAGTCGAGGGGCAGCAGGAGGGCGGTGGCGGCAGTTTCCGGCACCTGGGCGCGGTATTTGGCGTTGCCGAGGAAGGACAGGTCGCCGGCGCGGGCGGAGGTCAGCGAGGCGATGTCGCGAATCTGCTGGGTGGTGGAGCCGGCGGTGCGCGTGGCGCCGACGATGGCGGCGATCTCGGCGGGGGTGTAGGCGACCTGCATGGGCACAAAAAAGCCCTGTTCGCTGGAACAGGGCTTGGCAAGAATTCTTACGGCTTCTTGGCCGGGTCGGCGGGCTTGCTGACATTCGGCACCGTGAAGCCGGTGGCCGGAGCCGCGGTCGCCGGCGCGGGCGTGGCGGCCGCGGGCTT
>CBDFNB010000030.1:0-56169 GCA_965249855.1 Lacunisphaera sp.
TTTGAGCATGGCCAGCTGGTCACGATCCCGTCCCGCGACTGGACGAGCGGCTTCTTCCCGGGTTCGCTGTGGTATCTCTTCGAGGCCACGGGTGACGCGAAGTGGCGCGCCTCGGCCGAGAAATTCACCACCCTGCTGGAGCCCGAGCAGCACAACACCAAGACGCACGACGTCGGCTTCATGCTCTACTGCAGCTATGGCAACGGCCTGCGCCTGACCGGCAACGAGGCTTACAAGGCGGTCCTGCTCAACGGCGCCCAATCACTCAGCACCCGCTTCAACACCACTGTCGGCTGCATCAAGTCCTGGGACCATGGCGTCGGCAAATTCACCTTCCCGGTCATCATCGACAACATGATGAACCTCGAGCTCATGTTCTGGGCCGCGCGCAACGGCCCCGCCGAACGCTACCGCGACATCGCGCTCCGCCACGCGGACACCACGCTCGCACATCACTTCCGCGCGGACAACAGCTCGTTCCACGTCGTCGATTACGACCCGGCCACCGGCAAGGTCCTCCAGCGCATCACCCACCAGGGCACGGCCGACGATTCCGCCTGGGCCCGCGGCCAGGCCTGGGGACTATACGGCTACACCGTCATGTATCGCGAGACCAAGGACCCGCGCTACCTCGCCCAGGCGCAGAAGATCGCCGCCTTCGTCATGAACCACCCGCGCCTGCCGGCGGACAAGGTGCCGTATTGGGACTTCGATGACGTCAAGATCCCGAACGCCCCGCGGGACTCGTCCGCTGCTGCCATCATCTGCTCCGCGCTGTTGGAGCTCCGCGGCTACGTCGATGCGTCGGCCGCCGCCAGCTATACCGCCTTCGCCGAGGCGCAGCTCCGCAGCCTCTCCTCCCCCGCCTACCTCGCCACCCCGGGCACGAACGGCGGCTTTTTGCTGATGCACGCCACCGGCAATCATCCCAAGAACAGCGAGATCGATGTTCCGATCAACTACGGCGACTACTACTTCCTCGAGGCGCTCCTCCGCGCCCGCGGCAAGAAGTAGCCCTTCCGCGTCATGTCATTCTGAACGAAGTGAAGAATCCAGTGCCTGTTGTGCCGGCACAAGCGGAACTGGATCCTTCGCTGTGCTCAGGATGACAAGCGGGTGAATTTATCCCCATGAGATTACCCCTGCTCTTCGTGCTGCTGGCCGGGCTGGCTTTGGCCGACGGCCGCCAGACGATCAACTTCAACCCCGACTGGAAATTCGTGAAGGCCGACCCGGCCGGCGCTGAGGCGCCAGGTTTCGACGACGCCACGTGGGCCACCGTCTCCGCCCCGCACACCTACAATGACACCGACACCTTCGACAACTGGTCGCTGCCCGGCCACCGCGGCGAGCAGGAGCAATGGAGCGGCCGCACCTGGTATCGGAAAACTTTCACCGCTCCGGCCGGCTGGCAGGACCGGAAGGTGTTCATCGAGTTCGAGGCCGTGCGTCAGGTCGCCGAGGTTTACCTGAACGGCAAATTGCTCGGCACCGCCAAGGGCGGCTTCACGCCCTTCGGTTTCGACCTGACGCCGCACCTCAAGCTCGGCGCCGCCAACGTGCTCGCCGTCATGGCGGACAACCGGTTCATGAAGGATCCGCTGGACCCGAAAATCTCACCGCAGGCCGCCACCAGCACTGCCACCCAGCAGAACCTTTCTCAGCTCTCAAAAGAGCTCATGGATAAAATTCCGGCGACCCTCGAGGAACTGCAGGCCGACCAGATCCCCTGGAACAACCCGCACTGGCACCCCGCCCACGGCGGCATTTACCGCAATGTCCGGCTCATCGTCACCGACGCGCTGCATTTCGATCTCCCGCTCTACAGTTTCCTCCAGGCCGAGGGACCCTACGCCTACGCAACCAGCATCACCGAAAAGTCCGCCCAGATCGGCCTTGAGATTCCCGTCCGCAACGATGGACAGACCGCGGCCGACGGCGAAATCCGTGCCGAGCTCCTCGATGCCGACGGAAAATCCGTCTGGCGCGAGGCGGTGCGCGTCGTTCTCCCGGCCGGTGGCCACGCCAAGGTCAAGCTGGGCACCACCCTGGCCAATCCGCGCCTGTGGGAGCCGGCCTATCCCCATCTTTATCGGATCGCGCTGAAATTGATGTGGCGCGGCCAGGTCCTGGATTCGACCGAGGTTCCCCTCGGCATCCGCCACATCCGCTGGGACGCTGGCGCCGGCCTCTTCGTCAACGGCGCCCACCTGAAGCTCCACGGCTGGGGCCAGAAGGCCACCAACGAGTGGCCCGGCCTCGGCGCCGCCCTGCCCGACTGGCTGCAGTTCTACACGATGCAGCTCATGCGTGACGCCGGCGGCAATTTCGTCCGCTGGGGTCATGTCCCCGGCGGACCGGCCCAGATCACGGCCGGCGACCGCCTCGGCATCATCGCCCTCCAGCCGGGCGGCGACGGCGAGCACGACACCGTCGGCGGCGCCTGGGCGCTGCGGGTCGCCAACTTCCGCGATGTCCTGATTTATTACCGCAACAATCCCTCGGTTTTCATCTGGGAAGGCGGCAACCAGAAGGTCACCCGCGAACACGCCGCCGAGTTGCGCGCCTTGATGGACCAATATGATCCGCACGGCGGCCGCGCCTATGCCCACCGCCGCGCCGACGCCATCACTGCCGAGTTCATGGATGTCGGCATCGGCACCGAGGGCGGCCGTGAGATCGCCCGCCTGGCCGTCGTCGAGGGAGAATACAACCGCGAGGAATCCCCGCGTCGCGTCTGGGACGACGCCTCCCCGCCGAACTTCGGCTACCCCGAGGCCAAGGGCCAGACCTACCAGCTCACCTCCGAGCAGTTCGCCGTGAACCAGGTCGGCCATTACGTCAAAAAACTCGGTGCCCCCGAGCACGCCGGTGGCGCCAACTGGATCTTCTCCGACAGCACCAGCGGCGGCCGCGTGGCGACCGAGGTCGCCCGCGCCAGCGGCGAGGTGGACGGCGTCCGCCTGCCCAAGGAGGCCTACTACGTCGCGCAAGCGATGTTCCGTGACGACCCGCAGGTGCACATCATCGGCCACTGGTCCTACCCGGCCGGCACGAAGAAGACCGTTTACGTCGTGTCAAACGGCGACGCCGTCGAACTTTTTCTCAACGGCGCCTCGCTTGGCCGCGGCAAGGTTACCCAGGGCTATCTCTTTGCCTTCCCCGACGTGACGTTTGCCCCCGGCGAACTCAAGGCCGTCGCGTCCCGCGAAGGCAGGGTCATCGCCACCACGACCAAGCAAACCGCCGGTCCGGCCGTCGCCCTGCGCATCACCCCCATCGTAGATGCCACCGGCCTGATTGCCGATGGTTCGGACATCGCGCTCTTTGATGTCGAGGCGGTCGACGCCGGAAACAACCGCGTGCCGACCTTCCAACAGCGCGTTGACTTCGAACTGGCCGGCCCCGGCACCTGGCGCGGCGGCTACAACAGCGGGAAGACCAATTCCATCAACCACCCCTATCTCGACCTCGAAGCCGGAATCAACCGCGTGGCCGTCCGGGCTGCTCGCACCGCAGGCAAGATTACACTGAGCGCCCGCAGCGAAGGCGTTAAACCCGCGACCATGACCGTCGAATCCCTCCCCTTTGCCGGGTCCCTGCCCGCACTGCCCGAGGTCAAACTCGGCGCGGCGCCAGCCCGCACGATCGTCGCCCGCGCCGCCACCGGCGCGCAAACCGCCGGCCCGGCTATGCTCGGCAAGTTCATCAAGACCCTCAACTACACCGGCCCGAACGCTTCCATCGTCCACGTCGAGATCGCCGCGCGCGACGGCAAGAACGCCTACGTGAACATTGATTCGCCCTTCGCCGCCCTGCCGTCCGCGCTTCAGGGCGCCGACTGGGTGCAGGTGGACAATCGCGACGCTCTCTACAGCGCGGTCGATCTCATCGAGCTGGCTGTTCCTGGCGGCACTTCCGTGTGGATCGCCCATGACAACCGCCTGCCCCGCCCCGCCTGGCTCACGAAACAATTCAAGGCCGCCGGCGAAACCATCACGGTGCTCGGCCAGGCCATGGATCTCTTCCGACGGGATATTGCCAAGGACGAAAGCCTGACCCTCGGAGCCAACACCGAGAACACCAGCCTCACCGAGGGCAATCTCTACCTGGTGTTCGTGAGCGCGGCGAACTAAGCCTTAGCCCGTATTCTTCAACCCGCCGGCGATGCCGTTGACGGTCAGTTCGAGCACGGCACGGATGCCCTCGCGGTCGGCCTTCTTCAGGCGGCTGCCGCGGCGGCGCTTGATCATCTCCACCTGCAGGTAATTGAGCGGGTCCACGTAGGGGTTGCGCAGCTTGATGGAGCGCGCGAGCACGGGCTCGTTTTCCAGCAGCTCGGTTTGCCCCGTCACCGCCAGCACGGCCTTCTCGGCGAGGCGGAACTCCTCGAGGATGCGCCCCAGCACGCGCTCGCGGATGCCCTCGTCCTCCACCATCGAGGCGTAGACCTTGGCGATGGACATGTCGGCCTTGCACATCGTGAGCTGCGCATTGGCAATGGCGGTCTGGAAGAACGGCCAGCGCTGATACATCTCGCGCAGCAGCTTCTCACCGGCCGGCCCGCGCCGCAGGATGACGTCGAGCCCGCGCCCGAGGCCATACCAGCCGGGGAAGTTGAACCGGCTCTGCATCCACGAGAAAACCCACGGAATGGCGCGCAGGTCCGCGACGCTCACGCTGCCCTTGCGGCGGTAGGTCGGACGCGAACCGAAGTTCAGCTCGCCGATCTCGTCGATCGGGGTGGCCTGCCGCCAGAAGGTCAGGAACTCGGGGTCGTCATGCACGCACTCGCGGTAAGCGGCCAGCGACGCCGCGCTCATCTCCTCCATGGCCTGCACCCAGCGCTTCGGCAGCTTGCGCGCGCCCTTCTGCGCTTCGTTCGCGCCGAGCAACACGCCGTAGGCCATCTGCTCGAGCACGCGGTGCGCGAGGTCCACGTCGTGGTAGCGGGTCGAGAGCACCTCGCCCTGCTCCGTCACGCGGATGCCGCCGTCCTTCAGGCCGACCGGCTGCGCGAGGATGGCCTTGGCCGCCGGGCCGCCGCCGCGCGCGATGCTGCCGCCGCGGCCGTGGAAAAGCGTGATCCGCACCTGGTGCTGCTTGCAGACCTTCATGATGGCGTCCTGCGCCTGGTAGAGCGCCCAGTTAGCCGTCAGGTAACCGCAGTCCTTGTTGCTGTCCGAGTAGCCGAGCATCACGTGCTGGTGCCGGCCGTGCTGCGCCAAGGCCGGCGCGTAGGCCTTGTTCGCATACAACGCGGCCAGGATCGCGGGCGCCCGCTGCAAGTCGTCGAGCGTCTCGAACAGCGGGGCGATCGGCAGCCGCACGCCGGCCAGGGCCTGCAGCAGCTGCACCTCGAGCACGTCCGACACCTCGTTGGTCATGCTGATGATGTAGATGCCGAGCGCGTCCGCGCCGTAGTCGGCCTGCGCCCGCACGGCCAGCCGCAGCGGGTCGAGGACCACGCGGGCATCATTGGAGAAACCGGCGATCTTCTCGGCGCCCAGTTCCCTGGCCTCGCCCAGCTTGCCCGTCAGCAACGCCTGCTTTTCCGTTTCCGGCAGCGACTCGTAGTCCGGCCGGCCAAGGATCTCGGCCACGGCCTTGGCGTGCCAGGCGGAATGCTGCCGCAGGTCCAGCCGGGCCATGCTGAGCCCGAAGATGTCCACCGCGGTCAGGGCGCCCCTGAGCTCGCCGTCGGCGAGCGGCGCGGCGCGGTCCCGCCGCAGGTCGGCCTCGATGGCCGCAAGGGTTTCGCGGACGTCGGCCGGCGTGACGCGGGCGGCCTTCGGGTCGGCGGGTTCCAGCAGGCCGGCCTCGGCTTGCGCCATCAGTTGCTCGCGCAGGCTGCTCAGGATGATGCGATAGGGTTCCCGCGGATAGCGCGCCCCCACCCGGGTCATCAGGTCGGAAGATTCGCGGCACTCGTCCGCCATGCGCCGGATGATGGGCGCGAACTTCGCGCGCCGGTCGGACACCGTGAGCGAGCCGGCCAGATTGTAGAGCGTCTCGGCCAGCTTCTTGATGGCCATGCGGCGGTTCATGCGCAGCACCTGCGCGGTCACCTCGGCCGTGACGCCGGGGTTGCCATCGCGGTCGCCGCCGATCCACGAGCCGAACGACAGCCAGCGGCGCGGCGCCTTCACCCCCGGATAATACCGGTCGAGCGCGTGTTGCAGGTCCTCGTGCAACCGCGGCAGCAGCTGGAAGAGCGTCCGGTCGAAATACCACAGCCCGGTGCGCGCCTCGTCCGCCACCTCGGGCCGCTCCGTGCGGCTGCGGTCGGTCAGCCAGAGCGACACGATCTCGCGCTTGATGTCCTCGGGGGCGTTCTGGATCTCCTCGAGCGTGTGCCGGCGCAGGATGTCCCCCAGCGTGGCCAGCTTCTCTAGCATGGTGCGGCGCTTGGACTCGGTCGGGTGCGCCGTGAAGACGAGTTCGATGGCAAGCTGGCGGACCAGCTTGCCCACGCGCGCCTTGGGCACGCCGGCTTCCTTCAATTCGCGGATCGCGGCCTCGATCGACTCGCGCATCGGGTCGCTGGCCGTGCCCGCCGCCAGCGCGTTGCGGTGCCTCTGGTTGCGCTCGCGCAGGAGCCGGATGCGGAAATTTTCCTCCGCGAGGTTGACCAGCTCGAAATAAAGCGTGAAGGCCATCGCCTGGTTGAAGGCCTCGGCCGGGGTCAGGCGGCTGACTGTTTGAGCCAGGCTGCGAGCGGCCGCGGTCTCGCCGGCCCGGCTGCTCTTGGCCAGCGTGCGCAGCGTCTCGACCGTCTCGAGGGTCTTCTCCCCTTCCAGCGCCGCGATGGTCCGGCCAAGCGTGGCGCCAAGGCTGCGAACCTCGGCGCGGAGGTTGTTGAGCTGATCAAGAGCCTTGTTGGGTGCCGCCACGCCCGTGAAATACGCAGGTATTATGCCGGCACTAAAGCGAAAACATCGGACACCCGATGTCATAACCGCGTCGTTAGCAAATGAGCCTGGCACCTGGTGCAGCGCTTCCGCCGCTGAATTCGCCCTTGTCTCGATTGCGCGCACATGCGACTTTGGAAACACAAAACCGGGGTCATGCAATCGACATGGAAAAGCGGACGGAGTCGGGCAACAAGGGCCTGGCTTTGGGCGGCCTCGATTGCAATCGCACTGGCCGCAGCCTCACCGATGTGGGCTGGCTGGTATGTGGACAACAGCCGGGCCTCGTCCCGTATCGGAGGCCCCGCCAAATACGGCCCGTTCCCCACCCGGGCCGCGGCCGAGGAATTCTGCCGTGCGAACAACGTCGGAATGACCGTGATCACCGGCGGCAGCGACGACGACGGCGCCTCCGGCGCCGACAAACCCTACAATGGCCCCAATTTCTGGCAGATCCTCCGGGACCGGAAGGAAAAAAAACTGGAGCAGAAACGCGTTCAGCTCCTGCAAGAGGCATGGAACTCGAATCACGAGGGCGTGGAATTCGCGAAGAAGGAGGACTGGGCCAACGCCATCGCTGCCTATGAGGAGTCGCTGCGGAAGAATGCGGACGACGACACCGTGAAGAAGAATCTCGCCCAGGCGAAGGCGCGTTTCGCGAATTATCGCGGGACGAATGCCTATCACAAGGGCGACTGGGCGACGGCCATCGCATTTTTCAAGGAGGCGCTGGCGGTCAATCCCTATCCCGAAAACAGCTCGGTCTATCAGGACAATCTGAATCTGGCCCAGACAGCACAGCAGGACGAACAGAGCCGAAAAGCCGATAAGGCGGCCGCGGCTGACATGCAGGTTGCCATCCAAAAATTCACACAAGACATGCAAAGCTCGGCGGCCAAATCGCCCCCGACGCCTGCGTCTAACGGCCTCGACTTTATCGCCGCTCCCGCTGGCGCCGCTCCGATCCATGCACGTCCAGCAGAGACGTTAGAGTTTGGTGATCCCGCAGTGGTTGACTTGCGCAAAGTAGCTCCCCCTTCGCTCCTCCTGCCCTTCTCCAGCGGGCCGGACGCCGAGCTTGACGCGGAATCAGTGCGCACCGTCGATGAAATGAATGCACTGGCAGAGCGTCTCGGCTGGAGCACCGAGGATCGGACCGAACTGGACAAGGCGCTCAAGGCCCTCGATGCGGACGGAGACCCCAACGTGACCGAAACGCAGGTCCGCGAAACCTGGCAAACGGTGCTGACCCGCGACCGGGATCCCGCGCTGGCCCAATCCGCGACCCGAGGCCAGGGTCCGGACCTCCATTCCGCCGGCCAGCAGTCGAATGAAGATTGCGCCGTGTTCGCCCTGGCCCACGCCGCCGGACTCCCTTACGGCGTAGTGGTGGCCCGGGCGAACGAACTGCTGCGCGAGGCCAAATGGCGCAACGCCGCGCAAAGGGCCGACCCCAATGTGGTATGGCAGAAAGGCGGCCTGATGGGCGGTGAGGTCATCATCCTGGCCGAGGCTTTTGGCCGGACCCAGGTCGTGCAGAGCGCTGATTTTGCCGGCGTCCTCCAGCAGGGCCACGCGGTTATGGTCAATGTGACCCCGCGGAGCGGTAACTTCAAATCGGGCCATGAAATCGTCCTCACCAAGACGTTTCAACATGCGGGCGAAACTTGGTTCGAGGCGATGGATTCGAACCTGCCCCCCGAGCAACGGCATTACCTGAGCAAAGCCGAACTCGATGTCATTATGCAGGAACGCGGCGTGGTCTTCGTGCCCGACGCCGGCACCACCCCCAGGCTCCTTCGCAACTAACGCCTTCCTCCTGCCTTGATCACCATGCGCCCGACTCATCCCTTGAGCCTCCTGACCGGAATCCTAGCTGGCTTGCTCCTGGGCGGGTCATTGCGGGCCGAGCTTTCGCCGGAGGCCCAGTCTGCCGTAAAGAAAGGTGTCATCGCCGGCCAGCAGCAGGACTTTCCTCTCGCCCTGCGTTATTTTGAGGAAGCACACCGGCTCGCACCCGACGCCCCCGAGGTTTATTTCAACCTCGGCCTTACCGAATCGAATATCCCCGGCCGCGAGCTGCGGGCCATGGCCTGGTTTGGCGCCTACCTCGCGGCCCACCCGGCCGCCCCCAATGCTGCGGCCATCCGCAGCCAGCTCGACGAACTGGAAGTCAAACAGCAGGGCGCGACGGCCCGGCTGCTGAAACTCGCTGAGGATGCCGCCGGCAAGCTCCATGAGAAACCCAACGACTACTCCGGGAAATGGCAGAAGCTCGAATACATCTCGTGGTTGTATGCAGACATCGGAGATATCGGTGCGGCCCAAAGGATCGCCAATCTTTTGAAGAAACATCCCCGTCACCAGCAGGGCGTGCTGGCTGCAATCTTCCATGCCCAACTCGACCGCAGCGATCTGTCGGGCGCGCGCAACACGCTTGCCTCGATCCAGTTTGATCAGGCGGATCGGTATGTGCTCTGGACCGTCGCCAACGCCCAGCAGAAAATGGGCGACAAGGCGGGAGCAATAAAAACATTTCGGCAGGCAACCCAAATAGTCGGCCGGATGTCCAATGCTGAAGAGGGCCCCGGCTTACAATCGCCTTGGAGTGTCCGCAATCAGGCACATGAGGAGGTGGTCTTCAATCAATGTTTCATCGGAGATCCCGAGGGGGCCGAGAAAACCCTCAAACAGCTCGAAAGCAACAAGCGCAGTGATGCCTACCGGGCATACTGTTCCGCGTGGGTCGCCCTTGGCTACGCCAAATCGGGGGCCAAAGCCAAAGCCGAACATTACATCGCCGCCACCCAAGGCCTCATCTCATCAACCTTTACTGCGCAAGCCCTGAACGAGATTTGGGCCTCAAACAGGCTCATCGAGATCCTGCCCACTCTCGCTGAAGCGCAGGGACGGATGGGAAATCACCCGGCGGCAGTGGCCACGCTGGCCCAAGCGCGGCAGCTCGTTGAGCGCAGGAAGGATCGGAATTACACGCACTTTTCTCTGCTAGCGATTGCCGAAGCACAGATAGGCATCGGGGACATCGCCGACGGCATGGCAACCATCAACGCAGTGCGGGCCCTGGCCGATGCCGCACCAGACGCCAAAACTAAAAGGGAAATCAAGGGGGCCATCACTGGCGCGCTGCTACGTTTGGGGCAGGAGCCGCCGCGCGTTTCTCCCGTCGACTGGCGGGAAATGCTGGAAGATGACGACCTCGATTACGGCAAGTGCGCGTTGGCGTCCGCCCCCTTCCTTGATCTACCTGCCTACCTGAGTGCTGTGCCCACTGACACCGCCGAGCGGGCCTTCGAGGGAATCTACAAAGCCGCCGGAGGATTCGTCCGCGCCCAGAACACTGTGCTGAAGCTGTTGAAGCCTTCCGCCAAGTAGCCCGCGTCCATGTCCGCCAATTTCCTTACCCTTTTCTCCGTGCTGCTGGCGATTGCTGCCGGAACATTGCAGGCCGCATTGCCGCCGGCGGCCCAGGCCGCATTCGACCGCGGCATCACGGCCGCCCGGCTGCCGGACTATCCGCTGGCGCTTCGCCATTTCGAGGAAGCCCGCAGGCTGGCGTGGGATGCGCCCGAGATATATTTCAACCTCGGCCTGGCCGAGTCGAAGATCCCCGGGCGTGAATTGCGCGCCATCGCCTGGTTTGGCGCCTATCTGGCCGGGCAGCCAGCAGCACCCAATACCACCGCCGTGCGGAGCCAGATCGACGCCCTTCTCATCCGGCACCAAAGCGAGACGACCCGATTGTTGCGCCTCGCGGAAGATTCCGCCGAAAAGATCTCCGGCAGCGACCGGGCCCGCCTGCTTTACGATGTCGCCAATGCCTGGGCGGATTCCGGCGACCTGACTGCCACCCTAAAGACCATCGGGAAAATTGTTCCCACCGCGAATGACCAAGACCACGCGGTATTTCTCCCTGGCCCCGGAAAGCCCTCCCCCAAGGAGCAGATGCAGCAGCACGTCCGCTTCTATCGCGAACTGGCGCTTGACAGTCTTAGCACGGCGCAGGCCCGGGCGGGCGATTTCGAATCGGCCCACAGGACCGCCGCCCAGATTCCTTCCGACGATCAGGCCAGCTTGCTCGGTATCATCGCAATGGAGGAATACTCCCGCGGCGACATCGCGACTGCGCGCAAGACCATGGCCACCGCCCTCAAGCTCGCCGCCAAGCTTCCCCACAAGGAATTGATCAGCTTTACCGAACCCGACCGGAGCCAAGTCCTGGCCCTGCTGGCACCCCGGCAGGTCAGGATCGGTGATCTGCCCGGGGCCAGACAATCGATCGAGTCGATCAGGCGCGCGGACACGAAGTGCTGGACCTGGTTGGATATCGCGAATGTGCAATTCGAAGCCGGCGACCCGGCGGCAGCGCTGGCTTCGCTCGCGGAGGAAAAAGCGCTTGAGGCGCGCGTTTCCCTGACGGCCTCAGATCTCAACTCGCTGGGCAAATTCACCGGCGAACTGCGCGCGAAGATTGCCGGCCCGCCTCCGATCAAGAATGGCCGGCGCCCCGCCGACTGGCTGAGCCGGCTCGATGCCGAAGACGACGCCCAAGCCTGCGCCCTGCACACCCGATACTTTCTCGATCTCACCGAATTCTTGAAATTGCTCCCGGCCGGCGACGGCCCGCGCCTCGCCACCGGCGTGGTCAACGCCGCCAGCAAACACGTGGAAGCACGCATTACGCTCGTGGAAATGATGAAACAGCTGTCCACAAACTAACCTTCGATGAACCTGCGTCTCCACCCCTGCCAACTCATTCTCCGCGGCGCTATTTTGCTGTTCTTGCTATCCGCAGCGACGAGCCGGGCAGATTTGCCGCCAGCAGCCCGGCAAGCGATGCAGGACGGCCTGACCGCCGCCCGCCTGCCGGACTATCCGCTGGCGATCCGTTATTTTGAGGAAGCGCGCAAACTCGCGCCCGACGCACCGGAGATCTATTTCAACCTCGGGCTGGCCGAATCCAAGATTCCCGGCCGGGAACTCCGTGCCATCGCCTGGTTTTGCGCCTATTTGGCCGCCAATCCCTCGGCTCCCAATGCCACTGCGATCAAACAGCAGATCACGACGCTGGACGTGACCAACCAAAGCAATGTCCTGCGTCTCTTGAAAACGTCGCAGGATGCCACCGATCAGGTTTCGGGCCAATATCACGTCATCGGCCTGAAGGCGGTGGCCTCCCGATGGGCCGACTTGGGTGATTTCACCGCCGCGCTGAACACCGTCAAACTCATGACCCCGGGCCCCCGGGACTACGACCCGAACGTCTGGAATGAATTGTCCATGCAGGGATCATCCATGTCCATCAAGGAGGCGGTGGAGCGGCACGTGCGCAATTACCGGGATTTCGCCCTGCGCGACATCGCCCATGCGCAGGTCGAAGCCAAGGATCTTAAGAATGCGCGACGGACCATTGACCTGATGTCTCATTCGCAATCCAAGACTCGCGTCCTCATTGCCATCGCCGACTCGGAGTCCGGATCGGACAACAAAACCGACGCGTTAAAAACTCTTCGCCAAGCCCGGGATATGGCCGGTCGCGTCGGCCGGGAGCCCGGGATGGGCCTGACGGACAGCACCTACGACATGAAGCAGTTGCATGAAGAAATCGCAGCCGCCGAAACCAAGGTCCGCGCGGCCACATCCCGACCGCCGGACACTGCGAGACAAACTCTGCCGCCTGTTCAGGCCTCCGACTGGCTGAAACGACTTGATGATACCGCCGAGGACGGTCCCTGCCCTCTTAACTCCGAGCCATTTCTGGACCTGTCGGCATACTTGAAATCCACACCATCGGACAATCCCGGCGCCATCGCTTCCAGACTGGGGCAGGCAGCCAGTGTCATGGTTAAAGCCCGGCAGGACATTTCCAAGCTTCTGAAAGCGCAAGGGCTCCGCTGATCACCGCCATTCATGGCGCGGATAGCGGCGCGAGAGCTCGGTCTTTATCTTCGGGTATTGCTCTTTCCAGAAATTGCTCAGGTCGTCGGTCACTTGGATGAGACGCTGGTTGGGCGCCAGCACCTCAATCTTCACCGCCACCCGGCCGTGGCCGAGGGTGAACCTGGAATTTACGCCATAAAGCTCCTGGATGCGGGCGCTGAGCACAGGTGGACCGTCCTTGGTGTAGGTCAGACGCCCCTTGCGGCCGTTGGCCATGACGAGGCGCTCGGGCAGATACTCGTCCAAAACGGCCATCTGCTCGGCGAGCAGCCAGTCCCGCAGGACGGGCATCACCGGCTTGTCCTTCAGTTCGCGGGCCCCGTAGCTTCCGTAGCAGATCTGCTCGATCAGTGTGGCGCGGTCGGCGTCGGTGATCGGATTGACCTCCAGCTCGGGCCACCACTTGGCGAGACAGTTGACGCGGATGATCCACTGTTCCACCGCCTCGTTCCACTCGGTGAGCACAATCCGCCCGGCCATGACTTCCCTGGCCAGCAGCGCCGCCGCCTCACCCTCCGGCGGTTCCTCGGCGGTCTGCTTTGACTCCAGCACGAGGTCACGGAAGCGGCGCTCCTTGCGTGCCAGCACGCGCCGGGCGGTCTCGTCGTAAAGCACGCCGCCCGCGTCCTGGAAGTCGTCCGGGAAAATTTCCTTGAGCCAGGCCTCGTCGACCGCGGTGCAAAGGTTGAGCAGCACGTTCACCTCCCCGCGACTCTCGATCTCGGTGATCTCGGCCGCCACGAACAGTGGCGCTTCGCCGATACAACTTTCGCGAGCGAGCACACCCTTGCGCTTGTGCACGAGCTCGCAGCGGAGCGTGCCCTTGTCGAGCCGGCGGGCCAGCTGGTCACTGAAGCCGACCAGCACGCACTTGCGGACGGCCACGCCGTCGATGCGCTTCTCGGCTACGTCCAGCTTCTCAGCCGCGGCAATCTGCAGGAACTGCTCGAAGAGCGGCCCGACCTGCCGCACGCCTTGGATATGGATACCCAGCCGGCGACAGGCGTCAGGGTTGTAGTTCGCCTTGTCGGCATAACGCCACGCGCGCATCAGCAGGAAGAAGTCCGACTCGTGCTCCTCGCCGAACAGTTCTTCGCGGGCTTCGGCGGTGCGCTTGTCGACGTTGCGGAGCAGGAAATTCCGGCCCTGCGTCAGCGCCGCCATGAGGGCCACGGAGCGAACGCAGCCGTAATCCTCCGCCGCCAGGAACATGCGGGCATAGCGCGGGTGCATCGGAAATTTCAGCATCCGGCGGCCAACCTCGGTGATTTGTAGTGGCGCAGTCTTGCTGCGCCCTTCTTCCGCTCCAGAAGGGCGCAGCAAGACTGCGCCCCTACCTGCGACACCCAACGCCCCCAGGTCCTCCAGCAACGTCTCCGCCCGCTCCAGCGCCTTGGGCTCGGGTTTCTCCAGCCAGGGGAAATTATGGATGTCGTCGATGCCGGCGGCCTTGAGCGTCAGGACGACCTCGGACAGGTCCAGTCGCTTCACCTCGGGCAGTTCCTGCAGCGCACGTTTCTCGTGCTCGCGCTCGGTCCAAAGGCGGACGCACACACCTGGCGCCGTGCGGCCGGCGCGGCCGGCGCGCTGGTCGGACGAGGCCACGGAGATTTTTTCAATCAGCAGCGTGTTGATGCCGCGATGCGCGTCGTAGCGCGCCACGCGAGCCAGGCCGCAGTCCACGACCACGGTGACGCCGTCGATGGTCAGCGAGGTCTCGGCGACGTTCGTCGAGACGATGATCTTGCGCGTGTCGTAGCGCGCCACGGCGCGGTCCTGCTGCTCGGGCGGCAGTTCGCCATGCAGCGGAAAACAGATGAAGCCGCGCAGCGCGTGCGAACCCTGCACATCCTGCACCGTGCGGCTGATCTCGTGGGCGCCGGGCATGAAGACGAGGATGTCGCCCTTCGTCTGCGCGGCGACGCGCTCGCACTCGCGGGTGGCGACGGCCCAGACCGGGTCGTGCTCGAAGTCCACGGACTTGGGCAGGTATTCGACCTGCACCGGGAAGGTCCGGCCCTGCGACGTCAGCACCTCGCACGGCGCGAGGTAGTTCTTGAGCAAGGCCGCGTCGAGCGTCGCGGACATGACGACCAGCTTCAGGTCGGGCCGGCTGGATTGCTGGATCTGCAGGGCCCGGGCGAGCGAGATGTCACCGTAGAGGTGGCGCTCGTGAAACTCGTCGAACACGATGGCGCTGATGCCGCGCAACGTGGGATCGAACGACATCTGCCGGAGCAGAATGCCCTCGGTCACGAAGCGGATGCGGGTCGCCTTGGAAACCTTGGAGTCGAGCCGGATCTGGTAGCCGACAATCTCGCCCAGCTTGGTGCCGACCTCCTCGGCGACGCGCTTGGCCAGCATGCGGGCGGCGAGCCGGCGCGGCTGGAGGACGACGACCTCGCCCCGCCCCAGCAGGCCGTGGTTGAGGAGCATCTGCGGCACCTGGGTGGATTTACCCGAGCCGGTCGGCGCCTGGACAATGAGCCGGCCCTGCCCCTTGACGGCCGCGATGAGGCGGTCTTCAAGCTCGTAGATGGGCAATTCGCGCGGGGACATGCGCCCCCACCTAAAGGCGGCGGGCCGGCCGCTGGCAAGGGCGGTTGTGAACAACCTGCGGGCAAGCGGTTGGGCACAAGTTATTCACTCCCGGCATCGCAAAAAGCGCGCATTCGCGGTGAACAAGATGGGAGGAAGAAACCCTTCACTTCCGCCGGGGGCGGCCGCATCTTTTCACCGTTCCTTGATAGAACAGTCGCAGCGCGGCGGCATGAAAAACCCGCCGAGAGCGCGACTGGGATAATCCCGGGCAACCGGGGAAAGGAGGGCGTTAATTGGTGACGCGCTCCCCTCAGCGGCGCGAGCCGCAGGCAGGCAAATATCACCAGTTCCTCTGGACGGCGTCGCAGCCGATCCAGTTATGCGACAAAGGAGCTGTGCGGCCAGGCGCGACATCAGAAACCGCGTCCGAGCCGAGTCAGGTCCAAGGCCAGTTTCGGGCCTTGCACCGATGCAGTTACCCAGAGGGTTGTGGTTGCTACTGTATAACCAGGACGCAGCGCAGTGTTCCGGTGGGTCCACCCCACCAAAAGGCCCGGCTCAAAAGGCGGGGCGCGAAAGGGACGCGGCGCAGCGGGGAGCGGGCGAGTCTGGCAAAGCTCGCAAAACCTCCTAATTGGGGCGGCGCGTAAAACCGCGTCACCCAACTGCAAATCGAAAGCAACCTGAGAGGTAAGAGGTCAGACCCGTTACACGGGGCCAACGCCCGGCCAAAAGCCGGGGCCGTCCCTGTGGCAAGGTGCTGGTGCGAAATGCACTGTTGCAGGCGTGCCAACACCCGTCCGGCGAGTTCACCATCGGCAGATGGAACCGAACCGGGCGCAGAGGCCTCACTCGAAAGATTCCGGTGCTGAAAAGGCCGGGACGGTCCCGCTATGAGACCGACAGCATCGCATGCCGCGGTGAGTAGCGTCGGGAAGCACACGGCCCGCGAAAGCGAGGCGCCCAATGCTGTGCGAATGGAGAAGAGTGCGTGGCGAGCACCCACCTCCGATTTTGGCCCGGGCTCCGTCAGGAGCCCGGGCCTTTATCTTTAGTAGACACCCTTTGTCAGCGCGCTGGGCCTGTGTGTTGTCCGGAACCTTGGCTTCACCCCGGCCCGGCGCGCTGACCGTTTGCCTCGCACGCAGGTGCGGGGACAAACACCGGTCCGCCAGCAGGCGGCAACGGCGTAATGGGTGTCTTTTTTATTTTCCACTGGGATCGCCTCCGCGCCGCAAGACCGTTGCAAGCGACTTTCCTGCAACAACCTAGCGAGAATCGGATCGGGACGATTACAGAGAGAAAAACTGTGCCCGGGTGGCCCGGGAGTTTAACCAAGTTCTGCTTGCCAAGCCCCGGGGCGGGAAGCACCTTGACCGTTTTCCCACTTTAAACAGGTCCGCCCGAACATGAACCAGAACATCCGCAATATCGCCATCATCGCCCACGTCGACCACGGCAAAACCACCCTCGTCGACAAACTCCTCAAGGAAGGCGGCGTCTACCGCGCCAACCAGCAGGTCGAAGAACGCGCCATGGACTCCATGGACCTCGAGAAGGAGAAGGGCATCACGATCAAGGCCAAGAACACCTCCGTCCACTGGAAGGACAAGACGGTCAACATCGTCGACACCCCCGGCCACGCCGACTTCGGCGGCGAGGTCGAGCGCGCCCTGCGCATGGTCGACGGCGTGCTGCTCGTCATCGATGCCTACGACGGGCCCCAGGCGCAGACGCGCTTCGTGCTCCGCAAGGCCCTCGCCCACGGCCTCAAGGTCGTCATCGTCATCAACAAGATCGACCGCGACAACGCCGAGCCGGCCAAGATGTATGACAAGGTCCTCGAGCTCCTCATGGAGCTCAACGCCACCGAGGAGCAGTTCGACGCCCCCGTCGTCTACGGCTCCGGTCGCGACGGCTACATGATGTATCACCTCGGCGAGGAGAAGAAGGACATGTCCCCCCTCTTCCAGACCATCCTCGACCATGTCCCGCCGCCGTTCGCCAAGCCGAACGAGCCGTTCCACATGCTCGTGTCCAACATCGATTGGAGCGACTACGTCGGCCGTATCGCGGTCGGCAAGATCCTCGGCGGCACCGCCAACGTCGGCGACCCCGTGTTCATCGTCCGCCACGCCGACGGCAAGCGCGTCCGCGCCAAGATCACCAAGGTCTTCGAGTTCACCGGCCTTGGCACCCGCGAGACCGACACCGCCGTCGCCGGCAACATTGTCGGCCTCTCGGGCTTCGAGGACATCGACATCGGTGACACCCTCACCGCCGACGAGGCCGGCCACGCCCTGCCCTTCACCCAGATCGACCCGCCGACCCTCGAGATGCAGTTCTGCGTCAACGACGGCCCGCTCGTCGGCCAGGAAGGCAAGCTCGTCACCTCCCGCCAGCTGCGCGAGCGCCTGATGCGCGAGCTGAAGACCAACGTTTCCATCCACATCGAGGACTCCGACAAGGCCGGCATCTTCAACGTCAAGGCCCGCGGCGCCATGCAGGTGGCCGTGCTCGTCGAGACGATGCGCCGCGAGGGCTTCGAGCTCCTCGTCTCCCGCCCGACCGTGATCGAGAAGAAGGGCGAGAACGGCGAACGCCTCGAGCCTTACGAGACCGTCTGGATCGAGGTGCCCGACGAGTGCGTCGGCGCCATCATGCAGAACATGGCGAACCGCAAGGGCCGCCTGACCAACATGGAGAAGCTCCCGCACTCCACGATGCTCGAGGCCACCATCACCACCCGCGGCCTGATCGGCATGGAAATCGACGTCGTCAACGCCACCAGCGGCCGCGGCGTGCTCAGCCATCTCTTCAAGGAATACGGCCCGTATGCCGGCGAGGTGCTCACCCGCATCACCGGCACGCTCATCGCGACCGAGGCCGGCGAGACCACCGGCTACGCCCTGGTAATGTGCCAGGAGCGCGGCAAGCTGTTCGTCAATCCCGGCGAGCAGGTCTACGAGGGCATGATCGTCGGCGAGAATCCCCGCAACGAGGACATCGCCATCAACGCCGTGCGCGAGAAGCAGCTCACGAACTTCCGTTCCCAGGGTTCGGGCGTCGCCACCGGCCTCACGCCGGCGTCGAAGCTGTCCCTCGAGCGCGCGATCGAATACATCGCCGCCGACGAACTCGTCGAGGTCACGCCGAAGAGCCTGCGCCTGCGCAAGCGCATCCTGAACAACGGCGCCCGCCAGAAGGCCGCCAAGCAGGGCAAGTAAGCCCCCGCCCGTCTCTCCGAATCGCCGCCCCTCACCGGGCGGCGATTTTTTTTGGCGGCGCAGGCCGCCAGCCCTCAGTGCTTTTCGAGCGCGGCAATCTGCGCCGCGATCTCCTGCATCTTCGGATGATTGGCGTCGTAGCGCCCGCCGTAATATTCCTGCATGGCCCGCGCCAGCCGCAGCTCGTCGCTGGCCGTGCCGGCCGCCAGCAGGTGCTTGCGCAGCGCCGCCACCTTGCGGACCTGGTCCTGGTATTTCGGGTGCTTCTCCGCCAAATGAGTGCCCAGCGCCGCCAGTTCGCCGGCGGCCTCCAGCAGCACGTCCGGGCTGGCCGGCGCGCTGCGCAGCTGCTGCTCCATGGCGGCGACCCGCGCCTGCTGGGCGACAAAATCAGGATGCTTCTCGAGGTAACGCAGCCGCAGCAGGTCGCGCTCGACCCAGGCGCGCTGCAGGATCAGCGGCTCCTTCCTGTCTTCCTTCTCGAGGCGTTGCCAGACGCTGGCCCGCAGCCGTGCCTCGGCCAGTTTGGGATGCTGGTCATCATAACGCAGGCGCAGCGCCGCCAGATCGTCCTGGGCGTGCCGTAGCTCGTCGGTTCGCGTGGCCGGTGCAGCCGCCGAAGCCACGGAGGCGGCCACTAGGGTGACAGTAGCCAGCAGACAGCGAATATCCCGGGATCTCACTTGGCGTGCGCCGGCTCAGAGGCGCCGCCCGCCGTCTCGCGCTCGATCTCCGCGGCCTTGATCAGACCGTGGGCGCTGGATTTGCCGGTGAACTTCACGCAAAGCTTGTCCATGATGATGTAGACGATCGGGATCACGTAGAGCGTGATGATGGTCGAAAGCATGAGCCCGCCCACGACCACGATGCCCATCGGGTTGCGGGTCTCGGCGCCGGCGCCGGTGGCGAAGGCGATCGGCACCGCGCCGAGCACGGTCGAGATGGAGGTCATCAGGATCGGGCGGAAACGGAGCGTCGCGGCCTCGAAGGCCGCCTCCGCCGCGCTCTCGCCCTTCTCCACCTGGAGCTGGTTGGCGAACTCGACGATCAGGATGCCGTTCTTGGCCACGAGGCCGATCAGCATGATGAGGCCGAAGCGGGAGAAGAGGTTGTCCGTCATCGCCACGCCCCAATAGCGGGTGCAATAAAGGACCAGCAGGCCGCCGGCCACGGCGATGAAGACGCCGGTGAAGATCGTGACCGGGTGGATCCACGACTCAAACTGCGCCGCCAGGATCAGGAAGGTGAACAGGAGCGCGAGGCCGAAGAGGATGAAGGTATCGTTGCCGCTCTCGACGAAGTCGCGCGTCTCGCCGTCCCAGGCGTAGGTGTAGCCCGCCGGCAGCTTCTCACTGAGGCCGGTGAGGAACACCACGCCGTCGCCGATGGTCCGCCCCTCCGCCAGCTGCGCGGAGATGGTGACGGAGCGCAGCCGGTTGAAGTGCGGATAGCTCTCGGGCACGGTGTTCTCGGACCAGCTGACCACGTTGCTCAGCTGGACCAGGGCGCCGTCGGTCGAGCGCACGTAGAGCCGGGAGAGGTCGCTCGGGGTCGCCCGGTTCTCATCAGTCACCTGGACGATGGCGTAATACTGCTGGTTGCCGCGTTGGAACTCGGTCACGCGCCGTCCCCCGAGGAGGGACTCCAGGGTGGAGGCCACCGCACTGACCGGCACGCGCAAGTCGGCCGCCTTGGCGCGGTCGATCTTCACGTCGAGCTGGGGCTTGGTCGGCGAAGGATCGACCCGCGGCTGGATAAACTGGCCGCTCTCGCGCATGGCCTTGAGGTATTCGGCGCCGAGGCGCTGCAGCTCGTTGAAATCGCTGCCGAGCAGGACCATCTGGACGCCGCCACCGCCACCGCCGCGGCCACTGCTAAAAGGGCGAACGGGATTGGCCACCGCCTGGCCGCCGGTGACCTGCTTCTGGAAATTGCGCCGGAGCTCGGCGGTGATTTCCTGCGTCTTGCGGGTGCGCTCCTCCCAGGGCTTGAGCGTGGCAAAGACAAAGGCCCGGCCGCCGTCACCCGTGCGGTGGAAGGTGCGATCGATCTCGGGAATCTTCAGGATCATCTGTTCCATGTCCACGGAGTAGAGCCGCAGGTATTCCGGCGTGGCGCCGATGGGGGCGATCAGGTTGGCCGTGAAGATGCCCCGGTCCTCGAGCGGGGTGAGTTCGCGCTGGAGCCGGGTGTAGAGCGCCAGGCCGCCCACGGTGAAGATCACGGCCCCCAGCAACACCAGCGGCTTCACCCGGAAGGTGCCCCGCAGGGTCCGGGCGAACAAGCCGTTCAACCAGACGAAAAACGGCTCGGTCTTGGTGTAGAACCACCCGTGCTGCGCGTGGCCGTCGACCATCTTCGCCGTGAGCATCCGCGAACACATCATGGGCGTCAGCGTCAGGGCGACGAAGGCGGAGACGAGGACGGACACGGCGAGCGTGATGCCGAATTCAAAGAACAGCCGGCCCGTCTGGCCGGACTGGAAGGCCACGGGCAGGAAGACGGCGGCGAGGGTCAGCGTGGTCGCAATGACGGCAAAGGCCACCTGGCGGGCGCCGTAGATCGCGGCATGGATCGGGGCCTCCCCCTCCTCGATGCGCCGGTAGATGTTCTCGAGCATCACAATGGCATCGTCCACCACCAGGCCGACCGCGAGCACGAGGGCCAGCAGGGTCAGGATGTTGATGGTGAAGCCCATCCAGCTCATGATCGCGAAGGACCCGATGATTGATACCGGGATGGCGATCAGCGGCACCAGCGTGGCCCGCCAGTCGCGCAGGAAGAGGAAGATCATCAGCACGACCAGCACCGAAGCCTCCCAGAGCGTCTTGTAGACCTCCCGCACCGAGCGGTCCACGAACACGGAGCTGTCAAAGCCGATGTTCACGTTGATGCCGTCGGGCAGGTCGGCCTTGATGAGCGGGATCATCGCTTTGACGTCGCCCGCCACATCGAGCACGTTGGCCTGGGCCTGTCGCAGGATCTGCACCCCCACGGTCGGCTTGCCCTTGAAGTAGGCCTCGGAGCGGTATTCCTCGGCACCCAGTTCAACCCGGCCGACATCGCTGAATTTCACCTGGGTGTTGCCCCGGGTGGCCAGCACTAGGTTTTCAAACTCGGCCACCCGCGTCATGCGCCCCTCGATGCGGACGGGGAACTCGCGGGAGTTCGACTCGATGCGTCCGCCGGGAATCTCGACGTTCTGCTGGCGCAGGGCGTTCTCGACATCGCCGACCGTGAGCTGGTGCGCCGCCAGCCGGTCGCTGTCGACCCAGAGACGCATGGCGTAGCGCGGACCACGAACATTGACACTGCCCACGCCGGGAATGGTCTGGAGCCGCTGGATGGCGATCCGCTCAATCAGCTCGACCAGTTCGAGCCGGCTGTAGCGGTCGGAATTGAACGCGAGCGAAATCACCGGGGAGGAGTCGGCGTCGGCCTTTGTGATGACGGGCTCATTGATCTCGTCCGGCAGCCGGCCGCGGGCGCGGCTCACGCGGTCGCGCACATCGTTGGCCACCTCGTCGATGTTACGGCTCAGACCGAACTCGATAGTGATATTCGAGCTCTCCTCGCGGGAGCTGGAGCGGATGACGCGGATGCCGTCGATGGAGGCAATCTCCTTCTCCAGCGGCTCCGTGATCTTGGCCTCCACCACCTCGGCCGAGGCCCCGCGGTAGCTGGTCTCGACCGAGACCACCGGCGAATCGATCAGCGGATACTCGCGCACCGGCAGCCGGTTGAAGCTCAGCAGGCCGATGAGCACGACCACGATGGACGCCACGACGGCGACCACCGGGCGTTTGATGGAAACGTCCGAAAGCAGCATGGCCTTACTCCCCCAGGCGGAATTCCGCGCGCAACGGGCGGGGTTCCAGCTTGATGCCGGGATAAAGCACCAGGGCGCCGACGCCGGATGCCACGACGGAATTCAGCTCGCTGAGCACGGCGGGCGCCACGGGGGAGACCTCAACGAGGCCCTTTTCCCGCAGGCCCAGCACCACGGGCACAAACTCAGCCACCTTCTCCCCACCCTGTTCGCGGACAATGATCAACTGGGGACCGGCGGAAGTGGTGAGAATGGCGCCCTCCGGCACCGCCAGGACGCCGCGCCGGATATCCAACACCAACTCGATGCCGGCAAACATGCCCGGTTGGAAACCGGCGGGGTTCTCCTTCACGTAGCCCTTCACCTGGCTCGAGCGGGTGCTGCGGTCGATGACCGACGAGATGAAGTAGACCTCGCCGGTGGCCCGGCCCTCGCCGAGGGGTGTCTGCGCGCGAACCGTGAACGTGGTGCCGGCCTTGACCTTGGAGGTGAAGCGCTCGGGCACCTGGAAATCGATCTTCAGCCGGCTCAGGTCGTCGAGCGTCGTGATGACCGTGGCGGCCGTGATGTAGTCGCCGGGTGAAATGGTGCGGGCGCCGACGACACCGTCGAACGGCGCCTTGATCTCGGTCTTGGCCACGCGGACGCGGAGCAGGGACAGCGCGGCGGCGGCCGAGGAATGTTCGGAGCGGACGCGATCGGCCTCGGCCTGCGACATGGAGCGGGCCTCGGTGAGGTTTTCGCTGCGTTTGAGATTCAGTTCGGCCAAGTGGAAGGAGGCCTCGGCCTGAGCCAGTTGGGCGCGGAGCTCGGCATCGTCGATCTTGACCAGCACCTGGTCCTTGGTGACGCGATCGCCCTCCTGAAACTGCACCGAGCGCACCTGGCCGGAGATTTCGGCCCGCAGCTGAGCGGTTTCGTTGGCGGCCAGCGAGCCGACAAGGGAGAGCGATTCCACCAGGTCGCGGCGGGTGATATTGATCACCTCCACCGGCTGCCTGGACCCGCTCGCCGTGGGCGCGGAAGCCGAAGCTTTTTTCCCGCAGCCGGCCGTCAGGCCGATGGCGAAAAGACTACCGAGCAGAAATACATGACGGGCAGAGATTTGCATCCAGAGTGTAGGGACGTGATTGTGACTCGCGGAGAGTGTCCCGGAATGACGCCCGCTCAGCCCGTAAGTTTCCCATAATCTTCGGCGCTAAGAAGTCCCGCGGCGTCCGCCGGGTTGGCCAGTTTGAGCTTCATGATCCAAGCATCGGTGTAGGGCGCCTGGTTGATCTTCTCCGGGTTGGCATCGAGGGCCTTGTTGACCTCGAGCACGGTGCCGGCGACGGGCGAATAGACATCGGAGGCGGCCTTGACGGACTCGACGACCCCGAAGGTCTCGCCGGCCTTGAGCGTCGCGCCGACCTTGGGCAGCTGGGCAAAAGTGATGTCGCCCAAGCTGTTTTGGGCGTAATCGGTGATACCAACGAGGGCGGTGCCGTCGGCGGCGACCTTGAGCCACTCGTGGGATTTGGCGTAGCGGAGATCAGCGGGGATGTTGCTCATGGGAAAGGTGCGGAATCAGTTTTTCTTTAGCGCGACGAAGGGGGGCTTGACGAGGTGCAAATTCAGCTTGGTGCCGCGGATGTCCACCGCGAGCGCCTCCTTGGCGGCGGCCGCGTCGACGAGGGCCGAGCCGATGGCTTCGTTAAGAATGGGTGACAGCGTGCCGGAGACGACGCTCCCGACGACCGCGCCGGCGGCGTTGAGCACCGGTGTCTCGGCGCGCACGATGCGGCGGTCGCCGGTCTTGAAGAACACGATCTTTTTGGCGGAGCCCTTCTCTTTCTCCGCCTTGAGCACGTCGGAGCCGATGAACGGCCCCTTGTCGAACTTCACGACCCAGCCCAGACCGGCCGTGATGGGTGTGATCTTGTCCGTGATCTCATGGCCGTAGAGGGGAAAGCCCGCCTCAAGGCGCAGCGAGTCGCGGGCGCCCAACCCGGTCAGTTCGAG
The DNA here is from genome assembly GCA_965249855.1 of Lacunisphaera sp. Classification (GTDB taxonomy): domain Bacteria; phylum Verrucomicrobiota; class Verrucomicrobiia; order Opitutales; family Opitutaceae; genus Lacunisphaera. Next base: position 24,468 of record CBDFNB010000030.1, read on the forward strand.
GCCGAACGGGCCGCCGGCCGCGACCACGGCCTCGGCCAGGCGCACGCCATCGGCGGCCGCGCAGTAAAGCTCCACGCCATCCTCGCCGGTGTAGCCGGTGCGGCTGATGATGCACTTCACGCCGGCGACCTCGCCGTCGGCGAAGTGGTAATACTTGATGCCGGCCAGGTCGGACTTCGTGAGCGTCTGGACCAGCGCGGCGGCGGTCGGCCCCTGGATGGCCAGCTGAGCGTAATCGGGCGAGCGGTCAACGACGGTGCAATTGAAGCCCCTAGCCTGCTCCTGCATCCACGCGATGTCCTTGGCGATGTTGCCGGCGTTGATGCACAGCAGGTAGTCGCCCTCGCCGCGCATGTAGACCAGCAGGTCGTCCACCACCCCGCCGTGCGGGTAGCACATGACCGTGTAGAGCACGCGGCCCGGGAAAAGCTTGCTGCAGTCGTTGGTGACAAGGTGCTGGAGGAACTTCAGGGCCTCGGGCCCCTTCACGTCGGCCTCGCCCATGTGGCTCACGTCGAAGAGCCCGCAGCGCGTGCGCACGGCCTTGTGCTCCTCGAGGATGCTCTTGTATTGGACCGGCATGTCCCAACCGGCGAAGTCCACCATGCGGCCGCCATGGGCGCGGTGGAAGGCGTTGAGCGGGGTGACCTGGGGAAGACTCATGTCATAACTAAGCGCTCCGCCCGCAGGCCGGGCAAGGAAACATTGCCCGGCCCGGCAGTCATTAACGCGCCCAACCTGGCCTGAAAGAAATTGTGTCTTCGCCCCCCTGTCCTCTGTCTTCTGTCCTCCGCCTTCCGCCATGCCCTTCGCCTACTGGACCCATGACCTGAGCCCGTTTCTCCTCCGCTTCGGGGAGAATTTCGGCATCCGCTGGTATGGCCTCGCCTACCTCGCGGGATTCGTCGGCGCCGGCTGGCTGCTGCGGCGCTATTTCCAGGCTGGCCGCAGCACCCTGGATCTGACCGCCATCTTCGACCTGATGACGGGCCTGGTGGCCGGCGTCATCGTGGGCGGGCGGCTCGGCTATTTCCTGTTCTACCAACCGGCGAGCCTGTTCCGCGACCCGCTGATCCTGCTGCGGGTCTGGGAGGGCGGCATGGCGAGCCACGGCGGGTTCATTGGCGTGACCGTCGCGCTGTGGTGGTTCACCCGGAAGCGGGCGGAGAGCATGCTGCAGGTCGGCGACCTGGTGGTTACGACCGTGCCGGTGGGGTTGTTTTTCGGGCGCGTGGCCAATTTCATCAACGGCGAACTCTGGGGCAAGGTCGCCGGCGTGCCGTGGGCGGTTATCTTTTCCAACACCGGCGGCGGCGCCCTGCCCCGCCATCCTTCCCAGCTCTATGAGGCCGCGCTGGAAGGACTCGTGCTGTTCGCTTTCGTGCAATGGCGTTTCTGGAAAAGTGCCGTTGCGCGAAACCAGCCGGGTCGCATCGCGGGCGAGTTCCTGATCGCCTATTCGGTGGCCCGCGCAGTCTGCGAGATCTTCCGCGAGCCGGACGCCGCCCTGATCCTCGGGCTCAACCGGGGGGCCTTCTACTCGCTGTTCCTCGTGGTCGGCGGCGCAGCGCTCATCGCGCTGGCCGCGCGGCCGCGGCTCAAAGCTTGAAGCCGGAAGGGATCACCGCGCCTTTCGTCACGCACAGGATGCCATCGCGGATGACGACCCCATGCGCAAAGTCGCCGTCGGCCTTGCCCTCCGGCGACAGCGTCACGCCGTCCCCGATCCGGGCGTTCTTGTCGATGATGGCATGGTGGATATTGCAATTGCGGCCGACGCCCATGCTCGGCCGGCCCTGCGCCTGGTCGGCGAGGACCTCCTTTTCCGTCTGGTAGTAGTCCGCGCCCATCATGACCACATCCTCCAGATGCGAGTTCTCGCCGAGGATGGACCGGATGCCGATGACACAATGCTTCAGGCTGGAATCGGTGACCAGACAGCCGTCGCCGATGACGACATGGTCGATGGCGCAGCGGTTGATCTTGGAGGCCGGCAGGTAGCGCGGGTGAGTGTAGATCGGGGCCGACCGGTCGAAGAAATTGAACGGCGGCAGCGGCTGGGCCAGAGCGAGATTCGCATCAAAAAACGCCTTCACCGTGCCGATGTCCTCCCAATAACCCTCGAAGATGTAGCTGAAGAGCCTCTTCTTGCCCAGGAGCGCCGGGATGACCTCCTTGCCGAAGTCCTTCATGTTGTTGTCGAGAGCGTCGCGCAGGACCTCGCGGCTGAACACGTAGATGCCCATCGAGGCGAGGCAGTGCTTCTCTGCGGATTTGGCGGCGAGCTTGGCCTCCAGTTTCGCGCTGATGGCCAGTCCCTGGATGATGGCGGGGTCCTTGGGCTTCTCGACGAACTCGGTGATCGAAAGGTCGTCGGCCACGCGCATGAGACCGAGGCCCTCGACCTTTGAGATGGGAAACGGGATCGCGGCGATCGTCACGTCCGCGCCGGTCGCGACGTGCTGGTCCACAATCTTGCCGAAATCCATCCGATACAATTGGTCGCCGGACAGGATCAGGATGAAATCATGCCCGTGGCGGTGGAAGTGCACGAGGTTGCGGCGCACGGCGTCAGCCGTGCCCTCATACCAGGCGTTGCTCTTCTCGGTCTGCTCGGCCGAGAGGATGTCAATGAAGCCGCCGCCGAAAGGATCGAACTGGTAGCTCTTCTGAATGTGCCGGTGCAGCGAGGCGGTGAGGAACTGCGAGAGGACAAAGATGCGGTTGCAACCCGAGTTCAGGCAGTTGCTGATCGGGATGTCGACGAGCCGGTATTTGCCGGCGAGCGGCACCGCGGGCTTGCAACGCTCCTTGGTCAGCGGGAAGAGGCGCGTGCCGCGACCGCCCCCCATGATCACGGACAGGACTTTCTTGGATTCGGCCATGGCGACGAGGGGTGTAGGGCTGGTGTTCTAATTCCTTGCGGTATGATTTGAACGCCTTCAGAAATCGCCAGCTTAAACCTACTTATGTGCGGTATCGTCGGCTACATCGGCAAACAAAAGGCTTCGGCCATCATCCTCGAGGGCCTCAAGCGCCTTGAGTATCGTGGTTATGACTCGACCGGCGTCACGACCCTGCAGGACGGCCGCTTTGAGCTGGCCAAGAAAACCGGCCGGGTAGACGGCCTGATCAAGGCCACCGGGGCCCTGAAGATGCCCGGGACGACCGGCATCGGCCACACCCGGTGGGCCACCCACGGCGGCGTGACCGACGCCAACGCCCACCCGCACATCAGCAGCGACGAGAAAATCGCCCTGATCCACAACGGCGTCATCGAGAACTACGCCAGCATCAAGAAATTCCTGGCCGGCAAGGGCTACACCTTCAAGTCCGAGACCGACACCGAGGTGCTCTGCAACCTCATCGCCTACCACTACCAGAAGGAGCCGGTATCCAAGGAAGGCAGCCGCTTCCTCGAGTCGGTCCGCAAGAGCCTCCGGCACGTCGAGGGCACCTACGGCATCGCCGTGCTGTGTGGCGACTGCCCGGCCGAAATCGTCTCCGCCCGCAAGGGTTCACCCCTCATCCTCGGCGTGGGCGACGGCGAATACATGCTCGCGAGCGACGTGTCCGCCATCATCAGCCGCACGCAGAATGTCGTTTACCTGAACGACGGGGAGCTGCTGCACATCACCGCCAGCGGGTTTTCCATCAGCACCCTCGACTCCGAGGACGTCTCCCCGGTCATCGACAAGGTTTCCTGGAAGATCGAGGACTCCGAAATGGGCAAGTTCTCCCATTTCATGGAAAAGGAGATCTTCGAGCAGCCCGAGGCGCTGGAAAACGCCATGCGCGGCCGCTTCTCCGAGGATGGCAGCACCGCGAACTTCGGCGGCCTGAACATCTCCGCCAGCGAATTCCGCGGCATCGACCGCTTCATGTTCTGCGCCTGCGGCACCGCGCTGCACGCCTGCCTGGTCACCGAGCACCTGATCGAGCGCTACGCCCGCCTGCCGGTCGAGTGCGACTATGCCTCCGAGTTCCGCTACCGGAACATGCCGCTCTTCCGCAACACGCTCTTCTTCGTGATGAGCCAGTCGGGCGAGACCATCGACACCCTGGCCGCCCTGCGCGAGGCCAAGCGCAAGGGCTACAAGGTCCTCGCGATCAACAATGTCGTCGGCTCCAGCATCGCCCGCGAGGCGGATGGCGGCATCTACATGCATGTCGGCCCCGAGGTCGGGGTCGCCTCAACCAAGGCGTTCACCGCGCAGCTCCTCATCGGCGCCATGCTGGCGCTCTACGTCGGCCGCATGCGTGACATGAGCTTCAGCGAAGGCTGCCAGGTCGTGCAGGCCCTGAAGGGCGCGCCCGACCTCGTCCGCGAGGTGCTCAAGCAGGCCGGCCACATCCGCGGCATCGCGCAGCGCTACGCGCATTACCGCGACATGCTTTTCCTCGGCCGGCTCTCGCTCTTCCCCGTCGCCCTGGAGGGCGCCCTCAAGCTGAAGGAGATCTCCTACATCCACGCCGAGGGTTACCCGGCCGCCGAGATGAAGCACGGGCCCATCGCCCTGATCAGCGAACAATGCCCCTCCGTTTTCATGGTCTCCTCCGGCGAGATGTTCAACAAGGTCGTCTCCTCGATGCAGGAAATCAAGGCGCGCAAGGGCAAGATCATCGCCATTGCCACCGCCGATTGCGAACTGCCCGAGGGGCTGGCCGACGAGGTCGTCCGCATCCCCGAGTGCCATGAGACCGTGCTGCCCATTGTCGCCACGATCCCCGTGCAGTTGCTGAGCTATTACATCGCCGTGGAATTGAAGCGCGACGTCGACAAGCCGCGCAACCTGGCCAAGTCGGTCACCGTCGAGTAGCCATGCAAGTCGTCCCGTCCCGCGAGGAATTCCTGCGCCTGAGCAGGCAGGGCAATGTCATCCCGGTCCGGGCCGACCTGCTGGCCGACTTGGAGACGCCGGTCTCGGCCTACGCCAAACTCCGTGGCACCGGCCCGGCCTTCCTGCTCGAGTCCGTCGAGGGCGGCGAAAACGTTTCCCGCTACAGCTTCATCGGCTGCAACCCGCGCAAGATCTTCCGGGCCGGGTCCGGCGAGTCCGACCCGCTCGCCGCCCTGCAGGCCGAGCTGGCGAACCACCGCCCCGTAAGCGTGCCGGGACTGCCCCCCTTCACCGGCGGCGCGGTCGGTTACCTCGGCTACGAGTTCATTCACAGCGTCGAGAAGACGGTGCCGCTGGCCGCCCGCGACGAACTCGGCGTGCCCATGATGTGGTTCATGCTGTGCGACTCGGTCCTGGCCTTTGACCGGGCCCACCAGACGATGCGCCTCATCGTCAATGCCCACGTCGGCACCGACGCCGGCACCGCCTATGACGCCGCATGCGCCGAGCTGCAGCGCATGCAGGCCGCCCTCGCCCAGCCCTGTCCCCTCGCCTCCGCCACCCTGGGCGATACCGGCCCCGTGCAGGTGCCCGCGGGCAACTTCACCAAGGCCGCGTTCGAGAAGATGGTCGATGACTCCAAGGAATTTATCCGCGCCGGCGACATCTTCCAGATCGTGCTCTCGCAGCGCTTCTCGCGCGACTTCACGAAGTCGCCACTCGATCTCTACCGCGCCCTGCGCACGGTGAACCCGTCGCCCTACATGTTCCTGCTCGAGACCGGCGACTTCGCGCTGGTCGGCGCCTCGCCCGAGGTGCATGTGCGCCTCACCGGCCGCAAGGTCGAGATCCGGCCCATCGCCGGCACCCGCCCGCGCGGCAAGACCGCCGCGGAGGACATCGCCTTCGAGCAGGAACTGCTCGCCGACGAGAAGGAACTGGCGGAACACCTCATGCTGGTTGATCTGGCCCGCAACGATATCGGCCGCGTCTGCTCCTTCGGCACGATCAAGGTGCCGGAATTCAAGACCATCGAGCGCTACTCGCACGTGATGCACATTGTGTCACAGGTGGAGGGACAACTTGCGCCAGAACGTTCCGCTTTTGACCTCATGCGTGCCACTTTCCCCGCCGGCACCGTCAGCGGCGCCCCGAAAGTCCGCGCCATGCAGCTTATTTCAAAAATGGAGGCCACGCAGCGCGGCAGTTATGCCGGGGCCCTCGGTTATTTCAGCTACGACGGCAATCTCGACTCCTGCATAACCTTGCGCACCGCATTGGTTAAGGATGGCAAGGTGCACATCCAGGCCGGGGCAGGTATCGTGGCCGATTCGGTGCCGGCGGCCGAGTATCAGGAGACGATTAACAAGGCGTCGGCCCTGTTTAAGGCCATTATACTGGCCGATAAGCTTTCCAGTTAGGGCGTCCACGCGGCACAGACCCGCGTAATTAGGGTCGGAACAGCCTAGGTGGGAATTTCCTTCCGCTCTTAGGCATCCAATATGCAAAGAGCACCGGAGTAACATCCCCGTTGGCTCAAACGTCAGACCCTTAATCAACATGCCTAACCGCAAAAAGACTCTCCGCTCCACGCCGGTTGCAGTCGCGATGCCTGCGGATCGCACCTCGGCCTCCGTCATCATCCCTTCCCCCGAGGAGGGCCTCTCGCTCCGTCCGGAAATCAAGCCCGCCGCCGAGCCCTCCCAGTTCGACCAGGCCTCCCCGGTCGACCGTCGCGACGAGCGCTCGAACCTCCAGCTCTACCTCAACGAGATCCGTCAGACTCCCCTCCTGACCATCGCGGAGGAGATCCAGCTCGCCGCCCGCATCAAGAAGGGCGACAAGGCGGCCCGCGACCACATGATCAAGGCCAACCTGCGCCTCGTCGTGAAGATCGCTTACGACTACAACCAGATGGGCCTCCCGCTCATGGACCTCATCAGCGAGGGCAACCTCGGCCTGATCAAGGCCGTCGAGCGCTTCGACCCCGCCAAGGGTGGCAAGCTCTCCACCTACGCCGCGTGGTGGATCAAGCAGTCGATGAAGCGCGCCCTGGCCAACCAGTCCAAGACCATCCGCCTCCCCGTCCATCTCGTGGACAAGATCTCCCGCATGCGGAAGATGATCGCGAAACTCACCGACGAGCTCGGCCGCGAGCCGGAGAACGAGGAGATCGCCGCGGAGCTGCAGATCCCGACCGCCAAGGTCGCCCTGCTCAAGACCGTCAGCGTTCGCCCCGCCTCCCTCGACGCCCCCGTCGGCGAGGACGACAGCTCCGCGACGCTCGGCGATCTCGTCGGCGACGAGGCCGCCGTCAGCCCCTACGAGGGCCTGGGCGACAAGAACCTCAAGGAGGACTTGAGCGCCATGGTCAACTCCCTCGATCCCCGCGAGGCCAGCATCATCAAGCTGCGCTTCGGCCTCGAGGGCCAGAAGGAGCTCACGCTCGAGGAGGTTGGCAAGAAGTTCAAGGTCACCCGCGAACGCATCCGCCAGCTCGAGTATCTCGCGCTCGCCAAGATCCGCCGGCAGATGCAGAGCCATAACAAGATCCGCACCGCCGACGAGGTCGAGGAAGAGCGCCACGCCGAGGAGCGCGCCGAGGTCATCCGCGAGTTCGTTTCGAAGGCCGCGGCCGTTACGCAATAATTCTGGCCACCTAAATCAAGGCGCCCATTTCACGTGGGCGCTTTTTAGTTTTCGGTTGAACCGCCTAGGCGCGGAGGCATCTTTTCTGGTGTGTCCAACCTAGAGTCACCCAAAACAAAACCTCAGTCACCGGCCAGAATCACCTCGGCCAACAAGGTTTTCTGGGCACGCCCGGCCAATGCGGAACTTGACCGTTCCGGCGACTGGCTGCTGAGGAACCTAACCACCACACGGGCCAAAGTCGCGTCCCGTGCCGGCCCTGTTTGACACCGGAGCGCTGGAACTCCTGCGCCGGCGCAGCCGCCGCGTGGAAGCCCTCGCCGTGAAGCACTACCCGCCCGTGGTGTGCTCCCACGTGGTGGATGAATATCTCTACGGCCAGTTCCACGCCCGGGTCCCGGACTCGGCCCTTCTGGCCGCCCGGCTCTACCTCGCGCCGTTCGAGATGCTCCGCCCCTCCGACCGCACGCCTGATTTGTGCGCCCAGCTGCGCGCCGGCCTGCACGCCAAGGGCGTGGCCGTGCCGGATCCGATCTGCTGGATCGCCGCGCACGCCCTGGAACACCAGCTGCCGGTTGTCACCACGGACCGCCACTTCCGCCTCCTGCCTGAACTGGCGGGTGCATCTGGTGACCGTGCCCAAGGATCTAAGCGGGGAGCACGATCCGGCCTGAGTCCGCCCCGGGGCGGGCTTTCCGCCGCTCACCCAAAGAAAAAAGGCGCCCCGCTCACGCGGGACGCCTTTGAAGTTTTTCGACTCGCGAAGGATTACTCCTTCTTGGAGGCCTCGTCGAAGATGTCGCCGAGGTTCGTCAGGTCGGAAGCGCCGGAGCTCTTCGCGAACTGGTCGTAGGTCGCCGTCTCCTGCGCCAGTTGCTCGGCGGAGTAGTTGGCGGCCTTGATCGAGAGGCCGATGCGGCGCTGCTCGCGGTCGATCTTGATGACGCGGGCGGTGACTTCCTGGCCCTGCTTGAGCACGTCCTTGATCTTGTCGACGCGGTCTTCCTGGATCTGCGAGATGTGCACCAGGCCGTCGATGCCGTCCTTCAACTCGACGAAGGCGCCGAAGGTCGTGACCTTGGAGATCACGCCCGGGACGACGTCGCCGATGCGGAAGAAGGAGTCGATGTCGGTCCACGGATCCGTCGCGAGCTGCTTCATGCCGAGGCTGATGCGCTGCTGGTTCGGATCGACGTCGAGGACGATGGCGTCCACTTCGTCGCCCTTCTTGAGCATCTCGGACGGGTGGTTGATCTTGCGGGTCCAGGACATGTCGGAGACATGCACCATGCCGTCGATGCCTTCCTCGAGTTCGACGAAGGCGCCGTAGGTGGTCATGTTGCGGACCTTGCCGCGAACGCGGGCGCCGACCGGGTAGTTGTGGCGGACCATGTCCCACGGGTTCGGCTCCAGCTGGCGGAGGCCGAGGGAGATCTTCTGCTCGTCCTTCTGGATGCCGAGGACGACCGCATCGAGCTCCTGGCCGACCTTGAGCAGCTCGGAGGGTTTGCTGATGCGTTTGGTCCAGGACATCTCGGTGATGTGGACGAGACCCTCGACGCCCGGCTCGAGTTCGATGAACGCGCCGTAGGGAACGAGGTTGACGACCTTGCCGTGGATCTTGGAACCGACCGGGAACTTGTGGTCGATGTTGTCCCACGGGTTGTTCTTGGTCTGCTTGAGGCCGAGCGACACGCGCTCTTTCTCGCGGTTGATGTCGATGATCATCACCTCGATCTCCTCGCCCTGCTTCAGCAGCTCGGACGGGTGGCCGATGCGGCCCCAGCTCATGTCGGTGATGTGCAGCAGGCCGTCCATGCCGTCGAGGTCGATGAACGCGCCGAAGTCGGTGATGTTCTTGACGACGCCCTTGCGGACCTGGCCGGGCTGCAGCTTCTCGAGGAGGTCGCGGCGCTTGTTGACGCGCTGCTCTTCGATCAGCTCGCGGCGCGACAGGACGATGTTCTGGCGCTCGTGGTTGATCTTGAGGACCTTGAAATCGTAGGTCTGGCCGACGTATTGATCCAGGTTCTTGGGGGGCTGGATGTCGATGTGCGAGGCGGGCAGGAAGGAGTCGACGCCGATCGAGACGATCAGGCCGCCCTTGACCTTGGCCTTGACGCGGCCGGGGACGATGGAGCCCTCCTGGCACTTAACGAGGATGTTCTCCCAGTTCTTCTTCTGTTGGGCCTGCTCGTAGGAGAGGATGGGGTTGCCCTCCTTGTCCTCGAGCTTCTCGAGGATGACCTCGATGGTGGAGCCGATCTGGAGCTCGCCGAGATCGGCGAATTCATTGGCGGAGATGACGCCTTCGGCTTTGCCGCCGATGTCGACGACGACCTCGTTGGCGCGGATTTCGGTGATGACGCCCGAGACGATGGAGCCTTCCTTCAGCTTGTCGAAGGAGCTCTGGGCGAGCAGGTCTTGCATTAACGAACTCATATTAACTGTGTGTCGGAATGACGGCCGCTTACTTCAGGACGGACGGCTTCCGGCGTGGATCCTTGCGGATCCGTTGGTTGAGGGTTGGACTGTCGGACAAACCGGTGGAAGTGTCGCGGCAACACCGGCTTGACTTAAGAACGCCGCAGAATGTCCAAAGTCCCTTATCCCCCCACCCCCGGCAAGAGCAAAATCAGTTTTTATCGGCCGCCTTGCCGGTCGCATTCTCTTCCAGAACCTGCTGCAGCGTAGCGAAATAGAGTTGGAAGAAACCATGCTCACGCATGGCCAGCTGGTTGGTGCCGCCCATCCGCTCGCTTTGCACCTGCTCGGTCACGCTCAGTTCGACCTCGGTTTTGCCCGGGCCGGCGTCGTTCAGGTGGAGCTTCACCGCCAGCTGGCGGGAGTCGGCAAAGGCGACGCTGGTGTGGATGCGGCTCACCGCCTCGATGTCCACGGCCTTGGACCGGGTCACCAGGAAATCCAGCCGCTTGAAGGCCTGCAGCGCGGCCGCGTTGACGGCAAACTGGTCGCCATTGAACACCTGCACCTTGGGCGCCACCGGGCTGAAGCGGTCGGTCACCGACTCGCAACCGGTCAGGATCATGGCACAAAAGCAGATGAGCAGATAGGCGCGCATGGGATTTAGAGCGGCTGCTGCTGCGAGATGCAGTGGAGCGTGCCCAGGCCCCAGATCAGGTGGTAGCAGTCGACCGGAATGATCTCCCGGCCCGGGAAACAGCCGCCGAGGATCTCGCACACCTCGGCGTCGCGCTTCTTCTGCCGGAACTGCGGCACGAGCACGGCGCCGTTGATGATGAGGAAATTCGCGTAGCTCGCCGGCACCTGCTGGCCGCGGAAACCGAACGGCTTCGGCATCGGCAGCTTCACAATGTCGAACTTCTTGCCGGCCGGTGTGCGGAAGCCCTTCAAGCGATCGAGATTTTCCTCGAGCAGCTTGTGATTCGGGTCGCGCCGGTTCGGCTCCACCACGGTCACGAAGCCGTCGGGCTTGTAGAAGCGCGTGATGTCGTCGATGTGGCCGTCCGTGTCGTCGCCGACGATCCCCTCGCCCACCCACAGCACCTTGGTCACGCCGAGGTAGTCCTGCAGGTTGCGCTCGATCTCCTCGCGGAAGAGGTGCGGGTTGCGGTTCTTGTTGAGCAGGCACTGCTCGCTCGTGAGCAACAGGCCCTGCCCGTTCACGTCGATCGAGCCGCCCTCGAGCACCATGTCGTTCTCGAAGCGGCGCATCCCGAGCTTCGTCGCGATGCTCGGGGGGATCTTGTTGTCGAGGTCGTAGGGCGGGTATTTGCCGCCCCAGGCGTTATGCACCCAGTCGGTCACGGCGACCTCGCCGCTGCGGTCGTTCTTCACGAAGATCGGGCCGTGGTCGCGGCACCAGGCGTCGTTGGTCGGGTGGTTGTAGAAGGTGACCCGCGTCAGGTCGGCGCCGGCCTGCTCGCACAGGCGCTTGGCCCGCGGCTGGAGTGCCGCGGCACAGTTGATCCGCACCGGCTCAAACCGGCTGATCTGGGGCCACAATCCCGGCGAACACGCCGGGGATCGGCCGGAACTGGCCGGGCCAGGTCGCGAGGTTGTGCGGCCACGACAGCCAGAGGGCGGCCTGGGGCTCCCACTCGGCCGGCATGCGGAAACCGAGTGCGGCGGGCGTCTTTGACTTCGCCATGGCTCAGTCGATGTAACGCTTCGTGATGTCGCCGTAGGCGTCGATGCGCCGGTCGCGCAGGAACGGCCAGTGCGTGCGGGTGACGTCCACCTTGCCGAGGTCGATCGGGACCAGGAGGATCTCCTCCTTGTTCACGCTGGCCTTGGCGATGATCTGCCCGCTCGTGCCGGCCACAAAACTCTGGCCCCAGAACTCAAGGCCGTCGCCGCCGATGGGCTGCTCGAGGCCGATGCGGTTGACGGCCGCCACGTAGCAGCCGTTGGCCACGGCATGGGAGCGCTGGATCGTTTCCCACGCACCGTGCTGGTTGGCGCCATATTCCTTCTTCTCGCCCGGGTGCCAGCCGATGGCCGTCGGGTAGAACAGGATTTCCGCGCCCTGCAGCGCCGTGAGGCGGGCGCCCTCTGGATACCACTGGTCCCAGCAGATGAGGACGCCGATCTTGCCATACTTCGTCTGCCAGGCCTTGAAGCCGGTGTCGCCCGGGGTGAAATAGAACTTCTCGTAGAAGAGCGGATCGTCCGGGATGTGCATCTTCCGGTAGATGCCGAGCAGCTTGCCGTCGGCGTCGATGATGACCGCAGTGTTGTGGTAGAGGCCGCCGGCGCGCTTCTCGAAGAGCGAGGCGATGATCACGACCTTGTATTTCTTGGCCAGCTTCTGGAAGGCCTCCGTGCTCGGGCCGGGGATGCTCTCCGCCAGCTGGAAATAGTCGTGGTTCTCGCTCTGGCAGAAATACTGCGAGCGGAAGAGTTCCTGCGTGCAAATGATCTTGGCGCCCTTCTTGGCCGCCTGCTCGGCCAGCGTGAGGGTTTTCTTGAGATTTTCCGCCGGCGACGCGGCGCAGGCGTGTTGGAGCAGCCCTAAAGTAACTTTCATCAGACACGAGCGAACGCCTCCGGGCCGGAATGACAAGAACTCTCTAGGCTGCAACTGCCTGCAACAAGGCTTTGACAAGCCGCCGGTTAATTGTAAAAGCATCCCCGACACACCCTCTGTCACCCTACCATGTGCGCCGAACCCCGCCCCCTGATTGTAGTCGTCGAAGACGAGGATGAGCTGTCTCACCTGATCTGCCAGCACCTCGAGGAGGCCGGCATGAACTACCAGGCTTACAACCGCATCGCCCCGGCGTTCCGGTTCCTCCAGCACAATTTCGCCAACCTGGCCCTCCTCGATGTCAACATGCCGGATGGCTCCGGCTTCGACCTGCTCAAGCAGCTCAAGGAAAATGACATCAACACGCCGACCATCTTCCTCACCGCCAACTCGCTGGACGAGGACAAGGTCAAGGGCCTCAACCTCGGCGGCGACGACTACATCACGAAGCCCTTCAGCTACACCGAGCTGATCGCGCGCATCAACGCCGTCCTCCGGCGAGCCGAGGGTAAGACCGACTTCAACGTCACCAAGAACGTCCGCACCACCGACGGCCCATTCGATTTTCTCGGCACCAAGATCCACCCCGACCGCCTCGAGATCGAGTTCCCCAACGGCGTCATCCACAAGACCGGCCGCAAGGAGCTGGGCATCCTCGCCTACCTGCACAGCCATGTCGGTGTCGTCATCACCCGCAAGGAACTGATCCACTCCGTCTGGGGCATCCACGCCGACATCCGCAGCCGCTCACTCGACCAATACATCGTCAAGGTGCGCGCCGCCTTCGAGAAGAACGGCCTGTCCCTCGACTGCTTTAAGACCGTCCACGGCATCGGCTACATCTTCGAGCCGCCGGCCAAGTAAGGCGCTCCCCGGGAGCACCCGCCGCTTACGCGAGGTCGCAGACCTCGAGCACGCGTTGCATCGCGGCTTCCAGGTGGTCGCGCCGCTTGTAGCCGCCGATCATCTGGCTTTTCCCCCTCCTCGAGGCGGTTGAGCAGCGTCGTCAGGAGCTCCGTGTTGTAGGACTGCATCACCATGTCGATGGCCTTCTCGCGCCCGACCTTGGCGATGATCTCCTTCATCATGCTCTTTTTGTCCATGGACTTCATCAGAACGCTAGTTTCCGATTTCGTTCCTGATTGGCAAGAGCCGTTTGGCCCTACGCCTTAGAACAATTCCTTCTGTCCGGAGTAACGCTCCTTGGCCTCCGTCAGGCTCGATTTCATCTCGAGTTTTTCCAGCAGGGCAAAAAGGGCGCCCGCCTGCGGCTCGCCGGGCTGCACGGAAGGCAGCGGCGATTCGGACGGCAGCGTCGTGAGTTTCAGGTTCATTCGCAGCTTGTCGGCCTCCTTCGCCACCGTCTCCCGGAAACGCTCGGGCTTCAGCTCGGCGGCGTGCGCGATGATGCCCTCGAGGGTCTGGAATTCCTGGAACCACTTCACCGCCGTCTTCGGTCCGACACCGCTGATGCCGGGAATGTTGTCCGAGGTGTCGCCGATCAGCGCGAGATACTCGGCGATCTGGGCCGGCGGCACGCCGAACTTCTCCACCACCCCCGCCGGGTCGAGCACGCGCCAGCCGAGCTTCGGGTTGGCGGTCGGCGGCGGCAGCAGGATCCTGATGCGTTCGTCCACGCACTGGGCAAAGTCCTTGTCGGCGCTCACGATGAGCACCTCGTGCCCGTCCTTCGCCAGCAGGCGGGCCTGCGCCGCCAGCAGGTCGTCGGACTCGACCCCGTCGAGTTCCACGCCGACCAGGCCCATCGCCCGGGTCAGGTCCTTGATGACGGGGATCTGTTTCTCCAGCGGCTCGGGCGTCTCCTTGCGCTGCGCCTTGTATTCCGGATGCAGCGCGAGCCGGTCCTGCGAGCCGCCGAGGTCGAAGAAAACCACCATGGCGTGCGGCTTCTCCTGGTCCTGCAGCCGCCACATGGTCTTTACCCAGCCGTGCAGCGCCCCGGTCGGAAACCCGTCGGCCCGCGTCAGCTCGGGCATCCCGTAGAACGCCCGGAACGCCATGTTGTAGCCGTCCACCAAAAGCCATTTCGCCATCGCGCGACGCAAACCGCAAACCCGCGGCGCGTAAACCTATTTTCTGCCGCGCCTACTTCTTCCGCGGCGCCGGGCCGGCGGGCGTCACGATGGTCGGGTTCTGAAACAGCGTGCCGGGCACCACGCCGGACACGGTCTGTTTCTTCAGCGAACCGCCGGGGCTGACAAGGTTCGCCGTGACGAAGATCAGCAGGTTGCGCTTCGTCGAGCTCTCGCCCTCGCTGCGGAACAGCCGGCCCACGACCGGCAGGCTGCCGAGGACGGGGACCTTGTCATTCACCTTCTTCACGTCCTCGCGGGTCAGGCCGCCCATCACGAGCGTGGCGCCGTCCCAGATCGTCACCTTGGTCGTCACCTCGCGCACCGCGAAGATCGGCTGGTAGAAGCCGGGCGGCACCGTGACCGTCGTCCCGCCGGAGATGGCGACGCTCGGGCCGCCGTATTCGACGAAACCCTCGAACTCGGTGACCTTCGGGTTCAGGTCGAGGCTCACGCTGTGATCGTCCTCCTCGACGGTTGGCGTCACCCGGAGTTCCACGCCGACGTTGCGCGTTGTGAACTCCTGCGGCGTGCCCGAGGTGATCGACACGCCGGCCGATCCGCCGCCCGACACGCTGCCGGTGCCGACCTGCGACTGGATCTGACCGTAGCTCTGCGGGTAGCGCAGCTCCTGCGCGACGGTGATCGTCGCCGGGTTGCCCGAGAGCACCGTGAGTTTGGGGGCGCTGAGGAGCTCCGTGCCGCTCTTCTGCGAAAGCGCGCGGATGACCGCCTGGACGTCAAACTCGCCGACGATGCCCGTGATGTTGGCCAGCGGCCCGGCGGCCGCGCCGAGCAGCACCCCGCCGGGGATGGTCGGGGCCGGTGTCGGGATGTTGAGCCCGGCGTCGGGCTGGCCGGTGCCGGAGATGGAGATCTGCTGCGAGCTTGTCGCGTTGCGGAAGGCGTCGGCCAGCGTGCGGTTGATGCCGTCGCCCGTGGTGTAGGCCGCCTGCGCCGCGTTGCGCTGCGTGGCCTTGGTCGCAAGGTTCCACTGGACGCCGAGTTCCTCCAGCGCGCCCTGCTGGACCTCCATGAACTTCGCCTCGATCTCGACCTGCCGCACGTCGTTGTAGCGGTTCAGGATGTTCCGGATGCGCTCGAGGTTGCGCGGGGTCTGCGTCGCGATGAGCTGCGAGCCGTCGAACGCCAGCGTGCTGCCGGTCACGCCCTCGAAGCTGACGCCGGCCAGCTGCAGGAAGTTCCGGATCGCCTGCCCCTCGCTCTCCACGTTCGCCGCCGGCCCGGCCACGGGCGCGCCGGTCAGCGGGTCGGTCCCGCCGGCCGGTGCCGAGCCCTTGCCGGTCATGCGCAGCACGGTCGAGCGCGACACGGGGAAGAACGCCGTATCCAGGGTCGACTGCTCGCCACCGGGGCGCACAACGACGGCGTCGGCCTGCACCTCATACTGGTAGCCGACCGAGTCGGTGATGAAATCGAGCACGCGCTTGAGCGGCAGGTTGCGCAGCGTGATGCTGACGACCGGATTGGTGTTGCCCTGGTCGAGCAGAACGATGTTCACGCCCTTGGGGCTGGCGCCAGTGCGGTCGAATTCCTCGGAGATCACGCTGAGGGTGTTGACCACCCGGCTCAGCTCCATGCCGCTGAAGTTCACATTCGGCAGCACGATCGAGTTGAGTTTTTCCAACAGCGGCGAGGGTCCGGTCGCTGCGGCCTCGCTGGCGGGCTTCGGTTCGATCACACCGGGCCGCTGCCAGGCCTGGTCGACCTCGCTCATCATCTGGCGGCTGGTGCGCGCGCGCGCGGAGCCGGCCGCGGTCTCGTCGGCGATGCGCTTCAGGAAATATTGAGCGTCGGTGTTGCCGGGGTCCTGCGCCCCGGCCTGCCGGAAGGTCTCAGTCGCCGCGGCGGATTCGCCGGCCAGATACTGGCTGCGGCCGCGGGCCACCAGGGTGGCCGTGTCGTCGGCCACCGCCGGAGACGGGGCCGGCACGGCCGGCTCTGTCTCCGGGACCGGGGCCGCCGGCGGCACCAGGTGATTCTCCCGCTCCGCCGCGATCTCCGCCTTGGCGATGCCGAGTTCGGTCACGGCACCCCTCGTCAGGTTGTTCTCGGGCAAGGCGGTCCGCGCCCGGTCAATCACGTCGAGCGCGGCGGCGTATTGGTTCTGCCGGGCCAGGGCCCGGGCTTCCTTCACCGCGGCTCCGGCCGCTTCCAGCAGGCGGCCCAGGCGCTGCTCCTCGGCGCGGGCCAGCTGGTCGGCCTCGGCCAAGGCCCCGGCATCCGACGCGGCCGGGGCCGGCTCACCGCCCGTGGCACTGACTTTTTTCTCGGGCATGCGCTCGAGGCTCGCGAGCAGGCGCTTGACGGTCTCGTCGCCCGGGCTGAGGGCGAGCAGTTCCTCAAGATGCTTGCGGGCGGCCGCCGTGTCCCCCGTGTCGCGGGCATGCAGGGCCTCGGAGAGCAGGCGGATCTTCGTCGCGGCGGTCTCCGGCGTGGCGGCGGGTGCGGCGAAGACCTGCGCCAGCAGCAAGCCGGTCAGGACAAACAGGGCGGCGGAAATACGGACGGGACGGTTCATGCGTGGGACAATCAGTGGCCGTTCGTGGCGAGGCCGGTCTTGGGCGCGTCGGGAAATTTTTTGCCCTTGGGGACCTTGCCGGCGAGCCCGCCGGCCTTGGCCGCCGGCCGGAGGATCCGGGTCTCGGGCAGCGGCAGCCCCGGGGTCTGCTTGGCCACGACCACCTCGGGGGGATCAAGCTGGATGCGCTCGATGCGGTAAGTCGAGGTGTCGTCCGCAAAGGTGTCGCCCTCGTGCAGGTTGCGCGGCGGGCCGCCGGCCGCGGACAGGCGGAGCACCGCCAGCGGCGTGTCGGTCAGTTTGCGAACGCGGCTGTCGAGCACGACCTCGGCGCCGGTCTTCTCGTCGAACAGCACGGCGAACGCCGCCACGTCATAGATCGGCCACGCGTCGGTGTGCGCCACCACGACCTTCTTCACGTCAAAGCTCCGCAGCGTCAGCCCGAGCTGCGCAAAGCGCCGTCCGCTGCGCGCGAGCAGCGTCTCGGGCTGTTCGCCGCTGACAAAGGCCGCCAGGTAATCGTCCGGCCCGCCAAAATAGCCGACCAGCTGCAACCGGTAGGGCTCGGGCTTCACGTCGAGCAACTCGAGCCCGAACGGCGTGCCGCCCTCCGCCTGATGCATGGGCGGGGTCACCGCGAAGGACCGGGCCTGCGGGTGGTAATAGATGACTGGCGGCGTGAAGACCTCGTAGAGCCAGCCGCTGCCGTGCGACTGAGGCGCGGGCTTGGGCCAGGCCGCCGGCGGCGCCAAGGGTGAGGTCCACGCGGTCAAAGGATGCACCGCTCCCGTGAGTTCCGCCGCGGCGGGTTGCTGGTGCAACCGGAGCACGTCGGGCTGCCGCGACCACATCCACCCGGCACTGGCGGCGAGCAAAGCCGCCGCGAACGCGACCAGCAGCTTGTCGTAATTGGTCTTGAGGAGTTGGCTCATGGCGCGGACCGCTCCGGTGCGGGCAAAAGCTCAACACATTCCACGACGACCGCAAACTTTGAAAGATTCTGCGCGACCAGCGGCACCGGCGCGCCGGCCCCGCGCGCGGCGGAGGCGCCGGATTCCGCCGTCAGCGGCTCCACCTCCACCCGGCGCACGATGACCGGCCGCGGCAGGGCCGCCAGGCTGTTGAGGAAGGCCCGCAACACCGCGGTCTGCCCGGTGAATTCAAGACGGAACGCCTCGCTTTCCACGCGGCCCGGCACCCGCAGCGAGTCCGCGCCGTCGAAGTCGAAGAAATCAGCCGGCGACCCGCCGCCTGCCGCACCGGCGGGCGGATTGGCCGCCGTGGCTCCGGACTGGGCCGGCTGGTTGCGCTGCTCGCGCCGGGCGGCCGTCAGGGGACGTTCCCTCTGCACCGCCAACAGCACCCGCGGGCGGGCCTCCAGCAACGCCTCGACCAGCTGCTGCGCGACCAGCCTTTGGCGAAACACCGCCGGGACCAGTTCCTCGACCGGTCCCTCGTTCGAGTGCGTGGCGAAACCGAAGCGCTCATCGGGTTTGATCATCACCTGGGCCCGCGCCGCCAGGGCGCGGGTCTTCTCGATGAAGGCGGCAATATCGAAGAAGGCGTCGATCGGCTTCGCGGGCACCGCCGGCGGAGGCGACTGGCCCTCGCGAGGCTGCAGGGCCGACCGCAGGCCGGCCGAAACGGAACGGGCCAGTTCAAGTTCCCGTGTGATCGCCTGTTCGTTGGCCTCGCTGGGCGCGGGCGATTGCCGCGCCAGCCAGTCGCGCTCCTGTTTTTTCTGCTCCAGGCTCGCGAGGGCCCGCGCCGCCTGCTGCCTCGCCTGCTGCAGGAGCCAGGCTTCAGCCGCCAGCGCCAGAACGCCGAGGACGAGCACGGCTCCGAGGACAGGATTGCGCTTCAGCCAGCTCATGGCTCAGAGCGGCCGGGCCGGGTCGGCCACGAGCACGAATTCGAATTTCAGGATGCCGGGCTGCGTATTGTCGAAGCGCTCGGCCTCCACGCCCGCGACGAAGGGCGAGTCCACGATGCTCCCGAGCAGCGCCTTCACGCGGTTGAACGTCTCGGGGCTGACCTTCGAGAGCGGGTTGGTCTTGTCGAGCATGCGGCCCGACACCGCGAGCTTGAGCGGCACGCCGGGGGCCGACGCCACGGACATCCGCTCCAGCCACACGTCCTCGACGCGCACCAAGCGGCCCTGCAGGTCCGCCATCAGGTTCAGCCAGCCGGTCCGCCGGTCATGGATCGCCTGCAACTGGGCGACCTGCTGCTTGAGTTCCCCGAGTTGCTGCAGGTTGGCGCGGTTGCGGGCGTCGCGCTCGCGCAGCGGTGCCAGCTCGCGTTCGATGGCGGCGGTCTTGGCCCGCGCCTCGGCCGCCACGGCCCGGAAATGCAGGAGCGGCGGCAGGAGTGCTGCCACCGCCAGCACCGCCGCGGCCACCAGCCACGGCTGGCGCCGGCGCAGGTTTTCGTGGCGCCGCAGCCGGGGCGGCAAGAGATCGAGCACCGGCTGTCCCGGTCGCAGCTGGGTGGCGGCCGCCCCGGCCAGGTCGGCGAGCATGGAGGTGTCCTCGGCCACGTCGTGGCGCGCCGCCGCGCGGCCGATCTCGACGGCCCCGAGCACATCGAGGCGGACGACCGGCACCTTCAGCTTGGTCGCGAGGGCCTCCTCCAGCCCGGCCAGGCGGGCCGCGCCGCCGGTGAGATGGACCCGCACGGGATGCGCCATGCCACTCTGGCGCCGGAAATGCAGCACCGAGCGCGTGATCTCCTGCGCCAGCCGGATCGCGAGGGTTTCCATCGCGTCGGCCGTGAGACTGCCGCTGCGCTCGGAGAGCTTGATCGCCTCGGCCTCCTCGGGATCGCAATCCTGGTTCTCCGCCAGCTGCTGCGTGATGCCCTGCCCGCCCAGCGCCAGCGTGCGGGCGGCGAACCGCGTCCCCTCCACGTGCAGCAGCGTGGTCGAGCGGGCGCCGAGGTTGAGGATGAGCGCCGGTTCCTTCGCCTGGTCGTGCACCAGCCGGAAGGCGGCGAGCGTCGCCAGCGGCGATGGCAGGATCAGGGCGGGCTCGAAGCCGGCCGCCTGCACGGCCGCGCACAGCGGCTCGACCGCCTCGCGCTTGGCCGCGGCGAGCAGCACCTCGAGGTCAAGGTCGTGCTCGGCGGCGACCGTGTGATACCACACCACGTCGGCCAGCGCGTAGGGGATGCCCTGCTCCGCCTCGAAACGGATGACCTTCTCGCGCTTGGCCGGCTCGACGCGCGGGGTCCTGATGAGCTTGGTCAGCGCGAGATGGGCCGGCAGCACCAGCACGACGGGGCCGGCCTGCTTCACCTTACCGCGCAGCACGGTGAGCGCGGCCTTGGTATGCTCGAGCCAGTGATCCTCGCTGCCGGCATGCACCGGCAGGATCTCCGCGGCGTAATGATCGAAAACCAACCGCCGCCTCTGGCGGCTGAATGCTCCCAACGCCGTGCGACCGGCTCCTAGGTCTAGAATCAATGTCCGGTTTGAAGCCACAGCGCCCGGATTTGTCGCCCGGGGTCGGCGAAAGGTCACGCTCTATTTGCCAGCGCGGCGGACGCCCTCATTTCAGGCGGTGCGTCCGCTTGCCTACACCGTCGCCGATGTGTCCTGCCGCCAGCGGCGATAGGCGGAGAAATCCGTCTGCGTGCGGTCGTAGATCTCGCGCCGCCGCGCATACTCCGCGTAGTCGGTCACGAGTTCGGGCGTCCGCTTGCTGGCGACCAGGAAGTCGGCCTCCGGCGGGTAACACGCGACGCTCACCTTGTCGTAGAATTCCGCGTCCGCCCGGCCGGCCTGGTTCAGCACGGCCGGCTCGAGGCCGACGTTGCTCGGCGTCTCGGCCGACTGGAAGCGCAGATCGATGCTCCAGCGGATGTGGTCGGAGGTGTTCGGCGTCGAGCAGTGCGGCGTGCGGTTGGTCATGAAGACCACGCCGCCGCGCGGGCAGGCCGCGGTGATCGCCTTGTGCGGGTCGTCGGGCAGGTCCTCGTCCTTGATGACGAGGAAGCCGGCGTTGCCGCCGGTGTGGTGCTTCGCGACCTTGCCGCGGTGCACCCGCGGCAGGATCTGCATGCAGCCGTTTTCCACCGTGGCGTTCACGAGCGGCACCCAGCACGTGATGATGAGCTGGGTGTCGCAGTGCTCCGCGAAATATCCGCTGTCCTGGTGCCACGGCACGATGCCGCGGCCGGAATTCGGCAGCTTGGGCCGGATGCGGTAGACGGACGAGGCCACGATCTCGTCGGTCGCGAGCAGCGAGCCGACCGCGGCGAGCAGCTTCGGATGGGCAATGACATCAAACAGCTCGCGCGCATGGAAACCGCCGCCGCGCAGGCCCTCGAGGTGGCGGATGATCGCCTCGCCGTTCTCCTTCGAGTCCTGCTGGATCGCCGCCAGGCGCTGGTCGAAGGCCAGCTCCTCGTGGAGGTTCGTCAGCTTGCCCTCGGCCTTCAGCGCGGCGGCCTTCTTCGCGATCTCGCGGTGCAGCGCCTGCCGCACGGGCTCGAGGTCGGCGGGGTCGAACACATCGGGGACGATCAGGTAGCCCTCGTCCTTGAAGAAAGCAGTTTGTGCAGCAGACAGCGGCCGGGGTGAGCTCATGTGCGGAATTCGGGGCAATTTTCCGCGCGGCTGCAACCGCCGAGAGTATGAATATTCAGCGCGCCAAGCTTGAGTCCTACGCGGATGTTTCGTGTCGTCGTCGCCATGAGCCCGAGCGCAGCGGAACCCCTCTCCCCCTCCACCTGGCCGGCCGTGCTCGTCGAGCCGTCCACCAAGCAGCGCCCGCGCAACGTGGACCTGATGAACGACTGGCAATACGTGGAGCGCTGCATCCACCGCCTGCTGGCCGCGTGGGGGCGCGATATGCCGGAGTGGGAAAACAAGAGCGCCCTCCACCGCCACATCTGGGACCAGGCCGAGTGCGTCCGCCGCCTGCGCGAGCGCGTCGAGCAGTTCCCCGGCGGCAAGGCCGATGCCCCCGTCTCCGCCCGCCTCGAGCACCTCGCGAACGCCGTGCTGCTCGCCCCTTCCCTGCAGGACGCGCTCGACGGTATCTATGAGCTGCTGCTGAAGACCCTGGTCGGCGCCTACGGTGAATACATCGGCCTCGTTCACCCGATCCACGACGCCCCGACGATCGCGCTGCTCCACGAGATCAACCAGATCAAGAGCCAGCAGTGGCTGTGGTATCGCGACTACCGCCGCCGTGTGCCGCACACGACCGACGCCACCTACCGCGCCCGCGTCACGGACTTGCTGGAGGACTGCGGGCAATTCCGCGTTCCGCTGCCCGTCGCCCCCGGCGCCGAGGCGCAGCCGGCCGGCGTCGCCACGGATTTCCGCCTGAGCAAGTTCAGCGCCCGCAACGTGCCCATCCGCCCGCGCCAGCCGTTCATGGATTACGTGCGCGCCGACTTCGCCACCAACCTCGAGGCGCGCCGCCTGTTCTGGGCCTTCGGTTACATGCTCGAGAAGAACCTGCCCGACGACCAGCTGCTCTGGCTTTATTACGGCCACTACATGCCGTGGGCCTGGCAACATATCATCTCCCGCCACCTGTGGGACGAATCCCGCCATGGCGACTCCGGTTACTCGCGCCTGCGCGACTTCGGCATCAGCCTCGAGGACGTCGGCTTCTCGGGCTACGACCAGCTGGTGCGCGACGCCGAGCTCAAGGAGCAGGCCGCCAAGCGCGGGATCTCCCTCGACGAGGCCTACGCCCGCCAGCAGGAACTTCTCGCCCCGCTCAAGGCCGAACCGCTCACCAAGGCCCAGATCTACGAGAACGTGTTCATGATCGGCCTCGTCGCGGAGACCGGCCACTTCGTCGTGAAGAACGAGGGCTACGTGGACTTCAAGGAGGGCCAGGACCTGCAGTCGGCCGAGATGATGCTCTTCGACATCATCGACGAGACCGCGCACGTCCAATACGCCCACCAGTGGCTGCCGCTGCTCGCCGAGTTCGCCGGCGTGGACAACACCAACTACCGCGAGCGCGGCGTGAAGATCCGCGAGGAGTCGCAGGCCCGCGCCATCGCGCTCGCCCAGGAACTCGACCGCAAGCTGCCGCGCACGCCGGGCGACCCGTGCTTTGATTTCTACCAGGACCTGCTCGGGCGCATCCGGAAAGCCTGCCCGCTCACGAATGCCGCGACCTGTCCGCCGCGTTCGCCGAAACCGATGTGATCACGCCCGCGCCCAGGCGCGGCCGAGTTCGTGGCGCAGGATGACCGCATCCGGCCACGCCGGCGGCAGGCCGGAGATGTTGTAGCCCGAGCCGCCGGGCGCGTAGGGCCCGAGTTCGGGACACGCGAACATCGTCTTGTTCTTGTTGCCGCGGCCTTTCTTCCAGAGGCGCATCAATGCCTCGACGAACACGAGATAGCTCTTCACCTCGGGTGAGAGCGCGCCCTTGTAGGTGACCGGCACCTGGCAATGGTGGCCGTTGAACGGCCGGAAGTGCACCTGCTCGCTGTGCTGCACGAGTTCCGGGTGGTCGAGCAGGCGCGCGATGTAGTTGTCGGGGTTGAGGTGCTTGACGCTCGCGAGGTGCGAGAAGTCGAAGTTCATCTTGCAAAGGCGGCCCGTCGCCGCGTGGTAGCGGTCGGCGATCTCGTAGGTCTTCTCGGGCGTCTCGGTGCAGGTGTCGCGGTGGATCTCGAGCGAGACAATGACCCCACCGATCTTCTCGGCGGCGCGCTCCAGCTGGATCCAGTGTTTCGTCGCGAGTGCGGGTGGCGTGTCGTGATCATCGAGCTGCACGTTGATGTGCACCGCCCCGCCTTCCTTCTGCTCGCGGATGAGGCGCGGAAAGTCGGCCGGATTCTGCGAGGAGATGAAACCGAGCAGGTGACGCAGGCCGTGTTTCTCGGCGAGGCGGCGGTGCTCGGGCGTGAGGGCCGTCGTCAGGCCGTCGAAGCCGGCCGCGGCCACGGCCTTGATCTTGCGCTCGATTGACCACTCGGTAGCGGCGGAGGGATGGCGGACGAGGGACCAGAGGTTCGCGATGTGGGCGATATGGGGCATGGCGTGAAGACGGGGCGGCGCATGCACTGTGCCGCGCATCCGCGAGGATTTGTTTGCCCGACCTGCCGCAAAGGTCACGCTCTTTTGCCACATGGCCTCCGTCCTGCCCTACAAGATCAGCGTGCTGGTCTTCATCGAGAACGCCGCCGGCGAACAGCTGCTGATGCTCCGCGCCAAGCAGCCCAACCTCGGCGTCTGGACGCCCATCGGCGGCAAATTGGAAATGACGACCGGCGAGTCGCCCTTCGAGTGCGCCGTGCGCGAGACCGCCGAGGAAACCGGCCTCGTCGTCACGCCGGACCAGCTCCACCTCTTCGCCATGATCGCGGAGAAGGCCTACCAGGGCGACACGCACTGGCTGATGTTCCTCTTCCGCTGCAGGCAACCGATCGCCGCCCTGCCGCCCGACATCACCGAGGGAAAGTTCGCGTTCTTCTCGCGCGAAAAAATCAAGGAGCTCCCCATCCCCGAGACCGACAAGGCCGCGCTCTGGCCCATTTTCGACCAATACCGCGACGGTTTCGTCGCCCTGAAGGCCGACTGCGCCCGCTCGCCCATCAAGATCACGGTCGAGCAGATCACGAAAGGCGAAACCTGAAACTTGAAACCTGAAACCTGAGGGTTTTCGAGTTTCGGCACCTTCAACTCAGGGACGCCGCAAGCATTTAGGCGCGGCCCGATCGCTTTCAGGAGTTTGGATTTTCAGGTTTCAGGTCTCAGGTTTCAGGTTTCTCTGCCAACTTTCGCTTGTCATCCCTCCGCTTTGGCTGAAAGACAGACTCCTGCGTCCTGAATATTGCTTCAAACTCAAACTATTTCCCTGTGACCAAGAAACCCGCTCCCTCAAAAAAGGCCGAAGTCGCTGGCTATAATGCCCGGCAGGCCCCCATCAACGCCAAGCTCGGCCAGGACGAGCTGATCGCGCTCTACCGCGACATGGTGCGCATCCGCCGCTTCGAGGAGCGCTGCCTGCGCAGCTACCAGCAGGGCAAGATCGGCGGCTTCCTCCATCTCTACATCGGCCAGGAGTCGATCGCGGTCGGCGTCGTGTCCGTCATGGGCAAGAACGACCACGTCATCACCGCCTACCGCGACCACGGCCACGCGCTCGCCGTCGGCATGGGCATGAACGAGATGATGGCCGAGAACTACGGCAAATACACCGGCTGCTCCAAGGGCAAGGGTGGCTCGATGCACTACTTCGATCCCTCGCGCAATTTCTGGGGCGGCCACGGCATCGTCGGCGGCCAGATCCCGCTCGGCACCGGCCTCGCCTACGCCCTCAAATACAAGAGCCTCAAGGGCTGCGCCCTCGCCTTCATGGGCGACGGTGCCGTCAACCAGGGCGCCGTGCACGAGTCCTACAACCTCGCGGCCCTCTGGTCGCTGCCGGTCATCTTCGTCATCGAGAACAACGGTTATTCCATGGGCACAAGCCAGGAGCGCTCCTCCGCCGGCCCGAGCCTCGCCCAGCGCGCCGAGGGCTACGGCATGAACTGGGACATCATCGAGAACGGCCACGACGTTCTCGAGGTCCGCGACAAGGTCGCCGCCGCCATCAAGCTCGCCCACGAGAAGTCCCTGCCCTCCGTCCTCGAGATCCGCACCTACCGCTACCGCGGCCACTCCGTCGCCGACCCGGACACCACCTACCGCGACAAGAAGGAGATCGAGGAATACAAGGCCACCAAGGACCCGCTCATGGTGTTCCAGAACCAGCTCCTCGCCGAGAAGACCCTCACCGACGAGCTCGTCGCCAAGATCGACGAGGCCGCCCGTGCCGAGGCCGAGACCTCCGCCCAGTTCGCCGAGGCGAGCCCCTTCCCGACCGTCGAGGACATCCAGAAGGACGTCTATTGGGAGGCTGACAATCCCGCCGACCGCAAGTCCCAGGGCACGCTGTTCTTCAATTGATCGGGCCTTTCAACTTTCACCTTTCAACTTTCAACCTTTAAGAAAATGCCCGTCATCACCTACCGCGAAGCCCTCCGGGCCGCCATGTCCGAGGAAATCGAACGCGACCCGAACGTCGTCCTCATGGGCGAGGAAGTCGCCCAGTTCAACGGCGCCTACAAGATCTCCGAAGGCATGCTGGCCAAATACGGCCCCAAGCGCATCGTCGACACCCCGATCTCCGAGGCCGGCTTCATCGGCATGGGCGTCGGCGCCGCCATGCTCGGCCTGCGCCCCGTCATGGAGCTGATGTTCTTCAGCTTCTACTCGGTCGCCTTCGACCAGATCTTCAACAACGCGGCCAACATCCGCTACATGTCCGGCGGCCTCATCAACTGCCCGATCGTGCTGCGCGGCCCCGCCAACGGCGGCACCAACGTCGGCGCCACCCACTCCCACACGCCCGAGTCCATCGCGGCCTACCACCCGGGCATCAAGGTCGTCGTCCCGTCCAACGCCTACGACGCCAAGGGCCTCATGAAGTCCGCCATCCGCGACAACGACCCCGTGATGTTCATGGAAAACACCATCCTCTACGGCGAGTCCATGGAGGTGCCGGATGGCGAATACCTCGTGCCGCTTGGCAAGGCCAACATCCTGCGCGAGGGCAAGGACCTCTCGATCATCGGCCACGGCCGCGCCATCCAGATGGCCCTCAAGGCCGCCGACCTCCTCAAGGAGAAGCACAACATCTCGGCCGAGGTCGTCGACTTGCGCTCCATCCGCCCCCTCGACGAGGAGACGATCCTCAACTCCGTCAAGAAGACCAGCCGCGCCCTCTACGTCGAGGAGTCCAAGCCCTTCTGCTCGGTCGGCGCCATGGTCGCCGCCATCATCTCGGACAAGGCCTTCGATTACCTCGACGCTCCGGTCAAGCGCCTCAACTCGATCGACGCTCCCGCCATCTACTCGATGCCGCTTGAGAAGCTCCAGCTCCCCAACATCGACCGCATCTACCAGGCCGCGCTCGAGACCCTGAAGTAACTCTCAACTCTCAGTCCTCAACTCTCAACTTTTCCGACAATGCCCGACATCATTGATATGCCCAAGCTCAGCGACACCATGACGGTGGGCACGCTGGTCAAGTGGCTTCGCAAGGAAGGCGACGCCGTCAAGGTCGGCGACATGCTCGCCGAGGTCGAGACCGACAAGGCGACGATGGAGCTCGAGTCCTTCTTCACCGGCACGCTGATCAAGATCTACGCACCGGCCGGTTCCCAGGTCGCCATCGGCGCCCCGCTCTGCGCCATCGGCAAGGCCGGCGAGGCCGCCCCCGACATCGGCGCCGGTTCCGCTCCCGCTCCGGCCGCCCCCAAGTCCGCCGCTCCGGCTCCCGCGCCCGTCGCTGCAGCACCCGCTCCCGCTCCGGTGGCTCCTGTCCCGGTCGCTGCGACTCCAGTCGCTCAACCCTCAACTTTCAGCGCTCAACCGGCGGCCGAAGGCCGCCTCAAGATCTCCCCTTTGGCGAAGAAGATCGCGGCCGACCAGAAAATCGACGCCTCGCGCCTCACCGGCTCCGGCCCGCACGGCCGCATCGTCAAGGCTGACGTCCTGGCCGCCGCCGCGAACCCGGCCCTGCTGTCCAAGCCCGCGGCCGCCAGCGCCCAACCCTCCGCTTTCACCGGCGGCTCGGTTTCGTCCAAGGGACCGATCCAGCAAGACCGCACCGTGCCCGTCTCCACGATGCGCGCCGTCATCGCCAAGCGCATGGTCGAGTCCACGACGACCATCCCCTACATCTACCTCGACATCGAGATCGACGCCGAGCCGCTGCTCGCCATCCGCACCCAGCTCAACACCGGCCTCGAGAAGGAGGGCGTGAAGCTCTCCGTGAACGACTTCGTCCTGAAGGCCTGCGCCGAGGCCCTGCGCCGCGTGCCGGCCGTCAACAGCTCCTGGGAAGGCAACCAGATCCGCTACCACGGCGCCGCCCATGTCGCCTTCGCGGTCGCCCTCGAGGACGGCCTCATCACGCCGGTCGTCCGTGACTGCCATGCCAAGAGCGTCTTCCAGATCAGCACCGAGGCCAAGGCGCTCGGCAAGAAGGCCAAGGACAAGAAGCTCGCCCCGAACGATTACACCGGCGGCACCTTCTGCGTCTCCAACCTCGGCATGATGGGCATCCCGAAGTTCACCGCCATCATCAACCCGCCAAACTCCGCCATCCTCGCGGTCGGCACCACGGTCGCCAAGCCCGTCATCAAGAACGGCGCGATCGTCCCCGGCCAGACGATGACGGTGACCCTGAGCGCCGACCACCGCGTCTTCGACGGCGCCGTCGCTGCCCAATATCTCGGCGCGCTAAAGGACCTCCTCGAGAAGCCGGCGTTGCTTCTCGTCTGAATGTAGCAACGGCCGCCGCTTGCCGGGGGACCAGCTTCTATAGAGATTCGCGTATTAGCCTGACGGGTAGGGCGCACCGGCCCGGTGCGCCGAGAACGTGATGCCACGCTCACGGCGGAGCGGGCCGCTCCGCTCTACTTCCCACCGTATTGGCGTCAGTCAGATAAGCGCGCCCTGGTATTCCCGGGATTCAGGCCTTTTGGCCCTCCCTCAGGGATTCCCCTAGACGGAACATGGAATTTACTCAGGCCGTGTAGATTCCGCGTTGCCAACGAGTGATTTGCAACATTTCGTAAATCCACCACGCACCGGTGCAATTTCACCTCTTGCACTGCCGTTAACTACTGGTCGCCACGCCATGGATTTTTGCACCGAAATCCGCCGCCACCGCCACAGCACCGCTGAAGCGGCCCTTGCCATCGCCCGCGAACTGGAGGCCGGCCGCGCCGTCGCCCCGTTCCAGGAAAAACTCGCCTGGCTCGCGACCGATCCGGCGCTCCCCGTGCGCGCCGCCGTCATCGCCGCGCAGCCCGAGACGCTCCATGCGCTCCTCTCCGAGGTCATCGGCCAGGATTACAACGTCTGCAAGGTGGTCGTCCCCTCGCGCCTCGGCTTCAGCGAGGTGCTTCTGCAGGAGCGCGGCTTCCTCCTCGACACCGGCGCGGGCTCCCGCGAGTTCGACGATGCCGGCACCTTCCTTGCCGCGCTCGAGCAGGCGCACGCGATCCAGCCCTCCGACGCCGACTCCCTCGAGCCGCTGCGCGTCAAGCTGAAGGGCCCCGCCCATCTCAACGGCCTGTGCCTCCTCGTGCCGCACAGCCTCGACGCCCTCCACCGCAAGCCGGCCCTGCTCTCGACGCTCGCCGACCAGGCCGACTGGGTCTTTCTCGTCGGCAACCAGGAGACCACCTTCACGCCCGAGCAGCGCGGCACGATCCAGCTCGTGCTCGAACATGTCACCGGCCTCCAGAATGTCATGCAGCCCCCGGCCGCCGGCGCCACCCCGCCGGCCACCCCGGGCGAGGAATGGTGGAAAAACTGGAAGGTCACCCTGAGCCTCGGCCTCGTCCGCCTAGGCACCGAGCTGCTCCGCACCCGCCTCGGCCTGCTCACCGCGCCCTCGAGCGAGCTCCGCCAGTATCTCGTCGAGTCGCGCCTGCTCCGCCAACTCGACATGAACCTCGCTCTCATGGCCGAGGAGACCGCCCAGGTCCAGCGCCAGCTCGGCAACCGCCTCAACCTCGCCCGCGAGGGTCTCACCGAGCGCGACGGCCAGCCCGAGATGCGCAAGACGGCGGAGGGCATCCGCAGCAAGTTCACCGAGGAGCTCGACAGCCTCCTCAAGGCCGCCGAGCGCGACGCCAAGGCCGCGCTCCAGGCCGACGGCGAGACCAACCGCCAGTTGCGCGAGGCCAGCGCCACCGTCAGCGCCGACGACATCGACCAGACCGAGGGCGAGGTCTCGATCAAGCTCACGCTCGCCCCGGCCGCCACCGCCCGCCTCACCTCCGCCGTGCTCGGCCTCGCCCGGTCGCGTCTCGCCGCCGACCTCCGGCAGATCAACGAGGGCCTCGAGTGCTCCGTCCGCGACGCGAAGCGCGCCATCGAGGCCGCCACCGGCGCCCGCCCCGCCATTTCGCTCGAACTGCCCGACGAAGGTTCGCTTTGGGAAACCATCTCCAGCCTGGCGCGTCCCGAGATCCGCTACCGCGGCGAGATGCCGCGGGCCACGCTCGGCGCCCGCTTCAACGCCGCCCGCCAGGTCATCATGGGCATGATGATCGTCGGCACGATCCTCGGCGGCGCCGTCGTGCTCACCGGCGACCAAAGCGGCGGCCAGGGACTGCGCACCTACCTCGCGGCCTTCATGATCCCGATGCTCATCGTTGGCTTCCTCTGGACCTACGTGAGCTTCCGCAAACGCGAGACCCTCATCCTTGAGAAAGAGGTGGAGAAGCTCCAAGATGGTGTCCTGAGCGAACTCCGGCGGGTGCTGCAGGATCTCCACCGCGAGCAGATGACGATCCTCAACGGCACCTTGCAGAAGGCCCAGCGCGCCGTGCAATCACAGCTCGAGGGCACCTTCGAGAAGATCGACAAGCAGCGCTCACGCGACGCCGAGGAGGCCCGCCGCCGCGCGACCGAGCAATCGCGCTCGATGGACCAGCGCATCGCCCGCATGCGCCAGTTCGCCGGCCAGCTCACCACTTTGCAGTCCAACCTCAAGGAGGCCGAACGCGTCCGGGCCCAGTGGCTCGCGGCATGGATCGACCGTTTCAACCAGGGCAAAGCCTGATCCCGCCAATCACTTTCACCCTGGCTGTCACTTTTCCCCCAACCCACCACGCCCATGCCCACTGAAGCCGAGATCGCCGCCGCCGCCGCCCAACAAAGTGCCGCCGAAGCCGAGGCCGCCAAGCTCCGTGCGGACGTCGCTGCGGACGCTGCGGAAAACTCCGCCAGTCAGGCCGTCACCTCGGCCCAGCAGGCCGACTTCCAGTCCGACCAGGCCGCCGCCGCCGCCACGGCCGCGCAACAAGAGGCCGCCGCCGCCGCCGATGCCAGCGCCCAGAGCCTCGCGAGCGCGCAGACGGCCGCGGACGCCTCGGCCCGCGCCCTCGCCGAGGTCCAGGAGGCGGCCGATGCCTCCGCCAGTGCCGGCAGCAGCGCGCAGAGCGCGAACGCCGCCAGCGAGCGAGCCATCGCCGAGGCCCAGGAAGCCCACCAAGCCAATCTCCGCGCCCTCGCCGACGCCCAGGAGGTGCACAGCGCCGCTCTGCGCGCGCAAGCCGAGCTCGCCGAGGCCACCCAAGCCAGCGGCAAGGCCCAGGCCGAGGCCACCGAGGCCGAACAATCCTCCACCCGGGCCAAAGCCGAGGCCGACGAAGCCACCCGTGAAAGCAGCCGCGCCAAGACCGAGGCCGACGAGGCTGATCGCGAGAGCAAACGGGCCAAAGCCGAGGCGGACGAGGCCGATACGCAGAGCAAGCGCGCGAAGGCGGAGGCCGACGAGGCTGACACCGAAAGCAAGCGCGCCAAACTCGAGGCCGACGAAGCCACCAAGGAGCATGCCCGGGCCAGGGCCGAGGCCGACGAGGCGGATTCGCGAGAGCAAGCGGGCGAAAGCGGAGGCCGACGAGGCCGACAAGGAAAGTCAACGCGCCAAGGCTGAGGCCGATGAGGCGGACACCGAGAGCAAGCGCGCCAAGACCGAGGCCGACGAGGCCACCAAGGAAAGTGATCGGGCCAAGGCTG
>CBDFNB010000031.1:0-158476 GCA_965249855.1 Lacunisphaera sp.
CGGCGCCACCCTGGCGTTCGAGCGGCTGCACATCATGGTGTTGGTGATCGGCTCGCTGCTGACCGGCGTGGCGATCGACTACGGGTTCTACCTGTTCATGCAGGCGCCGGCCTCGCCGGACGAGGACTACTGGGCCAAGGTCCGCCGCCTCGCCAAGCCCCTGCTCGCGAGCTGCCTCACCACCGTGGCCGGGTTTTCGCTCCTGCTGTTTTCCGAGCTGCCGTTCATCCGCCAGCTCGGCGTCTTCGTCGGCGCCGGCCTCGTCAGCGCGCTGGTCGCCGCCGTCGTGTATTTCTCCACGGTCCGGAATCCCTTCCTCGAGACGCGCCGCTTCCGCGGCGGCGCCGCCCTGCCGGACGGCGTGCGCCGGGGCTGCGCCGGTTCCTCGTCGTGGTGTGGCTCGCCGCCCTCCCGGGCCTGGCGATGCTGCGGTGGAAGGACGACATCCGCGAGCTGGACATCCCCTCGCCCGGACTGAAGCGCGAGCACGCGCGCATCGCCGCCCTGTTCGGCGAACAGGATGACCGGACGGTCTATCTCACCTACGGCCCCGGCGTCGCCGAGGCGCGCGCGTCGCTGGCAAAACTCGAGGCCTGGCTGGACTCCGCCGGCGGCGGCCGCGCCTCGCGCCTCGGCCTGGGCGCCGTCGTGCCGACCGCGGAGATGCACGCGACCGCGGTGCGTTTTGTCCGGGAGCAGCCGGCCTTCGCGGAACAACTGCGCGCCGCGCTCGCCGCGGCCGGTTTTGCCGACGCGGAGTTCGCGCCGTTCCTCGGGGCCTACGCCCGCCACGCCGCCACGGCCGGCGACGCCGATTACGCGGCCGCGATCCGGGCCCTGCAGGCGAAACTCACCGGCCCAATCGGGTTGCTGCTGCACACCGGCCGGCCGCTGAGCTGGTTCGTCACCCTCGTCCGTGCGGCCCCCGCCGCCGCCCCGCCGGCCGGGGCCAGCACCGTGAGCGCCGGCCAGCTGCAGACGCTCAACGGCATCTTCAGCCGCTACCGGCAGTCGGCGCTGTGGCTGAGCCTCACGGGCCTCGTGATCGTCGGGGCCGGCGTGTTCCTCTCCTACGGCTGGCGCGACGGCGCGCGGATCTTCGCCATCCCGTGCGGCGCCTGCCTCGGGCTGTTCGGCCTCTTCGGCTGGCTCGGGCATCCGCTCAACCTCTTCCACCTGCTCGGCGCCTTCCTCGGCGTGTGCCTGACGCACAACTACTCGATCTTCACCGCCACCTCGGCCTTCCGCCGCGAACCGCCGCCGGTGTCGGTGCGGCTGTCGGCGCTGACGACCGCCGCGTCCTTCGGCGTGCTCGCGCTGAGCGCCATCCCGGTGGTGAGCGCTCTCGGCCTGACCGTGGCGCTGATGGTGGTCGCCGCGCTGCTGGTGATCGAGTTCGAGCACCTCGCCGGCCTCGGGGAAAAACGATGAGCTCCACCCTGCTCCAAGCCTGGGCCCGGACCCTCCGCCGCCACGGCACCGCCCGCGCCGTGGTGCAGGCGGACAACGGCGCGACCGTGACCTTCCGCGAGCTCGACACCCGCGCCGCCGCCTGGCTGCGCACGCATGCACCGGACCCGGCGCGGCTGCGCGGGCGCGCCGTCGTCTTCGCCACGCCCAACAGCATCGGCTGGCTGGAGATCCTGCTCGGCCTGCTCAAGGCCGGCGCGGTCGTGGTGCCGCTCGACGCGGCCGAGCCCCCGGCCGCCCAGCACCGGCTCGCGGTCGCGCTCCGCGCGGGATTCCAGTGGGACGGCGCGCAGCTCGAGGCCCTGCCGGGCGCGCGGCGCTACCGCGATCCCGGGGTCTGCCTGCTCAAGCTTACGTCCGGCACGACCGGCCGGCCGCGCGCGCTGGTGTTCACGGCCGGCCAGCTGCTCGCCGACGGCCGGCAGGTCACGGCGACGATGGGCATCCGCCCGCGCGACCTGAACTACGCCCTGATCCCACTCGGTCATTCCTACGGGCTCGGCAACATGACGATCCCGCTGCTCGCGCAGGGTGTGCCGCTGGTCTGCGGCAGTTCGCCGCTGCCCCACGCCATCGCCGCCGACTTTGCGCGCTGGTCGCCGACGGTGTTTCCCGGCGTCCCGGCCATGTGGCGGGGCGCTCGCGGCGACCGACCTAACGCTGCCCGGCCTGCGGCTCGGCATCTCGGCCGGGTCCCCGCTGCAGCCGGAACTCGCGCATCTCTTCGCCACGCGCTTCGGCCTCCGCCTGCACAGTTTCTACGGTTCCAGCGAGACCGGTGGCATCACCTACGACCGGACCGGCGCCGCCGCGTTCACGGGCCGGGTGGGCCGGGCGCTGCGCGGCGTGAAACTGACCGCCCGGCCGGGCCAGCGGCTCCAAGTGGCCGGCGCCGCGGTGCTGACGCACGGCAACCGCCGGCGCGGGACCTGGATCATGCCCGATCGCGTGCAGCTCGATACCGCCGGCCACGTGACCCTGCTCGGTCGCCGCGGCCAGACGGGGAAAATCGCCGGCCGGCGCGTAAACCTCGCCGAGGTGTCCGACCGGCTGCGACAGCTCCCCGGCGTGCACGACGCCTGGGTGGGTTTCGGCCCGGGCCCGTCGCCGGTGCTCGGGGCCGTGGTCGCCACCGGGCGGACCGTGCCTGAGCTGCGCGCCGCGCTGCAGGCCGACACCGCGCCGTGGAAGATTCCCCGGAAACTTTTCACCGTCACGACCCTGCCCCTCACCGCCCGCGGCAAGCCCGACACGCGGGCGCTGCAGGCGCGGCTGGCCTGATCAGCGCGCGACGACCGCGCCGAAGATCGTCGCCTCGATCTCCACCCGCAGCGACGAGCGGCAGATGTCAGCCTGCACGTAGGAGACGCGGTCGGCGCGGGTCAGGAGCCGTTCCTGCAGCATGGCCGCGACCATCGGCTGGTCGGCCGCGTGGCGGACATAAACCTTGAAATGACGCGTGATCCCGGGGCTGCCGGCCCGCCAGGGCCCGAGGCCGCTCGCGGCGGCGATCCCGTGCAGGTTTTCCAGCGTGCACTCCAGCTGGAGGCTCGTGCTGTGTGGCGCGATCGTCTCATGCCCGCGGATCGCCGCGGTGCCGGAGATGAAGACCGTGGCGGACTCCGGCCCGGCCACCACCGTCGCGCGGGCGAAGCTCGGCGCGCGCGGCCCGTAGTCCCCGGGATAATCATAGGCCGGCACCTGCAGCGGATTCTCGAAATGGCGCGGGGCCACCGGGCACGCGGCAAAGACGACGGTCAGCTCCTCCGCCCCGGTCCCCACGGCGGAGGCCGAGGGCAGGAGGACCTTGAAGGCGCGGCCGTGATGGTGCTCGAAGGCCAGCGAACGGCCCCGGCAGAAAATGCGGTAGTTCTCCAGCCCGCCGGGTCCGGTCGCGTTGATGGCGGGGACGTAGTTCCAAATGCGCGCGAGGTGCCAGCCGGGTGCGGCCGTGAAGATGCTCCGGTAGAGCTCGTAGGCGGCGTTTTCCAGTCCCGCGGCCAGCGGCACCGTGGCCGCGCCGAGGAGCCAGTCGCGCACCTCGAACAGCGCGAGCGGCCCCGAGTGTCCGGCCGGCCGCGCGGCGCCAAAGAGGTTCTCCACCGCCTCGCCGGCGAGCACGGGCAGCCCGCTGTCGAACACGCCGGTCGCATCCGTCCCCAGGTTGATCTTCAGCGGCGACAGGACGGGCGGGGTGATGGTCCTGGAGGGATTCACTTGGCGGAAAGGGATTGGGGCGGGAGCAGCGCGGGCGCCGTCTGCCTCCGCCGGGCGCGCCGGCGCAAGAGCTGCAGCGTGGCGAGCACGAGCACGAGCAAGCCGGCCGCCGCGA
This sequence comes from Lacunisphaera sp., assembly GCA_965249855.1. Classification (GTDB taxonomy): domain Bacteria; phylum Verrucomicrobiota; class Verrucomicrobiia; order Opitutales; family Opitutaceae; genus Lacunisphaera. The sequence goes on from CBDFNB010000031.1 coordinate 3,803, forward strand.
AGGCGAGCCGGCCGTTGCCCGCGATGAGCGCGGCCCCGCCGGACACGAGCGCGACGATGTAACCGGCCATGACGGCGGTGGAGACAACGAGATAGGGCACCAGCGGCACGCGCAGCAGGCCGAGCAGGTAGCTCTGCGCCCAGAACGGCAGACCCGGGGCCAGGCGCACGATCAGCGTCAGCTGCCACGGGTCGTCCGCGGGCGCGACCGGCAGCGGGAACCCGGCCCAGACGAGGAGCCGGGACACCAGCGGGCGCAGCGCGCGGTGCGCGAGCCAGTAGGTCAGCAGCAGGTTGGCCACCACGGCGGCCAGCGACCAGACGATCACCCAGCCGGGTCCGAGCACCGGCCCGAACACCGGTCCGGCGGCCAGCGTGAACGCCATCAGCGGAAACCCCGCCGCCGGCAACAGCGCCATCGCCCCGAAAAAAACCACCGGACCCGCGTCGCGCAGCCCGGCCACTGCGGCCGCCACCGCCTCGCGCAGTCCCGTTTTCAGCAGCACCAGCGCGACCAAGGCCGTCGCCACCGCCAGGCCAGCGGCCAGCAGCAGGTGCTTTTTTGTCCGCGCGCGCCGCGCGGCCATCGGGAGAGGTTCCATGCTGCCCCAGCCTGCGGCGGGCGCGCGGGCAAGTCACATGGTTTGATGTGGAGTGACCACCCCATTGCACATCCGGCGCCGGTCGGACATTGTGGCGCCGCCCGCGCCGCCGCCGGTTGATTCGCGGCCCGCGCCCGCCTTCCCCCATGCATCACCTGTTCAAGCTCGTCCTGTTCGGCTCCATCCTGACCGCCGCCTTCGCCGCCGACCCGGTGCCGGGGCAGCCCTGGGCCTCGCGCGACCTGACCGTCGAAACCGGCCTGCTCTGGAACGTCGGCACCGGCACGCCGCTCTCCTACCGGATCGTGCCCACGCAGCTCTCCTGGCGTTCCAAGGCGCTGCTCACGCATGAATTTGCGGGCGGCTCGCGGCTCGTGGTCCGCCACCGCCTCACCCTGCTGGCCGACTGGATCCAGCAGGGGCCGGAGTCGCATTACGCCGGCTTTTCCGGCTCGCCGTCCATCGAGTGGTGGAACCGCACCGGCACGTGGTCGCTCTTCACCGGCGCCGGCGGCGGGTTCGGGCTGGTCGACTCGCGCGGGATCCGCGGCGGCCAGGGCCAGGACTTCACGCTGAACTGGTTCATCCGCGGCGGCCTCGAGCGGGTCGTCGCCCAAAACGGCCGCGTGAGCACGGGGATCATGTATCAGCACATGTCGAACGGCGGCCAGACCGCGCCCAACCCCGGGATCGACGCGCTGGGCTTCACGCTCGGTTACTCGTGGGTTTATTGAGCAAGATCCACCGTGTGGCTCCTCCTGTGCATCAACCTCGCCGGCAAGGCGGCGGCCCTCGGGCTCGCCCGCGCGGCCCCCGCCGCAGCGCTGGCGCTGTGGTTCGGGCCCGACGCGCTGCTGGTCTACCATCTTTTCTTTCCCGCGGCGCAGGGGCTGGTGCGCACGCACCGGCGCTTTGCCACGCCGCGGCCCGAGGTCTGGCTCACCATCGACGACGGTCCCGACCCGGTCGACACGCCGCAGATCCTCGGGCTGCTCGCGGAGCGGGGGGCGCGCGCGACCTTCTTCGTGATCGGGGAGCGCGCCGCCCGCCACCCGGACCTGGTCAATGCCATCACGGCCGCCGGCCATGAGGTCGCGCATCACACCCACACCCATCCGCTCGGCAGCTTCTGGTGCGCCTCGCCCCGCCGCGTGGCCCGGGAGCTCGACGCGACCCTGCAGGCCCTGCGGCGCGCCGGCGTGACGCCGACGCGATTCCGCGCGCCCGCCGGGATCAAGAACCTCTGGCTGGCGTCCGCCCTGCGCGCCCGCGGTCTCACCGGCGTGGGCTGGAGCGCGCGCGGCCTGGAACACTGGCCGGGCGGCGTCGAGGCCGTCACCCGCCGCGCGCTGCGCGGGCTCGCGCCCGGGTCGATCCTGCTGCTGCACGAGGGCCCGCGCCTGCCGGCGGCCATCCGCGTCCACGCCATCCGGCGCGTGCTCGAACGGCTCCGCGAACGGGGTTACCGCTGTATCGTGCCGACGCCGGAGCAGCTGGTATAGGAGGTGGAACCTGCGCTCCGCGCAGGTTAAGCCCGCGCGGAGCGCGGGCTCCACCCACGCCTACCCACCCACCACAGGTGCGCCACCGCCACCGCGGCGCCGAGCGCCGTGCCGGCGAACACGTCGAGCGCCACGTGCTGGCGCGTGGCCATCGTGGAATAAAGGATGCCAAGGCACCACAGCCAGTTGAGCGCGCGCACCGCCGGCCCGGCGCCCATGACCCGCAAAAGCCGCCCGAACCAGACCGCGGAAAAGACCGCGAAGGCCACATGCAGCGACGGACAGGCGTTGCCCGCCGCGTCCGCCGACTTGAGGAAGGCGAACAACGGGTGCTGCGACCAGTTGACGCCGGCCGGCGGCACGGTCGTCGGCCAGCGCAGAAAGATGCCCAGCCCGATCACGCTGAGCGCCGTCCAGGCCACGCCGCAGGAGACGAGCTCGCGGCGATCAAGCATCAGCGCCGGCACCAGCGAGACATACACCCAGAGCGACAGATACAGCGGCAGCGTCCACGGCTGGAACCCGATCCACCGGTCCATCGCGGTGAGCGGCATGACCGTAACCGGATAAAACGGGTGATTGAGCACCCAGAAGTAGGCCGCAAAAAAAGCGGCCATGCCCAGCGCCGTGCCCGCCATCTTAGCGGGCCACCAGGTGAAGATGCGCCCCACGGCCCGGTGCGGCCAGCCAGCCTCGATCGGGTGTGAATGCGGCAGGTCCATGGGCAGAGGCCCAGTAGGCCGACGGCCTGCACCCGCAGCAAGCGCGGCGTGCGCCCCCGGAGTAGGGTTACACCTTATCGCGCCCCCGGACGCGCGGGTGTTTAATGAGGTCAGACGGAAGCAATCATTCCCTGGGCAAAGCACGGCCGTGCACCCTCGGGCGGACGACCACGGCCGGCTACAGCCCTGCGCATGGAAAACCAAACCCCGCCGACCGCCCGCCGCCAAACTTCTGCCCAAGTGCCCCACGGGCATCCAGGGCCTCGATGAAATCACCGGCGGCGGACTGCCGCGCGGCCGGCCCACCCTCGTCTGCGGCAGCGCCGGCTGCGGCAAGACCCTCCTCGCGGCGGAATTCCTCGTGCGCGGGGCGGTGCAGTTCAACGAACCCGGCGTGCTGCTGGCCTTCGAGGAGACCGAGGCGGAGCTGACGGCCAATGTCGCGTCGCTCGGCTTTGACCTGGCCGGCCTCGTCCGGAAAAAAAATGGTCGTGCTTGATTACGTCCACATCGAGCGCAGCGAGGTCCAGGAAACCGGCGAGTATGACCTCGAGGGCCTGTTCGTCCGGCTGAACCACGCGATCGACTCCATCGGCGCCAAGCGCGTCGTGCTCGACACGCTCGAGGTGCTCTTCGCCAGCCTGCCCAACGAGGCCGTGCTCCGCGCCGAGCTGCGCCGGCTCTTCCGCTGGCTGAAGGACAAGGGGGTCACGGCTGTCATCACCGCCGAGCGCGGCCGCGAGTCGCTCACCCGCCACGGGCTGGAGGAATACGTCTCCGACTGCGTCATCCTGCTCGACCACCGCGTCTACGACCAGATCGCCACGCGGCACCTGCGCGTGGTGAAATACCGCGGCGCCCTGCACGGCACCAACGAGTTTCCCTTCCTCATCGGCGCCGACGGCATCAGCGTGCTGCCGATCACGTCGCTGGCGCTGAACCACCAGGCCTCGAGCGAGCGCATCGCCACCGGCATCCCCCGGCTCGACGCCCATGCTGGGTGGGCGTGGCTTCTTCCGCGGCAGCAGTATTTTGCTCACGGGCACCTCCGGCACGGGCAAGAGCATCATCTCCTGCAATTTCGCCCAGGCCGCGGGCCGGCGCGGGGAGCGCGTCCTTTATTTTTCATTCGAGGAGTCACCCAACCAGATCATCCGCAACATGCATTCCATCGGGTTGCGCCTGCAGCCGCTGGTGAAACGCGGCCTGTTGCGGATCCACTCGGCGCGACCCTCGCTCTACGGCCTGGAGATGCATCTGGCCACGATGTTCAAGGAGATCGCCACGTTCAAACCCAAGGTCGTCATCATCGACCCGATCACCAGCCTGATGGACCTTGGCACCGCCTCCGAGGGCAAGGGCATGGTGACGCGCCTCATCGACTACCTGAAGGCCGGCGAGGTCACGTCGCTCTTCACCAGCCTCACGCAGGGCGGCGCCGCGCCGCAGCAGACCGAGTCCACCATGGCCTCGCTGATGGACGCGTGGCTGCTGCTGCAGGACTTCGAGGGCAACGGCGAGCGCAACCGCGTGCTCTACGTGCTCAAGGCGCGCGGCATGGCGCACTCCAACCAGATTCGCGAGTTCCTCATCTCCAACCACGGCATCGATGTCGTGGACGCCTACATCGGGCCCAGCGGCGTGCTGACCGGCTCGGCCCGCGTGGCGCAAAGTTCGCTCGAAAAGGCCGCCCTCCTCGCCGGCCAGCAGGAATCCGCCCGCCGCAAGCGCGAGATCGAGCGCAAGCGCACGGCGATCGAGCGCCAGATCAGCGGCCTGCGTTCCGACTACGAAACCGAGGCGGTGGAGCTGAAGCGCATCGACGAGCAGGTCGGCACCAGCACGCAGATGCTGACCACCGAGGCGCGCCCGCCTCGGGCATCCTCCGCCAGGCGGATGCCAACGCGGCGGGCCCCCAGGGCAAGCCGCGGCCCGGGAGGAACCACCGGTGAAAACCAAGCCCGCGAAACGCGTCCCTTCCGCCCGCCCCCGCCGCACCCCGCCCTGGCAGCTGCGCCTTTATGTGATGGACGAGACGCCCAAGTCTCTGACGGCCTTCGCCAACCTGAAGCTGCTGTGCGAAACCCATCTCAAGGGCCGCTACCGCATCAGGGTGATCGACCTGGTCAAGCACCCGCAGCTGGCCAAGGGCGACCAGATCCTCGCCATCCCCACGGTCGTGCGCCATCTGCCCCGGCCCGTGCGCACCATCATCGGCACGCTTTCCAACACCGCCCATGTGCTCGTCGGCCTCGACCTGCGCACGGCGGTTTAACCGGAACGACCCCGCTGAAAACCAAGCCCCCCCGCCCCCGGCAGCCCCCGGGCAAATACGTCCTGCGCCTCTACGTGGCCGGGGCCACGGTCCGCTCCCGCCAGGCCGTCCTCCGCGTCCGGGAGCTGTGCGCGACCGAACTGCAGGACCGCTGCGACCTCGAGGTGATCGACATCTTCCAGCAGCCCCGCCTGGCGCGCCAGCACCAGATCGTCGCGACCCCGACCCTCGTCATCGAGTTTCCCCGGCCGATGCGCCGCTTCATCGGCAACCTGGTGAACACCGCCGACCTGGTCTTCAAGCTGGACCTCCACGCCCGCGGCCGGGTCAAGTTGTGAAAACCGCCCGGAAACACTCCGCCGCCGCCCGTGCGCCCAAACCGCGCCCCCGCCCGGCGCCGGCCGGCGCCCTCGTCCGGCTCCGCACGCGCCTGGCGGATGCCGAGGCCACGCTCCGGGCCATCCGCTCCGGCGAGGTGGACGCGGTGCTGGGCGCGGGCCACCGCCGCGACCGGGTGTTCACGCTCGGCGGCGCCGAGCACGCCTACCGGATCCTGATCGAGTCCATGAACGAAGGCGCGCTGACGCTGACGGCGGACAAGACGATTCTCTACGCCAACCAATGCTTCGCCCGCATGGTGAAATGCCCGCTGGAGCAGGTGATCGGCGGCTCCTTCAGCCGTTTTCTCTCCCCGGAGGACCGGGCCGGGCTCCGGGTGCTCATGCAGCGCGCAGCCAAGTCCGGCGGGAAGACCGAGGTGCTGCTCCACGGCGCCGGCGGCCCGCCCCTGCCCGCCCACCTCTCGATCCGCCCGCTCACCGGGCCGGCGGCCGCCCGCGCGACCTTCGGCCTTGTGGTGACGGACATGACCGAGTCGCGCCGCACCGAGGAGCTCCTGCGGGCCCTGACCCACCGCGTCGTGCAGGTGCAGGAGGCCGAGCGCGGCAGCGTCGCCCTCGAACTGCACGACAACATCACCCAGTTGCTCGTCGCCATCCAGTTCAGCAGCCAGGCGCTGGCGGACAAGCTCAAGGCCCGCGACGGGCCCGCCAAGCGCGAGGCGGTGAAGCTCCGCGCGCTGCTCGGCCAGGCCGCGGAGGAGGTGGAGCGCATCTCGCGCAACCTGCGGCCGAGCATCCTGGACCAGCTGGGCCTGGGCGCCGTCCTGCGCACCACCTGCACGGAGTTCGCCGCCCGGACCCGCGTGGCCGTGCAGCTGACCGGGGTGCCGCTGCCCGTGCCGCTGACGGCCGACACCGAGCTGGCGCTTTACCGGATCACGCAGGAGGCGCTGAAAAACATCGAGCAGCACGCCCGCGCGCGGCATGTCACCGTGGCGCTGCGCCAGCCCGGCGCCTGCGTGCAGCTGGTGATCAACGACGACGGGGTCGGGTTCGACGCGGTGCACCACGCAGCCCGGCGCAAGGGCAAGGGGGTCCTCGGCCTGCTGAGCATGCGCGAGCGCGCGGCCTACGTGGGCGGCACGCTCACTGTCCGGTCGGGCGCCCGGGCCGGCACCGAGATCGAGGTGCGCATCCCGTTGCCCCCCGGCACGACGGCCGCGACCGCCGCCTGAGCCCGGGTAGGGTTTTTACCTTATCGCTATTCATGGAACCGACGTGTTTAATCAGGGAAGCCCGGAAGCTTCATCCTCCTGACGAAGCGACGCCCGTGCCATCCACCCGATCCTGACGGCGCCCGGCCGCCTCATCCACTGGCCGTCGGCCAAGCATCATGAAGAAGATTGCCCGCACCCAGCCCCCCGCACCCGCGCGGGACGGGGTGCCCGATCGTCGGTGTCGGCGCCTCGGCCGGCGGCCTGGAGGCGTTTCACGCAGCTGCTGAAGCACCTGCCGGCCGACACCGGCTTCGGTTTCGTGCTCGTGCAGCACCTCGACCCGCAGCATGCCAGCGCGCTCACTCAGCTGCTGGCCCGGGCCACGGCGATGCCGGTGCACGAGGCGGCCCATAACCTCCGGGTGAAGGCCAACCAGGTTTACATCATCCCGCCCAACACGAGCCTGGGCATCCTGCGCGGCGTGCTGAAGCTCCAGCCGCGCTCGCCCCAGCGGGTCGCGCCCCGCTCCATCGACCATTTTCTCGAGGCCCTGGCGCGGGGACCAGTGCGAGCGGGCCATCGGCGTGATCCTCTCCGGCAGCGCCAGCGACGGCACGCTGGGCCTCGAGGCCATCAAGGCCGAGGGCGGGCTGACCTTCGCGCAGGACGACTCGGCCCGTTTCAACTCGATGCCGCGCAGCGCCGTCGCCGCCGGCTGCGTGGACTTCGTGCTCTCGCCGGCCAAACATCGCCAAGGAACTCGCGTGGATCGCCCGTCACCCCTTCGTCGCCGGCCGGATCCCGCCGGCCCACACGCCGGCCGGGAGCCGCGGCCGCGCCGCCGCCCCGCCCGCGGCGGCGGCCGAGGTGGACACGGCCGGCTCGCCGGAGCAGAACGCCTATCGGAAGATCATCGTGCTGCTGCGGAACCACACGGGGGTGGATTTCTCGCTCTACAAGAACACGACGATCCACCGGCGCATGACGCGGCGCACGGTGCTGAACCGGCAGGACACGCTGGCCCACTACGCCGAGTTCCTGCGCGGCAACACCAAGGAGCTCGACACCCTCTACACCGACGCGCTCATCAACGTGACCAGTTTTTTTCCGCAACGCGGACGCCTATGCCGTGCTGCGGCAGCGCGTATTTCCCGCCCTGCTCGCCGCCCCGGGCGACGAGGCGCTGCGCGTCTGGGTGCTCGGGTGCTCGACCGGACAAGAGGCCTACTCCCTCGCCATGGCCTACGCCGAGGCCGCGGAGAAGATGCCGCGCGCGCGCAAGCTCCAGGTGTTTCGCCACCGACCTCAACGAGGCCAACCTCGAGAAGGCCCGCCACGGGCTTTATGCCAAGAACCTCGCGCATGACGTCGCGCCGGAGCGACGGCAGCGGTTTCTTCGTCGAGGAGGAGGGCGGCTACCGGGTGATCAAGGCCCTGCGCGAGCAGGTGGTCTTCGCCCGGCACAACCTGATCAGCGACCCGCCCTTCTCGCGCATGGACCTCATCAGCTGCCGCAACGTGATGATCTACCTCGAGCCGGGCCTGCAGCAGAAGGTGCTCCCCTCCTTCCATTATGCGCTCAAGCCCGAGGGCTACCTGTTCCTGGGCGCGTCCGAATCCATCGGCCCCTTCACCAACCTGTTCGCGCCGGTGGACAAGAAAACAGAAGATCTTTTCGCGCAAGGCGGCGGCCACCCTCGCCTTCCAGCTGCCGCTGTGGGGCGAGCGCCGCACGCATCCCCTGTCCCTGCCGGGCCCGAAACCCCGCGCCGTCCCGGCGGCGGGCGGCCGGGGCGGCGCCCCCGCCGCCTTCCTCGGCGAGCTCAACGCCGAGCGCGAGGCCGACCGCGTCACGCTCAACCAGTTCGCCCCGCCCAGCGTGCTCATCGACGCCGACCTGCGCATCCTCCAGTTCCGCGGCCCGACCGGCACGTATCTCGAGCCGCCGACCGGCAAGGCGAGCTTCGACCTGCTGAAGATGGCGCGCGAGGGCCTCATGCTGCCGCTGCGCACCGCCATCAACCACGCGAAAAAGGCGGACGACACCGTGCGCCGCGAGCACGTGCCGTTCAAGCTGAACGGGCAGCCCCGCACCGTGAACGTGGAGATCGTGCCCCTCAAGAACCTCAAGGAGCGCCGCTACCTCGTCCTGTTCGAGGACCCGGACCGGCGCGCGACCGCGCTGCGGCCCGCGCCCGTGGCGTCCCCGTCGCCCCCCGCCGACCGGCAGGAAGAGGCCGCGCGCATCACCGGCCTCGAGCGGGATCTCGCCGAGGCGCGCGATTACCTGCAGTCCGTGCAGGAGCACCAGGAGGCCGCCAACGAGGAACTCCAGGCGTCCAACGAGGAGGGCCAGTCCGCCAACGAGGAGCTGCAGAGCCTCAACGAGGAGCTGGAGACCTCGAAGGAGGAGCTCGAGTCCACCAACGAGGAGCTCACGACCGTCAACGAGGAGATGGCCAGCCGGAACCTCGAGCTCAACCGGCTCAACAGCGACCTGCTCAACCTCCAGACCTCGGCCAAGCTGGTGGTGGTGCTGCTCGGGCGCGACCTGAGCATCCGGCGCTTCAGCGCGCAGGCCGAGAACCAGTTCAGCCTGCTCGCGAGCGACCTGGGGCGGTCCATCACCGGGGTGCGGCACCAGCTCGCCGTGCCCGACCTCGAGGCGCTCATCACCGGCGTCATCACCAGCGTCCGCGAATGCGAGCGTGAAGTGCAGGACAAGGACGGGCGCTGGTATTCGCTGCGGGTGCGGCCCTACCTCACGCTGGACAACAAGGTCGACGGCGCCGTCTTCCTGCTGGTGGACATCAACGCGAGCAAACAGGCCGAGCATGAGGTCATCAGCGCCCGCGATTTTGCCGAGGCCGTCATCGGCACCATGCGCGACCCGCTGCTGATCCTCGACGGCGAGCTGCGCGTGCAGAAGGTCAACGAGGCCTTCCTGCAGACCTTCCGGGTCACGGAGGGCGAGGTCGTGGGCCACCGCCTCTTCGAGCTCGGCGCCCGGCGCTGGGAGAGCACCCGGCTACGCTCACTCCTGCAGGAAATCCTGCCCCGCCACACCACCTTCGACAACTTCGAGGTCACCCACGAATTCAAAAAAATCGGGCGCCGCACCTTTCTCCTCAACGCCCGCATGCTGAGCCAGGATCCCGGGCACCGGGAGAAGATCCTGCTGGGCTTCCAGGACATCACCGAGCGCAAGCAGCACGAGGAGGCGCTGCGCAAGGCGGAAATCCTGCTGTCCCGGCATGCCGGGCAGCTCGAAACCATGGTGGCCAAACGCACCAGGCAGCTGACCTCGACCAACCGGCAGCTGGCGGCCTCCCTGACCTCGACCCGCATCGGCGAGGAGCAGAACCGCGTGCTGCTGCTCGAGTCGCAGGCCATGCAGAAAAAGCTCCGCCACCTGACGCACCAGATCCTCACCGCCCAGGAGGAGGAGCGGAAGAAGGTCAGCCGCGAGCTGCACGACGAGGTCGTGCAGACCCTCGTCGGCATCAACGTCGAGCTCTCCGCCCTCGTCCACGGCAACTCCCCCGACGTGAAGCTCCTGAAGGACAAGATCGCCCGCACCCAGCGCCTGGTGGAGAGCTCGGTCGATGCCGTGCACCGCTTCGCCCGCGAGCTGCGGCCGGCCGTGCTCGACGACCTCGGCCTGATCCCGGCCCTCCACGCCTACTGCAAGAGCCTCGCCGCCCGGAAAAAACTCAAGATCCAGCTGACGGCCTTCGGCGGCGTCGAGCACCTCGAAAGCGACAAGCGCACCGTCCTGTTCCGCGTGGCGCAGGAGGCGCTCACCAACGTCGCCCGCCATGCCCGCGCCAGCCGCGTCCGGTTCACCATCAGCAAGGTCCCCGGCGCCGTCCGGATGGAGATCAGCGACAACGGCAAATCCTTCCCGGTCCGGAAAATCCTCCGGACCAAGACCAAGCGGCTGGGCCTCGTCGGCATGCGGGAGCGGGTCGAGATGGTCGGCGGCAGCCTGACCATCGACTCCACGCCCGGCAAGGGCACGACGGTGCGCGCCGAGATCCCCTTCACCCCGGAGAAAACCAAACCATGACCGTCCCGAAACAGATCACCGTCCTGCTCGCCGAGGACCACGCCATCGTGCGGCAGGGCCTGAGCGCGCTGCTGAATGCCGACGGCGGCTTCAAGCTGGTGGGCGAGGCCCGCAACGGCCGCGAGGCGGTGGAACTCGCCGCGAAGCTCAAGCCCGGCGTCATCCTGATGGACATCGCCATGCCCGTGCTCAACGGCCTGGAGGCCACCCGCCAGATCCTCACCGCCAATCCCGCCGCCCGGGTGATCGTGCTCTCCGCGCACAGTGATGACGAATACATCGAGCGCATGCGCGAGGCCGGCGTGGCCGGCTTCCTCGAGAAGCAGACCTCCGCCGAGGTCCTGACCAAGGCGATCCGCGAGGTCGCCGCGGGCCGCGGCTATTTCAGCCCGGCCATCGCCCGCCGCCTCGGCGCCGCCGCCGACAAGCCGCGGGACCGGGAGGGTTTCGTGAAGGCCAACGGCAGCCGCCTGACCTCGCGCGAGTCCGAGGTCCTGCAGCTCGTCGCCGAGGGCTCGGCCAACAAGCAGGTCGCCGCGGAACTCGGCATAAGCATCAAGACCGTCGAGAAGCACCGGCAGCACCTCATGGACAAGCTCAACATCCACGAGACCGCCGGCCTGACGCGCTACGCCATCGCCCACGGCATCATCGAGAGCAGCGTGCAGCTGACGATAATCTAGCGCGGGCAGGTCAACGCCCCATAGCCGGGACTGCCCGGCCCCGCTACCCTCGGGGTGACACTTATGGAGCTTCCCCTGATCACTTCCAGCCCAGACCCGGTTACCGGCCGGTGCTCCAGCCTTCTGCTCGTGGAGCTGCTGGCCCTGAACGAGGAGATGATCGGGCAACTGCACCTCGAGCGCCTGAGCGAGGCCGGCACCGCCGGCTTCCTCACCAAGATGATCGAGCAGCACGAGAAGGCCGCCGCGCTGCTCAGGTCGCAGCTGGCGACCCACGCATCCGCCTGACCCGGCGGACGCCGATGATCAGGCCCATCAATCCCGCGGCCAGCGCCGCCGTGGCGGCGGGCTCGGGGATCGCGGCCGGGGCCGTCACGGCGTTGGTGCCACCCATGGTGACACTGCCGTTCTGCGCCAGCAACCGGCCGTCCACGACCGTGCCGATGCCCGCCGTGATGGAGGTCAACGCCAGCACATTGCCGACAAAGACCGACGAGGTTAGAAAAGTGGCTGAGCTGCCGACCTGCCAGAAAACGTTCGCCGCCTGCGCACCGCCGCTCAGCAGCACCTGGCTGCCGACGGCCGTGTCGAGCGTGGAGAGCATCTTGAAAACATATATTCCGCTGCCGTTCAGCGTGAGATTGCCCGCGATGGCGAACGTGCCCGCAACGGAGTCGTAGACGCCCGGCGCCAGGGTGGTGCCGCCGAGCTGCGTCCCCACGGTCAGGTCCACCACCCGGCCCGCCGCATCGGCATAGGCCGCCGCCAGGTCGGTCTTGGCCGCCTGCGTGAAGGCATCGCCGGCGTGGTTGGATCCGCTCAGGAAGGCGGCATTGCCCGCGCCGACGATCGTCGCGGTCGGAAATGTGCCGATGTCGCCCGTCAGAGTGGTCGCGCCGGTGAAGGTGATGCCGGCGCCGCCCAAAATGGCAAAATTTGCCGCGGTGCCCAGATCGATGGCGGTCTGGGCCTGAGCGGCCGGGAACCCGCCGACGAAAGCGAGCAGGATGGGCAGGAGCCGGCGGGAAATTTTCATGGAATGGGTGGGCCCCGGGAGTCTAGCGGAAAAGGGGACCCGGACGTATGGGGTGAGCACCTACCCGGCCGGCACGAGGCAGTGCCGGGCGATGGCGAGCAGGCGGCGCCGGGAAATCCGGAGCTTCGCGTGCTGGCGGAGCCAGCCGCCGTTCCGGGGATGGTAGGGATGGTCCCGGATCTCCTCGGTCACCTGGTCCAGCCGGGTGGCATGGGCACAGGTGGCGATCAGCTGCCGGTCGGGATCAAAATGATCGCTGAGCAGCAACAGCGGCGCGAGCGGCACCGCGTGCCACGGCAGCGTCCGCCAGAAGATCAGCGGCTGGAACCAGCGCGCGGCACAGCGGTGCTGCGCGCAATAAAGCTCGGCGAACGTGCGCATGGGAGGGACACGGGAGCCGGCCGGGCGGTGGCCCGGCCGGACCGGGATCAACGGGTGGCGACGGGCCGGCCGACGGTGATCTGGTTGTCCACCAGCTCGAGCCGGGAGGCCTCGATCGCGATCTGGCCGATCCGCTGCCGGTCGTCGTTGCTGCGCACCCAGCCGCGCAGCGTCACGCGGCCGTCCATTGTGCCGACCTCGACATTGCGCTGGTAGATCTTCGCCCGCCGGATGTTCTGCTGGATGAGCAGCGTGCGGTCGATGTCACGGTAGCTGCCGCCCTGCTCCAGCGCGACCGTGGTGCGCTTGCCCTTGTAGGCCTCCTCCTGCGAGGTCGCCTTGTTGCCGTAGGCGGCCTCGGTGAAAATGTAGCGGGGCTCGTCGGCATACTCCTGCTTCGTGTCGTCCAGCAGGAGCGCGTTGCGCGCCGGGTTGAAATCCAGGGCCATCGCGGGGACGACGCTTTTCGTCTGGAAATTGCCCGGGGCCAGGATGATCACGCTGAGGATGCGGCCCTTCAGGATGTCCAGGGTCATGGACCAGACCTTGCCGAACTCGTCGCCCTGGTAGTTGCCCACGGGCATCTCGATGAGCTGGTTGCAGCGCTCGACATAGCCGAGTGACACCTTGGGCCGCGCGTCCTTCCGGCTGGCGACCTCGCCCTCTTCCAGGAAATACGGCTCCTGGCCGAAGAGGTAGTAGGTGGCGGCGACGCGGTCGCTCCGGCCGGAATCGACCCAGTTGGACAGGTCGATGGCCGCGGCGGTCTTGAACACCTCGCGGCTCGCGTTGAGCCGGTAGATCTTGTTGTCCGGATCGCGGGTCAGCGCGCCGGGCGGCACGGCCACGATCTTGCCGTCGACCCCGAGCGAGCTGTCCGACTCGACGAGCACCTCGACGATGCGGCCGTTGACGAGGTCGATGCCGAGATCCTTGATGCGGCCGAGGGTCTCGTCCTGGTGGTTCTTGATTTCGACGTGGAGGTAATTGAGCGGGGTCTTCTCCGCCCCGAGGGGCTGGGGAACGTGTTCGGATTGCGCGGGGGCGACGAGGGCCAGGCCGGCCGAGAGGACCACGCCGGCGAGAATTTTGGTTTTGTTGTTCATGGAGATGTTTGGCTGGAGGGCCGGGCGGATCGCACCCCGGACGGAGACCGGGAGCTTCACCTGGTGTTTTGCCGAGCTTAGCCGGCCCGGCCGCCCGGAACCATGGGGTCTAACCCGCCACGGCGGCTTCGCCGGCCGGCGCCGCCGGCAACAGGTCACGGATCACGGCCGCCAGGCTGGAGATCGTGAACGGCTTACTCAGCGCCGCCGCCGCGCCGGCTTCCCGGGCCGCGCTCAGGCTGACACCCGAGCCCGGCCGGCTGCCGCCTGACATCGCGATGATCTTCAGATCCGGCCGCTGCTCCCGCAACCGTTTCACAACCTCAACCCCGCCCATGCCGGGCATCACCAGGTCCGTGATCACCAGGTCGGGGACGGCGGGATGAAGCAGGTCCAGTCCCTCCTCCCCATCGCGGGCCTCGACGGTGGTGTGACCCAGGTGCGCCAGTGTCAGCCTTAGCATGTCACGGACCGCGTCATCGTCATCGATCAGGAGGATCCGGGCCATGGGTGGGGCAATTGGGTGTGATCAAAGCACGCGGAGAAAGGCCTCGAGGTCTGTCTTCTCGTCCGCGGTCAGCCGGGTGCCGAGGATCAGGTTGAAGAACTCGACCGTGTCCGCGAGGGTCAGCAGGCGGCCGTCGTGCAGGTAGGGGGGCGAATCCCGGAGCCCGCGCAGGGGGAAGGTCTTGATCGACCCGTCGGCCGTGGTCATGGCGCCGCGCTCCAGCCGCGGGGCGAAAAAGCGCGCGGTCTGCAGGTTGTGCATCGAGTTGTCGGTGTAATACGGCGGCGTGTGGCACGTCGCGCACTGCGCCTTGCCGGCGAACAGCGCCTGCCCGCGCAGCTCGGCGGCCGTGGCCAGCGCGGGATCCAGCCGGCCGGTCACGCCCAGCTTCGGCGCCGGCGGGAAGTCAAACAGCGCCTGCATCTCCGCCATCGCGTGCACCTGGCTGCCGCGCTCAAGGATGTTGGCGCCCTTCTTGACCGCGATCACGGTGTCCCCGTCAAAGTAGGCGCCGCGCTGCTCGAACTCCGTGAAGTCCTCGATGCTCTTCATCGCCCGCTGCGAGCCGAAGAGCTGCTGGATGTTCACGCCGCGCAGGGTGGGCGTGTCCACGCGGTGCCGGAACGCCTGCGGCCGCGCGTCGCCGGCGAGGTGCGTGGCGGCGTTGGTGTGGCCGTTGGTGTGGCAGTCGAAACAGGCCACCCCGCGGCTGGGCCGCGCGGACCGGCGGTCGTCGGTGCTGTTGAACTGCTGCTGCGGAAAGGGGGTGAGCAGCAGCCGCAGGCCCTCGAGCTGCTTCGGGTTCAGAATCCCGTTGAAGAGGGCGAAATAATTGTCGAGCGTCACCACCCGGCCCTGCGACACGTCCCCGAGGTCGGGGCGGGTGGTCAGGAAGATCGCCGCGGGAAACTCCGGCAGAAAATGGTCCGGCAGGTCGAAGTCGAGGTCGACGCGCGCCAGGTCGCGCTGCTCCTGGCGCTGGAGCTCGGCGATGACGGACGCGGGGAACAGCATACCGCCCTCGGCGTGGTGCGGGTGCGGCAGTGGCCGGAAGCCCGCGGGAAAAATATCCCGCTCCCGGATTTCCGCGGGGGTCAGCGCGCCCAGCATTTCCCAGGTGACCCCGGGCGCGAGGCGGGCGCGGACACCGCCCTGCAGCGGCTTGCCGCGCGACATCGCCGCGCCGGCAACGGGACCGTCGGCGAGGTCGTAGCGCCCCGCCAGATAGTCGCGGTGCGACTGCATCCGCGCGGGTTTCTCGCGCGCCAGGCGCAACAGGAGATCAGCCACCGGCTCCTCGCCGTTGACCGGCAGGTAACTCGAGACCGGCGCGGCCGCCGGCTGGGCGCGGAGGACGGCTCCAGCCACCATCAGCAGCAGCACGAGGCCGGTGGTCCGGCCGCCCGCTCCCGGAAAAATCGAACGTATCATGCGCTGATTCTAGCGGCCGCGCCCGCGGGGCACCATGGGGTGTTCAAGGGAGCGCGGAGTGTCGCACCCGACTCTCCCGGTTGCGGACAGTGCCAAATGGTGTGGGAGGGTAACGCCCCATATCGGCGCAATCTCCGGCCGCGTATTCTCCCCCACCTCCTACTATGAAAATCAATAATCTCATCCCGTTGCCGGTGCTGGCTATTGCCGGGCTGCTATTCGCCGCAGTGTCCGGCTTTGCCCAGGTTTTGCTTACCACCGCTGAGTTTGCGATCCTCGGCGGCACCGCCATCAGCGTCGGCGGCCCCGGCCCCAACCCGATCGTCAACGGTCACGTTGGCCTCTCTCCTGGCGCGACCACCAACATCACCGGGTTCCCCCCGGCGGTGGTTTCCGGCATCACCGTGAGCGGCGCCCCCGCCTCCATCATCGCGACCGGCGGCGTCACCAGCCAGGCCCGGCTGGATCTCATCACCGCCCGGAATGCGCTGTTCGCCATGCCGCAGGTGCCCGCCAACGATCTGTCCAACCTGGATTTCGGCACCCTCGCCGCCCTGCGCCCGGGTGTCTATTTCTCCACCTCCGCAACCAACCAGACCGGCGCGATCGTGCTCGACGCCAACTTCCAGAACGGCGTGGCCTGGGTGTTCAACCTCTCCCTCAGCCTCACCACCGCCGCCAACTCGACGGTGACGTTCGTTAACCTCGGCACCAACAACGGCAGTGACAACGGCCTCTACTGGAACGCCGGCACCGCGATCAACATCGGCGACAACAACACCATCGCCGGCAACTACCTCGCCGGCACCAGCATCTCCTTCACCGGCATCACCACGACGCTCGGTGGCGGCGGCACCCGCGCCCTCGCGCTGGCCGGCGTCTCCTTCGCCGGGCCCGGCACCCTCAACCCCCGCGGCGGTCCCGGTGGCGGCGACTACGACGGCGGCCTGATGTATAACGGCCTCGGCCAGCTGATCCCGATCCCGGCCCCGGTCATCCCGCCGGTCATCCCGCCGGTCATTCCGCCCGTTGTCCCGCCCGTCGTCGTTTTCACCGGCAATGTGATCCTCAGCTCCACCGGCACCTATGCCCCGGGCACCTCAGGCGTGATCCTCGTCCCGGGCACGAATTACCCGACCACCACGCTGACGGTTGACGGTCTCGCCGCCAACGGCTCGGCCCCCGCCTCCCTCACGATCAACACCGCCACCGTCACCCTGACCGGCGCCAACACCTACACGGGCGGCACCATCGTCAATGACGGCAGCCTGATCGCCGCGAGCACCAACCTGCCGGCCAACCAGGCGGTCGCGCTCAACAACAGCACGCTGAACTTCAACCAGGCGGCCGACGGCACCTTCGGCGGCGTGGTCTCCGGCAACGGCGCGGTCGTCAAGATCGGCAGCGGCGCCCTCACGGTCACCGGCACCAACACCTACACGGGTGGCACGGTCGTGAACGCGGGCACCCTCGTCGCCAGCGTGGCGGCCCTCCCGGTCGGCCGCGGCGTCGTGCTGAACAACAACAGCACCCTCGTCCTCAACCAGCCGGCCAGCGCCACCTTCACCGGCATCATCGCCGGTGGCACCATCCGCAAGCAGGGCGCGGGCGTCCTCACCCTGGCCAACACCACGACCTCCGCGGCCGAGGTCGAGGCCGGCTCGCTCATGTTCAACGCCGGCCTCGGCCGCACCACGGTCGCGGCGGGCGCGCTGCTCGGCGGCACCGGCACGATCTCCGGCAACCTCGTCAACAACGGCACGGTCAGCCCGGGCAACTCGCCCGGCACGATCAACGTCACCGGCAACTACACCCAGTCCTCGTCCGGCAAGCTGGTCATCGAGATCGCCTCGGCCACCTCCTTCGACAAGCTGCTGATCACCGGCACGGCGGCCCTCGCCGGCACGTTGCAGGTGGACACGCTCGGCGGCTACAACCCGCTCGGCCAGTCCTTCACGTTCCTCACCGCCTCGTCCGTGAGCGGCACCTTCGGCACCCTCGCCGGCCTGGTCTCCGGCAGCGCCGCCACCGCGGCCACCGTCACCTACGCGCCGACCAGCGCGACGGTCACCTTCAGCCAGCTGCCCTTCGCGGGTTTTGGCGTGACGCCCAACCAGCAGGCCGTCGGCGGCGCCGCCCAGCTCACCCCGGCGCAGACCGCCGCGCTGAACAACGTGCCCCAGGCCGGCCAGTTCCCGGCCGCCCTCAACGCCATCTCGCCCCAGGGCTACCAGGTCTGGACCGACTACGCCTTCGCCCGCTCCACCTCCCTCGCCGACCGCCTGCTGCGCGATGACCGCGCCGTCTCCGGCCACGACGAATACTACTTCGAGGCCGGCCAGATCCGCGGCCGCTCGCGCTCCGACCTCGATGTCGGCTCGAGCCGCTACTCCACCAGCCAGGGCCTCGTCGGCGGCAACCGCGCCATCAACCCGAACACCACGCTCGGCGCCTTCTTCGGCTTCGGCAAGACGATCGGCGGCCTCGGCTCGACCGGCAGCCACACGACCGTGAAGGACAAGACCCTCGGGCTGCGCGCCGGTTGGGCGGACGGTCCGCTCTTCGCGGAGGCCCTCCTCGCCTACAGCTGGAACCGCTATGAGTCCACGCGGCCCATCGTGTTCCCGGGCACCTCGACCGTCGCCACCTCGTCCACCAAGGGTCACCAATGGACCGCGGGCATGACGGTCGGCAAAAACCTCAAGGCCGGCGTCCTTACCGTGTCGCCCTTCGGCGGCCTGCTCCTGAGCCGCTGGGCGGCCAACAGCTTCAACGAGCAGGACGCGGGTGCGTTCTCCGCCAATGTCGGCCGCCAGGCCGCCACCTCCCTGCGCTCCCAGCTCGGGGTCGAGGCCCGCGTGAAGCTCGGCCTGTTCCAGCCCCACGTCCGCGTCGCCTGGCTCCATGAGTTCTACAACGACTCCCGCCGCATCAGCGCCTCATTCGGCAACGCCAGCTACTCCGTCCGGACCCGCCGCGCCCCGCGCGACAGCGCCCTCTACAGCGCCGGCGTCGACATGGTGCTCGGTCCCCGCGCCCTCATCTACACGAGTGTGAGTTCCCAGAGCGGCGGCGCGACCCGCGTGCTCAACGAGTGGAACGCCGGCGTCTCGATCACCTTCTGATCCCGTCGCTGCGGCTCGGTTTCAACCCCCGCCCTCACCGGCGGGGGTTTTCCGTTTCCAAGCCCGGGAAGGGGACCACTAATAAGATTCCGCCAACGGCGGAATCTACTTTTACCGCTCCGGCTGATCACCTCCGCCTCAGTTTAAGGGGGCGGCTGATCGCCGCCCTTTCCGCCCGCGATTAGCGGGCCCCCGTAACCCACCGCGCAGGCGATCAGCCGGAGCCGCACCGCCAAAATTTCGCCGTTGGCGAAATTCCATTAGTGGTAGCCCGGTTTCGGTTTTGGCGGCTTGGCGTGACCGCGGCACTGTTCTTGGGGACCATCCGACCGGCCGGTAGGGCAACGCCCCATAGCCGCGGCGCCGCCATCGGCGTATCTTCCGCCTTCAAGATTATGAAAAACCAAAACCTGTCCGCCCTGTTCCTCCTCCTCGCCAGCCCGCTCGCGCTGCTCGCTTCCTCCGCCACCGACAACAAGATCGAGGAGGCCGCCAAGGCTTCCTATAACTACCGCACCGTCCTCGAGGACCACGTGAAGGTGAAGGCCAAGGATGGCGTCGTCACCCTGACCGGCACGGTCCAGGACAAGGACGACAGCGCCCTGGCCGTTGACACCGTCGAGAACCTCCCCGGCGTGGTCGCCGTCCACAACGAGATCAAGGTTGAGCCGGCCTATCCCGAGAAGTCCGACGCCTGGATGGCCGTCAAGATCCGCAGCCGCCTGCTCGTCAAGGGCAACGTCAGCGCCACCAGCACCAAGGTCGAGGTCAAGGACGCCCACGTCATGCTCTCCGGCACCGCCGACAACGCCGCCCAGAAGGAACTGACCGGCATCTACGCCGCCGAGATCGACGGCGTGAAGACCGTGAAGAATGACATCGTCATCACCGACAAGCCCACCATGGGCGAGAAGATCGACGACGCCTCCATCACCAGCCAGGTCAAGTATGCCCTGCTCACCCACAAGGCCACCAGCGCCGTCAAGACCAAGGTCGTCACTTCCGACGGCATCGTCCTCGTCACCGGTGAGGCCGCCAACGACGCCGAGCGCTCGCTCGTCACCAAGCTCGCCAAGGATGTCCGCGGCGTGAACTCGGTCACCAACAAGATGACCGTGAAGGGCTGAACGCATCCCATCAACTGACTCCACGGCGCGGCCGCCCTCGGGCGGCCGCGCTTCGTTTCGGGCCCGGCCCGGAACCTTTCACCAGAACACTTTCATGACCGCCCGCAGCAAAACCCGTCCCCTCGGCCGCAAGGTCCTGGTCCGGCCCGCCAAGTCCCTGCTCCGGCGCGCCCCGGCCGCCGCGGCGCGCCCGTCTTTCGCCAGTCACGTCCGCTCCAACCTGAAATCAACATGAACAAAACCATCTCCCTCGCGCTGCTTGTCGGCGGCATCATCCTCATCATCTACGGCGTCAGCGCCAACGACTCCGTCGGCGGGCGCTTCACGCGCTTCTTCACCGGCTCCCCGACCGACGAGACCATCTGGATGCTCCTCGGCGGCATTGTCGCCACCATCGTCGGCGCCGGCGGCCTGATGCGCGGCTCGAAGCCGGTCTAGGCCCGCGCTCAGGCGGCCGCGGGCGCTTTCTTCGCGCCGAAACCGAAGGCCTCGCGCAGCCAGCTCCAGGCCTTGCGCAGGCCGACGTCGCACGTGCCGGAGATCCGGTAGGTGCGCGCGAACATCTCCTCGTGGCCGACATAGCGCGGCGGCAGGAGGAGCAGCGTGGCGTTCTTATCGGCCTCCTTGTCGAAGCCGAGCACCTCGGAGAAAAACACGCCCTTGCCGACGACCAGACCGTCGCGCGGCACCTCGACGGTGCGCTCCGGCATCACCAGCCAGGGGCGGAACTTGAAGAGCAGCTTGCCGTCCGCCTCCTGGTGCAGCCGGCCGTAGGTGCGCAGCGGGGCGTCCGCGATGTCGCGTGCCGTGAAAAGCCTGTTGCCGTCCGCCAGCAGCTGGAAGCGCGTGCGGCGGAACGTGAAGAAGTCCCAGCTGAAGACCGACCCGAACACCATCAGCCGGAACGCCCAGCCGGCCATCAGGTAGGCGACCAGGATGATGACGACCGACAGCGTCGCGCCGACCACCGGGTCGAGGACGGCCGTGCCCGCCACGAGCGAGAGCACGCCGGTGCGGATACCCTTCAGCGCCGTGTCGAGCCCGCCCCACGGGCTGATCAGGATCAGGACGTTGATCGCGTGGCCCACCACCCACACTACGGCGAACACCGCGACCGACAGCGGCACCATCAGGATGGTCAGCAGCCACGACAGGTCGAAGGCCGCCAGCGGCAGCATGCCGAAGGTGCCGGCCATCACCGGCGCATGCTCGAGCCCGGAGGATTGCATGATTATCTTGGAGCCGAAGGCCACCAGCGAGGGGATCACGGCACCGGCGGCCACGAGGCCGCTGACCTTGTTTTCCACGGTCTCGGCGATATCGAGCGGCTTCTTCATGCCCGGCGGCACCATCGCGGCGATCGTGTCCTTGAACGCACACACGCCGACCAGCAGCAGCGCCGGCAGCCAGAACGAGACCTGCGCAAACCACGGCAGCTTCGCCTTCTCCTCGGGCGTGCTCGCCTTGAAATACTGGTAGGCCCCGACCCCGCTGACACCCAGCAGCGGCGAGATGGCGATGCCCGTCACCTGGGAGGCCATGGTGGCCAGCTCGAGGCCGGGGGTCTTTTCCTTCTTCGCCTCCGCCGCGGAGGCGGCCGGGGCGAACAACACGGCGCAGCACAGGGCCAGGACCAGGAGCACGGGGCGTTTCATGACTGGCACCATAGCCGCCCGGCCCGCTTTGAAAAGCCCACAAAAGCTACGGCCCGGACTCCACGAGGGAGGCCGGGCCGCAACACACACATTTACCGAACGCTGAACAAGACCGCATCCCAGTCCGCCGGTTCCCTCCCGTCAAACCGCGAACGTGTCATCATGCGTTCTTAACCCGGCCGTAACCCGGCTGTCACAAAGCTTTGCCAACCGCGCCCCGGCTTGCTCATGTCGCCCCGTGCCCCTGACGAAAGCCGAGCTCTCCCGCCTCCGCGACCTGCGCGACAAGAAGCACCGCGAGGCCGCGGGCCTGTTCGTCATCGAGGGCGAAAAGGTCATCGGGGAGCTGCTGGCCGCGAAATTCCCGCTGCTCGAGATCTACGCGACCCCGGCCTGGCCGGCCCCGGCCGGCGACGCCCGGGTGCGGGAGGTCACCCTGGATGAGATGTCCCGCGCCAGCCACTTTCCGACCCCGTCCACCGTGCTGGCCGTGGGCGGCATAACGCGCACCCACCTGGCCACCGGCGGGCTCGACCGCGGCCTGACCCTCGCCCTCGACGGCATCCAGGATCCCGGCAACGTCGGCACCCTGCTCCGGCTGGCCGACTGGTTCGCCCTCGATCGCGTGCTGCTCTCCCCCGATTGCGCCGACCTGTTCTCCCAGAAGGTCATCAACGCCAGCATGGGCTCGTTCGCCCGCGTGACCGTGCACACCGCTCCCTTGGCCGAGATGCTCGCCGGCACGAAGGTGCCGGTGCTCGGCTGCGATCTCGCCGGCTACGACGTGCACACGCTCCGCCCGGAGCGCGACGCCGTGATCATCGTCGGCAGCGAGGGCCGCGGCCTGTCGCCGGCCGTGTCGGCGCTCGTCACCAAGCGCGTGACCATCCCGCGCTTCGGCGGCGCCGAGTCCCTCAACGCCGCCATCGCCGCCGCCATCGTCTGCGACAATCTGCGGCGGCTGTCGTCCTGAGTCAGCCCGCCTTGGTGGGAGGGGTTTTATACCCCGACAAATTGGGTGGAACCCGGCCTCCGGACGGGTTTTCAGGACGTGCGGATGAAGCCGGGGTTGCCTGCGCATACTTCAACCAACCCGTCCTGAGGCCGGATTCCACCTTCTCAATTCCTCATCAAACCCTCAGCACACCCCGGAACCCCCGGGCGCCATAATACGACTGCGCGCCGTTGTGGCCGATGAAGACGCGGCCGTAGCGGCGATCACCATAGATCGCACCGCCGAGTTTTCTTATATCATCGGGTGTTCTCACCCAGCTCGAGGTCTTAAGTCGAACTCACCCAGTTGCTGCAGCGCCAGGTATTCCTCCTCCGTCAGCAACTCGACGCCCATGCCCGCGGCCATGTCGATGGCATTGTTCTTCGGCTTATGCTCCTTCCGCGAATCCAGTCCTTCGCGGTCGTAACAGACACTGGTGCGGCCGGCCGGGCTTTCCGGCGAGCAATCAAAGAAAATGTATTCGCCGGTTTTTTTGTCCTGCCCGACGACATCCGGCTCCCCGCCGGTTCTTTCCATTTCAAAAAGCGCCCACAGCTTTCCCGCATTGGCCGACAGCCGTGTATTCACCTTGGCCCATTCCAAGCCCTTGTGCCGGCCCATGTTTTTCTCGAAGCGGGCCTTTAACCCACCGAGCAGTTCTGCCGTTTGTGCCGATGACAGCTTCTTCTTTGCTTCAGCGGTTTTCATGGCGGTTTCCCTTTTGATTGCCGGTGGACGGGATGGGGCCTCAGCCCTTCTTCCGGGCGATCCAGGCGCGGACGTTTTCCTCGAGGAGGTCCATCGGCACGGCGCCGTCCTTCAGCACGAGGTCGTGGTATTCGCGGAGGTCGAACCTCGCGCCGAGTTCCTTCTTCGCCAGCTCGCGCAGCTCGAGGATCTTGAGCTGGCCGACCTTGTAGGCCGTGGCCTGGCCGGGCCACACGATGTAACGGTTGGTCTCGGTGAAGATGTCGCGCTCGGGGTTCGGCGTGTTTTTCCGGAAATAATCCATCGTCTGCTCGCGCGTCCATTTCTTGGCGTGCAGGCCCGTGTCCACCACGAGGCGCACGGCGCGCAGCAGCTCGTCGTAGAGCCGGCCGAAGTCCTGCATGGGGTCCTGGTAGAACCCGAACTCCTTCGGGAAATACTCGGCGTAGAGCGCCCAGCCCTCGACGTAGGCCGTGTTGCCGCCGAACTTGCGGAAGCGCGGGATGCCCGTGAGCTCCTGCGCGATGGCGATCTGCATGTGGTGGCCGGGGATCGCCTCGTGGTGCGCGAGGGTCTCCATCTCGAAGATCGGCACGCCGCGCATGTCGATCGTGTTGACGTAATACGCGCCGGGTCGCGACCCGTCGGGGGCCGGCTGCTCGTAGAACGCGCCCGCCGAGCCCTGCTCGCGGAACGGCTCGACCGGCTTCACGACGAGCGGGGCCTTGGGCTTGGTTATGAAGAACTCGTCGAGCCGCGCGCGCATCGTGTCGATGATCTCGGTGGCGCGCTTCATGTAGGCGGCCTTCCCCTCGGGCGTGGTGGGATAATAGAATTTCGGGTCCTCCTTGATGTATTTGAAGAAGGCCTGGAGGTCGCCCTTGAAGCCGACCTGTTTCATGATGGCCTCCATGCCGGAGTGGATGCGGGCCACCTCGCGCAGGCCGAGCGCGTGGATCTCCGCGGCGGTCAGGCGCGTCGTCGTCGAACCGCGCAGCTGGTAGGCGTAGAACTCGTCTCCCTCGGGCAGCTTCCACACGCCATCGTCGGTGGTGGTGAGTTTTTCCTGCGCCTGCAGCAGGGCGATGAGCTTGCCGTAGGCGGGCTGGACCGCGCCGGTGAGCGCGGCGGTGGCGTCGGCGAGCAGCGAGGCCTTGGTGGCGGCGTCGGCATCCTTGAGCGCATTAATCTTTCCCTCGATGTCCTCGAGGAGCGCGCTCTTCTTGCCCGACGCGTCGAAGGGCGCGCCGGCAATCACCTCGCGGCAGGAGTCGAGGACGAGCCCGTAGACGAACTTCGGCGGCATGATGCCCTTGGCGGCGCGGACCCCGGCCTTGTCCATCAGCTGGTCGAGCAGCGGGGCGATGCCGCGGAGGCGGGCGATGTAGGCGCGGGCGTCGGCGACGCTGTCCACGCGATGGAAGTTGATGAGGAAGGCCGGCACGTCGGAGTGCAGGCCGGACATCTGGTTGAGCGGGTAGCTGTGGTAGCGCCAGCGCCAGCCCTCGATCGCGCGCTCGGCGTCGCGCACGAACATCCGGTAGCTGACCTTCGCCTGGTCGTCGAGGAGGTCGAAGTTGATGGTGCGCTTCAGCTCGCCGAGCTGCTTCACGCCGAGCTCGAAGTCCTCCAGCTCGCGGGCCTCGGAAAGGTCGTCCCACTTGCCGTAGTCGGTCTTCATGCCCAGCTGGGTCATGAACATGGGGCTGCGGGCGACGTTCTCGTCGAAGACGCGCTCGAAAAAGGCATTGGCCTTGGCGGACTCGGCGGTGATCTCGACGGTGGTCGCGGCGCGGGCGGGCCAGGCGGCGAGCGCGGCGGCCACGCACGCGAGGAGGAGGCGGGTGCGGTATTGCATAGGGGGAATGGTGGTTTGCCGCGGATTCGGGTGCGGGGCAAGCCGCGAGGAACTCACCGCGAATTTTTGGGGGCTGGCCTGCAGCTAAGACGAACCCACCAAACACCACCTTCCTGTCATTCTGAACGAAGTGAAGAATCCAGTTATTCGCCCGTGATAGCGGACCCGTAGCACTGGATCCTTCGCTCCGCTCAGGATGACAAACCGGGTTTGAAACCACCACCCAGTGATTCCCCAAGGTCTTGGTGGAGCGCGTTACTCCCCGGCGTATTTCATCCCCAACGTGGCGCGCCAGCGGTCCAGCAATGCCATATTGCCGAGCGAGTCGGCGTGGCTCATGGCGGCCGCCTCCCGTTCGCCGCGCGCGATGGCATCGCCCACGGTGTCGGCCTCGAGCGTGTAGAGGCCGGCGTCCGCCGGGCAGACAATCTCCTCGGCCGCGGCGCCGGTGCGCTGGACGATGATCCGGCCCGGGCCTTCCGCGTCCGTGCCGGGATGAAACGGCGCCGGCAGGCTGATGATGCCCTCGGTGCCGTAAATCCGCACCGCAAGTTCCTTGGCCGTCGTGGTGCCGCAGGTGAGCTGCGCGAGCGCGCCGCCGGGGAACTTCAAGGTCGCCGCGGCCTGTTCGTCTACAAGCGCCACCGGGTGGATGCGGCCCGTGCCGTGGAATTCGACCGGCTCGGCGAACGCCTTGCCCTCGGCCGCGCCGGCGACCAACCGCGCGATGGACGCCGGGTAGCAGCCGATGTCGAGGATCGCTCCGCCACCGAGCGCGCGGTTGTAGAGGCGCAGCTTCGGATCGACCGGCCGGTTGAAACAGAACACCGCCGAGATGAGCCGGAGCTCGCCGACGGCCCGCTCGCGCACGAGCTCCGCCAGCTTCGCCGTCTGCGGGTGGCAGCGATACATGAACGCCTCCATCAGGAAAACCTTGTGCTGGTGCGCCGCCGCGACGGCGCGCGCGGCGTCGGCGTGGCTGAGCGCGAGCGGTTTCTCGCAGAGGATGTGTTTCCCGGCCTGCGCGGCGCGGACGCACAGTTCCGCGTGGGAATCATGCGGCGTGCCGATGTAGACGGCCGACACCGCCGGGTCGGCGAGCAGCGCCTCGTAGCTGGCGTGCGCCGTGATGCCGCCGAATTCCGCGGCGAATTTCCCCGCCGCCTCCGCCGTGCGGCTGCCGACCGCCACCAGCCGGCCGGTGCGCGAGGTGGCGAGCGCCGTGGCGAACATCCGGGCGATGCGCCCGGTGCTGAGGATGCCCCAGTTGAGTTTCCCGGATGTCATCCGGAGCGAAGCGAAGGATCCCGCCTTGCTGGTGGAGGCGGGGCCATCAGCCCCGCGGACCATGGGCTACGAAAGCGATAACCCGCGGGACTGATGGTCCCGCCTCCAATTTCTGGATTCTTCGCTGCGCTCAGCATGACAAGTTGCATGGACTTGAAGCGGCTCAGTGCGCCCACTCGTTGCGGGCGTCGTCCACCATCTGCTGCAGCACGGGGAAGCGGATCTCGCCGTAGTTGAACGCCACGCGGAGCTTGCCCTCGCGGTAGACCCAGGTCGTCGGCACCCACGTGACCGGCAGGCCCAGGAACGAGTTGAGCCGGTCCGCGGCGAGCCGGGAGGGATTGGGGTGCGTGAGCAAAAGCAGGTTGGGCTGCACGCCGAGGCCGGCGGCGGCGAGCCGCGGCGCCGGGTCCTGGCCCTTGTGCCAGACGTTGAGGAAGACGACCTTCACGTCGGGATTGGCGGCGATGAACTTCGCCCAACCGTCCGCCGGGTCGAACTCCGCCCGGCAGTTCGGGCACCACGGCGCCCAGAAATGCACCACCGTCACCTGCGGGCCGGCGACGAGGTCGGCCACCTGCATTTCCAGCGGGTCGGTCGCGGGGACCGCCGCGCGGAGCAGGCTGGCGGCCGCGAGCGCGAGGAGAAGGGCCAGACGTTTCATGCGGACAACATGCCCAAGTGGACGGACCGCGCCAGCGGTTTTTGTGTCAGGGAGGCAGAGCCTCACCGATACGGCTGGTGCAGCTCGACCGGCTGCGACTTTTTCCGCAGGCGGAGGTTGAGCATCTCGACGATGAAGGCGAAGGCCATGGAGAAGTAGATGTAGCCCTTCGGGATGTGCTGGCCGAGCGACTCGCCGACGAGCATCACGCCGATCAGGATGAGGAAGCTCAGCGCCAGCATCTTCAGCGTCGGGTGCCGGTTCACGAAGTCGCTGATCGTGCCCGCGAAGACGAGCATCACACCCAGCGCGATGACGACCGCGACGATCATCACCCACAGGTGGTTGGCCATGCCCACGGCGGTGATCACGGAGTCGAGGGAAAAAACGATGTCGAGCAGGAGGATCTGGATGATCGTCGACCGGAACGACGCGGCTTTGGGGCTGCCGGAGGCGTGGCCGTCCACGCCCTCAAGCTTCTCATGGATCTCGACCACGCTCTTGCCGATGAGGAACAGGCCACCGATGAAGAGGATCAGGCTCTTGCCGGTGATGCCGAGATCGAACACGGGAAGCGTGAAGAGCACCTTGGTCAGGCTCATCACCCAGGTGATGCTCATCAGTAGGATGACGCGCGTGATCAGCGCAAGGGACAGGCCGAGCTTGCGCGCCTTGTCCTGCTGCTCGGGCGGGAGCTTGCCGGCGAGGATCGAGATGAAGATGACGTTGTCGATGCCGAGCACGATCTCGAGGGCGGTCAGCGTCACGAGGCTGATCCAGATTTGCGGGTCGGTGAGCCAGTCCATAGGCGGGCAGTCAGTCGGAGTTGCCCGAAGCCGTCAACGCGCGGTGTGGTGGAAGAATCCCGCCACTTTCCACCTTCCCCCTCACTTTCACTTCTCAGGGCGCCAGCCCCACGAACGACAGCCCGAACCGGATCCAGAAGGGAATCGTGAACAGCGCGAGCGCCGTCGTGCCGAGGATGATCTGCACCGCCACCAGCGGCTGCCCGCCGTAGACGCGGGCCACGATGATCGAGACTACCGCCGAGGGCATCGCCGCCTGGATGACCAACACTCGCTTCAGCTCGACCGAGCACGGCAGGTAGCGGGCCGCCAGCAGGAAGACCCACGGCAGCACCACCAGCCGCAGCAGCCAGGCCGTGAGCGTGACGCGCGTGTCCACCAGCTGCTTCGGGTCGTCGAGGTGCGGCTGGATGCTGACGCCGGTCAAAAGCAACCCGAGCGGGATCGCGCAGACGGCCAGCACGTGCACAAAACCCATCACCACGGCCGGCACCTGGGCGGCCACGCCGGTGAGGTTGGCGGTGATCGCCAGCAGCAGCGCGATGACCGGCGCGTTGATCAGCTTGCGCCAGCCCTCGAGCGGTGAGAGGCCCGTCACCACCAGCACGCCGCCGGTCCAGATGGCGGCCTCGACACCGACGTTGTGCACGAGCAGCACCGCGCGGCTCTCGGGCCCGAACATCGCGTCCATCAGCGGCAGCGGCAGGTAGCCGTAGTTCGTCAGGCCCACCGCCAGTGCGAACGTCCGCAGCCCGTGCCCGATGGTCAGCCCCAGCGCCCGGGCGACATACCAGCCCAGGGCCATGCACAGCAGTGTCAGGCCGAAGCCGAGCAACGGCGGCAGAAAAAGGTTGCCCGGCTCGTGCAGCGCCGGGTTGGTCGCAACCGACTCGTAGATGAGGCACGGCGTGGTGACCTTCACGACCAGGTTGAACAGGCTGTCCTCCGCCGCCTCGGTGATCAGCCGCGTGCGCCGCAGCACCGCGCCGAGCGCGATCATCGCGAACACCGGCAGGACCACCAGGAAGAGCTGGCCGTAGGACATCATTGCGGAGGACGGAGGACAGACGACGGCGGACGGAAAGGCCAGCCCGCGATCATACTGTTTTCGCAACCCGGTGGGAGGGGTTTTACACCCCGACAAAACACCGTCGCCAGGCAAGTCGGGGCATAAAGCCCCTCCCACCAAGACTCACCCCGCCCCCTCACTCTCACTTTCACTTCAACAGGCCCGCCATCGCCCGCCCCGCGAGCCAACCCCCGGTCCACGCCGCCTGGAAGTTGAAGCCGCCCGTGATGCCGTCCACGTCGATCACCTCGCCGGCGAAATGCAGCCCCGGCACGAGCCGGCTTTCCATCGTCTTGAAGTCGATCTCGGCGAGCCGCACGCCGCCGCAGGTCACGAACTCCTCCTTGAACATGCTCTTGCTGGTGACCGTGAACTCCCCCTCGCCCACCTGCCCCGCCAGCGCCCGCAGCGCCGCGCCTGACAGCGTCGTCCACGTGGCCTCCGGCTTCAGCCCCGCCGCCGGCAGCAGTTTTTCCCAGAGTCGCAGCGGCAGGCCGACCGGGCACCAGGTGCCGAGCTGTTTCTTGGGATTGGTTGCCTTCGCGCGCTCAAGCTCGGCGCGCAGGGTCTCGGGGTTGAAGGCCGGCGCCCAGTTGACCGTGAGGGTGAACTTGTAGCCGCAGTCGTGCAGCAAACGCGCACCCCACGCCGACAGCTTCAGCACGGCCGGGCCGCTCAGGCCCCAGTGCGTGATGAGCAGCGGGCCGCGCTCCCTCAGCGCCGTGCCGCGCACCGCCGTGACGGCCTCCTCGACCGACACGCCCGACAGCTCCTTCAGTCGCGGATCATCAATGTGAAAGGTGAACAGCGACGGCACCGGCGGCTCGATGGTGTGGCCCAGCTGCGCGGCGATCTCGAGGCCGGCGTTGGACTTGTTGCCGCCCGTCGCCAGCATCAGCCGGTCACAGGCGACGGTTTCGCCGGTGGTGAGCGTGACTTTGAAGGTGGAACGCGTTGCCCCCAACGCGTTGGCCTTGTCCCCAAGCGCGTTGGGGGCAACGCGCCCCACCTGCTTGATCCCCGTCCGCAGCACCACCCGCACGCCGGCCTTGGCCGCAGCGGTCTCCAGACAGTCCACGATCGTCTGCGAGCTGTCCGTCGTCGGAAACATCCGGCCGTCTTCCTCGGTCTTCAGCGGCACGCCGCGGCTCTCGAACCATGCGACGGTGTCGCGCGGCTGCCAGCGGTGGAACGCCCCGAGCAGTTCGCGCCCGCCGCGCGGATAGCGCCTCACCAGCTCGCGCGGCTCGAAGCAGGCGTGCGTGACGTTGCAGCGGCCGCCGCCGGACACTTTCACCTTGGCCAGCGGGTGCGCCGTGGCCTCGTAGAGCGTGACCGCGCAGCCCGGGTCGGCCTCGGCGCAGGCGATGGCCGCGAAAAAGCCGGCCGCCCCGCCACCCGCTATGACTACGTGCCGTTGACCCATGGCCCGCGAGCGTGCGGCGGGCTCGGCGGCTTGTCCAAAAGGAAAAGCGCCGCGGCCCCACGCCACGGCGCTTCCTTTGCACACTCTGCCTGACGGCAGAAGCTGGTCAGGGGCCCGGCGGCGGGCCCATCTTGTCGCCACCGTGGTGGCGGCCCGGGCCGCGCTTGCCGTGGGCGGCCTTCATTTCCTGGGCCTTCGCCTTTTGCTCCGGCGTGAGCACGGCCTCCATCTCGGCGCGCAGTTCCTTCTGCAGCCCGATGGCCTTCTCGCGGTGCTGGAAGGCGATCTGGCGCATCTTGGCGCGCTGGTCGTCGGTCAGGCCCAGGGCCTCGGCGCGGTGTTCGCGCTGCTGTTTCATCTTGTGGTGCGCGCGCATCGCCATCTGGCGCATCTGCCACGGATCAGGCCGGTGCTGGCCGAAACGTTCCGGGCCGGGGCCACGGGCGGCACGGCCCATCTGCTGCGGGCCGCCCGGGTGACGGGCCGCCATGCGCGCGTGCGCCTGCATCATCTGTTGCTGCTGCTCGGGCGTGAGCACGGCCTTCATCTGCTCGCGGTTGGACTCCATGATCCCGCGCACCTTGGCGCGGCGGTCCTCGGGCGAGAGGGCTTTGTCCCCGGCCACGGCGTCGAGCGCGGTGCGCTGCGCCTGGCGGAGGTCGGTGAGCTTGGTGCGCTGCTCGGCGGTCAGGCCGAGCTGGTCGGCGACCATCCCGGCGAATTTCTCCCCGGGACGCGCGGAGGTCGCGGGGGCGGCAGGAGCGGCAGCGTCGGCGGCATGCGCCGCCACGGCGAACAAACAGGCTGCACCGCAGAGGGTGAGCGAGAGAGGCAGGATCTTTTTCATGGTAATCGGAGTTGTGGAAATGACGCCGGACCGGCAGCGCGGTTACGGCCCGGCCGTTTGACCCGGGGCAAAGAAAAGCGCCGTGGCCCCACGCCACGGCGCTTCTATTGCACACACTGCTTGCAGCAGTAAGCTTCACCCGGAAAGACGCCCCACCCCGCGGAACGTTGCATCATTTGCCGGGAAAATTTTCGCCGCAGGTGTAACCTCGGGTGGGTCGCACCGTCCATGCGCCGCTTTACTCCGGGACCGGCTTCGCGCAACGTGCCCGCTCCCGTCCCGCATGAATTTTCAGCAGCTGACCGCCCTCGCCGAACAAACGGTCTCCGCCGCGCGGCGCCGCCTGCCCGCCGCGGTGCGCGCGGCCGCGGACCAGGTGCCGGTCTGCTACGAGCCCCACCCCAACGCCGGCATCCTGGCCGAGGGCTGGGAACCGGACATCCTTGGCCTGTTCATCGGTCACGTCCACGGAGCCAACCTCGACGCGGGCACTGAGCAGGCCCTGCCGCCCCAGATCATGCTTTTCCTGGAGAACATCTGGGACTACGCCGAGACCGACGAGGAGATCTACCGCGACGAGGTCCGCCTCACCTACCTCCACGAGCTGGGCCATTATCTCGGCTGGGACGAGGACGAGATCGCGGAGCGGGGGCTGGAATAAGGGCATCCCCGGAGCAAGCCGCGGGGCATCCCAGCAATGGAGGCAGGACCATCAGTCCTGCGAGGCATGCGCCGCGCTCCCCTCCAAACGCGGGGCTGATAGCCCCGCCTCCAACCCAGGCCGGACCAGGCGGGGATATCAAATCCACCGGGAAGTGAGCGGCAACCTTCTCCCCGCCAAGGGGTCACCATGACCGGCCAAGCCGGCCCGCGGGCCAAGTAGGGCTTTCATTCCCCCCCTGAATCTGCATATACCCGTCTTGGAAAACAGCTTTGCGCTCCTCCCGCGCAGCCCCATTCTCCGCTCCATTCAACCATGAAGAAGTTCCTCTCCGCCCTTTTCTGCATCACCGCCCTCGCGGTCACCCTGCCCGCTGCCGGCATCACCCGCGAGACCGTGGTCTCCCATCTCGATAGCTGCGAGGCCATCCTGCAGGAAATCCAGGGCAACACGAAGACCGCCATCCCGGCCGACGTCCTCCGCCGCGCCAAGGGCCTCGTCATCGTCAACCAGTTCCAGGCCGGCTTCATCTTCGGCATC
The DNA here is from genome assembly GCA_965249855.1 of Lacunisphaera sp. Lineage (GTDB taxonomy): Bacteria > Verrucomicrobiota > Verrucomicrobiia > Opitutales > Opitutaceae > Lacunisphaera. The sequence continues at coordinate 36,442 of CBDFNB010000031.1, forward strand.
AAGGACGGTTACGCCGTCGCCCTCGTCCGCCGCCCGAACGGCAAGTGGTCGGTCCCCGCCTTCCTCAAGGCCGGCGAACTCAGCTTCGGCCTCCAGGCCGGCGGCAAGTCCATCAACGCCGTCTACGTCCTCATGGACGACAACACCGCGCGCCTCCTCCTCAAGAACCGCATGAACCTCGGCGCCGAGGCCAAGGCCGTCGCCGGCATCCGCGCCGCCGAGCGCGAGGCCGTCAGCAAGAACCTGCCGGGCGACGCCAACGTGCTCGTCTATTCCACCACCGAGGGCTTCTACCTCGGCGCCGCCATCAAGACCGGCTACATGTCCCCGAGCGAGGAGGCCAACCGGCTCTTCTATAATACCAACCACCGCATGCCGGAACTGCTCTTCAGCGACTGGGTCACCCCGCCGACCGAGGCCCAGTTCATCATGAACTACGTGACGCGCCTCACGCAGTAAGCGCAAAAAACTCCCCCTCTCCAACCCGCCGCACCCCGGCGGGTTTTTTATTCGTCCCGCCACGCCGCCACGTGCGCGACCAGCAGCCCGATGACATCCTCCGCGATGCGCGCCTGCGCCTCGGTGCGGTTGGCCCCGGGCACCTCGATGGTGCCCGAGTTCAGCGCCAGCCGGCCGTTAGGCCGCCGCTGGCAGATCGCCCACCACGCCATCGGCGCCTTCACCCCGGCCGCGCGGTCGGGCTCGGCGTAACCCGTCGTCGCCGCGGCCAGGTCCGCGCCGAAGAGCTCCATGACCCCATGCGCCATCTCCACCGCCACGCGCTGCGACACGCAGTTGACGCGCTTCGCGTGCGCCCGGTTCACGCCGAGGAGCTTCACCTTCTGCTCCAGGCTGTAGGCCGTGACCCCGCCGAGGAAATAATTAGACGCGCCCGACACCGCCGCGATCCGCGCCTGCACGTGCCCGGCCGTCAGGCTCTCGGCCACGGCCAGCGTCAGCCGCGGCTTGCGCATCATCAGTTGCTTCAGGCGGGCCTCGTAATTCATGCGCCCAGCCTGTCGGGATTCATCGCAAAGAAAAGCGCTAAGCCGGAACCCTGCGATTCAACCACAGATAAACACAGAGGCACACAGATGAATCAGTGGCCGCCTACTCCACGGAATCTGTGTTTATTTGTGTTCATCTGTGGTTTCTCAATGCCTTTGCTCGCCAGGATCCGCCGCACGCGCCAGTGCAGGCGCCGGTTGACGATATAGCCGACGCAGCCCGGCGCCCCGCAGCGACAGGGATGGTCGCGCCACTCCGTGAGGTCGAACCGATAGTCGTAGGTCAGCTCCTCGCCGGCCGGGATGTCGCGCAGCGCCACGATCCAGATCCGGCCGCGGACCACCTGTGTCTCGCAATTGGGGGCGCAGGAATGGTTGATCCGCCGCGCCAGGTTCCACGGCACGCGACCGTCGATGTCGTGCCGCTGGTTCAGCTCGTAGATATACACGCAGCCGTCGCCGCCGGCCGCCAGCCGGGCCAGGCGCTGCTCGTCGCGCCGGTCCGCCTCGGCCTTCGTGATGCGCTCGCCGACCTACTCGATGACTTGCGCGCCGCGCGCCAGGGCCGCCCGGGCGAACAGCCCGTAACCGTGCAGGCCGGACCGGCCCAGCCGCACCGTGGCCGGGATTTTCGCCCGGCCCGTTTTCCCGCCTTTCGCGCGCTTCACGTCTTGAGTTCCACCCCGACCGGGCAGTGGTCGCTGCCGTGCACGTCCGACTCGATCCACGCGCGCTTGAGCCGCGGCTTCAGCGCGGCCGAGGCCATGACATAGTCGATGCGCCAGCCGACGTTGTTGGCCCGGGCGTTGGCGCGGTAGGTCCACCAGCTGTAATGCCCCGCCCCTTTCTCGAACTGCCGGAAGGTGTCGATGAAGCCGGCCGCGAGGAATTCCCGGAATCCCGAGCGCTCCTCGTCGGAAAAACCGGGGTTGCCCACGTTCTCCTTCGGCCGCGCGAGGTCGATCTCCTCGTGCGCCACGTTCAGGTCGCCGCAGAACAGCACCGGTTTCTTCTTCTCGAGCTTCTTCGCGTGCGCCAGCAGCGCCCGGTCCCAGGCCTGGCGGAAACCGATCCGCGCGAGCTCCGGCTGCGCGTTGGGCACGTAGACCCCGACGACATAGTGGTCGGCGAACTCCGCCGTGATGGCCCGGCCCTCGGCGTCGTGCGCCGGCGAACCGAGGCCCAGCGTGACGCCCAGCGGCTTCTGCCGCGTGAACAGCGCCGTGCCGCTGTAGCCCTTTTTCTCCGCGGCGTTCCAGACGAGCTCATAACCCTTCGGCCACGCCACGCCCTGCACGTCACCGGGCAGCGCCTTCACCTCCTGCAGGCAGATGACATCCGCCTTGGCGGCGTTCATCCAGTCGAGCAGGCCCTTGCCGAGTGCGGCGCGCACGCCGTTGACGTTCCAGGAGACCAGTTTCATGCGGCCCTAGTTCGCCGTTTCAAATGCCGGCTGCAACCTGTTTTGTCTTCCGCCGGTTTCACCCGCCGGACAGCTTGGCGCAATGCCGGCCTGCACCCTTGAGCTCAAGACCATCCCGAACGCCCCGCGCGATGAGATTGCCGGCTGGCTGGGCGACGCGCTCAAGGTCAAGGTCCACGCCCCCGCCCTCGAGGGCCGCGCCAACGACGCCCTGCTGGAATTCCTCGCGGACAAACTCGGCGTCCACCGCCGCGACGTGACCTTGGTCCGCGGCGACAAATCCCGCCACAAGGTTGTCCGCATCACCGGCCTGACGCTGGCGGAGGTCAAAAGCCGCCTCACGATATAGGCGCTGGTGTGTCGGGTAATGACACAGACCGCAGTTGCCACCCCCCTCGCACCGGCCAACTTTCCTCCTTCGCATCCCTCATGTCGGTCTTCAAGCCCATCCCCCTCGGTCAACGCATCCCTGGCAGCCCGCACTCGGTCGCGTGCAGCCTGCCGGCCATGGCGGACGTAATCGGCTACGAGGAAGGCCACCCCGAGACCACGAAGCACATCGCCTCGGGCTACCCGCGCTTCGTCGTCCACACCCACGCCAAGCGCCTCTGCGAGCATCTCGCCCGCCGCCCGGAGCTCGCCGGCAAGTCCCTCTGGCTCGTCACCTCCGCGAAAATGGCCGCCGCCCTCGCCGATTATCTCGGCCGCACCAGCCCGGCCGCCGCCACGCCCTTCACCGCCGATGGCATTGACGGCGTCGCCCACGCCGACACGCCCGAGCAGAACACCCGCGGCAAGGTCTACCTGCAGAACATCGGCGGCTTCCTCTCCTCCCGCGCCGCCGAGGACCACCTCGTCCGCCTTGGCCAGCTGCCGGCCGCCGCGCCCGAGAAACTTTTTCCCGGTGATGCCACTGCCGAGATCAAGCGCGTGCTGCGCGGCCCGTTCCCCGTTGCCGACGCCGACCTGCTGCTCGCGCCGAGCGGCATGAACGCCCTCTACGCCGCCTTCCGCGCCGTCAGCGCCGTGCAGGCCCGCGCCGGCCGCACCGCCTGGGTCCAGCTGGGCTGGCTCTACCTCGACAGCATCGCGCTGCTGAGAAAATTCACGCCCGACCCGGCGCGCGACTACCTGCGCCACGGCGACGTCACCGACCTGGTTGGCTTGGAAAAACTCTTCGCCACCCACGGCCCGCGCATCGCCGGCCTGATCATCGAGGCGCCCACCAACCCGCTCATCCAGACGGCCGACATCGCCGCCGTCACCGCCCTCGCCCGCCGCCACGGTGCCAAGGTCATCCTCGATCCCGCCGTCAGCTCGCCCTTCAACGTCGACCTGCTGCCCCACGCCGACGTTGTCGCCACCAGCCTCACCAAATACACCGCCCACGAGGGCGACGTCATTGCCGGCGCCGTCATCCTCAATGCCTCGCGCCCCGACGCCGCCGAGCTCCGTTCGCTCGTCACCGCGCAGCTGGAGCCCGTGCACGGCCGCGACCTTGCCCGCCTCGCCGCCCAGATCGGTGCCACGGCCGAAGTCGTTGCCCGCATCAACGCCAGCACGCTCAAGGTCGCCGCGTTCCTCGAGTCGCACCCGGCCGTCGCCAAGGTCTGGTGGGCGCACCAGCCGGCTACCAAGGCGAACTACCTCAGGATCGCCCGCTCGCCCGCGTCGCCGGGCTGCATGATTTCCTTCACGCTCCAGGGCCCGCTCGCGAAGTTCTACGACGCCGTCCGCCTGCCCAAGGGACCGAGCTTCGGCATGACGACGACGCTCATCTCGCCGTTCATCTACCTTGCGCACTACGATCTCGTCACGACCGAAGCCGGCCGTGCCGAGCTTGCCGCCCACGGCCTGTCCCCCGACCTGCTCCGCCTCTGCCTCGGCACCGAGCCGGTGGACGACATCATCGCGGCACTGGCCGAAGCCCTCGGTTGAAACCGGCCCAGTCGGCGGCTTGACAGGGCCGTGAGATCAGACATCCATGTCTGACATGACAACCACCCTGCGCGAGTTTCAGCGCAACTTCTCCCGTATGCAGCAGGCAGCGGCCGGTGGCCAAATCGTCACGGTGCGTGGCCGCAGCGGGCATGTTTTCGTCTTCAAGTCGGCGGATGCCCCGGTCACGGCCGGCGAAAAGCTTGCCCACCTGGCGGGCTCGGCCCGCACCGGCCGCCGTGTCAAGACCCTGGCCGGTTATGGCCGGCGCTAAGGTCATCGTCGACACCGGACCGCTGGTTGGCTTCCTCGACGCCGATGATCAGTGGCATGCCTGGTCGGTCGCCCGTTTCAACGAACTGCCCGCCCCTTTCCTGACCTGCGAGGCGGTCATCTCCGAGGCCACCTATCTGCTGGGCGCGCAGGGGGACGGGTTGCTGCTGGAGATGGTCGAGTCCGGCGTGCTTGAGCTCAGCCCGCTGCTGCCACGCGAGACTCCGCGCCTGCGCCACCTTCTCATGCGCTACGCGGGCCGGATGCAATTCGCCGACGCCTGCCTGGTGCGCCTGAGTGAACTTCACCCCGGCGCCCAGATCCTCTCCACGGACAGCCGCGATTTCCGCATCTACCGCCGGAACCGCAACGAACGCCTGCCGCTGATCGCGCCATGAATGCCAATGGCGCTTTGCTGGGTTGATCCCCAAGGGCCCGCGCTTCGGCCTGACGACGCTCATCTCGCCGTTCATTTATCTCGCGCACTACGATCTCGTCACGAGCGAGGCCGGCCGCGCCGAGCTCGCCGCCCACGGCCTGTCCCCCGACCTGCTCCGCCTCTGCCTCGGCACCGAGCGGGTGGACGACATCATATCGGCTCTCGCCGAGGCGTTGGACTGAAATCCAGCCCTGTTTGGGAGGATAAGTGCCCAAGCGCGGTAAAATCTCGCCCATTCCGAAACTCAGGTTTGCTACGCCGTGTAGCATCTCTTGAATGAACCTTGTGATCAGCCCCGCCGCCAACTTGCCTGTGAATGACCTCACCCTAGAGGCCAGCTTGCGCGCGGTTTTGGTGGAACTCGTCCAGGACTGTCCCTCGCTTACGAAAGCAGAGAAGCGTGAGTTGCCGTCTGACTTGCCGAAAGTCCGCGCTTCCTTGCTAGCGGATATTCGGAGGCAGATTAGACAGGGCGAGGATCCTTTGGGCGAAGCTTACGCCAGGATATTCTCTCCCGAGAAACGCAGAAGCACCGGGACCACCTTTACGCCGGCCAAGATCATCAGCCAGATGTTCGATTTGGCCGCGCGCTTGGTGCAAGACCCAGGCCTTGTAGTTGACTGTGGTGCCGGCAGCGGTCGCTTCACCATTGCCGCGCTGCGGCAGTATCGCAAAGCCCGTGTGCTGGCTTGTGAGATTAATCCCCTGCTCGCTCTTATCAGCCGAGCCAACGCACGAGTCACGGGCTTGGATTCACGCCTAGAGGTTGTCCTGGGGGATTTCCGTGAGCTGAAGTTACCCCGACGCTCTACGCCCACTCTCTTCATTGGCAATCCGCCCTATGTTAGGCATCACGATATCGAGCCCCATTGGAAAAAATGGTATCAAGAGGAGCTTGCTCGGCATCATATTACTGGGAGCCAACTGGCCGGTCTGCATCTGCATTTTTTCCTGAAGGCCCGTCAACTTGGCCAACCCGGCGATGCTGGGTGTTTTATTACCTCCGCAGAATGGCTTGATGTGAATTACGGCAAGGACTTGCGAATGCTTCTGCTCAATGGTCTGGGCGGACACACGGTTCATCTCTTTCCCGCGGCACAACAGCTTTTTGCCGACGCCCTTACAACTTCCGCAATTACTACTTTCCAAGTCGGCCAGACCCATAATGGCATGGGCTTCACAGAGTCAAACGGTCAGCCGCACCGCCTCACCCATTGGGTGCCCACGCAAGAACTCCAGCACGCGCGTGCTTGGTCCAGCTTTGCGCGGCCGCTGCGCCAAACGGCGCCCGAAGCGACGGCCACACTTGGTGACTATTTTCTGATCCATCGCGGCCAAGTAACCGGCGCCAATCATCTCTGGATAGCCAATGAGACAACTCCGCCCCTGCCGGCCTCCTGTCTCTTCCCTGCGATTACTCACGCCAAAGAAATTATCCGGCTCGGTGGCGATCCGCTGCGCGATTCCAGCCATCTTCAACGTGTCATCGACCTGCCTGCTGACTTAGCCGTCTTATCCGCGCGAGACCGGCGGATGGTTGAAGCTTTTGTTATCTGGGCTGAAGCTCAAGGCGGCACCGACTCTTACATCGCGCAGCATCGCAAGCCTTGGTGGCGAGTGAAACTCAAGGCACCGCCGTCAATAATCATGACCTACATGGGCCGACGCCCGCCTGTCTTTGTGCGCAATCTTGCGGGTGCACGTTTACTCAACATTGCACATGGACTTTACCCCAAAACACCAATCGACGATTCAACGCTCGATGCCCTCGTTGCTTGGTTGAATGAACATGTATTGCTTTCTGCCGGCCGCGCGTATGCTGGCGGCCTGATTAAATTCGAACCTGGCGAGGCTATGCGTATCCCAATCCCCCCGTTGGAGCATTTCGTTCATGTGGCCTGACCTAGCACGCCGGTGGAACCCGGCGCAGATTGCACGGGATGCGGCAATTTCCCGGGATAATTTCCGACAGCGCCGCATGGGTGAACCGCTGCAGAAATACCTTGAGGCTTTTACCCGGCTCGAAAAAGCGAACCGCCAGATTGTTGGCGGACTGGCCACCATTCTTGAGACGCCGGTTAATCAAAACGCCCTGGCCGAAGTCATGCGCAATAAGGATCTGCTGACGGCCTTACGCTATGTCGGAGCCCCTCCGGTTTCAGAAGATGACTTGGAAACCCTCAGCGGGGATTCCCTCAACGCCACCCGCATTCTTTCCGACGCTGAGTTTGCGACTGCCGTGAGAGATGTTCTCTGTGCAATTCTTGACCCCAAACGCTTCCCTTGGATTGCCGCCCGACGCGAGCCCACCAAGCAGGAGCGGAGCGCCGCAATTCTTGCCTCAACGGTCCTTGCCTCATCACAAGAGGTGCAAACAAAAAGACGCTCTGACGAGCGTCAGATTGTAGAGGGCTTGGTAGAGGGCGTCCTGATCGGACTAGGCTACAAGAAACGTGCGGCTCCACAAAAAGGCATCCAAAGTCTTCTTGGTGCCGATGTGCCAAAACCGGGCGAATACATGACCGGCTGCACGTTGGGTGAAAACAATGCCGATTTTGTTATCGGTCTGTGGGATAGTCGTTTGCTGGTAATCGAAGCAAAAGGTTCGAACTCGGCCATTAACAGCCGAAAGCGCCTCAACATGGAGGCCGTGCAGAAAGCCAAAGCTTGGGCCACATTTGGCCGTGATGTCGTTTCTGCCGCAGCCATTCGCGGAGTTTTCAATCCCGCTGGGGTTGTTAGTGCGCAGGAAACCCCACTGGTTATTTTCTGGGCTCATCGAATCGACGACTTGAAGAAGTTTATCGCAGCGACTCGCCAAAAGCGGTCCAAGCGGCGTTAACTAAGATTTGGTCAGCCGGTGGAACCGCCACCCGAGCAACAGCGCGGCGCAGCCCAGGCCCGCGGCGAGGCCGGTCCATAATCCGACCGCGCCAAGCGGCGTGTGAAACGCCAGCCAGTAGCCGAGCGGCAGGGAGATGACCCAGTAGGCGATGAAGGTGATGACGGTCGGCACGCGCACGTCGTGCAGGCCGCGCAGGGCGCCGACGCTGATCACCTGGCCGCCGTCGAAGAGCTGGAAGATCGCCGCCACCACGAGCAGCTGCGCCGCCAGCGCGGCCACGTCCGTCGCCGGCGTGAACCCCGCGGTGATGACCCGCCCGGCCAGCGCGAACACCAGCGCGAAGCCCACCATGATGACCAGCCCCGTCAGCAGCGCGCCAAAGCCGATCGGCCGCAGCGCGTCCGTCCGGCCCTCGCCGCTCGCGCGGCTGATGCGCATGCTCACCGCGAGCGACAGCCCGAGCGGGAACATGAAGGCCAGCGACGCGCAGCCGATGGCGATCTGGTGCGCGGCCAGCGGCACGGTGCCGAGCCAGCCCATCATCAACGCCGACGCGGCAAACGCCCCGCCCTCGAACAGCAGCATGCCCGCCGCCGGCACGCCCAGCTTCAGCAGCGCGGCGAAGCGCCCGCGTTCCCAGCCGGTCCACGGCGCGGACCGCACCGGCGCGAACGTCGGCGAGGTGTTCAGCCACAGCGCCAGCGCCGCCACCGCGGCGAACCGCGCGATCAGCGTCGCCCAGCCGGAGCCGACCAGGCCCAGCGCGGGAAAGCCCAGGTGCCCGAACACGAGCACCCAGTTGAGGAAGGCGTTCAGCCCGATGTCGGCGAGCATGATGCCCATCGGCACCCACGGCCGGCCGAGCGACTCGGCGAACTGCCGCTGCACCTGGAAAAACAGCGCGAACACGATCGAGCCCGCGATCAGCAGGTAGAACGGCCGCACGACCGCCACCACCTCCGCCGGCTGGCCGAAACGGTGGAGCTGCCAGGACAGGACCAGCATGCACCCGAACGCCAGCAAGCCGACGGCGAGCGCCAGCGCCCGGCCGTGCCGCAGCCACGCCGCGCAGCCGGTCTCGTCGCCCGCCCCGTGGTCGCGCGCGGCGAACACGCCGGTGCCCAGGATCAGGCCGATCCCGACCACGTAGAAGATGTTGAACACGCCGTGCGTGAACGCCGCGGCCGCCAGCTCCACCTTGCCGACGCGCCCGATGAAGGCGTTGTCGGTCAGCCCGATCAGCATCTGGCTGACCTGCCCGACGATGATCGGGAAGGCCAGCCCCAGCGTCGGGCCCAGCTCACGGCGGAGATCGGATAAGTTCACCACGAAGGCACGAAGGACACGAAGCCCGACTCTCGCAAGCTTCCCGGGATGTATCGGATGGTTGGCGGGGAAACTGTGCGGGTGGAGCCCGCGCTCCGCGCGGGCTTTCCCCAACCAACCTGCGCTCCGCGCAGGTTCCACCTTCAGGCTCCCGCTTTTCCCGTTGTTCTCCACGCCCTTCGCGTCCTTCGTGTTGCAAAATGTCCGCCCTCGCCCTTGGCATCATCCTCGTCGCCGCGTTCACCCACGCGACCTGGAACTACGCCGCCAAGCGCTCGGGCGGCGGCCTGCCCTTCGTGTGGCTGACCGGCCTCGTGTCGCTCTGCTGCTATGTGCCGCTGTCCATCGCCTACGTGCTGTGGAAGTCACCGGCGATCCCGCCGGGCGCGTGGCTCGTCGTGGTCGGCAGCGGCCTGATCAAGATGGTCTACGCGCTCCTGCTGCAACGCGGCTACAAGCACGGCGACTTTTCGCTGGTCTATCCGCTCGCGCGCGGCACCGGGCCGCTGTTCTCCACGCTCACGGCCATCGCGCTCTTCGGCGAGCGCCCCACCGCCCTCGCGCTGGCCGGCGGCGGCATCATCATCGTGAGCATCTTCTCGCTGACCGGCGGCACCAAATTGCTCCACGCCGACCGCGCGCACCTGCGCCAGGGGCTGCTCTACGGTTTCACCTGCGGCTGCTGCATCGCGGCCCTGACAGTATGGGACAAGCACGCCGTCGCGCACCTGCACCTGCCGCCGCTGGTCTACGACTGCAGCACACAGGTCGTGATGTGCCTCGTGCTGGCGCCCTTTGCCTGGCCGCGCCGCGCCGAGGCCGCCGCCGCGTGGCGCGACCACCGCTGGAAGGTCTTCGCCGTGGCCCTGCTCGCGCCGCTCGGCTACATCCTGATCCTGACGGCGATGACCTTCACGCCGGTCAGCTACATCGCCCCGGCGCGCGAGATCAGCATCCTCATCGGCACGTTCTTCGGCGCGAAGCTGCTGAAGGAGGCCGACGCCCAGCGCCGGCTGTTCGCCGCGGGCGGCATGGTCGTGGGCGTGATTGCGCTGGCGCTGGGTTGAGCCCCGCCTAGCTTCCGCCCGTGCGTCGCAACAAGGAGATCATCATTCTGCTCGGCCTGCTCGCGGGCATGATGGGCTTCGTGCTCTGGTATGTGATCGACCGGCGCGCGAAGAACCGGGCCAACGCCACCCCGGCCGCCGTGCAGCCGGTCACGCCGGCCCGGCCGTGAACCATCGCCTCACTTCCCCGACCGCACCAGAATGGTGAACTTCCGGGCGCGGCTGTCCGTCGCGAAATAATGCACGGCCTCGGTCGCGCCGGGGTCAAGGTGGAGCGCCAGCCACGGGGTCTCGTCGCCGGTGGCCAGACCCGCCGCATCCTGGAAGACGCAGCGCACCTGCATCCGGATCTCCTGCGGGCCGCGGTTCCTGAGGTTGGCCACGAGCTCGAGCCGGCCATTGGCATCGAGCCGCTCCTGCAGGCCGGTGCAGGCGACGGCCTGCTGGGCCGGCCGGTCCAGCAGCTGGAACTTCTCGGTGTTCTCGAGGGAATACTTGGCCGTCTCCTCCGCGAAAAAGGCGGCGGGCCCGCCCTGGCAGCCGGCCAGCAGCAGGACAAGGAGGAGCGGCACGGGGAACTTAATGGGGTGCGGAAGCAAGGTCCGGGACAACGTGGCGGGGCAAAGTTCGCTTGTCACGGCACGTTTTTGGGGCCACCAGCCCTTGACCCCACTCCACCATGCTGAAGGGAAGCTTTGATCTGCCGGTGCTATTCGACCTCGGGGCGACCTTTGCCTTCGCCCTCACCGGCGCGCTGGCCGCCATCAGGCGGCACTACGACATCGTTGGCGTGCTGGCACTCGCGCTGGTCTCCGGCATCGGCGGCGGCCTGATCCGCGACGGCATCTTCATCCAGCAGAGCCTGACCCCGTTGCTCACGACGCCCGACTACCTCTACACCGTGGCCGCGGCCGTCGTCGCCAGCCTCTTCTTCGGGCAACAGGTCCACCGCTTCCACCGGCTCATCGCCTGGGTCGACGCGCTCGGCCTCGGCGCCTACGCGGCGTTCGGCGTGCAGAAGGCGCTCACCGCCGGCCTGCCGCCCTCGGCCGCCGTGCTCATCGGCGTCATCAACGCCATCGGCGGCGGCCTGCTGCGCGACGTGCTCACCCGCGAGGAGCCGCTCGTGTTCAAGCCCGGCCAGTTCTACCTGCTCACGGCGCTCGCCGGCGCGGTCACCTTCATCTGCGCCGGCGTCTACCTCGCCGTCAGCGCGACGCAGGCGGCGCTGCTGGCCATGGCGGTGACGTTCCTCTTCCGCTCCATCACCATCGCCTTCAACTGGCGGACGGCCCCCGTGTCCTCGGGCGCGATCTTCAAGCAGGGCGACGACACCGCGCCGCCGTTCCCGAAAAAGGACTGACCCATGCGCTGCGTCCTCGCGCTCGACCAGGGCACCACGTCGTCCCGCGCCATCGTCTTCGACCGGCGCGGCCGCACCGTGGCGACGGCGCAGCAGGAGTTCGCGCAGCACTACCCCAAACCCGGCTGGGTCGAGCACGACCCGCTCGATCTCTGGGCGTCCACCCGCCGCACCGCGCTCGGCGCCGTCGCCGAGGCCAACCTCACCGGCCGCGACGTCGCCGCCCTCGGCCTGACCAACCAGCGCGAGACCACCCTGCTCTGGGACCGGTGCACCGGCCGGCCGCTGCACCGCGCCATCGTCTGGCAGGACCGGCGCACCGCCGACCTCTGCGCGAAGCTCAGGCGCCGCGGGCTCGAGCCGCTGTTCCGGCAAAAGACCGGCCTGCTGCTCGACCCGTATTTCAGCGGCACGAAGCTCGCGTGGCTCCTCGACCACGTCCCCGGCGCCCGCCGCCGCGCGGAAAAGGGCGAACTAGCCTTCGGCACCGTGGACACCTGGCTGCTCTGGCAGCTCACCGGCGGCCGCGTCCACGCCACCGACGTCTCCAACGCCGCGCGCACCCTCCTGCTCAATATCCGCACCGCCGGCTGGGACGACGAACTCCTCAAAATCCTGCGCATCCCGCGCGAGGTGCTGCCCGGGGTGCGCGCCAGCAGCGGCATTTTCGGCGAGGTGTCCGCCGTGCCGGCGTTGAACGGCATCCCCATCAGCGGCATCGCCGGCGACCAGCACGCCGCGCTCTTCGGCCAGGCTTGCTGGAAACCCGGCATGGCGAAGAACACCTACGGCACCGGCTGTTTCCTGCTCATGAACACCGGCGACCGGCCGGTCGTTTCGAAGAACAACCTGCTCACCACCATCGCGTGGCAGATCGACGGCCGCGTCGAATACGCGCTCGAGGGCTCCGTCTTCATCGGCGGCGCGGTCGTCCAGTGGCTCCGCGACGGCCTCGGTCTCATCGCGCGGTCGGTCGATGTCGAGAAACTCGCCGCGAAGGTCGCGGACAACGGCGGCGTCTACCTCGTGCCCGCCTTCGCCGGCCTCGGCGCCCCGCATTGGGATGCAAGCGCACGCGGTGTCATCACCGGCCTGACCCGCGGCAGCAACGCCGGCCACCTCGCCCGCGCCGCGCTCGAGAGCATCGCCTACCAGAGCGCGGACCTGCTCCGCGCCATGGAGGCGGACTGCGGCCGCAAACTGCGCGAGCTCCGCGTCGACGGCGGCGCCGTCCGCAACAACGCCCTCATGCAGTTCCAGGCCGACCTGCTGCGCGTGCCGGTCGTCCGCCCGCGCACCACCGAGACCACCGCGCTCGGCGCCGCCTATCTGGCCGGCCTCGCGACCGGCTTTTGGAAAAACCGCGCCGAGATCGCGTCGCTCTGGTCGGCCGACCGCACCTTCCGCGCCCAAGCCCCTGCGGCCATCAGCCGCCGCCAGCTCGCCGAGTGGCACCGCGCCGTGGCGCGGGCCAGATCCTCCGCGTAATCCGCGCCGCCGCCCGGCGTCATTGCTGCCATGGACCAGCTCTGGAACCCCGCCCGGCTCGCGATCGGCTTTGTGGTGCTGTTCGCGATCTTTGTGCCGTTGGAGACATTGTTTCCGGTGGTGCGGCGGCAGTTCTGGCAGCGGCCCGGCGTGTGGACGGACGTGACCCACTTCTTCATCACCGGGGCCATCCGCAAGCTGCTGACCCTCTTCGCGGCCTACGGGCTGATCACGGCGCTCGGGTTCCTGGTTTATCCGCCGCTGCAGCAGACCATGACCTCGCTGCCCTGGTGGCTGCAGTTCGTGATCGCCAACGTGGTGTTTGATGTCGGCGCCTATTGGGGTCACCGCTGGGCGCACACCCTGCCGTTCCTCTGGCGTTTCCATGCCGTGCATCACTCGAGCGAGCATCTCGACTGGGTGGCGGCCAGCCGGTTGCACCCCCTGGACCAGACCTTCATCCGCGTGTGCGGCATCCTGCCGGTCTATCTGCTCGGGTTCAGCAAGGAGACTTTTGGCGCGCTGATCGCCTTCGAGGGCCTGCTCGCGATCTTTATTCACGCCAACGTCCGCTGGCGCTTCGGCTGGCTCGAATGGTTGATCGCCACCCCCGCCTTCCACCACTGGCACCACGCGAACGAAAACCCCGAGACTTCCAACAAGAATTTCTCCGGCCTGCTGCCCTGGGTGGACTGGATCTTCGGCACGTTCTACCTCCCGAAGAAATATCCCGCCAAATACGGCATCAACGATAAGATGCCCGACGACTATCTCGGCCAGATGGCCCGGCCCTTCAAGCCGCGGCAGTAGGGCCGCCCTGCCCGCTGCCGGGTAAAGCCCCGGTTAACCAGCTATTTTTTTACCGGACAGCCTCGGGCGGGCTTGCAGCCGGGGCGGCACCCGGACATATGTTTCCGCCTCCACACCAGCCTGCCGCATGAAAATTTTCCGTTCGCTTGCCGCCGTTTTGTTCGTGTCCGCGTTCGGCCTCGCCGCCGTCGCTCAGGAAAGCAGCGAGGTCGCCGGGCTCCGGGCCAAGGCCGTCAAGGGCAACGGCATCGCCCAATACAACCTCGGCCTGGCCTACGCGCAGGGCCGCGGCCTCGCCGCCGATCCCGTCGAGGCGTTCGTCTGGCTCTCCCTCGCCCGCGAGAACGGCGCCCGCGGCCGGGACCTCGACAGCGTCATCGGCTCGCTCGACAAGGCCTCCCTCGAACTCGCGCAAGAGCGCCTGACCGAGCGCAAGGCCGCCCTCGGCGTCCGCCCCGCGGCGCCGGCCCCGGTTCGCACCGCCGCCACTCCGGCCGTCGAAACTCCCGTCCGCTCCGCTCCGGCCGCCCCCGCCGGACCCGGCGCCCCGGCTTCGTCCGGTGATGATTCCGCCGCCGCCACCCTGCGGGCCGAGCGCGATGCTCTCGCGGTCCGCGTGAACACCCTCTCCGGCGACCTCGCCGAGCTGCGCACCGAGCGCGAGCGCCTCACCAAGCTGTCCGCCGACAACGAAAAGGCCGCCCGCGCCGCCGAGGCTCGCGCCACGGAACTCGCCCGCGCCAGCGAAGCCGCCAAAAGCGAGCTGGCCCAGGCCCGCCAGGCGCTCGCCAACCTGGAGAAGGCGCCGAAACCCGCCGCCGACACCACGGCGCTCGACGCGAAGAACCGCGAGCTCCAGGCCGCGCTCGCCGAGCTGGAATCCGCCCGCAGCTTCGGCCGCCAGGTCGAGGAGACCCTCAACAAGGTCAACGACGACAAGGCCCGGGTCGCCGCCGCCGCGGCCGCCGAGCTCGCCGCCGCCCGCAGCTTCGGCCAGCAGGTCGAGGCCACGCTGAACAAGGTCAACGACCAGAAGGCCGCGCTCGAGTCGCAGCTCGCCGTGGCCCGCCAGGAACTCGCCGCCAAGCCCGGCGCGCCAGCTTATCCGGATCTCTCCGGCCGCGTCACCGAACTCGAGACCGCCCTCGCCGCCCTGTCCTCCGAAGCTGGCCGAGCCAAACAGGAAATTGCCACGCTCACCAAAGCGAAGGAGGAGGCCCGCAACGCCGCGCCGCGCTACCCCGACCTGCGCGCCCGCGTGACCGAGCTCGAGGCCCAGTTCACCGCCTCGCAGGCCACCGCCGCCCAGCGCGCCCAGGAACTCGAACGCGCCAACACCAAGCTGGCGGGGGACGAAAGCACCTTCGCCGCCCTGAACCGCGAGCTCGCGGCCGCCAAGGCCTCCCTCACCCAGGCCAACCAGTCCCTCGCGGCCAAGCCGGCGGCCCCGTCGTATCCGGACCTTTCCGGCCGCGTCACCGAACTCGAGGCCACCCTCGCCGCCCTGTCCTCCGAAGCTGGCCGAGCCAAACAGGAAATTGCCACGCTCACCAAAGCGAAGGAGGAGGCCCGCAATGCCAAGCCCGCTTATCCCGACCTGCGGACCAATGTCGCCGCGTTGGAAGAACAGCTCACGGCCGCAAAGGCCTCCCTCGCGGCCAAACCCGCCGCCCCGGCCTACCCCGATCTCCGCAAGCAGGTCGGCGAACTTGAGACCAAACTCGCCGCGGCCGGCGCCACCGCCAGCAACGCCCAGCAGCAGGTCGCCGCGCTCACCGAGGCCAAAAACGTGGCCGAGAAGGCCCTCGCCGCCAAGCCCGCCGCGCCGAAATACCCGGACCTCTCCGGCCGCGTCACCGAACTCGAGGCCGCCCTCACGGCTGCCCGCAGTGCCGCGCCCAAATATCCTGATCTCTCCGGCAAGGTCGCCCAGCTCGAGGCCTCGCTTGCCCAAACCAGCGCCGCCCTTGCCGCCAAGCCCGCCGCACCCAGCTATCCCGACCTCTCCGGCCGCGTCAGCGAACTCGAGGCCGCCCTCGCTGCCGCGCGCAGCGCCGCACCGGCCTATCCCAATCTCTCCGGTCGCGTCGCCGAACTCGAAGCCGCGCTCCAAACCGCCCGCAATGCCGCCCCCGCCTACCCGAACCTGGCCGGCCGCGTCACTGAGCTTGAGACGCAGGCGACCGCCTCGGCCCGCGAACTCGCCCTGGCCCGCGCCGAGCTCAAGGACAGCGCCAGCAAGCTCGACGCCAGCAACGCCACCGCTGCCGCCCTCCAGACCCGGATCGCCGATCTCCAGAAGCAGGCCGCCGCCCCAAAGTATCCTGACCTCTCCGGCAAGGTCGCCGAGCTCGAGGCCGCCCTCGCCGCCAAGCCGGGCGCGCCGGCTTATCCCGATCTCTCCGGTCGCGTCGCGGAGTTGGAAAAGGCGCTGGCCGACAACAGCCGCCAGCTCGTCGCCGCCCAGAACGCCAAGCCCGCCGCCCCGGCCTACCCCGATCTCACCGGCCGCGTCGCCGAGCTCGAGGCCGCCGTCGCGACCGCCCTCCAGAAGTTCGGCAACGCCGAGCAGGCCCGGGCCGAGGCCGTGCGCCAGTTTGACGACTACAAGAGCGCCACGGCCGTCGCCCAGCGCGAGCGCACCACCCTCCAGTCCACCCTGAAGATGCTCGAGTCCGACAAGGTCGCGCTCCGCCGCCAGGTGGACGCCGCCACCGCCGAGTCCAACCAGCTCCGCACGCAGGTCGCCGCGCTCAAGACCCAGGCCGCCAGCATCAAGCCCGCCGCCCCGGCTTATCCCGATCTTTCGGGCCGCGTGAGCGAACTCGAGACCGCGCTCATGGCCGCACGCAACGCCGCGCCGGCCTACCCGAATCTCACCGGCCGCGTCAGCGAGCTCGAAGCCCAGCTCGCCAGCCAGGCTTCGGCCGGCCAGGCCGCGCAGACGCAGCTCGCCAGCCTGACCGCCGAGCGCGACTCGGCCCGCGCCGCGCAAAACGAACTCCGCGACACCGTCGCGAAACTCGCCCAGGAAAAAGCCGGGCTCGTCGCCGCCCCCGCCTACCCCGACCTGCGCGAGCGCGTCGCCAGCCTGGAATCCGACCTGACGGCCTCCCGCCAGGCCCTCGCGGCCAAGCCGGCGGCCCCCTCGTATCCCGATCTCTCGGGCCGCGTCGCGGAACTCGAGACCGCCCTGGCTGCGGCCCGCAATGCCGCGCCGGCTTATCCCAATCTGTCCGGCCGGGTGACCGAACTTGAAGCCCAGCTCGCGGCCAAGCCCTCCGCGCCCAGCTATCCTGATCTCTCCGGTCGCGTCGCCGAACTCGAAGCCGCGCTCCAAACCGCACGCAATGCCTCCCCCGCCTACCCGAACCTCACCGGCAAGGTGACCGAGCTGGAGACCAAACTGGCGGCCGCCGAGCAAGCCGCCGCCGCGAAGCCGTCCGCGCCGGCCTACCCCGACCTCTCGGGCCGCGTCACCGCGCTCAGCGACGAGATCACCCAGCTCCGCTCCGACCGCGAGCGCATGCAGAAATTGCTCGCCGACACCGGTCGCCAGCTGGCCGACCTGTCCTCCGTAGCCACCCGCGCCCAGCAGGAAGTGGCCACCCTGACCAAAGCGAAGGAGGAGGCCAACGCGCGCCCCCGCCCGGTCGGCTCGCCGGTCCAGCTGGACCGCATCAAGGAGCTCGAGACCCAGCTCGCCCAGGCCAAGGCCGCCGCCCAACCCGCCGCGTCCTATCCCGATCTCTCCGGCCGCGTCCGCGAGCTCGAGGGCCAGCTCACGGTCGCCGAGGACAAGCTCGCCAGCGCCGCCACCACGGCCCAGGCCGCCAGCCAAGCGGGCGCCGAGAGCGCCCAGCTCCGCCGCGAGCGCGACGAACTCTCCGGCCGCGTGACCGACCTCGCCGGCGAGGTCACCCAGCTCCGCTCCGACCGCGAGCGCATGCAGCAGATGCTCGCCAACGCCGGCCGCCAGCTGCGCGACACCTCGGCGGACGCCACCCGCATCAAGGATCTTGAGACCCAGCTGGCCGCGACCCAGGCCCAGGCCGGCGGCATCACCAGCGAACGCGACGCCGCGCGCGCCGCGCAGAACGACCTCCGCGAAGCCGTCGCCCGCCTGGAGCAGGAAAAGACGCAGCTCGCCGCCAACCGGCAACCCGCCACCCCGGCTTATCCCGATCTGTCGGGTCGCGTGACCGAGCTCGAGGCCCAGCTGGCCCAAGCCCAGTCAGCCCCCCGCGGCCGCGCCCCAGCGTATCCTGATCTGTCCGGTCGCGTGAGCGAACTCGAGACCGCCCTCGCCGAGACGAAGCAGCAGCTCGCGTCCGCGCAGACCACGGCCGCCCCGGCCGCCGCCACCGGCGGCGACACCAGCGAGCTCGCGAAGAAACTCGCGGACACCGAAGACCGCCTCGCCACCGCGCTGCGCGGTTACGCCGCCCTCCAGCGCGACCGCGACGCCATTGCCCAGAGCGCCGGCCATGCGGCCGCGAACGTCACGGCCGAGCGCGACGCCCTCGCCGCCCAGGTCGCCACCCTCACGGGCCAGGTCGAGCAGCTCCGCACGACCGCCCAGAGCAGCGAAGGCAGCACCCAGGCCGAGCTCGCCCGCCTCGGCGAGGCGGTCGCCACGTTGCAGCGCACCTCGACCCAGTCTTCCCGCGACCTCGCGGCCGCACGCGCCCTCGCCCAGCAGCTGCAGGGCGCCAACACCGTGCTCGCCAGCGAGAACTACCAGCTGAAGACGATGCTCTCGCGCACCACGGGCACGACGGCCACCGCCGCGACGGCGGCGCCGGTGTCCCTGCCCGGCGTCCGCACGCACGTGGTCGCCGCCGGTGATTCGCTCTCGCGCCTCAGCCAACGCTACTACGGCAACGCGAACCGCTGGCAGGAGATCTACAACGCCAACGCCGCCCTCCTCGGGCCCAACGGCGTCCTGAAGGTGGGCACGCAGCTCCGCATTCCGTAAAAATCCGCTTCCCCATGTCGTCAGCGTTGACGGCCATGGGGTTAGCCGCACCATCCAAGGCACGGGCCAATTTTCCAGCGAATGCTGGGCATTGGCCTTTTTTATTAACCGCGCCCGCCCAGACCCCGTCCTTGCACGTGACCGCAACCCCATCTAGCTTGTCCATTGTCTTCCCTGTCGTGTCCACCGATCTGCTCAGCGCCGACATTTATACCATCCCGGAGGCAGCCCGCCTCACGCAAGTATCGAGCACGCGCATCCGGCGCTGGATGAAAGGCTACGACTTCAAGACCGCCCGGCAGGAGCGCCATCACTCCGACCCCGTCTGGACCGGCCAGCTGCCGCAGATCGATGGCCAGGTGGCCGTGGGCTTCCGTGACCTGATGGAGATCCGTTTCGTGGACGCCTTCATCGAAGAGGGCGTGAGTTGGCAGACCATGCGCGAGGCGCACCGCGCGGCCAAGACCCAGCTCGGCACCGATCACCCCTTCTGCACGCACCGCTTTGCCACTGACGGCCGCCATATCCTGCTCAACGAGGCGCAGGTTGCGGACGACCGGCGGCTGATCGACATTATCACCAACCAGCGCGAATTCGAAGAGATCGTCACCCTCTTCTTGCGCGAACTGGATTTCGACGACGGCGTCCTGCGCTGGTGGCCCCTGGGCCGCGAGCGTCTGGTCGTCGTTGATCCCGTGAGAAACCTGGGCCAGCCCATCGTCACCCGCTCGGGCGTTCCGACGCGGGTCCTCGCCAACAGCGTCAAGGCCAACGCCGGCTCGATCAAGTCGGTGGCCCGCTGGTTCGAGATCGCACCCGACGAGGTGCGTGATGCGGTTGAATTCGAGGCCCGGTTGCTCGCGGCGTGAGATTTTTTGTCGACAACAACATCGCCCCCCGGCTGGCCCGGGGCTTCAACCAGTTCGTGGCGGGCGAACACGAGTTCGTGCACCTGCGCGACCGCTTCCCGGCCGATGCCCCCGACGTGAAATGGATGCGCGATCTGGCCGGCGAGAGCAACTGGGTGATCAATCTCCGGCGACGTGGCCATCCGGAAGAATCCGCACGAGGTGGCCGCATGGAAGGAGGCGGGACACGTGATCTTCTTCCTGAAACCCGGCTGGACCAACATCCCCTTCTGGCAGCAGGTCGAGAAGCTGGCCCAGCGCTTCGAGAAGATCGAGGCCCTGGCCCGACGCGCCCAGCGCGGCGACAGCTTCATGGTCGGCGTGCGCGGGGAGATCGAGGAGTAGGCTATCTCCCCTTCGCCACTTCCAGTCGCTGCTTGAGCTGCTCGATGGTCGGCCATGGCGAACCTCGGTGCAACATGCGGTGACAGTTGGGACAGACCATCGCGAGGTCTGAAAGCTTGGTCTTGTGCCCCTCCTGCAAATCTTTGAGCGGGATCAGGTGATGCACTTCGATGAAGTCGGGCTCGCCATAGGTCCGGTTAAAATCGAAGCCGCATGCCTGACAGAATAGCCGGCCGTGCTTGGCTCGAAAAACCTTCTTGGCCATCTGCACCAGCTCCCGGCTTCGCTCGCGCCGGCGGTGAGACCGCACTTTTGCTTTGCCCTCAGGCGCACTGAACTGGGGGTCGATTTCCCCGGTGGCACTGGTTCCATCGTCGACGAGTGCGGCGTCGGGATTCTGCCCGAGGATCAGCCTGATGATCGCAAGCGTGTAGGACTGGTTGCGAAAATCCTTGGAATAAGTGGAGGTGTTGAGCGACTGCGTTCGATTAAAAACCACCAGATAGTCCTCGATGTGGTCTTGTCGCAGCAATCGCGGCTTCCGGCTGCTCAACGGCGTGAAGCAAACGCCTCGCCCCGTTCGATCCAGACGGAACCGCTTCCTTCCTCCAACGGTGGGCAGAATCTCTCCGTCGTTGTCCTCAACGACGCGGACAAATTGCTTCCACGTAATCTTCATCACGCGTGCTTCCGGTAGCAGTCGATCAGCCCCGGGCCGGAGATTTTCCATTTGCCGGTCGGGCCCTGCTTGGCGGGCAGGTGGCCGGCGAAGATCCACTCGCGGATTCGCTGAGGCGAAACGCCGACTTTTTTCGCCGCTTCGCCGATGGTCAGCAGCGGGCCGGCAATTTCCGGCTCAGGCGCGACGGGTTCCACCAGCTCGGGTGGCGGGGCCGTGATCGCGGCCAGTTCCGCCGGGGCTTCCTGCTGCCACTCCCGGTAAAGGCGGCTGACGTGGTCGCGGAAACGGGCGCGCTCAGCGGCCAGCTTCATCACCCGTGGGGCGTTCCGGGCGAAGCCATGATGGGCGACTTTGCTTCCGAGTTCGTTTAGCGTCTTCACCTCGGCATCAAGTGCCGCGATGAGCTGCTCGAAGGCCTGCCCGGTCTCTGGACGGGAAAGGATCATGGTAGGTATCAGATCAGCTCGTCGGCGGACCTTTCGCGCTGTTGCTTGCGTTTCTTCGGCGCGGCGGCGGTCGCAGTCTCGGCGGCGGCGCGCTCCAGGTTCAGGGCGAGGAGTTTGCTGAGGATCTGCTCGTCCGTCAGCTCGGCGGGCCAGCCGTAGGCGGCGGCCACGGCGGCATCGAGTTTCTTGTGTGCGTGGTCGAGCCACGCCGGACGCTCGTTGTAGAGGGCGGTGAGCGTGCGTTTCTTCAGCTCGGCGGCGCTCTTGGCATCGCGGGCTTCCAGACGCGGGTAGCGGACGGTGCCGACACCGATCTTGGCATTGACCGTCTTGGCATCGATGAACCGCGCCCACGGGCCGCCGTTTGAGCCGGGAAATTCCAGCGTCACGGTCTTCGTCCATTCCGGCGGGTTTAGCCAGCGCTCGCGCAGGTCGTTCAGCTCCTTGGCAGCCGCGGCGATGGCGGCGCGGTGAGCGGCTTCGCCGTAAGGCGCGGGGTCCTCCTTCCCCATGAAGTGGTGGTGCGCAGCGGCGGCCTCGGATTGCGGCGTGCTCTCGCCCTGCGGCAATGGCTCCTTCAACGGAAAGGGGAAAGGGAAGGTCTCGAAGCAACTCTCCGGCGTGTAACGGAAGCCCGATTCTTTTTCGCGCACCTGCGTGCCTTGAGCCATAGCCCAGACCCGGTGGATGTCGGAGGCCAGCACTCCAAAGAATTCATCGTCCTCGCGTGCGAACACGTAGATGCCGTCATCAGGCAAGATGGCGGTCGGCATCCATGAAAACACCAAATGCTTGGAATGGCGGACCACCGCCGGGCAACGCCGCTGACGGGCGAGCAGCACCCGTAGTTCCGGGCCTGGGCGCTTATGTATCCAGTAATTTCGCTTGGTCCGCGGTTCTTTGTTCTTCGCACGATCCGGCTTTACCACCTTGACCACATGCTCGAATGGCAGGGCGTAGCCCGACATGTCGGCCTCAGTCCGCTCCAGTCCCGCATCGATGATCCAATAGGCGCGGCGAGTAGTCACCAGTGCATTGCCGTTAACCCATGGCTTTAAGACATCGGAGTTGGGTTTGCCGTGAGGATTCGGGGCGGCGAGCCATTCAAGGGCCACAGGCTCCTCCACCTCGAACTCCCCCGCCTTCTTGGAGCCAATGAAACATACCTTCTCATTGGCCTTGAGGGTGGCAGCGACCGTGACGTCCGATTCCGAAGTGAGGTTCGCATTGATACGATTCACCGCCCGTCCGTTGAGGGTCCGGTTGGTTTGGGCACCGTTGTCGAAACCGATCATGCTGACGTGCACCGCAGCGCCGTTGAGCACCCAGTCCCGGTCGGAGATCGCGAAGAAAATGTCACCGCTCTCCTTGATTTGTTCCAGAACCTGACGGTTGACCCCGCCACGAATACCTTGCGTCGCCAGCAGGCCAGCCCGCCGGCACTTGCCTTCCGCGATCAGGGCCCGTGCCTTTTCAAACCAGTAGCAGCATAGGTCGGCGGCCCCGGGCACGCGACCCTTGAAAGAGTCCCATAATCCCCGTTGGATTTCACGGCCCAGCTCATCCAGCAGCCGGCTGCCTCCCAGAAAGGGCGGGTTGCCCACGATGACGTCGCACTTGGGCCAGACGCGTTCGGTGTAGAACTTGAGACTGGTGTCGGCCGTGTGTTCGTCGGCGCGGGCTTCCTTCAGGTCCTTGGCCTTCCGGCCGAAGTGGGGTTCAAGCAGGGCGTCCTCGTTGCGGAAGCCTTCGAGGTTCTGCAGGACGGGCGTGCGGTCGTTGTCGAAGCCATTGTCGCGCCGCCACTGGAGGTAGCCGATCTGCACGGAGACCTGGGCCAGCTCGTAGGCGTAGGGGTTGATCTCCAGCGCGCGGAGCTGCTGGACGCCGACCTTGGGTGAGAATTTGCAACCGAGCTGGGTGGCGTAGGCCAGCACCTCCTTCTCCAGGCCGAGCAGGAGCTGAAGCGAGACGTAGAGGAAGTTGCCGCTGCCGCAGGCGGGATCGAGCACGGTGGTGGCGGCGAGTTTCCTCTGGAAGACGGCCAGCTCGTCCCGCTGGGCGGGCGTGCCGCGGCCCTTGACGTAGGCGGCGGCAAGCGTGCCCTTGACCGCGGCCCACTCGCGGCGCAGCGGCGCCATGAGCACGGGTTCGACGAGGGTCTTGATGTCGGCCTCGCTCGTGTAGTGGGCGCCAAGTTGCGAGCGCTGCTCCGGCTCGAGGGCACGCTCGAACAGCGTGCCCATGATGCTGGGCTCGATGAACTGCCAGTCGGATTCGCCGGCCTCGGCGAGGCGCTTCAGCTCGTCGTCGGTCAGCTCGAACACGGTGGCCTCCTCGAAGAGATGGCCGTTGAAGTGGCGGATCTTGTCCTTCCCGAAGGTGCCGCCGTCGGCCATGACGCCGAAAAGGTTCTCCATCGTGGTCGCGAGGTGGTGCGGGTCGTCGAGACCGAGCTTGAGGAGGTTGGAGAAGAGATCCGGCGGCAGCAGGCCGGTGTCCTCGGCGAAGAAGCAGAAGACGAGACGGTTCAGAAAGCGGGCGATGCGGAGGTTCTTGCGCTGGGCGAAGTTCATCTCGGCCCGGGTCTTGGCGTCGGTCAGCTCGACCGCCTCGCGCTTCTGCAGGGACTTGGCGATCTCGGCGATGTGGCTGGCGAGCGCCTCGGTTACCTCGGCGGTGGTGCGGACGGGCTTGAGCGATTCCGGGTCGGTAAAGAGCGCGCGCAGGACGCGCCAGTTGCGCGGCTCGTCGATCCGCGCCAAGTCGAAGTCGTGGATTTCCTGGACCGTGCCGTTGAAATTGGTGCGGATGATGAAGCGCTCGAAGTCGCAGACCACCAGCAGGGGCGGGTTGAGCAGGGACTCGCGGTAGCGGAGGAGCTGTTTGTAGGCGTCGTCGAGATTCTTGCGCTTGCCCTTGTATTCCCAGGCAAAGCAATCCTTCCGCCAGACATCAGCGAAACCCCGCTCGCTCGCCTCCGGCTCGGCACCGTCCTCCTCGACGGCAAAAAGCTCCTGGTCCTTGACGACGCGTTTTTGGAAACAGAACCAGTCGCTGCCGGAGGGGTCGGCCTCGGCCGGGGTCTTTTGTTCCAAGAGCCGGCAGAGGTCGTTGAAGTGTTCCTGGTAGGCGGAGGTCTCCTTGCCCTTGTAGCGGAGCCACTTCTTTTTGAATTCAGCGACGGTCATGGGCTTGGTGGATGCAGCGGCGGCCAAACTGCCGGCCGGCCCGTTGATTGCCAAGCGGTTTAGCAATCAAAGCAATGGGTCAGATAGGCCGACGATCAATCCCGAACTCCGGGCCCCGAACTTCGAACTGCTTGCCTCACGCCACCGCCAGGATCACCGCGAGCGAGACGAGCGACAGCAGCACGCTGATCCCGCTTTTTTGCGCCCGCTCAGCCGCTTACCACCCCATTTCTACGAGATCTTTTTGGGGCGCTTCTTCGGCCCAGGCGGTGTCGCCCCGGTTGGCTGTGCTTCTGCGGTGGGTGTCTTCTGCTCGTAGAATGAAACCGTGGGAAGGATCACGGGCCGGTAGGGACCGCGGCCAGTCAGGGCCCGCACGATCTCCCGGGCCATGCTGTAGAGCACGGAGGCTCCTTGAATTTTAACGAAGCGCTCTTCGTCCTCGGGCTGCACACCCGGACCTATGCCAAACTGTCCAACCAGAACGACCCGATAGGAGTAGGGAAAATTCACTTCTGGCGCCGGCTGGTGCCTGATCTCGATTGTCACCTGCCAGCGGGTGCCGTCGCGTGGCGCCTGGCCATTCTGCTTTATCGCCACATCGACCTGAAGATCCTTGTCATCGAATTTGACCGGCTTGTCGGGCGCAAAGGTGTGGTTGGTGCCCAACACCAAGTCGGTGGCAAAATATTCGATCAGGGAGATTTGGGCGGGTTTCATGCGGGGATTGCGAGCGGCTCGAAGTGTCCGGCGTTATCGGCGATTCTCCACTGGTCGAGCGCAACCGGCGCGGCCACCTGTTTGGCTTCCGACAAGTTGATAAACTGCCGTGACCAGTCTGTCGGCTCTGCTCCAACCTGTGACAGCTGGGAGGGGGAGATGATGCCGGTATCAAGCAGTCGCAACAGCAGGTTGATGCTCTGGGAGGGGCGCTGCAGGCCGGTTTCCCACCGGGTCCAGCTTTTCGCCCCGATGCGCAGCAAGGCCCCGATTTCGTTTTGCGTCTTCCCGAGGCGCTGCCGCAAGGCCCGCAGCTCCTCCGGCAGCATCAGGCCCATGTGTCGGGCCTTGGCCGCCTCAAGCAGCTCCATCGCGTCGCTATCCAGCAGCCACTTTTCGAGCGCGGGATCCCAGCGCATGGGCACGTTGACCGTGATGCGTTCTGCCACGCGGCGGCCGTCCGGCGTCGGGATGGCAACGGTGGAGGGGCGGACTTCAATGCGTTCGCGGTTGGTGATTTTGGTTTTCATGGGAAATTGGGTTTTTCGCACCGAAGGTGCTTTTGATCGGGGAGATGGCCCGAGTAGATAACGATGCCCTTGCCATCCTTGCGCAGGAGGATTTTGCCGTAGGCCTTCTCATCGCCATGCATAAACCAAAACTCCCACGTCTCGCCGGCTCGGGCAGGCGGATCCATCGTGACTGGGCAGCCGTGCAGGGACATGGAAAGCATGTGTTCAAAGTCAGCGAGCAGACCGAAATAGGTTTCGCCGGGGAAGTCTTCCTGCCAGCGCTCGTAGAAGTCGTCCGTGTATTCGATCCGCCTGCCGCGGGCACGCAAATCCGCGCAAACCGCCTTCCGCCAAGCATCGGGAATGGGCTGCGCGCTCATGGGTTGGACTGCAGGCGGGCATGCAAAGAACTAAGAGGTATCAATTGATACCTTCGGTCAAGCGCCGAGTTCCTTGAAGACTTTGTAACACCCGAAAAATCAGCGCCCTGACTGTGCCGGATGGGCTGGACGGATGGGGGAAATGAAGACAGGCCAAGCATATACACTTTGGCCCGTGTGCCCCAAGACAGCCCTAACCCAAGCCGCGAGGCAAGAGCAGATTAGGGAGCCGCCTCGCCATTCCTCGTGACCCCACCTTGACCCGGCGCTGGCGCAAAGGCGAAACCGCTCTGTGCCTATATCCTCAAAATCGCGGCCTTCTGAGGGTCGTATTGATAATCTGCGATCGTGCCTTCCATGAGTTTTTGCATCGCCGCCTCGATCACGCCAAGCGGCACCAAGAACCACTCTCTCGGCTCCACTTGGGAACCGAATCGATCTTTAAGCTCAAGATCCAGACGGGCCTTGCCAAAAAATTTGTGGAGCAATGCCTCGAGTCGTTTGCGGTTGATATTCGAAAGCTTGAACGTCGCCACGATTTCCACCTCCGCCAGCAGGTAGGTCGGATCTTTCTTCGCGTTGCTCACCCGGCTATTTACGTCTCCACCGGTGACGCCGATCTTGTGAATGACCGCCCGGTTCTTCGCCACGAAGGGATCGTCAGATTTGCTGCGAAGCACGTAAACATAACCGGTCGGCAGAACGTCAGGCTCCTCCAACGTGGAAAAGAGCGGGCCCAAGTTTGGCTCGGTGATGCGCCGACTCGCCTTGTCCTTGTTTAAGGCACGCTGGAGCGAACGGAGCAGCAAGTCGCTCTCAGTGGCGTTGTCCTAGACCACTCGCAGCCGGCGATCAGGCCGGCCATAATCGCTTACGAATGGCTCGCCCATCGCCCTCAGTGCAGACCTTCAGGTGGATGTTGTTGCGCTGGAGAACGCCATCCGGGACGTCAGACTGGTTGGAGTCGTGGCTGCGCAATCGCCTGATGGTGGTCTCCTTGTTCCCGAACGCCTCCAAGAAGGCGTAAGGGAAATTCACCGCGTCAAAGGGCGCGGCGGCAAGGTTGGAAACCGCTTCTTCGATCTCAACGGCATTCATTCTGGAATCGGGACTGCTCGCCGGCCAAACAAAAACCTCTCGTGAAAGTATGACGTGACGGTGTAACGCTGGATGGTCATGGCGGAGGTAGGCGGAAACTGCCGGCCGGCCCGTTGATTGCCAAGCGGTTTAACACCGCGGGCCATCACCCGCATCCGCATGCTTCGGGCCCCGCCTCCACCCGGCCTCACGCCACCGCCAGGATCACCGCGAGCGAGACGAGCGACAGCAGCACGCTGAGCACGATCGCACCCGAGGCGATCGGCTCGTCGCCCTTCATCTCCAGCGCGACGGTGTAGGAAACGATCGCGGTCGGGCAGGCCATGAGGATCATGACCAGCTTGGTCTCCGGGGCATCCAGGCCCAGCGCGCGGCCCAGCAGCCAGCCGAGCCCGGGCGCGGCCACGGTCTTGAGCAGGGCCGAGCCGAGCGGGCGCGGCCAGTGCACCCCGAACCTGACGGTCACCAGCGAGCCGCCGACGCCGAGCAGGCCGAGCGGCAGCGCCATCTGCCCCAGCGCGGAAAAGGTCTGGTCCACCGCGACCGGCAGGGTCCACCCCATCAGGGCAAAGCCCATGCCGGCAAACGTCGCCAGCAGCGGCGGCGTGACCGCCAGCTGCTTCACGAACGGCCACAGCATGCGCCAGCTCAGCGTGTGCTGGCTGAGCAGCAGCACGACCACGCCGGCGACGTTGTAGAACACCATCATCGGCGCGACCGTCACGATCGCCGCCGTGCGCACCGACATGCCGCCCACCAGCGGCGAGTCCGGCAGCGAGTAGATGATCGGCAGGCCGACGAAGGCCAGGTTGCCGCGGAAACCGCCCTGCACGAAGGTGCCCACCGCCGCACCCGGCACGCGCAGCAGCCAGGCCGCGAGATAGCCGGCCAGCACCAGCAGGCCCGTCGCCCCCAGCATGACTCCGAGCATGAGCCCGGCGCCGTCGGACTGGTGGAACGACCCAACCAGCTGCGTGAACAGCAGCGCCGGCAGGCCCAGCCAGTAGGTGACGCGGTTGGCCTCCTTCAGGAAATCCGGCGGGACGAACGCCGTCTTCTGCAACGCGGCGCCGAGCGCGATCAGCAGGAAGACCGGGGCCAGGATGTTGAGGATCTGCACGGCGGCCACGATGCCGGCGGTGGCGTTCCCCGTCTAGACGCAATGTGGGAGGGGCTTTACGCCCCGACGGGGGATATATTGACGGTATCAAATCTCCAAAGCCTGTCATTCTGAACGCAGTGAAGAATCCAGCAGCACAACCGCCACCGTCCATGGTGATGGATACTTCGCTTCGCTCAGCATGACAATGCGTTGGGTTGTTCATGGGCGAGTCCCACGCAAGCCCCGCGGCTTGCTGTCCCGTCTCAGAATGACAACCCATACCGGTTTTCGTCTCGCCCCTTTCACTCTCCCTCTCACCTTCACCCTCCATGTCCTCGCACTCGATCGCGTTCATCGGCACCGGCGTCATGGGCCGCAGCATGGCGGGCCACCTGCTCAAGGCCGGGCACACGCTGCATGTCTCCAACCGCACGAAGGCCAAGGCGCAGCCGCTGCTCGACGCCGGCGCGCACTGGCACGACTCCGCCGGCGCGGCCGCGGCCCACGCGGACTTCGTGTTCACCATCGTGGGTTTCCCCGCCGACGTGGAGGAAACCTACTTCGCCCCCGGCGGCGTGCTCGCCTCCGCGAAACGCGGCGCGGTGCTCGTGGACATGACCACCTCCAGCCCGCTGCTCGCCCGCCGCATCGCGGAAGCCGCCGCGGCCAAGGGCCTGGCCGCGCTCGATGCCCCCGTGTCCGGTGGCGATGTCGGCGCCCGCGAGGCGCGGCTCGTCATCATGGCCGGCGGTGCGGCGGCGGCCTTTGAGCGCACCAAGCCCCTGTTCGAGCTGATGGGCAAGAACATCATCCTCCAGGGCGGCCCGGGCGCCGGCCAGCACTGCAAGATGGCCAACCAGATCTCCATCGCCTCGATCATGATGTCGTGGTGCGAGGCGCTGACCTACGCGAAAAAGGCCGGCCTCGACCCGGCGCGCGTCATCGAAAGCATCGGCGGCGGCGCGGCGGCAAGCTGGTCGCTCAACCACCTGGCGCCGCGCGCGCTCAAGGGCGACTTTGCCCCGGGTTTCTACGTGAAGCACTTCCTGAAGGACATGCGCATCGCGCTGGAGTCGGCCGAGGAGATGAAGCTCGACCTGCCCGGCCTCAAGCAGGCGAAGAAGCTCTACGACGAGGTCGCCGCCCGCGGCTGGTCCGAGGACGGCACCCAGGCGCTGCTCAAGCTTTACCAGGCGCAGGGCTAGCGACGGCGGGCCGCTGGACCAGCCCATCCCTGTCATGTCCCGTCCGGCGGATTGACTCGCGGCGGTCGTTTCCCTCTCACTTTCACCCTCACCTTCACTTTTCCACCATGTCCCTGCCCACCTCGTTCTCCGGCGTCAGCGTCCACACCAAGGCCAATGTCTACTTCGACGGCAAGGTCGTCAGCCACACCGTGCTGATGCCCGACGGGGCCAAGAAGACGCTCGGGCTCATCTACCCGGGCAGCTACCACTTCGGCACCGGCGCCCCCGAGCGCATGGAGATCGTGGCCGGCGCCTGCCGGGTCACGCTCGACGGCTCGTCCGCAGTCAAGGACTACCCGGCCGGCACCTTTTTCGACGTCCCCGGGAAGAGCGGCTTCACCATCGAGGTGAAGGACGGCATCTGCGAATACATCTGCTCGTTCCTCTGACCGGGCCCGGCTACCCGGCCGGACGGCCCCCGCCGAGACGGGGGTTTCTTCTGAAAGATTGCCCGCCGGGGCCCCGTTAAATACTCCATGATAGCCACCATGGACGAGCCCCACTCTTCGCTGCACACCCGCCCGACGCTGCTTTTCCGGCTGCGCGACTGGGAGGACAAGGCCAGCTGGGACGAGTTTTACCGGCTCTACCGCAACTTCGTCTACGGGCTCGGCCGCCGCGGCGGCCTGACCCATGTCGAGGCCGAGGAGGTGGCGCAGGAGGTCTTCGTCCGCGTGGCCGAGACCATCGCGAACTTCGAGTCCGACCCGAACCGCGGCACCTTCCGCGGCTGGCTGGCCCAGCTCACCCGCTGGCGCATCGCCGACAAGTTCCGCGCCCGGCCGCGCGACGCCGCCGCCGGCCCCTCGCGCCGCAGCCAGGAAATCACCGGTGCCACCCGCACCATCGAGCGCATCGCCGACGACAAGACCAGCACGCTCGACGAGCTCACCGAGACCGAGTGGCAGAAGCACGTGCTCGACGCCGCCCTCGGCCGGCTCGCCCGCCGCGTGCCGGCGAAACATTTCCAGGCCTTTGATTTCTACTCGCGCCAGGGCTGGCCGGTCATGCGCGTCGCCCGTGAGCTTGGGATCAACCCGGCCGCCGTCTACCTGATCAGCCACCGCCTGACCAAGCAGCTGAAGGCCGAGGTCGCCGCCCTGCGCGCGTCGCTGGGTTGACCGCGGTCCGCTTCCTGCTTTGCTCCCACCCGTCGTGTCGACGGAGGCCGCGCCGCAACCCCCAGTGATCCCCGACTATGAGCTGCTGCGGCTCATCGGCCGCGGCGCTTACGGTGAAGTCTGGCTCGCCCGCGGCGTCACCGGCGTCCACCGCGCCGTCAAGCTGGTCTGGCGCGACCGCTTCCCCGAGGCCGGGCCCTACGAGCGCGAGTTCCACGGCCTGAAGGAATTCGCCGCCATCTCCCTCACCGAGTCCCGCCAGCTCGCCCTGCTGCACGTTGGCCGCGACCCGGCCGCCGCCTACTTCTACTATGTGATGGAGCTGGCCGACGACGTCACGACCGGCCGCGACATCGACCCGGCGAACTACACGCCGCACACCCTGAAGGAAATGCGCGCACGCCGCGGCCGGCTGCCGGCGGGCGAGTGCGTCACGCTCGGCGTCGAGCTGGCCCGCGCGCTCTCCGGCCTGCACGTCCGCGGCCTCGTGCACCGCGACATCAAGCCGTCCAACGTGATCATCGTCGGCGGCGCGCCCAAGCTGGCCGACATCGGACTCGTGACCGAGGCCAGCGCGGCGCTGACCTTCGTCGGCACCGAGGGTTTCGTCCCGCCCGAGGGCCCCGGCGCGCCGGGCGCCGATGTGTTCGCGCTCGGCAAGCTCCTCTACGAGCTGGTGACCGGCCTCGACCGGCACGACTACCCGCGGCTGCCGCCGGAGCTGCACGCCTGGCCCGACCGCAAGGAGGTGCTCGAGCTCAACGAGGTCCTGATCCGCGCCTGCGAGCCCCACCCCGACCAGCGGCACCTCGACGCCGCCGCGCTGCTCGACGACCTGTTGCTGTTGCAGGCCGGCAAGTCCGTCCGCCGCCTGCGCAAGGCCGAGCGCCGGCTCGCCCGCGCCCTGCGCATCGCGGCGTTGTTCGGCCTCATCGCCGGTGTCGCCGGGCTCGGCGCCTACCTCGAGCGCCAGCGCGCCAACCAGGAAATGGCCGGCCGCCTCGCCGCCGAGGCCGAGCGCGACGCGCTGGTGCAACGCCGGATCTACGCTAACACGCTCGGCAACGCGCGCTCCGCGATCAACCGCGAGGAGTTCGGGCAGGCCCGGCAGTTGCTGGGCGAGGTGGTCCCGGCCGCCGGCCAGGCCGATTTGCGCGGCTTCGAGTGGCATGCCCTCCGGCGCGAAGCCCAGGGCGATCCCGCCACGGTCCTGCGGACGGACGGACCCGCCATCAGCAAGCTGGCCGTCTCGCCCGATGAAAGTCTCCTGGCCGTCCACGACAGTGGCGGGGTCGTCGCCCTCCACGAGACGGCGACCCGGCGCGAACTGCGCCGTTTTGCCGGGGTCCGCGCGCTCGGGGGATTTTCCAAGGACGGCGCCTGGCTGGTGGGCAGCGACGCGGCCGGCGCCCTGCAGCGCTGGCGGGTCGCCGACGGCACGCCCGGCGGCCCGGCCCGCAGCTTGCCGGCCCTCCGGATCATCGGCCCGCAGGACACCGACCGGATCGTGGTGCTCAGCGGCACCAATCCCGTGACGCTGGTCGTGTGGGACTACGCCCGCCAGGAGGCCGTGCGGCAGTTGCCGCTGGCCGAGCCCGCCACCGAACTGCGCTGGGAATTTTTCCGCGGCGGCATCGACGCGGCGGGCACGCGGGTGGCGTTCGCGTGGATTCGCGGCCGCGGCAGCCGGGCGGAATACCGCCTGACGTCGGTCGACCTGCGCCAGGCCGAGCCGCGGGTCGTCCACACCCTGATCCCGGACCGGCCCGGGGCCGTCGGTTTCGACCGCGACGGCGCCTGGGCGGCTATTGATGCCACCGGCGAAATCTGGCGGCTGGCCGACCGCAGCGCCGCCTGGAGCCGGAACGATGCGCCCCTGCTGAAGGGCATCCGCAAGATGCTGCCCGGCCCGGTGGCGGGCACCGCGCATATCGCCGCCGACCGCGACGGCCTCTACTGGCTGGATGATGCCGGCCAGGTCGTGCGGCGTGGCCGCGGCCACCAGGGCGTGATCGGTGATGCCGTGGCCCTGCCCGGCTCCGGGTGGGTTTACTCCGCCAGCCACGCCGGGGAGGTGCGGGGCTGGTCGCCGGCCGCCGATGCCCTGGCGGTCGACACCACGCAAACCTGGAACACCCGCGCCGGTTTCACCCAGGCCGTGTTTTCGCCCGACAACCAGCTGATCGCCGTGCCGCTGGACGGCGAGAACTGCGGCATCCTGGACGCAAAGACCCTGGCGGTCCGGCAGCGCATTCCCGCCATGCGCATCCCGCTGCACTGGACGGGAACCAGGCTGACCGGCCTCGCGGTCGATGCCGGCCTGGTGGTCGCCTCGACCGTGACCGGCGAGAGCATCGAGCGGCTCCTGACCGCCGCCGCGCCGGGCCTGCAGGCCCGGCTCTCGGCCGATGGTTCGCGCGTCTGCCTGACCGGCCAGGATGACAACCTGTGGGTGGAAACGCGCGGAACGGCGGCCACGGTCCCGGTGGCCAGGGGCGGATATCAAAACCGCTTCGCCTTGGAGATCGACGCCACGGCCAGCCGGCTCTGGTCGGCCGGCAATGATCTCCGCCTGCGCAGCCAAAGCCTGTCAGACGCCGCCGAGCAGTGGAGCGACCTGCTGCCCGCCATCGCGCCGGCCCTGGCCCTGATGCCCAACGGGCGCCGGCTGCTGGTCCCGCTGGAAACCGGCCGCCTGCAGGTCCGCGACGCCGCCACCGGGCAGCTGTTGCGGGACCTGGCCACCGGCGGCTCCACGCCCCAGTCCATCGACGTCAGCCCGGACGGGCGCCGGGTGTTCATCGCCGGGTCCAAGGGCGACGTGGTCTGCCTCGAAACCATCGACTGGGCGCCGGTCGGAATCTTCCAGCTCTCCACGCACGAGCCCCTGCAAACGCTGCACCTGGCTCCCGACCAGAGCATGCTGGCCGTCATAACAAAATCGGGTGGGCTGCACCTGGTGCGTGCCCACCCGTGAGGCAGTCCGGCGGCGAACTCAGTTTTCGCCACCGCCATCCGGCGGCGGCGGCGTGGCGTCGTGCGAGGTGAGGATCACGAAACCGGATTGGAGCGCCAGGAACGGGCTGTGGCGCTGCCGCTTGGACAGGACCTCGAGGGTGCAGTCCGTTCCCGTGAACTTGATAAAGGCCACGCGGTCGTCGCCCAGGTTGTCGGGCTGGTTGGGATTCCATGCGCCCTTGGCCACGAACGGGATTCCCCGATATTGCCGGCCGTCCGACCAGGTGCCCGAGGTGATGGGAGCCGCGGTTCCCGCCGTGAAGGTAACCTGCGCCCCGCTGACCACGTGAACCTGCGTCTGCCAGCGGCGCCCCTGGATCTGGAGATTATACAGGCTGTAACCCTTCGGGCTCGTCGCGTCCGCCGTCTGGTTGATCACACAACGGAAACGGTCAAAAACATTGGCCCCTTGCTGTTCCTGGCCCAGATAGGTCCAGGTCACGGTCACCACCCCGGTGGTGGTCTTGTCCGTGAACTCCCGGACCACCGGCTTGGCCACGTAGCTCAGCTCGTCGTGATCGTGGTGCAGCGTTTTGACAGGCGCGGCGTCCTTGGCAAACAAACCGGCCGCGCTGAAAAGCGCGCCGAGAACAAACGTGGGCAGTCTGAGTGTTTTCATGTTAACGGGTGGATGCATGCAGGAAACGCCCGCCGGCGTCAGCTTCTTTCAGAAAACCCCGCGGCTTTCCTGAATCGGCTCGCGGAATAATCCGGCCGCGCTAGGTTGCCGGCATGCTTCGCCGACTCCTTCCCCTGTTGCTGCTCGGTTGCGCCTGGCTCCCGGCCACCGAGAAGCTCGCCGACGGCCTCTACGCCGTGTTCACCACGCCGCGCGGCGTTTTTGTCACCGAACTCTATCACAAGCAGGCCCCGGCCACCGTCGCCGGCTTCGTCGGCCTCGCCGAGGGCACGCTGTCACCCCGCGACGGCAAGCCCTTCTACACCGGCCTGACCTGGTATCGCGTCGTCCCGGGCTTCGTCATCCAGAGCGGCAACCCCGGCCTCAAGGACACGGGCAACGACATCATCCCTCACCGCTTCAACGACGAGTTCGTGCCCGGCCTGCGCCACAGGGACGTCGGCATGCTCTCCATGGCGAACGCCGGCCCCGCCACCAACGGCTGCGAGTTCTTCATCACCCTCGGCGACTGCACCCGCCTGAACTACCTGCACGCCGTCTTCGGCCGCACCGTCCAGGGCCTTGAGGTGCTGCCGCTGCTCCAGCCCGACGACGCCTTTTCCATCAAGATCATGCGCGTCGGCGCCGAGGCCCGGGCCTTCAAGGCGGACCCTGACAGCTTCAAGGCGCTGGCGGCGAACGTCGCGCCCTACCAGGGCTCGGCCGAACCCGGCCCCGCGGCGCACTTCGACGACCCCGCCGGGCTCATCCCCGCCGAGCCGCCGCGCGCGAAGAACTTCAACTACAAGCTGGCCAACTTCGAGCGTGTCACCGGCGTGCGCATCGTCGCCCGCCTCCTCAAGGAGGCCCCGGCCGCCGCCGAGGACGCCGTGCCCGGCGCCTACATGCGGGCGCTCGCCGAAAAGCTCGGCGTCGCCAAGCGCGGCGCCCTCGCGGTCTACTTCGCGGCCGACGACGACTGGCGCGTGTGGATCGGCGACGAGTCCACCACCGCCTTCTTCGGCCGGCCCGCCACCGCCGCGGACCTCGCCGACGGCGGCGCCTTCCACGACGTGAAGGAAGCCTTCCTCAACGCCACCCGCGCCGAGGGCGATGCCGCCTACGCCAAGCAGAAGGCCAATTCACCCGCCGACCGCCAGCCGCCCCCGGCCCAGCGCCTCAAGCTCCAGACCGACGCCGTCCTCGACCAACTCATCCTCAAGCTCGAACCGAAACAGCCGTAACCCATCCCCTTGTTTGTCATTCTGAACGCAGTGAAGAATCCATCAGCACAACCGCCAGCGTCCATGGTGATGGATGCTTCGCTGCGCTCAGCATGACCATGCGTTGGGTGGTTCATGGGCGCGTCCCGCGCCAGCCCCGCGGCTTGCTGTCCCGTCTCAGAATGACATGTTCGTAATATGAAATCTTGCCCCGCATTTTTTTCGCTCTGTCGTCTGTCTCGCCTCGCCATCGCCCTGTGCGCAGTTGGGTCCTCCGTGCAGGCTGCGGACGGCCCGCGTGACTTTGTCGCCAACAAGCTCGCCGCCGACTACCCGGCGCTCGACGCGCTCTACAAGCACCTGCACACCAACCCGGAGCTGTCGTTGATGGAGGAGAAGACCGCGGCCCGGATCGCGGCCGAGCTGCGCACCGCCGGCTATGAGGTCACCGAGAAATTCGGCGGCCACGGTGTCGTCGGTGTGTTCCAGAACGGCCCGGGACCGGTCGTGTATTTCCGCACCGACCTCGACGGCCTCCCCATCCTCGAGGAAACCGGCCTGCCCTACGCCAGCACGACCCGCGTCACCAACCTCTCCGGCCAGGAAGTCCCCGTCATGCAGGGCTGCGGCCACGACATCCACATGACCATCTTCACCGGCACCGCCCGGATGCTGGTGGCGATGAAGGACCGGTGGTCCGGCACGATCGTGTTCATCGGCCAGCCCGCCGAGGAGGTCGGCGCCGGCGCCCGCGCGATGCTCGTCGCCGGGCTCTACGCGAAGTTCCCGCCGCCCGACTACGTGCTCGGGGTGCACGACAGCGCCACGCTGCCCGCCGGCACCATCGGCACCGTCGAGGGCGCGGCCTGGGCGAATGTCGACTCGATGGACATCACCGTGCGGGGCCGCGGCGGCCACGGCGCCTACCCGCACACCACGATCGATCCCATCGTCCTGGCCGCCCGCATCGTCACCACGCTGCAGACGGTCGTCAGCCGGGAGACGCGCCCGCTTGATCCCGCCGTGGTCACCGTCGGCTCCATCCACGGCGGCACCAAGCACAACATCATCCCCAACGAGGTGAAGCTGCAGCTCACCCTGCGCTCCTACAGCGACCAGGTGCGCGCCCAGACCATCGCCACGATCCGGCGCATCTGCCGGGGCGAGGCCATCGCCGCCGGCGTGCCCGACGACCTGCTGCCCGTCATCACCGTGGCGGAGGACCAGTTCACGCCGTCCACCTACAACGACCCGGCGCTCACCCGCCGCGTGCGCGCCGCCATCGGGAACTGGATCGGCGCCGACAACCTGCGGGTCATCGATCCCGAGATGGGCGGCGAGGACTTCGGCCTGTTCGCCGGGCCGGGCCGGAAGATCCCCACCACCATGTTCCGCGTCGGCGCCGTCGATCCCGTGAAATTTGCCGAGAGCCAGCGCACCGGCGAGCCGCTGCCCTCGCTCCACTCGAGCAAGTTCGCGCCGCTCCCCGAGCCGACCATCAAGACCGGCGTGACCGCCCTCACCGCCGCCGCGCTCGACCTGCTGGTGAAAAAATAACCCGGCCCCGATGCCTCGCTCCCTCCGCCTCATGCTGCTGGCCGTCGCCCTGGTCCCCGCGCCGGGCCGGGCGCAGCCTGCCCCTGATGCCGCGGCGCTCAACACGGTCCGCACCCAGTTCGGTGACGTGCGCGACGCACTGAAGGAATATTATTTCCCCGCCGCCAAGGTCACCCCGGATTTTCTCGCCCGCTGCGCTGCGACCGATCGCGCCGTGGCCGGGGCCCGGTCGCTCAACGAGGCCTACGGCCTGATCGCCGACGCCCTCGCCGCACTGGATCCGCGGATCCGGTATTATCCTCCCGTCCGCGCCAACCGCGTGGATTACAGCTGGGAATGGGGGATCATCGGCGCGAACGCCCATGTTACCCAGGTCGACCACGAGGGCGACGCCGCGAAACAAGGCCTGCAGCGGGGCGACCGGATCCTTTCCATCGAGGGCATCGCGCTGGGCCGCGACAATTACCAGCAGGTCTTTTACGCCCTCGGCACCCTCGCCCCCCGCCCGGGCCTGCGCATCCAGGTGCAGTCCCCGGGACAGGAGCCGCGGTGGCTGGCCATCGCCTCGACCATCCGGCCCCAGCGCAAGCTCCGCGCCGACGGCTCCCGGACCTACACCAAGGAGGAAAACCGCCGTCACGAGGAATTTCTCCAGCCGGAAAACCACGTGCGCCGGGTCGGCCAAGCCGCCGTGTGGCAGGCGCAGGATCTGCACCGCGATGCCCTCGCCGTGGCCAAGGGCCTGAAACTGGCGCAAGAGGCCGGCGGCCTCGTGCTCGACCTCCGCGGCCGTTATGTCCGGCAGCATGAACCTGTCCTCCGCCTGCTCGACGGCCTGTTCACCGAGGGCTTCGAGTCCGGCAGCGTCGACCGGGATGGTCTCGCCTACAAGCTCCGCGTCGGCGGCAACAGCCGGGCCTTCACCGGCACCGTGCTGGTCCTGGTGGACGCGGAGACCGCCGGCTATGCCGAGGTGCTGGCACGCATCATCCAGCAGCGCCAGCGTGGTGTCATCATCGGCGACCGCACCATGGGGCGGGTTTTCGACGAGATCCTCGCCGCTTCCGCGCGGGGCACGGCCTTCAGTTTCAACGTGGGCGGGGTCGGCATCCCGGTGGGCGAGGTGGTGATGGCGGACGGCGTCGCCCTCGACGGACGGGGCGTGACGCCCGACTACCACCAGCTGCTGCCCAAGCCCGCCGACCTGGCCGGGCGCCGTGACCCCGTCATGAGCAAGGCGCTCGCCATGCTGAAAGAAACCCTTTCGCCGGAGGACGCCTACCGGCTTTTCCCCCACTACGAGGACGTGGACGACGATTTCTGATCCCTCACCTGGTTTCCCCATGCGCCAATTCAGTATCCTTCTCCTGCTCGGCTTCATCCTCGCCTTCATCGCGTGGCAGGCGCGCACCGGCATCTTCCGCCGCGCCAATCCCGGCGAGCCTGCCAACAAATACATGCGCGCGGCCATGGCCAACCCGCAGCTCTCGGAAGCCGACGCCGCCATCATGCGCGACCAATATGGCACGGCGCACACCAATCCCTCCGGCCTGCGCTACCTCGTCCGCCGCCCGGGCACCGGCGAGCCGGCCGCCGCCGGCCGCGAGGTCGTCGTGCATTACGACGGCTACCTGCTCGACGGGACGAAGGTCGACAGCTCGCGCGACCGGGGCACGCCCTACGTCTTCCACCTCGGGACCGCCAGTGTCATCCAGGGCTGGGAGGAGGCATTCGCCACCATGAGGCCGGGCGAGCAGCGCACGCTGCTGATCCCGTGGTGGCTGGCCTACGGCGAGACCGGCAAGGGCCCGATCCCCGCGAAGGCCACGCTGCGCTTCGAGGTCGAACTGCTGGAAGTCAGGTGACGCTGGAGTGCCCGCGTCGGTGCGGGCCACCCGGGGCGGGCTTCACAGCCCCAACAGGCTGCCGTTGCGCTTCAGCCATTTCTCGGCGTCGCGCCACCAGGGGCAGACTTCCTGCACGCGGGCCCAGAAACGGTCGGAGTGGTTCATCTCCCGCAGGTGCATCAGCTCGTGGTAGATGATGTAGTCGCGCACGGTGTCCGGCGTCTGCACCAGGCGCCAGTTGAGCGAGATCGTGCCGCCCGCCGAGCACGAGCCCCAGCGCGAGCGCTGGTTGCGCACCGTCACGTGCTTCACATCCGCGCCGGTCTCGGCCGCCAGCTCCCACGTGCGCGCCGGCAGCTCGATCTTCGCCCGGCGGGCGAAGTGCGCCTCCAGCCGCGCCCGCAGGTCGCCCCCGGGCGACGACACCCGGAAAACATCTGCCGCCAGGCAAACCGCCGGATGCTCGCCGGCGCTCGCCACCCGGATCTCCGTCAATTCCCCGCGCCAGAGCACGGGCGTGCCGACGGTCCAGACTTCCGCCACGCGCGGCTTCCGGGCGTGCCGGGCCCGCGCGCGCGCCAGCCAGTCATGGTGCTGCTCGACGAAGGCCCGCGCCTCGCGCTCCGATCCCCGCGCCGGCACGGTGGCGACCGCCACCCCGTCCTTGCGGAGCGTCAGCCGGTAATGCCGCGCCCGCAGGCTGCGGACAAACACCAGGTCGGGTTTGGCCCCGCTCCTGGTTTCGAGAAATTCCTGCTGGTCGCCGGTCACGTGGACCACTGGCTAGACGGGGCCGGGCCCCTACGCCAGCCGGCAATTTTCCGGATAATACGCTTCACTGCCGCAGGGCTTTATGTCGCATTGTCGGGCCGGCCGCCGAGAATTTCCTGAAAGAAATGCTTCCCGCAAACTGTTTTAGCCTGAATGCTTGCACACCTGATAAATACCAGTAGCCTGCAATCCTGTTAATCAACGTAATGCCGCAAGGTCCGCACATCCCCCCTTTGTCCCGTCGTCAGTCTAGGGCTTTCACCTTGGTGGAGATCATGGTGGTCGTCGTGATCATCGGCCTCCTGGCGGCTGCCTCCCTGCCGGCCTACCGGCTGATCACCCTGCGCTCCCGGGCCGCCAGCGTGGTCAACGACCTGCGCACCTTCTCGACCGTTTTCATCACCTACAGCCTGCAGAACGGACGCTATCCCGATGATGGCGACCCGCAGGTCGTCCCGCCCCAGGTCGCCGGCCAGCTGCCGGGCAACTTCAGCCAGCGCACCCCGATCGGCGGCGTCTACAAGTGGAACTTCGACGTCCCCGCCGACGGCGTGCCGGCCAAGGCCGCCATCATCATCCAGGCGGTCAGCGGCAACGCGCTCCTGGACGATCTCGACCAGCTCGAGACCGTCGACAAGCAGATTGACGACGGCAACCTCGCCACCGGCAACCTGCAGCTGGGTTCCACCAATTCGCTGGTGTTCATCATCGAGAAATGAGCGCCACCTACCGCATCACCCTGGTCCAGCTCAAGGCCGACGCCTCCGCCGTCGGCGGCGCGAGCGACAAGATTGAGCACGGCACACACCCGGTCGAGGAGATCGTCCGCCTGGCCGGCAAGCTCCACCAGCTCGACCTCTCCAGCACCCGCGCCGAGCCCGGCATCATCGTCCAGCGCGGCGACAAGGGCTGGCGCATCGGCGTCCACCAGGGCCGCCTGCGCATGCACAAGAGCATGTCGCTCTTCGACGATTTCTGGACCGCGGACAGCGCCGCGGCCATTGCCGATCTGCCCCCCTTCCAGGCCGGCAGCGGCCCGGCCCCGCGCACCATGCATGCCGCCCCCGCGGGCAAGCGCCATGGCACCGTGCGCACCGTGCTGGAAGCCGCCGGCCTCTTCGCGGCCGCCCTCGTGCTCGTGGCCGTCGGCCTGCGCTTCGGCCTGCCCCAGCGGAAGCTGAGCGACCTGCCCCCGGGCGTCAGCATCGTCACCTCCTCCGACGAACGCGCCAACATCTTCAAGACCGTCGCCGGCGTTTACTCCACCGGCAAGACCGCGGGCAACAGCCTCGTGATTATTTCCGAGGACGGCCAGGTTTCGCTTGGCACCATCGGCAAGGATGGCAAGCCGACCAAGCCGCGCATCCAGGAACAGGCCCGGGCCGGCCGTCAGGGCAGCATCGCCTGCGTCATCACCTCCTTCGGCATCATCGCCGGCATCGAGCCGCCCGAGGCCGTGAAGGTCGGCAACTTCCAGTGGAAGAAGGCGCCCGCCACCGTGACCGCGGTGAACTGAGGCACCGGACGGCGGAGTTATTGGTTGAGGGTTGATCGTTGAGTGGCCCCAAGACGGAACCACCCGTTCTTGGCTGCGCCTATCCGGCTCTCAACCCTCAGCCCTCAACTCTCAGCTTCTTACAAAAGATCACGTTGGGTTTCAGCGTCCCGTCCGGGTCCATGGCGTAGTCCGGGATGCCCCCGCAGTGAAGGTAGCCGAGGCGCTCATAGAGCCCCGCCGCGCCGCCCGCGCCCTCGCTCGTGTCGAGGAACAGCAGCGTGCGCCCGCGCGCCCGGGCCGCCGCCTCGAGCGCCTGCATCAGCGCCGTGCCGGCCCCGCGGCCGCGCTGCGCCGCGAACACGAGCAGCTTCTGCACCTCGGCCCGGTGCCGCCCGTTGCTGCGCGATTCCAGCGCGAGTTGGCCGCTGCCGATGAGCCGGCCCGTTTCGTCCCGCGCCGCCAGCAGGACCTTGTTCCC
Organism: Lacunisphaera sp.; assembly: GCA_965249855.1. Lineage (GTDB taxonomy): Bacteria > Verrucomicrobiota > Verrucomicrobiia > Opitutales > Opitutaceae > Lacunisphaera. Next base: position 78,162 of record CBDFNB010000031.1, read on the forward strand.
GCCGGCGAGGTCGGCGCCGACCTTGCGCCAGTAGTCCGCCACCTCGCCGTCCGCCAGCGGCAACGTGAAGCCGATCGACGCGCCGTGCTCCACCGCGTCTCGCAGCAGCGCATGGAACTCCGCGGCGTCGCGCGCCAGGATCTCGGGGGTGACCGGGGAAATGTTCATAGCAGTTCCAGCCGCCAGTCCGGCGGTTGTCCCTTTTTCAACTCCAGCCAGCCGAAGCTCGCCCGGGCGCCGCGGTTCGGCCGCGTGATGCAGCCGGGGTTGAGCCACCGCACGCCGCGCGCGTCGGTCTCGTCCCGCGGCACGTGGGTGTGGCCGTGCAGCACGACGTCCATGCCGGCGGGCGCGCGGGATGGCGGGATGTGGACCAGGAAACACTTCACACCCCCGCGCTCGAGCCGCAGCTCCAGCGGCCAGAAGTTGTGCCACTCGTTGTTCCCGAGCACGACGTGCAGCGGTTTCCCGAGGTTCTGGAATTCCACCAGCGTGTCCGGGTCGCACACGTCGCCGAGGTGCCAGATCTCATCGGCGCCCGCGAGCCGCGCCGGCAGGCCCGGCGGATACCGGTCGTGCGTGTCGGCGATGACTGCGATGCGCATGGCCGGCCAGCGTGTGATTTTCCTCCGTCCGCGCAATCCTGCAGCGACCGGGCGGTCAAGCCCGCGCGGAGCGCGGGTTTGACCCCTGGGATCACTTCGCCGCTTCCGCCGCCGGCAGCGCCACGTAGGGCTCCTCGTGCAGGTCGGCCGGGCGTTTCCCGGCCAGCAGCTGCCACCAGACCCGGGCGCTGGCCGCCACGATGATCAGCACGAGGACCATGAAGGCGCCGGTCACGGCCACGTCGATGTGGTTGTTCAACACCTGCGACTTCCACGCCGCCAGCTCGGCCGGCGTGCCGCCCGCGGCGATCTTCGCCTCGAGGCCGCGCGCAATGGCGAGGAACCCGATGGGGGCCGGGCTGAAGATCTTCATCCAGCCCGCCGTCATCGTGACGGACAGCAGCCAGGCCAGCGGCGCGAGCGTGACCCACGCGTAGCGCCTGCGGCCCATCTTGATGAGCACGGTCGTGCCGAGGGAAAAGGCGATGACCGCCAGCAGCTGGTTGGCCACGCCGAAGATCGGCCAGAGTGAGTTGATGCCGCCGAGCGGGTCGATGACGCCCTGGTAGAGGAACCAGCCCCACGCGCCGACGAACAGCACCGTGGCCGCCGTGTTGCCGGCGAAGGATTTCGTGTCGCCGAGCCGCCTCCAGAACAGGCCGAGGAAATCCTGCACGAGGAACCGCCCCACGCGCGTGCCGGCGTCGATCGTCGTCAGGATGAACAGCGCCTCGAACATGATCGCGAAGTGATACCACACCGCCAGCGCCGCCTTGCTGCCGAGCACGCCGGCGAACATCTGCGCCATGCCGACCGCGAACGTCGGCGCGCCGCCCGTCCGGCCGATCATCGTCTTCTCGCCCACGCTGGCGGCGAGGTCGGTCATCTGCGCGGCCGTCACGGGGTAGCCCAGCGCGCTGACCTTCGCGACGACCGCCGCGGTGTCGCCCTTCATGTTGATGGCAAAATACTCGCCGGGCTCCATCGCGCAGGCCGCGATCAGCGCCATGATGCCGACGACCATCTCGGTCACCATCGCGCCGTAGCCGACCATGCGGATGTGGTTCTCGCGGGCCAGCAGCTTGGGCGTCGTGCCCGAGGCGATGAGCGAGTGGAAACCCGAGACCGCCGCGCAGGCGATGGTGATGAAGACGAACGGGAACCACGGCCCGGCCACGACCGGCCCGGTGCCGTCGATGAACTTCGTCAGCGCCGGCATCTTCAGCATCGGCCCGATCGCCACGATGGCGAGGCCGAGCGCGATCACCGTGCCGATCTTCATGAACGTGCTCAGGTAGTCGCGCGGCGCGAGCAGCAGCCACACCGGCAGGATCGAGGCCAGCAGGCCGTAACCCATGATCCACCACGCGAGCGTCGTGCCCTTCATCGTCAGCCAGCCCTCGAGCGCCGTGCCGTGGACGAACTGCCCGCCCCACACCGCCGCGAGGAGCGCGAGCACCCCGAACACGCTGATGGCCAGCAGCCACTTGCCGCTGTGGCCCCCGTAGCGCATGGCGCAGCCCATGATGACCGCGATGGGCATCGTCGCCGCGATCGTGAAGACGCCCCACGGGCTCTCCGCCAGCGCGTTGACCACGACCAGCGCGAGCACCGCCAGCAGGATGATCATGATGGCGATGATGCTGACGAGCGCCACGAGTCCGGCGAAGGGCCCGACCTCCTCGCGCACCATCTGGGCGAGCGACTTGCCGCGCCGCCGCACCGAGCAGAACATGATGACGCTGTCGTGCACCGCGCCGCCGAGCGTGGCGCCGATGAGCATCCACAGCATGCCCGGCAGGAAGCCGAACTGCGCCGCCAGCACGGGCCCGACCAGCGGCCCCGGCCCGGCGATGGCCGCGAAATGGTGGCCGAAGACGACCCACTTGTTCGTCTGGACGAAATCCTTGCCGTCCTCGTTCACCTTGGCCGGCGTGGCGCGCAGCTCGTCCAGCGTGAGCACTTTTGCCATCAGCCACGCCGAGTGGAAGCGGTAGGACACGGCGAACACGCACAGCGCCGCGACGACCATCCACAGCGCGCTGACGGGCTCGCCGCGCGACATGGCCAGCACGGCCACGGAGCCGACGCCAAGCGCGACAACGAGAAACCAGGTTCCGGCCCGCAACCAGGAGGGAAATTTCATGGGGTAAGAGCCTTCCACTAGAGCGGCGCGCCGCTGCTTTTCAACCTTTCCTCTTCCCGGCACGCGCGGCGGCGATCTTCCTCTTCAGCCACTTTTCGTAGAGCTTGGCGTCCAGCGGGAGCTCCACGGTCTTTTCCGTCCAGGCGGAGAGGAGCATCGCGTTGGCGAGCTCGAGGGAGTTCAGGCCCTCGGCGGCCGGGGCGATCAGCGGCACGCCGTCGAGGATCGCGGCGGTGAAGTTCGTCAGGATCTCGCTGTGCTGGCCGCCGTGGCCGAGGCCCATCAGCTTCTCCTCCGTCGTGCCGGGCGCGAGGAACAGCTCGCGCGAGCTGCGGCTGAAGGCCGAGGCCGGCGTCGTGTTGCGGGTGAGCTGCAGCACGTCGTGCTCATAGACGATGCGGCCGCCGTCGGCCGCGATCTCGAGGCGGTTCGTGCCGGGGGCCTCGCCGGTCGAGGCGATGAAGGTGGCGTGCGCGCCGTCGGCGTATTCGAGGTAGGCGCTGACGTCGTCCTCGACCTCGATGTCGTGGTAGCGGCCGAAGTGGCAGTGGGCGCGCACGCGCACGGGCATGCCGGTCATCCACTGCAGCAGGTCGAGGTTGTGCGGGCACTGGTTGAGGAGCACGCCGCCGCCCTCCCCCGCCCAGGTCGCGCGCCAGCTGCTCGACTTGTAGTAGGCCTCGGGGCGGAACCAGTTCGTGATCGTCCAGTTGATCCGCCGCACCGCGCCGAAGGTGCCGCCGCGGACCAAGTCGCGGATCTTCCGGAAATACGGGTCGGTGCGCTGGTTGAAGACCGCGCCGAACACCTGCGCCGGCCGGCGCTTGGCCGCGGCGATGACGGGCAGCGCCTCGGCCTTGTGCACGGCAAAGGGTTTCTCGAGCAGCACGTGCATGCCCGCCTTCAGCGCCGCGAGCGCCAGCGGCGCGTGCAGCGGATGCGGCGTGGCGATGAGCACGGCGTCGACCAGGCCCGATTTCAGCAGCGCGGCGGGCTCGGTGAAGACCTTCACGCCGGAGAGGTGCGGGTGCCGCGCCGGGTTGCTCTCGGCCACCGCGGTGAGCGTGAGCCGCGGGATCTTGCCGCCCGCCACCTGCGCCGCATGGCCGGCCCCCATGTTGCCGTAACCGATGAGACCGAGGCGGACCTTGTGCATGGCGGTCAGGGGGTGATCCGGCGCGCCGCCGCCTGCGCCAGCAGGCAGAGTTCGGCGGCCTTGAACGCGTGGGCCTGCGTCATGGCCCTTTCCGTGCGGTTGAGGCAGTCGAGCACGAGCTCGCCGAAGAAACGGAAGCCGACCTGGCCGGCCACGTTGAGGTGCTGCTCGCCCTTGTCGTCGACGAGGTAGAGGTTGTCGCCGGCCTTGTCGCGGGCGACATCGACGTATTTGCGGAGCTCGATGTAGCCCTTCGTGCCGAGGATCACCAGGCGGCCGTCACCCCAGGTGCTGAGGCCCGGTGGCGTGAACCAGTCCACGCGGAAATAATGGCTCGCGCCGTTGTTGCCGAGGAGCGAGGCCTCGCCGAAGTCCTCGAGCTCGGGATGGTCCGCGTTGCCGAAGTTGCCGACGGCGGCGCTGGAGACCGTGGCGTCGGTCGCGCCGCTGTAATAAAGGAACTGCTCGATCTGGTGGCTGCCGATGTCGCAGAGGATGCCGCCGTATTTCACCCGCTCCCAGAACCAGGCCGGGCGGCCGGCGGGGTTGCCGATGCGGTGCGGCCCGAGGCCGAGCACCTGGATGACGCGGCCGATGGCGCCGGCGTGCACGAGGTCGCCGGCGTGCATCGCGCACTCCACGTGGAGCCGCTCACTGTAATAAACCATGTATTTGCGGCCGGTGGCGGCCGCGACGCGACGCGCCTCGGCCAGCTGGTCGAGCGTGGTGAACGGCGTCTTGTCCGTGAAGTAGTCCTTGCCCGCCTGCATCGTGCGGCAGCCGATCGCGCCGCGCTCGTTCGGGATCGCGGCCGCGGCGACAAGCCTGACCGCCGGGTCGGCGAGGATCTCGTCGTAGGACCGCGCGACCTGCGTGCCCGGATATTTTTCGAGGAAGGCCCGCACCTTCGCCGGGTCGGCGTCGTAGACCCACTTGAGCACGGCGCCGGCCTCGATGAGCCCGTTGCACTGGCCGTAGATGTGGCCGTGCTCGAGAAAGGCCGCGGCGAACACGAACTCCCCCGGCTTCACCACCGGGCGGGGCTTGCCCTGCGGGGCATAGTTCATCCCATCGGACTTCTGGGGCATCCGGGAAGGAAGGCCCCGACCGGCCGCGATGGCAATGCCTTTGCGGCTCTGACAGTCCGTCATAGGGTGGAACCGGCGCTCCGCGCCGGTTTAAGCCCGCGCGGAGCGCGGGCTCCACCTTGTCATACCCCACCCCGCGCTCGACATCGCCCCGCCGGGGCCAAAGCTCCCCGGTCTCCGCATGGCAGCAAACCCCCTCGGCTTTGGTATCATCGGCGCCGGCACGATTTCCGGCTTTCACGCGCAGGCCATCGCCCAGCTCACCGGCGCCCGGCTCGTCGGCGTCGCCAGCCGCTCGGCCAGGGGGAAGGAACTGGCCGACAAGCACAGCGTCTTCTCGACCACCGACACCGCCGCCCTGGTCGCCCGCCCGGACCTCCATGTCGTCTGCATCACCACGCCGAGCGGCGCCCACCTCGAACCGGCCCTGGCCGCCATCCGCGCCGGCAAGCATGTCGTCATCGAAAAACCCCTTGAGATCACGACCGCGCGCGCCGACGAGATCCTCGACGCCGCCGACCGGGCGAAGGTGCTGGTCGCCCCGATCTTCCAGGGGCGCTTCGGTGACGGCGCCCGCGCGGTGAAGGCCGCCCTCGACGCCGGCCGCCTCGGCCGCCTCGTGCTGGCCAGCGCCTACGTGAAGTGGCACCGCACCGCGCAATATTACACCGGTTACCGCGGCTCGCTGGTCCTCGATGGCGGCGGCGCCGTCATCAACCAGGCCATCCACGGCCTCGACCTGCTGCAGTGGTTCGCCGGCCTGCCGGCCGGGGTTTTTGCGTGGTCGACCCGCCGCGTCCACACCGGCATCGAGGCCGAGGACACCGCCGCCGCCGCGCTGAAGTTCCCCGGCGGCGCCCTCGGCGCCTTCGAGGCCAGCACGGCGCTCTGGCCCGGCTGGTCGCGGCGCATCGAGCTCTGCGGCGAGCACGGCTCCATCTGCCTCGAGGACGACCGCTTGGCCAAATGGGAATTCCGCGAGACCCGCCCGGAGGACAAGGCCATCCGCGCCGGCGGCGCCGCCAACGCCCTCGGCTCGGGTGCGAGCGACCCCAAGGCCATCAATACCGAGGGTCACCGCCGGCAGTTGCAGGACCTGGTCGACGCGATTGCCGCCGGCCGCGCGCCCGCGATCGACGGCCGCGAGGGCCGCAAGGCGGTCGCCTTCGTCAACGCCATCTACCAGTCCGCGCAGTCCGGCCAGCCGGTGAAACTATGAGGCGCCTGCATCGTCCCAGGGTGGAACCCGCGCTCCGCGCGGGTTTGTTTGGGAATCGCATCACCTGAAAACCCGCGCGGAGCGCGGATCCCACCTTCCACCCCATGTCCACCCCCTCCCCCGCCTGGTGGCGCAGCTTCAGCCGCGAGCACTGGTTCGTGTTCAGCGTCGCCTCGCTGGCGTGGCTGTTCGACTGCCTCGACCAGCAGTTCTTCAACCTCGCGCGCGACGCCGCGATGGAGGCCCTGATGCCGACCAAGGCGCTGGCCAACGAATACGGACCTTACACGACGTCCGTCTTTCTCGTCGGCTGGGCCGTCGGCGGGCTCGTCTTCGGCGCGCTGGGTGACCGTTACGGCCGGGCGAAAATACTTTCGCTGTGCGTGCTGCTTTACTCGGTCTTCACGGGGCTGAGCTCGTTCTCCACCGGGTTCATGGATTTCTGCGCCTACCGCTTCCTCACCGGGCTCGGCGTCGGCGGCGTCTTCGGTCTGGCCGTCGCGCTGGTCGCCGACTCGGTGCCCGACCACACGCGCGCGCCGGCGCTCGGCCTGCTGCAGTCGCTCTCCACCTGGGGCAACATCCTCGCCGGTCTCACCGGCATGGCGGTCGGCGCGCTGGCCGCGCGGCACCTGCTGCCCTTCGGCCTGCAGACCTGGCAGACGCTTTTCCTGATCGGTGCGGTGCCGGCGTTCCTCTGCGTGTTCATCCTGCGCCGGCTGCCCGAGCCGCCAAAGTGGGTCGCGGCCAAGGCCGCAGGCGAAAAGGCCGGCCTTAAGTTCGGTTCCTACGCCAACCTGCTCGGCCACCCGAAGTGGCGCAAACACGCCTGGCTCGGCCTCATCCTCTGCCTCGCCGGCATCGTCGGGCTCTGGGGCATCGGCAACTTCCACCCGAAGATCGTCCGCACCATCATCGAGACGCACCTCGCCAGCTCCGGCCTGTCGGCCGACGCCATCGCGAGCGAGAAGGCCTTCTGGAGCAGCGTCGCCCTGCTGCTGCAGAACATCGGCGGCTTCGCCGGCATGATGACGCTCGCCTGGCTGGCCCAGGCGAAGGGCCGGAAGCTCGCCTTCGCGGTCGCGCTCACCTGCTCCTTCCTCTCGACGCTGCTGGTGTTCCGGGGCCTGCGCGAGTTCAGCCAGATCTTCTGGATGATCCCGCTGATGGGTTTCGGCCAGCTGTCCGTGTTCGCCGTCTACGCCATCTACCTGCCCGAGTTGTTCCCGACGAGCCTGCGCAGCACCGGCACGAGTTTCTGCTACAACTTCGGCCGGCTCGTCGCCGCCACCGCGCCCTTCACCATCGGCCAGATCACCCGGCGCCTCGGCGGCGACCTCGAGGGCTTCCGCACCGCCGGCTCCTGGGTGGCCCTCGTGCTGCTCGTGGGCATCGCCGTCCTGCCTTTCCTGCCCGAAACCAGGGGCCAGCCCTTGCCTAAGGAATAATACCTGGCCGTTTTTAACCACAGATGGACACAAATGAACACGGATAAGGCACGCGCCCTCGAGTTCATTCCTGTTTTCTTGATCTGTGTGTATCTGTGTTCATCTGTGGTTTCCCCTGCCTGAACCCGTCTTCCCATGAGCTCGAACTACGCGATCGCCCACCTTGACGAGATCCCGCCCGTGCCCTGCCCCTGCGGCCAGTCGCGCCGTGCCTTCGTCACGCCCGATAATCCCGTGGCCACCATCCACCTCGTGGACGCCCGGGTCGACACGCAGACGCACTACCACAAGAAGCTCACCGAGATCTACCTCATCCTCGAGGGCACGGGCCACATGGAGCTCGACGGCGTGCTCCACCCGGTAAAACCCCTGAGCACCGTCCTCATCAAGCCCGGCTGCCGCCACCGCATCCTTGGCCGGATCAAGTTCGTGAACATCCCCGTCCCCGCCTTCGACCCGCACGACGAGTGGTTTGATTGACGGCCACGGGCCGTCGGGTTGTAGGTTGAAAGGTGAAGGTTGAAAGACCGACCCATCGAGACCTTCCCACTTCCCGGCTTTCACCTTTCAGCTTTCACCTTTCAACTTTTTCCATGCCCCCCCGCCTGCTGCCCCTTGTCCTCCTGCTGACCTCCGCCTCCGTGTTCGCCCAGCGCGGCGACAAGCCGGGTGAGGCCCAGCAATCCGTGCCCGAGCACATCAAGACGCCTCCCGCCCCCGTCCTGGTGGCCGAGGAGGCCGTCAAGACCCTCAAGGTCGCCCCGGGCTTCCGCGCCGAGATCGCCGCGGCCGACCCGCTGGTGGGCGACCCCGTCGCCATGACCTTCGGGCCCGACGGCCGCATCTGGGTCGTCGAGATGCGCGGCTACATGCGCAACGCCGACGGCAAGGATGAGAACGCCAAGGTCGGCACCGTCGCCGTCCTCGAGGACACCGACGGCGACGGCCGCGCCGACAAGCGCACCACCTTCCTCGACGGCCTCGTCATGCCGCGCGCCCTCGCCCTCGTCGGCGACGGCGTCCTCGTGGCCGAGCCGCCGCGCCTCTGGTTCGCCCGCGACACCAACGGCGACGGCGTGGCCGACGAGAAGAAGGAGGTCTTCTCGGACTACGGCGGCACCAGCAACCCCGAGCACACCGCCAACGGCCTGATGTGGGCCCTCGACAACTGGATCTACAACGCCAACCACACGCAGCGCTTCCGCTACCTCGGCAACGGCAAGTTCGAGTCTGACTCCACCCTCTCGCGCGGCCAGTGGGGCATCTCGCAGGACGACACCGGCCGCATCTACCACAACAGCAACAGCGACCCTCTCCGCGCCGACCTCGTGCCGACGGCCTACCTGCGCCGCAATCCCTTCCTCCTGAACGCCGCCGGCGCCAACGTCCGCCTCGCCCCCGCCAACCTCCCCATCTGGCCGGGCCGCGTCACTACCGGCGTCAACCGCGGCTACCGCACCCTCAACGCCGAGGGCAAGATCACCGCCGTCACCGCGGCCTGCGGCCCGCTCGTCTACCGCAGCGCGCTTTTCCCCGCGGAGTTTTATGGCAACGCCTTCATCGTCGAGCCCGCGGGCAACCTCGTGAAGCGGATGATCCTCACGGAGGCGGACGGCACCATCACGGCCCGCAACGCCTACGAGGGCTCCGAGTTCATCACCTCCACCGACGAGCGCTTCCGCCCCGTCAACACTGCCAGCGGCCCCGACGGCGCGCTCTACGTCGTGGACATGTATCGCGGCATCATCCAGCACCGCATCTACATGACCTCCTTCCTGCGCAAGCAGGTCGAGGAGCGCGGCCTCGCCGACGGCATCGGCATGGGCCGCATCTACCGCCTCGTCCCCGAGGGCGCCGCGCGCCCGAAGGTGAAGTTCAACCTCGCCACCGAGCCCACCGCCCAGCTCGTCACCCGCCTGCGCGCCGCCAACAGCTGGTGGCGCGACACCGCCCAGCGCATCCTTGTCGAGCGCCGCGATCCCGCCGCCACCGCGCCGCTGCGCGAGCTCGTCCGCACCGGCCCGCCGCTCGCCCGCCTGCACGCGCTCTGGACGCTCCACGGCACCGAGCAGCTCGACCGCGACACCGTTCTCGCCGCGCTCGGCGACAAGGACGAGCGCGTCGCCGCCGCCGCCATCCGCCTCGCCGAGAAATGGCTCCGCACGCCCTCCGACACCGGGCTCTACCAGCGTGTCACCGCCGTCAACGCCGCCGCCTCGCCGGCGCTCACGCTCCAGCTCGCGCTTTCGCTCGGCGAAAGCCCGGCCCCGGCCGCGGTCACCGACCTGGCCGCCATCGCCATGCGCGCCGGCCGCCAGCCCTTCGTGGCCGACGCCATCGTCAGCGGCCTCGCCGGCCGCGAGCTCGAGCTCATCGAGCTGGTCGACGTCGCCAACGCGTCGGACAACGCCGCGCCCGTCCTGACCCTCGCCACCGGCGCGCTGCTGAAGTCCGGCGACGCCGCGCGCATCACCAAGGTCCTGGCGCTGCTCGAGCCGGCCGCACCCGTCGCGTCCTGGGTCCGGTCCGCCGTGCTCAACGGCATCGAGCGGTCCCTGCCCAAGACGCCGGATGGCAAGCCCGTCGCCGGCATGATCGCCGTCGAGCCGCGCCCGCTGCTGCTTCTGTCCGTCCAGGGCAGCTCGCCTGAGGCGAAGCAGGCCGGCCGCCTGAGCGCGCTGCTCAAATGGCCCGGCAAGCCCGGCCTCGAGAAGGAGTCCGCCGAGATCGCCGCTCGCCTGACGCCGGAGCAGAAGGTCCTCTTCGAGAAGGGCCGCGACATCTTCGCCACGATCTGCGCCGCCTGCCACCAAGCCGGTGGCGAGGGCCTGGCCGGCCTCGCGCCGCAGCTGCTGTATTCGAAATACGTGCTCGGCGTCGAGGGCGCCATCACCCGCATCGTGCTCAACGGAAAGGAAAAGGAAGGCCTCGTCATGCCGCCGTTGCGCGGCGCACTCGACGACGCGTCCATCGCTTCAGTTCTCACCTACATCCGCCAGTCCTGGGGCCACAACGCCCCGCCCATCTCGCCCGAGAGCGTGGCCAGGGTCCGCGCTGCCGTCGGCAACCGCGAGGAGCCCTGGTCCGACGAGGAACTGCTGACGATTACCAACTGACAGATCTCACGCGAAGCCGCGAAAGTCGCGAAGGACGGAATCGCCTTTCTTCGCGGCTTTGCGCCTTCGCGTGAAACATATGCCTTGGTCTTGGTTTAGTGCAGTGTCCGGACCTTGATGCTCCGGAAGCGGACGACATCCCCGTGATCCTGCAGCAGGATCGGGCTCTTCGCGGCCTGGGCGAAACCCGGGATCTTCGCGTATTTGCTCCGGGCCACGCGGGCGGCGAAATCGGCCGAGCCGCGCTCGAATTCCAAGACCTTGATGCCGTTGAGCCAGTGCTCCACGTGGCCGGCCGGCGTCACCACGATCCGCGCGTGCTGCCATTTCCCGGCCTCGGGCTTGATGGCCGCCCCGCCCGGCAGCTTGCCGCGCGGGATCAGGTCGTAGAGCGAGGCCGTCGTGCGGTTGCCGGCCACGCCGGCCTTGGCGTCGGGATGCCGCTCGTCGTCGATCAGTTGGAACTCCAGCCCGACCGGCGCACCTTTCTCGTCCGGTGAGACGAAATACTTGATACCGCTGTTGGCGCCTTCCGTGACCTGAAACTCCAGCTGCAGCTCGAAGGCGGAGAACTCCTCCGTCGTGACGATGTCCCCGCCCTTGGTCTCGCCCTTCAGCCCGAGCACGGTCAGCGCGCCGTCGGCGATGCTCCAGCCGGTCGTTGGGAATTCCGTGCCTTTGGCGCTGCGCCAGCCCCGGCTGGTTTGTCCGTCCCACAACATCCGCCAGCCCGCGGCGCGCTCGGCGTCGGCGAGCGTGTTGGGCACGAAACTGCGGATGAAAATGCCACTGGCGGGTGACGGCGTCAGGTCGGTGGTCTGGATACGGAGGTTGCGCCAGGAAATCCGCCGGCCGGCCGCGTCGTCGCGGCTGATGCTGTGGACCTGCAGCGCAATGAACCCGGCGGGGGTCAGCGCGTCGATCAGGTGCGCGACAGGGGCACCGTTGATCCACGTCCGCAGGGTGGAGCCGATGGCCTCGATGCGCACGTGGTTCCACTCGCCGTAGCGGTAGGCCTTCCGCCCCGCGGGGTTCAGGTCGCCGGGATACATCCAGCCGCGGCGGGCCTCGTCATAGATGCCGCCGGCCCAGGCGCGTTCGGCGGACTCGAGCTCCATCTGGTAGGCATGGACCCGGCCGCTCATGTAGTCCGGGGTGCTCAGGCCGCGGAACATGATGCCGCTGTTGCTCGGCCCGATGTCCTGCTTCACCTCGCACTCGAAGATGAAGTCGCCGTAGGTCTTTTCCGTCGCGAGAAAACTGTTGGGCGATCCCGGCACGGTCGTGCTGACGATCATGCCATCCACCGCCGCATAGGGCGCCGTGCCGTTGACCTCCTTCCAGCCAGTGAGGTCCTTGCCGTTGAACAACGGCTCCCACGGCCCGGCCGCGAGTCGTGCCACGGCGAACAAACCAAGCACGCAACCAACAAACCAACGGACCGGGGTAGCCATGGCCCCAACAAATCCAAGCCATCCGGCGAAGCAAGGCTTGGTGGCTGCCCGCCACTCTAAAACCTGAAACCTGAGATTTTTTTCCCGCTGCCTTAACCCTCAGGTTTCAGGTTTCAGGTTTCAATTTTTGCCCCGTCCGCCGCCTGCAGGTGGATCATCTCGGGGTCGCGGCCGTGCCTGGCCCGGTAGGCCTGCGCGATCCCGGCCGCGTCCTTCTCCGTGAAGCTGTCCTTCGTCAGCGCCATCACGGCGCCGCCGAAGCCGCCGCCGGTCAGCCGCGCGCCGAGCACCGCCGGGTGTTTCTCCAGCAGGTCCACGAGCTGGTCGAGCGCGGGGGTGCTGTTCTCAAACAGATGCTGCGAGCTGCGGTGCGACGCTGTCAGCAGCCGGCCGACCATCGCCAGGTCACCGCGCTGCAGCGCCTCCGCCGTGTCGTGCACCCGGGCATGCTCCTCGACGATGTGCTTCGCGCGCTTCGCCTGGGCCAGGGTCAGCTTTTTCTCCAGCGGGGGCAGTTGCGCCGGCGTGAGGTCCGCGAGCAAGGCCACGCCCAGCGCCTTCGCGGCGTCGAGGCATTCCTTGTGGCGCGTGGCGTAGAGACCGTCGATCAACGCGTGTTTTTCGCGGGTGTTGAAGATCCAGAGGTGCGCGTTCGCCGGGAACGGCACGCGGGAGAACGACGGGCCGCGGCAGTCGATGTGCACGAGGTGCCCCGCCTGGCCGAAGGCGCTCGTGCCTTGGTCGAGGATGCCACAGGGCACGCCGACATATTTGTTCTCGGCGTGGCGTCCCAGCGCCGCGAGCCGGTCGGCCGGCAGGTCGGCCTGGTCCACGAGGTGGAGCAGCGCCAGCGCCGTGGCCAGCTCGAGGGCCGCGCTGCTGCTCAGGCCGGCGCCCGCCGACAGGTTGGACTCGATGAACAGGTCGAACCCCGCCGGCTGCTTCAGGCCGAAATCCTTCAGGCTGCGCCAGACGCCGAGCGGGTAATTGGCCCACGAGTCCGAGCCCGTGATGCGCGCGCCCGGGTCGGACGGCAGTTCGAGCACCGCCTGGCCGCCCGCGCTGAACAGCCGCAGCCGGCCGGAGGGATTGGTGGCCGCGGCCACCCACACATAACGGTCGATCGCCGCCCCGAGCACGGCGCCGCCGTTGTAGTCGGTGTGGTTGCCGATGAACTCCACCCGCCCCGGCGCGCGCGCCACGACCGACGGCGGGCTGCCGTAGGTCGAGCGGAACCGGGCTATGATGCTCTCGCGGGTCGGGATGCTCACGGGGAAGAAGGTGCGACGGCCGGACGGCCGTGCAAACCTGAAACCTGAGACCTGAAACCTGAAATTAAAACCTGCCTTGCCTCAGCGGCGTCTCACCCTCAGGCCTCAGGTCTCTCTGTGAAAACCACGTCATACGCCGCTCTGTTTCTCGCCTTGGTTGCGCCCGCGGTTTTCGCGGACGACTTCCAGCCAACGGTCGAGCTGGCCGGTCCGCCGCCCGCCCCCGCGCCGGCGGGCATGGTCTGGATCCCCGGCGGCGAGTTTTCCATGGGGTCGAAGGATCCGCGCGGCGACATCTGCGGCGGCAACGAGCCGATGGACGACGCCCGGCCCGTCCACCGCGTCCAGGTCGACGGTTTCTGGATGGACCGCACCGAGGTGACCAACGCCGAGTTCGCGCGTTTCGTCGCCGCGACGAAATACATCACCCTGGCCGAGCGGCCGCTGAAGGCCGCCGACTTTCCCAACGTGCCGGCCGACCAGCTCGCGCCGGGCTCGATTGTCTTCACGCCGCCGGGCTCGGCCGTGCCGCTCGACAACGTCCTTCGCTGGTGGGCCTGGGTGCCGGGCGCGAACTGGCGCCACCCCGAGGGCCCCGCGAGCAATCTCGACGGCCGCGACAATTTTCCCGTCGTTCACATCGCCTACGAGGACGCCGCCGCCTACGCCGCGTGGGCCGGCAGGGACCTCCCGACCGAGGCGCAGTGGGAATTCGCCGCGCGCGGCGGACTGAGCGGCAACGCCTACGCCTGGGGCAACGAGCTCAATCCCGGCGGCAAATGGATGGCCAACATTTTCGAGGGCCACTTCCCCAACGAAAACACCCGGGCCGACGGCCATGCCGGCGCCGCGCCGGTCGCCTCCTTCCCCGCCAACGGCTACGGCCTGCACGACGTCGCCGGCAACGTGTGGGAATGGTGCCGCGATTGGTATCGGCCCGATACGTATTCCAAGATCGCGGGCGTGGCGAACAATCCGACCGGTCCGACCCAGGCCGAGAGCTTCGATCCCGCCGAGCCGGGCATGGCCAAGCGCGTGCAGCGCGGCGGCTCGTTCCTGTGCACCGACCAGTATTGCACGCGCTACATGGTCGGCACCCGCGGCAAAGGCGCCCCCGACACCGGCAGCAACCACGCGGGCTTTCGGTGCGTGCAGGCACCGAAAGCGAGACCTGAAACTTGAAACCTGAGACCTGAATTTAACGCAAAGGCGCGAAGACGCGGAGGCTCAAACCATCCCACTTAGCGCCTTGGCGGCTTTGCGTTAGAAATGCCTTAACCTCAGGTTTCAGGTCTCAGGTTTCAGGTTTCCCGCGCCCGTCACGAGCGCGTGCCCGGTTCCGGTCTCGGCGCCTCGCGGCCGCCGGGTCCCGGTGACTGCTTCAGATATGCCGGCGCGGGCTCGGGCTTTGACGGATCCATGTCCCGGTAATCGTCGACGATGAACTTCGCCAGGCCGGGGACGCCGGCCTTGATGCCGCGGACAATGTTCTTCGCGAGCAGGTAGCCGCCGTAGCCGTTGAGGTGCGTCTGGTCGGCGAAGGCCGTGCCGACGTCCTTCCCGAGCGCCGTCCACATCTCCTTGCTCATGGCCCACTGGTCGATGAGCGCCACGTTGTTTTCCTGGGCGAACTCCCGCATCGCACGCGCCCAGGGCCCGACGGTGTCGCCGTTGCCGCGGCGCTCCATCGGCGTCACGAGCACGAGCGTGGCGCCGCGGCGCTTCGTCTCGGCGAGATAGACGCCGAGGTAGGCCTTGAAGCTCGTGGCGGGCTCCGTGTAGCTCTGCGGCCACTGGGGCTTCGAGTCGTTGTGTGCGAACTGCACGAGGAAGAAGTCGCCGGCCTTCATCTGGCTCAGGACCTTGTCGAGACGCTGGCCGGTGATGAAGCTCTTGCTCGTCTCGCCGCCCTCGGCGCTGTTGCAGACGGCGACCTCGGGCTTGAAGAACTGGCAGAGCTGCGTCGGCCAGTTGCCGCCGGGCCCGCGGCGCGGGTCGCCGACCGTGGAATCGCCGGCCATGAAGACCGTCGGCACCTGCGGGTCGCGCACGATTTCCATCGCCGCGACGCGCGGCCGCGTCCCGTTGAATTCAATCGTGAGTTTCTCGTCCCAATGCCGCGCCTCGGCCTCGCCGCGCAGGAACATGTGCACCTTCGGCTCGCCGGGCGCGTTCTGCGGCGCCGGCGGCTGGATCTCGGGCCGGCGGACGTTTGCGTAGAAAGTTTTCGTCACGAACTGGCCCGCCGCGGTCTTCACGTCCACGAAGTGGATGTGGCCCGATTCGCTGCGGATCGTCGTGTCCGACTCGCCGGCGGGATCGCCGAGCGTGACCGTGACACGGTAGTTGCCCTCGGGCACCTTCACCGAGAAGAAAAACGGCGTGTCGGTGCCCGGCTTGGTGCCGAGGTCGAAGCCGTAGCCCTTCTCGATCATGTAGGCGTCGTAGTCCGCCACCGCCACGGCCGTCGTCCCCGGCTTGGCCGCGCCGAACTCAAAGTTGAACGCCACCGGCACGGGCGCCGCCGGCGGCAGCGGCTTGTCCTCCGGCCGCTGGGCGAAGAGCGCCGTGGCGCCGAGCAGGGAGAGAACCACGGAAATGAAACGAGAGCGGTTATTCATGGGGATTGGGGGTATCGAAGAGACGGAGTTCTTAACCACGGATTACCACAACTGTCCGGCAGCATGAGCCTTCACGAGAACAGATTAGGAACGTCGTTATCATGAGTGCTGGGCGTGCAGTCCATGGATTGTCGGGCAAAGAGTTCCGGCAGAGGTGTTTTCTCGAAAGGAGTGACGCTGAGGACCTGGAGAATTTCGTGCAGACTCGGTTCCAGCTTCCAGGTCTTCTTCAAAATGGCGACGAGCAGATAAGTGCTGACCGCGGTCCAGATTTGAATGCGCACCGCGTTGGCGGAATTGCCGATAAAATGACGGATGCAGAGGTGCTGCTTGATCCAGCGGAAGAACAGTTCGATCTGCCAGCGTGCGCGATACAGCTCGGTGATCTGGAAGGCCGGGGCGGAGAACAGATTGGTGAGAAAGACCAGCGAGCGGGCATGCGTTGGATCGCGGTAGCCGATCCGACGCAACGGCGCCAGGTAGCGCCGCTGCGAAGAGTAATTGCGCAGTTGAATCGTCTGATCGCAACGCAAGCCGGTGGTGGCGTCCACCGCGCGCCGTTCGGCCACGGAATAATCCAACGCCCGTTGCCCCGGATGACGAAGAACGCGCCTGCCGTGGTGAAGCGCATCAAACGCTTGAAGTCGGTGTAGCCCCGATCGAGAACGTAGATCGCTCCCGCCTCGATGGGCAGCGTATCCAGCAACAGCATCTCGTTCACGGTGGCCTTCGTCAGAGCAAGAAAAGTGGGAATCGAACCCCGCAGATCCAGCAGGGTGTGCAACTTGATCGCCGACTCGCGGAGCCGGAAATGAGCCCACGGAAACAACGTCAGGCTCAGATCGATCACCGTCGCATCGAACGCGTAGATGGTTTGGTCGAGTTCCACCGCGAACGGTTCGTTGACATAGAGTTGCCTGGCCCGCCGGATCAACGCCTGCGCCCAGTCCGCATAGATCCTCCAGTCCCGCTGCTCGTTGGCGTCGGCCAGAGTGCTGCGCAGCACCCGGCTGCGAAAGCCCATTTGATAAAGCAGCTCGGTTCGCGAGCCCAAGGCCGACTCCAGATCCCGCAGGCTCTCGCGGTGCGTCAGCTGCGCGAAGGCCATGGCCAACCACTGATCGTGGCACGAGAAACTCTTCATCTGCGCGTCGCCACCGTAGCGCTCGACGCAGCGACGAAAAACCTCCCGATGTCCCAGCGACATCACTTGCGCAAACACAGTAGAGTTGGCCATGGCCCCAGCCTAGCCGGCCGCCATCCGTCCAAAACAACTCTCCGCACTCAAAATGCGTCACCCCCCCCAACTGGCCGATGAAACTCATATCATGAAAGTTATAGAACTTGGCTGCTCCGCGTTCCGGACAGTAGTGACGGATTACACGGATGAATACTGATCAGGATTCTTCACAGGAGGGAACAGAGAGAACGGAGATTGGTTCGATGAATTTCTCAGTTAACTCTGTTTCCTTCTGTCAAATCCGGTTCATGCCTTGGTTGGTTGTTCAGCGTTGGAAGTTCAAAGTTCAATGTTGAGCGTTCGGCACTTCAGTGCCCGGGCGGCGTCTTGCCCGGGTCGGCGAGCGTGCCGGAGGCGCCGAGGTCGTGCGGCAGTTCACCGCCATCGACCTGCACCGGGCCATCGAACTCGAGCACGACCACGGACACATCCGGATCGGGCGCGGCGCCGGGGAGCGTCACGAGGAGGCTGTCGCCCGCCACGGCGATGGCTGCCGCCGCGCCGCTGGCGAGCACGCGCGCACTGCGCGGCAGCTGCGCAATGCCGGGCACGAGGAGCTTGCCGTAGGCCGGCCACTGCCAGACGTGGAGGTAGAGGGTCGTCGCGCCGCTCGCCGCGCGCCGGTAGGTGGTGCGGCCCCAGTCGAGCGGCTTCAGGTAGAGGCCGCCGCGCGTGGCGTGGATGGCCGCGGCGTTCACCTTCATCCATTGCCCGATGGCCTGCAGGCGCTCGACCTGCGGCGCGGGGATCTCGCCCTCGGCGGTGGGGCTGATGTTGAGCAGGTAGTTGCCGTCCTTGCTGGCGACGTCGGAGAGGTTGCGGATGAGGAGCTGGGCGGACTTGTAGTCGAGGTCGTCGGCGCGGAAGCCCCAGGAGCGGTTCATGGTCATGTTCACCTCGAGGGCGCGGCCGTGCATGGCGCTGGCGGGGATGCGCTGCTCCGAGGTGCGGAAATCCCCGAGCACGCCGCCGCCGAGCCGGCTGTTGTGGATGAGGGCCGGCCGCGCGAGCACGAGGTCGAAGAACGGCCGCGCGCGCTCCGGGGTCATCGCGTATTCCGTGTCCCACCAGAGGATGTCGGGGTTGAACTTCTCGAGCAGCTCGCGGGCCTGCGGCAGCGCGATCGTCTGCAGGTAGGTGTCGAAGTCGCCCTGCTTCTGGGGTTCGTCCCACGGCTGGTCGCGGCCCTTGCCGCCGCCGGGGTTGATCCAGTCCTGCGACTGCGAGTAATAGGCACCGAACTTCAGCCCGCGCTGGCGCACGGCGGCGGCGAGCGGGGCGATCAGGTCGCGCCGCGCGGCGGCGCCCTTGACGGCGTTCCAGTCGGAATGGGCGGAATCAAAGAGCGCGAAGCCGTCGTGGTGCTTGGCGGTGATAACGACGTATTTCATGCCCGCGTCAGCCGCGAGCTGCGCCCAGGCCGCGGGGTCGTATTTCGCCGCAGTGAATTTTTCCGCGAAGGCCCGGTAGTCGGCCACAGGGATCTTGCCCTGGTTCATGATCCACTCGGCGCCGACGGAGCGGCCCTGCCACATGCCCGCCGGCACGGCGTAGATGCCCCAGTGGATGAAAAGGCCGAAGCGCGCCTCGCGGAACCACGCCAGCCGCGCCTCCTGCTGAGCGGGCGACTCGGCGCGGACGACCGCCGGCAACCGCGGCAACCCGGCCGCCGCCGGCGCCATCAGGATGGGTTGCGGCGCCGGCGCGCCCTGGGCGAAAACGACGGCGGGCACGGACAAGGCCAAAACCAAACGGGTTAGTTGGAGGCGCATGGGGTAGAACGAAACCAGGGGTAAGGATCGGGGCTGATCGCTGACGCCTGAAGGCTGACCCCTCGCCTGCCCGCCGTCACGCCGGCTTGTTCTCGTTGAGTAAGAACTGAGCCTGATTTCACGCAAAGCCGCAGAGGCGCAAAGAAATCCAAAGGAGGCGACCCACTTGGCTTTCTGGCTTTGCGTCTTCGCGCCTTTGCGTGAGTCCGGTTTGGCCAACGAAAAAGCCGCCAAAAATAGCGGCTTTAATCGTTGGCGTCCCCACGGGGATTGGCTGCCCCGCCAAACCGGGGCAGGTGCTGCGCACTCCCGGACAAGCCGGGCCCCTTCTCCGCTTCGCTTCGTCGAACCAAGGTTCGAACTGCTGCGCAGCGCCAATGAAAAAACCCGCCGGATGGGCGGGCTTTTTCGTGGCGTCCCCACGGGGATTCGAACCCCGGTTCTCACCGTGAAAGGGTGGTGTCCTAACCGGGCTAGACGATGGGGACCCAGCACGGAATCGGGGAAGCTACGGTCTGCCCCCCCTCGCGCAAGAGTTTTCTCCGATCCCCTAAGTCCACTGTGGGAGGCGCTTTATCCCTCGATACTTCCGTTGATTCCGCGGTTTAAACGTTCCCTCGCGGCTCGTGAGCTGCTTCACCCATTCCCTGCATCCGCCCTCACCCTTGAAGACCATTGACCCTGAACGCACCAGCCCGCCCCCCGCGATGCGCTGGGCGCTGGCCGCGCTTTCGCTGTCGATGCTGCTGTCCTCGCTCGGCACCAGCATCGCCAATGTCGGCCTGCCGACGCTGGCGCGGGCGTTCGCCGCCTCCTTCCAGGAAGTCCAGTGGGTCGTCCTCGCCTACCTCCTGGCCATCACCACCCTCATCGTCAGCGTCGGGCGGCTGGGCGACCTCCTCGGCCGGCGCCGGCTGCTGCTGGCGGGCATCCTCCTCTTCACGGCCGCCTCGGTCCTGTGCGGTCTCGCGCCCACGCTCTGGCTGCTGGTCGCCGCGCGGGCGGCCCAGGGTCTCGGCGCGGCCGTCATGATGGCCCTCACCTTGGCCTTTGTCGGCGAAACCGTCCCGAAGGAACGCACCGGCCGCGCCATGGGCTTGCTCGGCACGATGTCCGCGATCGGCACCGCGTTCGGGCCGTCGCTGGGTGGCGTGCTGATCGCCGGCCTCGGCTGGCGCGCCATTTTCCTCGTCAATGTCCCGCTCGGCCTCGCAACCCTGTTTCTCGCCCGCCGCCACCTGCCCGCGGACCGCGCGCGGCCGCCGGGCGACCGGCCGGGCTTCGACCAGGTCGGCACGCTCCTGCTGGCGCTGACGCTCGGCGCCTATGCGCTCGCCATGACGATCGGGCGCGGCCGTTACGGCCCGCTTAACCTGGCCTTGCTGCTGGGCGCGGTCGTCGGGCTCGGGCTCTTCCTGCTGGCCGAAACGAGGGCCGCATCGCCGCTCATCCGCCTGGCGATGTTCCGCGACCGGAGGTTGAGCGCGAGCCTCGCCATGAGCGCGCTGGTCTCGACGGTGCTGATGGCGACGCTGGTGGTCGGGCCGTTCTATCTCGCCCGCGGCCTCGGGCTCGAGGCGGCCATGGTGGGTGTCGTCCTCTCGGTCGGCCCACTGGTCGCCGCGCTGACCGGCGTGCCCGCCGGCCGGATCGCGGACCGTTTCGGCGCGCAACGCATGACCGTTGCCGGGCTCGCCGGCATCGCGACCGGATCGATCGCGCTGGCCCTGCTGCCCGCGCCGCTCGGCATCGCCGGCTACGTCATCCCCATCGTGATCATCACCGCCGGCTACGGGCTGTTCCAGACGGCCAACAACACCGCCGTCATGGCCGGCGTGAGCGCGGACCGGCGGGGCGTCGTCTCGGGCCTGCTCAACCTGTCGCGCAACCTCGGGCTCATCACCGGCGCGTCCGTCATGGGCGCGGTGTTCGCGCTCGCCGCGGCGACGACCGACCTCACCACTGCGTCACCCGGGGCCGTGGCCACCGGCATGCGCGTCACCTTCGGCGTCGGCGCGGCGCTGATCGCGGCCGCACTGGCCCTCGCCAGCCGGGGCACCGCCCCGATCGACCAATCTGTTTAAATACAGAGGTGGTATTGTGGTAGGGGCGCTTGCCCTCAAGCGCCTTGGGCTGTTGGGGGCAACAGCCCCTACCCGCATTGTTCAATGTTCATCGTCCATCGTTCAATTTTCATCTGGTTCGGGCAGATGCCCCATGAACATTGAAAAATGAACGATGAACAATTTCTGCCGCCTCAGCCCTCGAACCGGTCCTTCAGCTTCAAAAACCGCTTTTCCACCCAGTAAAACGACATCGTCGCCAGGGCCAGGCTCACGCCCACCTTCCAGCCGAGGCGCACCACGAGCGGCGCGTCGGGGATGACCTTTTCCACGGCGAAATACACCGGCAGGTGCAGCAGGTAGAGGCCGTAGGAGATCTTCCCCACAAACACCATCGGCCGCGTCGCGAGCACCGGCGCCAACAGCGAATGCCGGCCCAGCACCAGGTCCGCCAGCACCGTCGCCGCCAGGCCGGCCACCAGCACGTAGCCGATCCAGCCCATCCACGGGCTATACCATGTCACGATGTTGGGGATCAGGAACAGCGTCACCAGCGCCAGCGGGGCGAACCCACGGCCGAGGACGCGACTCGCGCCGTCCGGCAGCTTCTTGTCGGACAGCGCCTGCACGAGATACGACAGCGCCGCGCCGGTCATGAGCGAGTCCATGCGCGTATCGAGGCCGAAGTTGATGCGCTCATCCGTCCAGACGCCGACGTGCCACGCGCGGTAAATGGCGATGCCCGCCGCGCCGGCCAGCAGCAACCCGGCCTTCGTGCCCGGGGCGCGGACGCCGCGCTCGATCCCGAGGATGACCAGCGGCCAGATTAGGTAGAACTGCTCTTCGATGGCCAGCGACCAGCAGTGGTTCAGCCACGTCATGTAATGGCCGTAAAGCGCCTGCGCCCAGTTCGCCGTGTAGCTCAGCGCCAGGGCGAGGTCGGTGCCGGGAAAGGGTTCGCCGAACGCCGGCTTCGCCACCGCCACCACGGCGCAGGTCAGGAGCAGCGCCGGCGCCAGCCGCAGGAAGCGCCGCGCGTAGAAATTCCGGAAACTGATGGCGCCCGTCCGCTGCCGTTCCGTGCGGAGGATGGTCGTGATGAGGAATCCGCTCAGGACGAAGAAAATGTCCACGCCCACCCCGCCGCTGCGGAACCAGGTCACGCCGCCATGCGCGCACAACACGATGCCGACCGCGATCGTGCGCAGACCGTCCAAGGCGGGGTAGTAGGTGTGTTTCGCCAAGCGAGGTTATGGGTGATGGGTGATGGGTGACGGGTGGAGCGAAATCGGACGCCGCGCCGCGAACGCACATGGAATTTCCCAAGATGTGCATCTTGGGGGCGGGGCGCCGGCATTGTTCATTTTTCATCGTTCACTGTTCATTGTTCATCTGGCCGAACAATGCCCGGGCCGGCTGGTTCGATATGACAAATGAAATTCGCCTCCCCTCTCGCGATCTTCGCGCCTTCGCGTGAAAAATGCCTTTAACCCTCAGGTTTCAGGTCTCAGGTTTCAGGTTTCCGCCTTTTATGAATTTTGCCGAAATCTCCGCCGCCCTGCCGACCAAAGCCGCCACCACGCTCGCGGATATCACCGCGCAGCTGCCAGCTGTCAGCGGTCAGCCTTCAGCTCCCCGCTCTCAACCCTCAGCTCTCAACTCTCAACTGCCCGCGCCGGTTCACCTGGCGTCGGGCAAGGTCCGCGAGATTTTCGACCTCGGCGACGCCCTGCTGCTCGTCGCCACGGACCGGCTGTCGGCGTTCGACGTCATTTTGCCCGACGGCATCCCGGGCAAGGGTGCCATCCTCACGCAGATGAGCCACTGGTGGTTCGCGCAGACCGCCCACCTCATCCCCAACCACCTGCTGCCCGACCAGGCCGGGGAGTTCGCCCGCCGCGGCCTGACCAACCGCGACCTGCAGCTCCGCAGCATGATCGTCCGCAAACTGAAGCCCCTCGCCATCGAGTGCGTCGCCCGCGGCTACCTCATCGGCAGCGGCTGGTCGTCCTACCAGCAGACCGGCGAAGTCTGCGGCATCCGGCTCCCCGCCGGGCTCCCGCAGGCCGGCAAACTGGCCGAGCCCATCTTCACGCCCACCACCAAGGCCCCGAAAGGCCAGCACGACGAGGCCATCAACGACGTCCAGGGCGCGGCCATCATCGGCCAGGCGCTCTACGACCAGGTCAAGGCCCACAGCCTCGCGCTGTATAAGTTCGGCCACGACCGCGCCCGGCAGGCCGGCATGATCCTCGCCGACACCAAGTTCGAGTTCGGCACGGACGCCGCCGGGAAGCTCTACCTGATCGACGAGGTCCTGACGCCCGATTCCTCGCGTTACTGGCCCGCCGACGAGTATCGCACCGGCATCTCGCCCCCCAGCTACGACAAGCAGTTCGTGCGCGACCACCTCCTCGAGCTGAAGTGGAACCAGACCCCGCCCGGCCCGCGCCTGCCCGCCGACGTGATCAGCCGCACGCGGGACAAGTATCTGGCCGCGCTAAAGAACCTGATTGGATAAGCCGGGAGCCGGGAGCACGGAGCGGGGAGCCAGAAAGCCAAACCCGTCTCTCCGCTTGCAGCTTTTCGCCCGGCGCTTACAGGTTACAGCACTGTGCGTTTCGCCCCCTCCCTGCTCCGCGCTCCCTGCTCCCTGCTGCTGGTAATCGCCGCCCTGGCGGCGACACCGGCATCCGCCTTTCTCGGCGACACGCTCGCGCAGATCACGAAGCACCGGGGCAAGCCGGCGGGGCAGCCGGACAAGACCAAGGCCGTGTGGCTCTTCGAGGGCGGCGACGAGCAGGTGGTTTACGCCGTCAAGTTCGACGCCGCGGGCCGGTCGGTCGCCGAGACGCTGAAGCCCGCGCGCACGGGTTCGCCGCTGCACCCCGAGATCGCGCGGGATTTCATCAAGGGCCAGCGGGCGATCCTCGGGGAATCGAAGACCACGCGCGAGCCCGCGCTCGGCGAGACCTTCACGTTCGCCGGCCAGACCTTTTCCGTCGCCAAGGACGAATACGTCATCCTCGACGAACCCAAGGGCTTCCTCCTCGTGTATGTGCGAGGCTCGCTGCCTTCGGTGACGGTGCTGGCACCGGCGGCGCTGCAGTAGCCGCGCGCAGCGCGGCAGCTATAAGCCGTCAGCTTTCAGCGATCAGCTTCTTGCCCGGGCAAAGGATCTAAGGCTCCTGGATTTCACAGGAGGAAACAGAGAACTCCTCTCCGTTTACTCCGTTAGCTCCTGTGCAAAGGTTTTGTTGGTTCTGGAATTTTCAGGTTTCAGGTCTCAGGTTTCAGGTTTCCGCCGTGATCAAACTCGTCCCCACCTTCTCCTCTCTTCTCTCCACTCCCTTTGATCACGGCGTTAACGCCCTTTGTTGGTCGCGCTCGCTCCCCGGCGACTACGCCGAGGTCGTCCGCCTGCTGGGGCCGGGCGACGGCATCGTCGCCTTGGACGAAGATCGGCTCCGCAGCTTAAAGCTTACCGCTTACGGCTTACTAGCTGTCGACACCTTGCTCGCGGACCTGGCGCTGCTCCGCGACGCCGGCCGCGATCCGGTGCTCAACATCATTTACGGTTACCCCAAGGACGAGGAAGGCGGCCCTGTTCCCACGGACGTCATGTCCTGGCACGTCGACAGCGCCCCGGTCGAGGCAGACACCTGGCTCTGCACCTATCACGGCGCCCCCAGCGAAGGCCTCCTCAACGAACACGCCCTCCGCAAGGTCGATGACCCCAAAATCCGCGCCCAGCTCCTGGAACTCTACCACCAATCCAGCGGTGCTGAGACTCAGGTTTCAGGTTTCCGGTTTCAGGTTTCCGCCTTTGAGGATTGGCTGAGCGAAAATCATTATGACCTCCACTACGCGCCGAAGCCCGGCGCCCAACCCTACAGCTTCGGCCAGTTCAACCTCTGGCGGGCTACGTGTGATTGGCCCGGCAGCCCGGTGCCCCCGTGCGTCCATCGCGCGCCTGTTACCGACACTGCGCGCCTGTTGTTGATTAGCTAAGGCCTGTTTCACGCGAAGACGCGAAGATCGCGAAGCTGGTAGGGCGGTGACCCCGCTCACCGCCTCCCTCAGGTTTCAGGTCTCAGGTTTCAGGTTTCTGCATTAGCCCGCCTCATTACAGGCGGTCCCCCGGTTTGGCCGACTCAGCCCGGATGCTAACCTCGCGCCGGATGGGCACGCGGGCACAAAATGAGCGTCGGTTCACCCACTGGCAGGATCTGCCGGGTGGCGGTCGGCGCTATTGGCTCGATGTCCATGGGCGGCAGGGCTGGCGCGCCCGCTATGTGAAGGAGGTAGACGCCACGGAAAATACCCTCCGTTTCCGGCAGGAGATTTACGACGACGAGGACCGGTTGGTCGAGGTGCACGAAAAATACCCGGTGGACAGGGGCCACCGGAATGCGTAGATTCCGGCCGTGAAGATCACCCGCCAGTCCACCGCGCGAAAGCTGCACGCCTACCTCAAGGGGCGGCTGACGCAGGCCGCCCTGGTGGCCTGGGCCGAGCAGGCGATGCTGAAAGGTGACTTTGCGCCGGCGGATGCCGCGGTGCTGCGCAAGGTCGTGCCGCGGCTCGGTGTGGCGGATGTGCGTGCCTTTGGCCTCGATTGGACGGCGTGTGCCCGCCTGCTCCGCCAGCTCGGCTTCCGGGCCCGCGTGGAAGTCGTGGCCGCTTGATTTGTGGTCCGATAACCTGAGGCCGCAAATTGCGACCTCAAACACCGGCGGGGTTCGATTCCTCAGGTTTGTTTCGCCATCTTCGCGCCTTCGCGCTCCGTCAGCTTTCCGCCCCGTCCGCGCTCCGCCCGAAAACTCAGGTTTCAGGTTTCCGGTTTCTGTATCGCCGCTTAAAGCTGGCGCCGACGGCGCCCTTCCCTAGCTTCCCGTCCGGGCCACTGCCCGCTGAGTGCTTGCCGCTCGGCGGGGTTTTCGCTGTTTTGCTCCATCCCCCATGGCCCGCGCTAAATCCTCCGCCTCTTCCGCCCAGTCCACCGCCACGATCGGCTTTGAGGCCAAGCTCTGGCTCACCGCGGACAAGCTGCGCAACAACATGGACGCGGCGGAATACAAGCATGTCGTCCTCGGGCTCATCTTCCTCAAATATATCTCAGACACCTTCGAGGAGCACCACACGAAGCTGAAGTCGGGCAAAGGCGACTACAAGGGCGCCAACCCCGAGGATCCGGACGAATACAAGGCCGAGAACATCTTCTGGGTCCCGCCGGCCGCGCGTTGGAAATATCTCCAAGGCAGCGCCAAGCAGCCGGCCATCGGCAAGATCGTGGACGACGCCATGGTCGCTATCGAGCGGGACAACCCGCGCCTCAAAGGCGTTCTCCCCAAGGACTACGCCCGGCCCGGTCTCGACAAGCAGCGGCTCGGCGAACTGATCGACGTCATCGCCACCATCGAGCTCACCGCCGCCAGCGAGGGCGAGAAGACGCACCGCTCCGTCGATCTGCTCGGCCGGGTGTATGAGTATTTCCTGACGCGCTTCGCCTCTGCCGAGGGCAAGAATGGCGGACAGTTCTACACCCCGTCCTGCGTCGTGCGCTGCCTCGTCGAGATGCTCGCGCCCTACAAGGGCCGCATCTACGACCCCGCCTGTGGCTCGGGCGGCATGTTCGTGCAGTCGGAGAAATTCGTCGAGTCCCACGGCGGCAAGCTCGGCGATATCAGCATCTACGGCCAGGAGAGCAACGCCACCACCCGCCGCCTCGCCGTAATGAACCTCGCCCTGCGCGGCATCGAGGCCGACTTCGGCTCCGAGCACGCCGACACTTTTCGCCGCGACCTGCATCCCGACCTCAAGGCCGACTACGTCCTCGCCAACCCGCCGTTCAACGACTCCGACTGGTTCCGCAAGGAAGACGACGTGCGCTGGCAGTTCGGCGTCCCGCCCAAGGGCAACGCCAACTTCGCCTGGGTGCAGCATTTCATTCACCACCTCGCCCCGAATGGCATGGCCGGCTTCGTCCTCGCCAACGGCAGCATGTCCTCCAACCAGTCCGGCGAAGGCGAGATCCGCAAGGCCATCATCGAGGCCGACCTCGTGGACTGCATGGTCGCCCTTCCCGGCCAGCTTTTCTACAGCACGCAGATTCCCGTCTGTCTCTGGTTTTTGTCGAAAGACAAAGGTGGGACGGGCGCTCCGCGCGCGTCTGGTTCGAAGCTCCGCAACCGCAAACGCGAAACCCTCTTCATCGACGCTCGCAAAATGGGCACGCTGATTGACCGCGTCCACCGCGAGCTAACCGACGCCGATCTCAACAAGATCACGAGCACCTACCACGCCTGGCGCGGCGATAAAAAAACCATGGGCGGCAAGCTCGCTCGCACATCCTACGCTGACATCCCCGGCTTCTGCAAATCCGCCACCACGGCGGAGATTGCCAGTCACGGCCACGTCCTCACCCCCGGTCGCTACGTCGGCGCCGAGGAAGTCGAAGACGACGGCGACCCCTTCGAGGAAAAGATGCCGCGCCTAGTCGCCGAACTGCAGGGTCAGTTTGTAGAGTCAGACAAACTCGAGGCTGCCATTCGCACCAATCTGAAAAGACTCGGCTATAAATGACCGCGTGTTGCACATCAGCCATCAACTGGTCTCGCCGTAGCATTAGCGCGAAGGTGGGAGCAAACCTGAGGAGGTCGGGTTATGGCGGATAGAGATGAAACTGCCGAGATTCCGCTCAGCTTAATCGGTGAATATCCGAACCGCTGGGAGTCCTCCACCTTGGGCAGGGCTTGTTCACTTGTGACGGACGGAACTCACGATTCGCCAAAAGAGACACAAACAGGATTTCCCCTCGTCACTGGGCGATGCATCACTGGCGGGCGCATTAACCTGAAAGCGGCTTATTTCATTTCCGAGAGAGACCACAAAGAAGTCGTTGCTAGATCGAAGCCCGAATTTGGAGACATCCTATTCGCCAATATTGGCAATTCCATTGGCGAAATGGCGCGCGTTGAAACAAACGCCGAGTTTTCCATCAAGAACGTGGCACTCTTCAAACCTGGCCCAAGGCTCGAAAGTCTATTCCTGAAATATTATCTGCTGTCCACACCGGTTCAGTCATTCATTCGCGGAAATACATTCGGCAGCGCCCAGCCATTCGTTGGCTTGGGAACTTTACGCGCATTCCCGATTCCGCTCCCGCCCCTAGCCGAGCAAAAAGCCATCGCAGCGGTGCTAGGGGCGCTGGACGACAAGATCGAGTTGAACCGGCGGATGAACGCGACGCTGGAGGCGATGGCGCGGGCGCTGTTCCAGAGCTGGTTCGTGGATTTCGACCCCGTCCGCGCCAAACTCGATGGCCGCTTACCATTTGGTATAGACCCCGCAACAGCCGCCCTGTTTCCAGCCTCGTTCACGCACGAGGGCGATGTTGTCTATCCCGCGGGGTGGAGACGTTCGCCAGTGACAGAAGAGATCAGCCTCACACGTGGAATCGAACCTGGAAGGGATGCGTGCAACAACGAAGGGCTCGGCAGACGATTTATTCGAGTGGGCGATGTCACAGGAAAGAGGGAATCGGATCTCTTCACTAACATTGAAACCGAAGTCGATGTTAAGGCGGGGGAGATTCTAGTTTCCTTCGACGGAACCCCCGGGGCTGTTTCGTATACAAGCGAGGGCGTTTTTTCGACGGGATTGCGGAAACCAGAAGGCCTGAAAACCAAGTTCCACCCGTGCTATCTCTGGTGCTTGGTTAAATCGGCTGAGTTCCAGAGCACGATCAATGAATACGCTATCGGCACAACCATTCTGCACGCATCCGCTGCAATCCCCCACCTCCGCCGCGTCGTCGCCAGCCCAGAAGTGATGGAGGCCTTCGGCCAATTAGTGGACCCGATCTGGAAACAACTGCTAAACCTTCATAAAGAATCCCGCACCCTCGCCACCCTGCGCGACACGCTGCTGCCGAAGCTGCTGAGTGGAGAGTTGCGCGTCGCGGGCTGAACTTTTCCAACGGGCCTAAACAACCACAACCTATGCCCGCTACGCTCGCTTGTATTGCCCATCAACGCCCCGTCGGCCAGGGTGGCTTCTACTCCGCAACCATCCAGCTTCACGGCCGTGAAGCCTACACCTTCGTCTACGACTGCGGTTCCGTCACCGACTCCACCCGGCTTTCGAACGAAATCGCCGAGTTCAGCCGTGAGCTGGGGCACCGTCCGCTAGACCTGCTCGTGCTGTCCCACCTTGATGCCGATCATGTGAACGGCGTGGACGAGCTGTTGCGAAGCACGCATGGCGTCAAAGACGTTTTCCTACCGTATCTCTCGCCTCTGGAGCGCATGATCTATGTGGCGCGGTATCCCCAGCAGGTTGAGAGCTATTACTCCCTGCTCGCTGATCCTGTCGAAGCACTTCGGGCCTTGGGCGCAGAGAATGTCTACCTTGTGGGGGACGGCGAAGGGGGTGACGACAATGATCCCTTTGAACCAGATGACCTGAGCCCTGACTTTCCCGAGCGCTTGAAGGATCTTCCGCGACTTAAGCTCGATACGAGCCGTCTGCTACGCGACGATAAGATCACAGACATACAGTCGGTTGATACAGGCAGCCCGACCAGGAAGCCAGCATCTGGCGTCACGGACGCGAGATCTATGACCATCTCGGGTCTATGGAGGCTGAGAATGTTTCAAAAGCAGGGCTTGCGCGCTGTGCTGGAGAAAGTAGGCGCGGCCGGCAACTACGCGTCCGTCCCCACTCATGCCGAATCTGACGACGAACGCCGCTGTCGTGAATTACTACGAGAGGTTCAAAAGGCGCTCGGTGGTAAATCCATCACGAACCAGGATATTCTGAAGGCCCTGAGAACAGATAGTGGGCGAAAGTCAGTGCGGTCCGCCTACAAGAAGGTTACTTCTGTTCACAACGAGGTGAGTCTCTGCCTTTGGCACGGGCCGGCATTTCATGAATCCAGATCGGTGGACTTTCACGCACACGCTACAGGAGTCACTGCGATGGCGGCCCTCCTCGGCGCTGGCTGGCGCGGATATGGCTGGCGCTATCGCCACTGGCGCAAGGAGAACTCTGCTGGGTGTATTCTCACTGGAGATATCGCGCTCAAGGGATTGACGCTGGAAAAGTTTAAACATCATTACGCCCGAGAACTTCCGCACACTTGGCTGCTGCAGATTCCGCACCACGGTTCTCGACACAATATTGATTTCGACGGTAAGCTATTTGGAGGTTCATCTTATTTAGGATTCACAAGTGCGGGCCTCCGCAACAGCTACCTGCATCCGCATCTCGATGTGATCGAGCGTTTGGATGATGAGTTTGATTATCCCGTGCTCTGGAGCCATGAACGCCGCGGTGTAAGCTTTAGCATCGAGGTCAACACGCCTTGAGCCAAACGACCTCTTGTTGAACAACCCACATTCTAATACATGAGCACCTGGCTATACCAACTGAACCCCAAGGACTGGTCGCCGGAGACGTTCCGGTTTGAAATCTGGGAGGGCCAGCGCTGGCACTGGGGCTACGGCACCAAACGCGGCGGCGACGGCGAGGACCCCAAGACCGGCGATACCGTCGTGTTCTTCTACGCACGCACGGGCGGCGACGACCCGGGCATCTATGGCTGGGCCGTGCTGGATCGCTGCGAACCGGCTGCCCATCGCCTCTACTTCGTGCCGGCGGCTCCGACCAATTACCTGAAGATGACGCCGTGGTGGGACAAGGAGGCGGAACGCCTCACCGATCGCATCCGCGGCTCGGTCAAACAAGGCACCCTGTGGCATGTCAGCAGCGATGACACCAAGCGCCTCCGCGCCGGCGTCCGCCGCTGGCTATCGGGAGAAAAATGAGCCATTGAAAGCCGTATGGACGCACGCGTCACCGAATTCCACGCATCATGCCGATGGCGAACATCCCGTCGGTGCTGAAGCATGGCATTCTGTCGTATGACCGGGCGGCAAAGCTCAAACACTCCTCCGTGGCCATGCCGGAGGTGCAGGACAAACGGGACCTCAAGCAGGTGCCGGGCGGACTGAAGCTGCACCAGTATGCCAATCTCTACTTTCACGCCCGCAATCCGATGCTCTACAAGCGGAAGGACGAAGCGGCGCACCTGTGCGTGCTGCAGGTGAAGCGCACTGTGCTCAGGGTCCAAGGCGTCGTGATCACGGACCGGAATGCAGCCAGTGATTACGTGCGGTTCCTGGCGCCGGCCCAGGCCGACCTGCTCGATTTCGATGCCATCTACGCCGAGGATTGGCGGCATCCCAACGATCCCATCGCCTATTACCGACACCGCTCCCTCAAATGCGCCGAGGTGCTCGTGCCGCAGCAGGTCGAGACCGGGCTGATCGCCGGCGCCTACGTGCTGGACAAGGAGGTGGCCGGAAAGCTGGCTGCGCTGGGATTCGACCTGTCCATAACGGTTGATTCGGATATGTTTTTCCAATAACCCACACCCGCGACCATGTTCAAAGCCCTCATCGGAGACCTCTTTGCCAGCAAGGCCCAGACCCTGGTAAACACCGTCAACACGGTGGGGACCATGGGCAAGGGGGTGGCCTTGGAGTTCAAGGAGCGCTATCCCGACATGTTCGAGGACTACGCCGCCCGCTGCGAGCGCAAGCAGGTGCGCCTGGGGGAGCCTTACCTTTACCGGGATTTGAGCGGGGCGATGGTGGTGAACTTTCCGACCAAGGAGCACTGGCGGTCCCCTTCCCGGCTAGCCGACATCGAGCGCGGGCTCGATTATTTCTTGGAGCACCATGCCCAATGGGGAATCGAAAGCGTCGCCTTCCCCCCGCTGGGCTGTGGCAATGGCGGCTTGGAGTGGGCCGAGGTGGGGCCCCTGATTTATCGGAAACTGCACCGGCTGCCCATCGAGATTGAAGTTTATGCGCCTTACGGCACACCGCGGGATCAATTGACCGAGAAGTTCCTCGCTGGTCCCGTGCAAATGAGCCTCGAGGGCCGGGGCCGGAAGCACGAGAAGATGGTTCCTGAATGGGTGGTCCTGATGGAGGTGCTCCATCAACTGGAGCAGCAGACCTATGCCAGCGCCGTGGGCCGGACCATCTTTCAGAAGATCTGCTATGTCGTCACCGAAATGGGCGTGCCCACGAAGTTTCAATTCAGCAAGGGCAGCTATGGTCCCTTCGCACCGGAGGTGAAGCTGGCCCTGCACGATTTCGCCAACCGCAACTGGGTGGTCGAGGAGCATCTCGGGCGGATGATGGCCCTGAAGGTCAGCCCGCAATACCTCAAGGATCGCGAGCGGTTTGATGCGGTGCTGGAACACTACGACAAAAAGATCGCCAAGACGGTGGATCTCTTCAGCCGGATCAAGAGCACCGATCAAGCCGAGGAAGTGCTGACCGTGCTGTTTGCCAGCAGGGAGCTGAAGAAGGCCAAACCCGACGAGGAGGTGACGGAGCAGCAGCTCCTCGACTATATCCTGAACTGGAAAAAATCCTGGCACACCGAGGAAAAGAAGCAGGCCGTGGCCAGCGCCATCAGGAACCTGGTCCTGTTGGGTTGGATGAAACTGCATTTCAGCGAGTCGATGCTTGAGGCGGTCTAACCGGTTTCGCCGTGCTCAACGAATCGACCGTTGAAGACGCTGCCCTTGGCTGGCTCGGGGAGTTGGGTTATGCCATCGGCCATGGCCCGCACCTGGCGCCGGGTGAACCGGCGGCGGAGCGGGATTCGTTTGGTGATGTGGTGCTGGTCGGGCGGTTGCGGACGGCCATCGCGCGGCTGAATCCGGCCGTGCCCGAGGAGGGCCGGGAGGAGGCGCTGCGGAAATTGCTCCGGCCCGAGACGTCGTCGCTCACGGGGATCAACCGGCGCTTCCACCACGCGCTGCGCAACGGCGTGGAGGTGGAATACCGACGGCCGGATGGCAGCATCGCCGGCGGACCGGTGCGGCTGGTGGATTTCGACGATCCCAAGGCCAACGACTGGCTGGCGGTGAACCAGTTCACGGTCATCGAGGCCGGACACAACCGCCGGCCGGACATCGTGGTTTTTGTCAACGGCCTGCCGCTGGCGGTCGTGGAGCTGAAGAACGCGGCCGACGAGGACGCCGACGTGTGGAGCGCCTACAAGCAGCTCCAGACCTACAAGGCGGAGATCCCGTCGCTGCTGCACTATAACGAACTGCTCGTGGTGTCCGACGGCTTGCAGGCGCGCATCGGCTCGCTCACGGCCAATGAGGAATGGTTCAAGGTCTGGCGCACCATCGACGGGGAAAGGGATGCGCCGAAGGCCACCCTGGAACTTGAAGTGATGGTGCGCGGGGTTTTCGAGCCGCGCCGGCTGCTCGATCTGCTTCAGCACTTCATCGTCTTTGAGGAAGACACGGAGAGCGACGGGCTGCACAAGATCATCGCGGGTTACCATCAATTCCACGCGGTCAACGCCGCGATCGAGGAAACCATCCGGGCCAGCGGCATGCTCGAGCCGGGCAAGGTGCAGGAAGGCGAAGGTGCTTACTGGGCCGGGCGAATGCATGGCGGCAAACCGGGCGACCATCGGGCCGGCGTGGTCTGGCATACCCAGGGTTCGGGCAAGAGCTTCTCCATGCTTTTCTATGCGGCGCGGGTGGTGCGCCACCCGGCGATGCAGAATCCGACGCTCGTCGTGCTTACCGACCGCAACGATCTCGACGACCAGTTGTTCGGCCTGTTCCAGCGCTGCCACGAGATACTCGGCCAGATGCCCGTGCAGGCCGAAAGCCGCGATCGACTGCGCGACCTCCTCAAGGTGGCGAGCGGCGGCGTGGTCTTCACCACCATCCAAAAATTCCTCCCGGCCGACGGAGACAAGGCGTCGTCGCTCTCGTCACGGCAAAACATCATCGTCATAGCCGACGAAGCCCACCGCAGCCAATACGGCCTGATTGATGGCGTGGCCCGGCACATGCGGGATGCGCTGCCCAACGCGTCGTTCATCGGCTTCACCGGCACACCGATCGAGAAGACCGACGCCAACACCCGGGCGGTGTTTGGCGACTATGTCTCCATCTACGACATCCAACGCGCGGTGGCCGACAAGGCGACGGTCCCGATCTACTACGAGAGCCGGATTGCCAAGCTGGGGCTGAACGCGGCGGCGTTGCCCAAGCTCGACCAGGAATTCGACGAGATCACCGAGCGCGAGGAGGAATCCAAGCGGGAGCGGCTCAAGACCAAGTGGGCTGCCTTGGAGGCTCTTGTTGGTGACCCCAAGCGGGTGAAGCTCATCGCGGCGGACCTCGTGACGCATTTTGAGAAGCGCTGGGAGAGCATGGACGGCAAGGCGATGGTCGTCTGCATGAGCCGCCGCATCTGCGTAGAGTTCTACAACGAGCTGATCCGCCTCCGTCCCGACTGGGCGGGCGTGGCGGGCGACGACCCCGAGGCCGAAAAAGGAAAGAAGTGCGTGGTGAAGATCGTCATGACCGGCAGCGCCGAGGATGGCCCCGAGTGGCAGCCGCACATTCGCAACAAGGACAAGCGCCGGAAGCTCGCGAACCGGTTCAAGGACAGCAAGGACCCGTTCCGCATCGTGATCGTGCGGGACATGTGGCTGACAGGCTTCGACGCGCCGTGCCTGCACACGATGTATGCGGACAAGCCGATGCAAGGGCACGGGCTGATGCAGGCGATCGCGCGGGTGAACCGGGTTTTCCGGGACAAGCCGGGCGGCCTTGTGGTCGATTACCTGGGGCTGGCCGACCAGTTGAAACACGCCCTCGCCACCTACACAGAAAGTGGCGGCAAGGGGGCGCCGGCCATCGACACGGCGCAGGCCATTGCCGTGATGCAGGAGAAGCACGAGGTGGCGTGCGGCATCATGCACGGGCTTAAGTGGGAGTCGGTCGTGGGTGATCCAAAGCGACTGTTCCTGCTGCTGCCGGCGGCCCAGGAGCACGTGCTTGCGCAGGTGGATGGCAAGAAGCGCTTCGTGCAGGTGGTCACCGAACTGTCGCAGGCTTTCGCGCTCTGCGCGGCAAGCCCCGAGGCGACCGAGATCCGGGATGACGTGGCTTTCTTCCAGGCCGTCAAGGCGGTGCTGATGAAGTCGGCCGGTGGCTCGGGGAAGACGCCGGACCAGCTGGATGCGGCCGTGCGCCAGTTGGTTTCCGGTGCAATCACGACCGACGGCAAGATCATCGACGTATTCACCGCGGCCGGCTTGCCCAAGCCTGACATTTCGATCTTGTCCGACCAGTTCCTCGCCGAGGTGCGCGGATTGAAGCACAAGAATGTAGCCGCCGAATTGCTGGCCAAGCTGCTCAAGGACGAGATCAAGGTGCGGATGACCCGCAATCTCGTGCAAAGCCGTCAGTTCTCCGAGCTGCTCCAGCGCACGCTGAACGCCTACCACAACCGGGCCATCGCCACCCAGGAAGTGATCGAGGAGCTGATCAAGCTGGCCAAGCAGCTGAGTGAAGCCGACAAACGGGGAACCGACCTTGGCCTGACCAACGAGGAGATCGCATTTTACGATGCACTTGCGACGAACGACAGCGCCGTGCAAGCGATGGGCGACGAGAAACTGCGTGTGATTGCCACCGAACTCGTCACGCAAGTCCGCAAGAGCGTGACCATCGACTGGACCCTGCGCGAAGGTGCACAGGCGAAGATCCGCGTCATGGTGAAGCGCATCCTCAATCGCTTCGGCTATCCACCCGACCTGCAAGACGCAGCCGTGAAAGAAGTTCTCGCCCAAGCGGCCCTTCTCTGCGCCGACTGGGCTAATAACTAAATAGACCTGAAGTCGATTTATGACCCGTTGCGCAATTACCTAAAAGCGGGGACTAAACCATGAGTGCCCGCTCCATCGTTCCGATCCTGGTTTTTGCCTTGGTGGCGTCCGCGGCGGTTGGGCGCGTTGGGGAGACCGAGCAGGAACTGGTGGCCCGGTATGGCGCCGTGGCCAACCGGCAGCCGGCCCGGAAGTCCGTGCAGGGCCGGATGAACATCTACGGGGAGCGCCTGGGCTTTAAGTTCGAATTCTGGACGGTCAGCGCCGTCATCATCGCCGGCCGCTGCGAGGAGATCACCTACTCCCTCGCGGGCAAATGGACCGACCCGCATTTCCGCCGCCTGCTGGAGATCAACGGCGGCTGGACGGAATGGACGGAGCAAAAGACCCGCAACCCCGACAACCACCGCCAGTGGCTGCGCCGCGACCAAACCACCGCCAGCTGGGGCCTGACCGGCTTCATGATCCGGACGCCGGCCGCGGAGCGGCCGCAGTAGGCCGGCTAGCGGCCGAGTTGTTGGTTGCGGGTTGTTTGTTGTTAGGTATTTCGCCCAACAACCATCAACCGCCAACTGACAACAGGCGCCCGTTGAAGGCCGACCGACAGAACGTTTGACGCCTCCGACCGGCCGCCCAGTCTCCGACGATCGCTTGGGGCCACAGGCGGTTTCCTTAGATTTAATCTGCGAATACCCATGCCTCGTCGTTCCCAAAGTAACCTTGAGTTCTTGTTGTCCCTGCCCTGGTGGGCCAGCGCCGTGCTGGGCGTGCTGACTTTCATACTCCTTTCAGTGCTGAAGCACTCTCTCGCGACCGGGGGCGGTGCAATGGGCAAGGGCTTGGCCCAGGCCTTCGGCATCCTGCCGACGGCCGCCTTGGTTGCATTCGGGTTCATTTCCCTCGGTTCGGTTTTGTTTCGTTGGAAAAATAGCCGCCGCATTGAGGGCCAAACGAGCATCGAATCAATCCGGGGCCTGAGCTGGCAGGCCTTCGAGGGACTCGTGGCCGAGGCCTACCGCCGCAAGGGATATTACGTGGAGGAGTCGCTCGCCGGCGGAACCGACGGCGGCGTGGATCTGGTTCTGCGGAAAGATGGTCAAACCACACTGGTGCAGTGCAAACAATGGCGAAACTCTGCGGTCGGCGCCCCGGTCATTCGCGAAATTTTCGGAGTGCAGACACACGAGAAGGCCGACCGAGCCATTGTCATCACCTCCGGACACTTCACCCGTGAGGCCGAAGCCTTTGCCGCGGGCAAGGCCATGGAACTCGTCGACGGCGGGCTGCTGCTGGCCTTGGTCCGCAGCGTGCAAACCGAAGCCAGTGCCAAACCCCCGGCGACAACTGCCGCCCCTGCCTGTCCGAAATGCGGCAGTCCGATGGCCCTGCGCACCGCCAAGCGCGGCGCAAAATCCGGCAACCAGTTCTGGGGCTGCTCCACTTACCCCGTCTGCAACGGAACGCGTGACACCTGAAACCTATACACCCATGCCCGAAAACACCCCATCAACCGCTCCAGGGTTCGTCCGCCTCACGACCGAAGCTGAGCGGAAGGGGTTCTATCAGTCTTTGAGTGGAACCAAATGGTGGACGGGAGGCGGCAGAAAGGACCCGGACCGGGGTTGGGTTGAGATTTTTAAGCAGTCCGACTGGACCTGTATTTATTGCTCGCGCGATCTCGCCGCCAGCACGGACGCCTTGGCGGAATCAACCGAGGAACACCTGGTGCCGCGTTCGCTTCTTGAGCCTAACGGAGCCGAGCCCAACGTGGCGCACAATATGGCCGCTTGCTGTGCCGGCTGCAACGGCCTGAAGGGAGAACACGTTCCACCCGCGGAGCATCCTTGCTGGAAAACCCGCAAGGCCTACGTGAAGGCCTGTTTTCAGTTCATTTCCGGCCGCCGGCTCAAGAACTTCCAGAAATACCGCGACCACGTGGAAACCGTGCTCAAACGTAGAGCCGGGCAGTAAACATTTCACGCCCTTCGCACCTTCGCGTGAAACCAAGCACGACTCGTCAGTTGTTGGTTGCGTGTTGTTTGTTGTCAGGGCCAAACCAGCAACCGACAACCATCAACGAACAACCGTGAGCCGGCCTTCAGCCGGCTCACTTCGGCCACAGCCACAGGAACACGCCGTAGGTGCCGGCGGCGTAGAGCGCGGAGTCGAGGAGGTATTTCGCGCTGCCGGACCACGGGCGCATCATCCAGATCGATTCCGTGACCGTCCCGAAACCGTGGGCGATGAACGTGATCGCGCCGGCCCACTTGGCGGCGCGGGCCGCGTGCGCGGGGTCCAGCCCGCAGGCCCGCCACACCAGGTAGCCGGCCACGGCGGCGATCACCAGGCTCCAGAGAAACCATAGCCCGAGATACTTGCCCATGTTGGGCACGCCGGGGGCACCGAGCGTGAGGTGGCCGACGGGGCCGTCCTGGTATTTCTTGATCATCGCGGGACTGCCCATGTCCTTCATGTCCTTGCAGTGCGGGACGACGTAGCGGCCGGGCGGCAGGTTGCCGGCGCGGATCGCGTCGCGCACGGCGTCCTCATTGGGGAAGGCGTTGTAGTCGGACGCGTGCCACTTGAAGACCATGTGGACGAGGGAGCTGATCACGAACACGACCACTGCGCTGAGCAGGATCGGCAACCAGAGGGAGAGGAGGGAGCTCATGGGGTTTGGGGAGAAAGCTGACGGAGCGTTGCGCGGAGATGGCGAAGCAAACTTGAAACCTGAGGATTAAGCGGAGAACGGAGGACGGATGTCGGACATCAGATATCAGCGGGGTAGCCGATTCTTCTCAGAAACGTGCCGGGGAGAAAAGGCACAAATGGGCCGCCCTCGACCATTGAGGGCAACGGCCCCTACCCTTCGCGTCTTCGTGACTTCGTGTGAAATCACTCGTCGGTTTTATCTGTCGTCTGTCCTCCGATCTCTGTCATCTGTCCAGCCATGGCCAAGTTCCTCATGCTTTTCATTTTGGTCACCCTCGTGGTGCTCATGGTCCTGGCGACGTTTAAGGGGAAGGGGCCGCGCTGAGCGCGGCCCCTATTGTTCATTTTTCATTGTTCATCGTCCATTGTTCATCGGATCGGGCAAGGGACGGTAAATATCAGGCGGCGCCGGGCCGGCGGCCGACTGCGGATTTGACCGCGGGGCGGATTTTTCGGAAGCTGCGGTCGTCCCCGGGGCCACGGGTGAGGCTTACTTTATGTATCGCATCCTCACATTCGACGGCGGCGGCATCCGCGGGCTGGTGACCCTGGCCCTGTTGAAACGGCTCGAAACCCGCGTCCCCTCCCTGATCCGGGACGCCGACCTCCTCGCCGGCACCTCCACCGGCGGCATCATCGCCCTCGGCCTCGCCGCGGGGATGTCGGTCGACGACCTCATCGCGCTCTACCGCGACAAGGGGCGGGAGATCTTCGACGACGGCTGGTGGGACAATGTCCGCGACGTCGGCGGCCTCGCGGGCGCCGACTACGACCAGCAGAACCTGGCGAAGCTGCTGAAGGGCATTTTCAAGGGCGCC
Organism: Lacunisphaera sp.; assembly: GCA_965249855.1. GTDB lineage: Bacteria > Verrucomicrobiota > Verrucomicrobiia > Opitutales > Opitutaceae > Lacunisphaera. The sequence goes on from CBDFNB010000031.1 coordinate 117,621, forward strand.
CGCCTGAAGGACCTGGGCAAACGCGTGCTCATCCCGACCTTCGACCTCGACAACGAGGCCGCCAGCGCCGCCAAGCGCACGTGGGGCCCGAAGTTTTTCCACAACTTCCCGGGCAACGACTCGGACGGGCAGGACACGGTGGTCGAGGTGGCGCTGCGGACGAGCGCCGCGCCGACGTATTTCCCGTCGCACGACGGCTACATCGACGGCGGCGTGGTGGCCAACAACCCGAGCATGGCCGCCCTGACCCAGGCGCTCGACACCCGCGGCAGCGAGCCGCCGCCCGAGCTGGCGGAGATCTGCCTGCTCTCCCTCGGCACCGGCACCAACCTCAGCTTCATCCAGGGCCGCACCCTCGACTGGGGCCTCGGCCAGTGGGCCAAGCCCCTCATCAACCTCCTCATGGACGCCAGCACCGGCATCGCCGACTACCAGTGCCGCCAGATCCTGCGCGGCGCCTACCGCCGCATCGCCCCGGTCTTCCCGGCCAAAACCAACATCAAGCTCGACGACTGGAAACGCGCCGACGAGCTCCTCGCCTTCGGCCAGGCCACGCCGCTGGTGGACACCTGGGACGACACCGACGTGGTGCCGTGGCTGACGGAAAGCGGGTGGTGAGGGATTTTTGAAACCTGAGACCTGAAAGCTGAAACCTGAAAGGGTCAGACCCGGATTTTAACACAGAGATCGCAGAGAACGCGGAGGGCGGATTTTTAACCACAAATCTTCACTAATCCCCACTAATGGTGGGCTCAGAACAGGAAGATTCAGACCCCTAGCGTTGGTCTAAATTAGCGTTCATTAGCGTGGATTAGTGGTTAAACCTCCGTCGCATGAGATTCCGTTTCTTCGCTGCTTTGCTTCTTGGTGTTCTCTCCCTCCGGGCGGCGGAGGCGCCGAAGCCGTGCGTCTTCTGCGAAATCATCGCCGGCACGCGGCAGCAGGAAGGGATCGTTTATCGCGACGACCGGGTCGTCGCCTTCCTGAGCATCGGGCCGCGCAACCCGGGGCACGTCCTCATCGTCCCGGTGGCGCACGCGGAGAACTTCCTCGAGGTGCCGGCCGACACCATGCACGCGATGACCGACACGGCCAAGCGGATCGCAGAAGCCATCAAGCGCACCGACCTGAAGATGGACGGCTTTGTCCTCCAGATGAACACCGGCAAGGCCGCCGGGCAGTCCGTCTTCCACGCCCACCTGCACATCATCCCGCGCTACGAAGGCGAGCCGGCGGCAAAGACACCGGAGGATAGGGTTGGCATGGACGTGCTGGCGCCGGTCGCGGCGAAGATCCGCGCGGCACTGGGGCAGAAATAAGATCAAGACAGGTCTCACGCGAAGGCGCTAAGACGCGAAGTTTCCAGACCCAATCTTTGGTTTTACCCTCAGGTTTCAGGTTTCAAGTTTCAGGTCTCTCGGCTCATGTGAGCCGAAAGCCCAGGGCTTCCAGCTCGTTCAGGTGGAAGGGGGCGCTGGCGATGACTTCCTGCAGTTTTTCCAGGGCGCCCGGCAGCTTGGGCGTCTGGAAGAGACTCGCGCCGTCGTCGGAGTCGTGGACGTTGATGACCCACGAGCCGGTGACCTCGTCGCCGACGTGAAACACGGCGCCGTGCAGGTAGTTGCCCGGCAGCCCGGGATGCGGACCGGCGCCGGGGACGAGGAAGAGGGTGTGCAACGGGTCGTGCGGGACGGCCTGGCCTTGCTTGGCGCGGTGGTGGATGGCCTTGCCGATCACCATGAGGCGGAGTTTCTCGGCCTTCGCGCGGAAATCGAGGGGCAGCGAGTGCACGTAGCGGTCGTAGATGCTGGCGTTGGTCTCGAGCTGGGTGTCGTCGATCGAGCCGGCGATGAACTCGTCGAGATTGTGCGCGTGGAAGAACGGGAGCTGGGTCAGTGAGCGCGCCGTGACGTGTCCGCCCTTGTGGTCGGCGGAGACATAGACCTGCTGCGCGGCGTAGAGCCGGCGGAGGGCGTCCTGGTAGGCGGGCGTCACCGGCACGGCGCCGATGGGGCTGGCGTCGATCTTGTCGAGGACGGCGTGGTCGAATTCGGCGTTGGGGTCGGTGGACATGGGGGATGGGGGGCGAAACCTGAAACTTGAAACCTGAGACCTGAGGGTAAAAGGCGAAGCAGAGTAAACCACGGAAAACACAGAACACACGGAAGATTTGATCAAATATACCCCGGCCCTCCGTTTTCCGTGTGTTCCGTGTATTCCGTGGTTACCTCATCAGGCGGTCTCACGTCTTGCTCCTGACCTGCCCCGCCCCACCCTTCGTTTCTTTGCTTCTTCGTGTGAGATACCTGTTTTCCGTCCTCTGTCTTCTGTCCTCTGTGTTAGCGCCGCTCACGGCGCACGCGCACGGGCTCGTGTTCACGCGGGTCGAGGCGATGTTCGGGACGCCGGGGGTGGTGAACATCACCATCGATTACGACCTGAGCCTCATCCTGCTCCAGCCGGAGGCCCACTACGCCCTCACCAAAGCCGACGCGGCCACGCAGGCGGCGGCGGTCAAGGTGGCGCTGCCGCTGATCCTGGAGGCGATGGAATTCTACGCCGGCGACGAACGGCTGCAGCTCGAGCTGCAGGGCTTCTCCCTGCCGGCGCTGCCGGAAACCGCCTTTGCCGACCCGGCGCAGGACAAGGCCACGGTGCTGCGTTTCACGGCGAAGCTGCCGGCGACGCCGGCCCCGCTGGTGATGGTCGTGCCCTATGGCGCGCGGGTGCACCACCCGGTGCTGTTTGCCGCCGGGTCGCCGGCAGCGGGCGTGCTGGCGCGCTCGTGGGTCGAGGAAGGACCGAGCGAGGCGTTTGAGTGGGCGGGGCTCGGGGCCAATCTCCCGGGTGAGGGCACCCGGGCTCCAAGGGAAGCCAAGCCGTGGTATGTCGATCTCTGGACCTACCTGCGGCTGGGTTTCAAGCACATCGTCCCGCAGGGGCTCGACCACATGCTGTTCGTGCTGGCGCTGTTTTTCCTCGGGCTGGAGTGGCGCAAGCTCATCGCGCAGACGACGGTCTTCACCATCGCGCACGCGACGACGCTCTTCCTCTCGCGCTACGGCGTCATCAGCCTGCCCGGCCGATACGTCGAGCCGCTCATCGCGTTCTCGATCGCGTGCATCGCGCTGGAGAACATCTGGCGGCCGAAGCTCGGCCCGGCGCGGCTGGCGCTGGTGTTCGCCTTCGGCCTGGTGCACGGACTGGGCTTCGCGGGCAGCCTGGCGGAGGTGGAGTTCCCGCGGGACCAGTTTTTGATGGCGCTGCTCGGCTTCAACCTCGGCGTGGACTTCGGCCAGCTGGTCGTGATCGCGCTGGCCTTCCTCGCGGTCGGCTGGTTCCGCGACAAGCCGTGGTTCCGAACGAGGGTGATGATCCCGTGCTGCGCAGCCATCGCGGCGGTGGGGCTCTTCTGGACGATCCAGAGAATCGTCTCGTGAGCCGAGGACGGCTCAATTGTTCATTTTCCATTTTTCATTGTTCAATTTTCATTTGGTCCGGACCCGATGAACAATGGACATTGAAAAATGAACGATGAAAAATCCTCCGGTCAGTCCCCCGAGTAGCCGGGGATCTTGCTGACGTCGACCTCGTCGACCTGGGAGGGGTCGAGGTAGTCCTTGGCGTAGCGCTCGTAGACGCGGGAGCGGATGAAGATGTCGAAGAGCTCGGGGTCGATGTGGCCGTCGAGGCGCATCTTGCCGAGGATCTGGAGCGACTCGGTGAGCGCCTTGCCCGGCTTGTAGGGGCGGTCGCGGGCGGTGAGCGCCTCGAAGATGTCGGCGATGCCCATGATGCGCGCCTGCACCGACATCTGGTCGCCCTTCAGGCCGCGCGGGTAGCCCTTGCCGTCGATGCGCTCGTGGTGGCCGCCGGCGTATTCGGGGACATTCTGCAGGTGGCGCGGCCAGGGCAGCGCCTCGAGCATCTGGATGGTGACGACGATGTGGTGGTTGATGATCTGGCGCTCGGCGGCGGTGAGCGTGCCGGCGCGGATGGTGAGGTTCTCGACCTCGTCGTGCGTGAGGAAGTCCACCGGCTCGCCCAGCGGGTTGCGCCAGCGGTATTTGTTGGCGATGTCGCGCACGCGGTCCTGGGCCTGGGGCGTCATGGCCTCGCCGCCGATGTTGCAGAGGCGGAGGAACTCGCGGTCCTCCTGGATTTCCCAGAGGCGCTTGCGGTAGCCCTGGTCGATGGCCTTGGGGTCGGCGTCCGGCTCGCGGGCGGCCTTGAGCGCGGTGATCTCGGCGTCGCGCTTGAGGATCTCGAAGCGGGTGTCGATGAGGTGGATCCGGTCGAAAATCGTCTGGAGCTTGGTGGCCTTGTCGACGACGTGGACGGGGGTCGTGACCTTGCCGCAGTCGTGGAGGAGCGCGGCGATCTTGAGCTCGTAGCGGTCGAGGTCAGTGAGGTGCCAGAGCGCGTGCGGGCCCTTCTTCGTCTCGTGCACGGCCTCGGCCAGCAGCATGGTGAGGATGGGCACGCGGTGGCAGTGGCCGCCGGTGTAGGGCGACTTCTCGTCGATCGCCTTGTTGAGCAGCTGGACGAAGGACTCGAAGAGGTTCTCGAGCTGGGTGATGAGCAGGCGGTTGGTCAGGGCGACGGCGGCCTGCGAGGCGAGCGACTCGGCGAGGCGCTGGTCGGTCTCGTCGAACGCGCCGATCATCCCGGTCGTGCGGTCCTGGGCGTTGATCAGCTGCAGCACGCCGATGATCTCGTCCTCGTGGTTCTTCATCGGGACGGTCAGGAAGGACTGCGAGTGGTAGCCGGTGTGGCGGTCGAAGGCCTTGGTGCCGGAGAAGTCGAAGCCCTTGTCGAGGTAGGCGTCGCCGATGTTGACGGTGCGGTCCTTCAGCACCGAGTAGGCGACGACCATGGAGGTGTTGTCGCGGCCGCGGTTGTCGCGCAGCTGGATCGGCGGATAGGGGATCTTCACGCCGGTGGTGCCGCCCATGGCGATGCCGAGGGAATCGGTCCGGATGATCTCGAAGGCCAGCTCGCCGGGCTTGTCGGCGTGGCGGCGGTAGAGCGTGCCGCCGTCGGCGTTGGTGATCTTCTTCGCGGCAATCAGGATGAGCTCCAGCAGCCGGTTGAGATCCTTTTCCTGGGAAAGCGCGACGCCGATCTGGTTGAGCTCCGCCAGACGACGGTTGAGGTCGTCGGGTGGCTCGCGGCTGGGCGTGCTGTCCATGGCGGAGAGCATGAGGGAATTACCCCAGCCGGTTCAATGCTTGTTATGGAATCTTAGCCTGTTGGCCCATGCGGTAGGGGCGCTTGCCCTCAAGCGCCCGGGCCATTGGGGGCATCAACCTTCGCACAAGGATACGGCCGACAAGACCGCCCCTGCCATTACTTCCTCCGCAGCACCCGCACCCGGTGGGCCTCGCTGTCGCCGATGAAGACGGAGCCGTCGGCGTCGACGAAGACACCGTGCAGGCGGTTCATGGCGCAGGCGAGCGGGTCGCCGTCGCCGCCGTTGCCCGCGGCGCCGGTGCCGGCGATGAGTTCGATGTTGCCGGTTTTCGCGTCGATCAAACGGACGGTGTGGCTCTCGGTGTCCGCGAGCCAGGCGTTGCCGGCGGCGTCGAGGGCGATGCCCTTGGGGCCGCTGAGGGTGGCGAGTCTGGCGGGGCCGCCGTTGCCGGTGAAACCCGGGGCGCCCGTGCCGGCGATGTGACGGATGAGGCCGGCCTTGATGTCGAACTTGAGCACCTGGTTGCCCTCGCGGGTGACGAGCCAGAGGTTGCCGGCGGCGTCGACGTCGAGGGAGCGCGGGTTGTTGAGCGGCGTGCCGGCGATGGGCGAGCCGTCGGCCGTGGGGCCGGGTTTGCCGGTGCCGGCGAAGGTCGTGATGATCCCGGTCTCCGGGTGGACGGTGCGGATGACGTGGTTGCCGACGTCGCAGATGTAGAGCGTGCCGTCGGGGGCGAGCTGGATGCTGTGCGGTCCGCGGAGGGTCGCCGCCGCCGCGGGGCCGCCGTCGCCCGTATAGCCGCGTTTTTCCCGGCCGCCGGCGAGGGTGGTGATGACGCCGGTCCTGGCGTCGACGCGGCGGACGGCGTTGTTGCCGGTATCGGCGATGAGGAGGTTGCCCGCGCGGTCGAAACGGATCTCGTGCGGCAGGTCGAGGGTGGCCGCGGTGGCCGGGCCGCCGTCACCCGTGTAGCCGCGCGTGCCGGTGCCGGCGACGGTCGTAATCGTGCCGTCGGGCGCGACGCGGCGGATGCGATGGCCGTTGTGCTCGCAGAACCAGATGGCGCCGTCGGGGCCGCGGATGACGCCGTAAGGGTCGTTGATCTGCGCGGCGGTGGCCGGACCGCCGTCGCCGCCGGAACCCAGCACGCCGGTGCCGGCGAAAGTCGAGATGATCCACGGGGAGGCGGCCGAAGCCGACGAAACGAGCAAAGCAAGCAGAGCCAGACGGGGTAGCGGAGGCATGGGGGCAAGATGCCCGGGGATGACGGCCTAAGACGATTCCTATGCCTTCGGACAGTAAGGGGGCCGGCGCATCTCCCCGAATGCTGAAAGCTGAGACCTGAAAGCTGAAATCAAAATACCCCGAGTTCCGGTCTTATCCTCAGGTTTCAAGTTTCAGCTTTCAGCTTTCTGTCTTAGAACATCTCCAGCTGCACGCCGCCGGGGCGGCGGAAGTGGGCGGTCGAGAGCGGGGACTCGGCGCGGTTGAGGCCGGCGCGGCGGGTGGCGACTTCGAACATCTGGCTGATCTGCTGGGCGAAGATCCCCTCGCCCGTCAGCCGCGTGCCGAAGGTGGCGTCGTAGAGCTTGCCGCCGCGGAGGTCGCGGATCCGCGAGAGCACGCGCTCCTTCTTGCCCGGCTCGTGGTCGTCGAGCCACTGGAGGAAGACGTCCTTCACGGCGTGGGGGAGGCGCAGCGTCACATAACCCGCGCGCGTCGCGCCGGCCGCCGCGGCGGCCTCCAGGATCGCGGGCATCTCGTGGTCGGTGAGACCGGGGATGACGGGCGCAACCATCACACCGACCGGCACACCGGCGTCAGCGAGCATCCGCATGGCCCGCAGGCGGTGCCCGGGCAGAGCGGCGCGGGGCTCGAGTTTGCCGGCGAGACCGGCATCGAGGGTGACGACCGTGAAGTTGACGGCCACGCATTGCCACCGCGCCAGTTCCCCGAGCAGGTCGAGGTCGCGCGTGACGAGGAAGTTCTTCGTAAGGATGCCGACGGGCTGGGGGAACTCGGCCAGCACCTCGAGGCACTGGCGCGTCAGGCGGAAATAACGCTCGGCCGGCTGGTAGCAGTCGGTGACGCCGCTCATGAGGATCGGCTCGGGTTTCCATTTCCTGGCCGACAGCTCGGCGCGCAGGAGCGCCGGGGCGCGCTTTTTGACGAGGATCTTGGTCTCGAACTCGATGCCGCTGCTCCAGCCGAGGTAGTCGTGGTAGGGCCGGGCAAAGCAGTAGGCGCAGCCGTGCTCGCAGCCGCGGTAGCAGTTGATGCCCCAGCCGTGGCCGAGGTCGGGGCTGTCGTGGCGCGTCAGGAGCGACTCGGTGGCGTCGTAAAAGAACTGCGTGCGCGGGTGCGGCACCGAACCGGTCTCCGCGAACTCGGCGTCGAGCCACTCGCCGTCGGGCTCGACGTGGAGGGGCTCAAAGCGGTTGGCGGGGTTGAGGTTGGGGCCGCGGCCGGGGATGGCGTTCGTGGGCGGGCGCGCGTTCACAGCCCACACGGATTGCCCGGTGAAACCGAAACGCAAAAAATGATTCGGTGCCGCGAAAACTTTTTCCTTGGACGCGGCCGAAGGCGGCGTTTCCGGTCCGCCGCGCGAAAACTGTCAAGGGGGTCCGCCGCTTCACCGAGGAGAAATCCGCGGCGGCGAAAAGCCGGAAATAAATTTGACTGCCGGGAGGTGGGGCGGACCTTTTGAGACCCTTCAGACCTTGTTATCCTTCAGGTCCCTCAGCGGGTAGAACGTCCCGCGCCAGCGGATGCCGCCGGTCCAGAGCGTGACGGCCATGGAGCGCAACAGGATGTAGCTGAAGACCGCCATGCCTACGGGCAGGAAAAGCCCGTGCCACCAGCGGCCGCCGGTGAAGCGGGTCTGGTCGCAGCCGAGCCCGAGCATCAGCGCGACCGTGCCGGCGTAGCACCAGCGGGCCGGGCCATCCGACACCAGGACCCCGGCCACCGGCCAGACATAACCGAACAGCACCAGGGCCGCCCCGAGCGGCGGCACCCAGACGCGGTAGTCCGCCGCCGGGAAGGAGTTTTTCTCCAAGCCACGGATCATCTCGCCTACCGAGGCATACCACTCGACCGAGATGGCCCCGACCCCGAGGACAAAGTCGCTGAAGCCGCCCGATTTCATGAGCTTGCCGAGCTTGATGTCGTCGTCGGGCCGCAGGTGGATCGGCACGTGGCCGCCCAGCTTGCGGTAGGTGGAGGTGCGGACGAGGTTGAAGGCCCCGACGCCGCCGTGGGCGCGGCTGCGCGGGTCGGCGATCTTCCAGGGGCGGAGGCCGACGGTAAAGGCAAAGCTGAAGGCGTTCACGCAGATGCCGAGCCAGTGGCCCGGGGCGCCGAGCGCCGGGACGGCGGCGAGGTGGTCTAGCGTCTGCGCGCGGGCGTAGGCGATGGCGCGCCGCAGGACATCCGGCTGGAAATGAATGTCGGCATCGGTGAACAGGATCCATTCGCCGGTGGCGGCCTCGGCGCCGTCGGCCAGGGCGTGGTTCTTGCCGAGCCAGCCGCCGGGCAGCTCGGTGACATGCACGACCTTCAGCCGCAGGTCGGCCTGCGCCAGCCGATCGAGGATCGCGCCGGTGCCGTCCTCCGAGCGGTCATTGACGGCGATCAGCTCCAAGTCGGGATAGTCGAGCGCCAGCATGGTCGGCACGGCGGCGCCGACGGTGGCGGCCTCGTTGCGGGCGGCGAAGACGACGGACACGCGCGGCCAGGTGCCCGCCGCCGGCAGCGGGAGCCGGGCAAGCCAGCGCAGGCGGCGGTTGCCCCGGAAGACCTCCTGGCCGAGGAGCAGCCAGACCAGGAGGATGGCGGCGGCGAGGGCGAGGGAGACGGTCATGGGTTTGTCATCGCGAGGCCGGCGAAGCCGGTCGTGGCGATCCAGCTACATGGATTGCTTCGTCGCTCGGCTCCTCGCAATGACAGAATAAGAATCCCCGCCGGCGGCGGCGGTCCCTCACATCGGCGGGGTCGTGCCGCCGGAGCCGGCGCGCTCGATCTTCACGCGGCGGCAGCGCTCGGCGTTGGCCTCGGTGACGGTGAGGCGATATTCGCCGACGCTCAGCTTGTCGTCGCGCTTGGGCACGCGGCCGAAGTGGCGGTGCGACCACGTGGCGACGGTCTCGCGCGGGGTCCACTCCAGCGGCCAGCCGGTCTCGGCCTGCAGCTCGCGCATGGTGAGCGAGCCGCTGACGGTGATGGCGTTGGCCGTGCGCTCGTAGATCGGGCCGCTCTCGATGTCGGTCTCGTCGCGGATGTCGCCGACGATCTCCTCGAGGACGTCCTCGAAGGTGACGATGCCGGCCAGCGCGCCTTTGTCGTCGAGCACGACGGCGAGGTGGCTGCGGGCGGTGCGGAAGCGCTCGATCATGGTGTGGATCGGCGTGGTGAGGGTGAACTCCAGCGCCGGGCGCATGAGCGGCTCGAAGGAGGCCTCGGACCCGAGGACCTGGATCTGCCAGAGCCACTCGCGGATAAGGAGCATGCCCGCGACCTTGTCGAGGGAGCCGGAGCAGACCGGGTAGCGGCTGTGGCCGCTGGTCTGGGCGATGCGGAGGTTCTCGGCCATGGGCTTGTCGAGCCAGAGGGCGATGACCTGGTCGCGCGGGCGCATGATGTGCTGGGCGGTGGTCGCGCGCACGCGCAGCGACTGGACCATGAGCTTGTTGATGAGCGCGTCGCCCGGATGCGTGTGGCGCGCGTGGGAGAAGACGTATTCGAGCTCCTCGGCGCTGAAGGCGTGGTCGCCCTCGGTCGCGGGCCCGAGGCCGGCCCAGCGGAGGAAGAGGTTGGCCAGGCCGTTGAGCGACCAGATGAACGGGAAGAACAGGTAATAGAAACCCAGCAGCGGCGCGGCGACCCAGAGCACGACGCCCTTGGAGCGCTGGATGGCGAGGGACTTCGGCGCGAGCTCGCCAAAGATGATGTGGAGGAAGGTGATGACGGCGAAGGCGATCGCGAAGGAGACCGACGAGACCATCGCCGGGTCGGTGACGCCGAACTTCGCCAGCACCGGCTCGAGGCGGTGGGCCAGGAAGGGTTCGCCCACCCAGCCGAGGCCGAGGCTGGCGAGGGTGATGCCGAGCTGGGTGGCGGAGAGGGCGGCATCGAGGTGCTCGGTGGCCTTGAGGGCGAGCTTCACGCGCCAGCCGCCGGTCTTGGCCATGGGGCGGAGCTGGCTGGCGCGGACCTTCACCAGGGCGAACTCAGCGGCCACGAAGAAGCCGTTGGCGAGCACGAGCCCGACAATGACAATGGTCTCCAGGGTGATGCCCCAAAAGGCGTTCATGGCGTGTGGCCGGCCAAGCTAGGGCCCCCCACCCGGCGGGCAAATCATTTGGCCCGACCCGGGGTTAAGACCCCACGGGCAAGGGCTTTAGGCCAGTCAGACCTTCGGACCGGCCTCCGCCAGGTAGGCGGCGGCTTTCTTGTCGTCGAACTCCCCCTCCCAACGGGCCACGACGACGCTGGCGAGGCAGTTGCCCAGGACGTTCACGGAGGTGCGGGCCATGTCGAGGAGGGCGTCCACGCCCAGGATCAGGAAGGCGCCGGCGACCGGCAGCTTGAAGGACTCGAGGGCCGCCACCAAGACCACGAACGAGGCGCGCGGCACGGCGGCGACGCCCTTCGAGGTCAGCATGAGCATCAGCATCATGGTGATCTGCTGGTCGATCGTGAAGTGGATGCCGGTGGTCGTCTCCGCGGCCTGGGCCACGAAGACGGACGCGACGGCGAGGTGCAGCGTGGAGCCGTCGAGGTTGAAGGAGTAGCCGGCCGGCAGGACGAAGCCGACGATGCCGCGCGGCACGCCGACCTTTTCCATGTTCTCGAAGGCCTTGGGCAGGGCGGCCTCGCTGTTGGCGGTGGCGAAGGCGAGCGTGAAGGGCTCGCGCACAGCCTTGATGAACGGCTTGAGCGGCACCCGCGCGATCCAGATGACCGCGCCGAACACGCCGAGCACGAAGATGACGAGCGCGCCGTAGAGCGTGAGCACGAGCTTGCCGAGCGTGAGCAGCGAGCCCAGGCCCTGATGGCCGACGGTCACGGCGATGGCCGCGCCGACGCCGAAGGGCGCGAACTTCATGATGATGCCGGCGAACTTGAACATGACGGCGGTCAGGCTGGAGCAGAACGCCAGCACCGGCTTGCCGGCGTCGCCCGCCGCGATGACCGCGACGGCAAAGAGCACCGCGAAGCACACGACCTGCAGCACGTCGTTGCGCGCCATGGCGTCCATCAGGCTCACGGGGAACATGTGCAGGATGATCTCGCCGAGGGTCTGCGGCTTGGCCAGCGCGGCGGTGGACTGGACGGCGTTGGCCGCCAGCACCACGCCCTCGCCGGGCTTCACCATGTTCACCACGAACAGGCCGACGACGAGCGCGAGGGTCGTGACGATCTCGAAATAGAGCAGCGACTTCCAGCCGATGCGCTGGGCCTTTTTCATGTCGCCGGTGCCCGCGAAGCCCTGGACCACGCTGGCGAAGATCAGCGGCGCGATCATGACCTTGATCAGGTGCAGGAAGACGTCGCGGATGACCACCATGACGCCGTCCCAGCTCTTCTGGCTCTCGGCCGGCATCCGGCTCATCCACCAGCCGAGCAGCACGCCCACGACGAGGCCGAGCATGATCTGTTGCGTGAGGGAGAACTGATACCACTTGCGCGGCGTGGCGGCCTCGGCGGGAGCGGACATAGGGGGAGTGCCGGGAATCTACGGAGAGGAGCGGGGCTGGCGAGAGAAAGTTAGCCGGCATGACCGCGAGGCGTTTCCGGCGGTTCGTCGCCTGTGTGACGGGGGGGCGCGCAGCTGACGGCCGGAGGGCGTTCCGCAGCGAATGACCCGGCCGGACGCGCCACTTGCCACTTGTCACTTATAATCCTCCCACGACAAAGTCTCGCGACGGGGCCTATAGCTCAACGGTTAGAGCAGGGGACTCATAATCCCTTGGTTCTGGGTTCGAATCCCGGTGGGCCCACCAATTCAACCGGATGGGAAATCACGGCTCCGGCCGCTCACTCGCCCCAGCAGATGCCGAGGGCCTTGCCGGTGGTGACGAGGTCGCCGTCGACCGGCACCGTGCGGAGGGTGCCCACCGCCTCCGCGATGGGCACGTCGGCGGTGTCGGGCGGGCGGAGCGCGACCATGCGGCCGAACTTCTTCTCCGCGATGAGGCCGACGGCCCGGGCCCCGAAGCGCGTGCAGATGAGCCGGTCAAAGGTCGTGGGAATGCCGCCGCGCTGCAGGTGGCCGAGCACCACGACGCGCGTCTCCTTCCCGGTGCGCTGCTGGATCTCGGCCGCCACGTGGGAGGCGATGCCGCCCAGCCGGGCCTCGCGGAACGCGCCGCCCACCGGGGCCGCGGCGGTGACGAAATCCCTGTGCTTTTCCCGCGCCCCCTCGGCGACCGCGATCAGCGTGAAATGTTTTCCCTCGGCCTCCCGGGCCTTGATCTTGCGGACGATGCCCGCGTAGCTGAACGGGATCTCCGGGATGAGGATGACGCTGGCCCCGCCGGCGATGCCGGCGTGCGCCGCGATCCAGCCGGCATAGCGGCCCATCATCTCCACCACCATGACGCGGTTGTGGCTCATCGCCGTCGGCCGGAGGCGGTCCAGCGCATCGGTGGCAAAAGACACGGCGGTGTCGAAGCCGAACGTGACCACCGTGCCGCCCAGGTCGTTGTCGATGGTCTTGGGCACGCCGACGACCGGGATGCCGGCCTCGAGGCACTGCAGGGCGATGGAGAGCGAGCCGTCGCCGCCCACCACGATGAGCGCGCCGAGCCCGAGTTCGTCGAAATTCCTCTTCGCCTCGGCGAGGATGGCGGGGTCGATGCGTTTGGCCTCGCCGTGGCCGACCTTGGCGGCGAAGCGGCCGCTGTTGGAGGTGCTGAGCACGGTGCCGCCGAGGTGGAGCAGGCCGTCCATCTCCCGGTAGTCGAGCCGGCGGGTCTGCACCGGGGCGAGCAGGCCCTCGAAGCCGCCGAGGATGCCAAGGGTGGTCCAGCCGCGCTTGGCCGCGGCCTTGACGACCGCGTAGATCACGGCATTCAAGCCGGGGCAGTCGCCGCCCCCGGTGAGAATGCCGATGCGTTGTTTCATGGGCGGATCCCGGGCCGGGCGGTCAGTAGATGGCCTTCCGGCTGCGCGCGGACTGGTCGGGGCCGAGGCCCTCGTAGTTGTGCACGCTGCCCGCGCTGTCGGCCCACAGGGGGAGGTTGTCCTTGCGGGCCAGCTTCAGGTTGAGCACGCCGGCGCGCATGGTTTCGAAATCGGTGAACATCTTCTTGCAGTCGGGCCCGCACTGCTCGGTGAAGCTGCCGAGCCGGAGCATGTAGAGGTTGACGGCGGTGTAGACGAGATCCTCGGGCGAGCAGCCAAAGGCCTCGGCGGCGCGCTCGATGGGCGCGGCCTCCGCATGGTCGAGATGCAACTTGATGGTCATGGGGGTATCCTCCCGGGTCGGGGTTTGGGGGTGACCGCGCGGGGCGGCCGTTTGGTTGCGGGCATTATGCACCCGCGCCCCGGAGGATACTGCGCATATCTTGGCAAATCTGCGCCCGGCCCGGCCGGCCCGGAACGTCACGGATTCGGCTTCGTGAACAGCCGGTCGTAGTCGAGCCAGTGCGCGTTCATGAGGTCGATCTTGCGCTTGAGCTGCGCGACGAGGCCGGGCCCGAGCTTCATGATGGTTTCCTCCGCCGGCACCGGCGCGAGGTCGAGGTAGAGGCCGGGGTTGTCACCGAGCAGGCGCATGAGGTGGACGGTGTTGTCGATCTCCTTGCGGGCGGTCTCCATCAGGTCGGTGCGGTCCCAGCCACTCTGCACGCCGAGCACGGGGTTGGCCTCGGGCTTGATGCCGAGCGCCTTCACGCGGTCGAGCTGCGCCTGGTAGGCGACCATGTTGTCGGCGGAGCGCATGAGGCAGATGGCGACCTCCAGCCGGCGGGCCATGAGTGCCCAGCGCGCCTTGTCCGTCGGATCGGTCGCGGCGTCGCGCACGTGTTCGATGCGGGCCTGGGCGTTCTTCGCCTGCGGAATCACCGTCTCCATGACGCGCTGGAAAAGCAGCTTGGCGCCGTAGCCCTCGAACATGCGCATGGCCTGGATGTCGGCGAGGTTATCGGCCTGTTCCTCGTCCTTCGCCTGGAACAGGAACGGGCGGTAGTAGCTCTTGTCGGCGGCGGACAGCTCGGACGGGAACGGCACCATCGGGCGGTTGATCCAGCGGTTGAGCACGTGGCCGAACTGCAGCATGTCGCCGAAGTCCAGCGGCACGAGCCCGCGCTGCACCTCCTCGATGAGCGTCCACGCCTCGAGCAGATCGTCGGCCCGCGCCTCGCCCACCTCGCTGACGGCGAAGGCGCGCAGGGCCTGCAGGCGCTCGATCTGGTTGGCGGTGCGGCTGCCGGCGGTGGCCTTGGCCAGCCGGGCGTTGAAGGCTAGCTGTTCCTCGTCGCCGCGCAGGCTGATGAGGCGGCGGGCCGGGGTGTCAGCGGCGGGGGTCGCGGCCGCACTGCGCCGGCCCTGCGCACGGAGGCCGGGCACGCTGATGCCGACCACGGGATAGAAAGCGCCATTCGCATAGGCGTCGCTGCTGCCGGGCGCGGCGTAGCGCCGGCCGTCGGGGCCCTCGCGGCCCGACACGGCGATGCCGCGCGGCAGGCGGCGCAGGATCGCCTCAAGCTGCTCGGGCGAGAACGAGGGAATCATCCACTGCCGCGGCTCGATGGGCCGCAGGCTGATCTCGATCGCGTGACCGGAGGCCTTGGCGGCGTCCTGGAGCGTGATGAGGAAGGTCGCGATGCGCTCATCCATCGGGCGTTCCTTGCAGTCGCTGTGGCCGTTGATCCCCTGATAGAGCGCCGGCACCCAGCAGAAGCCGGAGCCGGAGTCCTGCGAGAGGAAGGCGAAGGTCTCGATCTCCGGGCAGCGCGCGAGCAGGTTCTTCATCGCCTCGGCGTAGAGGCGGCGCGTCTCGGGCTGGTCCACGCACATCGAGAACCACGCGACCTTCGAGCGGTTGGGCTGGTCCACGCGCGGGCCGCGGAGCTCCGGGTGGTCGGTGAAGAATTTCTCCGGCATCACCTGCGGGAGGTTGGCGCCCCAGTGGCCCTTGAGACCGAGCTTGCGCAGGATTTTCGAGCGCGCCTCGAGGATGCCCGACACGCGTTTGCCGTAGGCCATGTCCACGTAGGGCTCGACCTCCTTCGCCGGGAACAGCTTGAAGAAATCCGGGCGCTGGATGAACCAGCCCGGATACGGGTCATCGGCGCGCTGGAACTGCCAGGTCGCCGGCGGCAGGTTGTCGGTGATCGGCACGTGCGTCGCGCCGAGTTCCTTCGCAAGGGTCGCCTTGCGCTCGAAGAGCGCGAGGTTGTCGGCATCCAGTTTGGCGAAGTCCGCCTGGGCGAGACCCAGGGTGAAAGTGAGCAGGCAAAGCGGTGCAAGCAGCGCGCGACGGAGGCCGGTGGTTTTCATGGGGTAAGCCACAGTGTCCCCCGGCCGCCGGCGCGACACACGGCCTTTGGCATCTGACAGTCCGCGGGCCCGGCCAATAAAAAAGCCGGCCCTCGCGGACCGGCTTTTGTGCAAGGCGTTTTCCCGACTCAGCCCTCGTAGGCCGGGAGGGTCTTGTCGACCGACTCCTTGGCGAGCTTCGCGTAGGCGGGCAGGCCGTTGTCGTAGGGGACCGCGACCTCGCCCTGGATGAGCGGGGTGGCGTAGCGGAAGAACTGGAAGTTCAGGCTGACGCCGTCCTCGTTGATCCACTCCTTGGGCAGGCGCTTCGGGTTGCCGATGACGTCGCTGAGGGCGGAGAGGCCGGTCTCGCAGGTGTAGTTGTCACCGTCGCCGCGCACGAGCGTGACGAGCTTGTCGGACTCGCCGGCGATGGCGGCCTTGACCGCGGCCTGGCCGGCGAGGAACGCCTCGTCGGCGTCCGTCTTCGAGGCGAGGTGGGCGGCGGAGCGCTGGGTGATGCCGAGGCGGGCGACGCGGCACTTGGCGCCGATCTGCGACTCGACGAGGTCCTTGAGGGTCTCGCCGACGCCGCCGAGCTGGGTGTGGCCGGCCGCGTCCGCGTTCTCGACGGACACGTAGTTGCCGTCCTTGTCCACGAGGCCCTCGCCGACGACGACGACGGCGTGCTTCTCGCGCTTGAGGACGCGGCGGACATCATCGAGGAACTTCTCGTTGGTGAAGGGAACCTCGGGGAGGTAGACGAGGTGCGGCGGATCGTTCGGGTGGTCGCGGCGCTTGGCCAGCGAGGCGCCGGCGGCGAGCCAGCCGGAATTGCGGCCCATGACCTCGACGATCGTGACGAGGTCGCCCTGGCCCATGGCGTCGGCGTCGAGGGAGAGTTCCTTGACGGTGGCGCCGATGTATTTGATCGCGCTGCCGTAGCCGGGGCAGTGGTCGGTGGCGGGCAGGTCGTTCTCGATCGTCTTCGGGATGCCGATGATGCGGAGGTCGTAGGCCTGGGCCTTGGCGAGCTCGCCGAGCTTCAGGGCCGTCTCCTGGGAGTCGCCGTCGCCGATGTGGAAATAATAGCGGATGTTGTGCGCCTTGAAGACCTCGAGCACGCGCTCGAACTCGGCGGGCTTCTTGAGCTTGGAGCGGCAGGTGCCGAGGGCCGCGCCGGGGGTGTAGCGGAGGCCGCGGATGGCCTGCTGCGACTCGGCCGCGAGGTCGACGAGATCCTCGCCGAGGAGGCCGAGGACGCCGTTCAGCGCACCGTAGACTTCCTCGATGGAGGAATGATTCAGGGCCTCGGCGACGACGCCGGCGACGCTGGCGTTGATGACGGCCGTGGGACCGCCGGACTGGCCGATGAGACAATTACCTACGAGTTCTTCTGCCATGATGTGTTGTGGTTAAAGCTGTTAAAGAAGCGAAAAGAGGGTTCAAAAAAGGCCGCGCGCCGGACGCTGGCAAACTAAAACCTTGGGGCGGCGAAAAATTAATCCGCCCGGGATGCACGAAATGGCGGAGCGTCCCGCCCCCAGGGCGCTTCCCCGGCGCGCTGGGGGCAACGCGCCCCGCCGGCAGGCGAAAAATATTTTCGTCGGAATGCGCGGCCTTACAGCAGCTTGCCGGGGCGGTAGTCCGCCGCACCCTTGTGCTTCTTCGCCAGCGGCGCGACCGCGGCGACAAGCGCGTCCACCTGGTGCGGCGCCGCGCCGACAAAGCGTTCGTTCTGGCCGAGGATTTCCTGCAGCTTCTTTTTGCCGAGGCCGACACGCTTGTCGCCGGCCAGCCGGCCGAGGAGGTCGGCATCGCCGCCGTTGCGCAGCGCCTTGGCTGCGGCGAGGGCGTGCTCCTTGATGGCCTCGTGCGCGGTCTCGCGGCCCGCGCCGCCCTTCACCGCCTCCATCAAAATCGTCGTGGTGGCGAGGAACGGCAGGTTGCGCTCGTTCTCGGCCGCGATGGCCGCCGGGAAAATCTCCATCTGGCGCAGGATCGTGAGGAAGGTCTCGAGCAGGCCGTCGATCGCGAAGAACGCGTCGGGCAGCGCCACGCGGCGCACGACCGAGCACGACACGTCGCCCTCGTTCCACTGGTGGCCGGCGAGGTTGGCCGTCATCGTCACGTAGCCGGAGAGGATCGTCGAGAAGCCGCAGACGCGCTCGCAGTTGCGGGCGTTGACCTTGTGCGGCATCGCGGAGGAGCCCACCTGCCCTTCCTGGAAACCCTCGGTCAGCAGCCCGGCGCCGGCCATGAGGCGCAGCGTCGTGGCGCAGCTGGCGGCCGACGCGCCGACCTGGTGCAACGCGCTGATGACATCGAAGTCGAGCGAGCGCGGGTAAACCTGGCCGACCGCGCCGAGCGAGGCCTTGAAGCCGAGATGCTTGAGGATGCGCGCCTCAAGCTGGTCCACCTTGGCGGTGTCGCCGCCGAGCAGCGTGAGCTGGTCGAGCTGCGTGCCGACGGCGCCCTTGAGGCCGCGCACCGGGTAGCGCGTGACGAGGTCGTCGAGCCGCGCGAAGGCGATCTGCAGCTCCTGCGCGAACATCGCGAGGCGCTTGCCGAAGGTCGTGGGCTGGGCCGGCACGTTGTGGGTGCGGCCGGTGATCATCAAGTCGCGGTGCTGCTCCGCGCGCTTCGCCAGCGCGAGCAGCGCGGCGGCAACCCTGAACTGCACGAGCTGCAGCGAGCGGGCCACCTGGAGCTGCTCGACATTCTCCGTCAGGTCGCGGCTGGTGAGGCCGAGGTGGATGAACTGGCGCTGGGCCAGCTCGGAAAATTCCTCGATGCGCGACTTCACGTCGTGGAGGGTGACGCGCTCGCGCTCTTTGATGCGCTCGACGTTCACGTCACCGCGCACGCGCTCGTAGTCCTTGATGGCCTCGGCCGGTATGGCGACGCCGAGGTCCTTCTGGGCCTTCATGACCGCGATCCAGAAGTCGCGCTCCAGCAGGATGCGGCCGGTCGCCGACCAGGTCTCTTTCATCGCCGGCGAGGCATAGCGCTCGGCGAGGACGTTGGGGATGGTTTCGGCGGACTGGGCGGGTGGCTTCACGGCGCGTGAACGCTTGCGCGTCCGGTTGAAGGTTGAAAGGTGAAAGTTGAATGATCCCGGTCATCTGTAAACAGGCTCCGGGCCGCCCGGCGTGCCGGTTGGGCGTCTTTTCCTGCTTTCAACTTTCACCCCTCAACTTTCAACTTCCCCCCATGAGTCATTCCGTCGAAGGACACCTCAAGCTCAACGTCGCCGACTACGACAAGCTCATCCGGCAGCTCGTGCCGGGTTATGCGGCCATGCGCACGGCCCACATGGCGCTGCTGCGGAAACTGCTGCCGGCCGACCGGCGCTGCCTGGTGCTTGACCTGGGCGGCGGCACAGGCGCGCTGGCCGAGGCCGTGGCGGAGACGCTGCCGCTGGCCGAGGTGGAGATCTGGGACATCGACCCCGCCATGCTCGGCGTGGCCCGCGAACGCTGCGCGCGCTTCGGCCCGCGCATCCGTTACGTGGAGCGCTCGTTCGCCGAGCCGCTGACGCCGTGCGACGCGGTCGTGGCCTGCATCGCGCTGCACCACGTGAAGGACCTGACGGCCAAGGGCGCCATCTACCGGAACATCCACGCGGCGCTGCGGCCGGGCGGCGCGTTCCTGAACGCCGACGTCGCGATTGCCGCGGGCGGCGGCCTGCGTGAATTCTCCTACCGGGAGTGGATCAGCGCCATGGCGCCGCACGGCATCAACGAGACCCAGGCGCGCGCGCATTTCGCCAGCTGGGCCCACGAGGATTATTATCCGCCGCTGGCGGACGAGCTCGGCCTGCTGGGCGGCGCCGGCTTCGACGACCCCGAGTGCTTCTGGCGCGAGATCCCCTGTGTGATTTTCGGCGGGATCAAATAGCGCCGGGCGCCAGGCAGCGGACGGCCATGTCGCGCAGCACCGCCTCCTGCTCGTTGGGGCGGCGGACGATCTCCTCGAACGCGCGGATGAACTCCTGCTGGTTGTCGATCAGGCGGCGCAGCCCCGGCAGGCGGCCGGCGCCGGCCAGCTTGCCGACATACCACTGGTTCTGCGTGAAAAGGTTGTAGGCGCTCTTCTCGGCGTCGCCGCCGAAGTGCTTCGCGTAGACACCCTGCGCGCGGGCCCACGCCGCCTTGTCGAAGCCGTAGGGGCCGGGCGCCCGCAGCTCGCCGGTGTCGAGCAGCACGCGCACCTGGATGAGGATGCGGTTGCGGTTCTGCAGCGCGCTGAGCACGGGGCGGGCGTCGTTGCCGTTGAAGAAGTGCTGCGCCAGCGCCTCAAGGGTGCCCGGCAGGTCGCCGGCGAAGAAGCGCTCGGCCGACGCGAAGAAATCCCCCTCGGCGAAGTTCGGCGTGAGCTCGTCGATGTGGGCTTCGGTGATGACACCACCCTCCCCCTCCTTCGCTGAAGCTTCGGAGGGCACGGCCACAAAGGTCGCGAGCTTGCGCACCTCCTCGGTCAGCAGCCGCGTGTTCGGGCCGATCTTGGAGAGGAGCAGCTCGACCGCGCCGGGGCCGAAGCTCACGCCGCTGTCGCGCGCCTCGGCGATCGCCACGCCCGCCAGCGCCTCGCCGGCCGATTCGCCGTCGCCGCCGGCCAGCGTGAAGTCCGCGTTGGCCTCGCACCATTTGGGAAAAGAGCGGCGGCGGTCCACGGGCGCGGCCGTGAGGACGATGGCCACCTCGTCGGCGTTCACCTTCTCCAGCAGTTCCTGCAGGCCCTCGACCTGCTTGAGCGTGCCCTCGGCGCGGCCGGTCACGGTGTCGGCGAGAAAGTTGATGTCCTTGAACCACACGACGCGCTTGCCGCCGAACATCGGAACGGTCTGCACGGCGTCGCGGAAGCGGTTCACCGCGGTCTCGACCTCGTCGACGTTGTTGGCGAAGCCGCTGATGACCTCGCGGGAGAAGTCGTCCGCGCCCGCCTCGGCCGCCAGCGCCTCGAACCGTTCCTTGCCGAGCCGGCTGACGATGAAGTCGTCCGGTCCGCAGAAGATCGCGAAGGGTTTGGTGGCGGCGGGCATGAAGCAAAACTCAGGACTCATCCCGCGGTTGTGGCAAGTGTGGGTTGCTACACCCAATCGCTGTCATCGCGAGGCCGGCTTTGCGGCCGTGGCGATCCACGCGTGCATTCTGGATTGCTTCGTCGCAAGGCTCCTCGCAATGACAGGATTCGTGAGTGGTAGCTATTACGTGTATATCGTTACCAACAAAAGGAACGGCACGCTTTACACCGGCGTGACCAACGATTTGAAACGCCGCGCATGGCAACACAAGAACAAGGCACTTCCAGGCTTCACTTCACAATATGGATTGGGGACCTTGGTCTGGTTCGAAACCTATCGAGACATCTCCGCCGCCATTGATCGCGAAAAGCAGATCAAGGCCGGATCCCGCGCGAAGAAGATTCTGCTGATCGAAGCCCATAACGCGTTGTGGGCGGATCTCAGCGCAGATTGGTATTAACGCCTGTGATCGCGAGGCCGGCTCTGCGGCCATGGCAATCCATGGATTGCTTCGTCACTGCGCTCCTCGCAATGACAACCAAACCTCCTTAGTTCGCCAGCGGCGCCGCCACCCGGCGCGATTCCTTCACCACCTCGCGGCGGAGCCAGTCGATGGCGGCGGTCACGGCGCGTTCCTTAACGGCGCAGCGCGGGCCCGGATAGGTGAGCTTCTTCGACCAGTCGCCGCCGGGGGCGTGCAGGCCGATGTAGATCGTGCCGACCGGGTTGTCGCCGACCCCGCCGGTCGGGCCGGCGAAACCCGTGATGGCCACGCCGTAGTCGGCGCCGAGCTGCTCGGCCACGCCCGTCGCCATGGCGACGGCGCACTCCTCGCTGACGGCGCCGTGCTGCGAGAGCAGGCACTCGGGACAGTCGAGCAGCAGCATCTTCGCGTCGTTGCTGTAGGAAACGATGCCGCCCTGGAAAAACTTCGAGGCGCCGCAGACATCGGTGAACGAGTTCGCCAGCAGGCCGCCGGTGCAGGACTCGGCGACGGCCAGCGTGCGGCCCTGGGCGCGGAGCTGGTCGGCCACCACCTTCACCATGCTGTCGTGGCCGAAGCCCACGAAATCGTCGCCGAGCAGCGCGGCGCAGTCGTCGGCCAGGGCGCGCAGCGCGGCCATGGAATATTTGCCGTCCGGCGAACTGACGCGGCAGTCCACCTGGCCGAGGTGGGCGCAAAACGCGATGCCGAGGCCGGGGTGCTTGTCGAAGAGCGGCTGGAACATCGTCTCAAGCGCCGACTCGCCGACGCCGGCGGTGCGGATCTGGATGTAGGCCTCGCCCTCGGCGAGCAGGCGGCGAGCGGCGAGCCGCGGGATCACCTGCTCGGTGAACATCGGGCGCAGCTCGTTCGGCGGGCCGGGCAGCATGACCAGCACCCGGCCGTCCTGCTCGACCCAGAGGCCGGGCGCCGTGCCGTTGGCGTTGGGCAGCACCTCGCCGCGCTCGAACTTGTAGGCCTGCTTGAGATTGTTGGCGGTCGGCACGCGGTTGAACTTCGCGAAGCGCTCAGTGATCGCGCGCTCGATGGCGGGATCGAACACCAGCTGCTGCCCCAGCGCCTGCGCGAGCACGTCGCGCGTGCGGTCGTCGCAGGTCGGCCCGAGGCCGCCGGTGGTGATGATGACGTCGGCCTTGGCCCAGCTCTCGCGGAACTGCGCGGCGATGGTCTCGGCGTCGTCGGAAATGGTGACATTGCGCGCCAGCTGCACGCCGCGGCGGCCGAGCTCGGCGCCGATCCAGGTCAGGTGGCCGTTGGCCGTCAGCCCCAGCAGGAGCTCATCGCCGAGCGTGAGCAATTCGTAGCTGGGCGCGGCGCCGGGCGCGCGCGGGTTTGACGATTCCGAGGTGGCCATACTGTGTGTGGGGGCGCAACCTACCCCGTTTTTCCCAAAATGCCAGCCCCCGCATACAGCGAAGCCCTCCGGGAAAAGATCCGGTCCCTCCCGGACAGCCCCGGCGTCTACCTGATGAAGGACCGGCTGGGCCGCATCATCTATGTCGGCAAGGCCAAGAGCCTGAAGAAGCGCGTCTCCACCTACTTCCAGGCCGGCCGCGAGCGCGCCCTGCGCCACCAGCCGAAGATCCGCACGCTCATCGAGATGATCGCCGACCTCGAGATCCTCGAGGTCAAGTCCGAGACCGAGGCCCTCCTGCTCGAGGGCAAGCTGATCAAGCAGTGGCGGCCGAAATACAACACCGACTTCACGGACGACAAGCGCTTCCTCCTCGTCCGCATCGACCTTGAGGCCGAGCTGCCGAAGTTCGTGCTCACGCGCTTCAAGAAGGACAGCCGCTCGCGCTACTTCGGGCCCTTCGCCCACTCCGCCCTGCTGCGCAAGACCCTCGCGACGATGCGCCAGAAGTTCGGCGTGCTCCTGGCCGACACCCACCCGAAGAAAATCGCCGACGGCACCTGGCAGCTCTACGACGACGTCCGCGCCGAGCTCTACGGCTGGCCCAACACCGTCACGACCGCCGAATACCGCGAGCGCGTCACCGAGGCCTGCGCCTTCCTGGACGGCAAGAGCCGCGAGTGGCTCGCCTCGCTGCGCGAGGAGATGTCGGCGCGCGCCGCGAAGCAGGAATTCGAGAAGGCCGCCGAGCTGCGCGACGTCGTGCTGGCCCTCGAGCAGACGCTGGCGCGCACGCGCAAGTTCACCCGCGACCTGACCAAGCTGCAGCCCAACCAGGCCGCGCTGAAGGAGCTGCAGGCCGCGCTCGGGCTGGAGTCGCCGCCGGTGCACATGGAGTGCTTCGACATCTCGCACATCAGCGGCACGTTCGTCGTCGCCTCGATGGTGCACTTCACCGACGGCCGGCCCGACCGCGACCAATACCGCCGCTTCTCAATCAAGAGCTTCATCGGCAACGATGACTTCAAGGCGATGGAGGAAGTGGTGGCCCGCCGCTACCGCCGGCTCATCGAGGAGCAGAAGCAGTTTCCCGACCTCGTTGTCATCGACGGCGGCCGCGGGCAGGTCGGCGCGGCCTTGAAGGCCTTCGTCGGGCTGGACTGTCCGCCGCCGGCCATGATCGGCCTCGCGAAAAAGGCCGAGACCATCATCTTCCCCGATGCGCGGGCGCCGCTGAACCTGCCGCTCGGCAACCCCGGCCTGGGCCTGCTGCAGCGGCTGCGCGACGAGGCGCACCGCTTCGCCAACACCTACAACGCCGACCTGCGCTCGCGAAAGATCCGGGAAAGCCTCCTCGATGACTTCCCGGGTCTCGGAGCCAAGCGGAAGGCCGCCCTGCTCGCCCACTTCGGCTCGCTCGACAAATTGCGCGGCGCGTCGGTGGAAAAGATCACGCAGGTGCCGGGTTTCGGCGAGAAGTTCGCCGCGCAGCTCCACGCGTTCCTCGCCGCCAACCCGCCCGCCACGGTCAGCCCCGATTAGTTCAGGCGCACGATCGCGGCGTTGAGCGCCGTCGCGAAGCTCACCCAGAGCACATACGGCACCCAGAGCGCGCCGGCCACGCGTTCGCTGCGCCACAGGCCAATCTGCAGCCAGACCAGCAGGCCCCAGAGGACCAGGATGTCGGCCAGGGCCCACGCCGGCTGCTTCAGGCCGAAGAACAGCACGGACCAGAGGGCGTTGAAGAAAAGCTGCGCGAAATAAAGCCGCACGAGACGCGGCGCCGCCGGGCCGCCCGCGCGCCAGGCCCGCCAGATTGCCAGGCCCATCAGCACATAGAGCGTCGTCCACACCGGAGCGAAGAGCCAGCCGGGCGGATTCCACGCGGGCTTGAGCAGCAGCGGGAACCAGTCGCGGACATTCGGAAACGTCGCCCAGGAGCCGATGGCACCGGCGATGAACGCGGCGGCGATGAAACCGATGAGCGCGGAAACCTGGCGTGCGCGGGGGTAATTCATGGGGAGATTATTTCCGTAGGCGCACAATGAACGCCAGCGCCCGGTCGGGCAGGAGCCATTTCAGGAACAGGAAAACCTTGGCGTGAAACGGCCCGCTGTAGCGCGCGGCCGGATTGTCCGCCGTCAGCGCCCGCTCGACCAGCCGCGCGATGTCGTCCGGCGTGCCGGCGATGCGGCGGAGCTTGTCGTAGCCGACCCGGAAGCCGCCGAGATAGGGCGCGTAGGGCCCGGCGTTACCGATGACCTCGGTGGAGGCGGCGTTGGCGACGTCCACGAATTCCGTGAGGATGAAGCCCGGGCGGATGAGCGACACGCGCACGCCGAAGGGTTTCAGCTCGCCGCGCAGGCCGTCGGTGAGGGCCTCAAGGGCGTGCTTGGTGGAGTCGTAGATGCTCGAAAGCGGCCGCGCGATCCGGCCCGCCACCGATCCGATGTTGACGATGCAGCCGCCGCCGCGCTCGCGCATGGCCGGCAGCACGAGCTGCGTGAGGGCGATGAGCGAGAAGACGTTGGTCTCGTAATTTTTCCGGATGACCTCGATCGGCGCGATCTCGACCGGGCCGCGCGTGCCGTAGCCGGCATTGTTCACGAGGCCGTCGATGCGGCCGAATTTCTGCAGTGTCGCCGCGACCAGTTTCCGGCGGTCGGCATCGCTCGTGACGTCGCCCGCCACGGCCAGGACATTGGCGCCGGAAGGATCGAGTTCACGCGCCAGCGCCTCAAGCCGGTCGGGCCGGCGCGCCGAGATGACGACTTTCGCGCCGCCGCGGGCCAGCCGGCGCGCCGTGGCCTCGCCGATGCCGGAAGAGGCACCGGTGACAATGATGACCTGCTGGGGCAACCGCGGCATGCGGGCAACCTTGCGCGAGGCGGAGGCGGGGTCGAAACATTTCCTTCTCAGGCCGGGCCGAACAACCAGCGGGCAAAGCTGAAGTAAACCGGTATGCCGAAGACCACGTTGAACGGGAAGGTGATCGCGAGGGAGGCCGTGAGATAAAGCGCCGGGTTGGCCTCGGGCAGCGCGGCCCGCACGGCGGCCGGCGCCGCGATGTAGGAGGCGCTGGCCGCCAGCGTGCCCAGCACGGTGGCACCACCCGCGCCCAGCCCCGTCCACCGGCCCAGCCACACGCCCAGCAAGCCATGCAACAGGGGCATCACGACCGCAAAGACCACCAGGAAGGAACCGACCGATTTCAGGTCCGCCAACCTCCGCCCGGTGACGAGCCCGACCTCGAGCAGGAAGATGGTGAGCACCCCGCGAAACGGGGTGTCGAACAGCGGCGCCACCTGCTCGTAGCCCTTTTTGCCCGAGAGCAGCCCGATCAGCATGCCGCCCAGGAGCAGCATCATGCCCTTGCCCGTGACCAGCTCGCGCAGCACCCCGGGCCCTGCCGCCGGCCCCCCTTCCGCCATGCGGCCGCGTGCCGCCAGAAGCAGGGCGACCAGGATTCCGGGCACCTCCATCACCGCCAGCAGGGCGGGCAGAAAGGCCTCATGCGCCACGCCCCGGGTATCGAGAAAAGCCAGACAGGCCCCGAAGGTTACGACCGAGACCGACCCATAATGGGCCGCGAGTGCGGCGGCATCCGGAACCTTCAACCGGCCCGCCTGCCGCAGCAGCGCGTAACTCCACACCGGAATGGAGAGACAGAGGCCCAGGCCCGCCAGCAACGGCCGGCCGAAATCGGCCAGCGGCACCCCGTCGAGCTTGGCCCCGCCCTTCAGGCCGATGGCGAAAAGGAGATAGATGGTAAGCGCCGAGCCGAGCGCCTCGGGGATCTTCAGGTCGCTGCGCAACAGCGTGGCACCCACGCCCAGCAGGAAGGCCAGCACCATGGGCGAGAGCAGGCTGGAAAGCAGGGCGTCGGTCAGGTTCATCGGTGGTGCGCCATCCTGAACAATAATACATGAAGTCAACTTCATTATTTAGTTTTCTTGAAATACCCCGGGCCGCCCGCCAGCGTGCCCCCATGGCCGCCTCCGCCCCGACCCCGCTCGCCCCGGGCTGGACCTTCCTCACCAACCACACGCACGTGCTGGTCTGCCTGGCCCAGAACGAGGACATCACGCTGCGGGAGGTGGCGCAGCAGGTCGGGATCACCGAGCGGGCGGTCCACGCCATCGTCACCGCCCTGGAGGAGGAAGGGGTGCTCACGCGCACGCGCGAGGGCCAGCGCAACCGCTACAAGCTGAACCGCGGCTACCGGCTGCGGCACCCGCTCGAATCGCACCGGAAGATCGGCGACCTGCTCGACCTGATCGAGGAGCGGTGAACCGCCGCGACCGGTCGGACCTATTCGGAATCGAAGATCTGGACGCGCGTCCAGTAGGCCTTGAAATTGGCGACGAACGCCAGGTGGAGCGGGTCGACCTGGTAGGCGTCGTGCGCGGCGAGGTCGCGGCACTGCACGATCAGCGCGACGTCGTAGCTGCGCTCGATCACGGGGCGATCGCCGGTCGGCGCCGGCACGCCGACATCAACCTTTGCGACGGCCTTGATGCCCGCGAGGCTTTCGACGCCGCGGCGGAATTCCGCGCGCTGGGCCGGCGTGAGCTCGGGCTTGAGCCAGAAATAGACGTTATGGAATAACATGGCGGCAGAAACCAACAGGGCCGCCCGGCCCGAGGCAAACGCCGAGTGGGCGGGTTTTACGAGTTGTTGATTGTTTTGCCGCCCCACCCGGACACACTGGGCCTAAGATTCCGGGGCCTCGTCCGTCTTACCCCCACAATCCCTTCACGTCCCATGAAACTCACCCGACTGTTTGCCCTGCTCTCCCTTGTTCCGCTCGCGGCGCTCGCCGCGCCGGTCAACTCCACCATCTCCGCCGTCACGGTCTACACCGACCGCGCCGTCGTCACGCGCTCCGCCACCGTCGACCTGCCCGGCGGCACCACCGAGCTCGTCTTCGCCAACCTGCCGCAGGCCCTCAACGAGCGCTCGCTCCAGGTCAGCGGCCGCGGCACCGCGCAGGCCCTCATCCTCGATGTCAGCGCGAAGCAGACCTACGTGGACTTCACCCCCAATGCTCGCGTGAAGGAGCTCGAGGACCAGCTGAAGGGCCTCGGCAAGCAGGTGCGCGGGCTCGACGACCGCACCAACCTGCTCAACGCCTCGCAAGCCTCGCTCGACCGCATGGAAGCCGCCCTCTTCGCCCCGCCGACCAAGGATGTGCCCCGGCCCGACCTCAACCAGTTCACCAGCTCGCTCAACTACCTGACCGAGCAGAAGGGCAAGCTCGCCACCGAGCGCGCGTCGCTCGACGACCAGCGCGAGGAGCTGTCGAACAAGATCAACACCGTGCAGAGCCAGCTCAACGAGCTGCGCGGCGCCGGCGGCCGGGCCTTCAAGACCGTCACCGTGCGCGTCTCCGCCCCGCAGGCCGGCTCGCTCGACGTCGCCCTCTCCTACACCGTCCCCGGCGCCAGCTGGGCGCCGAGCTACGACGCCCGCGTGCTGAGCAGCGAGCGCGCCGTGAACCTCGGCTACTTCGGCATCGTGCGCCAGAGCACCGGCGAGGATTGGAAGGACGTCACCCTCACCCTTTCCACCGCCCGCCCCGGCCTCGGCGGCGCCGCCCCGGTGCTCAGCGTGTGGAATGTCGATGTGTTCAACCCGATCGCGCTCCGCCAACGGGCGGACGACGAACGCCGCCGGGAGATGTCGGCCAAATCCATGAATGCCCCCGCTCCCGCCATGGCCGGCGCGGTGAACATGCAGACCCTGACCACGGACCTGGCCATGCCCGAGGAGAAGGACGCCGAGATGGCCAGCGCCACGATCGAGGCCGGCGCGACCAGCGCGTCGTTCAAGATCGCCTCCGCCGCCAGCGTGCCCAGCGACAACTCGCCGCAGAAGGTGCCGATCACCAGCGCCACGCTGAAGGCCAACCCCGAATACCTCACCGTGCCGAAGCGCCTCGCGACCGCCTACCTGACCGCGAAGGTCGTCAACTTCTCCGACTTCCCGCTGCTCGCCGGCGCCATGAACGTGTTCCTCGACGGCACCTTCGTCGCCACCAGCTCGCTCCGCACCGTGATGTCCGGCGAGAAGTTCGACCTGGCGCTCGGTGCCGACGAGGGCATCAGCGTGAAGCACAAGCGCGTGAACCGGTTCACCGAGGACACCGGCCTGACCAATTCCGGCAAACGCATCACCTACGAGTATCTCATCACGATCCAGAACAACAAGCGGACCACCGAGCGCGTGATCGTCGCCGACCAGATTCCGCTCTCCCGCAACGAGAAGGTTGTCGTCAAGCAGCTCGCCCCGGCGACCGGCGAATTGAAGCCGACCGACGAGGGCACGCTCAAGTGGACGCTCGACCTCAAGCCCGGCGAGAAGCGCGAGCTCCCCGTGAAGTTCACCATCGAGTATCCGAACGACGTGAACGTCACCGGCCTCGACTGAGGCGGCCCCTTATGCCGGCACGAGCCGCCCCATCGCGGGCGGCTCTATTTTTTTGGCCGCCTCGACATAATCGCAGAGCAGGTCGCTCAGCTGCTTGTCGCGGGCGACCTCGCGGCCTTTTTTAAACGACAGGTAACCGTCGCCGCCTTCGCCGAGGAAACTGTTGGTCGCGACGCGGTAGCTCCGGCCGTCCTCCACGGGCCGGCCGCCGACCTCGAGCGTCACCAGCCGCGACCCGGCCGGCCGGCCGAGGTCGTAGGTCGCGCGCAGGCCGGAAACCTGGCTCATGCCCGCCTTGAGCGACAGGCCGTGCTCCAGCACCCCGCGCAGGTCGGCCCCGGCGAGCTCCACGGTCACGGTGTCGTTCAGGAAGGGAAAGGCGTCGAGGACATGCCCGCGGTCAATCATCCCCTCCGGCAGGTCGGCGCGCAGGCCGCCGGCATTGGTCACGGCGACATCCGCCCCGGTCCGCGCGCGCATGACATCGGTGATCAGGCCGCCCAGCGGCGATTCGCGGTTGTATTTGCGGATCAGCCGGGCTGTGCAGCGGCCGAGCGGCGAACCGATCTGCGGGGCGATGACCTGGCGGTAATGCGCGACGCGGGCCGCCACCGCGGCATGCGCCGGCAGCCCGTCGCTCCACACCTTCAGCAGCTCGATGTCGTGGGCGACCACCCGGCGGTCGGCGACCTTGAGCCGGATGCGGCCGAGGCGCGTGCCGTAGCCGTAGGTCTGCGTGATGAGCGTGCCGGTGTCCGGGTGCACGATCGGCTGCTCGAGGCCGTGGTGGGAATGCGCCGCGATGTAGAGGTTGATGCCGGGCACGGCCCCGCAGAAGCGGAGATCCTCGTCGAGCGGCCGCTGCACCTCCGGGTCGTTCTCCGCGTCGGTCTGCATCGCGCCGGGCAGTCCCTGGTGGCCGAGGACGACGAGCACGTCGACCGTGTTGCGCAGTTCCTCGACACAGGCGCGGGTCTCCTCGACCGGGTCGGTGAACTCCAGCTCGGCCACCTTGGACGGCATGATGGTATAGCGGGCGGCATTGGCGCCCATGACGCCGATCACGCCCACCCTGGTGCCGTTGCGCTCGAGAATCGCATAGGGCCGCGTGAAGCGGATGCGGGTGCCCTTGTAACGGACGTTGCAGCACAGGACCGGGAACGGCACCCGCTGGACGGCGCGGTCGAAGACCTGCCAGCCATAGTCGAACTCGTGGTTGCCCGCACCCAGCGCATCGTAGCGCATCAGGCTCATCATCTCCATCAGCGCCTCGCCGTGCGTGAGGTGCGACATCGTGCCGGTGAACATGTCCCCCGAATCCAGCAGGAAGCAGGTGCCGGCGGCGGCGCGCTCGCGCTCCACCAGCGCGGCAAGATGGGCGGCCCCGCCGAGGCGGGGCGAGCCGGGCAGCCAGTAGGCGGGGATCGGCTCGAAGGCGCTGTGAAAATCGTTCGTGTAGAGGATGGTCAGCTCATGTTTTCCGCCCCCGAGGCGGCCGAGGTCGGCGCGGGCGCGGTTGAGCATGGCGCCGAGGGCGAACGGGGTGAGTGCGGCGACCCTGGCGAACTGGCGGCGGGTGAGCGGGGGCATGGGTGGCGGGGGTTATTTTTTCAACGGTTCGGCCGTGATCACGACCTCGCCCAACCAGCCGTCCGGCAGGAAACCGGGCGAGGCGTAGTCTTCGGTGACGGGGGTGAAGAGATCGCAGCCGAGGTCGAAGGTCTCGTGGGTGATGTTGCGCATCACGCGCGGCACGCGGCCGCGGCCGGCCTCGCGGCCATCCGCCGTCAGCACCGCCTCGGCGCCGCCGTCCGGCTGGAGCGTGAAACTGACCGCCACCTGGTGGGCGCCGGGCCCGGCCAGCGGACCCGGGGCGGTGATGGTGGTCCGCTCGAAGCCGCCGTAATTGTAGTGAAACTTTAGCGTGCCCCCATGCAGGTAGAGCGACCAGCCGGAGAAGCGCCCGCCAAAGGCGGCGATGACCCCGGTCCCTCCGGCGGCGGCCGGCTCCAGTTCCGCCGCCAGCCGCCACGAACGGTGGCGCAGGTCCGGCGCCGCGCCCTTGTGCACCCCGCTGACCGGTGGATGAAACACGAAGCGGTCGCCGCCCTGGGGTGCGCCCGGCGGCAGGATCATCTCCCGCGCGGCGCGGCGGTCATCGAGCGGATAGACCTGGTTGGCCTGCGCCTCGCGCTCCCACACGGCGATCAGCCCGGCGAGCCTTTCCGGCTGCGCCGCGGCCAGGTCGCGCGTCTCGTTGAAATCGGACCGCAGGTCGTAGAGTTCCCACCGGTCGTCCGCGAAGGGCGTGTCCGGCGCATGGAAGGTCACGGCCTTCCAGCCGTCGTGGTAGATGGCGCGATGCCCGTAGATCTCGGCATACTGGGTCGGGCGGCGCGAGGGCGCCGCCGCGTCCGTCCAGGTGTAGGCCATGCTGGTGCCGGCGAGCGGCAGCTGGGCCCGGCCGTCGAGCACCGGCGGCGGCGTGACGCCGGCCGACGCGAGGATCGTGGGCAGAAGGTCGGTGACATTGTGATACTGGGTCCGGATGCCGCCCGCATCGGTGATCTGGGCCGGCCAGCGCATGATAAGCGGCACGCGGATGCCGCCTTCGTGGACCGTGCCCTTGGTCAGCCGGAACGGCGTGTTGCCCGCCATCGTCCAGCCCGTCGGGTAGGTCGGATAGGTCCGGGCCGAGCCGAGTGCGTCGAGGTGCGCCGCGCCCTCGGTCCAGCGGTCGAGCGACTCGGTCGTGAAGAGCCGGACCTCGTTCCACATGCCTTCCGGTCCGCCCTCGGGGCTGGCCCCGTTGTCCGAGGCGAGGATGACCAGCGTGTTGTCCAGCTGGCCGCTGCGCTGGAGAAAATCGAGCACCCGGCCCATCTGCTCGTCCGTGTGTTCGACGAAGGCCGCGAAGGTCTCGTAATAGCGGGCGTAAAGCCGGCGCTCGTCCGGGGCGAGGTCGGCCCAGGCCTTGACCCGGGGATTGCGCGGCGGCAGCTGGACGTCGGCCGGCACCAGGCCGAGCCGCTTCTGCCGCGCGAGGGTCTCCTCGCGCACGGCATCCCACCCCTGGTCGAACTTGCCGCGCCACCTGGCCAGGCGGTCCGCCGGCACATGATGCGGCGCGTGGCCGGCGCTGAAGGCGAGGTAGAGGAAGAAGGGCTTGTCCGGCGCGGTCGCGCGCTGCCCGGCCAGCAGTTGGATCGCCTGGTCGGCCAGGTCCGCCTCGGAATGTTTCGGCGAACCGTCGGGGTTGACCGGCGGCAGCTTGATCCGCTCGCGGCCGACGAAGAGCTCGGGCGCCCAGGGGTTGGTCTCGCCGCTGGTGAACCCATAAAAATGCTCGAAGCCGCGGCCGGTCGGCCAGTGGGCGGACGTGGCGCCGGGATGCAGCTCGTTCATCGGCGTGAGGTGCCACTTGCCGACCGCCGCCGTGCTGTAGCCGCCGCCGCGCAGGTAGTCGGCCAGGGTGCCGGCGGCGGGGTTGATGCCGCCCAGGCTGTTGGGCTGGCCGTTGGCAAATTCCGTGATGCAGGCCACGCCGACGCTGTGCGGATTGCGCCCGGTCAGGAGCGCGGCGCGCGTGGGCGAACAGACTGCCGCCACGTGGAAGTTGGTGTAGCGCACGCCCTGGGCGGCCAGCCGGTCCACGTTCGGCGTCACCAGCGGCGCCCCGTAGCACCCGAACTGCGCGAATCCGATGTCGTCCCACAGGATCACCAGCACGTTGGGCGCGCCGGCCGGAGCCCGGACCGGCTCCGGCCAGACAGCTGCGGGAGCCTGACGATAATCCTGGGACGGAGCCGCAGTCAGCAGGGGAATCGCACCCAAGCAAAGCGCCACGCCGCACAGGTATTTATGGCCGGTCATCGGTGGGGAGGGCTCGGGTTCAGCAACTCACCGGGGCGAGGCAAAGTCAACTTCCCGGAGCGACCGCAGCTTGCGCCCGCCGCGCCGCGCCGCTTGCCTGTGCCGACCATGCCGGTGACCCTGCTCGTCGACAACGGCTCGCTCGAGCCCGCCGCCACCCTCGCCCTGCGGGGGCTGGGCGGTCCGGCTTTCCGGGCGGCTCGGCCGGCCCGTGGCCCCGGTGTCCCTGCTTCACTCGTCGGCCATCGATCCCGCGCTCATCGGCGGCGAGCCCGCGGAGATCCTGTTTCCCTCGCTCGAGCGCCGGCTGGCGGCCGGGCAGAACGACTTCATCCTCCTGCCGCTCTTCTTCGGCCCGAGCCGCGCGCTGACCGAATACCTGCCGGAAAACCTGGCGCGGCTCCGGCAGAAGTTTCCCAACCTGCGCCTGAAGCTCGCCCCGCCGCTGCATGCGGCCCGCGACAACCGCCTGGCGCAGATCCTCGCGCAGCACGTGCGCGATGAACTCGATCCGTCGGGCGCCGACCGCGTGGCGCTCGTGGACCACGGCAGTCCCGTGGCCGTGGTCACCGCCGTGCGCAACGAACTCGCGCAGCAGCTCGCCGGCCTCCTCGGCTCGCGCGTCGCCGCCGTGGCGCCGGCCAGCATGGAGCACCGCGCCGAACCGGAATATGATTTCGTCAAGCCGCTGCTTGCCGACCTGCTCGCGACCCCGCCGTGGAATACCGGCCGCGTGATCGTGGCGATGCAGTTCCTGCTGCCCGGCCGTCACGCCGGCCCGGCGGGTGATGTGGCGGAAATCTGCCGCGCGGCGGAGGCCGCCTCACCCGGGTTGCGCACGGTGATGACGAAGCTGGTCGCCGAACACCCGCTGCTGATCGACCTCCTGGCCGACCGGTGGCGCGCGGCGGTCAGTGCCTAGCCTTGGCGAGCAGCGCCGGCACCTGGGTGGCGAAATCGGAAAACCGCACCACCTCGCCGATCACGACCAGCGCG
The DNA here is from genome assembly GCA_965249855.1 of Lacunisphaera sp. Classification (GTDB taxonomy): domain Bacteria; phylum Verrucomicrobiota; class Verrucomicrobiia; order Opitutales; family Opitutaceae; genus Lacunisphaera. The sequence continues at coordinate 151,483 of CBDFNB010000031.1, forward strand.
GGCTGGGCGATTTCTCCCGGGGAGATGGCCGCCGCCTCGCCGAGCGTGGTGATCGTGATTTTTCTGCGACGGTTGCGTGGCTTCGCTGATCAGGGCGAGCGGCGTGTCGGCCTTCATACCGTGTTGGAAGAGATTGTGCACGATCTCCGGCAGGCGGCGGACGCCCATGTAGAAGCAAAGCGTGGCGCGCAGCTTCGTGAGCGCGCCCCAGTCCAGGCCGCCGGTGTTGGCCGCGCATTGGTGGCCGGTGACAAAAACCACGGCCGAGGAGCAATCCCGATGCGTCAGCGGCAGGCCCAGCGACGCCGCGGCCGCCGTGGCCGCCGTCACGCCCGGCACGATCTCAAAGGGGATGCCCGCCGCGCGCAGGGCCTCGATTTCCTCACCGGCGCGGCCGAAGATCATCGGGTCGCCACCCTTCAGGCGCACAATCTTCCGGCCCTCGTTGCCCAGCTGCACGAGTAGCGCGTTGATCTCCGCCTGGGTGGCGCTGTGGTGCCCGGCCCGCTTGCCCACGGCATGGATTTCGCAGCCCGGCGGGCAATGGGCCAGCAACTCGTGGCTGGAGAGCTCGTCATGCACCACGGCCTCGGCTGATTGTAAAAGCCTCAATCCACGCAGCGTAATCAGGTCGGGCGCGCCCGGTCCGGCTCCGACGAGCCAGACAAAACCTTTTGCAGTGGATGGACTTGAGCTTAACATGACTTCTTTAGTCAGTATGACGTCGATTCACCTTTACCCGTTGGCCGACAAGTGCAACCGTTCTCTACGTCATGTCCGAAAATACTCCAGCGCACGTGAACAAGAACGAGGTCCTCAAGCAGAACGATCCGACCCTGAGCGGGACGTTGGCCGAGACCCTGGCCAACCCGGCGCTCGCCTGCTTCTCGTCCGATGATGAGCAGTTCCTCAAGTTTCACGGCATCTATCAGCAGGACGACCGCGACAAGCGCAAGACCGGCAAGCAATACATCATGATGATCCGCGCCCGCATCCCGGGCGGCATCATCCCGCCGGACCAGTATCTGGCCTTCGACGACCTGTCCGAGAAATACGGCAACCAGACCCTGCGCATCACCTCGCGCCAGTCGTTCCAGTGGCACGGCGTCGTGAAGGACAAGCTCGGCCCGCTCATGAAGGGTCTCAACGACTCGCTCTGCACCACGGTCGCGGCCTGCGGCGACGTGAACCGCAACGTCATGGCCCCCGCCACGCCCGCCACCAGCGTGCTCGTCGAGCGCGTGCTGGAGGACGCCCGCCGCGTCGACGCCGCGCTCAAGCCCGTCACCGAGGCCTACCATTCCATCTGGATCGACGGCGAGCCGCTCAAGCTCCAGCCCGAGGAGAAGAAACAGTTCGAGGACCCGCTCTACGGGAAGACCTACCTGCCGCGCAAATTCAAGATCGCCTTCGCCATCCCGCCGCTGAACGACACCGACGTCTTCACGAACTGCCTCGGCTTCGTCGCGATCCCCGACCCCGCCGAGCCGGCGCGCGTCCTGGGCTACAACCTGCTCTGCGGCGGCGGCCTCGGCATGAGCCACGGCAACAAGGAGACCTTCCCGCGCACCGCCGACGTGCTGGGTTTCTTCGCCCCCGAGGAGCTCGTCAACGTCGCCAAGGCCGTGCTCACCGCCTACCGCGACTCCGGCGACCGCACCAACCGCAAGCACGCCCGCCTCAAGTATGTGATCGAGGAGCGCGGCGCCGACTGGTTCCGCGCCGAGGTGGAGCAGCGCTCCGGCCTCAAGCTCGCGCCGGCCCGCCCGATGAACTTCACGAAGCAGGGCGACCTGTTTGGCTGGCACCAGCAGAGTGACGGCAACTGGTTCCTCGGCCTTTACGTCGAGACCGGCCGCATCAAGGACACGCCGCAGCGCCAGCTGAAGACCGCGCTCCGCCGCATCGTCGCCAAGTTTCGCGCCGAGACCCGGCTCACGCCGTCGCAGAACCTCCTGCTCGCCGGCGTGCCGGCCGCCCACAAGGACGGCATCACCGCGCTGCTCGCCGAGCACGGCATCCCGGTCGAGAACCAGGCCGGCGCCATCCGCCGCGCCTCGATGGCCTGCCCGTCGATGCCGACCTGCGGCCTCGGCCTCGCCGAGAGCGAGCGCCACCTGCCCGGCCTGCTCGAGAAGATCGAGGGCCTGCTGGCCGAGCTCGGCCTCGCCGACGAGGAGATCATCATCCGCATGACCGGCTGCCCGAACGGCTGCGCCCGCCCCTACATGGCCGAGATCGGCTTCGTCGGGAAGGCGCCCGGCAAATACAACCTCTACCTCGGCGGCAACGCCGGCACCACGCGCCTGAACCGCGAATACCGCGCGAGCGTGAAATCAGACGACATCCTCAACGAGCTCCGTCCGCTGCTGACCCGCTGGAAGAACGAGCGGCTGCCCGGCGAGCGCTTCGGCGACTTTTGTTCGCGGATTGTGTTGCCCGAGCAAATCAAAGCGGGAGCGGCCGGGGATGCCGCTCCCGCCCCAATCTCCACATGAACGACACCGCCGCTCTCACCCGCTGGAACGCCGAGCTCCGCGCCAAATCGCCGCTGGAGATCGTCCGCTGGGCCGTCGCCCAGGCCGGCGGCCGCGCGATCGTCTCCACCAACTTCCGCCCCTACGAGGCCGCCATCCTGCACGTCGCGACGCAGGCGCAGCCCGACATCCCGGTGCTCTGGGTCGACCACGGCTACAACCGCCCGGCCACCTACAAGCACGCCGAGGCCCTGCGCACGTCGCTCGGGCTCAACCTCAAGCCTTTCCTCCCGCGCCTGACGCCCGCGCACCGCGACGCCATCCACGGCCCGATCCCGACCACCGAGGACGAGGCCGGCCTGAAGAAGTTCAGCGCGTTGATGAAGCTCGAGCCCTTCCAGCGCGGCATGCGCGAGCTTGCGCCGACCGTCTGGATCACCGCCCTGCGCAAGGTCCAGAACCCCAACCGCGCCGGCCTCGACATCGTGTCGCTCGACGAGAATTTCGGCGCGCTCAAGGTCAGTCCCTTCTTCCACGCCACCGATGCCGACCTCGAGACCTACCTCGCGCAGCACAACCTGCCCAACGAGTGGGACTACTTCGATCCCGCCAAGGCCGACGAAAAGCGCGAGTGCGGCCTGCACGCCGCCTGGGGCAAACAGGCGGTCAACGCCTGATGCGATGCAGCCACTGTAGGTGGCGCGCTCGCGCGCCACGTTGCCCGCCAGCGGGCAACCTACAAAACCTCCCTTTAGTCCATGCCGACCAGCTACCATCTCGACCACCTGCAGCACCTCGAAACCGAGGCGATCCACATCATGCGTGAGGTTGCCGGCGAATTCGAGCGCCCCGCCCTGCTCTTCTCCGGCGGCAAGGATTCCATCTGTCTCCTGCGCCTCGCCGAGAAGGCCTTCCGGCCCTCGGACATCCCGATGCCGTTCCTCAACGTCGAGACCGGCCACGAGTTTCCCGAGCTCATTGAGTTCCGCGACCGCCGCGCCAAGCAGCTCGGCGCCCGGCTCATCGTCCGCACCGTGGACCAGGCGATCGCCAACGGCACCGCCACGCCGGCGCCCGGCGAGGTCAGCCGCAACAAGCTCCAGATCCCCGTCCTCCTCGGCGCCATCGAGGAGTTCCGCTTCGACTGCGCCATCGGCGGCGCCCGTCGCGACGAGGAGAAGGCCCGCGCCAAGGAGCGCTTCTTCAGCTTCCGCGACAGCTTCGGCCAGTGGGACCCGAAGAACCAGCGTCCCGAGATCTGGAACCTCTACAACGGCCGCCTCAACCCGGGGGACAACATGCGCGTGTTCCCGCTGAGCAACTGGACCGAGATGGATGTGTGGGAATACATCCGCCAGGAGGAGCTCGAGGTCCCCAGCATCTATTTCAGCCACACCCGCGAGTGCCTCCGCCGCGGCGGCCAGTGGCTGCCCGTGCCGCCGCCGCACACCGACGCCACCAAGCCCGATCCCTACGCCGGCGCCCGGCCGAAGCCGACCGAGCCGCGCAAGACCATGGTCTGCCGCGTCCGCACCATCGCCGACATGATCAGCACCGGCATGGTCGAGAGCCCGGCCAGCACCGTCGATGACATCATCGGCGAGGTCGCCGCCGCGCGCGTCACCGAACGCGGCTCCCGCGCCGACGACAAGGCCTCCGAGGCCGCCATGGAGGACCGCAAGAAAGCGGGCTACTTCTAATCCCTTAACGCATGTCCGTGCTCACTTCACCCTCTCCCGCCACCGCCCACGCCCCGGTTTCCACCTCCGGCGCACCGCTGCCGGTCGACATCCTGCGCGTCAACACCTGCGGCAGCGTCGACGACGGCAAGTCCACGCTCATCGGCCGCCTGCTCTACGACTCAAAGTCGCTGATGGAGGACCAGATCGAGGCGCTCGAGCGCTCGGCCGACATCACCGGCGGCGGCGCCATCAACCTCGCCAACCTCACCGACGGCCTCCGCGCCGAGCGCGAGCAGGGCATCACGATCGACGTCGCCTACCGTTACTTCGCCACGCCGCGCCGCAAGTTCATCATCGCGGACACCCCTGGCCACGTCCAATACACGCGCAACATGGTGACCGGCGCGAGCAACGCCAACGTCTCCATCATCCTCGTCGACGCCCGCCTCGGCGTGATCGAGCAGAGCCGCCGCCACACCGCCATCGCCTCGCTGCTGCGCATCCCGCACCTCGTCGTCGCCGTCAACAAGATGGACCTCGTCGGCTGGAGCGAGGCGCGCTTCAACGAGATCCGCGAGCAGTTCGAGGCCTTCCTGCCCCGCCTCGACATCAAGGACGTCAAGTTCATCCCGATCAGCGCGCTCAACGGCGACAATGTCGTCACGCCGTCCGTCAACACGCCCTGGTATCCCGGCCCCACGCTGCTCGGCCACCTCGAGGGCGTGCACATCGGCAGCGACTGGAACCTGAACGGCTTCCGCCTGCCCGTGCAGTGGGTCAACCGCCCGAACAACCCGACCGACGCGCAGCTTCACGACTTCCGCGGCTGCAGCGGCCAGATCGCCGGCGGCATCGTCCGCACTGGCCAGAAGGTCCTCGTGCTGCCCGCCGGCATCGTGACCACCGTGAAGGAAATCTGGACCTACGACGGCAGCGTGCCCGAGGCGTTCTGCCCGCAGTCCGTCACGCTCGTGCTCGCAGACGACATCGACGCCGGCCGCGGCAGCATGATCGTCGGCCTCGACAACCCCGCCGGCACCGGCACCGATCTGCACGCCAAGATCTGCTGGATGCATTCCCGCCCGCTCGAGCGCGGCAAAAAATATTTTCTCAAGCACACGACCAGCACCGTGCAGGCCGTCGTCACCGAGCTCGTGCACCGGCTCAACATCGAGACACTCGATCCCGAGCCCGCGCCGGCCGCGCTCGCCATGAACGACCTCGGCGAAATCCGGCTGCGGGTATCGAAACCGCTCTATTACGACGGCTACGGCGTCAACCGCCTGACCGGCTCCTTCATCCTGATCGAGCAGGGCACCAACGCCACGGTCGCCGCCGGCATGCTGCTGCCGTCGCACGAGGTCGTGAAGCCCGAGAGCGGCGACTTCATGATCTAAGCCGCCGGATATTGCCAACACCCCGAGCACCCGTAGCCTGACGCACCCTTCGTGAGAATCTCCGTCAAAGTCGATTATGCCTGCCGCGTCATGGCGGAGCTGGCGCGGTTGCACGGCACGGGCGGGCTCGCCCAGATCGAGCACCTGGCGCGCACGGAGGACGTGCCGGCCAACTTCCTCGCGCAGATCCTCGGCAAGCTCCGCACCGCCGGCCTCATCACCAGCCGGCGCGGCAACCTCGGCGGCTACACGCTGGCGCGGCCGCCGGAGGACATCTCGCTTTACGACATCATGATGGCGGCCGAGGGCGAGTGCCTCGGCCTGAGCGGCAACTTCGCCGGCCGCAGCGGCCGCCGCCTCAAGCAGGTGTGGGACGAGGTCCGCGCCACCATGGTCGAGAAGACCAAGGAATACACCCTCGACCAGCTCGCGTCCAAGAATCCGACGGAGATGTATTACATCTGAGGGTTGGCCGGGCCGGCCGCCTGGCGGAGGATGGCCTCGAACGCCTCCCGCACAAACGGGCTCTCCACCGGGCTCATGCTCTTGTGCTTCAGTGCATGCAGGCCCTCGCGGGCCTTCTTTGCAGCCTCGGGTAACCGGCCTTCGGCCAGCAAGACCGCGGCCTCGGCCCGCAGCCGGGTGGCGGGATCGAACGCCAGCGAGCCGGCCGAATCCAGCCAGGCCCGCGCCACCGCGGGCGCATCCGCCCGGGTGGCGAGCAGCCAGGCATATTCACAGCGCGCCGCGTCCCGGATGAAGGGCACCAGCCGGGCCTCGCCCGCAATGACGTAATCGAGGCGCGCCTGCGCCTCCGCCAGCCCGCCCCGGTCGACCGCGTGCAGGTAGGCCGTGAAATGGGCGTAGAGGTCGAACACCGAGCCGTCCCGCAAGGCCAGGGACTCCGCGACCAGCCCGGGGTCCAGGTCGGCCGGGCGCACGCCCGCCAGCCCCGCCGTGGTGAGGGCCAGCATGGCCTTCTCCTGGTCGGAGCGCCGGTCGCCCCGCAGCAGCTCGAAGAACCGGCGGCCGTCGGACTTGAAGCCGCCCATCGTCGACGGAAAGACCGTGAGTCCGAAAATCAGCAGCGACATCCAGCCGACGCCCCCAAGCAGGCCCTGGGTCAGGCCACGGGCGAGCCCCGTGGGGGCCGGGCCGGCCAGGGCCGCCGCCAGGCCCAGGGCCGCGCCGGCGACCAACAGGCTGGCGAGCGGACCCCCGGCGATCATCATCGCGACGCGCCGCGGGGTGACGCGGGTGGCGTCGGGCGGCAGGCAGGCCGCCAGGCCGCCGCCCAGGTTGACGCTCGCATTCCACGAGAAACGGACACCCTCCGGCGTGCGCTGCCACTTGAACGGCCCCACCACGTAGAGCAGGAACTGGCCGCCCCCCGCCCACCCCCCGGCGAGGTGACCGAACTCGTGCGCCGCCACGGCGA
>CBDFNB010000032.1:0-17082 GCA_965249855.1 Lacunisphaera sp.
CGGACCTCGCGCTACCTCCAGCGGATGCTGGACGGCCGGCTCCGGCGCGACCGGCTGGCCGTCTTCTTCTCCATCGAGGTCACGAGCTACGCCGGGAACCTGGCCACCCGGACCAGCCTGCGGGCGGCTTATGCTAGATTACTATGCCAGTTAAAGGGGCAATTCGAGGAACTGGCGGCCACCATGCGGGCGGTCCTGGGCGCCGACACGGTGGTCCGGCCGATGGATGATGCGGCGCATTTCCGGTGTTTGTTCGAATTTCTCAATCCCGGCCACGGTTCCCGGACCCCGGCGAGCTACGACCCGTCGCTCACCATCCAGGAGAACATCTGGCATAGCGATGGCATCGGCCAGCCGGACGGTGGCTTTGTGCTCAACGGCTGCCACCATGCCGTGTTCGTGCTCAACCGGTGGCCGCGAGCCACGCAGCCCGGAATCGTCGCACATCTCACCCGCCTCGACTTCCTCGACTACCGGGTCACGGCGAACGTCATCCCGGCCGAGTCCCGGCACGAGATCCGCCGGGAGGAGCACGCGATGGAGCGGCTGCAGGGCGAGTATGCCGAGCAGCGCCGGCATTCGCTGGCGGTGGCTCTCCAGAAAAAGGAACGGAAGATCGAAAGCCTGGCGGGCGGATTCGCGCGGCCGTTCCACGTCACCTATGTCATCCGGGTGTGGGATGCGACCCGGGCGGGCCTGCGGGAGAAAACCGGGCTCCTCCAGTCCGCCATCCGGGACATGGACGGGGCGCAGTGCTACCGGCACGAAGTGGCGACCGCGGCGAAGAAACTCTTTTTCTCGACGTGGCCCGGCTGGACGCATTCGGCCTACACCGACCACGCCCTGTATGCCGAGGACACTTATTTAGCCGATGTGCTGCCTTTCTGCGCCACCTTCACCGGCCGGCTGGACGCGGCCGAGGCGCTTTACGACGGCACCCATGGTAATCTGGTGGGCGTCAGCACCGAGGCGAACGGGTCGCCACAGCACGCCGTGCTCATCGGCATGACCGGGGCGGGCAAGTCGGAATTCATCCACGACCTGCTGATGCAGACGGCCGGATTCTTCCGGCACACCCTCATCATCGAGGAGGGTCTCTCCTACCGCCGGTTCACGGAAGCCATGGGTGAGCGGCCGATCATCATCCAGCCGGATGCGCCGCTCACGCTCAACTACCTCGACACGCAGGGGCTGCCGCTGACCCAGCTCCATCTGGCCGGGGCGGTGGCACTCCTGTCGCGGATGATCGGCGAGCCGGCCGACCCAGAGAAATCGGCGCTGCGGCAGGCGCAGTTGGCGCAATATCTCCACCAGCTCTATCAGGACTCGTTCCTCGACTGGTCCCGCCGGCACCCGGACGAGGCGCGCGAGACGGCGCGGCTCGCGTGCGCGGTGCACCGCTGGCGCGACCGGATGCCGGCGGGCAGCACGCCGCTGGAGGCGTTTGCGGAGCTGCGCGACCGGCGCGCTATCGGCGACGGGGAGGCTGCCGAATTCGTCGCCGGGCTTACGGACCAGGACATCACGCGGTTCGCCCAGGACCCGCAGACGGCCCGGCTCGTGGCGCAGACTGCGTGCGCGGCGTGGACGCCGGAGCAATTCCCGACCCACAGTGCCTTGGTCGAATTGCTGGCCTTCGGGCGGTTTGCCGAGCACCCCAAGGACGAGATCGACCGGCTGGCCACGCTCTTGCGGGCGTGGACCACGGCCGGGCAGTTCGGCCGGTTGTTCGACGGGGTGACCAACCTCTCCCTGCAACGGAACGTGGTTCATTTCGAGTTGGGGCTCATCCCCGAGCAGGCGGTGGAACTGAAGGCGGCAGCGGGACTCTTGATTTCCGGCTTCTCGCGGCAGCACCTGCTCACCCTGCCGCGCGCGGCTCGCAAGCGCATCGTCTTCGAAGAAGTGTCCCGGTTCCTCGACGTGCCCGGCGGCGAGCGGATCGTGGCCGAAGGCTACGCCCAGTTGCGGAAGTTCAACTGCTGGGTCGTCAGCATCGTGCAGCAGTATGCGCGCTTCAAGGCGTCGCGGGTGCGCTCCGCGGTCATCGGCAATGCAAAACAATTCTTCTTGATGCGGCAGGCGGACCGCTCGGATTTGGCCGACCTGGCGCGCGACCTCGCGCTGCCGGAGAGCGCCATCGAGGCCATCCAGCAGTATCCGCTGCCCGAGCAGCAGCCGGCGGAGACGCGGCACTCGTCGATTTGCTACTTCCTGCCCACGGCCCAGCCGCCGCAGTGCGGCACCCTGCGCCACATCCCGGCCCGAACGGAGACCGAACATGCGAACACTCTTGCTGCTTAACCTTACCTTTGCGCTCGCGGGCTGCGCGTCCCAGACGCCGCCCACCGATCAAACCAACCAAGCCGTGAAGATGCGGTATTGGGCGACCCAGGACGCGAACCGCGAGCGCATTCCTTTGGCCCTACCGGTGCGAAAACCCGAACGCGTCGAGGACGGCGCGCGCCGGGTGCCCTCGACCGAAATCCTCATCCTGCCCCGCTGACCATGAAGTCCATCCTGCTTTTCCTCCTGCTGGCTCCCGCAGCGTTCGCCCAATGGGTCGTCAACGACCCGGTCAACACCGCCGTCAACACGGCGATCAAGGGCAACCAGATCGCGCAGCATACCGAAGTCCTCCGGCAGTGGGCCGAGCAGTTGGAGAAACTGAATCGCCAGATCCGCCAGGCGGAGGACCTGCTCGCGACCCAGCGGCGCATCCGCGACGTGCTGGGCGATCCCGTGGCGGCCGGCGTGCATCTGGCGGGAGCGCTCGGCGCGGAGGACTTCGTGCGACAGTATGGCGAGACGATGGCGGCGGTCCGCCGGTTGTCGGACGCGGCGCAGTCGCTCCGGCGGACCGCCGAGGGGATGTATCGGCCGCTCGACGACCGGACCTCGCTGGGCGCGGGCTTCGTGCGGCGCGCGGCGGACTACCGGCCCTATGCGGCCGTCGAGCGGCAGGCCGACAACCTAGAGAATGTGTTCGCCCAGACCAATGCGCGGGCGGCGACCTTGCAAACCGAGGTGGCCGAGACTTTGGCGGCGTTGCGCGATGCCTCCACGCAATCCGAGGTGGACAAGCTCCAGGGCAAGGTCGCGATCCTCAACGGTCAGCTGGCGCTGCTCGCGGCGCAGAGGCGGGACGAGGCGGACAAGCTCATCGCCCAGCAGATTCTCAACGAGAACCAGGCCGAGAAGGAACGGCGGGATTTTTTCGAGAAGCAGACCGCCGAAGAGCGGCAGAGCCTATCCGCCGTGAACGCCTGGCAGCAGTCGATCCGGCTCACCCCCACGACTTACACCCGCCCATGAAAAAGCTCGTTGCGACTCTCATCGCGTTGGCCGGGCTTACCGTTGCCGGACTCCGGCTGCTCCGCCAGCCGCGGCCGACGCCGATTCTGGCGCAGCCGGACGCACCTGTCAGTCGAACCGCGCCGATGGACGCGTTCCAGTCCTGCGTGAAACTGGATACCCGGACCGGGACGGTCCCGGACCCCGCCGCGAAACGCCGGCTGCTGGAGCGACTCCAGTGCGAGGAAAAGAAGCAGCGGCCCGCGGAGGGCCGGAACTGATGGAGAACTTCGCTCCAGGTTTGCGGGATTCGATCCTGACGCTCACCGAGGCGTTCCGGTTCATCCTGTTCTTCGTGTGTGTTGCGGGGCTGATGATCCAGGTGCATCAGGCGCGGGCTGACCAGGACAGTCTGGTGGTGCCGTTCGTGCGGGCCATCGCGGTGGTCGGTCTGGTCGCGACGCTGCCCCACTGGTTCGAGCTGATTGAAAAACTCTTCCTGGCACTCGCGGACATTATCCATGAGGGCTACCGCGAACACCCGATGCGGGCGGCCGTGCTGATGCGCGACACGGTGACCGACAGCACGAGCGATTTCAGCTTCCAGCGGTTCGGCGAGACGTTTTACCGGGCCACACTCTACGCGCTGGCCAAGCTGATCGTGATCGTCGGCAGCCTCCTGCAACTGCCGTTCCTCATCCTGCAGTTCATCCTCAAGCTGCTCTGCTACCTGTTCCTGCCGCTGGCGCTGTCGATGTTCATGCTGCCGTCGTTGGCCTCGCTGGCGACCCGGTATATCCAGCAGACGCTGGCGGTGCTGGCCTGGCCCGTGGGCTTCGCGGTGACGGAACTCGTCGCCTATCACCTGCTCACGGCGTATGCCACCAATCTGGCGACGGCCTATGACTTGGCGCCCGGCCAGATCGACGCGGCCTCGTTCGGCAGCCTCCTCGGCGGACTCCTGGGCACGTTGTGGCTCATCCTTGGCACGCTGGGGACGCCGATTTTGATGCAGATGCTCTTTTGCTCGGGTTCGCCGCTGGCGGGCGGCGGCGGGCAGGGTTTACAACAGCTCTACACGCTCCAACAGGTCGTGTGGCTCGCGAAGTCACTCAAGACGGGCGGCGCCGCGGCGGCGATAGGCGCGATCAAGGGTGCCAGCCAGCCGCCGTCAACCGGCGGACTTCCGCCGCCGCTGCCCCCGGCGACCCCGCCGCCGCCACCGCCGGCGCCTGCACCCGCACCAATGTCCGATCCAGCCGGCGACCGTTCCACCGCGGCGCTCGTCGCGGCTGTCCAGCCGCCGTCACCCCAACCCGCCCTCTGACATGAGCGAAGACGCCCACGAAATCCCGGTTCTCCCTGTGAGGACCGCGCCGCCCCGGCCGCGCCGATTCTTCCGGCACCCGCTGGAATTGTTCACCGACTACGCCGTCGCCGCCCGGCTGTGGTTCGTGGTGGCACTCATCGCCGCCGGTTACGCGCTGGTCGCGCCGTATCTCGTCATCCGGGCCTACCGGACCCGGGAGCGCGTGGTGATCCTCGATGCCGCGGGATCCTTCCATGTCTCTCCGTTGTTGGGTTTCGAGGAGGCGGGCAAGCTGCACGAGCATCATGCGCTGCTGGCGTGCCTCGCCCTCTGGCAGCGCAATCCGACCGGCGCCGACTTTCCGGAATTGCTGGAGAAACTGTTCCTGCCGGACGCCCTGCGGCAGGCCCGCACGGAGATCGGCCGCGGCGCGGAGGAGTTTGCGGCCAAGTCGCTTCACCAGAAACCCGAGGTGCTGAAACTGACCGTCCTAGAGACGCGCGCGGAGACGGTGCTCGTGCAGGTCGAGGGGCAGTGGCTCCGCAGCGGACTCTTCGAGGGCCGGCTCTTCAGCGAATCCGTTCCGTTCAAGGCGCGCTTCACTTTCGCGCGCAACCCCAACCTGGGCGCCAACGCCCGCTTTCCCCTGGCCGTATGGCAATACGACGTATCACAGTGATCATGGTTCAGGCCCTCTTGGTCGCCGGAGTGCCCGCCTCCGAAATCCGGTGCTATCCCCTGGACGACCGGACAGTCCATACCGTCCGGCTGGCCCGTAACGAGCCGACCACCTGTGTGTTTCCCGGCCCGATCGCGGCGCTGGAAGGCGGCAATGTTTCCCAAAAACCCGAGGACGCACCGCCGGTGCTCCTGTCGCATCAGCCGGGGGCGAGTCATTTTTCCCTCCGGGCCTTGCAGGACGACGCGCGGGCGGCCCTCAACGTGATTTATCGCGGAAAGGTGTATGCCCTCACGTTCGTGACCGCCGCCGAACCCGATCGCGCGGTGGTCTTTCAGGAACCACCGGCCATCAAGCTACCGCCCGCGGGACAGCCCGCCTCGCCGGCCACGCTCCGCAGCTTGCTGGACCGCGCGCAACATCACGAATTGCTGGCGCAGCAGTATCCGCTGCTCACCCGTTCGGTCGAGCGGTCGACGCCGGAGGCGGAAACACTCTATCCGGGATTCAAGGTCACGGTCACGGAGGTGTTCCGATTCGATCCCGAGGACGCACTGGTTTTCCGGGCGCGAGTGGACAACACCAGCGGCCGGCCCATCCGGTTCGACCCGAGCGGGATCTCCGTGCGGATCGGGCCGACGCTTTATCCGGCGACGCTGACCGAGGCCGACGGGGAAATTCCCGCGGGCGGCAGCGCGACGATCTGGTTTGTCATCGCGGGCGACGGCCGGGGCGGCCGGGCGAACCTCTCCGTGCACAACACCTTCTTCGTCCTCGTGCCGACCCAGCCATGAAATCCCCCGGAGAATTCTTCAGCACGCCCACCGGCCAGCTCGTGCTCGTCGGCCTCCTCGCCGCATTGGCGGGCGGAGTGATCTATTGGCGGCAGACCCACCGGCCGAAGCCGGTTCCGGCACCGGAGGCCCGGGTGGCGAGCCCGGCCCCGGCTCCGCGGACTTTTGTCCGCGAAGGTGTTCCGTTCCCCAAGCCACCCACCGAACCGCTGACCATGACCGCGCGGACCGAATCCGTAACGTCCGGGCCGGGCACGGTGACTCCGGCTAAACCAAAGCCAGCCGTGCTGCCGCTGTCCCTCACACCCGTCAAAGCAACCGACGATCAACCGGACGCGACGGTCGCACCGTATGGCCGGCTGATTCCGTGCGAAACCGTGTTGACGCTTGAATCCAACCGGCTGGAGACGCCGGTCATCGGGCTGGTGACCGAGGACGTGTGGCACGATGGCCGGCTCATCGTGCCTGCGGGGGCGGAGGTGCATGGCCGGGCCTCGACCGACCGGGCGCGCGAGCGGCTGGCGGCGCAGGGTGCCTGGACCATCGTGTGGCGGACGCCGGGGACCGACAACGGCCGCGAACTGGCCGTGCAGGGACTGGCGCTGGACCGCGAGCGCGATCCGGCGACAGGGGAGTGGGGCCTGCACGACGGCTCGGCGGGATTGCGGGGCCAGGTCTTGACATCGAACGACTGGCACGCGGTGCAACTCTTCGCGGCGACATTTCTTTCGACCGCGACCACGGCACTCCAGGACACACGCACCACGGCGGGCATGCTGGGCGAGACCGTGACGCCGCTGGCGACAGGCCGGAATGCGGCCCTGGCCGGGACCAGCGCCGTCCTCCGCGAATACGCCCGCCAGATCCGCGAAACCATCGAGCGGGATGGCATCTACGTCCGGGTCCCGCCGGGAAGCCTTTCTATCTCTACGTCACCCAGAAACTCGACCGGGGCCACGGCGCCCCAAGGACCGACCATGCGAATTGAACTTATCCTACTCCTCGCGCTGACCGGCTGCCAGGCCGTCCCGCCGCCGAAACCCGCAACGCCGGCGCTACTCTTCGCCCCGGCGTTGGAATTCCAGGAAAAAGCCCTGCGGCAGCAGCAACATATCCGTGCCCTCATCGCCCAGAACGACGCACTCCACTCCCGGGTCCGGGAACTGGCGACACCCGCACCTGAAGTCCCGAAAACTCCCCCGGCGGCGGAGAAAGGAGCCCCACCGCCAGCCGCGCCCGAGCAACCCACCACTGACGAACGTGAGACCATCGGAGCCCTTTCACCCAACGCGGAGGGCGTGATCGACCTGGCCGCGATTGCGGCCCAGCCGATCCAGGGTGAAGAGGTCAATCCGTTCGCGATCCGCAGCCTGCCCACCGATGCCGTCCGCGAAATCACCCTGCACGTCTCCGGCTTGATCCAGGGACCGGCGCCTTGCGCCCTCGTCAACGGCCGGCCGGTCGAGCCGGGCGAGACCATCGAAACCCTCACCCTTACGCGGATCGAGCCCGGGGCCGCGTTGTTCCGGCACGGACCACACCTGCTGCGGCTGCCCGTCTCCGAAAAGCCCGTCCGGTTGCGGCTCGCCCTCTGACATGCCGACCTTTGCTGCCATTGTCATTGGCCCGCGGGGCCGCCGGCTCTCTCTCACGGAGGACGCACCGGATTCATCGCATCTGCACCGTGCCCTCCGGGCGCGGAACCTGTGGCCGCTGCGGATCGAACCTGCCCGGACCAGGGGGAAATCGTCGGGACTGACCATGCCGGTCGGCGATTTCGTGCCGCTGCTCAACCAGTTGGAGTTGCAGCTTCGGGCCGGGGTGACGGCCGACGTGGCGCTGGCGCAACTGACCGAGGACGCGCCGCCGGGACCGATGCGCACGATGCTGGCGCACATCCACCGGGAGGTGGCGCAGGGCCGGCCGATCCACGAGGCGTGCCGGTATTTCACGCGGCAGTTTCCGCCGCATGTGGCGGCGGTCATCGCCGCGGGCGAGGCGTCGGCCCAGTTGCCGGAATCGCTGCGGGCGCTGGCCGAGCACCTGAACAGCAACGACGAGCTGCGCCGCACCGCCCGGCGGGCGCTTATCTACCCGGCCATCGTGCTCGCGGCCACGGGCGGGCTCATCGTGTTCCTGCTCGGCGGAGTCGTCCCGAAGTTCGCGGAAGTTTTCGTTTCGCTGCATCTCACGCTGCCGGCCATCACCGTGGTGCTCTTCCGGCTGAGTGAGATCGTCCGGAGCGCGTGGCCGGCCCTGGTCGCCGCCGGATTCCTTCTGACCGGACTGGCCTGGCTCGCCGCGACAACCGACCGGCTGCGCCGGGTGCGCGATGCCGCGCTGCTGCGGCTCCCCGTGCTGGGCGAAACCATCCGCTGCCTCGCCACCGCCCGGTTCGCCGCCCATTGCCGGCTGCTGCACGAGGCGGGCATCCCGCTGCTCGATTCGCTGGCGACCGCGGCGGACCTCGTGAACCACGCCGTGCTGGCGGCGCAGTTGCGGCAGGCGCGCGAAGGCGTCGCGGTGGGCCGGCCGCTCTATGCCTCGCTGCCCCCGGGCCACGACTTCCCGGGCTTCATCGTGCCGGCGCTCAAGTCCGGCGAAACCACCGGGCAGCTCGGTATCGCCTTGCAGCACATCGAGGCCTACGCCGCCCGGCGGGCGAAGGAGCGGCTGGCCACGGCGCTGGCGCTCCTGGAGCCGGTGTTGCTCGCCGGGCTCACCGCGGTGGTCGGGGCCATCGCCTTCTCGTTCTTCCTGCCGCTCTTCTCGCTCCTCGGCGGCCTCAACGCGCACTGATTTATGGTTCTCTACTCTTACCTGCTCAAAAATCGGCTCCTCCGCGAACAGCGCGGGAGAGTCATCCGCGGCTTCTCGCTGCTGGAAATCGTCCTCGTTCTGTTCGTGTTCGGCATCCTCGCCGCGGCGATGGCCCCGGCGGTGCGTGACATCGTCGAGAAGGGCCGCCGCGAGGCAGAAGTGCGGAGCCTCGATGAGCTGGCGAACACCATTACGGGTTCCTTCGAGAACACCGACCTGACCAATCTCAACCTGGCGGCTCTGTCCGGCACGATCGGTGCGGGCGACACGGCGACCGTGTTCTCGACTTCCACGAGTGCCGGCTACGCCACGACCGCCAGCACCGACTGGTTCGCCAAGGTGGCCCGGCTGCGCGGTATCACGCCGCAAATCGGCGTGGCCCCTTCGCCGGCCGCGCAGCCCGAACTCGCGCGGATTGCCTTCAATCCGTTGGGCAACGCGCGGCTGCTTATCGCGGCGCCGAGTGAGACGGGACGGCAGCGTTTCCTGCTGGTGAGTCTCATGGCGCGGAGCGACCAGCTCGCGTTGCCGGCCTACGAGGCGAACAGCGCGTGGTTCGACGCGATTTGGAACCACGACTGGGAAAGCCGCACCGGCGCGCTGCCGTCCTACTGGGGCGCACGTCTCACGCCGGCGCAGACTGCCGCGTGGACCTCGGGCGGAGCCGGCTTGACCCAGATTCACAAGCTCTGCGTGCGCCGCATCGTGCTCCCGAAGTTCACCGTGACGGTGAACAACAATCATCCGGCGGATTCGGCCTTCGTATCGTTCAACAACACTTCGCCCGCCTTCACCGCCCCGGCGAATTCCGGGGCGAACGTCACCCCGGAGATCCTCGGCGGGCGGCTCATCACCATCAACCGCGGGACCAGCCTGCCGGGCGTCGAGGCGCTCCGGTTCCGGCTCCGCGAAAACGCCACTATCACCGTCCAATGAAAACATTCCTGCTCATCTTGATATTTGCCCTCGGTTGCGCGCCTCGCCTGGTCGCCCAAGGCACCACCAATGTGCCCGTGGGCACCGTGCGCACCGTAGGCTCATCCCACAGCACCACACCCGACGGCATCCAATCGTGGAACTCGACCTCCCTACTCAGCCCCAGTGGGCAATGGTATGCCGAAGATAGTTATTTCGGGTTGGATTATCCTGACGGATTTTCGAGCGTTGATGTCGTCCTCAATGAACCCGGCGTCTGGCAGGTGTGGCATGGCTACGGCTACGGCGCGCCCCAGGCCAGCAGCACCTGGCAGCAGCTCGACGAATACCTGCAAGTCGGGTCCGCCCCGGCCAACCAACCGCCGACCATCGTCTGGACCAACTCGCCGGGTGCGGTCGCCAACGGTCAGACCTACACGATTTCCGCCCATGGCAACGATGCCGACGGCAATCTCGTCCAAGTGAACATCTGGAAGAACGGACAACCCTTCGCGTTTGCCGGCGGCGGCAACGGCACGGACGGGGATTCCGGCAATTCCACCAGCGACCCCGGGCCGCAAACCATCACCTTCACGGCCCAGGCCGTCGATGGCGACGGGGCCACGTCGCCGGTCATTACCCACGTCGTCACCATTGATCCACCGGCCAACACTCCGCCGGCCGTGACGCTGGTCGCGCCGGCCGGGCAGACGATCACCGCGGGCACGACGCTGACCATCACGAGCCACGCCACCGACCCCGACAACAACCTCACGGCGCACAATCTGGATATTCAGCGGCCTGCCGGTGACTGGAACTTCCAGGGTGGTTTTGCCACCGGCGAACCCTTTCAGGGCGGCCCCGTCGGCAGCGGGGCGGATTCGACCCGGACGGCAAATTTCACGTTCACCGATGTCGGCACCTATTACGTGCGCAGCGCCGCGAACGACGGTAGCGGCTGGGTGCAATCGGCCACGGTCGCAATCACCGTGGTCGCGCCACCGCCCGTGCAATATTCGCTGGTCACGAGCGCGAGCGCGGGCGGCACGGTTTCGCCCGGCGGCACCTACAATGCAGGCACGGTGGTGACCGTCACCGCGACACCCGACAGCACGCATGACTTTGCCGGTTGGAGTGGCGACGCCACAGGCACCGGTAATCCGGTCACGGTCGTCATTGATCGGAGCAAAGCGGTGCAGGCAAACTTCACCCTCAAGGTATTCACGCTCACCACCAGCGTGACCTCGGGCGGCAGCGTCACTCCCGGTGGCAGCTATTCTTACGGCACCGGCGTGACCGTGACGGCCACACCCGACAGCACTCACGATTTTGTGGGTTGGAGCGGTGATGCCGGTGGGGCAGCCAATCCGGTCAGCCTGGTCATCGACCGAAACAAAAACGTGCAGGCCAACTTTTCGCCAAAGATTTTATACTCGTTTGTGACCAGCGCGAGCGCCGGTGGCGCGGTCTCGCCCGGCGGCACCTACAATGCAGGCACCGTCGTGACTGTCTCGGCGACGCCCGACGGCACCCACGACTTTGCCGGTTGGAGTGGCGACGCAGCGGACACCAGCAATCCGGTCAGTCTCACTCTCGACCGCAACAAGGCGGTGCAGGCCAATTTCTCCCTGAAGGTCTTTGCCCTCACAACGAGCGCCACCACGGGCGGCGGCGTCACGCCCGGCGGCAGTTATCCCTACGGCACGAGCATCACCGTATCGGCGACCCCGGATGCGCTCCACCAGTTCATCGGCTGGGCCGGCGATGCGTCCGGCTCCGCGTCGAGCATCCTGCTCACGCTGACGAGCCCGCTGAATGTGCAGGCGGTCTTCACCGACAAGACCGCGCAGACGATCACCTTTGCCTCGCCGGGCAACCAGCCGGTCGGTGGCCCGGTGTTCACCTTGAGTGGCAGTGTTTCCTCGGGCCTGCCCATCACCTACACGGTCCTGAGCGGACCAGCCACGATCAGCGGGAATCAGCTCACCCTTACCGGGCCGGGCTCCGTCACGGTGCAGGCGAGCCAACCCGGCGATGCGACGTATCTTCCGGCCGCCAACGTCACCCGGACTTTTAACGCCGTGGCGGCGGCCTTTCTCAAATACCGGCCGAACGGCCGAACCTTGCTCCAGGATAGCGCCGCCACGGACAGCCCGCCCTTCGTCCTCGAAAAACCCTGAAACCCTCACCGCATGAAAGTCCTATTTCCTGTTCTCCTTTTCCTCGCGACGCTGCTGCCGGCTCTGGCCCAGCCCGCGCCGGCGGTGGCAAAATCCGTTCCGCCGCTCGACCGACCGGCTCCCGCGCTGCGCTTCGAGCAGGCGCCACTGGGCGCCGCATTGCAGACACTCAGTCGCGCCTGCCAAGTGCCGATTCTGAGCGAGCCCGACTTGAAGGGCACCGTCACCGTGGAACTCCCGGCGGGAACCCTGCGCAACGCGCTGGCCGCATTGACCGGACCGCTGGGCTATCACTTCGAGGCGGCGGAGGCCGCCGTCGCCGTCCGGCGGCTGAAGACGGTGTTGTATCCCATCGACTACCCACAGCTCACGCGCAGCGGTTCCGGCAGCGCCTCCATCACGCTCGGCGGGGCGAACAACGGGGGCTATGGCACCGGTTATCCTAACGTGACGCCGCTCAATCCCGCCCTCGCGCAGAACGGCGTGGGTTCGGATGCGACCCAGGTTTCGATTTCGCAGGAAAACCAGAACACCTTCTGGACCAGCCTGGAGGCGGAACTGCGCGTTATGCTGAAGGACGGTGACAGCCTCGTCTTGAACCGGTTCAGCGGGGTGGCCCAGGTGACCGCGCCGGTCCAACGGCACGAAGTTATCCAGGCCTTCCTCGAGCTGGTCGGCCGGAGGATCACGCAGCAGGTGGAAATCGAGGCGCGGCTGGTGGAGGTGACCTTGCGGAGCGAGCAGAAGCTGGGGGTGGATTGGGATCTCGCCGCGGCTACGCTGGGCGGTGGCGTGACGTTGTCGGCCGGAGCCCCGCTGGAAGTGGCAGGCGTGGGCGGATCCATGCTCGGCGCCAATACCTTCGCGGCCAATCTCGGTTTCAAGCAGGCGACGGCGGTTATCCACGCGCTGAAGCAGCAGGGCGAGGTCAAGACAGTCGCGCAGCCGAAACTCCGGGCGCTGAACAATCAGACGGCTTTCATAAAAATCGGACTCGATCAGCCGTTCTTTCGGTTGCAGCAATCGACGACATTCCAGCAAGGCGGTGTGAACGCTCCGGTCAACCAGACCCAGGAGCAGTATTCGGTCAGCACGATCACCATCGGGACGATTCTCGCGGTGACCCCGCAGATTGACGGGAACGGGGTCATCACCCTCGACGTGCTGCCGGCCATCACGCGCCTGCAGGCCATCGTCACCAGTCCGGACGGACGGCAGACCGCCCCCGTCACCGAAGTGAAGCAGGCTTCGACCATTGTGCGGTTGCGGGACGGAGAGACGGCCGTCATCGGCGGGCTGATTTCCGAGGAAGAGGGCGAGAACACCCGCGCCGTGCCGGTGCTGGGCGCGACGCCCGTGCTCGGACGGGCGTTCCGCAGCAAGGCGACCCAGCGGACGCGCACCGAACTGGTGATTTTTTCTCACGCCCAGACTTATCCGCTGATGCTGGCCACGCTTCATCGCTTTTTGCCGCGCCCGGCCCGGACGGTTCCACCCGTCGCGGCGAGCCATGATGCCACCGGGCAGCTTAACGCCTTGTTGCGCGCGGCGGTGGCCGCGGGCGCGAGCGACGTCCATTTCGAGCCAAAGGAACACGGACTCCTCGTGCGCTTCCGGCTCGACGGGGCGATGCGCGACCACCTGACGGTGCCGCTGGCGCAGCGCGACGCTCTCATTGCGCGGGCCAAGATTCTTGGCGGCATGGACATCACGGAAAAGCGGCTGCCGCAGGACGGCCGCGCCCGGATCGATGAAGGGCGGCGGCGGTATCACCTGCGGCTGAGCACGGTGCCCACCCTGCACGGCGAGAGCCTGGTCATCCGGCTTCTTGACCAGACGATGCCGGCGCAGGATTTTGCGGCGCTGGGTCTGGCGGGACCGCAAGCCGAGGCGTTGCGGAAGGCCTTGGCCGGTCCGGCCGGGCTCATTTACCTGACGGGTCCGACCGGCTCGGGGAAAACCACGACGCTCCACGCGGCCCTGCATGCCCTCGACCACCATGACCGGGCGATCCACACGCTGGAGGACCCCGTGGAATACGAGTTTCCCGCCATCCGGCAGACGGAGATCCGGGAAAAAATCGGGCTCACCTTCGCCTCCGCCTTGCGGGCGCTGTTGCGGCAGAATCCCGACATTCTGCTGGTCGGAGAAACCCGCGATGCCGAAACGGCGCAGCTCGCAATCCGCGCCGCCCTCACCGGGCATTTGGTGCTTTCGACGCTGCACACGAATGACGCCTTGGCCGCGATCCCAAGGCTGCGGGACCTGGGCGTGGAAAGTTTTTTGCTGGCCGCCTCGTTGCGGCTGGTCGCGGCGCAACGGCTCGTGCGCCGGCTTTGCGACGAGTGCAAGGAGCCGCACCCCGACAACGAGCGGCTGGCCGGGCAGCACCGGATTCCCGATGCGCGGTTTTTCCGCGCCGTGGGCTGCCCCGCGTGCCAGGGCCGCGGTTTCCGCGGCCGGCTGGCCATTCACGAAGTGATCCCGGCGGAGAAGTTCCTGCCGCTGGTCTCCGCCCACGCGCCGCTCGCCGAATTGGCCGCGCTCCGCGACCGGGAGGGCTACCTCACGCTCTGGCAACATGGGCTGCGCGCGGCGGCGGGCGGCCTCACCACGCCCGAGGAAATCGCCCGGGTCCTCTGAATTTACCACGTCACACGGCTCAACCTCATCCCATGAAAATGAACAAACGACATAGTCTCCGCAACAACCAGGGTTACTCCCTTTTGGAACTCGTGATGGTGCTCGCCATCGTCTCCGTGCTCGTCGGGCTGCTCCTGCCCAAGGGCTTCGACGCGCTCCGCAACGCCCGCATCCAGGAGGTCAAGAGCGCCGCCAACACGCTCAAGACCGCCCTGACCGACTTGATCACCATGCCGGGTGGCAACGGCAGCATCCCGCGGACCGAGGGGATCGGCGTGCCGTGCTCCGGTGCGGCCCTCTCCGGTGCGACCGATGCCGCCAAGGGCAATGGGGCGCGGCTCGACGCCGTGCTGCTCGCCGTCGGCAAACTGGAACGTCCGCTCAGCCTGCGGATGGGCAGCCAGGTCTACATCTCTTCCGGCACCGGCAATGAGATGACCTGGAGCCAGATTGCTCAGGCGTTCGTGATGTCACCGGATGCGGCGCCGCTGAGAAATTGGACCGCCGTCACGCGGGTCGAGGCGCGCACCGCCAATCCCGCGCTGGCCCCCTCGGCGGCGCTCGGGGCCAACTTCCGGCTCGACGGCGTTACCAACCGCAGTCCCAACGTGATCGTCGCCTACCTCGTCATCACCAACTGCCCGGCGAAGGACGCCTATGAACTCGCGCTCTCGATGAACGCGCCGCAACTGGCGCCCATCGAGGGTGCCGCCTGCGACACGGGCCTCGTGGCCTATGCCGCCCCGGTAAACGGAGTGACCGACGCGTATGTCTATCTCGCCGAAATCTAACCGCGTCGCGCTCCTGTGGGGCGACCGCTGGTGGATCGAGGGCCGGGCCGAACCCGTGGTCTTCGGCGACTTCGCGCGGGCGGCGGAGACGCTGCTGGCCGCGTTCGCCGGGGACAAACCGGCGCGACTCCGGCTCATCCACCAGCCGGTGTTCCTGGCGGCGGAGAGCGTGAGCTGCCCCGAGGGTCACCGCGCGATCTTGCAGGCGGCGCTGGGGGAGCAATTCCCCGCGCTGTTCAGCGAGGACCGCGCGTGGGGCTTCGAGCCCATCGTTGGCGGACAGGACCGGTTTGCGACCGTGCTCTATCACGAGGCGCAGCCGGGCTTGTATCCCCTCGTGCAAACGCTCGAGGACGCCGGCATTGCGGTCGAGGGGGCCTGGCCACTCGCTCATCTCCTCAACCTCGTGCCCGAGGACTGGCCCGACACCGGGGCGCTGACCGTCGTGGCGGTCGCTGAAAACCAAGCGCTTATCTACCGGCACACGCCGGAAGGACGGCGCGAGGTGCAGACCGCAACGGGAGCCGACGCTGGCAAGGTGGCGCTGGAGACGGTGCGAGCGACGCTGACTCGGGCGGACACCGCCCTCTATGTCGTCGCTCTCGATGCAGCCGGCGAGCGGATCCCCGCGCAGTTGCCGTCACTGGAGGTGCCGCGACTGCGGCTTGTCTCCTGGGGACGGTTGGTCGCGGCGGCGGAAACGCTCTCGCGCCGGCAGCCGGCGCAGATGCTGCCGCTCACCGCGCTGTTCAATCCACGCCGGGCGTTGATCGCCGCCAGCGTGGTCGTGGGCCTCTCGGCCCTCGGGCTCGCCGGTGAATACGGCTGGGCGGAATTCACCCGGCGGCAGGAGTCGGCGGCCAACGCCGCCGCGATTGTCACAGTCCGAAGTGAAATCACCACGCGGCAGCAAGCCGGGAGCGAACTCGCAGCCGTGCGGACGGCGGTCGAGGCAGGCACGGCCGCCGCCCCGGTCTTCGCGCCCTGGTTCCGTTCGCTCGGCGCCAAGCAGCCGCGAGAAGTGGTGCTCACGACGCTGCGCGCCAACCGCGGGCAATTCACGCTCGCGGGCGGCGTCACTCGGTCGCCGGCCGAATCCGACTGGCGTGATTGGCTCAGGTCACTCGCCACGCCAGGGGGCCGCTGGGTGCTGGCCGATTCGCCGGGAGTGCCGACAGCGGACTTCCGGCTCGTCGCCCATCAACGACCATGAAGCAAAGTCCGACAGTGTCGCGCGCCGTCTGGCTCCTGTTTGCAGGCAGCATTGTCCTGCTCGCGGGTGTCCTGGCCGTCCGGTACTTCCGGCCGGTGACCGGCGACCAGTCGGCAGATGTGCTCACTGCCTTGCGGGCCGAACGCGACACGCTGCCGGTGGCCGATCCGGCCCAACTCGCCGTCTGGCGGGAACGGCTATCCGCCCTGGCGGCCGAACGCTGGACGGAACCGGCGCGCCTGGCGTTGCAGGAGCAAATCGGCTCCCGCTGGCGATGGACCGAGTTGGCCAATGGTGGCGATATCCGTCGCTACCAACTCAGTGCCACCGAACCGTCCGGCCTGCCGTGGTCAGAGATCATCGTGACCTTGGCCAAGCTGGAGGGCACCCCCGGACTGACCGTTGATGCCATCGCCGTGACCACAGCCGGAACCCGCAGCGTGC